>NZ_PGET01000001.1:1200000-2400000 GCF_002797975.1 [Clostridium] celerecrescens 18A | reverse complement strand
GCAGCTCCATTATTATGAAAAAAGAAATTGCCAGACTTCGAAAAAAGTGCTTTTATCAACTGAAATTGCAACTAAATATCGAATGCATAATTCCAGATAATGATTACGTGTGTCTAATAAGTCGATTCGTAGAGGAGATGGATATTTCAGATTTATACAAGACTTATTTCCGGGTTCGGAATTAGGAACTGTCGAACTCAAAACAGTTACTCTAAAACGGATCCGGAAAATATGTATGAAAAGGGGGCTGCGCACAGATGACATATGATTATTATGCGATTCCCCAATTACTCACTGTAATTAGGTTATGGCAATAAAATCTGTATAATTTCACTGTGGATAATTATGGATTGTATGTTAAAATATGGAGAGGATTTATCTCCTGCTGTAAATAGCTGGAGTCAACCTACTGCAACCGCCAGTGTCATGCCGTTCTGACATTGGCTTATCGTTTTCGCATGAATCGTAAAGGGTGATGATGAGATGATTAGTTATGAATACATTGTATCGGACAAGCAGGGGCTTCATGCCATCAATGCTTTGAGGCTGAGCAAGGTGGCATCGGAATACGAGTGCCGTATAACCCTTAAAAGCAGGAAAGGCACAGCGGACTGTAAGAATGTACTCTCGCTCATAAGTCTGGGAGCACGTCATGGAGAATGCCTGGAGTTTATTGCAGAGGGACAGGATGAAAACAAGGCAATGGATTTTCTTAAGGAGTTTCTTAAGACCAATTTATAAAGAAACAAGTTATTTCCTAGCAATTAGGAAATAGATTTACCTCCAGACTCTTTCTTGAAGGACTATAGTTAATATCAAAGAGCCATCCGGTACGAATGTACCGGATGGTTAAATATAAGAGAGGGGTTAAACTTATGGCAAAATTGGGTATTTCCGTTTATCCGGAACATTCTACCGAAGAAAAGGACTTGGATTATATCAGAAAAACAGGGAAATTGGGGTATAAGAGAATCTTTACCTGCCTCTTAAGTGTGGAGGAGAGCAGGGAAGAAGTGATCGGCCGTTTTCAGAGACTGGCGGATGAAGCTCACGCCTGCGGTATGGAGATCATACCGGATGTGAGTCCTGCCGTATTCTCCCGGATGGGAATCTCCTACGAGAACTTATCCGTATTTCAGGAAATGCATGTGGATGGCATCCGTCTGGATGAAGGCTTTGACGGCATGAAGGAAAGTCTTATGACTTACAATCCCCAGGGGCTTAAGATAGAGCTCAATGCCAGCACCAAGCTGGCCTACGTAGAGAATGTCATAGACCACCATCCGGATCGTGAAAAGCTGATTACCTGCCACAATTTTTATCCCCAGAAGTATACTGGATTAAGCCTTAAACAGTTTAATACCTGTAATGATAAGATGAAATCACTTGGGCTTAAGGTAGCAGCCTTTGTATCCAGCAATGCGCCAGGAGCATACGGTCCTTGGCCCGTTAACGAAGGTTTGTGCACTCTGGAGATGCACCGTGGTCTTCCGATTGATTTTCAGGTACGCCATCTGCTTGCCACCGGTATGATAGATGATGTGCTTATCGCAAATGCATATGCTACTGATGAGGAACTCAAGGCTTGCGCTGACTTAAATACCAGCATCCTGACCTTTGGTATCCAACTGGAGAAAGAACTGACTCAGACCGAGCGCCAGATCCTGAATTATGAACTCCGTCATGTGGTAAGAGGTGATTTGAACGACTATATGATCCGTTCCTCCGGCCCCAGAGTCACTTTTGCAGAACGGTCTATTCCTGCCGCCAATACCAGAGACTTAAAACCGGGCGATGTGGTTATATTAAATGATGGCTATCCCAAATATAAGGGGGAACTGCAAATCGTCACCAAAGACATGCCAAATGACGGCCGCAAGAACGTGATCGGTCATCTTCCTGAGTATGAACATGTTCTGCTGGATTATGCAAAACCATGGACGGTATTTGCATTCTATATCCTCTAAACAAGGGATTTTACGGAAGAATACAGCAAGTAAAGGAGTATTTAGACATGCAGAATCAAAGACAGGAGCAGCTGCTTGCCATTTTATCAGAGCTGGGAGACTGGATAACCAGCCGACGCCTGGCTGTTCTTCTGCAGGTGTCGGACCGTACCATACGCTCCGATGTAGAATCCATCAACAGACACATGACCCCGCCTCCCATAGAGTCTAATGTGCGGCGGGGTTACCGCATCTGTGAAAATGCCAGTCTATCGCCTTTGCCGCCAAAAGAATCCAGGGGGATGGATATTCCCCAGACTCCAGGTGCCCGCTGCGCTTACATGATTCAGAAGCTGTTATTCGAGGTGAAGGAACTGAACCTAACTCTTCTCCAGAGCCAGATCTATGTCAGCGGAGCCTCTATTGACAATGACTTAAAGCGTATACGCAAGATGCTGGAACCCTATCCTGGTTTAAGGCTGGTCCGCAATAAGGAATGCATATCCTTAAAGGGGGATGAAGCCGGAAAACGGCGGTTTTACAGGGATTTACTGATGGCCGAGGTACAGGAGAACTTCCTGAACTTAAATATGCTGGCAAATCTATATAAAAGCTTTAACTTAATTGAGGTAAAGGACATATTCGTGGATGTGCTGAAGGAATACGATTATTCCATTCATGAATCCATGTTTCCCATGCTGATCCTGCACGCCGGCACCAGCATTGAGAGAATGAACTGCGCCAACTATATCAGTATGGAAGAGGAGATGCAGGGGTTGGAGGATACCATCGAGTACCAGATTTCCAAGGACTTCTTTGACCGCATTTCCAAACGCCTGCATATAAAGATCCATGAGGGAGAAGTGGGGATGTTCGCCCTGGTCGTCATGGGCAGAAAAGCCTCCAATTATACCGACGATTACGTGAATTTCTGCGGCAGGTGGCTGAGTACCAGGAAAATGGTTGGCGAGGCTCTGGAGCAGATATACACTCTGTTCGGGCTGGATTTCCGGCAGGATGGGGATCTTATTGCCGGTCTTAAGATGCACATCCACGGCCTGGTAGAGCGTGTCAGGAATCAGGTCCGGATGGAGGATGTGTTTGTGGAAGAAATCAAACGCAAATACCCTCTGGTCTTCGAGATGGGAATCTACGTGGTGGAATTTCTGGAAGACAGGCTTAAGACTCCCATATCCGATGCAGAGAGCTGCTATATCGCCCTTCATCTGGGAGCTGCCAGTGAGCGTATGAAAACAGAAAGGAAATATCATGCTGTAATGATCCTGCCTCATAACCAGTCTTTTTCTGATATGTGCGTGAAGAAAATTTCCGATATGTTTCGTGAGAGGATGGAAGTGGTGAAGGTCTTTGGTTATTTTGAAGAGGAGGTAGTGTCTTCTCTGGATCCAGATCTTCTGCTCAGTACATTTCCCCTGGAACATGGGTTGAACGTGGAGACCGTCTCCATTAACCTATTCGTGGATTCCGAGACAGAATCCAGGATTCTCCAGGCCATCAACCGGCTGGATAAGAAAGGATTCCGGCTGGAATTCTCCTCCCACATCGGAAGCTTAATCCGCAGGGAACACTACCACACAGAGGTGAACTGTACAAATCCGGAGGAAATTATCCGCATGCTGTGCTCCGGTCTGGTACAGGAGGGGGTTGTGGATCCGGAGTTTACAGATGTGGTATTAAAGAGGGAGCAGATGAACCCAACCTCTTTTGTGAATATATTTGCAATTCCTCATGCGTTCGGAGCCTTTGCCGGGAATTCAACCATTGCGGTGGCCCAGCTTAAGAATCCTGTGAAATGGGGTGTCTTTGAGGTGCGGCTGGTTATGCTGTTTGCCATCAATATAGGGGATGCAAGGATGATTAAAATCTTCTTTGACTGGATATCCAACATCGTGAATCAGCCAGAGGAGCTGGCAAAATTGGCGGCTCCCTGCGGATATGAGGAATTTATCGACCGGATCATGGAGTGAATTTCCTAAGAGCTAGGAAATGCCTTTAAGGAAAAAAGTGAATAAGAGCCTTATAATTATAATTAATTAAGGCAGCTTAAGTTAAGATGCAGCAAACAAAACGGTTTTGCTGCATTTTGCATTCATCAACACATTCAGGAGGCAGCAATATGTTAGAGGGATTAGAGACCATTTGCTTTAAAATCATATCCAATGTAGGCGGAGCAAGGTCCAGCTATATTGAGGCGATCCAGAAGGCAAAGCATGGGGATTTCGCCGGTGCCGGGGAATGTATGAAAGCCGGTCAGGAAATGTTTCTGGCAGGACATGAGGCCCACTTTGAACTGATCCAGAAAGAGGCCCAGGGGGAGCCGGTGGGCGGATCCCTGATTCTGATCCATGCGGAAGACCAGCTTATGAGCGCGGAAGGATTCAAAATCATCGCAGAAGAGATGATTGCCAGCTACAGAAGGATCATAGAGCTGGAGGAGATGGCGGGGAGTAAATAATGGAAATAAAAAAATGCAAATAGCAAGGAGGATTTTACAATGAAACGAGTGTATTTATTCTGCAGTGCAGGAATGTCAACCAGCATGCTGGCTAGCAAGATGCAGAGCGTAGCCAACGAGCATAACCTTCCCATTGAAGTGGAAGCTTACCCGGATGGAAAGATCGGACAGATCATCGATGAAAAGCATCCGGATGTAATCCTTTTGGGACCTCAGGTCAAATACCGTTACGGTGAGATTGTGGAAAAGTATGGAAGCAAAGGGATCCCGATACAGGTCATTGACCAGGCCGATTACGGCATGATGAATGGTGAGAAGGTCTTAAAATCAGCAATAAAACTTTTAAAAGCTTCCAAATAAGGCTTTAAAGGCAGAACTTCCATAATCGCAAAAACAAATAAAAACGGGGGAATAACAATATGTTAAGTAAATTAGAGTCAATACTCATGCCTTTGGCAGAGCGAATCGGAAAGAACAAGTATCTTATTGCAATCCGTGACGGCTTCCTGCTGTCCATGCCGCTGTTAATCGTGGGTTCCTTTTTCCTGCTGATTGCCAATTTCCCGATTCCCGGGTGGACTAATTTCTGGGCAAGGTTCTTTGGGGAGAACTGGGATGCCTACTTTGCCAAGCCAACCGATGCCACGTTCTCAATTATGGCAATGCTTGCAGTCGTTGGAATCGGCTATTCCTTTTCCGAGCAGATGAAGGTAGATAAGCTGTTCGGCGGTGCCGTATCACTGGTATGCTGGTTCTTAATCATGCCTTATAAGATCATGGTAAATGATACTGCTGTGTCAGGCATCCCCCTGGGCTGGGTGGGGTCCAAGGGAATCTTCGTAGGAATTATTGTAGCGTTCTTATCGGTACACATCTATGCGTGGGTCAATAAAAAAGGGTGGATCATCAAGATGCCTGACGGTGTTCCTCCTACAGTGGCAAAGTCTTTCTCTGCCCTGATTCCTGCCGGAATTTCCGTGCTGGTGTTTTTCATCATAAACATTATATTTGCCATGACCCCATATGATAACGCATTCAACTTTGTGTTCACCATCCTGCAGACTCCTCTCCTTAAGCTGGGCAACACCCTTCCGGCTATGGTAATCGCTTATATCTTCCTCCATCTCTTCTGGTTCTTCGGAGTAAACGGCGGTTCCGTAGTAGGTGCGGTATTCAATCCCATCCTTCAGACCTTGTCCGCGGAGAACCTGGCTGCATTCCAGGCAGGCCAGCCGCTGCCCAATATAATATCCCAGCAGTTCCAGGATCTGTTTGCCACGTTTGGCGGCTGCGGCTCCACTTTGTCGCTGCTGATTGCAATGCTGTTTTTCTGCCGCTCCAAGCGTATCAAGGAGTTAGGGAAACTGGCATTTATCCCTGGCCTCTTCGGAATCAATGAACCCATTGTGTTCGGCCTTCCCATCTTACTGAACCCAATGATTCTCATTCCTTTCATGCTGGTGCCCACCATCAACATTGTGATTTCCTACTTCTGCATGAGCATCGGCCTGGTTCCTCTGTGCTCTGGTGTAGCAATCCCGTGGACCATGCCTGTTATCCTCTCCGGGTTCCTGGCAACCGGCTGGCAGGGCGCTTTGCTTCAGCTGATTCTTCTTGTTCTGGGCGTATTCATCTATATGCCATTTATTAAGATGATGGATAAACAGTACATGGAAGACGAGACCAGGAAAACTGAGAAAACTGACGACGATGATATTGATCTTAACGATCTTTCTTTTGATGATCTATAAAATGAGGTGTACGGTATGAAGCTTATTATGATATATGACCAGATTCAGTCAGGACTTGGAACCAAGGACGACACTATGGTTCCCCTTACAGGGAAAAAAGAGCCCATCGGACCAGCAATTATGATGGAACCTTTCTTAAAACAGGTGGACGGACACATCATGGCCTGTCTGTGCTGCGGCAATGGCACTTACCTTGCCGATCCGGAGGAGGTCAGCCGCAAGCTTTGTGCCATGGTGAACAAGCTGCAGCCGGATGTGGTAATGTGCGGGCCAGCCTTTAACTATGCGGACTACGCGCAGATGTGTGCCAAAGTGGCCTGCGATATCAACACCACCACCAAGGCAAAGGCGTTTGCAGCCATGTCTGCGGAGAATGCAGATACCATTGCAGCTTATAAAGATAAGGTATCGATTGTTGAAACGCCGAAAAAGGGCGGTCTGGGCCTTAATGATGCCTTAAGAAATATGTGTACTCTGGCCAGGGCTCTGGCCGACAGTGCGGACACTTCAGCGCTGATTCATGAATTCTGTTTTAAATAAAAGGAGGCCTTTGCTATGTGGGGTATGATAGCAACCTGGCGTATGGCCGTAGAAGGGATTACAAAGGGAGCTGAGATGCTAAAGGAATGCGGCGACGCAGGGGATGCCATCGAGTTGGCCATCCGTCAGGTGGAGGACTTCCCTTATTATAAATCCGTTGGCTACGGCGGACTGCCTAATGAGGAAATGGAAGTGGAAATGGATGCCGCCTATATGGATGGCAATACACTGGATATAGGAGCTGTGGCTGCCATCAGGGACTTTGCCAATCCAGTGTCTATTGCCAGACGCTTAAGCCGTGAGAAAGTCAATAGCATGCTGGTGGCCGAGGGGGCCGAGAAATTCGCCCACAAGGAAGGCTTTGAGCGCAAGAATATGTTGACAGACAGAGCCAGGGCACATTACAGGAAGCGGGTAAAGGAGATGGCGGCTAAGGCAGCAGCTAAGGAGCTTAAACCTTATTCCGGCCATGATACCGTGGGTATGGCCTGCCTGGATGGGAATGGCAAGATGACGGCAGCCACTTCAACCAGCGGTCTGTTCATGAAGAAAAAGGGCCGGGTAGGCGATTCTCCTATATCTGGTTCCGGCTTCTATGCCGACAGTAAGAAAGGAGCCGCCAGCGCTACCGGTCTGGGTGAGGATCTGATGAAAGGCTGCATTTCTTATGAAATCGTCCGGCTTATGGGAGAGGGAATGCATCCTCAGGAAGCCTGCGAGACAGCGGTGAACCGGCTGGATGGAGAACTTCGGGAACGTCGGGGCGAAGCTGGTGATATATCCCTCATTGCCATGAATCCTAAGGGTGAGTGGGGGGTCGCCACAAATATCGAGGGATTTTCTTTCGCGGTGGTCACTGAGGAACTGGAACCCACGGTTTACCTGGTAACCCGTGGGGAGAGCGGCCGCTGCACTTATATGAAGGTTTCCGATGAGTGGATGGAAAATTATATGAAGACGCGCATGGCGCCCATAGAGGAATAAGATATGGGATATGGAACGATTGAAAATGAATCAGATAAGAAGATCCTGGACTTCGTGGACCGGTTAAAGGACCGGTTCATCAGCAGTGTCCAGGAGCTGGTACGTATTGACAGTGTGGAAAGGGAGGCCTGTGACGGGGCTCCCTTTGGCACCGGTGTGAAGCGCGCACTAAATTGCGCCCTGGATATCAGCGCGCAGTTGGGATTTTACACCGTGAACCTGGATCATTATATGGGATACGCTCAGTATGGCATGGGAGAAGACTATGTCTGCGCCATCGGTCATGTGGATGTGGTCCCGGTGGGAGAAGGCTGGAAACAGCCGCCCTTCAGCGGTTATCTGGAAAACGGAATGATCTACAGCAGGGGAGTGCTGGACAATAAAGGACCAATCATGGCATGCCTCTATGGCCTGGCCGCCATTAAGGAGGCCGGACTTGTTCTTAAAAATCCAGTGCGCATCATCTTCGGCTGCGACGAAGAATCCGGATTTGAGGATCTGAAGTATTATCTCTCAAAGGAGAGGCCGCCTCTTTATGGATTCACACCGGACTGCAAGTATCCGGTGGTGTACAGTGAGAGGGGCAGAGCCGTGGTGCGGATCATTGGCAGTATGGAGCATTTGGAAACATTCTTCGATTTTGTGAACAAATATTTTATCGGAGCCAAGAATACAGGCGACCGGTTGGGGATTGACTTTAGCCACGAGGAATATGGCATGATGGAGATGCGGGGATATAAGCTGAGCATGGCTCCAGACAGCCTCTGCAGTGGGAGACAGGCGGCCTTTGATGTGACATTAAGCTATCCGGGAGGCGTTGCCATAAAGGAAATCATGAGGCGCATCTGCGGTAAGGCCGGGGCAGAGGGGCTTAAGGCCGAACTCATACAGAATTATGACCCGGTGGTATTCCCAAAGGACACGCCTATGGTTAAGGCCATGCAGGAGAGCTATGAACTGGTCACAGGGCAGGATGGTACTCCTGTGACCACCACAGGCGGCACTTATGCAAAGGCCATGCCTGGCATTGTCCCCTTTGGCCCAAGCTTCCCTGGTCAGAAAGGAATCAGCCACAATCCCAATGAGTGGATGAGCGTGGAAGATTTAATGACCAATGCAAAGATTTATGCACTGGCTCTTTACCGACTGGGACAATTATAGCTTATGGAGGAGCTGTACTGCCGTGGTTAACGAGGTCCCCTGCGGCTTTGCGGCTGCTTCATTATTGCAAGATATATTGAAAGTTCCCTATTGATAGTCAGCAATCTTTTAGATAAAATGAATCAGTACCCTGTTTTTTGTTAGATCTTAAGCACAGCAGCCTGTGAAGGTATAAGAATGTGCAGAAGGAGCGCTTATGGTAAAAATTGACTGCCTTGGTGATATGTGTCCGGTACCTGTCTTGAGACTAAAAAATGTTATTGATTCCATAAAAAACGGTGAGGAATGTATGTTGGTTACGGATCATAGCTGTACAATTTCTAATATCAAATCGTTTTGTAATGCAAATAATTTGCAATATGATGCGGAAGAAGTCATAAACGGTGTTTGGGAAGTAACTATATCTGCTAACAAATAGTCTCTTTTAATATTGCTTCCATATACTTAATGAGTTTAGACGATTCATAATTGAGAGGAACACTGCCAGCATTTTTTATGGAATAATATTCGTTGTCAAACTCCAGGCATGGACATTCAACTATGCGGAGTTGTTTGTTGTATAATTCCTTCTTGATTGCCATGTAGGGTAGAAAAGCGAGCCCAAAACCATTAATTGCGGACAGTTTAATGGATTCCGTGGATTCAAGGGCATAAGGGATATGCAGCTGATTGATGCGGATTCCGTTTTTGTTCAGCATTTTATCCAGTACCTGTCTTGTTTTTTGGGCTTTTACCAGCATCAGCAGTGGATAATGATAAAGATCCTGGCACTCTAACTGGGCAGGAACCTTCATTTTTTCTCCGGCAACCAGAAAAACGCGGTCGGTAAATACCTTTTTAGCAGATAGATTCTTATCCTTGGGCTTGCCTATGATGATTCCCATATCGGCAACGCCTTTTGATATTTTTTCCTCTATGATTCTGCTGGACATCATCTCCATATTAAGGCTATATTCCGGATACTTGTTTTTTACATGGTAAAACGTGCATGGCAGGGCATAGGAATATACACAGGGAGAAGCGAGAATATGTACGGTTTTATTTTGATTCTGTGCATTGGTGATATCAACCAGCATTCTGTCATAGGACGATAAAATCTCAAGAGCGCGGTTATAAACAATCATACCGATGTTAGTCGGAATCACACCTTGATAGTTCCGTTCAAAAAGCCGTGCACTGAATTCCTGTTCCATGACTCGCAGCTGCTGGCTTAATGCGGACTGGCTGATATTCATCTGTTCGGCAGTTTTTGAGATGCTGCCGGATTCCACTATTTTTATAAACATTTTCAGGTTATGAATGTTCATATTACCCCGCCTTTCTGAATTTAACTATGAATCAGTCATTTGAGCTGTTAAAAACTTAACAGTTCTTTTTTTGTTCTTTTATTATAGCAAATATAATTCGGTGTGGCTAGAGTGATAAAATAATGGGTTATAAGTAAATCTTATGACATATCAGATTCTTGATTAACCGGATTCTGATAAGTGTGGTATAATTTGAATTGTGATTTTGTTATAATATTAACAAATACTATTTTTAAGAAAGGGGGATTTACGTGTCAGAGGTTAACACAAAAGTTGGTGGGGAAAGAGTGCGTAAGCCAAGAAAACCGAAAAAAAGCCAGATCCCATACGCAATTCTGGTTACAATCCTGATTATTGCTTTTGGATCTTATTTGGCAGGAGGGAGCAATAAGCTGCCTGTTTATTGGGGATTCGGTATTGCGTTCGGGTATATCCTGCAGCGTTCACGTTTCTGCTTTACGGCAGCATTCCGTGATCCATGTATAACAGGAAGCACATCTGTAACAAGAGCCGTACTGGTTGCAGTTGCAGTTGCCAGCGTTGGTTTCTGGGCAATCAAGTATGCCGGTATATTGGCAAATGCGGATTCCAATCTCAACATGGTTGGCGTAGCGCCCATCGGTTTGCCCTTAGCTGTCGGTGCAGTACTGTTTGGCATCGGAATGGTTATTGCCGGCGGCTGTGCATCCGGAACCTTGATGCGCGTTGGAGAGGGTTTCACCATGCAAATGCTGTCTTTGGTATTTTTCATAGCAGGCTCTTTCTGGGGTGCACATGATATGAATTTCTGGAGCAAATTCAATGCAAATGCACCGAAGATCTTTTTACCGGACGTGTTTGGCTGGTTTGGTGCAATCGTTGTACAGGGACTAATCATTGTGCTGTTATACATAGCAGCTGTCAAATGGCAGGAAAAGAAAATGGGTAGTGCAGAATAAAATAATTGAAAATTAAAGGAGATATAAAATGGCTGAATTTACATTAGATTGTCTGGGAGAGGCTTGTCCAGTCCCGCTTATGAAAACTGAGAAGAAAATCAATGAGTTATCCGTTGGTGACGTTCTGGCTGTATCCATCGATCATAGCTGTGCAATGAAGAATATTCCTGAGTGGGCTAGAAAACAGGGACATAACGTAGAAATCGAAGAAGTAGATGATGGAGAATGGGAAATTGTCATCGAGAAGACGAAGTAGATAACTTCTGTGAAAGCAGGTGAATAAATTTGAAACAATTTTTTATTAAGCTTGGCGATCATCCCATTTACAAAAAGCTGTTAAAAGAACCCTTAACATACGTGGCCGGTGCTGTATTGCTTGCAGTATTTCAAATTGCCCATTTTGCAGCTTTTGGCAGCGGCTGGGGTGTAACAAGCGCATTTGCTAACTGGGGCACCTGGATTTACAAGGCTCTTGGCGGTGACGCAAGCGGCTGGGTATATTATGCATCAGAAAAAATGCAGAAGGAACTAAATACCAGCTTTCTGGCAGACGGTGCTTCCATCCGCAATCTGGGCATTGTACTGGGTGCATTTGCTGCAACGCTGTTTGCATCTCAGTTTAAGATCAAGAAGATCAAGTCTTTACGGCAGGTAATTGCTGCAATTCTTGGTGGTTTGTTAATGGGCTATGGAGCAAGACTTGCAAATGGTTGTAATATAGGAGCGTTATTTACCGCAATTGCATCCTTTTCCTTATCCGGATGGGTATTCGGTGCATTTCTGTTGGTAGGAGCTTTTCTGGGAAGCAAATTATTAGCCAAATACTTTATGTAACTTGTAATCATGGGGCGATCATATTTGATTGCCCCTATAAAAATATAAGAATATTCAGAGAGGAACAGGTTGCAATGACTAAAAAAACAGAATCATATGACGTTGTAATTATAGGGGGCGGAGCAGCCGGCTTAACTGCAGGAATATATTGCGGCAGAGCCAAGCTGAAAACATTGATCATAGAAAAAACTCTGGTAGGCGGGCTTGCTACATATACCAATGAAATAGAGAACTATCCCGGTTTTCCGGATGGGGCGACAGGCCTTGGACTGATGGAATTATTTCATAAACAGGCCAAAAAGTTCGGTGTGGAGTTTAAATTAACTGATGTAAAATCCGTATCTCTGGAAGGAGATATCAAGCAGGTAGAGACATTTCGTACCATTTACCAGGCAAAGGTTGTAATTGTCGGAAGCGGCGGCAAGCCACGTTTGACCGGTGCCAAAAATGAGGATTTATATCTTTATGACAAAGGAATCTCTTTCTGTGCCACCTGTGACGCAGCGGCAAACACCGGAAAGACCGTTATGGTCATCGGAAGCGGTGACGCAGCCATTGAAGAAGGGATATTTTTGACTAAGTTTGCAGATAAAGTTATGGTATCAGTCATGCATGAGAATGGCAAAATGGACTGCAACGAGATTGCAAAGGCTCAGGCTCTTGCAAATCCGAAAATGGAATTTATCTGGAATACGGTTGTGGACAGTTTTGAAGGAGACGAAAGGCTGAACACAGTTGTATTAAAAAATGTAAAAACAGAGGAAAGGGTTCCTGTACATGTGGACAGCTGTTTTCTGTTTATCGGCTATCTGCCAAATACAGAAATATTCCGTGACATTCTGGACATGAACCGAGGCGGATATCTGATAACAAATGAACGGATGGAAACAAACATCCCCGGAGTATTTGCAGTGGGAGATGTACGTGACAAATACTTAAAGCAGGTTGCAACAGCGGTGGGAGACGGTGCCGTTGCCGGATACGGTGCAGAAAAGTATGTTTCAGAAAGTGAGATATTTGAAAAGCAGATTATGAATGAAGGAAAATCTTCTCTGGCATTCATTTATAATGCAATCGATCCCCATGCAAGAGAACTGCTGCCGGTTTTCAAAGAGTTTGAACAGGATCATAGCGACATCCGGGTATCCTGCATCGACGTTTATAAATCAGATGGCATTGCAAAACGGCTTGATGTTGAGAGTACTCCCTGTTTTGTCTGGATCAAAGATGGTCAGATTATGGAAAAGTATTACGGTGAAATAACTCCGGAGCGTATTAGCAGCATTTGTAAATAAGAGGAATACAATAGATTAAGTTCTTATTGAAACGTCCTGAGGCCAGTTTGGCCCAGGGCGTATTTTTCTATCTGCAGAATAATAACATGAAAAATGCCCCAAAATAAAATTTTGGGGCATTTTTCGTACATAGGGTTAAGCTGTTAACAACACTTCGCTAACAGCTAAACTGTTATTTCCGCATTGCCATCCATAGCTTGACACCTCCGTCTATAATGATGTGTTTTTGAACACAATGTTATTATGAGCATAATTAAAAAAAATATGATGGAAATATTTAGTAAATTAAAAAAGCAGACAAATATCCGATTGACTACAAAAGAATCCTCAGAAAATATTAACTTTCTGCATCTTGAGTGATATACTGTATTTTAACACATTTGGCAGAGATTTCAGGAATAAGATCATATTGGAAGCAGAGGAGAGTAATGAAACTTTATAGCAAATATTTCAGAAGATATAAAAAGCCGTTTTTCATAGCCGTTTTGTGCGTGACACTGGAAGCGGTCTGTGATTTGCTTGGACCTACGCTGATGTCACATATCGTAAACAGCGGAATTGAAAAAGGCTCTCTGAAAAAGGTTTATTACTGGGGCATGCTGATGCTCATTGTAACTTTGATAGGCGCATGCTTTGCCGTTGCGCGAAATATTTTGGCGAGCCACGTTTCTCAAAGAATGGGAGCGGATTTACGGGAAGACTTATTTGAGAAAATCATGTCTTTTTCCGAAGTAAGTGCGGATAAGGTTGAAAGCGGTTCGCTCATAACCAGGATGACGAATGATACTTCTCAAATCATACAATTTGTAAATGGAATGATGCGTATCTTCCTTAAGGCACCTGTTGTCTGTATCGGCAGCATGGTGCTGGCAAGCCTGCTCAATATCCGGCTCAGTCTCATCATATATGGGGTTGTAGCTGTCGTTACCATATTAATTTATTTTAGCATGAAACTCAGCTATCCAAGATTCTACCAGCTGCAAAAGGCTATGGATCAGATTAATTCTAAGGTACAGGAATATTTGATCGGTGTGCGGCTCGTCAAAGCGTTTGGTACTTTTGGAAAGGAAAAAGATAAATTTGAAGAGGCCAACCGGAATTTGATGCAGAAGGGTATCTCCTCTCAAATGGTCATTACAGTTATCTCACCTCTTTTAACATTGGCTGTGGGAATCGGAACGTCTGTTGTGATTTATATCGGCAGCAGACTATTTACAATGGACCTTGCTAATACAGGAGATATTACGGCTTTTACAATCTATATGGCACAGATACTTTCCTCTCTGATTATGATAACGAATGTATTTACCATGTTCGTCCGTACCAAAGCTTCTACAGCCCGGATCGGTGAAGTATTTGACTGTGAAGAAGATTGTTTCAGGAGTTATGAAAATAGAAAGCTGAGTGGGAAGATCACCTTTGAAAATGTTACCTTTGCCTATCCAAACGGCAGCGGGGTTCCGGCAATCAAAGATCTTTCCTTCTCCGTAAACAGCGGGGAAAGCCTTGCGATTATCGGCTCCACCGGGAGCGGAAAATCAACAATTACCTGGCTTCTGCTTCGTTTTTATGATGCGGACAGCGGAAAAATAATTCTGGATGATTACGAGATTAAAATGCTGGGTGCTGATGAAGTCCGGAGTAATGTAGCGGTGGTTCCGCAGAAACCAATGCTGTTTTCGGGATCAGTAGCGGATAATCTCAGATGGGGGGATAAACACGCCGCCACTGATGAGTTACGGCAGGCAGCTGATAAAGCACAGGCTGACTTTATCATGCAGATGCCTGATGGCTATGACAGTATTCTAGGAAGCGGCGGAGTTAATTTATCTGGGGGGCAGAAACAGCGTCTTTCCATTGCCAGGGGGATCCTGAAAAAAGCTTCTATACTGATTTTAGATGACGCGACCAGTGCGCTTGATGCCGTTACCGAGGCAAAGGTACGGGAAGGTCTTAAAGATAAAGAGTTTAAACAGACTGTGATTATGATTACACAGCGCTGCGGAACTGCCATGTCCGCAGATAAAATTCTGGTTATGGAGAATGGACGGAAGGTGGGATTTGGTGCCCATGAAGAATTAATGGAGTCCTGTGAAATCTACCAGGATATCTATCACACACAGATTGAAAGCGGTAGGGAGGCATAACGTATGGCAGAAAAATACAGTCAGCAACAGCCCAAAATACCGACGATGAGTCAGCGTCCGGGAGGCGGAAGAAATCGTTTTGCCCCGACTGCAAAACCCAAGAATGCAAAAGGAACTCTGCTTCGGATTGTTAAAATCTATATGCGGTGGGGGAAGACCATATTTGCGGCAATCCTGCTGACCATCCTCTCTTCCTTGATATCAGTAGCGATTCCATATTGTGTGGGTAAGACCTTCAATACCTTTGATATTACGAATAGGAGTGTGGACACCGCCAAGCTGGTTTCGCTGCTTATCCTCATATTAAGTTTCTATCTGATCAACTGGCTGCTTAATTTAATTAATGGAATCATGATGCTGCGGATCTCCCAGAAGCTGGTTTTTACGCTTCGTACTGAATTTTTTGGGAAAATGCAGAAGCTTCCCCTTGAATTTTATGATACTCGGTCTCATGGGGATACCATGAGCAGAATTACAAATGATGTGGATAATATCAGTTCTACCATAGCACAGACAACGACACAGCTGATCTCCAGCATCTTAACCCTAGTGGGTTCTCTGGCTGTCATGATCCATTTGAACCTGCCGCTTACCTTTATGGTTTTGCTGTGCGTGCCGCTGGTTTCTTTATTAACAAAAACGATTGCCACCAAAAGCCGTGATTACTTTTTAACACAGCAGAGAAGTCTTGGAGCACTAAACGGTGTCATCGAAGAGAATATTCTTGGTTTAAAAATGGTGAAAGCCTTTGACAGACAGGAAGATGCCATTCAGCAGTTTAAAGAGATCAATGAGCGATTATGTGAAAGCAGCAGTAAAGCCCAGGTCTGGTCAGGTTATATGATGCCGTTAATGAATGTCATCAATAATTTTGTATTTGCTGTTGTTGCGATCTTAGGTGGTATCTTATCAGTTAGCTATGGCCTGAAAGTAGGTACGGTAGTGAGCTTTTTAAGTTATTCAAAGCAGTTTGCACACCCTCTGAATTCGGTGGCAGGAATGTTTAATACAATACAATCAGCACTGGCCGGAGCCGAGCGGGTTTTCGAAATATTGGATTATGAGGAGGAAACCGAAGATCATATGGATGCGGTAGAGATCCAACATCCAGCCGGAGAAGTTTCCTTTCATAATGTGTGCTTTTCTTATGATAAAACAAAGCCGATTCTAAAAAACGTAAGTTTTCACGTATATCCAGGGAAGGTCATTGCATTAGTCGGAGAAACCGGTGCTGGTAAAACGACGATTGTAAATCTGTTAACAAGATTTTATGATGCGGACAGCGGTGAAATCATGATTGACAAGGTACCGGTCACCCATATCAAGCGGAACAGTTTAAGAAGATGCTTTTCCGTTGTGCTTCAGGATACCAGTCTCTTCAGTGGAACGATCATGGACAATATCCGTTACTCTAAGAATGATGCCACGGAGGAAGAAGTGATCCAAGCGGCGAAAATCGCCCATGCCCACGATTTTATTGATAAACTTCCAAAAGGTTATGCGACGAAAGTCTCTGCAGCTACCGATAATTTAAGCCAGGGACAGAGACAGCTGATATCCATTGCAAGAGCAGTTCTTTGTGACAGCCCTATTTTGATCCTTGATGAAGCAACAAGCAGTGTTGATACCAAGACAGAGAAAGAGATACAAAAGGCTTTGGTCAGTCTCATGCAGAACCGGACCAGCTTTTTGATAGCCCATCGTCTTTCAACAATCCGCGATGCGGACCACATCATGGTAATTGGGGACGGGCAGATCCTGGAAAATGGAAATCACCAAAGCCTGATGAACGAGCAAGGCCGGTATTATGAAATGGTTATGAGTCAGATGGGGAAGACACTATAAGACTGACATTCCAATAAGGAAATAACAGTATCTTCTCAATACGCTATTCAGTTTCCTTATCACCAAGTTCTGCTTGTATGTATTCGCTGGGAGTCATTGTTGTATATTTTTTAAAAACAGTAGAGAAATAGCTGCTGGTATTAAAATTCAACTGCATAGCCACCTCTGTTACAGGGATATCCTTGAGAAGCAGCATTTTTGAAAAGTTAATTTTTTTCTTATTGATATAATTCCGCGGAGAGATGCCTACGATCCGCTTGAATTTCTGTTTAAACTGTGAAACGGACAGATTACAGATTCCAGCCAGGGTATGCAATGATAATTCTTCCGTGACGTGATCATCCACAAACCGGACTGCTGCTTCGATATCATGAGTCAGATAATATCTGTCCTCTTTGGAGGCCGCGATCATTAACTGGAAGAATATAATCAGATATCCGGCAATCAGTAAGTGGCTTCCTTCGGACAGGGCCAGCTCAAAGGCTTTATCAAGCAGGGGACGGGTTTCCTTGATATCCGTGGATATGATATGTCTCTTTATACTTTTTAAATCTTGGATCAGTTGTTTTGCAGTTTCCTCATTTAAAAATAACAGGTTCTTCGGATCGCTGATATCGACCTGGAGCCGGTACTGCTCATTCAGGGAAATGGGAATTTCTCTTGTGCCGTGGACTTCACCAGGAAAAGAAATAAAGATATTTCCACCGGATACTTCACATTCAGATTCCTGCATATGAAAGGAAATGCTTCCCTTGGATATAAAGGTAAATTCAAATGCATTCTCATGATAATGGGGGATAAGAGGAAAGATCGTATTGTGGATATTGTGCATGGCAAACAGTCGTATACCCGGCAGGTTCAGTTCCTGCTGCGTTAGTACGATACGGTCTTTTGAATAGATATATTTATCATACCGGTTGATCGGTGAATCCATGGCTATGCCTCCCTGATTTTTAAAATTGTACAGTGTACTATTTAAATTGTAATATAAAATTGCAATTGTTACAATACATAGTTTTTCTCCTTTCAGAATTTAAGTTATTGTAACAAAAAAAGAATAGGGATTCGATACATTAATAATCTTACCTAATGCCAGAGCGGAAGACTATGAATAAGGTACAGAGATATGGTAACGGCGGCTTGCAGAAGGAAGCTGCAAAGAAGTAAAACACTATTCAACAAAATATTAGGGTGCTTGAACGGATACTGGTTCTGTTTGAGCGCCTTTTTATTACGAAAACTTTTCAGGGTGGCAAAATATAAATTCAGAACATAAAAAAACAAATTAAGTACATGAAAAGACAAAGCTGGCTTTCGTTGTTATATACTGATAATAAAATGTATTTATTGTGTATCAAGGTTAAAGCTAAATTAACAATATAAGATATGCTATAAAGGCTTATTCCAGATTTATGGTGCCGCATGCGCAGCGGCGGAATGGAGTTAAAGTTGAACAAGTTTATTTTTGAAAATATTTATAAAGATATAAATATCCCTGTCATTGTATGTGAGGACGGAGATGATATGATGGTATCCTTTGCCAACCGGGAAGCATATCTGCTTCTTAACCCGTCAATCATTTTGGATAAACCTGACGCAGATTCCTCCTTACATATTCCTCTCCGCCAATTAATGCGTTTTCAGAATGAAGGGGATCAGGATAATATCCGGCAGACGCTCGAACATGCCAGCTCTCTTAGCCAGTACTCATTAAAACTGATGTCACCTGAAGCGGGAGTTATTCCCGTAAAAATTGCCGCAAACATTGCAAACCTTGAAGAGTCGAAATATATCATAATATACATATATTATGACGAATCAGACTGTGATTTGTCGAATGAATATAATGATATTTTAGCCTATGTTTTGAATACATCTTACCACTCCACGGATATAAATCAGGCTGTGCAGATGATTCTATCCCGAGTGGGTGAATATATTGGTGTCAGCCGTGTGTATATTTTTGAGGATCTTTTTAATAATTACACACGCAATACCTATGAGTGGTGCGCACCGGGCGTAGAACCTGCGATACAGGATTTACAAAACCTATGCAAAGATGACTATAGCTATGATATCATAGTAGACCCCTCTGGCCTGTATGTTTCCGATGATGTAAGTACGCTTACTGAAAAGGACAGGGCCATACTGGAGCCGCAGGGAATCAAAGCGCTTGCTATACTGCCGTTATTCCAACAGGATATGTCGATAGGATTTATCGGCTATGACGACTGCGTTAAAACACGGCTATGGAGCTACAAAGAGCTGATGTTTTTAAAAGGGGTAGGCAGTGTCATATCCTCATTAATTATCAGGCGCAACGAGGAAACTGAGATTATCCGCAGCTATGAGGTACTGCAGACGATCAGCGACAATATTGACTCTATCATCTATGTAAATGATATGGAAACCTTTGAACTTAAATTTGTCAACAGGACCCTTTCCGAACAACTGGGTGTTAAATCGGAAGGACTGTTGGGCAGAAAATGCTGGGAGGTGCTGCAAAAGGGTATGAATGGTCCTTGCCCTTTTTGTCCGATTCCTAAGCTTCAATACAACGGCTGTGCTCCTGATAAGGGAGTGAAAGAATATGAGCATCAGAATACAATCACCGGCAACTGGTACTGGGTCAAAGATTCTGTCATCCGCTGGGTAGACGGTACTTTGGCTCATTTTGAAGTAGCGATCGATATTACCCTGAGGAAAAAGTATGAGGAGCAATTGCACTATTTTGCTTCGACGGATGTTCTGACCGGCGTATCTAACCGAGAATGGGGTGTCAAGATGCTGCATAAGACGCACGGTGCGATTCAGTTGACGAAACCTGCTGCGTCTTTATGCTTTATTGATATGGATGGTTTAAAGCCTATAAATGACATTTACGGGCATGCTGTGGGTGATGAGGCAATTAACACGGTTGCCCGTGCCATTTCCAGGCGCATCCGCAAAGAGGATATGGTTTGCCGGTGGGGTGGGGATGAATTTCTTGTTCTGCTTGCATGCGATGTTATGAATGCTGATGCAGTAATTCGTGAGATACAGGAAGACTTAAAAGCAAAGTCCGGGAACGATACCGGCCACTCATTATCCTTTAGTTATGGAATCGTCGATTTTACCATGTTTGATAGTGTGGAGGCTGCAGTCGCCGCCGCTGACAGTTCTATGTACAATAATAAAAACTCCAAATATTCGCGGATTAGAGACGGCCGATAAGCAAATCCCCAATTATGAGCTTCTGGGGATACAGATCCTGATTTTAAATATTCTTTTTTCCTGATCCGGATCTATTATTACCAGACCTCCAAGGCCTTCAACCGCTTCCTTTATGATATGCAGTCCAAATCCGTGAATCTCCTTATCTACTTTTGTAGTTGTCAGATGGCCTCCTGATAGGGACAATTCGCCGTTAAAAGAATTAGCTATCTCAATTGTTGCCCACTCCCGAGTTCCGGCGCCTGCAATTTCAATAAAGCGTTCTTCATCTGATATTTTACTGCAGGCTTCTATGGCATTATCGATTGTGTTTGAAAAAATACGGACAATGTCCAGCTCCGACATCCGTACATCTTTAGGAAGAAGTGCGTGTGCTGAAAAACGGATGCTCTTTTCTCCGCAGGCATTGGCAGCGTCCTGCAGGATAGCATCCAACAGAATATTATCAGAATAAGTTTTATGAATAAGTACCTCCCTTTGCATCGTGTCATGGATATCATCCAGCATACGTGCCGCTTTCTCATATTCATTGTTGTTCATTAAGACTTTAACGGAAGTCATCATGTTCTTATAATCATGGCGGAATTTGCGGTAGCTTTCCGTAAACTTGCGGTACGATTGATAATGCCGCACTTGACTGGACAGCTGCTCCTGCAGCTTGCGTGTATGCAGCTCGTATTCAAGTAATTCTACCACCTTGGCAGTATGGTGAAAAACAAATTGCATACATAGTTTACTTATAATGCTGGCTCCAAAATATAAAGCAGAATACCAGGTAGATTTGATTTCATTATAAAAGCGCCCATCGTTAATAAACATAAGAAAAAACAATTGGCTGATCAGGCAGACGACGGTAAAACCAAGCTGCTCATTGTTAGTAAACGCATACCTTGCCTTGTTATCCGGAACGATTTTCTTACGGACAAACGTGATGCTCAGTATAGATAGTAATACGGATAATGCTGTTACCGCATTATAATATTTATCATTCTGCAGGACATCCTGGATGCTGGTATGCAGAACCATCGAATAGATCGAACAGATAATTCCTCTGCTGCTATAGATAGAATACATGTAGACGCTGCCGGCAAAAATAATCTGTACCCGGTTTACACGAAACAGCAGAATAATGTCTAGCATAATCGAACCCATTATAAAAAAGACAGCGACCCGATGATCCAGAAACAGATAGGCCGGTAAAGTAATGCTGATATTGATGAAAACTGCAGCCGCATAAAAAAGCAAATGGTTTCTTTTGACCGGAAACATATTTTTGAAATAGCTAAAAAAATAAATATCATAAATAATAAGCATTAAAACGAGTTCAAGCAGCTGCATGCCTATTTTTCCTCCTTTAAGGGGTTTTCATTTTAATCCAATGGTAATCGATAGGTTCTCCAAAGTCCATAGACTTTAGATGGGAACAGATTATACTACAC
The DNA here is from genome assembly GCF_002797975.1 of [Clostridium] celerecrescens 18A. Classification (NCBI taxonomy): domain Bacteria; kingdom Bacillati; phylum Bacillota; class Clostridia; order Lachnospirales; family Lachnospiraceae; genus Lacrimispora; species Lacrimispora celerecrescens. The sequence goes on along the minus strand of NZ_PGET01000001.1, from coordinate 2,378,124 downwards.
GTTTCCTACAAATAGACATTAGTAGTATAACACATGATACCTTTAATTTACATTCCATCTATGATCATTTCTTGTGCTGCAATAACATCGAGCGCACCATTTTCCTTGTTATGATTTTAACAAAAAGGATGATTTCAGAGATTGTTTGGGGGTGCCATGAAAGACAGCATCATAGTTGTCAGAATCATTCTAAAAGGTCATGTAAAAAATGATTGACAGTGCTAAAATACTCTGATAATATCAATAATAAATAACGGATGATGAATCAGAGAGAGAGCACAAACCTGTGCCGCCGAAGGGGAAGGCAGAAACTCTCAGGCAAAAGGATCGGATTCGGACGTAACTCTGGAGAACATTTATGTACCGACGAAGTTAATCTTTCAGGTAAAAGGACAGAGGCAGACAGGAATATCCTATAGGAATATTTCTTTCTGCCTTTTTTTGTGCATATAAACGGATGATGTTCCTATATTATCATATAAATTATTTAAGGAGGATTAAAACATGGAACTTAAAACACCGCTTTATGAAATGCATCTTAAGTATCACGGCAAGATGGTCCCTTTTGCCGGGTATCTTCTTCCCATCCAGTATGAAGAGGGGATCATAAAGGAGCATATGGCAGTAAGAACAAGGGCAGGGCTATTTGATGTCTCTCACATGGGAGAGATCATTTGTAAGGGGAAAGATGCACTTGAAAATCTTAATCAGCTGCTGACCAATGATTTTACCGATATGGAGATCGGACAGGCAAGATACAGTCCCATGTGCAATGAGCACGGGGGAACGGTGGATGATCTGATTGTTTATAAGAAAAAAGAAGAGGAGTACTTTATCGTTGTGAATGCGTCCAATAAAGAAAAGGATTATCAGTGGATGCTGGAACATAAATTAGGAGAAGTGGTGTTTGAAGACATTTCTGATAAAATCACACAAATCGCCCTGCAGGGTCCCAGATCACAGGAAATACTTATGAAACTGACCACAGATATACCTGATAAATACTACCATGCAGTTTTTGATGGTAAAGTGGCCGGGATCACATGTATGGTATCCAGAACCGGTTATACAGGGGAGGATGGTTTTGAGCTTTATTTAGACAATGCATATGCTGAGACAATGTGGGAAACGCTCATGGAAGCAGGCAGGGAATATGAACTGATCCCCTGCGGGCTGGGGGCCAGAGACACTCTGAGGCTGGAGGCCGGCATGCCGTTATACGGACATGAAATGAATGATGATATTAATCCGGTGGAAATCGGCCTTGGGTTTGCAGTGAAGATGCAGAAGGAAGACTTTATTGGAAAAAGCCATTTGCCGAACAAAGATTCTCTCACAAGAAAACGAGTGGGCCTAAAGGTAACCGGACGGGGAATCATCCGGGAACAGGAAGAGGTTCTTGCAGACGGGAAGAAGGCAGGCTTTACAACATCGGGAACCCATTGCCCATATCTGGGCTATCCGGCAGCCATGGCTATCCTGGATAAAGAATATACTAAAGCAGGTACGAAGGTAACGGTAATCGTCCGGGGAAGAGAAGTAGAAGCGGAAGTGGTTACCCTTCCATTTTATAAAAAATCAAAATAATCCACAAGGAAAAGGAGAATTAATTATGAAAGTATTAGGGGATCTGGTTTACACCAAGACACATGAATGGGTAAAGTTTGAAGATGAAACAACAGCTTTGGTCGGGCTTACGGATCATGCCCAGCAATCATTGGGAGAGCTTGTTTTCGTCAATCTTCCGGAAGAAGGCGACGATACGACAGCCGGTGAAGTATTTGCTGATGTGGAATCTGTTAAGGCTGTTTCCGATGTATATTGTCCGGTAACCGGAGTTGTATCGGAAATCAATGAAGAACTTTTAGACTCACCGGAAAAGATCAATGAGGCTCCTTATGAAGCCTGGTTTGTGAAGATCACCGATATTACGGATAAAGAAGAATTCTTAAGTCCTGAGGAATACGAAGAACTTGTTAAAAAAGAAATGGAATAAAGGAGATCTGCATATGGGTTCATTTGTACCGGCAACCGACCATGATAGAAAAGAAATGCTGTCAGCGATCGGAATTGAGAGCATAGAAGACCTTTTTGGGCAGCTTCCTCAGGAAGTTTTATTAAAGGATGGATTGAATCTTCCTAACGGAATGTCTGAAATGGAAGTAAATAAAAAGATGGAAGGCATTGCAGCAAAAAATACGGTGTTTCCAGTTATTTTCAGAGGAGCAGGTGCTTACAAGCATTACATTCCTTCCATTGTAAAAAGCGTGATATCCAAAGAAACCCTGTACACTGCCTATACCCCGTATCAGGCGGAAATGAGCCAGGGAATCTTACAATCCATATATGAATACCAGACAATGATCTGTGAGATTACAGGAATGGATGTGGCCAATGCCTCCGTATATGACGGTGCGTCTGCGGCGGCTGAAGCAGTAGCTATGTGCAGGGACAGAAAGAAAAACAGGGCATTTGTTTCCGCAGCGGCTCATCCTCAGGTAATAGAAACCATAAAGACTTATTGTTTTGGAAACGGGATGGAGCTGACGGTTATTCCAGAAAAAGACGGTATAACAGATCTGGATTTTCTGAAAGAACATTTGGATAGCCAGGCCGCATGTGTTTACATTCAGAATCCAAATTATTACGGCAGTCTGGAACCGGCAGAAGAGATCGGTAGCATAGCAAAGGAAGCCAATGCCCGCTATATCATGGGCGTGAATCCTATTTCTTTGGGAATCATTAAGACGCCGATAGAATACGGTGCTGATATTTCAGTGGGAGAGGGGCAGCCCCTTGGATTGCCATTATCATTCGGCGGACCATATATCGGCTTTATGGCATGTACGAAAGAATTGATCAGAAAACTTCCGGGAAGGATCGTTGGTGAAACCGTTGATTCCAACGGAAAGACAGGCTACGTCTTAACCCTTCAGGCAAGGGAACAGCATATCCGAAGAGAAAAAGCATTAAGTAACGTCTGCTCAAACCAGGCGCTTTGTGCATTGGCAGTGTCCGTTTATTTATCCGCGATGGGGGCAGAAGGACTGAAGCAGACAGCCATTCAATGTATGTCAAAAGCTCATTACATGGCGGAGCAATTGGAAGCAATTGGATATTCGGTTGTAAACCAAGGGGAATTCTTCCACGAATTTGTGACCACTTCAAAAATCCCGGCTGAACAGGTGATGGGGGAACTGGAAGAACATGGAATTCTTGGCGGCTACCCCTTAACCGGAGAAAGAGCCGGACAGATCTTATGGTGCTGCACGGAAATGAATGCTAAGGATGACATTGACCGTGTCATTGGCATTCTGAAGGAGGTGTAAGGTTATGCTGATATTTGAAAAGGGACAGGAAGGAAGAACGATGACCATTCTGCCGGAATGTGATGTGCCGGTAAGCCTGCCGGAAGAAGGCAGCTTGAGAAAAAAAAGCATGCACCTTCCCCAAGTGTCTGAAAATGATATAAGCAGGCATTATACAGAAATAGCGAAAAAGGCATATGGTGTCAATGACGGCTTTTATCCTTTGGGCTCTTGTACCATGAAATACAATCCCAAGATCAATGAAGACATAGCAGCTCTTCCTGGCTTTAAACAGATTCATCCGCTGCAGCCGGAGCATACGGTGCAGGGTTGTATGGAAGTATTAAAAACAGCAGAGCAGTACCTTTGTGAGATCACTGGAATGAACCGTATGACTTTCCAGCCGGCAGCAGGAGCCCACGGTGAATTTACCGGACTTTTGCTGATAAAAGCATATCACGAAAGCCGCGGTGACAATAAAAGAACAAAGATCATCGTACCAGATTCCGCCCATGGAACCAATCCTGCCAGTGCGACAATGGTGGGCTATTCGGTAATCAGTATCCCGTCTGCGGAAGATGGCGGAGTGGATTTGGAGGAATTAAAAAAAGCAGTTGGGGAAGATACCGCCGGACTGATGTTAACCAATCCCAATACATTAGGCCTTTTTGATAGAAACATATTGGAGATTACAAAAATCGTTCATGATGCCGGAGGACTGAATTACTATGACGGAGCAAATTTAAACGCCGTTATGGGCATGATCAGACCGGGTGACATGGGATTTGATGTGGTCCATTTAAATCTTCATAAGACGTTTTCTACTCCTCACGGAGGCGGTGGCCCGGGCAGCGGACCAGTTGGCTGCAAGGATCTCCTGGCTGAATTTTTACCCGGCACCATGGTAGAGGAAGAGGAAGGATACGTATTTAAATATCCGGCACATACCATCGGACAGGTGAAAAGCTTTTACGGTAACTTTTTAATTGTGGTCAGAGCTATGACGTATTTATTTATGCTTGGAAAAGAAGGAGTTCCGGAAGCCTCAAAGCATGCCGTATTAAACGCCAATTATATGATGGCGCAATTAAAGGATGTATATGATATGGCTTACCAGGGACCTTGCATGCATGAATTTGTCATGAGCCTGGCAAGACTTAAAAAAGAAACCGGTGTATCAGCCATGGACATTGCAAAAGGACTTTTGGACTATGGAATCCATCCGCCGACCATGTATTTTCCACTGATCGTGCCAGAAGCGTTAATGGCGGAGCCTACGGAAACGGAATCAAAAGAAACATTGGATCAAGTGATTGCTGTATTACGCAGTCTTCATGAAACAGCAATGACTAATCCGGAAGCTCTTCATCAGGCCCCCATCCACACACCAGTCACCAGACTTGATGAAGTTAGGGCAGCCAGAAATCCTAAGTTAAAGCACGAATTTTAGATAAGGAAACGGATAAAAGATGATACAGGAAATTAAATATATAGACGGAAGCAGTTATGATCCATATCTGAATCTTGCTATCGAGGAGTATTTATTAGAAACTGCTGGTCGGGATACCTGTATCCTATACCTCTGGCAGAATGAAAATACTGTTGTAATCGGTAAAAACCAGAATCCGTGGAAGGAATGCAGGATCCGGGAATTGGAGCAGGATGGCGGACATCTGGTGAGAAGGCTATCCGGAGGCGGCGCCGTATTCCATGATCTTGGGAACCTGAACTTTACGTTTCTTGTTAACAAGAATCATTATGATCTGGATAAACAGCTTGAGGTTATTCTGAGCGGAGTCAAAAAACTGGGAATCCATGCAGAAAAATCAGGACGAAATGATATTACCGTATCAGACAGGAAATTTTCCGGCAATGCCTTTTATACCAGAGGGGAAAAGTGCTATCATCATGGAACCCTGCTGGTTCATGCGGATATGGAGAAGCTTTCCAAATACTTACAGGTTTCAAAGGATAAGCTGGCATTAAAAGGAGTGGACTCCGTTAAATCCAGGGTAACCAATCTTTCTGAATACCGGGCTGACTTAACCATTGATATGCTAAAGGAAAAGCTTCTGAAGGCATTTGAGGAAACTTATGGGTGTAAGGCGGTTTCCTGCAGGCAGGAGGATTTAGACCAGGATGCATTGTCAGAGGGAAGAAAGAAGTTTTCTTCCTGGGATTGGCTGTACGGACGCAATATGGATTTTCAATACGAACTGTCAAAACGCTTTGTTTGGGGAAATGTGATCTGGCAGTTTCAGGTAAACAGTGGGATCATACAGGATCTGCAATTGTTCTCCGATTCCATGGAACCAGATCTTATGGACCGGATCCCCGGGTATATTACGGGATGCAGATATGAGAATGCAGATATCTGCAATAAGCTGGATCAGGTGCCTGCAGAAACCCAGGCCCAGTCAACCATGATAAAAGACTTAAAAGAGTATTTTGCTGCTGCAGAATTATAGAGACCAGGGAGGGATAGGATGGAAGAACGATATGATCTGCTTGTTATTGGTGCAGGCCCCGGAGGATATGTAGCGGCGATTAAGGCTGCAAAGCTGGGAATGAAGACGGCTGTGATCGAAAACCAGGAAGTGGGAGGTACCTGCTTAAACCGCGGCTGCGTTCCTGCAAAGGCCATGCTGCACGCTGCCAAATTATATCAGGAGGTCCTGACAGGAGAGAGATTCGGAATCATCTCAAAAGAGGTGAGCTGTGATTATGGGAAAGTGATGTCCTATAAAAATGAAACTTCCGAAAGTCTCCGACTGGGTGTGGAACAGCTTCTTAAGGGAAATAAAATTGATCGGATACACGGAACCGGGACGTTGACCAAGGAGGGAAAGGTCAGGGTCAAGACAGAGGAAGGGGAAGAACTCCTTCAGGCAAAACATATCCTGCTGGCAACAGGATCAAAGCCAGCCATTTTGCCCATAGAAGGAATCCGTCTTCCCGGAGTCATGACCAGCGATGAGCTGTTTCAGCTTGATCATATACCGGAAAGCCTGATTATTATAGGCGGAGGAGTCATAGGTGTGGAGTTTGCCACCGTATTCGCTTCCTTTGGATCCAAGGTCACCTTATTGGAGGCTGAAGAAAGACTTCTGCCCGGTCTGGATAAAGAAATCTCACAGAATTTAAAGCTGATTTTGAAAAAGAGAAGCGTAGACATTCATACCAGGGCATTTGTCCGGAAAATTGAAAAAGAAGGCAGGGATTTTATCTGTACCTATGGGGAGATGGCAAAAGATAAAGAAAAGATTGAGGTCATAAAGACGCCATACCTGCTTACTGCCACCGGACGTATTCCCAATACGGACGGACTGCTGGAGGAAGGGACTTTGCTTGAAATGAACCGGGGCAGGATTGTGGTGAAGAAAAACTTTGAAACAAGTATGCCTGGTGTATTTGCCATAGGAGATGTGATCGGAGGCATCCAGCTGGCCCACGCTGCAAGCTCCCAGGGCATCTGTGCCGTGGAACTTATGAACGGGAAAGAGCCGTCCATCGATCTGTCGGTAATTCCATCATGTGTTTATACGGATCCTGAAATAGCATGTATCGGAATAACGGAAGAGGAAGCAAAAGGAAAAGGGATTGAAACCGTTATCGGGAAAACCTTAACCTACGCCAACTGTAAATCATTTATAACAAAGGAAGAGAGAGGCTTTGTTAAAGTTGTAACAGATAAAGAAACGGGTGCATTGCTGGGTGCACAGATGATGTGTGCCAGAGCTACGGATATGATCGGAGAGATAGGTACTGCCATTACCAATAAACTTACTGCAGAGCAGCTTTTAAAGGCCATGCGGGCTCATCCTACCTATAATGAATCGGTAGGAGAAGCGCTTGAGGATTGTATTGGCGGAGCGATTCATGCACTGCCCCGCAGGTGATTCGTTTTAAGCTATATTTATTAAATGGGAAGGTCACCTGGTAAAAATCAGGGATCAATAATGAGGGTACATGTTCTGTTAAGAAGATGTACCCTTTATTAATGCCGTTAGTATATTGCTTTGTTTTCTAACTCCACTATGGTATAATGGTTTATCACAAAATACATTGCAAAACAGCAGAAAATATCATGCAGCCCCTCCATTGTTACGGTAAACTAAAGCAAACGAATACAAGGAGGAATCAATACTATGCTAAAAATACAAACCTATACCGCAGAACTTGCCGGTACAAGCTATGAAATTGGATATCAGTTTGGAAAATTGACTGCTGCAATCCCGCAGCTGCAAGCAACACATACTGCCGGAATAGGAGGCTTTGGTCTAAAGCAGGCTGAGGAAGCGGCAAAACTTTTTGACCGCTGGTGTCCTGGTCTTACAGAAGAGCTTTGCGGTTTTGCTGATGCGCTGAAGGTAAAACCTGAGCAGGTGTTTTTTTACGGAATGACCTTTCTGCTTCCCAGGTGCAGTCATATTGCACTGCTGCCTAGCTGTACTGCCGAGAGGAAACCCCTGCTCGCCCGCAACTATGAGTTCAGTCACGAAGCGGAGGATTTCTGTCTTATTAAAACCAGCGTGACAGGAAAATACTCACATATGGGTACCAGCGTACTCCACTTCGGACGGGATGATGGCTTTAACGAACACGGTCTCGCCGTCACGATGAGCTCCTGTGGCTTTCCGGTAGGGGCTCTTCCATATATGCGATCACCGAAGTTCAAAGGTCTCCAGTTTTGGGCGGTTACCCGCGCTCTGCTGGAAAATTGCAAGGACGTAAGGGAATCGCTCAAATATCTGGAAGGGATGCCCATCGCCTACAACCTCAACATGCTTCTGCTAGATAAGGCAGGCAATGCCGCTCTGGTAGAAACGCTGGATGGCCGTACCGTTGTCAAGCAGATTGGCCCAGATTCCCAAGATCAGATGTTGTATGCTACGAACCATGCGCTTTTCCCAGAACTTCAGTCAATGGAACCCCAGGTGATGGAGCATTCAGCAAGACGATATGAATATATCGAAAAACAGATTGCACATCAAAGCGAAGTAACGCAAGCACAGCTCAAGGAAATGCTGTTGGCTAAGTATCCGGAAGGCCTATGCTGTCATTACTTTGAGGAGTATTTCGGAACCACAAAGAGCATGGTGATTTCGCCATCAGATGGCATCATTGACCTTTGCTGGGGTGGCCGATCCGAAAATGGCTGGCATACCTATGATATTACCAAACCATTAGAAGATGGTATGCAAGCGGTGGAGATCAATTTGGAGAAAGCGGCACCCGGCACTTACGATTGGCAGCCGATGATTTAAAACGGAAGGAGGATTGCTGTGAACTATCGAAAATCATTGGAGCAGGCGGTTATATATATTGAAAACCATCTGGGATACAATATGAAGGTCGAGGATGTGGCTAAGGCTGCCGGATATTCTTATTATCATCTAAATCGACAATTCACAGCGATCCTGGGTGAAAGTATAGGCAGCTACATCAAGAAGCGCCGTTTGGCTGATGCATCCAAGAAGCTTCTCTATACAGACCTTAAAATTATAGATATAGCGATTGAATACGGCTTTGATTCTCCGGAAGCTTTTAGCCGTGCATTTAAAGCAATCTATAAGGTCAGTCCTCAGAGCTATCGTCAAAACCGTCTGGACATCTTCATTGGTGGTAAGGAACGTTTGGATACAGGATTATTGGATCATCTGGCCCGTAATGTGACGGTCCATCCTCGTATCGTTGAACTGTTGGAGATCAGGGTTGCGGGGATCCGGGGAGAAACCACCTTGCGAGACAACCGTCTACGAGAACTGTGGGATAGGACGAATTCTCTATATAGACAAATTCCCAACCGTATCCCGGGCGGGAGATTCTTCGGTATCTGCGAGGCATGTGCAGAAAACACGCTGTACACCATGAATGAGGATATCCTTTTCACTGAAGTAGCGGGAACGGAAGTATCATCTTTTGAGGGATTAACCGAACCCTTTGTGCAGAAGGTAATCCCCGGGGGACGATATGCGGTTTTTACTCACCGAGGTACTCTTCGGATGCTGCCTCAGACCTTTGACTACATCTGGGGCACATGGTTTCTCACCACAAAAGAAGAATTAGACTGGCGGGAGGACTTCGAGCTTTATGATGAACGCTTCCTTGGCTATGATCATCCGGACTCTGAAGTGGATTTGTATATTCCAGTAAGATAGACAGCTGCGTTCAGCGGCTATTCCATCAACAATGTGCCTCCTGTTCGTGTAGGCTAGCTTAACAGGAGGCTGCCCCGCTGGGGTGGCAGCAAGTTGACTTTTGAGTTTGACGGTCATTATGCATGGTATGAATCCTGTGCATAATGACCGTTTTTAGATTCAGTTCGCAGGGTTTTGCAGTTATGGCAGAAGTTCTTTAAAATATTGTCTGGGCGATTTTCCTTTGTATTTTTTGAAAGTCTTAATGAAATAACTGATATCATTGAATCCGCAGGAAAGGGAGATTTCTGTTATGGAATCATTGGTGGTTATCAGTTGATAGCAGGCCCGTTCAATGCGATAATAATTTACATAATCAATAGGCGTCCGGGAAGTCATTTCGAAAAAGAAACGGCAGAAATATTTAGGAGACATTCCTGCAATTTTTGCCAAATCATTCAGTTCTATTTTATAGGAGTAATTGCGATCAATATAATCCAGTACATTTTTTAATAGGTAAATATTCTTGTGCTTGGAACGTTCTGCCTGGTCAGGGATGACATAGCGGTTTTCAGAATAGATATGCCCAATGATCTGATTTAATAACCCAACGGCAATTAACTCCTGCCTGGTCGTTATGCACCCCATAATCTGAAAGAAATCTTCCATCAGGGAATAGATTTTATTCTTTGGATCATATGGATAGTACTCATCTAATCTCAGTTCAAATCTATTTAATTTGTCCAAAAAGGGAGATGCAAAGGATTTGCCCAACAGAAGGCTGCAGGGGAAAACGATGCACTGGTAAGTGCAGTCATGGGGTATGCCTCCGTGCAGGCAGCCGCTGTTGACGATGAGGATATCTCCAGGCAGGGCGCGCCAGCTATTCTCATCAATTGTCACCTCGAACTCCCCTTCAATAATATGAATAAATTCCAGCTCTTCATGCCAGTGATAGGGCATTGTATATTGCGGATGCAGATGATTCACATAGTAATAGCCAACAGGAAATTCAGATGTGCCGTGACTCTTGTTTTCTTTATATTTAATATATTGCATGGCTTTCACCTCTTTTGATCTGATGTTGAGTGAAGGTCAATAGTTATAATTGGTAAACAGTCTTATCTTTAGATATTATAATACCAACAGAATTTAAAAATCAACGATATTTTAAGTAAACATATGAATATTATCATACTTTTTGCAAATATCAGCCAAGAATCATCGGATCCGATATGATACACTACAGTTAGAAATAATCGGTTTCTAACACAAATAGAAGGAGGAAGGAATATGGCAGTGAGCAGATTAATTGGAAGTTACCCGGTGATAGGTATCCGGCCGGTGATTGACGGAAGAAGGGGATACTTAAAAGTAAGGGAATCGTTAGAAGACCAGACCATGAATATGGCTAAGGCAGCGGCAGAGTTGTTCCAAAGTAACATTTGTTATTCCAACGGGGAGCCTGTGAACGTGGTAATAGCAGATACCACCATTGGGGGTGTGGGCGAAGCAGCCGCTTGCGCGGATAAATTCCGCAGGGCAGGTGTGGATATTACCTTGACGGTGACCCCATGCTGGTGTTATGGGGCAGAGACAATGGATATGGACACGAAAACCATCAAAGGGGTATGGGGACTTAATGGAACAGAACGTCCGGGCGCTGTATATCTGGCTTCGGTGCTGGCGACCCATGCTCAGAAAGGCCTTCCTGCTTTTGGGATTTATGGTCAGGATGTGCAGGACGCTGATGAAACAGGGATACCTGAGGATGTGAAAGAAAAATTGCTCCGTTTCGGTCGAGCAGCCGTGGCCGTGGCTACCATGAGAGGAAAATCCTATCTCCAGATTGGTTCTATCTGTATGGGAATCGGCGGATCCATCATTGATCCGTCTTTCATAGAAGAATACTTAGACATGAGAGTTGAATCTGTGGATGAAGTGGAAATCATCCGGAGGATGACAGAAGGCATTTACGATAAAGAAGAATTTGACAGGGCGCTGGCATGGACAAAGAAAAATTGTGTGATAGGCTTTGACAAAAACCCGGAAGCGGTACAAAAGAGTCAGGAAGAAACAGAGAAAGACTGGGAATTTGTAGTAAAGATGATGTGTATTATCAAGGATCTGATGAATGGCAATCCGAATCTGGAAAAAGGCTTCGAAGAAGAATCATTAGGGCACAATGCAATTGCTGCAGGCTTTCAGGGGCAGCGCCAGTGGACAGATTTCTATCCCAATGGCGACTTTGCCGAGGCCATGCTTAATAGTTCCTTTGATTGGAATGGCGCCAGGGAACCATACATATTGGCTACGGAAAATGATGTTTTAAATGGGATTGGTATGTTATTCTTAAAACTTCTTACCAATCGGGCACAGATATTTGCAGATGTTCGTACCTACTGGAGTGAGGCCGCCGTAAAACGTGTCACAGACTATAACCTGGAGGGACGGTCAAAAGAAGCCGGCGGGTTCCTGCACTTAATAAATTCCGGTGCCGCTTGTTTGGATGCCAGCGGAAAGGCTGTGGATAAAAGCGGAAACCGCATGATAAAGCCCTGGTTTGAGGTAACGGAAGAAGACCAGAAAGAAATATTGGAAGCGACCACGTGGAATCAGGCTGATTTCGGATATTTTAGAGGCGGCGGATTTTCTTCCCGTTTTCTTACTGACTGTGAGATGCCAGTGACCATGATCCGTTTAAACCTAGTCAAAGGCCTTGGGCCATCTCTGCAGATTGCAGAGGGGTATACGGTTCATCTGCCGGAGGAAGTGTCGGATGTCCTTTGGAAAAGAACTGATTATACATGGCCTTGTACCTGGTTTACCCCGATTATCACAGGACAGGGTGCATTCAAAAGTGCTTATGACCTGATGAATAACTGGGGCGCAAATCATGGGGCAATCAGTTATGGACATGTGGGAGCTGACCTGATTACCTTGTGTTCCATACTAAGAATCCCTGTCAGCCTGCACAATGTTCCGGAAGAAAAGATCTTCAGGCCGGCCGCATGGAATGCTTTTGGTATGGATAAAGAGGGGCAGGATTACCGGGCATGCCAGACATACGGTCCTCTTTATAAATAAGTGGGGGAAATTATGACTCAAAAACAAGTATTAGCTGCGGACCTTGGCGCATCCAGCGGGCGGATCATGGCGGGGAGTTATGATGGCAGACGAATCACATTAGAAACGATCCATCGTTTCTCAAATGATCCTGTCACTATGGGAGATACGATGTACTGGGATTTTCCCCGGCTGTTTTATGAGATAAAGCATGGACTTTTAAAGGCCAAAAACTATGGCGGATTTGGCAGTATCGGAATTGATACATGGGGTGTGGATTATGGCCTGCTTGATTCTAAGGGAAGGCTGCTTGGCAATCCGGTGCATTACCGGGATAACCGTACGGAAGGTTATCTTAAAAAAAGTGAGCAGATGATCGATAAAAAAAGGTTTTATGAAATCACGGGTAATCAGTTCATGGAAATCAACACGGCGTTTCAGCTTCTGGCTTTCCGTGCGGATTCGCCAGGACTCCTTAAGCAGGCGGAGTCCCTTTTGCTTATGCCGGATTTATTCTGCTATTTTCTTTCGGGAGAGAAAAAAAGTGAATGCTCCATCGCATCAACAACTCAGCTTTTTGATATGAGAGAAAAACAATGGTCATGGGAAGTGATAAAGCGGCTTGATCTGCCGGAAAGATTGTTCACACCTCTGGTACCTTGGGGAACCGTAACCGGAAAAGTAAGCCGTTCGATCTGCGAAGAGCTTGGAATACTGCCGGCGAATGTCATTGCAGTCGCCGGCCATGATACACAGAGCGCTATGGCAGCAATTCCGACACAGGAGAAAGATTATATCTTCCTAAGCTGCGGAACCTGGTCCATTCTGGGAACAGAACTGGATTCACCGGTGATCAGTGAAAAGTCGCTGAAATATAACATAACAAATGAGCTTGGGGTGGAGGGAAAGTATTCGTTCCTTAAGAATATCATTGGTCTATGGCTGGTGCAGGAAAGCCGGAGACAGTGGCTCCGTGAAGGAAAGAACTATGATTTTGCCGGGCTGGAGGAGATGGCTACTAAGGCTGAGATATTAAAAAGCTTTATTACGCCGGATGCTCTGGAATTTCTTCCGCCAGGTGATGTACCAGAACGGATCCGCAGCTTTTGCAGAAGAACTGGTCAGCCGGTACCGGAGACAGAAGGGGAAATCATTTGCTGCATAAACCAAAGTCTGGCTATGGCTTACCGGAATGCTCTGGAAGAAATTGCAGAGTGTACGGGAAAAACATATTCCACGATTTATCTTGTGGGAGGAGGTGCTCAGAGCAGGCTGCTTTGTCAGATGACTGCTGACGCCTGTAACTGCACGGTGGTTGCCGGTCCGATAGAAGCAACTGCATTTGGTAATGTGATGGTCCAGTATATAGCGGATCATGAGTTTTCGGATTTGCAGCAAGCAAGAGAGGTACTGGCGGAATCTGTGGAGCCGGTTCTATATGAACCAAAGCAAGCCGATCAGTGGGAAGAGGCATATCAGTGGTACCGGGGGAATTTCTAAGAAAGGAAGAACGATGATAGATAGTCAATATAAAGAATTAAAAGAACAAATTTGTGATATCTGCCACAAGATGTGGCAGTTAGGCTGGGTGGCAGCCAATGATGGAAATGTGTCAGTTAAACTGGATGATGGGAGCTACTTAGTGACGCCTACCGGTATCAGCAAAAGCTTCATTACGCCGGAAAGGCTGCTCCGCATTGATGAGAATGGAAATATTTTAGAAGGACTTGATGGATTCCGCCCGTCTTCTGAAATTAAAATGCATCTGCGCTGTTATAAAGAGAGAGAGGATGTAGGGGCCGTTTTACATGCCCACCCACCAGTTGCAACAGGATATGCAGTGGCTGGCAAGGCCCTTGACGAATACTCCATGATTGAGACCGTAATTGCATTGGGCTCTGTACCGGTCACCCCTTATGGGACTCCATCTACATATGAGGTGCCGGATGCGATTGCACCGTATCTGGAAAATCACGATGCCGTATTGTTGGAAAATCACGGTGCCCTGGTGGTAGGAGCTGACTTACTCACTGCATATTACCGGATGGAAACCCTGGAACTGTTTGCAAAAATCAGTCTGAATGCCCATTTGTTAGGCGGGGCAAAGGAAATCACCGAGGAGAATATCGGCCGGCTGATTTCCATGAGAGAAAGCTATGGTGTGACAGGAAGACATCCGGGATACAAAAAATATAATAAATAAATGGGGAGGCAGGTATGCTGAAAGGAATTCCTCCGGTTTTGTCGCCGGATCTTCTTAAAGTATTGTGTGAGATGGGGCATGGAGACGTGCTGGTGATTGCTGACGGTAATTTTCCGGCTGAATCAGTTGGAAAAGACTGGAATGTGATTCGTATGGATGGGCATTCCGTCCCAGATATTCTGGAAGCCGTTCTGTCAGTATTTCCTCTTGACCGTTATGTAGAACAACCAGTGCATTTAATGAAAGTTGTGGAAGGCGATCAGACGGAAGTTCCGATCTGGGAAGATTATAAAAGGATTATAATGCAAAAAGAGGAGCTTGGTGAGGAAGCAACAGGGTATCTGGAGCGTTTTGATTTTTATCGGGAGGCGAAGAAAGCCTATGCTTTAATCGCTACAGGAGAAAAGGCATTGTATGCCAATATCATGCTGCAAAAAGGAGTTGTAAAATAATAGAAATTTTACTTAATAAATGCAGTATGGGATGATATAATAAAATAGAAGCAACTGGTAAAAACTGTACTGATTGTCTTATGGTACAGTTTTTGTCTAACGTTGATTATTAGTAGAGGAAAATGCAGATGGGAAATCCAATTGATTTAAAGAAAAGAATGCTTCCGGCTCCAGTTGGCGGAGGCTTTCGGATGGAAGGATACTGGGTATGGTGTGGGTCTGTGATCAAAGGGGAAGATAACCGGTATCATATGTTTGCATCACGCTGGCCGAAATCACAGCCGATGCATCCAGGCTGGCTTTCCCTGTCAGAAATTGTACGCGCCAGTTCCGATACGCCGGAGGGACCATATCAGTTTGAAGAGGTGATTCTCCCAGCCAGAGGAGCTGAATATTGGGATGGGAGGATGACACATAATCCTCAAATTACAAAATGGGGAGATACATACGTATTGTATTATACAGGTTCTACCCATCCATTTCCGGATTTACAGGAGGGAGAACGACTGGTCCACAACGACTATCGTTCGATTGTAGCCCGTGGGAACAAAAGAGTCGGAATGGCAACCGCAAAAAGTATTTTTGGACCATGGACACGTTATGACAGTCCGATACTTCCAACCAGGCCAGGACATTTCGACAATTATCTGACTTCGAATCCGGCACCGTACATAAAAGAAGATGGTTCCGTCGTTCTTCTCTTTAAAGCGAGGTCATATAAACCGATGCCATATACAGGAGATACGTATGGACAGATGACAATCGGGACTGCAATGGCTGAGAATGTTTCTGGACCATATCAAGTGATGCGGGAAAAACCGTTATTTGTAGATGAATCCATAGAGATTGAGGACCCGTTTATCTGGAAAGAAGGACCTTACTATCAGATGATTGCAAAAGACATGCATGGAAACATTTGCGGAGAAAAATATGGAGGCGTCCACGGTTATTCTAAGAACGGACTTGATTGGACTCTTAACCTGGGAGAACGGGTTTATTCCCGTCAGGTATTATGGGATGATGGAAAAGTACGTCAGATGGGTAATTTAGATCGGCCCTTTATCTTATTCGAAAACGGTACGGCGACCCATATGTTCTTTGCAACAAGCGACGGGACAGAAAGCTTTTTTGATGCGGAAAACACCTGGAATATGGTGATCCCTTTAAAACAAGATTAAAATATTTATTCTGCCTTATAAAAGGCTTTCATAGAAAGGAGTATTAAAATGGAAGATTTTATGGATTTATGCCTTCGCAGGCAAAGCTGCAGAAATTTTAAAGATCAGTCAATAGAACATGAAAAGCTGGTGAAATGTGTTGAGGCAGCTCACCTGGCACCTTCCGGCTGTAATGGTCAGCCCTGGAGTTTCGTGGTAGTCGAAAATCCGGAGCTTATGGAAAAGGTAGCGGAAACGGCTCAGCAGATGGGGAATGGATTTGCTTCTAAAGCACGGGCGTTTTTTGTTGTGGTTGAAGAACATGCAAATTTAATGCCTCACGTAAAAAGCCTTGTGGACAGCCAGTATTTTGCTCCCGGCGATATTGGAGCGGCAATGGCTTACCTTTGCCTGGAAGCCGAATCACAGGGAATCGGAACTTGTATATTGGGAATGTTTGATAGAGAAAAGGTTGCTAAGCTGCTGGATATTCCGTTGGAAAAGCATATCTGCGGGTTAATTGCAGCTGGGTATCCCGTTGATCAGACCGTACGGAAAAAATCCCGCAAGCCACTGGAAGAAATTGTCCGTTTTGTTTAAACATCTAGTGGCAAGAATCGGAACAGCTCTGCGGAGAGGACATATATCGAAAATAAAGAACAGCATATTGAATCAGCCATTTCAATCGGCGGATTTATATATTGATTATGATAAGAGAATCGTTACGGTAGCAGGAGAGACGGTCCATTTAACTCCCATTGAATAACGGATTATCGTCCTTCTCTCTCTGAATCCAGGCACTGTATTGACACATGAATTTCTATGCCGTGAACTTTGGGGACCTTATGTGAACAAAAGCAAAGCCCTCCGGGTAAATGTTGCAAACCTGAGAAGGAAAATTGAAAAAGATACGGCAAATCCTCAATACATCATAACAGAAATGGGAGTGGGATACAGATTGTTAGAAGATATAGGATAGTCGAAAGGGATTTGTAAAAGAACAGAGACGTTTGGTTTGAAAAACCTGATTTCTCTGTTTTTTAAATTAGAGTTAAATGAGGAAGTTTACTTAATTCATGCTTGACATATATATCACTCTGATATAATATAACTATATCAGAGTGATATAAGGAGGCTGAAAAATGAACGTCTTGTTTGTAAATGCAAATTTATACGGTCACATAAACCCAACACTTGGACTGGTAAAGAGGTTGACTGGTAGAGGAAACGAAGTCAACTATTTTTGCTCCGCCAAGTTTTCGGATAGTGTCATACAGGCCGGAGCGGGCTGGATTGGCTACAGCAGTCACTTGGATCTGTTTTTAAAGGATTACCGGCCAACGGACAGGCATCCGTTTTTTATGCTTATGGAATATATGTTACAATATGATGAAGTGATGCTTCCGGAAATACTGGAAAATGTGGCTGAAAACCAGTATGACGTAATTATTTGCGATTCCATCTTTGGAGGAGCCTGTTTTTTAAAACAGATTCTCAAGATACCGGTATTGTGTTCCCACTCTTCCTTTGCCATGAGTAAGGCTCCGGTTCCTGAGGAGATGCTTGTAAAAGGATATCACTCACAATTGGATCATTGCTATCAGATTCTAGAAAGACTCTGTGAAAAATACAGTATTGAGAAGCCAGGGCTGGATCAGGTTTTTACCAGCAAAGGAGATATGAATATCATATACACTACCAGAGAATTTAACGGAGATAACAGTATGAAGGAACCGGAATATTTATTTGCTGGCCCTTCCATTGACAGGCATCAGGAAGCATCGGATATTGATTTTAGGGAGATAGGGGACAGAACGTTAATTTATATTTCTCTTGGGAGCCTTAATACAGATAATATTGACTTTTATAATTTGTGTATTTCTGCATTTTGTGACACTGGCTATTTTGTATGTATGTCCACTGGAAATAAGTGTGATGTTTCTGAGTTGATTGAAATGCCATCAAATTTTATGGTAAAGAGTTATTTCCCGCAGCTGGAGGTATTAAAACGGGCGGATGTATTTATAACCCATGCAGGTTTTAATAGTGTGAACGAAGCTTTGTATTTTGGAGTGCCGATGCTTGCATTACCGCAGGTAAATGACCAGCATATGGTGGCAAAACGGCTTGTTTCCATGCATCTGGGCATGGCAGAAAGCATGAAAGAACTATCATCAGAAATACTTAAATCTAAAACAGAAGCCCTTCTTTTGAACAGGCAAATAAAAGAAAACTGTATCCAAGTCTCTCAAAAGATGAGGGAAGCAGGGGATCTGGAACGGGTCGTAAAGGAAGTGGAACGATTTGGGATGACATGGAAGGAGAGGGGTTAGCCATGGCTTTGAAAAATAAATCCATGTATGCAATATTAGGGATTTTAAGTTTATCACCAGGCACTGGTTATGATATCAAGAAGTACTGCGATACGGTGCTTGCGGGATTTTGGAATGAAAATTTTGGGCATATCTATCCAACGCTGAAAAAATTATTGGAGGATGGATTGATCGATATTGTATCTGTGGAAAAGAATGCCAGGAAAGTGGAGTATCGAATCACTGAAAAAGGAAAGCAGGAGTTTGATGCATGGCTTTTAGAAGAGACCTTGCTCCAACCGGTGCGCTCTGAGTTTATGCTTAAATTATTATTCTCAAGCAGCCGGCCCAAGGAAAGCGTAATCCGGATGCTGAATGATTATAAAGAAATACATGAAAAAAAGCTGGAACAATATCTTCATATGCAAAGGGATTTAGAGAAGGGAATCAGGGAGATAACGAAGGAACGGTCACGATTTATCAAAGCGGTTCTTAGAAAAGGAATCATATCCTGCGAGGGTACGATTCTTTGGTGTGAAGAAACAATAAAAGATATCTGATGATACAGGACAAAAAGCAAGTAAAACGTTAAAAAAGTAATTACCGGTCATTTCATGATTTTATCTGCATAGTTTCCGGGGAAATACAAAAACTATCGACAGATAGGAGGTATCATTATGGCAAAAGCAGGTATGAGAAGGCCGAGTCCTTATGATTCAAACAATCATGGAACGGAGAATCATGAGAAAATGCATCGACCAAAAAATGAGCAGGCCCATGTGCCGGAAATCCAGGGTGCTGCGAAAAATGGAAATGACAAGGCCGGTCCGATCAATGCTCCAAACTGGGCTAGAGACGATTACAAAACGGGAAATAAGCATGACGATGTTTCATAAAGAGGTTGCCGCTTCGCAGCTGTGAATCAGCTATGAAGCGGCATCTCGTTTACAGAAGGCTATTCTTTTAAATAATCGATAACTCCCTGCCAGAGCAAACCTCCAGAGGGTTTATATTCTGCATCGCACTGGGTTTTCGCCTGCACGCTCATCTCTGTTAAGTTATAGCCGTCTTTTAAAACGGAAAACTTAAAAACCCCCGGAGAAAGGGCCCGATGCGGACAATCATAGATGCATTTCAAACACCACATACAATTAGATCCGAATTTTGGAAGTCCGTTTTGGATCCTAATGTTATTAGCCGGACATTTTCTTGCACATAGACCACATTGGGTACATTCTTTTGAAGCATGGATAGTTAAGCCGAAGATTTTTGCACCAAAGTGCTCTGCTTTGCCTATAAATGCAAAAAAACGATCAAGAGCCCGGGGCTTTGTAAGGGATATCTTACCTGATAAGATCTCTGTGATGGCCTGGGTAACTTTTAGCGGAATGACATTAAGCAATTGGAGATTTATTTGGTATTCCGCCTGAGAGGCATAATTTGACGGCATAACAAACATTTTCTCATAGATCACATGATATCCTTTTTTTACCAGCAAACGCTTACAGGGAACGCGGCAGGCAGTATTGGGTGAAGTTTCTCCTCCTCCGGAAACTGAGATAACTGCGGCAGGTATATTCTGTGCTTGGGGCAGATTCTTTATCCATTGTTCCACGATAGAGGCCAGCCTGAAGGCGTATACAGGAGAGAAAATGATCAGAAGTTCCGGTGCTTTTTCTTCATGATATGTATTGCAACAAGATATATCGATTACATTTGCATGTATTCCTGATTTAAAAAACTGGGTTTTAAAGCAGGATACAATGGCTTTTGTGCCTCCTGTTCCAGAGAAATAAGCTAATGTAACAGTCTTAACGGCAAGCGTTCTATCATTCATAAAAATCTCCTTTGATATGAAATCATGTGCTCATATTCTTGGTGTCCGCATGTTAACCAGTTGAAGAAACCGTTCCTGAGATGGGGAAGAATCTTGCAGTTCTTTATTTGGAAAACGTTTGTCAAATTCTTTTGCTTTTGCTTCGTCAATATCAAATATCGGGTCTACAAAGAAACGTCCGGGGCAATCGGACAATGCCCCCTCAATCAGCTCGAAAGCCAGTAATGGAGCGGCATACATATTGTCAGGTGTACCAATTTTGTATGTTTCAGCCGGTACAAAACCAAATCTGCTGTAATAGGAGGGGTCGCCATAAATTAAAATTGCCTTGCAGCCCAAATCCTTTGCAAGCTTTTTGGTGTGTTCGATGAGTAAGGTTCCGATTCCCTGCCCTTGTAGCTCAGGCAAAACTGAAATTGGGCCAAAGCTGATAACCGGATATATCTCCCCATTATCACACCTTATAATGGCTTTTGTATACATGATGTTTCCGACAAGGGTTTCATTTTCCGTGGCGACGATGTCCAGTTCTTTTATAAATGACTCTGACTCCCGCATCATGTGCACCAAATAGTGCTCATTACAGCCGGGTACATAATGATTCCAGAATGCTTCCCTTGTCAATTCTTCAACGATCCGGTAATCGGATGCTCTTTCCTGGCGTAACCGAATATTCTCCCTTTGCATGATTTTCCCTCCAGACATTTATATCATATTTCGATCCATTGTATATCTGTAAATTAAATTTGTAAAGGCATATTGTAAACAGCAAGCCGCTTTTCGTTACAAAAAGCGGCCATCAGGATATCTTTATAAATTTTCTGTTTCTGTTAAATCTCGTTCACTGGCCGTTTTGTCCTATGCAAAAGCACAGCGCCCAATGCCATGATAACAAAAAACACGATCAGATAAGCGATTGCAGCAACTCCGTGGGCAAACCAGGCGGCAGCAATCATAAATATACAGCCTGCAAGGGATATGCAGGGCATAAGGATCCGGTTGAAAAAGTTAAGCTCTTTCCCTTTTTTCATAAACATAATAAAAATAGGGATGTACAGGGCATAAATTGTAATAATGGGTAATTCAGAAGAATCAAAGCTGAAGAACCCAAACCAGTTGTCGGTTAAGTTTGCCCCATAAAAATAAAATAACCAGAGGCTGCAAAGAAACAATCCCATAATTGCGGAATTAACTGGCATATTAGTCGCTGGATCTACCTGGCTGAAAACTCTGGGCTTAGGTCCAAGACCCCTTGCAGCGATAGAATAAATTCCCCGTGTACAGCCAAGCATCAGCCCGTTTAAGGTTCCCAGACATGAAATGATGACAAAAACAAATAAAAGGGAACCGCCTGCCGAGGTGAAAACTGTTTGGAATGCCAGCTTAGCACCGGTTTCACCGCCAGCCATCATCACCTCATTTTTAATCGTTCCGGCTAAACCGATATAATAAAGGATGTAAACAGACATAGTAATAAAAGTACCTGCAATCAAAGCCAAAGGAAGATTTTTCTTTGCATTTTTTAATTCTGCATTAATGCAGGTTGCAATGATCCAGCCTTCGTAGGCAAAACTTGCTGCGACAACAGCCGTAAACAACCCGTTAGTAGTGCTTTGGGACACGTAGTGGGTGAAATTATACATGGTCATACCGCTTCGGATTCCTGCAAATGTTCCGACAACTGCCATTAGGAAAAGGGGGACCAGTTTGATAACCGTAGTGCTTACCTGGAATTTTCCTGCCAAAACAGGAGATAAAGCATTCATTGTAAAGCTTGAAACCAGATAAAGGCAGGCTATGGTCATACATTCTCCGCCTGTAATGGAAAAGCCAAAGATAACGCAGGTATACCGGGCGGAGACCCATGCAAGCACCGAGGTAATTGTGGGATAATAAATTGCTGCCATAAACCAGCCGACATAAAAGGCATATTTTTTTCCCATTGTTGCTTCTGCGTAATCTACCACACCATTGATAAACTGATATTTAGTAGCCATTACAGAAAACGTGTAAGCGCAGGAGATCATTATGATACCACCGATCACCCACGCCAGGATGCCTTCCTTTAAATTACCGCCGGTCGCCGTAAGGATCTTTTCTGCCTTAAAGAACACTCCGCTTCCGATGACGATGCCTACAACCATTGCAATAGCTGTAAAAAGGCCATACTTCTTTTCTAATTTCGGTTCCATAGTTTAACCAGTCCTATCATTCCATAGGATTCCTTTTTTAATTTATTCTTTCATCATCAAAGAAAACAAATGCCAAACAACCAAATTTGATAATATTATGGGCAAATTTATTAATGAGGAAACTTTTTTTATTTTATCATAAAATTCGATATAAAACAGTAATATTTTTTCCGTTTAAAGTTTATTTTTCGTTAAGATAATAATTTTCCAATAATGGAAAATATAAGCACAAAAGAATGACCAGGATTGACAGCGTAACCGGAAATAATGTATGATAAATATCATCTATGGGGGAGTCTTTGAGCGCCTGAGGCGTAAAAAAAGAGTAAAAGGAGAGAGGGTCATGGCAAAAATAAAGGAGTATACTCTGGAAAATATCAAAGAGATCTGTGAGTTTGGTAAGGCGATCTCGTCACCTGTCCGGCTGGAGATCATAAAGCTGTTATACCAGGACAATTATTCAATCAGCCAGATCGCGGAAGCTCTTGATCTTCCCCAGTCAAGCGCTGCTTTCCATTTGAAGCTTCTTGAGGCGGCGGATTTGATCCGTATGGAAGAACAGCCGGGGAGCCATGGGACCATGAAGGTATGCAGCCGGAAACAGGATTATGCCAATCTCTGCTTCCTGCCCAGAAGCAGCCAGATCAATGAGGTATTAAGCGTCGAAATGCCGGTAGGCGCATTTGTGGACTGCAGTATTTTTCCTACCTGCGGCTTATATACTCCCTCTGGAGTGGTGGGAATGGAGGATAAGGTATACAGCTTTTATCTGCCGGAACGGATAGAAGCCGGTCTTTTGTGGACCTCCAAAGGCCATGTGGAATACCGGTTCCCCAATCAGCTCCCTTCAGGGAAACGGCCCGTACGGCTGTCCTTTTCCATGGAGATATGCTCGGAAGCTCCTGGTTATGCGGAGGACTGGAAGTCCGACATTACCATGTGGGTAAACGGTGTGGAATGCGCCACCTGGTGCTGTCCGGGAGACTTCGGGTCCAGAAGGGGGAGATTTATCCCCTCCCTATGGCCTAATGGTTCTACCCAATACGGTCTTTTGGTAAAATGGGAGATCAAGGGAGACGGAAGCTATATCAATGGAGAGCGGGCCTCCAAAGTCAGAATCAATGACATCGGGCTTTCGGAGAACGCCTTTATCAGCATGACCATCGGGAATCGTAAGGATGCAAAATTTGAGGGCGGCTTTAACCTTTTTGGTAAGACCTTCGGCGATTATGCCCAGGATATTATTATGGAAATCGAATATTGATGATATATGGGGATATATAAAACAACTGCTTGGAAAATATGCATATTTTCCGGGCGGTTGTTTTTTCGTTGCCTTGCGCATGGGAGAAGAAAACGATAGATTATAACAGGAATTCTATTTTTCTAAATGATAGAAATTAAAGATAAAACAGTAATTCTGTTGTAAATAGATAAAATATACAAAATATTAAATAAAATAGAGAATAATATATTGACTAACACAACAAAAAGGTGTATTGTTGATTTATTAAAACAGTATTACTGTTGTTAGCCGAGCTTTTATTGGACAAAAAACGACAGGCTGTTTTATGGTTTGCGAGGTAACAATACAAGACAAGGAGGTAATTATGAGAAAGGGCAAAAAATGGATGGCTGCATTAGGTGCAGCGGCACTGGTTATGGCGGCAATGTCAGGATGCGGAAGCAGCGCATCAACGCAGACAACTGCGGGTACCCAGGCGGTACAGGGGACCCAGGAGAGCAAGGAAACTTCCGGTGGAGAAACGTCAGCAGCAGCGGAAGAAACAAAGAATGTTAATGATGACGGAACGGTCAACAATCCGGAGCAGGTGGCAGTGGATGCCAACAAGCTTGTCATGTGGTCTCTATTCAGCGGCGGCGACGGCGGTTTCATGACCAAAATGATTGAGGAGTACAACGGCACGAACCCGACGAAACAGGTACAGTCCATTATGCTGGTATGGGCGGATTATTATACAAAGCTCCAGACAGCCGTTGCTGCCGGAAAAGGGCCGGATATCGGCATTTCTCATGCCTCCTCTCTTCCTCAGCTGGTGGAAGACGGTGTGGTACAGCCGATCACTTCTTATCTTGACGAGCTGGGGATTGATTTAAGCCAGAATTATTCACAGGCCTCCATTGATGCCGTGACTTTTGACGGGGAAGTCTATGCGGTTCCTTTGGACACTCATGCAGAGATCATGTATTTCAACAAAGAGATATTGGAAAAGGCCGGCGTGACCTTGAATGCGGCAGGAGGCGTTGATATTAAGAGCGCGGATGACTTTTATGCTGTCTGTGATAAGATCAAGGCCGTGATCCCGGAAGATGGCACCACCATTGCTATTACCAATAATGGAGACGATCCATACCGTTTGTGGTGGGCAACCTATTTCCAGATGGGAGGAACCCCTATCGTCAGCGATGACGGCAAGAAGGTTACCCTTGACAAGGAAAAGGCAGTAAAAGCGGCGGAGTTTGTAAAGGGACTTTATGACAAGGGTTATGTTGCAGAAGGCATTGACGACCACCAGAAATTCTTCCAGACCGGAAAAGCGGGAATCTGCATCGGCGGAACCTGGGCGGTAGGTGCTTTTGAGCAGACAGATAACTTAAGCTTTATACCCATGGCATTCCCCAAGCTTTTTGATACCGATAACTGCTGGGCTGATTCCCATACCTTCATTCTTCCTACAAAGAATTCCAGGAATGAAGCCGACAGCAAAGCAGCGGTAGAATTCATGGTAGCAGCATCTATGAAAGGCGGCGTGACCTGGGCAGGCTCCGGCCAGATCCCGGCATGCAAGGAGGTTCTTGCAAGTGACGCTTATAAGGCACTTCCATACAGAAGCAGCTACATGTCTGAGGTGGAGAAAGCAGTCCTTCCGGCAAAGGTAGCTACCTTTAACGGAATGAAGAAAGGGATGATCGACAGCCTGGACACCATCTGGACAGGAAAGGGAGATGCTGCTTCCGGAATAGATGCCCTGTATGATGAGCTTGAGTCAAACCTTCCGTAAACTTTTAATGAAACAGAGGGGGGGATCGTTCTCCCCTCTTTGTAGAAAAGGATTGCATGGTTAGGGAGGACAGTAATTTGAGCAGAAGCAGAAAATTAAGAGATATGGCTACAGGCCTGGGATTGTGCCTTCCTTTTTTGGCCTTATATACGGTTTTTACCATATGGCCGGTGATTCAGGGGCTGTATGTGAGCCTGCATAAATGGTCCTTAATGGGTAAGGTGAAATTTGTAGGACTGGATAATTATACTAAATTTTTATCGGATCAGAAGTTTGTTGACGCACTGGAACATACGATCATCTTTGTCATCCTTTCCGTACCTTTTCTGGTGATCATGGCTTTGATACTGGCGCTGTTTGCCAACAGGCCGGTGAAAATCAGGCGTGGGTTAAGGGTCGCATATTATCTTCCCAGTATTATATCCGTTTCTGTTGCGTCCTTTATAGCAAAATACATGTTTGCACCCTATATGGGGTTTGTAAATGGAGTTCTGCATCTGACCGGGATTTTAGGTCCGGGATCGGAAATCCAGTGGTTGATTGACACAAATCATGCATGGGCGGTAGTAACCATGATGACCGTATGGTGGACCGTGGGATTTTCCATGCTATTATATTTATCGGCTCTGCAGGATATTTCACCGGAGATTTACGAAGCAGCGGAAATCGACGGAGCGGCGAAGTGGCAGCAGCTGTTTTCCATTGTTCTGCCTTTATTAAAGCCAACCACCTACTTGATCGTCATGCTGCAGATTATCGCTAGTTTTAAGGTATTCGGCCAGATCCAGTTAATCACGGCAGGAGGGCCGGCAGGAAGTACAAAGCCTTTAATTCAATATATTTATGAGACGGGATTTACGAAGAACAATATGGGCTATGCTGCGGCCATGTCCTATGTGCTGTTTGCCATTCTGGTCATATGTACGCTTATCCAGAAGGCGGTTCAGAGGAAGGGGGAAAGGGAAGATGAAGCGTAAGAAAGTAAAAGCAGGGAGCGTGGCTTTGACCCTTTTGTCCGCAGGGCTGGCCGTCATTTTTCTGGCACCTGTGATCTGGGCCTTTTTCGTATCCCTTCAATATGAGGGAAAGCAGATCAAAAGCGTGGGCAGCTGGTTTACGCCTCCCTATACATTTCGGAATTATCTGGATCTGATCATCGGTTCCGATGTTGCCAAGTGGCTGATGAATTCCGTAATCGTTGCAGTGCTTGTTACTGTTTTAACAGTCCTGTTTTCCGCCATGGCAGCCTATGCTCTGGCAAAAATTAAATTTATGGGGAGAAATAAACTGTATATTTACTTTTTGTTAGGACTCATGGTACCGGGGGAAGCGACCATTGTGCCGCTGTTTATTACTGCCAATGGATTAAAGCTGATTGATACATACGCAGGATTGCTTTTTCCGTCCGTGGCAGTATCCATGAATCTGATTATTATGGTGACCTTTTTTAAGGGCCTTCCGGATTCCCTCATAGAAGCCGCAAGGATCGATGGAGCCGGAGAGATTATGATTTTTGCCCGGATCATCATGCCCTTATCAAAGGCAGTGATTTCTACCATCAGCATTTTCGCATTTATCGGAAGCTGGAATAATTATCTGTGGCCTCTGCTCTGCGCCATGGACAGCAGTAAATTTACATTGCCTGTGGGTATTCCAATTTTTGCCGGAACCTATACCGTGGATTATGTGAAACCGATGACGGCTAATATGATCGCATCCATCCCTGCCATCATTATTTATCTTATATTTGAAAAACAGATCGTGCAGGGAATCACGATGTCCGGCGTTAAGGGATGAGCAGGCTGGAAAGAGGAAAGGAGAATTATTACATGCTATGCTATCAAAAGGATTATCCAAGACCACAGTTTGTCCGTAGGGACTGGATCAATTTAAACGGTATTTGGGACTTCGATTTTGATGATGACAATAAAGGAGAAGTAAAAAGCTGGTATAAAGGCTTCCATACGGATAAAGAGATATGCGTACCCTTTACTTATGAAACAAAGAAAAGTAATATCCATGACGAAGGGGTACACCACTATGTGTGGTATGGCCGCAGATTCCAGGCGGTAAAAGAAAAATTATCAGGAAATAAGCTGTTTCTTCATTTTGAGGGGAGCGACTTCCTGACAAAGGTTTGGATCAATGGGCAATTTGCCGGTATGCATGAAGGTGGATATTCCCGTTTTTCCTTTGATATCACAAACCTTGTAAAGGAAGGGGAAAACCTTGTAGTCGTAAAAGCTGAGGATCATATGGATCCTCAGCAGCCAAGGGGAAAGCAGCGGTGGGTTTCTGAAAATTTTGGCTGCTGGTATGTGCAGACGACGGGAATCTGGAAGACCGTATGGATGGAGTATGTACCGGACATCAGCTTAAGCTCGGTGAAAATGACCCCCAATTTACAGTCGGGAGGGCTTGAACTGGAATATAACGTGGACTGTCCATTCCCCCTTGACGGGAGAAGGCTGGAGGTAGAGGCAGCTGTCAGCTTTGGTGGCAGATTTGTAATAAAGACACTGACCGGCATAGGGAAAAATCCCACAAAGACTTTCATTGATCTGGATGCAGCCGAGGCAGATAGCCCGTGGGGGATATGTACATGGACCCCGGCGGAACCCCGGCTTTATGATATCTGCTTCCGTACCCTTTATAATGGAGAAGTGTATGATGAAGTTGGGTCCTATTTTGGAATGCGTGAGATCCGGATCGATGGTCCAAACATTCTTTTAAACGGGGCACCATTATATCAGAGACTGATCCTTGATCAGGGGTATTGGGAAGAAACCCATTTGACGCCGCCGGATGAGGAAGCGCTGATTGAAGATATTGATAAAATACATGCCCTGGGGTACAACGGCTTGAGGAAGCATCAGAAGATAGAAGATGAGAGGTTTCTTTACTGGTGTGACGTTAAGGGGATGCTGGTCTGGAGTGAGGCACCTGCCGCTTATGTTTATTCCGACCGCGCAGTGGAACTGTTTACAAGGGAATGGCTTGATATAGTTAAGCAGAATTATAATCATCCTTCCATTATCACGTGGACACCGTTAAATGAATCCTGGGGGATACCCCGGGTCGAGACGAACAGGAGTGAGCAGCATTTTACCGAGGGTATTTATCACCTGACGAAAAGCATTGACAAATACCGTCCGGTAATTGTTAATGATGGCTGGGAGCATACGGTTTCCGATATCATCACCCTGCATGACTATGAAGAGAAGGGGGAGGTGCTTAAGAAGCGTTATACTGAATACAAGGATGAAATTTTGGCGGCAGAGGTTTACCATTCCACCTCTAAATCAGCTTTTGCCAACGGTTTTTCTTACAAGGGCCAGCCGGTAATGATCAGTGAGTTTGGCGGCATCGCGTTTGACAGTGACAAAGAGGGCTGGGGGTATGGGAACAAGGTCAATACTAAAGAGGAGTTTTTAAATAGGTTTGAGAGTATTACGACTGCCATTAAGGAGATCCCCTATGTATGCGGCTATTGTTACACTCAGGTTACGGATGTGCAGCAGGAAGTCAATGGATTAATGGATATCAGGAGAAACTTTAAAATGGAGCCTGAGAAGATAAAGGAAATTAATGAGAAGAAAGTGGCATTTTGGAGGGATGAACTCCGGTAGCAGACGCCCCTTGCCGGAGTTTATTATTTATTATTACTAATTATAAAAAAACAGTTACTCCTGTAAGGGTGTTTGCCCTTTTACAAGAGTGACTGCTTTTTTATTGGAGATTTGTTTCTTTTATTTTGCTGCCACGATAGACTGCACATACGAAAGCATTTCTTCTCTGGACTGTACCGTTTGCGTATGATCGATAATTTGCTGCTGCGCCTGGGTGGGTAAGGAGAAAAAATAATCCATTGCTTTGTATTCTTCAAGGGCCAAACCAAGACCTACCGGCAACTCCGCACCGCTTGTATAATTTCCCATCTTTAAACCTCTTTGTATTAAGATCTTTTCATTATCTGTTTTTCCTGCTCTTCAATCATCTTTTTAACCATATAACCATATTGATAAGATGTCATTTTGCTATAATCATTGCTTTTTAAAGGGAAGCCGGTTTCTTCGGCGATTTCATACTTAAACCGGTCAAGAGCCTCCCTTGCTTCCGGAATTACATTTCTGTTTGGCATATAGAATCACCTCAATTCGTTTTATAAGTATTATGAGGTTTTTTAAAAAAAATATTCAGAAGCATAAGATAACCTCCCTTCCTGGCAGACACTGCCTGAAAGGGAGGTAAAGAAAAAATTAAATAAAAAACCACCAGACAAGAATGGAAAGACCAGCACCTGTTATGCAGCAGATCGCATCATTCATCGTATCCACAAGACCGGCAGGCTGAAGTGCTTTTTCAGATACATGGTTATTCGAAGTATGGACCTTTTGCCAGCGCTGCGCATTCCCATGAGTGATACAGTCGCTTATATATTCAAGCACTTCCCAAATCACATGAAGTGTTACGGAAAAAGTAAAACCAAACAACAGGATCACCAATTTAATAAAGCCGGAGCCTGTTCCGGCAAATGCAATCCCAAAGCCAGCAAACCCGATGCCGGACAGGAAATGGATCGCCCGGTCCCACCATTTATATTTATCATAAAAACGGTACGAGCTGCCCAGGTATAATGCCATGAATATGATGGTAAAATATACGAGGATGCTGAAGCTGTCAATTCTTATTTTAAAAACGGCATTTAGAAGTTCCGGTAAGAAGGACAATGCCAATACTAAGATTGCGGATTTCATGAACTTAAATTCCCGTTTGAAAATGTGATAAACTGCCAACGCAAATAAAGCGCACCGAAAAATAATCTCGCAGAGACTCAAAAGTTTCATATGATCACCTCACGAGTTGAGTATGCGCAGCGGCTGAAAAATTATACGTTTTGGAAATATTAAGCCCTGTCTTTTAAAAACGAAATTCCTGTTCAACCAGCTTTTCTGCGTATTCTTCCACGGATTTCTCAATTCTCCGATATGTCTCAAGAACTTCTTTGCCTTTTTCAGTTAAACGTGTTCCTCCCCGTTCATTCCCGCCCTTTTCAGAAATAACAACAGGAAATCCCAGTTCTTCTTCCAGAGTCCGTATCATTCGAATGGCTTTCGGATAGGAAATTCCTGTTTGTTCCGTTGCTTTTTTTATAGATTTACACAGTTCAATGGCATCTAACATTTCTTTTACGCCTTTGCCAATAAAAATTTTATCTTTACCGATTCTTATTCTTGTAACTACACGCATGATTTATCACCTCAGATTTACTATACAGAGATTTTGGATTTGTGGCAAGTGAATTATGAATGAAAGAAAGATATAGGTTGGATTATTTAGTTTTTTTGATGCTCAGCCTAATTAGGATAATGATAACCAACAGGGATCAGTTTCCTTGTCTGCTTATGATTGCTTCCAACGTAGTTGGCAGCACAGCTGTTATTCTTTTCTTGCTTCTTGCTCGCCTATGGATCTCCCTAAGACAGGAACCATTATCTCAGTCATTTCTTTTATTGTTAGATCAGGCTCAATTTTCCGTCTATATAACAATTCGTGCAATAGATGCTTCTGCTTCCGTCAGGCTTTGCTGCAATGAAATGAGAGTGTTCTTTGCTTGACTTTATTATAGGATTCGTTTTGATGGCGTGTTGTTAAGATGATGTTAAAATTATCGTTTCTCTATTCCTTTTATTGGTAATTTTCACTAAAATAGAGACAGAATAGGAGGGGTGATATATGAATGCCGTTATTGTTTTATTAATTATTGTTTATGCAATTATAGGTGGGTTGTCCACTCTATATCTGTTTTTTAGTATGCCTGCTGTTATCATATGGAAATTCTACAGGAAGTTTAAATATCACATATCCTTAATGGACTGAGCGGCGCATTAAATCCAAATCTTAAAGGGTGTCCCTGAACTATGGTTTTCATAGGAAGGGGCACCCTTATGCGTATCAAACTGCCGGATCCTGCCCGATGGCTCATTTCATGATCCGGAATCCAGAGGCATATGCCGGTCATAGAAGACAGCTTATACATTGGTAAGCCTGCGAAACAAATTGTTTACATCCAACTGGCCATATCCCCATACGTTGTTTGGAAAAACATTAGCCCCTTCCCGCCGGGCCCCTCTTATAATCAGGCGGTTGACATCGTATCCGGTCATGGAAGTATAATTTCCTCTGGAAATGCCCCATTCCAGGATCATGGCAATGGCGCCGGCCGTATGGGCAGCAGCAGCCCCTGTTCCGGTAATGGATCCATACTGATTCCTGGGGATGGCACAGGGAAGTTCGTAGCCAGGGGCGGCGATATCCGGTTTGACCAGCCCGCTTCTTGTATAGCCTCTGCTAGATTCTATGAGTATGCTGTCATTAAACTGGTTATAGGCAGTAACCGTCAGCTGATGGAGACCATTGCCGGGAGACGTTATTGTTGTATCCGGATTCGGGTTAAGAAAAAAGGTCTCATTTGAAAGAAGATCTCCGGAAGGCAGCCAGGAGTGAAAGGATATGGGCTCATTATCAATGCTTTGAATCCGGATGCTCCAAACCCCGGGAAGCGCATTCCTAAAACGCAGCAATATCAGCTGGTCACCGGTTTCCTCCTCAAATATAAAATTATTCACCCAGAGCTCACTTGGGGTAAAAATGAAGTTAAACATTCTGCAGGATCCAATGGTTGGATAAATTAGCTGAGTGGATTCCCGGTTTGGCGTGGAAATATCAACAGCGAACCGTCCAAGAGCGTAAGGCCATATTTCCATGGAAAACATTTTATCATTTTCTCCAACTCTTAATTCAAAGTCATTGTAAAAGGGCGGCTCTGTTGTGTTGTTAAAGTAATGCCTGCGGTCGTTTCCTTCATTCCCTGCTGAAACAGAAAGACCGATACCGGGAAGTCTTCCCAGGTAGTTCAGGTAATTACTGAGTGCGCCGCTGCCGTCATGCCCGCCGCCGCTGCTGCCAAGGGCGATGCATATGACCACAGGACGGCTTACACTTTGCGCAAAGGAATTTAAGTAGCGTATTCCAAGTATAATATCGGATTCCTGAAAGCACAGGGTGTCTTCCGGTACAAAAAAGATTTCCTTCAGATTTTGCTTTGCGTCTTTCAGCTTTACAATCACCAGTTCGGATTCCGGAACAATGCCGGAAAAGGTACCTTCGGCATTTGGCTTGCCGGCGATTACGCTGGCAATGGACGTGCCATGGCCGTTGGTGTCGACGGAAGGTACAACGGATAATGGATTATCTGATTTCAGGGCCAGATTGATAATTTCCTTTCTATATTCAGTACCAAATGTAAAACCCTCAGGAATAGGACCGTTCTGTATGGATTGGTCCCAGATGGAAAGGATTCTGGTGGTGCCATCATTATAAAGAAAGGCCTGGTGCTGGTAATCAATTCCGGTATCTATGACTCCAACGATGATTCCTTGCCCAAACAGGCCTAAAAAAGGATTTCTCTGAACCGTGCCGATTCCTGATTTTTCAATGCTGATGGTGGAAGTCGGCACATAGAGAGTTGGAAAGCTGTGATAAGGATACAAGCCCAGGTTGCAGGGATCTGAGCTAGTCTTAGGAATATGAGCTAAAGAGTGCCTGAAATTCAGCGTAGTAATGTTATCCCCGGAAGCATACATGGGGATTGAAACATTGTAAATAATAAGGTCATAGAAGTCATTGTCCAGAATTTTTTCCAAATTTCAGCCTCCAGGTCTGATTCAAAAGGAGCATTTGTTTTATATTATGCAGCAGGAGTGCTATTATGAGCAGCATAGAGGTTTGTTTTATCCTGGATCTGTTAAAGATTTTGATAAAATGGTTGTCTATCCTGCCGATTGCCGGCGGCAGGATTATCCCGGTATTCCATAAATGCAGAACCCTTGCAGATATAAAGGAGGAGGCTGAAAAAGGGGACCGGTTGGACAGAGGAATTTACTGAAGTTATAAAGTAAAATGATAAAATTTCTATAATAGATTGACAAATATAGCAAAGCAGGTAATATAATATTCATTAGGTATTAAATTATTTTTCAACTAAGGAGGCATATTATGATGAAGTTATTTAGATGTACGGTATGCGGCTATGTTTATGAAGGGGAGACTGCACCTGAAAAATGTCCAAAGTGTAAAATGGGTGCTGAGAAATTTGAAGAGCTTAATGAAGAAGATGCGGAGAAAATATATCGTTCTGACCGTACCAATGCCATTCACATGGAAATCATCACGTTAGCAGAAAAAATCATCGCATTAAGCAAGGAAGGAATTGAGGATAATTTAGATCCTAAATGTGTATCCGCTTTCACTCAGGCAAAGGATGAAGCATGGGTAATTAAACAAAGATCTAAAACAGAACTTGCAGGACATATGAAATTGGGTAAATACTAATTGCGATAAAAGTGCCTCGGCAAGAATCAATTAATGTTTATGAAGAACAAAAACACCGGGAGTTCTTGCATTTACAAGAAATCCGGTGTTTTTTGCTTTTTATGGGATACGGATAGTAATGAGACTTTGTCGTTGTCTGACGTAATATTTGTGCAGTCTTGGTTTATTATTATCAATATTTAAAACTATATATTGATAGTTCTTTTTTTTTTAGATAAAATCATACTGGAGCAAGAGTTTGAATTACTTATTATTTCTATAATGGGAGGCGCAGGTATGGTTTATTACTACGATGAAGAGGTTCTAATAAGAACAATGACTGAAACAGACCCTAAAGATATTTGTAAGGAAGAAATAGCACAGGGATGGCAGGCAAATGAAGAAAAGTATTTAAAGAGGTTAGCGGATAACACTGCTGGTAAATCCATTGCACTTGTTGCGGAATACAAAGGTAACGTGGCTGGATATATCAATGTGTATATCAATGCTTCTTGGGGCTCTTTTGCAAATATGGGGTATTGTGAAATTGTTGATTTTGGTGTATTAGTAAAATACCGTTGCTGTGGAATCGGTTCTAAACTTATGGATGCTGCTGAAAAAGTTGCTTCAGAATATTCGGATACCGTCTATCTTGGTGTAGGTTTACACAGCGGATATGGCAGCGCTCAAAGAATGTATCATAAACGTGGTTACATACCCGATGGCAAAGGTGTATGGTATAAAGATAAAATAGCAGAACCGAATGGAACTTATTGCAACGATGATGACTTAAATCTATATTTCAGCAAAAAGTTAAGATAAAGTGAAATTTAATAGTTAATAAGGATTATGATACACTGTAAAGCGGATTTCTCAGTTGAGTTAGGAGAACTAAATGTTAAAATCGATATCAAACAGGCGCAGCATTCGAAAGTTTAAAGCTACATCGATACCGAAAGAAATGGTTGAAGAGATCTTAAATGCTGGAAGACTTGCACCATCGTCAAAGAATAGACAACCCTGGAAATTTACTGTTGTGAGCGGTCAGTCAAAAAATGAAATGCTTTTGTCAATGGAGCAGGGGCTTTTACGAGAGAGAGGAGGCTTATCCCTGCTTCCTAACAGCAAGCAACATTTGGCGGCGGCTGAATATACTCTGGAAATTATGAAACAAGCTCCGATAACAGTATTTGTAACAAATCCTTTGGGTATTGAATTATCGGATCGCCTTAATCAGGAAGATAGGATTTATGAAATTTGCAATGCCCAATCCATAGGTGCTGCCATGGAAAACATGACACTTACAGCTACAGAATTAGGCTTGGGAAGTTTATGGATCTGCGATATTTACTTTGCCTATGAAGAACTGAGCAGATGGTTAAGCACAGAAGGCACTCTGGTCGCAGCTATGTCATTTGGACATCCAGATGAATGTCCCAGGCCGCGGCCGCGTAAAAGCATGGAAGATATCGTCGAGTGGAGAATGTAGAAATAATTTTATTAAAAGATATCAAAGATAGTCACAGGACATGCCGAAAATTTATATCTTAATGGTGTAAAGGTTTAAATGACTACGACATAATAATCCATAGTGATTTGTTCATACTGTGCCTCCTTTTTGAAAACGCCTGTCAGAATTTGTACGATAGGCGTTTTCTTGATTGACTTATTATATACAAAATGACACTTATCCACAATGTTGTGGAAATAATTGTGGATTAACTGTTAATGTCTGAAAATACGACACAATACTGCAAGTTATTACAGGGTTTCGGACATTATTATACAAAAAACGGATAGCCTCGTATTATTTAAGTTGCAATAATGAAGGTTTCAAAAGCAAATAAATTTAAATTCCGTCATAAGCGTATTCTTGCAAAGTCAATATTGGTGATATATAATTGTAATATTAATATAAATATTAGGAGATTTTGGAGATTTTATTGATAATAATTAACTGATTGAGGGACTTGGCGAACAAAGAACAGCGAGGAGACTAGGGTGAATAAGAGGCAGCTAAAGAAAAATATAAAAAAGGATAACTTTAATTCAAGTATGAAAGGGTTACCAGTGAATACAATTTACCAAGTAAGTGGAAAACGTGATGAAAGTGGTATTCTAGATTGTTTTGAAGTAAGAATGGTTCCGATTTTTGGACTTAAAAGGTTTTACGGAGGAGCAAATGTGAAAAACAAAGGATGTGATAGTATATCGTTATACTAGAAAGACAATTGCAAAGGTCGAATCAAAAACCCTAGTATTTGCAAGGGATTCTTGCATTTACTAGGGTTTTAAGATAGTGGAAGTAATGGGGCTCGAACCCATGGCCTTTCGCGTGTGAGGCGAACGCTCATCCCAGCTGAGCTATACTTCCATCACATGGAGATAGCGAGACTCGAACTCGTGACCTATGCGTTGCGAACGCATCGCTCTCCCAGCTGAGCTATATCCCCATGTCTAAATTATAGCACGAAGATTCTGAATTACAAGTATTTTTTATACAAATGAGACAAAAATTCCCATATTTTTTACTCGGCTTCAATTTTTAAATAATGATATTAGACTGGCAGCCTTCCAGCCAGTTTTTGATGTTGTCAAAGACGATTTTTGCCCGGGCATCCATGGATTGTACTGAGGCAAAAGCCACGTGTGGGGTAACGATGGTATTCTTGCTTTTAAGAAGTGGATGATCCGGATTAAGGGGAGGTTCTGTTTCGAAAACATCGATTCCGGCACCGGAAAGGTAACCGTTATTTAATGCTTCAGCCAAGGCATCAGAATCAACCACAGGCCCTCTGGCGGCATTGATTAAGTATGCGCCCTGTTTCATTTTTGCAATTGTGTCCCGGTTTATTAAATGGCGGGATTCATCGTTTAAAGGACAATGGAGGCTTACAATGTCAGAACGGGATAATAACTCGTCAAGGGATACGAATTCAATAAATGAATGCTCGTCCCCAGTCAGATGCCGTTTGTATCCCAGAACCTTACAGCCAAAGGCGGAACAGAGTTCAGCAGCCCTTGTACCGATAGCTCCTGCACCTATGATTCCTACGGTTTTACCCATAATTTCGCAGCCTACCAGGCCATCCTTGGTTTTCCCCTCTCTGCACCGGGCTTCCACCTGGGGAACGTTGCGAAGAAGGGAGAGCATGAGGCAGATCGTAAGCTCTGCCACGGCCTCGGTAGAGTATCCGGCTGCATTGCTGACTTTGATCCCTTTCTTTTTTGCTGCTTCCAGGTCTACGTGATCAACCCCTGTAAATGCAACATCTATGAACTTTAAATGCTCACAGGCGGATATTACCTGCTCGGACAGAGGCATATTGGCAATCATGATGACATCTGCCTGTTTGGCCCGTTGGATCTGGACTTCAGGGTCTGTATCCTTTGGATATGAGGTGAAACAGTGGCCGGCTTCCGTCAGCGGTTTTGCGTATTCATTCAAAAGGCTGTCCGGAATGCCCAGGGATTCTAATAATACGATATTCATAGGTATCACTCCAATCATTGCATAAAATTACAGGCCGCAGCAAGCGTATCCTGCATTTCCTATTATAGCACTGATTGAAGGATTAAAAAAGATGGGATTTATTTTGCTGCTTACCGCTCCATGTGGAAAACCAGTGGACTGGTAAACGAACCGGCAGCCTGCATGGCAGACTGCCGTTATTTTAACCTGCTATCTCAGCAAGTCTATTTATTATGGGCAGATGCTGTGTGCACAGCTTCTCGCATTTGCCGCATTTGATACAGTCTCCGGCAGAGTCTTTTGATATCTGCCAGTGGCCTTTCAGGCGTTCGAACATATCATTTCCCAACAGCTTCATGTTGTAGGCATCCATGAATTTAGGGATATCGATATCTTTTGGACAATGCTTGCAGTAAGCGCAGCCGGTGCAGAGGTCATTGCTTATCATGCCCTTATTTTCATATTCTTCATAGATTCCAGCAGCGGGGCGCTCGGCTAAGTTTTCCACGGCTTTCACGGCATCATCGACATGTTCTTTTGTGGTGCAGCCTGCGAGAGTGATTGTAATCTCTTTGTGGGATGCCACAAAGTTTAAGGCTGCCTGTGCCACGGTAAGGTCTGTTCCATCTGTCAGATAGCGGAATGTATCTGGATTTCCCGGAATAAGACCGCCTCCCAGGGGATTCATGACTACGACACCCATACCATTGTCATAGGCGGCTTTAATGCCGGTCTGGCGGAAACGATAGTTGAGTGCATTATATCCAATGAGCATTCCCTTAAAAAGATTGGAAGCTACGGCAGCTTCTAGTTCATTTCCCTGCATATGGGATGAAAACACGATATTGCGGATCAGCCCTTCTGATTTGGCTTTCTCAAAGAAAGAATAAAGGATTTCCACCTGATTGGAAAAAGAATCCAGATTCAATACGCACCACAGATGATAAAAATCAAGATAGTCCACCTTTAACCGGCTTAGTGTGGTTTCCAGTCTCCTTCGAAAATCTGATTCTGTGTAGCTGCCGCCTACGGTACCCAGATTTGTCTTTGAAGAAATATAGTAGCTGTCTCTGGGCAGCTGTGACAGGGCGATGCCTGTGATGATCTCGCTTTTATCGTCACAGTAAAAAGGAGCAGTATCAAAGTAGTTGATGCCTTTTTCATGGGCATACAGTGCAACTTCCGCGCATTTTTCAAGATTACCTGATTTGACATCATCTGAGTCATACCGCATACATCCCATGCCGATGGCGGAGACCTTCATATCGGTGTTTCCATACTGTTTGTAATACATATAATACCTCCAGGTTTCGTTCAGAATGAGTTTAAAGATAACCGAGTGATTTTAAGTGTAGGTTTAATCCCGTCTCCAGGGGTGTGTCAGGCAGTCGTACTCCGGCCTTACGCAGGGCAGACAGGTCATAGATTCGATGGCACAGATGACCGCTGTATTCCGGGTGCTCTTCAAGGTATCCGGTCAGCGGGATCTCCTTTATGATCAAGTCCCTGTCAAGCAGCTGCCCAATGATCTCGTAATATCTGCGGTTTTCCACTGCTTTTGGTCCCCCGATACAGAAAATACGGTTAAAAGCACCTTGCCTGTCTGCGCAGTCTAGCATGGAGTTTGCCAGATCGTCCACAAAAATGGGCTGCGTGAGATAGATTCCGCCGCCAACAAGAGATATTGGCTCCCTGTCCAGGATGAGCTGTGGCAAATCCTTCTGCCTGCTGTGCTCCGGGTAACACCCTATGAGAAAACCAGGTCCGTAAATATGCCCGGGGCGGAATAGTGTAACCGCTAAGGAGGTGTTAAAGTTGTTGATAAAGACATGTTCCATGCGGCGTTTGTTGCCTGCATACGTGAGTTCTTCGGGTTCTCCTTCTTCCTCGACGAAATATCCGTCTTCGTTCTGCGGTGTGTCTTTTCTTAAGGGATCATACACGGAATCCGTGGAAATCACTACCAGGCGCTTCGTTATCCCGGGAAATACATCTAAATCCTGCAAGGCGTGTCTTTCATTCATGCAAATGCAGTCAAAGACGATGTCCCAGTTCGTATCCGCTTCTAAAATCGTTTTCCGGAAATTTTCAGTATCGTTTCGGTCGGCTTTTAAAAGATGGATCCAGTCACCTAAGGTCCGCTGTCCTCTGGTAACCGCCCAAACCTCATATTCATCTTTGGCAAGTGCAGCCAGACGGCCGCTTAAGCCTCCGCTTCCTCCGATAATCAGTGCTTTCTTCTTCATACGGAATCTCCTTCTTATTTGAATAACTCTATATGTCTCTTCCTCTCAGGCGGGAGCAGCTTTGAAGGCGGGATTCCCTTTTTTTCTTTAAATAGTTTTGAGAAATAATAAATATCGGAAAATCCGCTTTGCAGGGCTGCATCGCCTACGTTTGCCTCACCGCTCCTCAATATGTTTTCCGCATGGTTTAACCGCAGCGATATCAAATACTGTTTAAATGTCATACCCAGCGCTTTTTTAAACAGATTTCCGTAGTACACCGGATGGATATGGAACAGACTGGCCATGGTTTCGATGCTTACGTCTTCTGCAAAATGAGTGCTCATATAGCGGATGCTGTTGATGATGCGGATGTCTTTACTGCTGATCCGGTTTTCATTGAAAAGGAGATCCATTATATGGTATAGAATCAGACACATGCTGGCCCGCACCTTTAATTTGTAACCGAATTCACGCTTCAGCCATTCTTCGTGGATTTCATGAAAGCATGATATGAGCTGGGGGACATTGCCTATATGGCTGATGAGGTTAATGGGCAGGGAGATATCATTGCCTTTTTGATCTGTGAGGAAGAGGTTTGTGGAGTAACATTCCATCAGATCCTCCGGAACGCTGACCGCCGCCCTGTGGGTGCCCTTGGGAATGCAGATCAGATCACCTTTCCGGACGATATATTCTGTTCCGTCTATGAAATATCTGGCTTTTCCCGCTATGACATATGTGATGTCGATGAAAGATATGTAATCCGGATCGATCTTCCAACTCGCAGTACATTTTCTGTGAATGTAGTAGTGCAGATCGGGAATCATGTTATCAAAATTCACTTCCATAAGCTGCGCCTCCCATCTTTTTTTGTGACTTTTTAGAAAAAATACAGTGGCTGTTACTGATGCAGGATTTTTTTAGTATATTTAGTATATCTTGCCCGGTAAAAATGTGCAATAGAGAATACAAAGTAAAAAATATATTTAAAAATTACAAATGGTATTTTAATAATACATTCACATAATTGGAGGATATGGCTAAAATGTAAAGCATAATAAACGTTTATTTAATCAAAATGCTGACAGACCCAATGAAACTGATTTATGAAAGGAAATATTATGGTAGGTATCATCGGAACGGGCGTTATTGCAGAAACTCATCTTAAGGCATACCTTGCACTTTCGGACCGATGTCAGGTGGCTGCACTTTGTGATATCTTTCCCGGGAAAGCGCAAAGTCTGAAGGAGAAGTATGGTCTGGATGCTGCGGAGGTCTATGGGGATTATAACGAAATGCTTAAAAGACCGGATATCGATCTTGTAAGTGTATGCACCCCGCCGTTCACCCATTTGCCTGTTTCTATAGCATGTATGCGGGCAGGGAAGCATGTACTGTTGGAAAAGCCCATGGCCTTGTCCCTGTCGGAATGCGATGAAATGATAGCGGTCCAAAAGGAGACTAACACTTATCTGGGAGTCGTATGCCAGAACCGTTTCACGAAAGATAATCAGATACTAAAGACACTGATAGAGAGTAAAATTGCAGGCAGAGTTCTCTTTGGCCAGGTGGAGTCATTCTGGTACCGCGGTCACAGTTATTATGATCTTTGGTGGAGAGGCACCTGGGAGAAGGAAGGTGGGGGCTGTACCATGAATCATGGCGTACACCAGATAGACTTACTTAACTGGATCATGGGCCCTCCTGAGACGGTGACGGCTGTTCTGACAAATGTTGCACATAATAATGCTGAGACAGAAGATCTCTCGGCTGCAATACTTACCTATAAAAGCGGAGCAGTAATAACCTTTGCAGTAAACCTGGTGACACATGGCCAGTATCAAAGACTTGCATTCCAGTGTGAAAAAGCGGGTATTTCATCCCCCTATCAGGTTACGAGCAGCCGTTCTAATGACACAGGATTTCCCGAAGACGACCCGGATACCGCAGCAGAGCTTGAGAAAATGCGGGAATCAATTCCACAGTCAGGGAGGACAATGCATGAGGCACAGATAGAGAGGGCGATCCGCTTTATAGAAAATGGTGATATACATCAGGAAGACAGTGCAGATGGCCGCTTGGCTCTTGAAGTTATTACGGCAATCTATCAATCCGGATTTACGAGATCGACGGTCCGTTTGCCTTTGGACAAGGACAGTCTATTGTATGATAAAAACGGAATAATCGAAAACGGAAAGAATTTCTTCGCAGCGAATCAGAACGCTGGCAGCGGAAATCAGGAGGAACTTAAGTGACGACTAAAACAAGGGATCTGTGCTGGCTGAACAAGAAATTACATCAGCCGGATATATCCGGTTATCATATCAAAGATAAAAAAGACAGCATTGTAATGAAAACAATAGAGAGAGAGCTGCCCCTGCTGTTTGAAGGTGCAGAACCATCGGATGAACCGGGATCTTCTTTGGTGTTATCACTGGCAGGTGATGACGGCAGTGATGGATATGAGATAGGAAAGACAGAGACAGGCTACGAAATAACAGCTTCTACGGAGACAGGTCTTCTATATGGAGTATTCAGCCTGCACCGCATTCTGATCACAAAAGGTACGTTTCCCTATAAGAGCAGACCGGATCAGAGCATTCGCATGATAAACCACTGGGACAATTTCGACGGTTCCATTGAGCGAGGTTATGCGGGAGCGTCAATTTATTTTGATAATAATAATTTTAGAGGAGATATGGAGATCGTCCGTTCTTATGCAAGACTGCTTGCAAGTACAGGGATCAATGCCATATCAATCAACAATGTAAATGTACATAAAAAAGAAACCTTCTTCATAAAAGGTGAGAATCTGAAAGAAATCAGAAAGATAGCTGATGTGTTTAGCGAATACGGAATCAGTACCTTTCTAGCCATCAACTTCGCAGCTCCCATAGTGGTAGGCGGGCTTGATACAGCGGATCCCCTTGTGCCGGAAGTGGCCGTATGGTGGGAGAATGTGGCAGCTGACATATACAAAGAGATTCCCCAGTTTGGCGGTTTCATCGTGAAAGCGGACTCTGAGGGGGAGCCGGGTCCATTTACCTATAACAGGACTCACGAAGATGGTGCGAATATGCTGGCACGGGCGATAAAACCCTTAGGAGGCATCATTATCTGGAGGTGTTTTGTATACAACTGTGGGCAGGACTGGAGAGACAGAAATCTTGACCGTGCCATGGCTGCTTATGATATATTTATGGAACACGACGGCAAGTTCGAGGAAAATGTTATCCTTCAGATAAAAAATGGTCCCATTGATTTTCAGATCAGAGAGCCTAATTCCCCATTATTTGGGGCACTTAAAAAGACAAATCAAATACTGGAATTCCAGATCACCCAGGAGTACACAGGGCATCAGATTGATATTTGCTACCTGATCCCCATGTGGAAGGAAACTTTGGATTTTGATACCCGCTATGGGAAAGATGCTTATATCAGGAATGAGATCAAAAAGAACTCCCCTGATCCCAATCGGTCAGGAATAGCGGCGGTCGGAAGTGTAGGTATGGACACAAACTGGACAGGCAACAAGCTTGCTCAGGCAAATCTCTATGGATACGGCAGGCTTGTATGGGACAACTCACTCAGTTCTGAGGCTATAGCAGAAGAATGGGTTAATCTAACCTTTGGTCTTCCGCAGGACGAAGCTAAAAAGATCATGGAGATTCTTACCACTTCCAGAGGTGTTTATGAAGACTATACATGTCCTCTTTCAGTTGGATTTATGTGCAAACCTACTGTTCACTACGGCGTGGATATAGACGGATACGAATATGACAGATGGGGGACCTATCATTATGCGGACCGTAACGGCGTAGGAAGAGAACGTTCGGTCGCAAGCGGTACCGGATATACAAGGCAGTATTCCGATGGCAGATTCCGAGAATATGAAGATTTATCTGCCTGTCCGGATGAGCTTTTGCTGTTTTTCCATCATGTGCCGTATAGCCATGTCCTCCGCTCTGGAAAAACTGTGATACAGCATATATATGACACACATTTTGCGGGTGTGGAGAAAGTAGAGCAGTACGAGAGAGTTTGGGAGAGTCTGGAACAGTTCTTAGATGAAGAATGCTATAGGAATGTGAGAGACCGTCTTAAGAAACAAAAAGAAAATGCGATCAATTGGCGGGATCAGATCAATACCTATTTTTATCGTAAATCAGGAATTCCTGATGCCCATGGCAGAAAGATTTTTGATTAGAAATAACAACTGTATAAGGTATTAGGCACCGTAAAAATTGGCGGTATAGGGTTTTGCAGACCCTGCAAATAAAAAAGAAAAGGAAGGAATTAGTATTATGAAAAAATGGAAGAAAAGTTCAGCCGTACTTGCAGCAGTTTTAACGGCAACAGTCAGCTTCACCGGATGCGGAAGCAACGGAGGGAACTCTGCACCGGCTACTACGGCAGCATCAGGCAACGGCGGAGAGGCAAATTCAGATGCAGCTCCGGCTGGTGAACTGGCCAAGTTAAGCTTTTCCTGGTGGGGCAATGATGACCGTCATCAGGCGACTCAGGAAGCAATTGATGCATTCAACGCGGCTCATGCAGGCGCGATTGAAGTGACAGGTGAGCCTTCCGGCTTCGGTAATCTGGAAGAAACGTTTGCTACCCGCTATGCGGGCGGTACGGAAGCCGATATCATGACTGTCAATTATCCGTGGCTGATCAAATATAGTCCTGACGGCACTGGTTTCTATGATTTAGACAAGGTTGCGGATATCATTGACTTTACACAGTATGATGCAGGATTTTTAGAAACAGGAAAGACCGGCGGTGTGATGCAGGCCATTCCTTACGGACAGAATACTCTGGGCGTCTATTTGAACAAATCCGCATTTGAGAGAGCTGGTATTAATGAAATTCCGTCTACTTTCGAAGCGTACAAAGAAGCGGCAAAAGCCATTACGGCACAGAATCCAAACGCTTATCTGATCGTAAGCCCGACATTCCGTTTTGCAGCCGTTTATTATCTGCAGCAAAAGACCGGTAAAGGTGAATTCGATGAAAATCTAAATATGAACTACACGGTAGAGGACTACAAGGAAGCCATGACCTGGTATAAGGAACTGGCAGATCTTCATGTATTCTGTTCCAGACAGGATTACCTTGAAAATGTAGGTAATGACCCTGTATCCA
Organism: [Clostridium] celerecrescens 18A; assembly: GCF_002797975.1. Classification (NCBI taxonomy): domain Bacteria; kingdom Bacillati; phylum Bacillota; class Clostridia; order Lachnospirales; family Lachnospiraceae; genus Lacrimispora; species Lacrimispora celerecrescens. Next base: position 2,333,216 of record NZ_PGET01000001.1, on the reverse strand, counting down.
TTGCTCAGAATGCAAAATTTATTGACGGCGGATATTTGGGAGTGCTTGAGTGGACAGGCGGAATTGCTTCCAATGCACAGACACTTGCAGATAAAGGTGACGAACTTATCGTAGCACCCCTTCCAACGATTGACGGGGCGGTATTTAAAGGAACCATGGCAAAACCGTCACTGACATTTGCAATCTCAAAGAACTCCAAGCACCCAAAAGAAGCGGCAGAATTCCTGCAGTATATCTTAAATGATCCGGAAGGCACCAAGCTTATGGGGTCAAAGAGAGGTATGGTGGCATCTAAGTCTGCAAAAGCCACACTTGAAGCTGACGGTCAGATCACGGGAGCCGTAAAGCAGGCTTATGACTTTACAGATGAAGCAGAAGTGATCAATAACTCTCCTATCTTTGAAGATGCCGTATTTACAAGTTCCTATGAAAGCAATTATGAGAAATATGAATTGGGCGCAAGTACCGTAGATGAAGCGGCTCAGGCATTCTATGATGAAGCATCCGCTCAGGTTGCAAAGCTGAAAGCAGAATATGGGAAATAAATAGAAAAGAAGCTGCCACATTCCTCAGTGTCAGTCTGCCAGAAAGCAGGTGAAGGATTCAATTTATAAGCTGGATCCTATCACCGCCTTCGGCGGCCGTAAAACGTCAAATCTGATATAGGAACTTATTAACTATATAGCTCTTAGTGGCTATATCATCATTAGCTAGGAGGAATTTTTTTGAAAAACAGCAAGATCGGGCTTTTGTATATTCTCCCCTGGATAATTGGAATGGTTTTTCTTACGTTGTATCCGTTTATTAATGCACTTTTTATCAGCTTTACGGATTACAATCTTGTAAGAGAACCCAATTTCATAGGATTTGCCAACTATGCAAAGCTATTTAAAGATAAAGACTTTTTAGGCACGCTGAGGCAGACTCTGAAATATACAGTAATTACAGTACCTCTGCAGCTTGCATTTGCACTTTTTATTGCATTTATCCTGAATTTTAAATTAAAGGCTATTAATTTCTACCGGACGGCATATTATGTTCCTTCCCTTTTGGGCGGAAACGTTGCAGTTGCCGTATTATGGCGTTTTTTATTCCAGCAAGATGGATTTGTTAATCATTTTCTTGGTATATTCGGTGTGAGTCCTGTAAAATGGTTGTCTTCTGCAGCCGGAGCTATGGCTGTTATTGTTCTTTTAAAAGTCTGGCAGTTCGGATCAGCTATGCTGATATTCCTGGCGGCTCTTAAAGATGTACCCCAAGATCTCTACGAGGCCGCAAGTGTGGACGGAGCTACGAAGTCATATTCGTTTTTCAAGATCACGATTCCATTGATCACACCTACGATTTTCTTCAATTTGGTCATGCAGCTGGTCAATGCTTTCCAGGAATTCAACGGACCTTACCTTATCACGAAGAAAGGCCCTTTAAATTCCACTTACCTTACCTCTATGTTTATATATGACAATGCTTTCCAGCTTTTCAACATGGGTTATGCAAGCGCTGCCAGCTGGGTACTGTTTCTCATCATCGTATCTGTTACGGTAGTGTTATTTGCTACCCAGGATCGCTGGGTATTTTATTCGGATAAGGGGGAATAACATGGCACGGACAATTTTGATCAGTGAAGTCGAAAGACGCAGAAGAAGAAAGTACATAATTAATGCTGCTTTCAGATATACCTTACTTACGGCAGTGGCCCTCGTTATGATTTATCCCATCATCTGGCTTGTGGGAGCTACATTTAAGACGAACAATGAGATATTTACGTCAATAAATTTTATACCGAGCAAAATAGACTTTACCCCTTATATCAATGGCTGGAAAACAAGAACGAAATTTACGTTTACCACGTTTTTCTTAAACACATTCAGTTTTGTGATACCTAAGATACTGTTTTGCCTGATATCGAGTACACTGGTGGCGTATGGATTTGCCAGATTTAATTTTCCTTTAAAAAAGATATGTTTCTCCATACTTATGGCGACTATGTTTTTACCCTCAGTCGTAACCAGGATACCGCTGTATATTTTATGGAAAAACCTTGGACTTTTAAATACATATGTACCGTTGGTAGCACCGACCGTATTTGCCAACGAACCGTTCTTCGTATTTATGCTGATCCAGTTTATGCGTTCCATACCGACGTATTTGGATGAGGCGGCGACGATTGATGGCTGCAACTCTTTTGGAATTTTAACGATGATTCTGCTCCCTGCATTGAAACCGGCACTGATAAGCTGCACGATCTTTCAGTTTGTATGGAGTTTCAATGATTTCTTAGGCCCCCTGATCTATGTGACGAGCCTTGCGAAATATCCTGTGTCACTGGCTCTTAAGATGTCAATCGATCAAAGCAGCGGTATTGTGGAATGGAACCAGATCCTGGCGATGTCGTTCCTGGCTCTGCTACCTGCACTGATCCTGTTCTTCTGCTGTCAGAAATATTTTGTAGAGGGAGTGACAAGTTCTGGAGTGAAAGGATGAGCGGCTTTCGTGTCACCCCATACATTTCAGATCATGCGGTTCTGCAGAGAAATGAGTTTATACCCGTAAGAGGTACAGCAGATGCGGGAGCGCGGGTAGAGGCAATATTCTCAAAGGAAGATGGGGGTACTGAATTTATAGAAGAGACCTTGACAGATGAAGACGGAAACTGGAGGCTTTTGTTGATGCCTATGCAGGCAGGGGGGCCCTATTCTGTTTCCGTTACATGTGCAGGTGAGAGAAAAGAATTTTCTGATATTTATATAGGAGATGTCTGGCTTATGTCCGGTCAGTCGAATATGCAGCTGCCTATGCATAGGGTAAGGTATCGATTCCCAACGGAGTATCATGAAGACGGAGATCCTCTTATCCGGCAGTTCACTGTCCCGATCAAGTGGGGGTTCAAAGCTCCTGCAGGCGAACTGTCGGGAGGAAAATGGGAAAGTTATTCTTTGGAGTGTGCCTCTTATTTTTCGGCCGCAGGATACTTTTTTGGGGCAAAATTGCGGGAAAGATACCCCGTACCAATAGGTCTTATACTTACTGCAGTGGGCGGTACGCCTATAGAGGCATGGATGAGCAGAAAAGCGCTTGCGGTTTTTTCCGGTAAAGCAAAAGCAGCTGAAGAGTGCAAATCAGATGAATATGTCAGAAATATACAAAAAGAAGATGAAGAGAGGGCTTCCTCATGGTATAAGAAAATAGATGAGGCGGATGCGGGGATTTCAGAAGACTGGCTGAATGCCGGTTTCCGGGATACCTGGAAATCGGTCTGCCTTTCCGACGATTTCTATGCAAATGAAGATTTTGAAAAACCAGGCTCTGTCTGGTTTAAAAAGACTGTGACGATCCCGCCTGAACATTCATGCAAGCCGTGTCGCCTCTCCCTTGGAACCATCAAAGATGCGGACTACACTTACGTTGACGGGCAGTGCATCGGAAATACCACATATCGGTATCCGCCCAGGGAATATCACTTAAAGGGACTTGCCGAAGGGGAACATGAGATTACCATACGTGTGATCGCAGTGTCCGGGCGGATGGAGTTTACCAAAGGGAAGTCTCATCAGATAATTTTTGAAACAGGAGAAACGTTGTCAATTTCTGAAGGCTGGAAGTATAAGAGAGGCGCATATGCGAAAGCTCTTATTCCACCGACCTTTTTTGAAAGAAAACCCATGGGCATGTACCAGGCTATGATAGCGCCTCTTCATGATTTTCCTATCTGCGGTATGTGCTGGTATCAGGGAGAGAGCAATGCAGACGACGATCGTTCCTATCCTCAGTATTTTGGTCGTATGATTGAGGATTACAGACGAAAGTGGCATATGGGAAAGTTTCCTGTTATTTACGTGCAGTTACCGAATTATGACCTTGAAGATGCAGGGAACTGGGTACGTTTTCGAGATATGCAGCAGAGCCTTGCAAAGCTTCCAAACAGCGCTATGGTGGTTACCATCGATTGCGGCGAATACAATGACCTGCATCCAACAGATAAAAAAACAGTAGGAGAGAGAATGGCCATGGCGGCGTATGAGATTGCATATCATGAGCCGGGAGAGTGGCTGTCCCCTGTATTCTCCCATGCTGAAAGGAAGGGTGAGGAGATCATACTTCACTTTGATCATGGGGAGAGGGGATACGCAGTATCAGAAGGTAAAACGGGCGGGTTTGAAGTCTGCATATCAGGAGAATGGATCTCAGATTGTATAGATATCAGGACCCAGGGGGGGACGGTTATTTTGAATGTCCAGAAAGGAAAGACAGTCACCGGAGTTCGGTATGCATGGTCAAACAATCCGGAAAATGCGGATCTGTATGCAGTTCCTGGACTGCCGGTATCGCCGTTTGAGGCAACGATCGTCTGAATGGACGTCAGGAAAGCTAATCAATCGCTGGAGTGGGATTCTTTTGAAACCTGCTCCAATATTGCGCTTTGAGCATCGTATGCTTATGGTATAAAATATACAGGACCGCAGTGGATGCGGCCCTGTATATTTTATTATATCACCAGATACGTTTAGAAAGGGTGGGATTTATTTTGCTGCTTTTTCTGAATAAATGGTCGTTACAAGTTCCTCATAAGGAACCCGGTCCTTTAATTGGCCGGATTCTTCCAGGATGTTTTCCAGAAGCTCGAAGCTGTCTTTTGCAAAAATCGTATCCTTTTTCCAGGTATCCTGTGCTTTATACCGTTCAATAATGGTTGCAATCGTTGCCACGTCGGTTTCTTTGAACTGGGGCTGGATCACCTTTGCAATTTCTTCCGATGAATGGGAATTTACATACTCCAGTCCTCTTTGGATAGCATTGGTGAATTTCTGGATGGTTTCCGGATTCTTTTCCAGATAGCTTTTCTTTGCGCTGTAAGCAGTGTAAGGAATATAACCGGAATCAACGCCAAGTGAAGCGACAACGTGTCCGCTGCCTTCTTTTTCAAGTCCTGTGGCAAATGGTTCAAATTCCACGGTATAGTCTGCATCATTGCTGGTAAATGCCGCGGCAGTCAAGCCAAAGTTAATGCTCTGGTCAATGGATAAGTCCGTAACAGGGTCAATGCCATTTTTTTTCAGGATATACTCAAATACCATTTCCGGCATTCCTCCGGCTCTTCCTCCCAGTACCTTTTTGCCTTTAAGATCCGTCCATTTAAAGTTAGGCTGATTGTCTCTTCCTACAAGAAAGTTTCCGGCTCTCTGGGTCAGTTGGGCGAAGTTGACAGCATAGTCTTTCGAACCGTTCGCGTAAGTATAGATACTGGCTTCAGAACCCATAAATCCGATATCGGCATCGCCTGATATCAGAGCAGTCATAACCTTGTCGGCGCCGGCGCCGTTGACTAAGGTTAAGTTAATGCCTTCATCTTCAAAATATCCCAGTTCAATGGCTGAATACTGGGGAGCGTAGAAGATAGAATGGGCAACTTCATTTAGTGTGACCGGAGTTAATTCGGATGCCTTTGCTTTTGGGCCGCAGGCAGTCAGGCTAAGTATAGATGCTCCGGTGAGTATGGCCGCCAGAAAAAAGTGATAGGCTTTTCTCATAAAATCCTCCTTATGGAAATCTTAATACTACATTTTATTATGAGAATATGGGAAGGTACTTTGTCTTATGAAAAATTTTTATTATACCTTAACCGAGCCGGATACCTGATAAAAGAGCGGCCTTATATGCTTTCTGGCCGAGGTTCTGCAGCTTGTCAGGGAGGCAGCCAGCATGAATGCAACCAGGAGTAAAACGATTGCCTTTTTCATATCATTCTCCCTTTCTTAGTATCTCCTATTGGCATTGTATGATGGGGGCCAGGCTGCGGTTCCGTCCATTTATATATTTCTGTATTTTAGGATGGAATAAGAAGAGAAACTGTGTTATACTGCTATAGTAAAATTTACAAAACAGGAGAAATTCAATGGACTATCGGATGATTGTGCTGGATTTGGATGGGACGCTGACCAATCGGAATAAGGAGATCACACCCAGGACCAAAGAGGCGCTTTTTGAATTAAAACAACAGGGCGGAATTATTGTACTGGCTTCCGGACGGCCCACCTACGGGGTGATGCCCCTTGCCAAGGAATTGGAGCTTCATAAGTCAGGAGGATACATCCTGTCCTTTAACGGAGGGCGCATCATTGACTGCAGAACCGGAGAAACGGTTTTTGCAAGAGAATTGCCGGTGTCCTCAAATTCCAGGATAATCCGCATGGCAGAAGACCATGGAGTGAACATCCTTACCTATGAGGATGATTTGATCGTCACTCCCAATGCCAGGGATGAATATGTTGAAAAGGAAGCAACCATCAATAAACTGGAAGTAAAAGAAATTCAGGATATGGAGGCTTATGTACAGTTTCCGGTTGTTAAATTCATGATGCTTGATGAAGGCGACTATCTTGCAATGGTAGAGCCAAAGGTAAAGGCGGCCTTAGGGCGGGATTACAGCGTTTACCGTTCAGAACCCTATTTTTTGGAGATACTCCCGAAAGGAGTGGACAAGGCGGCAAGTCTGGAACGTCTGCTTTCAAAGCTTGGCATAAGCAAGGATGAGATGATTGCCTGCGGAGACGGTTACAATGATTTGTCCATGATCCAGTATGCAGGCCTTGGCGTTGCGATGGAGAATGCAGTTCTCCCGGTGAAGAAAGCAGCTGATTATATGACCCTTTCCAATAATGATGACGGAGTGGCTCATGTTATAGAAAAATTTATGCTTTCATGATGTCCGCGAAGGGTGGACTTTACAACTTTAGTATGTTAAAATGCTACTAAGGGCAAAAACAAGAAAAAGGGGATTGAACGATATTATGAATAAAAAGATTAAGACAGATGCGGTAGACCATCTGTTTGAAGCTATTCTAACCTTGAAATCGTCAGAGGAATGCTATACTTTTTTTGAGGATGTATGCACAGTCAATGAACTGTTAAGCTTATCCCAAAGATATGAGGTAGCAAAGATGTTAAGAGAGGGCCGAACTTATCTGGAGATCGCGGAAAAGACGGGGGCGTCCACTGCGACCATCAGTCGTGTGAACCGCTCCTTAAATTATGGGAACGATGGATATGATATGGTGTTTAAACGTTTGGAAGAAGAAAAGAGAGAAGATTGATAAAAACAGGGACAAGCCGGGTACCAATACTTGCCCCTGTTTTCATCTGTCATTTTTTCTTTTTTATGTTTATGGGCTCGGTTTCTCTTAAATCATCAATGATCTGCTCGATGATCTGCTTCTTTAAGTACACATCAAAGGAAAGCTCACAAATCCAGGAAAAGAGGCGGAGATATTCCAGATCATCTTTCTGGAGCCCTTTGTCTTCAAAGGTTTTACCGGCGTGCTCGTATTTTTGAAGGATATCCTCCTTGATACGGTCAATACCGCCTTCTACCTGGGAGAAAATTTCCCGGTAGATATCCTCTAAAGGAATCCCTTCCGAAGAATTAAAGTGCTTTTCCGTAATAGGCTTAAAGAGCTGCTCGATGTCATGAAAAGAGAGCAGATTTTTAAAGTAATATATAAATATAAGCAGCAGAATGTGTTCTCTGGAATATTTCTTTTTATTAGGAGCCGGAAGAAGATTGTTCTTGGCATAATTATTGATCATGGTTTTGGTCAGGACTTTGTCCTCCGGATAGCGTTTGGTATCTTTTAAATGCTCATCCATGAAGGTGGTGACCTGATCCATGTACAGATCAATATTGGGAATGGTTTCCGGCCTTATATGGTCTAAGGATTCCAGATGCTTCAGGATGTCCTGCATTCTTTCGTCGTTGGTCTTCATATGTTTTCCTCTTTCCTGCCCATGACTTTTGGCATAAAGGCATACTCACAGGGCGCCGACCTTCTGTACGCCTGCTGCCGCACATGAGGGATGATCCCCTTTATCATATCATATTATATAGTATTCAATACCAGATGACAAGGGGGAAAAGGATTTAAAGGACTAAATTTTTTTAAGAATACCTGAAAAAGTTTCTTGACTTTTGTGGAATGTGTGCTAATCTAGAATTATCAGAGAAATGAACGAAAGGAGACATATCATTATGAAAAAAGTATTAGCAACAGAAAAAGCGCCGGCAGCAATCGGCCCATATTCTCAGGGCGTACGCGGGGGCGATTACGTATTTATATCAGGACAGCTTCCCATTGACCCTGCTACCGGCGAATTTGCAGGTGAGGATATCGTATCCCAGACAAAGCAGTCATTGACAAACATCAAGTCCATTCTGGAAAGCGAAGGCTTATCCATGGCTAACGTGGTTAAGACAACCGTTTTATTAAAGAATATCAGTGAGTTTGGAGCAATGAACGAAGTTTATGCTTCCTTCTTTGAAGGAGAATGCCCGGCAAGAGCCGCATATGAAGTGGCAGCCCTTCCTAAGAACGCTCTGGTTGAAATCGAGGCCATCGCATATTGCGGTAAATAGTCTTTCCAGGAATTGATTGAAAGAAATGAATGCAGGGAGCAGGATCCTTTGAGATGCTTAAAAGTGTTTCAGAGGGCTTTGCTCTCTTTTTGTATTTCTGTATACTTAAGGCATATGAAAAGGGCAGTTGTAGAAATAAAGGGCTTTTTGCGAAAGAAATGGGTTGCATATTGACGGACATATATTATAATAAATTAGAAAGTCCGATTTGTTTTATGGCGATCGGGCTGCCGGTTTTCTGAATTCAAGCCCTCTAAGGCTTGCGTTCATCATGAAAATCAGGTCTGAAATTCATTTGGAAGCTGGTACTCTAACGATGAAGATTGACGAAACGGCAGAAGAATATCTGGGCCGGATTCCTATGTGGACCAGAAAGAAAAATTCTCTGGAAAATATCCGGAAGTACCTCTGTGAGATGGGCGAACCGGATGAAGGGATGAAAATTTTTCATGTGGCAGGTACCAATGGAAAAGGGTCGGTATGTGCATTTTTACAGTCTATTTTAAGGAAAGCTGGCTGCAGGGTGGGGACCTTTACCTCCCCTCATCTGATTGAAACCAGGGAACGTTTCTGCATAAACGGAGAGATGGTATCGGAAAAGGTTTTTGAAGAAAGCTATGAGACCGTCCGAATGCTATCTGAGAATATGATGGAGAAAGGATATTGCCATCCGTCTTATTTTGAGTTTCTGTTTTATATGGCAATGGACATGTTCCATAAGACAGAAGTGGATATAGTAATTTTAGAAACCGGCCTTGGAGGAAGGCTGGACACGACCAATGTTATTAAGTCTCCCCTGGTATCGGTGATTACCTCCATCAGCCTGGATCATACAGAATATCTGGGAGATACGATTGAAAAAATTGCATGGGAAAAGGCTGGAATAATTAAAAAAGGTGTGACAGTCATCTTTGATGGAACCGATGGACAGGCTTCCCAGGTCATCCGAAGCAGGGCAGAGGAGGTTGGATCTCCTTACTGTGAAGTGGACAGGCAGGGATATGAGATAACCGGATATGAAGATCAGGGCTGCAAGGCCAGATTTTATAAAACAGAAGGCGATTTAATAGAAGTCACTGTTCCAACCGTAGCTGAATATCAGGTGATGAATGCCTTCCTTGCGTTTAAGGCTCTTGAGGCGGCAGGGCTTAAGGAGGTCATGGACTTAGAGATCACCCCGTCACAGATGAAGGAAGGAATCGCTCACATGTACTGGCCGGGAAGAATGGAAGAAGTTCTGCCGGGGGTATATCTGGACGGAGCCCATAATCCGGGTGGCATTAAGGCCTTTTTAAATGCTGCAGCCGGCCTTTGTGAGGCAAGAAAGAAACGGGCTGATCTATTGTTTTCGTCAGTATCCGATAAGGATCATGATAAAATGATAAAGGAGATTGCAGGTACGCTGCCCCTTGATCAAGTGGCGGTGACTCATATTCATTCAGAAAGAGGACTGGAAACTGAGGTCCTGCTAAAAGAGTTTCAAAGTGCCTGCGGCTGCGGTGTGGAAGGATTTCAGACAGTGGAAGAGGCAGTTTTATACATGCTTCATAAAAGGGATGAAGGACATCTGCTGTTTTGTGTAGGTTCACTTTACCTGATGGGGGAGATAAAAGCGGTTTTAAGGAGGAACTCCATTCCATGGATACCTGGATGCCCTGAAAAGATGGGCGGGAAAGAGGAAAGCATATGATTGATTTTGAAGCTGAGATTAACAGTTACAGGCCAAGCCTGGAGGTTGATGCCATTGAAGATGCCATTGTAAGAAGTGATTTGACGGATATGAATGACCTGATGATGGATCTTATAAAAGAAATCAACAAGGAATAGGCGGTTAAAATATGGATTATGAAAGAAAAACCCGGGTAATCGCAAACAGCTATTACAACATGGGGCTGGAACGGGCAAAGCTTAGGGACTTATCAGGAGCTTCCGAATGTCTGAAAAAAAGCCTCCATTTTAACAAGTATATGACAGATGCAAGGAACCTTTTGGGCCTGATCTATTATGAGGTCGGAGAAGTGGGCGAAGCTCTTGTTCAATGGGTAATCAGCATGAACTTCCAGCCAGAAGGTAACCAGGCGGATAACTACCTCGGTGAGATACAGAGAAAATCAGGTATCATGGAGACGGAGCGTCGTGCAGTGAGAAGATTTAACCAGGCCCTGATTTATGCCCAAAGCGGCAGTGAGGATCTGGCGATTCTTCAGCTCAATAAGGTTGTGGAAAGCAAGCCTAACTATGTAAAGGCCCAACTTTTGCTGGCACTCCTTTGCATAGCCAGAGAGGATTATCAGAAGGCCGGTAAAGCCGTTTACAAGGTATTACAGATCGACCGCAATCATCCAAAGGCACTTTACTACAAGTCCTTGGTCAAGGATACGGCCGGAAGTGGAAAAAGTGAGCGGGAGCCGGAAAAAAGAAAGCTGAAAAATGTGCTTTCCCACAGGCAGATGGAAGATGACGATGTGATCATTCCACCAAGCTATCGGGAGAATACCAAGGATCAGGCGGTTTGGAATATTCTTGCAGGGCTTTTGCTTGGGGCTGCAGTGGTCTTTTTTCTGGTAATGCCGGCGAATACAAAATCCATAAATGAGCTCCATAATCAAGAGATGCTAAAATACAGCGAGCAGTTAAGCCAGGCCAACCAAAAGGCAGACGGTCTTACGGCACAGCTGGAATCCATAGAAGCAGAAAAAAAGACTGCAGAGGCTTCTTTGGCTTCACTCACCAGTGATTCAGACAGTGTTCTTGCCCAGTATCAGGCCGTGATCGGGATCCTTCAGGCTTATAAGAAGGATGATTTTCCTGCTGCGGTGCGGATTTATGCCGGGCTTAACCCGGATCTCATCGCTTCCGCAGATGTCCAGACAATCGTAGGTGAGATAAGAAAGGATATGGCGGAAAATGGCTGTCCGATTTTAGAAGGCTTTGGGGACAAGGCGATGGAGACAGGCGATGCCCAGACAGCACTTGTATATTACTTAAAATGTCTTGAATTAAAACCAGCCAGCTGGCAGGCTAAATTCAAGACGGCGGTCATCTACAAGGGAATGGACCAGAAGGAGCAGGCCAACGGGCTGTTCTCCGATATTATAAATAACAGCAAAGATGAAGAACTATCTGCTAAGGCAAAATCAGAGCGAGGTTTTTGACATGATTTACTTAGTGAAGGCAGGCAAAGTGCAGCCTGAGCTTAGTAAATTAGTCGTTCGATGAACGAAAATGAATCGAACTTCCTTTGTTTTTTAGCAAATGAAAGACACTACAGAAGAGCAATTTTTTTTGTGGTGTCTTTTTTTCATTTTCCCGGTTCGTTTCCGGCGGCCGGGGGGTGCTCTTTTTGGTATTACGGACAGACAATAAGGAATGGAGGAGTATTGCATATGAATCAACCATACTTTACATATGAAGCAGAGGGGCAGACACTGATCGTCCATCTGCCGGAGGAGTTGGATCATCATAACTGTTCAGGGCTTAAATACGAAACCGATTTAATCCTTTCCGAGAACTATATCAGGCGCATTGTTTTTGATTTTTCAAGGACCAGATTCATGGATTCTTCGGGAATTGGTATTTTGCTGAACAGGTATAAGCAGATGGCTTTAAGCGGGGGGACCATAGCCATCTACGGTGCAGGCCCCCAGGCTCTCCGCATTCTTAAAATAGGGGGGATATTAAAATTAATGAAATTATATGACTCTAAGGAAGCAGCAGTCACAGGTTGAGGAGGAACGTATGTCAGAACAGAATAAACCAGAAATTCTGAAAATGGAATTGGAAGCCCTGTCAAAAAACGAGGAATTTGCCAGAGTGGCAGTGGCAGTTTTTATGGCAAGGTTGAACCCCACCCTGGAAGAGGTGGATGATGTAAAAACAGCCGTGTCGGAGGCAGTCACAAATGCAGTCATCCATGGATATCAGGGCAACGGAGGAATCATTTACCTGGAAGTGGAGATTGATGGCCAGGAAATTGCCGTAACCGTCAAAGATACGGGTATCGGTATCCCCGATATCAAGCTGGCCATGGAGCCTATGTACACCACAGATCCGGATGGAGAACGGTCAGGCATGGGATTTTCCTTTATGGAAGCGTTTATGGATCAGGTGGAAGTAAAGTCGGCTCCTGGAGAGGGTACTGCCGTAACCATGACAAAGAAGATTAACGGGTGAACCTTATGGATGAGACCATGAGATTGATAGAAATGGCTCACGAAGGAGATAAAGCGGCAAGAGATCAGCTTGTGACCGACAATTTCGGGCTGGTTTGGAGCATTGTACGCAGATTTACAGGGCGTGGTTATGAACCTGAGGATTTGTTTCAAATCGGCAGCATTGGCTTAATGAAAGCCATCGATAAATTTGACTTATCCTATGAGGTGAAATTTTCCACTTATGCGGTGCCCATGATAACAGGAGAGATCAAACGTTTTTTAAGAGACGACGGAATGATCAAGGTCAGCCGATCCATAAAGGAAATGGGGCTTAAAGTGAAAAACGTCAGGGAAGAGTTAGTGTATCGTTTTGGAAGAGAACCTACGTTGGAAGAAATTGCAGGAGAAATAGGGGCCAGTAAAGAAGAAGTTGCAGCATCCATTGAGGCGGGCGCGGAAGTGGAATCCTTATACCGGTCTGTTAACAAAAATGACGAAAACAGCATTTTACTCATTGATAAAATTGAAGAAGAAAGTTCCGCCCAGGAAGAACTTTTAAACCGCATGGTGCTTCGGGAGCTTTTAACGGCGCTTTCCGATAAGGACAGAGAAATTATTATCAGGCGTTATTATTATAATGAGACTCAAAGTCAAATTGCCGCAAAGCTTGGAATATCTCAGGTTCAGGTTTCCAGACTGGAAAAAAAGATTTTAAAACAGATGCGGGAAAAATTGTAGAATAAAATAATTTTATACGGCTCATACTAGCTTTGAAAACCAGAGAAAAGGATGTGAGCACGTATGGAATCCATAAAACATAAGCTTGTCATGGCGCTTCTTGTATTATGCCTGATTGCAGTAGCCGCTGCTATCTGGTATATGATTGCAGTTATGCCGGATGGAACAGAAAAAGAAGGGACGCTTGTAGAAGCCATTCCGGGATGGGAGATGATGGTTTCATGAGCAAGACCGTTTATTTAAATATCAGCCAGATTACAGAGGTGCGGCACAAGGAAATCCAGTTAAAGGATGTGGCAGATGTTTATTGCGACGATACGGCCATCATGAACAAGTGTAAAGCCCTTCGGATCAAGACCATCCATTTGGACCGCAACAAGCGGTATATAGAAAAAACACTGGATGTAATCCAGAAACTGATGGAAATGGATTCGACTCTTCAGATCAATAATGTGGGAGAGGTAGACTTTATCATAGACTACCATAAGCCAAAATCACCCATGTGGGTCTGGCAGTGGATCAAAACCATATTTGTCTGTATCGTTTGTTTCTGCGGTGCATCCTTTGCCATTATGACCTTTAATAATGATGCCAGTGTTACGGACGTTTTTAAGGAAATTTACCGGATCATCATGAAGCAGGAGTCAAGCGGATTCACGATTTTGGAGGTCAGTTATTCTGTTGGACTGGCTCTTGGAATTGTGGGATTCTTCAATCATTTCGCAAAATACAAGATCAATACCGATCCAACTCCGCTGGAGGTGGAAATGCGGCTTTACGAAGACAATATCAGTAAGACCCTGATCCAGAACGATGGAAGAAAGGAGTCGGATATTGATGTTTCTTAGAGAAGTATTTCTTGTTTTTATTGGGCTCAGCGCTGGCGGCATTATAGCAGCCGGCGTTTTTGCTTTTTTGGTAATTATTGGTGTATTTCCAAGATTGATCGGAATGACTCATACGAAGAAGCATATTTTACTCTTTGAGTCGGTCATCATTCTTGGCGGTGTACTTGGAAATTTATGGGATATTTATGAAATTCCCATAGGGTTTGGCGGAAATCTGGCTCTTGGAACATATGGACTTTCCGTGGGAATCTTTGTGGGCATCCTTGTCATGTCCCTTGCGGAGACCTTGAAAGCCCTGCCTATATTCAGCCGTAGAATTCATCTTGCTGTTGGTCTGCAATATTTGATCCTTTCCCTGGGGCTTGGCAAATTGATCGGTTCTCTGATCTATTTTACAGCGAATTTTGGACAGTAACATTAGGAACGGGATTGCATGGACGAGAAGGAGGAAAATAATGGAAATAAACAAAAAAGCTTATGAGGCTTATGTAAAACAGGTGACTCCGGTTCACAAAAAATGGCCGGGGATTATAAAGGCTTTTCTGGTGGGGGGAATCATATGTGCCCTTGGCCAGTATATTACAACCTTATTCATGAATACAGGTCTGGAAAAGGAAGCGGCCTCTGCCTGGACCACTCTGGTTCTGATTGCAGCCACTGTCATCCTGACCGGACTTAATATTTACCCCAAGATTACAAAGTTTGGCGGAGCAGGAGCACTGGTGCCGATCACGGGGTTTGCCAATTCCGTTGTGGCTCCGGCTGTGGAATTTAAGGCGGAGGGCCAGGTATTCGGTATCGGTTGTAAAATCTTTACCATTGCCGGTCCTGTCATATTATACGGGATTTTAAGCTCCTGGATCCTTGGAATCATCGCCTATGTATTAAAGGCCTTTCAAATGCTGTAGGAATGAACCGGTCAGAGAAATGGAGAGAGAAAATGCAGATAGGAAAAGCAAGTATTAGATTTGAAGAACCTCCAATTATTGAAAGCATGGCTTCCATAGTTGGTAAAAAAGAAGGTCAGGGTCCCTTGGGAAGTTTGTTCGATGTGGTAGAGCAGGATGATATGTTTGGGTCAGACAACTGGGAAAAGGCAGAAAGTGCCCTTCAGAAGCAGACGGCTGATCTGGCCATAGAAAAGGGAGATATCCGGAAAAAGGACATCCGATATTTGTTTGCAGGAGACTTACTGGGCCAGCTGATCGCCACTTCCTTTGGAACGGTAGATTTGGAAATTCCCTTATTCGGTTTATTTGGAGCCTGTTCCACCATGGGAGAAGCTCTCAATCTGGGGGCTATGACCGTG
This sequence comes from [Clostridium] celerecrescens 18A, assembly GCF_002797975.1. Classification (NCBI taxonomy): domain Bacteria; kingdom Bacillati; phylum Bacillota; class Clostridia; order Lachnospirales; family Lachnospiraceae; genus Lacrimispora; species Lacrimispora celerecrescens. The sequence goes on along the minus strand of NZ_PGET01000001.1, from coordinate 2,317,760 downwards.
GCAGGGGGCTACGCGGATAAAGTTATGGCTATGGCTTCCAGCCATTTTGCAACGGCTGAAAAGCAATTCCGTTTCCCGCTGGGATATGGAAACCAGAGGCCGTTTTCCGCCTCGTGGACCGTCACCGGCTGCGGTGCGGTTGTACTCACCAAGCACAGAAAAGAAGGAATCGCAGCCATCACCGGAATCACTACCGGGCGTATGGTGGATATGGGCATTAAAGACTCCATGAATATGGGTGCAGCCATGGCTCCTGCCGCCTTCCATACCATTCAGCAGAATTTTGATGATTTTCAGGTGGATGAATCCTATTATGATAAAATCATTACAGGAGATTTAGGTCAGATCGGCAGGACGATCCTGCTTGATTTTATGAAGAATAAAGGACATGACTTAGAAAAGATTCATACGGATTGCGGAATCGAGATATTTAACAGCAATGACCAGGATACTCATGCAGGAGGAAGCGGCTGTGGATGCGCGGCTTCCACCCTTTGCTCCTATATCCTTCCTAAAGTTCAAGACGGTACGTGGAAACGAGTCCTGTTCGTGCCCACCGGTGCCCTCCTTTCTACAGTGAGCTTTAACGAAGGCGAGACGATCCCAGGGATCGCTCATGCAGTTGTGATCGAAAATATGGGAAACCTATAGCCATGCAGAAATATTTGTGCGGTTTGTGCGTGGGAGCTTGCTCACTAAGCACAAACCGTGCAAATATTCCTATAGGGCGCAGCCCGCATTCATAATTTGGCGATGCTTTTTCGCCAAATTATGAATGGCATGGTCAAACACTTTAACAGTTGAAAGAAAGGAGATATCCATGGAATACGTGAAAGCATTTTTAGTCGGAGGAGTGATCTGTGCTCTGGTGCAGATATTAATGGATAATACAAAACTGATGCCAGGAAGAATCATGGTACTTCTGGTAGTGACCGGAAGCATCCTTGGCGCGATTGGTATCTACCAGCCCTTTGCTGACTGGGCCGGAGCCGGGGCAACGGTTCCTTTACTTGGCTTTGGAAACACCTTATGGAAAGGTGTTTCAAAGAGTATGGGAGAGGATGGATTCTTAGGAATCTTTAAAGGGGGATTTACTGCTAGCGCTGTAGGAATCTCCGGAGCTCTGATTTTCGGTTACCTGGGATCCATTTTATTTAAGCCTAAAATGAAGAGTTGATACGATCAGGTAGTAACATAGTTCCGTTACAAAAAGGGTGCCTTAAAAACCAATTTGGTTTTTAAGGCACCCTTATACTTTTCTTAATAGCCTCCCCAGGGAGGTATCTGCGTTGTGCCGCCAGGATTCTGGGGTGTATGTCCGGGTCCATACTGCTGCGGAAGTCCGCCTGGTGAATCCAGATTATCTCCTGGAGGAAGGATAATGGAGTTAGCAGAATGGATGGTGCAATAGCCTGGCATTGCAAATTTAGAGTCATCCGTTGCCCCTTCTTCTCCTGCAGGAATTGCCATGAATATGGCGGTGGTCCGTTCCGGACAGTAAGGAGTTGGCAGACGATGGGATACGGAGCAGACCGTTGCACGTACATGATTGTTGCATACGTCGGTGGGAACCGTTCCTTTAGCAAAATATTCGGTGTATACCGCATTGCCTCTGGGATCGTTGTTACAGACGCCTGAGACTGCAAGTTTACCGGATTTACGGCAGATCTGAGCGGTTTCTATGCTGTCAGGCACCGGAAAGCCAGGATCGGACATTCCTTCATGGACCCTGGTCATGATCTTCCGCCATATGGCTTTGTGGAAGGAGGTGCCTCCGTTTTGCTTCGTCAATTTCTGGTTGTCGTCGCAGCCGGCCCAGATACCGGCGGTATAATAAGGGGTGTAGCCTACAAACCAGATATCATTGTTTGCGGAGGTGGTACCGCTTTTTCCTGCTCCTGACATGCCGGGAATGCGAGCGGAGGCGCTGGTGGAACTTGGTCCCGAGCTTGAGAACTTTCTGCTGCTTTCCATGGAACCTGCCATGGCATCAGTTAAAAGGAATGCGGTGGAATCCTTTAGTACCCGGTGGGTTTCCGGCGTATTGTCAATTAACACCTTTCCGTCATGATCCAGTATTCTGGTAAAAAATATGGGCTTTTTGTAAACACCGCCGTTGGCGATGGTAGCAAAGGAGCCGGTCAGTTCCAAGTTGGAAACGCCGGTGGTGATTCCTCCAAGGGCCAGTGCCGGGTTATAATCGGTATCGGTTAAGGAGCTGATTCCGAAATTCTTGGCATATTCCACACCAAGCTGAGGCGTTACGGTTTCCATCAGGCAGCGGACTGCCACGATGTTCATGGAGTAGATAATTCCATCACGTATGCTGGAGTAACCTTGATAACCGGAGCTGTACCAGTTGGAGAAGGTCTTATTGCCCACCGTATAGATGGAATCATAATAAACAGACCCCAGGGTGGCTCCGCAGGTGTCAATGGCAGGTGCAAAGGCTGTCAGTATTTTAAAGGTTGAACCTGGCTGACGGTATGTGCCGCTGGCCCGGTTTAAAGTTAAGCTGGCTGTTTTTTGTCCCCGTCCGCCGCTTATGGCTTTTACCTCTCCGCTTTTCTGATCCATGAGAACAAAGGAAGCCTGAGGCTGCAATGTCTTGTGAAGACTTTCCCCTATAATGGTATCCCCGTCTTTTAAAAGAAAAGCCTTATACCCGTCTATATCGGCCTGGACCGCCTCTTCGGAATTATATAAACCGTCAAATCCTGTATCCCCGTTATCCTTGTGATAACGTTTTATATTCTCTTCGGAGTAATGTGTGGTCGTTCCATCCTTATGGGTAACAGACAGCCTGTATTCAACGGAATATCTGGCGGCAGAGTAGTTTTCAGGATTGTTGATTTCTTCGTCTACAATGGCCTGAATCGCAGGATCCTGAGTGGTATAAATCGATAGGCCGCCGCTGTAAAGCATGTTGTGGGCCTGGGTGTCCGTATAACCTAACTGGTCCTTCATGGCCTTTTTGACCTGCTCCACCAGTTCATCTGTAAAATAGCTGTATGGGGTAGAGGTTTCCTTGGTGGCGGTATCTACGTTCTGGATCCTGGAATAAACATCATCGGACAGGGCTTCGTCTTCTTCCTGTTTTGTGATATATCCCTGGTCATGCATATACTGTAGAATAACCTTTTGCTTGTCCGAATTGGCTTTTTGCCCTGTAATCGGGTTAAATTTTGAAGGGTTCTGGGTGATCCCTGCAAGGACTGCGCATTCTGATAAGGTTAAGTCCGATATGTTCTTATTGAAGTATCTTCTGGCAGCCACCTTAACCCCCAGGGAATTGTTGCCCAGGTTAATGGTATTCATATAGTTGGTTATGATCTGCTCCTTTGACATGGCCTCATCCAGCTTAACGGCTAAGAACCATTCCTGCAGCTTTCGCTCCAGCCGTTCTCCGAAGCTTTTTTCCATTCCGCCTCCAAATACGCTGTTTTTAATTAACTGCTGGGTAATGGTGCTTCCCCCGCCTGCGGTGGAATCCCCTGTCAGTACACCCCTGACGGCGCGGAGAATGGAACGCAAGTCGATTCCATTGTGCTCCCAAAACCGGGCATCTTCATAGGAAACAAAAGCATTGACGAGATTCTTCGGAAGTTCCTCATAACTGGCTTCCTCCCGGTTGGAACCTGCAGTTACCAAGGTTTCAGTGACGTTGCCGGCGCTGTCATAGACGGTTGTTGCATATTCATTTGGAACAATGGTTGCGATATCTACCTCAGGAGCATTGTCTATGATTCCTTTTACCATGCCGAAACAGATGCTGGCAACAACAATGCTGCCGAATAAGCATAGCACAAATAGACTCTTTAAAAAGGCAAGAAAGACCTTAGTGGTATATTTCCTTGCTTTTGAATTGGCAGATCGGATCTTTTTTTCTGTTGATTGTTTGCCATAATTCATAGGAAATCTCCTTTCCACTTTACTGCCCGCGTTTTTGGGCATAAAGGTATACCCGCAGGGTGTTTCCACTTTACTGCCCGCGTTTTTGGGCATAAAGGTATACCCGCAGGGTGTTTCCACTTTACTGCCCGCGTTTTTTGGGCATAAAGGTATGCCTGCAAGGCATTACCGATTTATTATACCAAAAATTGTCGTACAATTCAACACCTACCATTTTTGGAGATAATGCGGCAAAATATACATGGAAGCTTGCCTGGGCTTATACTTTTGGGTATAATGGGGGTGGTTGGTTAAAAAGAAGAAATGAGGATGTTTATGAGAAAGTCTTACAGGATTTTGTATCAGGGCGGCACTGGAGAAATTACAGAGAAAAAATCCCGGTTCATTGCTAATTTAAAACCTGTGGAATCAGAGGAAGAAGCACAGGCATTTATAGAGGAAACAAGAAAAAGATATTGGGATGCGAGACATAACTGCTACGCCTGGATTATCGGGAGGGGTGGGGAGGAAAAGCGCATGAGTGATGATGGGGAGCCTAGCCAGACTGCGGGAAAACCCATGATGGATGTTCTGGAAGGCGAAAAGCTTGTAAACCTCTGTGCAGTGGTGACCCGGTACTTTGGAGGAACTCTACTTGGAACAGGAGGCCTGGTAAGAGCTTATTCAAAAGCAGTGCAGGAAGGGTTAAAGACCTGTACGGCTTTAACCGCAAAACCGGCGGTAAAGCTTTCTATTACTACGGATTATAACGGAATTGGAAAGATTCAGTATCTTCTGGGGCAGCGGGAAATCACGACTCTTGGATCTGAATACACTGACCGGGTAGAGCTTACTGCCCTGGTTCCTGATGAGGCCTTAGATAAGCTTCGGGCCGATATTACAGAGGTGACAGGCGGGAAAGCGGGACTCCTTCAGTCAGGAGAGGTCTATTACGTTATTTTTAATAAAGAGGTAGTTCTGTTTCCGGGATAAAGAAGGGAAGCTTTAAGAAACTGTCGAAAAAAGAAGAAAAAATCTTGCAATATGAAATATAGGATGATATACTGGATAATCGTGATAATGTAAATGAAACTAAGGGCAGAGTTGGTCCTTAGTTTTTTATGATATGGGAACAGGATTGCCTGTATTATAAAAATGTACTTTGGCCGGTATATCCTCAGGGAGGCCGGGGTACATTCTTTGTTTAAAGAAGAGAAAGAAGAGTACATTTATGAAGATGAAAAGAGAAGACGTAAGAAATGTGGCGATTATTGCCCACGTCGATCATGGTAAAACAACACTGGTAGACGCCCTGCTTAAGCAAAGCGGCATTTTCCGCGAGAATCAGGAAGTCGTGGAACGAGTCATGGATTCCAATGATATCGAGAGAGAGCGGGGAATCACCATTTTATCCAAAAATACGGCTGTTCATTACAACGGAACCAAGATCAACATCATTGATACCCCTGGCCATGCGGATTTCGGCGGCGAAGTGGAGCGTGTTTTAAAGATGGTAGACGGCGTAATCCTGGTTGTAGATGCTTATGAAGGAGTTATGCCTCAGACGAAATTTGTGCTTCGGAAGGCATTGGAACTAGGACTGTCTGTAGTAACCTGTATCAATAAGATTGACCGTCCGGAGGCTAGGCCCATGGAGGTAGAGGAAGAAGTATTAGAGCTTCTCATGGACCTTGATGCCAGCGAAGAACAGCTGGACTGTCCGTTTGTCTATGCTTCCGCAAAGGCCGGATTTGCTAAAAAAGATCTTGATGATGAGGAAACCGACATGGCTCCCTTGTTTATGACTATCATTGATCAGATACCGGCTCCGGAAGGTGATCCGGATGCAAATACCCAGCTGCTAATCAGCACCATTGACTACAATGAATACGTTGGACGTATCGGCGTGGGCAAGGTGGATAACGGCAGGATCAGAGTGAACCAGGAGTGCGTGATCGTAAACCACCATGATCCGGATAAATTCCGTAAGGTTAAGGTTGGAAAGCTGTATGAATACGAAGGCCTTAATAAGGTAGAGGTTCAGGAAGCTACCATCGGTGCCATTGTTGCCATTTCCGGAATAGCGGATATCCACATCGGTGATACCCTTTGCTCTCCGGAAAAACCGGAGGCGATTCCGTTCCAGAAGATCTCAGAGCCTACGATCGCCATGAATTTCATGGTAAATGACAGCCCTCTTGCCGGACAAGAAGGAAAATACATTACCTCCCGCCATATCAGAGAGCGCTTATTCAGGGAATTGAATACTGATGTCAGCCTTCGGGTGGAAGAGACCGATTCTCCGGACTGCTTTAAGGTTTCCGGCCGCGGGGAGCTTCATCTGTCTGTTTTGATCGAGAACATGAGAAGAGAAGGCTTTGAATTCGCTGTCAGCAAGGCTGAGGTTTTGTACCATTATGATGAGAGAAACCACAAGTTAGAGCCCATGGAAATCGCCTATGTTGATGTGCCTGAGGAATTTACCGGTGCAGTCATTCAGAAGCTTACAAGCCGCAAGGGAGAGCTTCAGGGCATGAGTCCTGCCAATGGAGGCTACACAAGACTGGAATTTGCAATTCCTTCCAGAGGTCTGATCGGCTACCGGGGAGAGTTCATGACGGATACAAAAGGAAACGGAATCATGAATACGTCATTTGACGGCTATGCAACCTTTAAGGGAGAGTTATCCTACCGTAAGACAGGATCCCTGATCGCTTATGAGTCAGGAGAATCCATTACCTACGGCTTGTTCGGCGCCCAGGAAAGAGGTAATCTGTTTATCGGGCCTGGAGTAAAGGTTTATTCCGGAATGGTTATCGGACAGAATCCAAAGGCGGAAGACATCGAAATCAATGTTTGTAAGACGAAAAAACTGACCAACACCCGTTCTTCCAGTGCAGATGAATCTCTTAAACTGACACCTCCAAGAGATATGAGCCTGGAACAGTGTCTTGACTTTATTGATACCGATGAACTTTTAGAAATCACCCCCTCAAACCTTCGGATCAGAAAGAAAATTTTAGATCCTACCTTGAGAAAAAGGTCATCTATTAATAAAAAGTAATTGACGTAAATTGTAATTTAAAGGAAGATACTGCTTTCATTAGCCGAAAATTCGGCAAAGAAGCAGTATCTTCTTTTATTTTCCGGCGCATTCTGCCCTGATATGTCGATATTTTTGGATTGTTTTCTATCATTTTAGAGCATTCTCTCACATAAATTTAATATTAGCTGTGAAGCATATTAGCAAATAAGTGAAAGAAGAGGGGAAATACAATGTCAGAAAAAATGATTGAAAACAACAAAGTGAGCGTCATCGGAGAGATCGTCTCCGGCTTCACCTTCAGCCATGAAGTATTTGGAGAAGGATTCTATATGGTGGATGTTGCGGTAAATCGTCTTAGTGAACAGGCAGATATCATACCGCTCATGATTTCAGAACGTCTTATTGACGTGGAAGGAGATTACTCAGGCTTAACGGTGGAAGCCATTGGTCAGTTCCGTTCCTATAATCGTCATGAAGGAACAAAAAACCGGCTGGTGCTTTCTGTTTTTGTGAGAGAAGTTCATTTTATAGAAGAGTTTACGGATTATACAAAGACCAATCAAATTTTTCTGGATGGATACATATGCAAAGCCCCCATTTACAGAAAAACACCTTTGGGAAGGGAAATTGCGGACCTGCTCCTCGCAGTTAACCGCCCATATGGAAAATCAGATTACATACCCTGCATCGCATGGGGAAGAAATGCCAGATATGCTTCCGGATTCACAGTTGGAACAAGAGTAAAAGTATGGGGAAGAGTCCAGAGCAGGGAATACACCAAAAAATTAACTGAAACAGAGTGTGAAAAAAGAGTGGCTTATGAAGTATCAGTCAGCAAACTGGAATGTGCGGAGTAAACGCTGTTATTTATAAATATGTGGAACGCCTTACAGGCATGCCCTTTCGCTGGGAAATATTAAGGAAACGGTAAGAAAACTTGCAAAAGTATTAAAATTATGATACTATAAGCAGGTTCTAACATAATATGTAAATAATTGCTTTTTAGCTGTTATGAGGTGCTTAAGGATGAATAAAGGTGCGATACAGGTTATATGCGGGGAAGGTAAAGGAAAGACTGCAGCCGCTATGGGTATGGGAATCGGAGCTCTGACAAAAAACAAAACTGTGATCATGATACAGTTTTTAAAGGGCTGTCCCGGACGGGATTCTTTTGATATTATGAAACGCCTGGAACCCGAGATGAAAATATTCCGGTTTGAAAAGTCTGATTGCTTTTTTGAAAGCCTTTCTAAAGAACAGCAGGAAGAGGAGCGGATGAATATCCGCAACGGTCTGAATTTCGCCAGAAAGGTCGTATCAACAGGAGAATGCGATATGCTGATCCTGGATGAAATCCTCGGACTTCTGGACCAGAAAATCATAGAGGCAGAGGAGCTTACAAAGCTGCTTCAGTCCAAAGTTGATGAGATGGAAGTCATATTAACCGGTAAGGTTTTTCAAAAGGAAATGGAACCGTATGTAGACAGTATTCTGGAAATCAACCATGTTAAAGTTGACAACACAATATAATAATGATAGTATGGTAACATACATATAAGAGTAGAGGTTGCGTTGCTTATAAGTACCCTGTCCGATGTATCAGGTACAGATGAGGGCAGGGGGAAGGAAGAAACGCCGAAGAACGGTATGGCCTGAGCATGCTTGTTCTGGGCATATGGTTAAGAGCCATATGACTGTCATCCTTTTGGATGGGGAGCTACTTAAAGAAGGATGAGATTACCAGATTCTAAACTTTAAGAGCTGACCCTGTTGTCAGCTCTATTTTTAATTCATAGGAGTTTAAATCCGGTGAAAAAAACGCTCCGCTACGGATGCGTACGACCCGTATGGGCCGGATGATAGTTTACTGAGTATGATGAAAAAGAATCAGGAGGAAGATATCATGGCAATTTTTGAAGGCGCAGGTGTAGCTCTTGTCACACCATTTAAGGAAAACAGAGATGTAAACTATGAGAAGCTGGAGGAACTGGTAGAAGAACAGATTGCTCTGGGAACGGACGCTATCATTGCATGCGGTACAACAGGCGAGGCGTCCACCATGACTCATGAGGAACATCTGGACGTGATCAAATTCGTATGCCAGGTAACGAAAAAGCGGATTCCAGTCATTGCAGGAACCGGTTCTAATTGCACGGAGACGGCTGTTTACCTGTCTGAAGAGGCAGAAAAACAAGGTGCTGACGGGCTTCTTCTCGTGTCTCCTTACTACAATAAGGCAACTCAGAATGGACTGAAGGCTCACTTTAAAGCAGTTGCTGATATGGTGAAGATCCCCATTCTTCTTTATAACATCCCTGCAAGAACCGGGGTAACCATAGCGGCTGAGACCATAGCGGATTTATGCTTACATGTCCCTAACATTGTTGGGGTAAAGGAAGCCAGCGGAAATTTTTCAGCCATAGCGGATATCATGAACCTTACGGACGGCCGTGTGGATTTATATTCCGGCAATGACGATCAGATCGTCCCCATGCTTTCCTTGGGAGGAAAAGGTGTTATATCCGTTCTTTCCAACATTGCGCCTTCCCAGACCCATGAAATCTGTGAGTGCTATTTTAAGGGAGATGTAAAACGTAGCGCTGCTCTTCAGCTTGCTGCTATTCCTCTGATCAATGCCTTATTCTGCGAGGTTAATCCTATTCCGGTTAAAGCGGCCCTAAATCTTATGGGAAAGGCTGCAGGTCCTATGCGTCTGCCTCTTACTGAGATGGAACCTAAGAATCAGGAACGATTAAGAGAAGCCTTGACAGAGTATGGAATTTTATAATCGGTAAACGATATACCTATAGAAGAAAAGAGGATAGCATGATTAGGATGATAATGCACGGCTGTAACGGGGCCATGGGTCAGGTGGTATCCCAGATTGCGGCAGAGGAAACGAATTTAACCATTGTTGCGGGTATCGATCCCCATGATACCAGGCAGAACCAGTATCCGGTATTTCCGTCACTGGAAGCCTGCGGGGAAGAGGCAGATGTGATCGTGGATTTTACCTCCTCTAAAGCAGTGGACAGTCTTCTTGATTACAGCGTCAAGAAAAAAATACCTGTGGTAGTATGTACTACCGGACTTTCGGACGAACAGATAAAAAAGCTTGAGGAGGCTTCCGGTCATGTTGCGGTCCTTAGGTCCGCCAATATGTCTCTTGGCGTCAACCTGCTTATGAAGCTGGTAAAAGAGGCAGCCCAGGTCCTTGCGGCCTCAGGATTCGATATTGAAATACTGGAAAAGCACCACAATAAAAAGCTTGATTCCCCAAGCGGAACGGCTCTTGCCCTGGCGGATTCCATTAATGAGGCCATGGATCAAGAATATCATTATGTATATGACAGAAGCCAGGTCAGAAAGGCCAGAGATAAAAAGGAGATCGGGATCCAGTCTGTCCGTGGAGGAACGATTGTCGGGGAACATGATGTAATTTTTGCCGGAACAGATGAGATCATTACCTTCCATCACACTGCATACTCCAAGGCTATTTTTGCAAAAGGTGCTGTTTCTGCGGCAAAATTCCTGGCAGGAAAAGCTCCGGGACTATATACCATGAAAGATGTTATAAAATCATAAATTTTCCAATATCTTCCACCATAATTCGTTCTTCCTTTACACATACTAATCGTAGAAAATGAAAGGAGAATGTATTATGAAAAGGATAAAACCTTATGCAATTACCCTTATTGTCATTATGACAGTAATGTGTCTGACTGCCTGCGGAACCACAAAAGGAAACAATGGAACCTCAGCAGGCACCACTGGTGCAACAACCCAGACAACTGCAGCAGCAACAACCAAATCTACTACTGAAACTACTACTATGACTGAAACAACAGGCACAGGAGCAAATGAGAGCACTGGTGTGATTAACGGTGTTGTTAATGATGTAGAAAAAGGGGTTGACAAAATTACAGGGGAAAGCAATGGCCAGCCTACTTCAGGAGCCACAAAAGCACCATAATAGAACGAGATTTTCAATAAAAAAGCTTCAGGCAAGGAATCTATGCTTGAAGCTTTTTTTATTATAAGATATAATATGATTGAGACATATCTTGCAGTATTTAATCAGCATTCTATTTTATATATCAGAAAGACCATATTCTGGCCAAATATTCAATGACTATGCCATAATAACAAGCCTTCCCGGCAGAGAGGCAAAACGTCCATGAAAAGGAAATTTGATTATTTTAAATATCAGCGGTATAATAATAAAAGGAAGAAGCCGTGGAGAAGTCTTAAACAAGCGATTCCTCATAAGAAGGGCCTCAATATCCGTCTGAGAAAAGGTTTGCTGCTTATGATCCTTATGGAGGCGGCAGTATTTATCCTGCCGTATGAAGAAATATTTGCTAGTAATCCTCATGAATTTCTTCCCGTTTACAGAGAGGAAGAAGTTAATAAGGAATCGTTTATTGAAGCCTTTTGGGGCCGGAAAACCGGGGAGACAAAAGAACAGGGACTTTCTGTAGACTGGAAGGAAGGCAGGGTTACGTTTTGGCAAAAAATAGAACGTGTGATCCTCCAAGGACCTGATTGAGAAACAAAATCATAGATGGGTCATAAGTATTTATAATAATAAAACCAGTTGCAATCCTATTTTTACTGTATTATAATTTCTACTGAAACACCATAGTTTTATTTGAAAAACTTATAAATTAATTCAGTAAAGGACAGGTGGATACCGTGGAAAAAAGAGAATTGCTGTATGAGGGAAAAGCGAAAAAGGTTTATACAACGGAGAATCCGGATGTATTGGTTGTTTCATACAAAGACGATGCCACAGCATTTAATGGTCTAAAAAAAGGCACCATTGTAGGAAAAGGAGCGGTCAACAACCGGATGACCAACTTTATTTTCAAAAAGCTGGAAGCCAAAGGCGTCCCCACTCATCTGGTGGAAGAGTTGAACGACCGGGAGACTGCAGTGAAAAAAGTAGAAATCATCCCCCTTGAGGTGATCATCAGAAACTATTCCGCAGGAAGCTTCGCCAAGAAGATGGGAATGGAAGAAGGTGTGAAATTCGCTTGTCCGACACTTGAATTCAGTTATAAAAATGATGATCTGGGCGACCCGTTCATCAACGACTACTACGCATTGGCTCTAAATCTGTCCACTCAGGAAGAGATCGACAAAATTACAGAATATGCCTTTAAAGTAAATGAAGTTCTGATAGAATATTTTGACGGTTTAAACATTGATTTGATTGACTTTAAGATTGAGTTCGGCCGTTATCATGGACAGGTCATACTGGCTGATGAGATTTCTCCTGACACATGCAGACTATGGGATAAGGATACCCATGAAAAGCTGGATAAGGACCGTTTCCGCAGGGATTTAGGAGGCGTGGAGGACGCATACGAGGAAGTGTTCCGCCGTCTTGGCATCCGGTAAACAGCATAGAGAGAAATACCTGCGGGTTACCTTCATGCCCAATAAAACGGGCAGGAAAGAGGATCACCTTACGGGTATTACCTGTATGCCCAGAGGGCATGGGCAGAAAAGAGGAAAAGACATCAAATGAATAACGAATTGAATTTCAATTTTGAGGATGAGCTGCATGAGGAATGCGGCGTATTCGGAATGTACGATTTTGACGGCGGCGACGTTGCTTCCACTATTTATTATGGATTGCTTGCATTACAGCACAGAGGCCAGGAGAGCTGCGGAATCGCGGTCAGCGATACCGGCAGTTCTAAGGCAAAGGTAAGCGCCCATAAGGGGATGGGGTTATGTAATGAGGTCTTTACACCGGAAATTTTAGAAGGCCTCCGCGGCGACATCGGCGTGGGTCATGTTCGTTATTCTACTGCAGGCAGCAGCACACGGGAGAATGCCCAACCGCTTGTACTTAATTATCTGAAAGGAACATTGGCCATGGCTCATAACGGCAATCTGGTTAATGCGCCGGAGTTAAGACGTGAGCTTGAGTATAACGGAGCCATTTTTCAGACGACGATTGATTCAGAGGTGATCGCTTACCATATTGCAAGGGAGAGAGTGAAAGCTGCAACCGTTGAGGCTGCTGTAGTAAATGCCATGAAAAAGCTTAGAGGAGCTTATTCCCTTGTCATAATGAGTCCCCGTAAGATAATCGGAGCCAGGGATCCCTATGGATTTAAGCCTTTGTGTATTGGAAAACGAGATAACGCCTATATTCTGGTATCGGAAAGCTGCGCCCTTGATACTCTTGGCGCAGAGTTTGTCCGGGACGTTCGCCCAGGAGAAGTCGTGACCATTACAAAGGAGGGCATCGTTTCCGATACAAGTCTTTGCCTTGCGGATAAGTCAAAGGAAGCCAGATGTATTTTTGAATATATTTATTTTGCCAGGCCAGACAGCGTGTTTGACGGTGTCAGCGTATATCATTCCAGGATGTGCGCCGGCCGTGCATTGGCCATGGATTCTCCGGTGGAGGCGGACCTTGTGGTCGGTGTACCGGAATCAGGCAACGCCGCTGCGCTCGGATACTCCCTTCAGTCCGGGATCCCTTATGGGACCGCTTTTGTAAAGAATTCTTATGTTGGCAGGACATTTATAAAGCCAAAGCAGAGCAACCGGGAATCTGCGGTCAGAATCAAGCTTAATGTGTTAAAGGAAGCGGTAATGGGGAAGCGGGTTATTATGATCGACGATTCCATAGTCCGCGGAACGACCAGCGCCCTTATTGTAGGCATGCTTCGGGAGTCAGGGGCAAAGGAGGTTCATATCCGGATCAGTTCCCCGCCATTTCTTCACCCCTGTTATTTCGGAACCGATATACCTAATGAGGATCAGCTGATGGCACATAACAGAACCATTGAAGAAATCCGGGATCTTCTGGGAGCGGATTCTCTGTCTTACTTAAATATTGAGCGGTTGAATGAAATGGCAGAAGGACTTCCGATCTGTACCGCATGCTTTAGCGGAGATTATCCCATTGAGCCGCCTAAGGAGGACATCCGGGGAGAATACACGGAGTAAAAATGGATACTAATAGAAACGGGGGCCGCCGTGATGACTGGGTTTATCCAGCCGGAGGGTCCCCGGTTTCTCTTCCCATCAAATAAAAAATATGTTATTATGAATGTAAATGAAGTCCAAGGAGGAATATAAGAACCATGACAGATAGATACCAAAGCCCACTGTCTGAGCGCTATGCAAGTAAGGAGATGCAGTATATCTTTTCACCGGACAGGAAATTTAAGACATGGAGAAAGCTGTGGGTTGCCCTGGCGGAGGTTGAAAAGGAACTGGGACTTCCCATAACAGAAGAGCAGATAGAGGAATTAAAAGCCCATCAGGAAGATATTAATTACGATGTGGCAATACAGAGGGAAAAAGAGGTCCGTCATGATGTCATGTCTCATGTATATGCATATGGCGTCCAGTGCCCTAAGGCAAAAGGAATTATCCATCTGGGGGCCACCTCCTGTTATGTGGGGGACAATACCGATTTAATCGTCATGACAGAGGCATTAAAGCTGGTCCGCAGAAAACTTATCAATGTGATTGAAGAACTGTCCCGGTTTGCCGATTCCTATAAAGACTTACCGACCCTGGCTTTTACCCATTTCCAGCCGGCTCAGCCCACAACCGTAGGCAAAAGAGCGACGCTGTGGCTTCACGATCTGACCATGGACTTAGAAGATCTGGACTATATTCTCGGATCCATTCGCCTTCTTGGCTCTAAAGGCACCACAGGAACACAGGCCAGCTTTCTGGAGCTGTTTGACGGCGATATGGACAAGGTGAGAAGAGCGGATTCCATGATTGCTGAGAAGCTGGGTTTTGACGGCTGCTATCCGGTTTCCGGCCAGACCTATTCCAGAAAGGTGGACAGCCGGGTAGTCAATGTTTTAGCAGGCATTGCCCAGAGTGCTCATAAATTTTCCAATGATATCCGCCTTCTGCAGCATCTAAAGGAAGTAGAAGAGCCATTTGAAAAGAGTCAGATCGGTTCTTCCGCCATGGCTTACAAGCGCAATCCTATGAGAAGCGAGCGGATGGCTTCCCTGTCCAATTATGTAATGGCAGATGTGATGAACCCTATGCTGGTTTCTTCTACCCAGTGGTTTGAGAGAACTCTTGATGACTCCGCCAATAAAAGATTAAGCATTCCGGAAGGATTTTTGGCAGTTGATGGAATTCTGGATCTTTATCTGAATGTTGTGGATGGGCTTGTGGTATATCCCAAGGTAATTGAGAAGCACATGATGGCAGAGCTTCCCTTCATGGCTACGGAAAATATCATGATGGATGCGGTAAAGGCCGGCGGAGACAGGCAGGAGCTTCACGAACGGATCAGGGAATTGTCTATGGAAGCGGGCCGGAATGTAAAGGTCAATGGCCTTGACAACAATTTGCTGGAGCTGATTGCAGCAGATCCCTCCTTCAACCTTACTTTAGAGGATTTAAAGAAAAGCATGGATCCCAGAAGATATGTGGGCTGCGCTCCGGCCCAGGTAACTGCTTATCTGGAAGAAGTGGTTAAGCCTCTTCTTGAAGATAATAGGGAACTTCTGGGGATGAAAGCAGAGATTCACGTATAAAGGCTTGCAGGCAGACGTCAGAGATTATGAGAGGTCTGCCTTTGTTTTTTTGATTTTATATCAGGAGGAAGTCATGAGCAGCAATTTAGAGTATTACAAGGTGTTTTATTATGTGGCCCAGCTTGAAAGCATCACTTTGGCGGCGGAGAAGCTGTGTATATCCCAGCCTGCCGTGAGTCAGGCTGTAAGGCAGCTGGAAAAAGCTCTGGACAGCCAGCTGTTTCTGCGGACCTCCAAAGGGGTTCGTCTGACCCGGGAGGGAGAATTTTTTTATGGATATGTAAAAACAGGTTTAGAAAACATCTGGCATGGAGAAAGTATGTTAAACAGGCTAAAAGATCTGGATACGGGCGAGGTGCGGATCGGAGCCAGTGACATGACGCTTCAATTTTATTTACTGCCCTATCTGGAGAAGTTCCATGAGCTGTATCCTAACATCAAGGTAAGTGTTTCCAATGGGCCTACGCCTGAAACGCTCCGGTATTTATATGACGGCAAGATTGACTTCGGAGTGGTCAGTACACCCTTTGAGGCAAAAAGCGAGGTCATGAGGACCGATGTAAAGGAAATCAGAAACGTATTTGTTGCTGGGGATAAGTTCCGTTATTTAAAGGATCAGGAGCTGGATTATGATATTTTAAAGGAACTTCCTTGCATATTCCTTGAAAAGAATACCAGCACTAGAACATTTATGGATGAATATCTGGCAGGCCATGGGATCGTGGTAGAGCCGGAGTTTGAGCTTTCCACCAGTGACATGATCGTTCAGTTTGCCATGAGAAATCTTGGAATCGGCTGTGTGATGTCAGGGTTTGCACAGATGGAGTTGGAAAAGGAGAGTCTTGTAGAGCTTAAGTTCCGGGATGAAATGCCGAAACGCCATTTTACCATAGTCACTGATATCAAAACGCCTGTTTCTCCAGCAGGAAAGCGCCTCTTACAACTGATGACAGATGACATAATATAAACTTATGTCAAATATAAATAATATTAATTTTACTTATGCGTATTCATGCGTTATCATAGGTAAGTAACAGGCATTTTTTCACTCGAAGGAGGAGCAATCATATGGTAAGAGCAATTGTAGGCGCCAACTGGGGCGACGAAGGAAAAGGTAAGATCACGGATATGCTGGCAAAGGAATCGGATATCATTATCCGCTATCAGGGAGGCAGCAATGCCGGACACACGATCATCAACAACTATGGAAAATTCGCCCTTCACCTTCTGCCATCAGGCGTTTTCTATAATCATACTACCAGCGTCATCGGCAATGGTGTGGCATTAAATATCCCATTCCTGGTAAAGGAAATTGAGGAACTGGTAAGCAAGGGTGTTCCAAAGCCTGATATTCTGGTTTCAGACCGTGCCCAGATCCTGATGCCATATCACATTCTGTTTGACCAGTATGAAGAGGAACGCCTTGGCAAAAAGTCTTTTGGTTCCACAAAATCAGGGATTGCTCCATTTTATTCAGATAAATATGCAAAGATCGGATTTCAGGTCAGCGAGCTTTTTGACGAAGAATCTTTAAAGGAAAAGGTTGACCGGGTTTGTGAAACAAAGAATGTTTTAATGGAGCATCTCTATCACAAACCGGCCTTGGATCCGCAGGAACTGTTTAAGACTCTTCTGGAATACCGTGAGATGGTGAAGCCCTATGTGTGTGATGTGTCCAAATTCCTTCATGAGGCAATCAAGGCGGGCAAGAATATCCTTTTGGAAGGCCAGCTGGGATCTTTAAAGGATCCTGACCATGGAATATATCCTATGGTTACATCATCCTCAACACTAGCTGCCTACGGCGCAATTGGCGCCGGCATTCCACCCTATGAGATTAAGAACATTACCACTGTGGTAAAAGCTTATTCCAGTGCAGTAGGGGCAGGCGCGTTTGTCAGCGAACTATTCGGAGATGAAGCAGATGAACTGAGACGGCGCGGAGGAGACGGCGGCGAATATGGGGCAACTACCGGAAGGCCAAGACGTATGGGTTGGTTTGACGCAGTTGCATCCAGGTACGGATGCCGGATTCAGGGGTCTACAGAGGTTGCCCTCACCGTTCTTGATGTGTTGGGATATCTTGACGAGCTTCAGATATGCGTAGGCTATGAGATTGACGGAAAGGTTACCAGAGATTTCCCCACAACCGTAGAACTTAACAAAGCAAAACCGGTATATAAAAGCCTTCAAGGCTGGAAGTGTGAGATCAGAGGAATTAAAAATTACGAGGATCTTCCGGAGAACTGCAGGAATTATATTGAATTCATAGAGAAAGAAATCGAAACGCCCATAACCATGGTTTCCAATGGTCCGGGAAGAGATGAAATTATCTTTCGCAAATGATTATTGTAGCCCTCCCGCTGGTTTTACACCATTTATCCATCTAAAAACGAGCTAAATAAAGAACTACTTTAAAGAGGGCAGCAGGATTAATTTTCCTACTGCCCTCCTTCATCTTTCCTTTACTCAGGCAAATACCTCCCTCATATCGGCTTTGTATGGTGTGGACAACTCAATAGATGAGTTAACCATAAGGAATAATCATGTTATTACAAGGAGTTTATCAACGATAATCCCTATTTATTATACTTTTTGTCGGCGATATCCGGTTCATCTTTATTCTGCCTGATCACCCGGGCGACAAGCTGGGCGGCATAAAGAATGACGGGTACGAAGACAGAAGAAAAAATAGCGGCCGTCAGCCAGTTTTTTGCTTCCGGATTATGGGAAAAGGCGGATATAATGGCAATTACGTACATGGAGAGAATTAGCACTACTCCGGTCATAGCCAGAACACGTTTCCATTTCAAAAGTATTACCTCCCTTTTTAAACATTTTTTATAATTATAACCTATAAAAGGTAAAATAGAAAGGAAGCTTCTCTTTGTTAATAAAAACTTTAAATTTGAAACCTGTACTTTTCTGCGGAAATATAGTAATATTTTATTATAAATAATGGAAGGCCTGGAAGGAGTGCAAAACTCTTGAGGAAACGATGGATAGCGGCAGCAAGTATCATTCTCATCATGGGAAGCATGATGACTTCCATGGCAGCGGAAGAGAAGATACAGGAAGAGGGCGAAACCCAGCAGGCGTCAGTATCGGACTGGCAGTGGCAGGAAGACTCAGGCGGCTGGAAATATGTCAATGCCGCGGGAGAATTCAGGAAGAACCGCTGGGAAGAGATTAATGGATATTGGTATTACTTTGACAATGAAGGGTATATGGTTTCTGATTGGACAAGGGTCGGCGGAATGAACTACTGCTTTTCTGAGACAGGGGAGCTGCAGCTTGGCTGGTGCTACAACGATGATGAAGAGAAGTGGCATTATTATAACGAAGACGGCACTGCCCAGAAAGGCTGGTATCAGGAGAAAGACGGAAGCTGGTACTGGTTTTCCACAAAGGGGGAGATGGCGTCTTCCGGCTATAAAAACGTAGCGGGAAAACGATATTATTTCTTTGATAATGGACAGATGGCTGCAAATCAGTTTGTAGGCCTTTTCTATATGGATGAAAACGGTCAGAGAAACAGGGAGTTCGATATTAGTATTGACGGGAAGAAAACTTCCGCCTCCGTGTCCACTGAGGTGAAAGATGCTTTTACAGAGGCAGCAAAGAATATTCCCAGAGATTGGATCAGGAAGTTCAAGAATCAGGGCTGGGAGATCATCTACTATCCCGGAAAAAAGTATTTTTCTGCGCCAATGACGGAAAACGGTATTTATTACGTATGCTATAAACTGGATACAAATTATAAAAAAATCAAAATATGCCAGGCGGAAGAGTTGACGGCAGCTTTTGGGGAGTACATCGGATATGCCTCCGGCTGTTACGGCAGCACCAGCCAAGATGCTACGGATCTGCTTATGAGCAGGGATTCGGTGGAGGATTTTGTGTACATCCCAGATTATTTTTCCGATGATATGAGGTTTTATTTTGGAAAGCTGGTTGCAGCATATGTAGGGAGTCCCTATACAAGGGGAGAGATGGAAGAAGAAGCACCCCGGGTGACGGAAATATTAAAAAGGATATTGTATACATAATGAACAGCCGAAAAGGATTTTCTCATAAGGATAATTTTTGCTTTTAAGTTTTGCCGTAGGATTTAAGTCTTACGGCTTTTTTAATTCTAAATGAAGCCTCTTATGATCTTAAGAGGCAGTACCCGAATAGCAGCAGTGGCAAAATGCAAGAAAAATATAGGTTTCGGCTTCGACGGGCTTTTGTAAACCCGTTTATTGTGATTCTTTTCGTATTGGCGATTGTATCATATGTGATGGATGTTTAGTATACAAATGGTATCCATAATCTGTGGGTATCCGATGGATCAGGTACATCAATATGTTCGATGTAAACATGCATTATGGCTGACAGAAGAATCAGAAAAGGCCGCCCTCTTTACAAAGGCCAGCCTTTTCTGATTCTTTATTCTGCCAGATCTTCCCACAGCTCATACAACTCTTCCAGCCTCTTACGGATGGTTTCCTTTTCGTTATTAAGCTCCACTAACTTTGAGACATCGGTAAAAATCTCTTCCTTACCAAGCAAACCGTCAATTTCTCCGTCTCTGGTTTCTAATTTGTGGATCTCATCCTCTGTTTTCTTTAATTCATTCTGGCGTTTGCGAAGACGGGCCTGCTCTTCTTTTTGCGCCTTCCAGTCCAGCTTGGTCTCGGAGATTTCCTCTGAGGTAGCAGCCTTTGCTGAAACAGGAGCAGTGTACAAGCTGGTCATGATCTCTTTCTTTTCCAGATAGTAATCATAATTGCCGATGTAATTGATCAGAGTCTGATTGGTTAAATCCAGGATTCTGGTTGCAGTTTTGTTAATGAAATAACGGTCATGGGATACGTACAGAATGGTTCCCGTATAATTGACCAGGGCATCCTCAAGGATTTCCTTGGAGGTAATATCCAAGTGGTTGGTAGGCTCATCCAGTATGAGGAAGTTGGCTTCGGAAAGCATCAGCTTTGCCAGGGATACCCGGCCCCGTTCGCCGCCGCTTAAGTCTTTTACCCGCTTGAATACATCGTCTCCTGTAAATAAAAAAGCAGCCAGGATGTTCCGGATCTGGGTATTGTTCATGGAAGGATAAGTATCCTGCAGTTCATCAAAAAGGTTCTTCTCCATATTCAGAACCTGATGCTCCTGGTCATAATAACCGATATGTACCTTGGAGCCTAAGGAGATTTCTCCTTCATCCGGTTCTAAAATACCGTTTAACATTTTAAGAATGGTAGTTTTACCGGTTCCGTTGCCGCCGATGATCGCCACCCGTTCTCCTCGTTTGATTTCAAAATTAACGTTTTCAAAGAGCCGGTTCTGATGGAAGGCCTTTCCCAGCCTGCGGACTGTGAGGACATCGTTTCCGCTGATGATATTTGGTTCCAGACGGATACGCATCTCATCATTTATTTCCATTGGTTTTTCCAGAACGTCGATTTTTTCCAGCATCTTTTCCCGGCTTTCCGCCCGCTTGATGGATTTTTCCCGGTTAAAAGACTTTAATTTGGCAATGACCTCTTCCTGATGCTTGATTTCCTGCTGCTGGTTTAAATATGCTTTCATCTGGGCTTCCCGGATCATGGCCCGCTTTCCGCTGTAATCGGTGTAGTTTCCCTGATATACGGTCATAAGGCCGTTATCCAGTTCCATAATTTTCGTGACTACCCGGTCAAGGAAATAGCGGTCATGGGCAACGATGATTACGCTGCCGTCATAATTGATTAAATATCCTTCCAGCCATGCAATGGATTCCATATCCAAGTGGTTGGTAGGCTCGTCAAGCAGGATGATGTCTGGCTTGGTGAGAAGGAGCCGTCCTAAGGATACCCGGGTCTTCTGACCGCCGGATAATGACATGACAGGTTTATGAAATTCTTCTTCCGTAAAGCCAAGTCCTTTTAATACTCCTGTTACTTCGCTTTGATAGGCATATCCGTTTATCAGCTCAAATTCGTGGTTAAGCCTGCTGTAGGTAGTAAGCATGGCTTCCAGCTCATCGCCCGCAGCGTGCTTCATATCCACTTCCAGCCGGCGGATCTTTGCTTCCATTTCCATGACCGGCCGCTTGGTTTCCAGGACTTCTTCATAAACGGTCCGCTCTCCGGACAAATCCTGATGCTGCGACAGATAACCGATGGATTTTCCTTTCGAAACAACCACATCTCCTTCATCGGCAAGAAGCTCTCCAATGATGATTTTTAACAGTGTGGATTTTCCTGCGCCGTTAATTCCTACAATAGCGGCTTTTTCATGGTCCTCTATATGGAAGGAAGCTTGTTTGATCACTTGATTGCTTCCAAATGCTTTGCTTATATTATTGCATGACAAAATCATGTTTCATTTCCTCTTTCCTGCCCGTTTTATGGCATAAAGGTATGCCCTGAGGTATTTCCTCTTTCTCCTGTTTTTGGCATATAAGTATATCCGAAGGGTGTTTTCTTCCTGTATAAATGTAAGGCAATAGAAATAGTATAATATAGGTCCTTCCTTTTTTCAAGGATACAATGATAAAACCCGTTTGACATTATTTTGTCACGCAGTTATAATAATGTTAGTTAGATTAAGTTAAAGAAGGTGAAGAAGTGTCAGAGAAAGAAATTTCCAAAGCAGTGATTACCAGGCTTCCGAGATATTACCGGTATCTGGGAGAATTAATGGAAGATGGAGTAGAACGAATTTCCTCCAATGATTTAAGTGTACGAATGAAAGTGACCGCTTCTCAGATCCGCCAGGATTTGAATAATTTCGGCGGATTCGGCCAGCAGGGCTATGGTTATAATGTAAAGTATTTATATGCAGAGATCGGGAAGATATTGGGAATAGACAGGCAGCATAATATCATTATCATAGGCGCTGGAAATTTAGGACAGGCAATTGCCAATTATGCAAACTTTGAAAAGCGGGGCTTCCTCATTAAAGGAATGTTTGATATCAATCCGCGTCTGATCGGCCTTGTGGTCCGCGGGATAGAGATCCGCAGCGTAGATGATCTGGAACAGTTCGTAAAAGATAATGATGTCCAGATTGCGGCTCTGACCATTCCAAAGACAAAGGCGCCGGAGATTGCAGACCGCCTTGTGAAGGCAGGAATCAAGGCGATCTGGAATTTTGCCCATACGGATTTAAGCGTGCCGGATGATGTGGTTGTGGAGAATGTCCATCTATCAGAAAGCCTGATGCGGTTATCTTACCGGGTCTGCAGCATACAGGACAACGAGGAAGAAAGAAACAGACAATCTGAAATAATGGAGTAACATGCCTGCCGGCAGGTGAAGGGAAGTCTCTTCGCTGCCGGTAGTTTTTCTATAGACCTTTATGCCCCAAAAGCGAGGGCAGGAATGCGGAAAGGTGGGAGATATATGAGATATCTGGTTACAGGAGGACAGATGAAGCAGGTGGACCGCTACACCATAGAGAATATAGGGATTCCCTCTCTGGTGCTTATGGAACGAGCCGCCCTGGCGGTTACAGAAGAAGTGATGAAGCAGGGGCAGAAAACGGACCGGATATGGATTTTATGTGGAAACGGCAATAATGGAGCGGATGGGGTCGCGTCTGCCAGAATGCTGCATTTGAAAGGATATCAGGTTTTTGCCTTACTGGCTGCCGGAAGAGACAAGGGAAGCAGTGAATATCTGACTCAGGTTTCCATAGCGGAACGTACGGGCGTCAATCTGGCAGGATTTTCTGATCTCATTCCCGGTACCTGTGATATTCTCGTTGATGCACTTTTTGGCGTGGGGCTGGACCGGGAGATTCTAGGCAGATACCGGGAGATCCTGGAGACAATCCTCCGCTGCCGACCGAAATTTACGGTGGCCGTGGATATCCCTTCGGGCATTCATTCGGATACGGGTCAGATCATGGGGATTGCCTTAAAGGCAGACATAACCGTCACGTTCGGCTATGAAAAGCTGGGAACCATGCTTTATCCCGGTAAGGAATACAGCGGAAAGGTGCTTGTAGCTGACATTGGTTTTCCGGGGGAGGGCTTAGAGCGCCTTAAGACAGAATATTTTACCCTGGATCCGGAGGATGAGAAGCAGCTTCCTAAGCGTTCGGCCTATTCCAATAAAGGGAGCTTCGGAAAGGTCCTTGTGGTGGCAGGATCTAAAAATATGAGCGGGGCTGCCTATTTAAGCGCCCTTGCCGCTTACCGGACAGGAGCAGGCCTGGTGAAAATTTTCACAGTGGAAGAAAATCGGACCATCCTTCAAACCGGACTTCCGGAAGCCATCATTACCACATATGAAGCTGAGGATGCAGAAGCAGGGACGGAAGGATTTAAAAAGCTATTGGTAAAGCAGTGCGAGTGGGCTACCGCCATTGTTCTGGGACCGGGACTGGGGCAGGAGGCCTATGTAAGGAATCTGGTGGAAGAGGTCCTTGCGAATGCCTACGTCCCCATTGTTTTGGATGCAGATGGGCTTGGCACCATTGCTTCAAACCCGGAGCTGACCAGCTATTTCACGGAAAACATCATTGTGACTCCTCATTTGGGAGAAATGGCGAGGCTCACGGGAAGCGCTGTGGAAACCATACAGAAACAGCTGATCACCTCTGCCAGAGAATATGCGGACCGGTTCGGTATTACCTGCGTGTTAAAGGACGCGGTGACGATTGGGGCCTTAAAGGATCAGAGAACCTATGTCAATGGAAGCGGCAACAGTGCTATGGCAAAAGCCGGGTCGGGAGATGTTCTGACCGGGATCATAGCCGGGCTTCTGGCTCTGGGTCTGGAAGAGTCTGATGCTGCGGCTTACGGCGTATGGCTTCATGGACGTGCCGGAGACATGGTAAAAGAGAAACAGGGAGATCACAGCCTTCTTGCCAGGGAACTGGCGGAAGAGATACATTTAGTACGTTAGGGAGCAAATGCCTGTAGAAATGAACGAGGTGATAAAGTGATGAAATTATACAGCAGGGTTTATGAAACAGTAGATTTAGATGCCATCCGCCACAACATGGAGGCTATGAAGGCAAATCTAAAGGAAGGGACCAGGATAATCGGCGTTGTAAAATCAGACGGATACGGCCATGGAGCGGTTCCGGTAGCCTGGGCCATGGATTCTTATGTATGGGGATATGCGGTGGCCACCGTGGAAGAAGGCGTAATTTTAAGAAAACACGGAATCAAAAAGCCTATTTTAGTCCTTGGCGTTGTACCTTATGAAGGATACAGCCTTTTGGTAGAATATGGGATCAGTTCATCCATATTTCAGCTTAAACGGGCGGAACGTCTGTCCTCTCTGGCGGAAAAGGCGGGGAAAAAGGCAGTGATACATATGGTGGTGGATACAGGCATGAGCCGGATCGGATATCCGGTCACAGAGGAGGCTGCAGAGGAGGCGGTGAAAATCTGTGGCCTTCCGGGAATTGAAGTGGAAGGGTTGTTCACTCATTTTGCAAAGGCGGATGAAAAGGATAAGTCCGCCACAGATAAACAGATAGAAAAGTACCAGGCGTTCGTAACCATGCTTTCTGACAAGCGGATCACTATTCCTATTCTTCACTGCTCCAACAGCGCCGGAATCCTGGACCTTAAAAGAGCCAACTTTCATGCAGTACGGGCCGGAATATCCATCTACGGCATTTATCCGTCAGGAGAGGTTGACAGGGAAACGGTCAGGCTTCAGCCTGCGATGGAATTAAAAAGCTTTATTTCTTACATAAAAAAATTAGAGCCGGGAACTTCTGTAAGCTATGGAGGAACCTTTACCGCTGACAGGGAGATGACGGTCGCGACGATTCCCGTAGGATATGGCGACGGGTATTCAAGAAATCTTTCCGGCAAGGGGGAAGTGCTTATTAGGGGGCAGCGTGCCAGGATATTAGGACGCGTTTGCATGGACCAGTTCATGGTAGATGTGACCGGAATAAAGGACGCGGAGGAAGAGGATGAGGTAGTTTTGATTGGCAGGCAGGGAAACGAAGAGATTACAGTTGAAGAGCTGGCTGCGGCCGGAGGCGGCTTCCATTATGAAATCGTCTGCGACATAGGCAAACGGGTACCCCGGGTGTATCTTGAAAACGGCCGGGTCATAGGTACGAAAGATTATTTCAATGATTGTTATGAAGGGTTTTGCAAGGGCTGATAACAAACTCTATGTCCAAAACATATGATAAGGTATGCGGCGGAAAAACTTAAGTGAATACTCGAGTCAAAGAAGGTCAATACTAGACTTAGGCATAATTTGTAAATGAAGGCAAAGGCTATAGACAGCCTGGATTTGGCAAATTAGCCGTTCGATGAGCTTTTAGGCGAATCGGACTTCCTAAATAATTGACGGAGTGTGAGAGTGTGATTATCAGACGTGGAGACATTTATTATGCAGATTTAAGGCCGGTGGTAGGCTCTGAGCAGGGCGGGATCCGTCCGGTTCTTATTATACAGAACGACATAGGCAATAAACATAGCCCTACCGTGATCTGTGCGGCAATTACATCAAGAATGAATAAGGCAAAGCTTCCAACCCATGTGGAGCTGGATACAAAAAAATGCGATATGATAAAAGATTCGGTGATTCTTTTAGAGCAGCTTCGCACCATTGATAAGCAGAGGCTGAAAGAAAAGATTTGTCATATAGACGAGGAACTTCAGCAGGAAGTGGACTGTGCATTAAGGGTGAGCCTGGAACTGGATACATAGTTCACCATTGACGGAATGCTGATAAAATGGTATATTTCTAAATAGTTATGAGAAAAAATACGAATGATAAATAACAAAAGGAGTAGATTTTTAGAATGGACGATGGCAATCCGCTTATACGCGTGATTATTTTTATTGCTTTTATCGTATTGGACGCTATTTTTTATGGGTTTGGATCAGCAATCCAAAACGTAAATACAAGCGAACTGGAGCATCAGATGGAGGAAGGAAGTAAAAAGGCCGGTCAGCTGTTACATATTGTTAACAGACCGACCAGATTTGTAAATACGATACAAATCACCACAAATTTAATCGGTATGGTAACCGGGGCTTTTGTTTTAGAGCAGCTGGGAGCAAGGCTTGGGACCGTCTTAACAAGAGACGGGGCTTATCCAAGCCAATGGATATCCCTTTTAAGCCTGCTGTTTGTTTCCGTTTTACTGATCGTGCTTTTGATCAGCTTTGGTATCATTATTCCTAAACGCTGTGCGGCAGAGAACCCTGAAAAATGGGGCTATCGTATGCTGCCTGTAGTATCCCTCATCATGATACCCCTTATCCCCTTTACCTGGCTGGCAAATGTGGTGGCTTACTTTGTCCTAAAGCTGTTGGGAATCGATATGGCATCAGATAATGAGAACGTTACGGAAGAGGACATCATGTCCATGGTGAACGAGGGCCATGAACAGGGCGTTTTAGAGGCCAGAGAAGCGGAGATGATTACAAACATCTTCGAACTGAATGATAAGGAAGCCGGGGATATTATGACCCACCGAAAGAATCTGGTCGCTTTGGACGGCGAGATTACTCTTCGGGAGGCAGTAAATTTCATACTGAAAGAGGGATTTAATTCCCGTTATCCGATTTACAAAAAGGACGTGGATGACATTATCGGGATCCTTCATATGAAGGATGCTCTTATTGCCGTGGAAAATAAAAGGAATGCATCCCGCCAGCTGTGGGAGATCGAAGGGCTTCTCAGAGAAGCTCATTTCATTCCGGAAACCAGAAATATTGATACTCTGTTTAAGGAAATGCAGTCCAGAAAGATCCATATGGTGATTGTAGTGGATGAATACGGGCAGACAGCGGGTATTGTGACAATGGAAGATATTCTGGAAGAGATTGTGGGCAATATCATGGATGAATATGATGTGGATGAAGAATACATCGTCCCCTCAGACGACGGTTCCTATGTAATCAATGGCATGACTCCTTTGGAAGAAGTGGAAAGGGCCTTGAATATTGAATTTGATGAGGAGGATTACGACTCCTATGATACCATCAACGGCCTGCTGATTTCCAGGCTGGACCGGATTCCCCAGGAAGGGGAAGAGACAGAGGTGTCTATTCTTGGATATTGTTTTAAAATCCTTCGTGTGGAAAATAAGATCATTCATACCATCCGGGTTCGGAAAGAGCAGCCGGAAGAGGAGCGTGAGGAAGGACAGGAGCTTAGAAAAATTGAGGCTCGTGAGGATTTCTCGGACATAAAAATGTAATACCGGCACAGCTGTCATTTGTTCTCAGGAAAAAGAGGGAATCGGCGGCTGTGCATTATTTTTCTTGCAAGATGAAAAAAATAGTGCTAAAATGGAAAAGATGTTGACTCATTAGAGATTATAAGGACGAAGTAGAGAAAGAAAAGGAGTGTTGGAACAATGTCAGGACATTCAAAGTTCGCGAATATTAAACACAAAAAAGAGAAAAACGATGCGGCTAAAGGCAAGATTTTTACTATCCTCGGAAGAGAATTGGCGGTAGCGGTGAAAGAAGGCGGACCAGACCCTGCAAACAATAGTAAACTCCGTGATATTATCGCAAAGGCAAAAGCCAATAATATGCCCAATGATACCATTGACCGCGGCATTAAAAAAGCAGCCGGCGATGCAGGCTCCGTTATTTATGAGACCATTACATACGAAGGATACGGCCCTAACGGGGTTGCGATCATCGTAGATACGCTGACAGACAACAAGAACCGGACAGCAGCAAATGTAAGAAACGCATTTACAAAAGGCGGCGGCAATGTGGGAACTCCTGGCTGCGTGTCATTTATGTTTGATAAAAAGGGCCAGATCATCATTGATAAGGAAGAATGTGAGATGGATCCGGATGAACTGATGATGGTTTCCCTGGATGCAGGAGCCGAAGATTTTTCGGAAGAAGAGGACAGCTTTGAAATAATTACCGCACCTGAGGAATTCAGCGCAGTGCGTGAGGCATTAGAGGCCGCAGGCATCCCCATGGTGGAAGCAGATGTTACCATGATTCCTCAGACATGGGTGGAACTGACAGATGAAGATTCCATTAAGAAGATGAACCGGATTATGGATCTTCTTGATGTGGAAGATGACGTACAGGCCACTTACCATAACTGGAGTGAATAACAGGATACAAAAAGAAAAAGTGAGGAAAAGCCCTGCAGCAGGCTTCCTCACTTTTTTTATCTTCGTCGATTTCCGTTAAATTCTTAACGGATTTTTCGATTTCTCCGACAAGTTCTAGGATCTTCTGTATAGCTCCGGTGTTTTTTTATGTCGATCATACTTTTTTTGCTGCTCTTTCTGTAGTAAAGTACTGTACAACTTTTACGTATTATATTATATAATATTGAGGGGAGAATTACAAACAATGAAACGAGCAAAAGAAGAAGAACAATAAAAGCACACCGTGAAAAATGGTACGGAGTTTAAAGCAAATGGAAGAGGTTTAAGATTATGGATAGCGACCGATTGTACCGGGTAAAAAAAGATGATGTTGAGAAATTAAAGGAACTGCTGACTGAATGCTTTGCCGGAGATCCGCTTTACTGCAGGTTGATCCCTGACGGGAAGACCAGGAGCCGTCTGCTCCCGGAATTATTTGAATGTGATATGGAGGAATTTTTAGAGACTTGCGAAATATATGCCGACAGTCCGGATATTAACGGGATCCTTGTGGTGGATGATGAATCCCAGCCTTATAATGCCTTTCATTACTATCTGGCAGAAGCAGCCGCCCTTTTAAAAACGGACGGCTATCTGATCAAGGAGGACCCTTCTTTAAAAACATTCTGGAATTTTTTCCAGGGCAGGGAGTATTTGAATTCCAGCTGGACGGACCGTCTTAACCAGGAGAAACGGCTTCACCTCATTTATCTGGCTGTAAGGCCTGCCATGCAGCATCATGGGATTTCCTCTCTATTGTTAAGGGAAGCCATTGACTACGCGGATAAAAATAAGCTCATGATTTCCCTGGAAACACATAATGTGAGCAATGTAAAATTTTATGAACATTTCGATTTTAAGGTTTTCTGTATTGTGGAAAAGCGATTTCGTTTAAAACAGTACTGCATGGTCCGGGATATAAAATAATTCTTCGCATTTATAATAGTGTATTGTATATATAATAATGGTTCGTTTATTAAGTGGTGGTTCGTATTTAAAGTGGTGGTTCGTATATAAAGGTTGTATCGTATATAAAGGTTGTATCGTTATAAAGGTTGTATCGCATATAAAGGTTGTATCGTATATAAAGGTTGTATCGTATATAATGGTTGTATCGTATATAGAGGTTGTATCGATACAAAGGTTGTATTGTATATAAAGTAGTATCGTATATTAAATAGCGTTTCGTATATATAATAATGTTTAGTAAATATAATAGGACAGGCTTTCTGTAATTTGGAAGCCTGCCTTTTTATATAAAGCCATGGCTGGACCGTTTTGGCCGGACACCTGAAGAGAAATCTTTTTAAGTTTTTCAGATCCGGGCTTTAAAAAGCAGGTTTCCAAAAGCAGAGAAAGACAGGAGCTGCCAAGCCCCAGGTTCCGTAAATTTTCAGTAATTTCAAACCCGTAAAAATAGGCTGCGGACTGTCCCCTTAAATCCAGATAACAGAAGCCCACAGGGCTGTCCTTTATCAGAAAGGTACAAAGGGAAGGTTCCTCTTCATTACCGCGGGTCATGGAGAGTGTAAGAGACTCAGAAAAACGACTGTGCTTTGCCAGCCCGGATTTCAAAAAATCAGAAGAAGAAAGCTCCATTATATGTTCCTGATACCAAAGATCGGCTCCTATGGCGTTAAGGGTCAGAACGGTTTCTTCACAGGTTTCCTCTGCAGGAAAAATAAGATCATTGTCTCCAGTCTCCTTCAACAGCTCTTCCAGAAGCATCATGAAATATCCGGACTGCCTGTTTGGCGGAAGGGTATAAGCGAAGCATTCATAGTCCCCGCTTTCATTAAAAAATGTACAAAGAGCGGATAAGAGGCTGTCTTCTTCGTATAATAAGAAAAAAATACATTCTTCTTCCATGGGAAATGTAAGAGAAATATGGTCATGCTTTCTGCAGGTTTCCTGCAGGCGGAGCAATTCATTGATTTGCGTTTGGCTGGGGGTTTTCGTTCGTATAATATTCATTTGGGACTCCTGGTTCGTTTTCGTATAGTATAATACAATAAAATGTATAAATTCAATCAAATATTTTCCATATTGCTGATTGTTTCTTTGAAATATGGGTGATAGAATAAACACAAATGAAGGAGTGGAGGGATTTAATTGAAAAAGAGAGAAGAAATACCGGTTTGCGATACCTGGAACCTGGCGGATATTCTGCCTTCTGAGAGTGCATGGGAGGATCTGTTCCGTGAAACAGAACGCTCGCTTTCGGGTTATAAAAGATATGAAGGACATCTGGCAGATTCAGGCGAGATGCTTTTTTCCTGTCTGAAGTTTGATGAGGAGATATCCCTAAAGATTGAAACATTATTTGTATACGGAAAGCAGAAATCAGATGAGGATACAGGCAATGCCAGATATCAGGAATTTTCCTCAAAGGCCAGGTCTCTTTCTTATGAGGCAGCAGGACTGTCATCATTTTTGATACCGGAAATCCTGGAAATGACGGAGGAAACCCTAGATCATTACCGGAAGAATACGACCGAGCTTTCTCGCTATGACAGAACTCTGGAAATTATTTTAAAGAAGAAAGCCCATACGTTGTCAGCTCCTATGGAAGCCTTACTGGCAAAGTCCATGGAAGCCACCTCCGCCCCTTCGGAAATCTTTAATATGTTTAATAATGCGGACGTGAAGTTTCCTGAAATTATGGATGAAAAGAATCAGCCAGTCAGAATCACCCATGGAAATTATGTTGCCCTTATGGAAAAGCAGGACAGAAGGGTAAGAAAATCTGCGTTTGAGGCCCTGTATAGCGTCTATGGACAGTTTGGTAACACTCTGGCTGCTACTTTTTCTTCCAATGTGAAGCAGGCCGCTTTTTACGCTAAGGCAAGAAATTATCCATCTGCCAGAGCACATTCCCTTGGGGAGAATGAAATTCCGGAGGAAGTGTATGACAATCTCTTAAATGCGGTTCATGAGGGCCTGTCCTGTCTCCATGGATATGTATCCGTAAGAAAGAAGGCCCTTGGAGTGGATGAGCTGCATATGTATGATCTATATGTGCCCATGGTATCAAGGGAAGAACGTAAATATACTTTTGAGGAAGCCAAGGCTATGGTGTTAGAAGGCCTTAAGCCACTGGGGGAAGAGTATTTGTCTCTTTTAAAAGAAGGCTTTAATAACCGGTGGATCGATGTATATGAGAATGAAGGAAAGCGGAGCGGCGCTTATTCCTGGGGGGTTTACGGGATTCATCCCTATGTATTGTTAAACTTTAACGGAACGCTTGACAGTGTCTTTACTCTGGCTCATGAGATGGGGCATGCCCTCCACAGCTGGTTTTCCGATAAGAACCAGTCTTATATAGATGCGGGATACAAGATCTTTGTCGCGGAGGTGGCATCTACCTGTAACGAAGCGTTGCTCATCCGGCATTTATTGGAAACCACGTCAGATAAAAAGGAACGGGCTTACCTTGTGAACCATTTTATGGACAGTTTCCGGGGGACTCTTTACCGGCAGGCCATGTTTGCAGAGTTTGAAGCAGAGACCCATCGCCGTGCAGGGGAAGGAGAGGTGCTTACTGCTGAGGTTCTTTGCAGAATATACCATCGGCTTAATGAGGAGTATTTTGGCCCGGACATGGTGGTTGACCAGGAAATCGATTATGAATGGTCCAGGATTCCGCATTTTTACACACCATTTTACGTATACCAGTATGCCACAGGGTTTTCGGCTGCCATTGCCATCAGCAGCAGGATTCTTAAGGGAGATGAGAAGACGGTCAAGGGATATTATGAATTTCTAAGCGGCGGAAATTCTATGACTCCTATAGACTTGTTGAAGCTCTGCGGCGTTGACATGGGGACAGCAGAACCGGTAAAGGATGCACTACAGGTGTTTGCCGGGCTTTTGGAGGAAATGAGCCGGCTTATTTAAGTCTGGTTGTTGGATAGAGGAGAGGGGAGCAGGTATGAATCTGTATCAGATGATATTTAAAAGAAGATCGATCAGGAAGTTTAAGAAGGAACAAGTCCCGGAGCAGCTGCTCAAGGACATCCTTTATTTTGGGGATAATATACCAAGGCTGCACGGGGATATTCAGATTAAGCTGGAAATAAGTGAAAATATGGAAGAGCATCTGCCTGTTAAGGGATTGTGGAAGGTAGAGGCACCTTATTATCTGGTATTATACTCTGAGGAGAAGGAAGGGTACCTGGCAAATGCAGGATATGTGCTGGAGCATATTCTGTTATATATGACCGGAAAAGGATTAGGCACCTGTTATCTTGGGAGTACCAAGATTCCGGAGCCAGGGCCGGCAGGAAAGAAGCAGGTGATCGTAGTTGCATTTGGCTATCCGAAAACCCTGCTTTACCGGGACCCTGCAACGGCAAAACGGCTACCTTTAAAGGAGTTATGCGTGTTTAAGGAAGAAGCCGGAGAATCCATGAAAAATATTTTAAAGGCTGTCCGCCTCGCTCCGTCGGCCATGAATACCCAGCCCTGGCGCTTTATCGTTTATCATGACAAAATCTATGTATTTTCCTGCAGGGAATTCCTGCCTTCATCTTCTCTTGTATCCATGCGGGAGATCAGCACCGGGATTATGCTTTCTCATTTAACCATTGCTGCGGAAGAGATGTGGATAAATGTGAAACTGGAAGCAGAGGAAGCCATGGAGAAAAAGTCTTATAAAAGCGGGGCATATGTAACTACGGCATTTTTGAAAGAGTATAAATGCTGATAAAATCGTTCGACTGGTACAGAAAGTAAGGGAAGGTCCTCCATATGGGGCCTTCCCTTTTTATCTATATTAGTTTACTCAATGGTGATATAGTGGTTTTCTTCGATCTGTTTTGGAGCTTCTTTCGGAACGACAAGCTTCAAGATGCCGTTTTCAAAAGATGCCTTAATATCATCTTGTTTCAGGCCGGAGCCTACATAAAAGCTTCTCTTCACAGAGCCGTTGTAACGTTCCCTGCGGATATAGTTTTTCTGGTCCTTCTCCTCGGTTTCGGAAACTGTGTCAGCGCATATGGTCAGATATCCTTCTTTTAATTCGGCCCGCACATCCTCTTTTTTATAGCCTGGAAGCTCGATATCAATGACATAATCGTTTCCGTTGTCCTCAATGTCGGTTTTCATCAGGGACTGTCTGTTGTGATATGCATCCGTAAAAAACGGATCATTGAAAAATTCATCAAATAAGCTGTTTCTTCTTGTTAATAACATAAAAGGTTCCTCCTTTTGAAAATTTATATGTCACCGGTTTTCCGATGCATTGCTATTTGTTATACATGTAATATAACACACATTGTCAGCACTGTCAACAGGTGAGTGCTAATACAATTGTGAAAAATTTGTGAACCGATGTATTTACGGTTTCATAAATATAACACTTTGATCGTTAACCCAAATGATATGAAGAACAACATTCATATTTCCGCGCTTATAAGCATTTATACAATCTCTATGTCATCATCATGAAGCATATAAATTCCCAATATAAAAACAACACAACATAGCTCCGTTGATATATGATAGGAATCAGTTATAAGCTGTTTCCGCAAAGACAACATGTGGGTCATCTTTCCTGCTTCAATACCATTTAGGAATATAGTGAAATCTCTCTGTTCATTCTGTACTATAACAATATCACCGGTGCCCAACACTGATTTTTCTGCCATGGGCGGCCTGAACAGACCCTTCTGTGCGGTATTTCCATACTCAACCTGAGCATATAGGAACCGGCATTCAGATTGGAAGCCGTCTTTCCCCTTGATCTCAATTCTTTTCCCGCATTTTTTTACAGTATATAAAACCTTTCCGCCTGTATCAAGAAATTCCATTTTTGCACCTTTAAAATAGCTTTGTCTCCATTCTCCAATGATACTGTTGTTCTCATCGTAAACAATATAGTTTCCAAGTTTCCTTCTGACAATCAGCTTCATATTCATCCTCCTATCAAAGAAGCAGTAACCTTCATGACACCAGCCAGTATCATGACCCAGATCGGGTTCATTTTAAATTTCTGCAGTAAGATTATGCATAAACCAAATATAACAATTAAACTCCACCGGGTACTTGAAAAATTTACAGATAAATTGCTGCCCCAGAAAGCAGATTGCAAGATTGATATCCCGGCAGCCGCTACCATAGCCACAACAGCGGGACGCAAGGAATTTAAAACTCTCTGAAGTACAGTCATTTCTCTGTATTTTAAATAGTATTTTGCAATTAGCGTAATCATAATGCAGGAAGGAAGAATACAACCTGCAGTCGCAGCCATTGCCCCGGGAATCCCCGCTATTTTAATTCCCACAAAGGTTGCCGAGTTCACGGCTATGGGACCTGGCGTCATTTGGGATATGGTAATCAAATCCGTAAATTCAGTCATGCTTAACCATTTATGATGTGCTACGATCTGACTTTGAATCAACGGCATGGCAGCATAACCGCCTCCAAAACTAAATGCTCCTATTTGGAGAAAACTCAAAAAAAGCTGTAAGTAAATCATTTTTTCCTTCCCTCCATTTCAAACCACGTCCGGAGAATTCCTATTAAGATGCACACAAGCACCACATAGACTACGTTCACATTTAAAAGGAAAGTAGCTATAAATGCTCCGATCATAATCAAATTTGAACTTTTACTATGTCCCTGTACAATACCCCGCGCCATTTCATAGACCACAGAGGCAATCACGGCCCCGACTCCAGCCTGCATTCCTTCAAGCATCAGGCTGATCACTGCATTGTCTCTAAATGCTGTGTAAAAAGCAGAAATAGCCGAAATGGCAACAAATGGCGGAATAATGGTAGCAATGATTGCCGTTATGGTGCCCGCGGTTCCAGCCAGCTTATAACCGATCACAACAGCACCGTTTACAGCAATGGCACCTGGGGCTGACTGGGCAATTGCAATTAAGTCCAGCATTTCATCATTTTCGATCCAATGGTATTCATCCACAAACTTTTTCTTCATCAAAGTGACGATCACGTACCCGCCGCCAAAAGTAAAGGCACTTAAGTACAAGGTGGATTTAAATAGTTGTAATAAAATATTTTTTTTTGTTTTCATGTTTCGCCTCCTTACATTTAGTATATTCACCATTGATTGTTAAGTAAAATAGTATTATTCTATTAAATATATAATAATTTCATTATGAATTGAAAGGATAAGATCATGACCCTCCGGCACATTCAAATTTTTGTCTCTGTATATCAAAACGGAGGCATTACAAAAGCATCGGCTGCATTGCATCTGGCGCAGCCATCCGTAAGCCTTGCAATCAAGGAAATTGAAGAATACTATGGCATCCGCTTATTTGAACGGATCGGAAGACGTATCCTGCCGACAGAATGCGGAAGCGAATTTTACAGTTATGCGATTCATATCGTTTCACAATTTGATGAAATGGAAAAGAAAATCCGTAATTGGGAAACTCTCGGCACTTTAAGGATTGGGGCAAGCATAACCATTGGCACGCATGTTTTACCCGGTATCATAAAGGAAATGCAGCTGATATTTCCAGATCTTACAATCGAAGCAGTTATCAAGAACTCGACTGCCATTGAGCAGCATATTCTTGATAATGGTGTGGATATCGGCTTGATAGAAACAGTTCCAGAGCAGGAGAATATGGTTTATGATCCATTCATGGAAGATTTTTTGTGTGCGATTGTATCTCCTTCCCACCCTTTGAGCAAAAGAGACCACATTACGCTTACTGAAATTGCGGATTATGATTTGCTGATGAGGGAAAAAGGAAGTGCAGGCCGCGAGATATTAGAGGGCTACTTTTCCATGGAACAATTATCAGTACATCCACTGTGGGAAAGCACCAGCACACAGGCCATTGTAAAGGGAGTTTCTTCAGGCATTGGAGTTGCCGTCCTGCCATATCTTCTCGTAGCAAAAGACATAGCCGAAGGCATTATTAAACAGGTACCAATAAATCCACGCTTAAAAAGAAACTTTAATATTATTTATCATCGCAGTAAATATCTGACTTCAACGATGAACGTTTTCATGGATCTCTGTAAAACGCATGGCAGGGAAGCTTAATTTTCGCTGCCATATGAATCCCCCATTGAATGTACGGGCAGGAGATGATAGAATAACCATGTTTGCTAAAAAGAAAGTTGAGGAAAACTATTCATGAAACGGGAAATTGATTGGAAAGAAATCTCAGATGGAAAATTATATAGCTTAAACGATATGGTAAAGGCGGATTGCGGAGACTGCAAAGGCTGCTCGGCATGCTGCCAGGGGATGGGGCAGTCGGTTACCCTGGATCCCCTTGACTGTTTCCGGCTGACGGAAAATCTTAATTGTACTCTGGAGGAACTGCTGGCAGAGAAGCTGGAGCTTCACGTGGTGGATGGAATCGTGCTTCCAAACTTAAGAATGAGCGGAAACGAGGAAAGGTGCGGCTTTTTAAACCAGGAAGGGCGATGCGGGATTCATAGCTACCGGCCGGGGATCTGCCGCCTGTTCCCCTTAGGGCGGATCTATGATGAGCAGGGATTTCAGTATTTTCTCCAGGTACATGAGTGCAGGAAAGAAAACAGGGCAAAGGTCAAGGTGCGCAAATGGATTGATACCCCGGATGTAAAACGGTATGAAAAGTTTGTATCTGACTGGCATTTCTTTTTAAAGCGGCTGGAAAGAAAGCTGGAAGAAGATGGGGATCAGACCTTGGCAAATAAAATCAGCATGTATGTATTAAAGCAGTTTTATCTGATGCCTTATGACCGGGACCAGGATTTTTTCGATCAGTTTGGCAAAAGGCTTGAAGCCAGTTCTTTCTTATGATAGAATTGGTAAGAATAAAAAAATCAGGGAAAAGAGATCCAAGGAGGAAGCTATGATCAGGCAGTTAATAGACAAAATTCAGAAAACAAAAGCCCCAATCTGCGTAGGTTTGGACCCCATGTTAAACTATATACCAGAGCATGTTATAAAAAAGGCATTTGAAGAATTCGGTGAAACCTTAGAAGGCGCTGCGGAAGCTATTTGGCAGTTCAATAAAGAAATTGTTGATCATGTTTATGATCTGATCCCATCCGTTAAGCCACAGATTGCCATGTACGAGCAGTTTGGCATCGAAGGCTTGAAAGCGTATACAAAGACTGTTAACTATTGCCAGGAAAAGGGGCTTTTCGTCATTGGAGATGCTAAGAGAGGAGATATTGGTTCCACATCAGCCGCTTATGCTACAGCACATATCGGTCAGGTGAAGGTTGGAAACAAAAGCTTTTCTGCTTTCGGTACAGATTTCCTTACGGTCAATCCATATTTGGGGACCGATGGCGTTAAGCCCTTTGTGGATGTGTGCAAGGAAGAAGACAAAGGCCTTTTTGTTCTGGTGAAAACCTCTAACCCTTCCAGCGGGGAATTCCAGGATCAGCTGATTGATGGAAGGCCGCTGTATGAGCTGGTTGCAGAAAAGGTTGTGGAATGGGGAGCAGACTGTATGGATGGCGCTTACAGCAATGTGGGAGCTGTTGTTGGGGCCACCTATCCGGAGATGAGCAGGATTCTCCGTAAACTGATGCCAAACACCTATTTCCTGGTTCCGGGATACGGCGCTCAGGGAGGAACGGCAGAGGATTTAAAGCCATGCTTTAACGAGGACGGCCTGGGAGCTATTGTAAACTCCTCCAGAGGAATTATTGCAGCCTATAAATCTGAAAGCTACGCCCGGTTTGGCGAAGAGCATTTCGGTGAAGCCTCCAGACAGGCAGTTATTGACATGGTCACCGATATCAACAGGGTATTATAGGGGGATCGCATGGCAAAGGTAAAAGAAATCGCAGTGGTTGCCAGCCAGACACGGTTGGGAGACGATGTATACAGCATGTGGATTAAGACAAAGGATATCACTGCCCAGGCAGAGCCGGGACAATTTGTTGACCTATATACAAAGGATGGAGCAAAGCTTTTGCCCCGCCCCATCAGCATTTGCGAGACAGATAAGGACAAGGGTCTTTTAAGGCTGGTGTACCGGGTAGTGGGGGGAGGAACGGAAGAGTTCTCCCATTACAAGGAAGGAGATTCCATTGAGGTCCTGGGACCTTTGGGCAATGGATTTCCCCTGGATGCCGGCGCAAAAGGAAAAAAGGCATTTTTAATCGGCGGCGGCATCGGAATTCCACCTATGCTTGAACTGGCAAAACATTTGCCTTGTGAGAAACAGGTGGTACTTGGATACCGGGATGACCTGTTTTTAAATGAAGAATTTTGCCCATATGGGGACACTTATATTGCAACAGAGGACGGAAGCGCCGGAACGAAAGGCAATGTTTTAGATGCAATCCGGGAACTGGGCTTAAAAGGCGATGTGATCTTTGCCTGCGGTCCCACCCCCATGCTGAAGGCTCTTAAGGCTTATGCTCTAGATAATGAAATAGAATGTTATCTTTCCCTGGAGGAAAAGATGGCCTGCGGAATTGGGGCATGTCTTGCCTGCGTATGCAAAAGCAAGTCAGTGGACGAGCATTCCATGGTTCACAATAAGCGTATCTGCAAGGATGGTCCGGTATTTAAGGCTGAGGAGGTAGAATTTTAGATGAATACGAAAGTGAATCTGGCCGGAGTGGAGCTCAAGAATCCGGTTATGACTGCTTCCGGTACCTTTGGTTCCGGTGAGGAATACAGCGAGATGATCGATTTAAATCATTTGGGGGCTGTGGTTACAAAAGGCGTGGCCAATGTGCCCTGGCCAGGTAATCCCACACCTAGAATCGCGGAAACCTACGGAGGCATGATCAATGCCATCGGCCTTCAGAATCCGGGAATGGAAGTTTTTATAAAGAGAGATATTCCGTTTTTAAAGAAGTATGATACGAAAATCATTGTCAATGTATGCGGAAAGACAACAGAGGATTATATCGAAGTTGTGGAGCGGTTGGCGGATGAGCCGGTGGATATGCTGGAAATCAACATCTCCTGCCCGAATGTGAAAGAGGGAGGAATCGCTTTTGGCCAGGATCCCAAAGCGGTAGAGGCCATAACAAGGGAAGTTAAAAAATATGCAAAGCAGCCCGTTATCATGAAGCTGAGCCCCAATGTAACGGACATAGGAGTAATGGCAAGGGCAGCAGAGGCCGGAGGAGCAGATGTGCTGTCCCTTATTAACACCTTAACCGGTATGAAAATTGATATTAACCGCCGTACCTTTGCAGTCGCCAATAAAACAGGAGGCTTATCTGGTCCGGCAATAAAGCCCATTGCGGTACGCATGGTATATCAGGTGGCCAATGCAGTGAAGCTCCCCATTATCGGTATGGGTGGGATCATGAATGCCGAGGATGCCATAGAATTCATTCTTGCAGGAGCTACGGCTGTTTCCGTTGGAACGGCCAATTTCCGGAATCCTTATGCAGCGGAAGAAGTAGCCAGGGGCATAGAGGATTATATGAAGAAATATGACGTAGAGGATATCAGGGATCTGATAGGAGCTGTACGTTAACAGAATCATTTTAAATAAAGCTGCTACAAGTTATTTTATATGTAGTATATTGTTTAATAAAGACGGTATAGATCCAGGTGGTGGAAGGACAAATAATGCGTGGATTATCCGGACGTTCTCATATTTAGAAATTGTATTAAAACAGACTCATTTACTGCTTGAAACGTCATGCCATAACTTCTTCAACTTACTGCTTTTGAGCCGTAAATGGGCTGCAAAACGCTTTAAATTGCAAGTGAAATACCATAATAAAATGCCAGGAGTTTAAGTGCTCCTGGCCTATTTTTACCATTATAATGCTTTACCTTTCCCAATAATAACTGCTGCCATTGTTACAATACAGTATAGACCGTCCACCTTTGTTGAAAAATCTATATGTTTTCATATCTGAAAGGCCGTCTGTTTCCATAATGAACGGACGTACTCGCTATTCTCCGTGATAATTGAATAGACTTTACACTATGGTTAGAAACAAATCGTAATATTGCGTTAATTGCTGAAGGTCATCTGGATTTTAATGTAATTGCATAAATAGTCGTATATCATGAAAGAGTGTAAAGATCATTGAACTATTAAGGGTCTGCATTCTTTTTTGTTTTGCGTTGAGTATCGGTACTGTCCTCATTTCAAAATTTTTCTATGTAGATACATAACCTAGCTAAAACGTCGAGGTCATTTAACGAATAAATAAATCGGACGTTTTAAATCGTATTGATAATTATATAACATTACTTTTTAAAACTTCTAATATAAATTTTTACTATAACGATGATAACAATAATTAGAAACGTATAATTTATTAGTATATAAATGATGATCAGAAATATGTCTAAATAAATTATTTGTCTATTTTTACCATTAAACATATAACTTTGATAACAGCGAGAATTTATCTATAAAATTAATAGAAGTAAAGGAGCTGTTGAATGACCCATAAGGGCATGTTGGGTAAATGGTTACTAAATTATAATGATTGTTAATTGAAAATACGTATTGAGTATGGTAAAATTAGGGACGAATGTTCTAGCCGTAATTCTTTCCCCGAATTTACACAGGAAGGAGGACTATTGGGTAAATCACTTAAAGGGAAAGGGCTTGGAAAAGGTATATCTCAAAGGAAGGATGTACTTTATCAGGCCAGGTTTGTTAATAGATTTGGCAAAAAGCAAACAATTTATGGTAAAACATACACTGAAATATTCCAAAAACTACGTTCATAGCAGTATGAAGACGAATTATAAGTCAATGCCCTCAATAAGGAATGGTAGACGTTGATAAAAAACAAGGCTGTTAATGTACAGCACACACTATGTTATTTTTGTAAAGATGGGGAATACTTATTTGAGACGCGCGATACCAAGACAAATAATGGAGTATCATTTCTCAGATGTTGTCATGGCGTTAAAGAGGCAGAAAGCGCAGAAGCAGGATATTTTTTGATGGAAAAAACGCTAGATGGTTATGAAAATCTTATCTTTGTTACGAATAACAATCAGCCTACACAATTGTTTCTTGTCAAAGAATGTATAGGTGTAATTATTAAAAATATTTGGGTTGTAAAGCAAGTTCAATACATATAGAAGAGATTGATAAGTACATAAAATAAGGAGAAAATGACAATATGGAACAGTATAAGCAGGAATTTATTGAATTCATGGTAGACAGCAATGTCCTTAAATTTGGCGATTTTACATTGAAAAGCGGTAGAAAATCCCCGTTTTTTATGAATGCAGGTTCTTATGTGACAGGAGCACAGCTTAAAAAACTGGGTGAATACTATGCAAAGGCCATCCACGATAATTTTGGGGATGATTTTGATGTTCTGTTTGGGCCGGCTTATAAGGGAATCCCCTTAAGTGTTACCACTGCCATCGCTTTTCACGAGTTGTATGGTAAGGAAATTAAGTATTGCTCAAACAGAAAAGAGGAAAAGGACCACGGCGGTGATGCAGGGATCCTCCTCGGAAGCCCCATAAAGGATGGAGACCGGGTGGTAATCATTGAGGATGTAACTACTTCCGGAAAATCCATTGAGGAGACCTTCCCTATCATAAAGGCTCAGGGAAATGTAGAGATTTTAGGACTTATGGTTTCCTTAAACCGCATGGAAAAGGGAAAAGGGGACAAGGGAGCATTGGATGAGATCCATGAAAAGTATGGATTTAAGGCCGCCGCCATCGTTTCCATGGCAGAAGTCATTGAATATCTGCATAACAGGGAGTATAATGGAAAAGTTATTATTGATGATGGTATAAAAGAGGCCATTGACGCTTATTATGAAGTCTATGGCATAAAATAATCCCCTTCAGGGATAACTTTATGCCCAGAGAACATGGGCAGGAGAGAGGAAACACCCTGCGGGTATACCTTTATGCCCAGAGAACATGGGCAGGAGAGAAGAAACACCCTGCGGGTATACCTTTATGCCCAGAGAACATGGGCAGGAGAGAGGAAAGGAGACTTGATATGGAAAGAGTTTATAAAACGATGAGAAATATTGGAGCTTTAAGTATTGGTGTTGGAATTGTAGTGACAGTTATCGGAATTGCCGCCGGGACCATATCAATTATAAACGGAGCGTTCTTGTTAAAGAGAAAATCTGAAATTACATTTTAACTGTTATTATAGGAGAGGATGCTGGTGGAAAGGTGTGGCTTTAAGCAGCCTCTCTCTTTTTTCCGCATATAGATGGAGCTGTTATGATTAGAAATGCGACAAAACGGCAGAAGATGGGTTGGGTAATTTTTATATTTTACCTGATCTTTTTGGCATACTTTTTATTTTTTTCCGATTATTTCGGCAGGGGGAGCCATGCTCAGCAGGAATATGCATACAACTTAACCCCGTTTAAGGAAATACGGCGTTTTATTATTTACCGCCATGTGGTCGGAATGAGGTCCTTTCTGCTTAACATTGTGGGAAACATTGTGGGCTTTATGCCCTGTGGTTTCTTTCTTCCGATCATCAGCCGCAGAAGTCGCTGCTGGTTTAATGCGACGTTGTTAAGCTTTCTGTTCAGCTTATGCATTGAGACCATCCAGCTTGTTTTCAAGGTGGGCTGCTTTGATGTAGATGACATGATACTGAATACGCTGGGAGGTATCCTGGGATACATCCTTTATAAAATCGTACAGTATACAAGAGTAAGAATAAGGAGGAAAAAGCGTGCAAAAGCAGAAAAAAGTGTCCTACATTAGGAAATCCTTTGCAAAGAGAAGCTTTCTATGCCTGGGACTTGCGGTTGGGGCACTTGTACTTGGAATTATTGGAATCATCAGCTCTGTAATGGCGGAAGGCCAGGCGCAGCTTAATGTAGCGGCTGTTTGCTTCTGCAGTCTGTTGATTTCATTTTTTTCAATTGGTTATGGTGTTTTTTCTTTCTTTGAAAGGGAAAAAAAATACATACTGTCTAAAGTAGGAATGGGGATCAGTCTGAGCCTTATCATTCTTTGGGCAGTTCTTATCATTATAGGAATAAAGGGGTAAGGATTATGGATTATCAAATGATGTTTCAGCAGGAAAATGAGAATATTAAAGAGCGCTTTGAACTGTCTATGGAGCGGATCAGTCAGATGGTATCGGAACAAACCGTGCCGGAACCGTATCGTGATTATTTTGCCAGGACAGCAGCCTTTATCACCATGATGGGGGAGTATCTCCGGTTCATTGAGTCTGGAGACCAGAAAGCAGCTCCGGTGGAAGTTTTAGGAGAATGGAACCAGAAGCTTTACCAGGATATTTTACCCGGCCATTATGAGGTGAGCTATGCAGACCCGGCATATGCAGTATCAAAGCTGGGAGAGGGCTATGGCCAGCTTCTTTCATATCTGTATAAA
This sequence comes from [Clostridium] celerecrescens 18A, assembly GCF_002797975.1. Taxonomy (NCBI): domain Bacteria; kingdom Bacillati; phylum Bacillota; class Clostridia; order Lachnospirales; family Lachnospiraceae; genus Lacrimispora; species Lacrimispora celerecrescens. The sequence continues at coordinate 2,273,921 of NZ_PGET01000001.1, read as the reverse complement.
GAGATCCGTGGAGACATTGTCTTTGTTCACGAGTGGAGGCTTACGGATCTAACCATATTAAATGAAACGCTTATTGAAATTTACAATATATTTGAGGAGGAAATCCCTGAGGTTTCCCGAATAAAGGAAGTGATCTACTGGTTTGTCAGCGATTATACGGATCATACGGTTACGTTCCGGGTCAGAGAAGGACTTGACCCGACGCTTTCCTTTGCAACGGATATCATCCGGGATAATGACTTAAATGATCTTCGGTATTTGTATTACTTTGGTGAGTATATTTCCGATTCAGAATTAAAAACCGCAGAGTTCTTAAATTCCCTGCCAGAGGAAACGGTACGCCTTATGGCGGATACCTACACAGAAGGGTACCGCAAAGGCTTTGAGGTTATGGGTAGGGATTTAAAGAAAAAGGGAGCGGTCCAGATTCGCTATGAGCTTGGCTTTGAACGTATGGTGAAGTATGCCATGGAGAATTTTGAAAAACTTGGACTTCAAGTGATCCTTTGCCGTGCGGCTGTCTGGACAGTCAATACTAATGCCGGCCGGAAGAACGGTTACTACAGCACATCTCCCAACAGGCAGTATGTTTACGATCATCGGTACGACGATGCCCTATTTCTGAATAAAGCGTTTAAAGACCGGAAAGCGGCTGTTTTGAAGGTGGCTTATGAAACCTACAAAGAACAGGCAGCAGCCTTTGCCGGTCCAGCGGTAATGGAAACCTTTGGAAAGGAAGGCTTTGAACCGGTAAATAAGCCGGAAGCCAACCACCTGGATTCCAGACAGGAAAAGCTTTCAGCGGAAATGTCTAATGAAACCTCAAGAATTCTCAACCAATACGTACCAGGAGATGAGACAAGCTTTACGATTATCGCTTTCCCGGTACCGGAAATCGGAGAAGACTTTGAGAAGATCTTTGAAGAGACCATTACCATCAACACCCTTGATTACGAAAAATATAAGGCAATCCAGCAGGCGGTTATCGATGTTCTTGATGAGGCTGAATATGTGGAGGTTACGGGAAAAGGTAACAACAAGACCCACCTGAAAGTAGCCCTTCGCCCGTTAAAAGACAGGGATAAGGAAACAAAATTTGAAAATTGTGTGGCTGATGTGAACATTCCCCTTGGAGAGGTGTTTACGTCCCCAAGACTAACAGGAACGGAAGGAACTTTGGCAGTCAGTACGGTATATATTACGGATTTCCAGTTTAAAGACCTAGTCATGACCTTTGAAAATGGTATGATAAAGGACTATTCCTGCAGCAATTTTGAGGATCAGGAGGAAGGAAAAGCACTTGTAAAGCAGGTAATCTTAAAGAACCACGATACCCTTCCCATGGGAGAATTTGCAATAGGAACCAATACCACGGCTTATGCCATGGCCCGTAAGTTTGGAATTCTCGATAAACTGCCCATCCTCATTGTGGAAAAGATGGGCCCCCACTTTGCAGTTGGTGACACCTGTTACAGCTGGGCGGAGGACAGTCCTGTTTACAATCCTAATGGGAAGGAGATCATCGCCAGAGATAATGAGATTTCCATTCTCAGGAAAGAAGATGTATCAAAGGCCTATTTCAGCTGCCATACGGATATTACCATACCTTATGCGGAACTGGATAGGATCGAGGCTGTCACGGCTTCCGGAAAAAGGATTATAATTATTGATGACGGCAGATTCGTATTAAAGGGCACCGAGGAATTAAATATTCCATTGGCAGGTCTCTAATTGTTTAAAATAACTAAAAATATTGAAATATTTAACAAATTTTATTTAAAAAGCTTATAAAATAAAAGAACATGCCGATAAGATATACAAAGGTTTAAGGTTGAAAGAAAAACTTCTTTCAACCTTGAGTTTATGAATCGGCGGAATATGAAATCTTATCGCCTTGATTCATTCGTATACAAAAATAGGATAGATAAAGTGAATGGAGGACAAAGGTGAAGAATTTAAAGATTGGTAAAAGAATTGGACTTGCTTTTGGAGCTATCCTCGTGCTGTTCTTATTAGTTTCCACAATCTCCGTGATAGGCTTAAGGCAAAATAACGGTAAGTTTGTAGATTTTTTTAAAAACGGACACCAGATCGATGTGCAGACACTTGAGATGAGAGGTGATATTCAGTCCGCGGCTAAAAATGTAGGATATGCAACCATGAGCCTTGATTTAAAGACTACAGGGGAATATATTGATGCTGCGGAGGCGGATCTGGAAACGTTCCGTGACAAGATTCAATTTTTGAGGGAAAATTATCAGGGGGATCAGTCCCTGGTGGACGGCATCGAAAATACCTTAAATGAGGCTCAGCCTTTCAAGGATCAGGTATTTGGTCTTGCAAGGGAAAATAAAACCAGACAGGCAGCGGATATATTCTTTGAATCGTTAAACCCTTATTTCATAAAGGTTCAGGAGGATCTGGTAAAGATCAGTGATGTTACCGAGGAGAACGCCGATGGCAATTATAATACCGCCCAGCAAATGGCGGGAATCACTCAGCTTGTAGTGGTCGCTTTACAGTTCATTGCTGTATTAGTTACTTTGGGCTTTTCGATTTTTACAACTAGAAGCATTGTATCGCCGGTCAAAGAGATCGAGAAGGCGGCATCGGAAATGTCAAAGGGAAGCCTTCATATTCAGTTGAATTACAAGTCAAAGGATGAACTGGGCGTTCTGGCCGACAGCATGCGGGCCACCATTTCCAATATTGGAAACATGATTGACGATATCAGCAGCTTGCTCACATCATTGGCAATCGGTGATTTCCGGGTCAGCTCCAAGCACCAGGAACAATATGTCCAGGATTATGAGCCTATTCTTATGGCCATGCACGGAATCAGGAATAATTTGAGCGAAGCCCTTTTCCGCATTAACCAATCGGCTGATCTGGTAGCCAATGGTTCGGAGCAGGTATCCTCCGGTGCCCAGGCATTGTCCCAGGGATCAACGGAACAGGCTTCTTCCATTCAGGAGCTTGCGGCTGCTATAAGCGATATATCAAATCAGATAAATGTCAATGCCCAAAATGCAAAAGACGCCCGTTCTACATCAGAGGAATCAACCAGGAATGTGGAAAAGAGCAGTGAGAAAATGTCAGAAATGAACCAGGCAATGATGAAGATCAGTGATAAGTCCAATGAAATCGGAAAGATTATAAAGACCATTGAGGATATCGCATTCCAGACCAACATCCTGGCATTGAATGCGGCCGTTGAAGCCGCACGTGCCGGCGAAGCCGGAAAAGGCTTTGCAGTTGTGGCGGATGAAGTACGTAACCTGGCAAGCAAATCTGGAGAAGCAGCAAAGAACACCACGCTTCTCATTGGAGAAAGCATGCAGGCCGTGGAAAACGGAACCAAGATTACTGCAGAGACAGCGAAGGCAATGCAGGCAGTCGTGGAAGGAAGCAGGCGCATTAACGCAATTATTGGAGAGATTGCATTGGCCTCTGACAAGCAGGCGGTGGCAGTTGATCAGGTGGCACAGGGAATTGACCAGATTTCCTGCGTAGTTCAGACGAACTCCGCCACAGCGGAGCAAAGTGCTGCAGCAAGTGAAGAACTGTCAGGCCAGGCCCAGATTATGAAGGGACTTGTTGAGGGCTTTGACCTTTATGAGGGCGAGGAGGAAACAGTGAAATCCTCAAAGTCCAGAGATTCCCGGCCAGAAAAGCCGGTTTATGGGGAAGCTCATGAGGACCCGGTTCTTAATATTGATCCGGTTTATTTTGAAGAACCCTCATTTGGAGGCGGAAAGTATTAACCATACATAGTCAGGCGGGAGGCCGGAGAGAGTAAGATATCTTTCCGGTTCTCCCGCCATTCTTGTACACCCCGTGAGCGATGGCAAAATTTTTAGAAAACCATTGACGAAGCAGAAAAAAACTTGTATTATAATTAATAAGTAAAGATAAAATAATAAGCTTTAATTATTAATTTATCTAATAAGCTGTATTACTGTTAATAATGAATACTTACATCAAACAAAATAAAAGGAGAATTTACTATGGCAAAAGTATCGATTGTTATGGGAAGTGATTCTGATATGCCTGTTATGGCTCAGGCTGCAGATGTTTTGAAAAAATTGGGAGTGGAGTTCGAGATGACGGTGATCTCCGCCCACAGGGAACCGGATATATTTTTCGAATATGCGAAAACGGCAGAAGCAAGAGGCGTAAAGGTAATAATCGCCGGCGCAGGCAAGGCGGCTCATCTCCCGGGAATGTGTGCGGCCCTGTTCCCAATGCCGGTGATCGGCATTCCCATGAAGACTTCGGACCTTGGCGGAGTGGATTCTCTTTATTCCATCGTCCAGATGCCTTCCGGAGTTCCGGTTGCCACCGTTGCAATTGGCGGAGGAACCAACGCTGGAATCCTTGCTGCCAAGGTTTTAGCGGTCAGTGATGAGGAGCTTTTAGGAAAGCTTAAAGAGTACTCGGAAAACTTAAAAAACGAGGTGGCAGAAAAAGCCGAGAAATTAGATCAGATCGGTTATCAGGAATATTTATCCCAGATGAAGAAGTAAGAAAATCGGAGGCGAGGAGAAAAATGGATTATAAGAATGCAGGAGTGGACATTGAAGCCGGATATAAATCGGTTGAATTAATGAAAAAGCATGTGCAGGAAACCATGAGACCTGAGGTTCTTGGAGGACTCGGGGGATTTTCCGGGGCATTTTCCATGTCAGCCTTTAAAAACATGGAGAAGCCGACCCTGGTATCAGGAACCGACGGGGTAGGCACAAAGCTGAAGCTTGCATTTTTAATGGACAGGCACGATACCGTTGGAATCGACTGTGTGGCCATGTGTGTCAATGATATTGCCTGTGCAGGCGGAGAGCCTTTGTTCTTCCTTGATTATATTGCATGCGGCAGGAATTACCCGGAAAAAATAGCAGAGATCGTCAGCGGAGTTGCAAACGGATGTAAACAGGCCAATGCTGCTTTGATCGGCGGTGAGACCGCGGAGATGCCGGGGTTCTATCCTGAGGAAGAATACGATCTGGCCGGTTTTGCCGTAGGTGTGGTGGATGAGAAGGATCTTATTACCGGGGCTGATGTAAAAGAGGGGGATGTGCTCATTGGAATAGCCTCTTCCGGCATTCACAGCAATGGCTTTTCTCTGGTACGCAAGGTGTTTGACATGACAAAAGAAAGCCTGGATACTTATTATGAAGAACTGGGAAAAACTCTTGGCGAAGCGCTGATCACTCCAACCAAAATTTATGTTAATACATTAAAAAGCGTAAAAGACAGCGGGGCAGTGATCAAAGCCTGCAGCCATATCACCGGAGGCGGTTTTTATGAAAACATTCCCCGTATGCTACCTGAGGGCATTCGGGCAGTGGTTGAAAAGAGCAGCTATCAGGTACCTGCCATTTTTGGCCTGCTGGCGGATAAAGGCGGTATAGAGGAAGAGATCATGTACAATACCTATAATATGGGAATTGGAATGATTCTCGCAGTGGACCCGGCGGATGTTGATACTGCCTTGGAAGCAATCCGAGGAGCTGGTGAGGTTCCCTACGTGATCGGCCATACGGAAAAAGGAGAGAAGGGCGTGACCTTATGCTGAAAATCGGTATATTGGTTTCCGGCGGGGGAACCAACCTTCAGGCAGTCTTAGATGCAATAGATTGTGGAAGGATCACCAATGCAGAGGTAACGGTGGTCATCAGCAATAACCAGAACGCATATGCCCTGGAACGGGCCAGAAATCATGGAATTGAGGCTTTTTGCATATCTCCTGTGGATTTTCAGGATAGGGATGGTTTTTATGAAGCGCTTCTTTCAAAGATTGACCGGTACTGCCTTGATCTGATCGTTCTAGCCGGATATCTGGTTGCGATTCCGGTATCCATGATACAAAAGTACAGGAACCGGATTATCAACGTTCATCCGTCCCTTATCCCGTCTTTCTGCGGAAAAGGATATTATGGGCTTAAGGTTCATGAAGCTGCTCTGGCCCGGGGGGTGAAGGTTACGGGAGCAACGGTCCACTATGTAGATGAGGGGATGGATACTGGACCGATTCTTTTGCAGAAGGCAGTTGAGGTCCGGGAAGGAGATACGCCGGAGACTTTGCAGCGGCGTGTCATGGAAGAGGCAGAGTGGCTGATCCTTCCCCAGGCCATACAGATGATTGCAAACGGACAGGAGGAATCGGAATGAAGGTTTTGATCATAGGCGGAGGCGGGCGTGAGCATTCCATTGCATGGAAAATATCCAAAAGCCCTAAGGTTGATAAAATATATTGCGCCCCTGGAAACGCAGGAATTGCAGAGATTGCAGAATGCGTGGATATAGGAGTCATGGATTTTGACAAGCAGGTTGCATTTGCCAGGGAAAAGGGAATCGATCTGACCGTCATAGGACCGGATGATCCTCTGGTTGCAGGAGCAGTGGACGCATTTGAGGCAGCAAGCCTAAGGGTGTTCGGCCCGCAAAAACGTGCAGCTTTGCTGGAAGGGTCAAAGTCATTTTCCAAGGATTTAATGAAAAAGTATGGAATTCCCACAGCGGCATATGAAGTCTTTGATTCTCCGGAAGAGGCATTAAGCTATGTGAAAACAGCCCCAATGCCTATTGTGTTAAAGGCTGACGGTCTGGCTTTGGGAAAGGGAGTCCTGATCTGCGGCACAAGAGAAGAGGCGGAACACGGGGTAGAGGATTTAATGCTTGATAAGCGGTTTGGCTCAGCAGGAGACCGGATCGTGGTGGAAGAGTTTATGACGGGCCGGGAAGTGTCGGTGCTTTCCTTTGTAGATGGAAAGACTGTTAAAATCATGACTTCCGCCCAGGACCATAAGCGGGCAAAAGACGGAGACCAGGGTCTTAATACAGGGGGAATGGGAACTTTTTCTCCAAGTCCGTTTTATACGGAAGAAGTGGATCAGTTTTGCAGGCGGTATATATATCAGGCGACTGTGGATGCCATGAAGGCAGAAGACCGGGAATTTAAGGGAATTATATTCTTCGGACTGATGCTGACGGAAAAAGGCCCCAGAGTATTGGAATACAATGCCAGGTTTGGTGACCCGGAGACACAGGTGGTGCTTCCGCGGATGAAGAATGACATTGTAGAGATTTTTGAGGCCTGCATTGAAGGAACTCTGGATCAGATAGATCTGCAGTTTGAAGATAATGCGGCGGTCTGCGTGGTATTGGCGTCAGATGGGTATCCGGAGAAGTATGAAAAGGGGTATCCCATTGCCGGACTGGAAGCATTTAAGGGACAGGAGAAATATTTTGCCTTTCATGCAGGAAGCAAGTTTGACGGCAGAGGAACAGTGGTGACCAATGGCGGAAGAGTGCTGGGAGTGACAGCAATCGGAGCGGATTTAAGGGAAGCCAGAGAAAATGCCTATCAGGCGGCGGAATGGGTATCTTTTGAAAATAAGTATATGAGGCGGGATATTGGTAAAGGAATTGATCAGGCTTAAAAAGAGGCGGAAAGTTAAGAGTATCTGGGCGGGAACACTGCCGCTATATAACTGAACGATTCTCAGCTTATGACAAAAAGCACAAGACGGCTTATTTAAGCCATCTTGTGCTTCTTTGTCATTTAATTGGCAGAAGTTCAATGTAACCTCTTGTGCCGATAGGCTCAAGCTGGATGCGAGGGTTTGATGAATCCCACTGTGCGTCAATGACAGCTGGATCGTATTTACTGATTGCTGTCTGCACATCTTCAATGGCCTTACAGTAATCCTCCTCAGCAAAGGGCTCTCCTTTAAACATCAGATATTTTGCGGCAGGAAGCGCAATAACATCAAATCCATCAGGAACAACTCCATTATAATTCACAGGCATTTCGACTCCCTGCACATACTCCGAGGTACCGGGAGCAATTAATTTTGCGGGCAGCCACATACAAACCGGTTCACCGCTCATGGATTTGATACTTTGCAAAAGCCCCCACACATCACAGCCAACCTCCTCACAATAAGCAAAATAGTCGGCAGCCTTCAAACCTCTTTTGATAAGCACCTTACGTTCCGGTTTTTCGATAACCTGCACAAATACACTTTTTACAGTTTCCATCTGTTTCTCCTTTCTGAGTGTTCGATATTTGACTCCATAAGGCGTGAAAAGATAGAGCGGAATAGGGCTTCTCGCATACTCCCTTGGATTGCACCCAAACTCACGGAAGAACGCCCGCTGATAGCCGTCCACGCTGCCAAATCCAAGTTCCAAAGCAGTATCTATAATTTTACAGGATTCATCCCGAAGCTTGATTGCTGACTTTGAGAGCCGCAGGCGCCGGATATAATCGGCTGGCGTCATGCTGGTATGCTGCAAGAACAGTCGATAGGAATACCACGGCGAATAATAGGAAACGCTTGATAAAGCAGTCAGTGTGATACTTTCTGACAGATGCTCCGCAATATAATCCTGCATCCGCTGGACAGCCTCGATTTTTTCTTCCATCTTTTCACCACCTTATGCTCCTTATCTTACATTGACTGAGAGAGAAACTTCTCGACTATTTTTGCTATCTGATATAAGTTTACCGCATAACCATGCCGGAATAACCGGCTCATTTTTCCCACGTTGCCGGACGTGTTAAATTTATGGGGATTTTTGTATTTGAATTTCCGAGTGCGGAATTAATCTGCATTTGTGTTAAAAAGATGCTTTTACTCAAATCTGCATTTTTTATGTTTGCGTCCCGGAGGTCAGCGCCTAAAAAGTTCGTATTCCATAAGCTGCATCCGGATAAGTTTGCAGCGATCATTAATGACATACTGAAATTCTTTCTGTCAAGATTTGCTTTCTTAAAATTTTTTCCCAAATAGATTAAACCGTGAAATTGACTTGATGTATCATTTGCTGAAATATCGGAGCTTATCTGTTTCAATACCTTGTTCACGTTTAATCTGTATTCTGAGAGATCCAGCATTGCAATATGATCCATGGGCTGCTGTAGCATTTGTTCATTTTCGGAGATAAGCAAATCAATCGTTGATTTTAGAAGTTCATCTGATGTCAAAGTATATGCCTCGACCAGGTACCATAGCATCTGGTGTAACTGGTATACGATCATAAATATCTGAAAAAGTTTATCTTTCTGTTCTGAATCTGCGTTCCATGTTCCATCTGATAAATATCGTTGCGTCGTTCTTTGTCCCGCTCCGAAACAGTCATAGGCCAAACAACCTTTGTAATTTTTGTCAGCTAGTCTGGAGTGGATTTTGCAGCAAAAATCTGAATCCAGATATTTGCATGGTATACCTGCATCCTTATTGGCAGGAAAACCATCCGTTTTTGTGCAGTACAAAGCAACACAGCATAAGCCGCTGCATTTTTTACAATCAATTTTCAGCTTTCTTATCAAATCGTCATATTTACTATCTTCTATATCTTTCGTCACAAGATCACCGCCTTAGAATTATTGATTAAATTTCTGTTTTCATAATGAGTAAACAATTTTTTCTTATAGATATCTTACCATATATTAATGAAAAATTTAACCAGCTTTCACAGGTAAGGACTGTATGATTACCAAATGCAATAAAATAGCCGGCAAATGCCAAAGCACCTGCCAGCCTATTTTATATAGTTCCGTTTTGGATACGGTCTCTAAGGTTTAAAATTTTATCCCGGATAAGGGTTATGGTTTCTAAAAATACGGTATCATCCATGCCGCTGGGATCGTTAAGTCCCCAATCTTCCCGGTATTTACAGGGCAGGAGCGGGCACTTTACATTACAGCCCATTGTAACAACAATATCTGCCGGAGGAATATCAGATAGGAGCTTGCTATGCTGGGTCTGCTCCATATCTATACCATAAAGTCGATTCATAAGCCGCACTGCGTCCTGGTTGATTTGCGGTTTAGTCTCTGTCCCGGCAGAATAGCTTTCAAAGGCATCTGAGGCAAGGTGCTTGCCAAGAGCTTCTGCTATCTGGCTTCGGCAGGAATTATGGACGCATACAAACGCTACTTTTGGTTTATTCATATATAAACTACCCCCTGGTTTTATTTATTAAAACGATTCCTCCAGTTTCCATATATTTCTGTCTGCCCGAAAGGGCAGGCATGATAAGGCACCCCAAAATCCGATCACAAAAAATAACATCGCTGCGCCGGAGCCTTTTCCTGTCCCAAACAGTGCGGTCCACAGACTGCCCGCCGTCTGCCCTGCCATATACGGTTCAAACACCCGGTCTACCAAAATACCGCCGCATAAATATCCCAGGGGAATGGTAAAAAACTGCAAGGTATTCCTTGCTGAATAGACGCGGCCCTGCATTTCAATGGGGATTTTTGTACGGAAAAGAACATCCATATTGGCATTCATAACAGGAATAAATATCCAGCCAAGAATTGCGCCAAAACACCATACGGGAGTACTCCTGCCAAAAGCAAGGATAAAGTTCTCGGTACTCATGGAAAAAAGCAGGCAATTACAAATCACCCGGACCCGGCTTTTGGGCGGTGGCAGGATAGAAACCAAAATGCTTCCGACCATTGTTGCAATTCCCGTAACAGTGTTGATCATGCCAAGGGCCAGTTCTCCGCCGCCGGCACGTGATAGTACCATAGCAGGCAGGGCAGCATTGAAAATAGAAGCAGTAAAATTGATAACAGCCAAAAATAGAATCAGATCGAGAATTCCCCGGTTATCTTTAAGATACCGCAAGCCGCTTTTGGCAGACTGTAATACCGTTTCTCTCTCCAAGCCGTGACCCTCTGTGACCTGCGGGATTTTGACAAAGCATAACAGTGATAGGAACGCTATGGAAAAAGTAATTAAATCGAACAGGATGACAAGACGGATGCTTCCAAAAGAAAGCAGGGCGGTCGCCAGCATAGGTGTCAGTACGGTAACCAACGAATTGGATAAGGAACGCATCCCGCTGACCTTCTGGTAATGCTTTTGCGGGGCCAACAGGCTGATGGACACATCAGACGCCGGCTGCTGTACCGTGTTCATTAATCCATTCAGGGTATTGATCAAATACAGATGCCAAATCTGGAGTTTACCAGTTGTCATCAGAATAAGCACGGAAACAGTACATAACGCAGCAAAGCTGTCACTGAGCAGCATGGTAGCCTTTTTGTTCCAACGGTCACTCAGTGCGCCTGCAAAAATGCTCAAAAGAACATAGGGTGCATAAGAACAGATGGCCAATAACGAGGTGGTGAGAGCCGACCCCTGCTGTTGATAAGACCAGATCACCAGTGCGAAGTTGGTCATTGCACTGCCCAGGGCTGAAAATGACTGTGTAATCCATAAAATCAGAAAATCACGAAGTTCCCTGACGTTTGTTATTAAATTTTTTAACATGACTTTGCTCCTTTTTTAAATAAAATCTTTATATTTATGATTTATTAAAAGTGCAAAGCCCAACGGACGAATTCGATCTACTCCGTGCAGTTTCGTCCGTTTCAGACTTTGCACGGAGCAGTGCCAATACAGAGTAGCATTTTTATTCTCCTTTATATCCCGGTTTATGTTTAGAATCAGAATTACCGAGAAGTGATTTTTTATATTCTATCATAAATAATATCAAAAATCCATAATAAAAATGATCCCAGGCATAGTTGCCGCCGCAGCTTGTCGGAAAGGGCTTACACATTCTGATACAAGTAAGTCTTCTCACACCACTTATGTATTTCCGGCAATGAAACGGTGGGCTTACTTGATGAGGTTAAAAAATCATTGACAGGCCCAGGTTTTCATGATATTGTATCTGACAGGTGATGTAATATGACAAAAGGTCAGCTGGAAGCTAAAATCAGTGAAGTTGTCAGTAAATTTGAAGTTGAATATATGGGAAGGGGTCCTAAGACGATCCGTACCTATGTGTTAAATGATATGATCATAGTCAGGTTAATTGGATTCTTAAGCCCTTCCGAGAAGAAACTGACGGAAAGCGCCCAGGGTATTGAGCTGCTTAAGAAAGTCCGGACTTCCCTGTTCGAGGGCGGAAGGGAATATCTGGAGAAAATATTAACCGATGTTATTGATGTGTCTATAATCAGCACTCACTCGGATATCAGCACGAAAACAGGTGAAAAGATTATTGTCATTACTGTTGATAGGAATTTGGAAGAGCTATATACATCTAAATAACACCGGAAGACGTCACAAAGTAGAATTAATTCTAAGTTGTAAGTAAGCCGATATCCATGAATTGGATATCGGCTTTATATATATCGAAGGAGGGAGGCGATGAATGAATAGTAGAATACTTTAACAACCAGATAAGAAGGTATTCGGCATGATTTTATAAAAGGCATCTGGAAAAACAGCAGAACAATCACATGCCTGGAATATTAAAATAGAAACTATGTAATACTTAATAAAATTGGGAAACAAAGGTTGAAGAAGATCATTTTAACTACATGGTTTGCGCCTGCCCGATGATTGGCGCAAACTTCAGATGTGCATAAGGGCTTGCGCAGGAACGGAGGAAAATATGCTGGAATGTTTACGTGATATGAATTTACCCGAGTATGTAACAGATATATTGGCTGAGTCAAAAGGTGTCGTTATTCCAAAGACCAGGAAAGATTTGCTGACGCTGGCAATGGGGAATTCTGAAAATACCGAGTTTTACATTGAATATGAAGTAGAAGGAAAAGGCAAGGTTTTGGAAGCTACTGCTACTAAGTGTAAAAACGGAGTCGTAGTCAATTATACTGACGATTACATGAGAAGACGTGATCCTGACTGTCTGTTAATTGCAGATAATAAACCAACGGATAAACCCAGATACGAGGAGGTTTATCAGTCTGATTTTGAAACTCTGAGAACGGAAACCTTTGACTGGCTGAAAAAGCAGGAGCTGATTTTTTTCCCATTTAAGTCAGGCGGACTTGAGTATGGATATGATTCAATCCTGATCGCCCCCTTAAACGCTGGATTTTTCGCAGCCGGACTTGCAGATCTGCAGGGATTTTTAAATATTGACGAGATTTCTTCTGACTTTAATCCAAGAGCGGTTGTATTTCTGGCTCCTCCGTTTCGGCATACCCATTTTGACGGTAAGCAGATCGTGGTTCATAACCGTCTGGATAAAATTCATGAAGTATATTCCTATAATTTATATCCCGGTCCAAGTGCCAAAAAGGGTATCTACGGAGTTCTTCTTAATATTGGAGAAGAAGAAGGCTGGGTAACGGCACATGCATCAACGGTAAAAGTAATCACTCCTTATGACAATGAGATCGTCATCATGCACGAAGGTGCTTCCGGCGGCGGTAAAAGTGAAATGATCGAAGATATTCACAAGGAAATGGATGGCAGGGCTATATTAGGAAGAAATACTGTTACAGGTGAAAAGAACTACCTGGTATTAAATGAAACCTGTGATCTGATACCGGTGACAGATGACATGGCATTATGCCACCCCAAGATGCAGAATGACAGCAAAAAGCTGGTGGTCAAGGATGCGGAATCCGCTTGGTTCTTACGCCTTGATAACATCAAGTGTTATGGTTCCTCTCCCCAATATGAGAAAATACTGATTCAGCCGGAAGAACCCCTAATCTTCTTAAACATGCAGGCAGTACCTGGTGCCACCTGTCTGGTTTGGGAACATACCCTGGATCAGAACGGAAAGCCCTGCCCCAACCCCCGTGTTGTTTTACCAAGAAGACTGGTTCCCAAAGCTATAGATACACCTGTGGAAGTAGACGTGAGAAGCTTTGGCGTGCGGACTCCGGCATGTACGAAAGAAAATCCGACATACGGTATTCTTGGTATTCTACACATACTGCCTCCGGCACTGGCCTGGTTATGGCGTCTTGTGGCCCCAAGAGGATTCAATAATCCAAGTATTATCGATTCCCTGGAAATGACCAGTGAAGGGGTCGGATCTTACTGGCCTTTTGCAACCGGTAAAAAGGTGACCCAGGCAAACCTTTTGCTTGACCAGATTTTAAGTTCAACCAATACCCGGTATGTCCTGATTCCCAACCAGCATATCGGTGCATATGAGGTGAGCTTTATGCCCCAGTGGGTTGCCAGAGAGTACATTGCCCGCCGAGGAAGCGCCAAATTTAAACCGGAGCATCTTGTGGAAGCCCGCTGTCCGCTTCTTGGCTTTGGCCTTGATTCCTTAAAAATAGACGGACAGTACATCAGAAGAGCTTTTTTAAGGCCGGAAACCCAGCAGGAGGTAGGCATTCAGGGATACGACGACGGAGCGAAAATCCTGACAGACTTCTTTAAGCAGGAGCTGATGAATTATTATACCGATGATTTAAATCCATTAGGAAAGCAGATCATAGATATGTTCCTGGCAGGTGCCACTGTTAAGGATTATCTGGAAATCATTCCAATGAGATATTAAGATTGTCCGGAGGCCGGAGGTTTCTGGAAACCGCGTACTTGTATACTAGTGCTTGACAATGAGATTGATTTCGCTTATTCTTAGAATGAACAGAATTTGAGAAAAGAGGTCATGGTATGCGGCTGACAGAACGGTATTCCAAAGAAACAGGAAGGGAATATGCACTCCGGATGTTAAAGGATAATATCATACATCTTGATCTGGTTCCCGGGAGTATGCTGAGCGAAAATGAATTGTCCTCAGAAATGAATTTATCCCGGACTCCGGTGAGAGAAGCCCTGATTGAGCTGTCAAAGGTGAAAATCGTGGAAATTTATCCTCAAAAGGGAAGCGCAGTGGCTTTGATCGATTATAAGCTGGTGGAAGAAGCGATTTTTATGCGCAATGTACTGGAATGCGCAGTTGTGGAACTGGCCTGTAAGACGGCCGGGGAAGAAGCGGTCATGGAGCTGAAAGAGAATGTGAAGCTTCAGGAGTTTTATTTGGAAAATCGTTCTCCGGAGCGGCTTCTTAAGCTGGATGATGAATTTCACCGGCTGCTGTTTCACATAACAGGTAAGGATCAGGTTTATCAGCTCATGGACAGCATTACCATACATTTTGACAGAATACGCAGCATGTCTTTGATTGCAGTAAAGGATTTGAAGACAATTTCCGACCATCAGGCTATTGTGGAAGCCATTGCTGCTAAGGACGGAAGCAAAGCAAAAGGATTGATGGAAAAGCATTTATCCAGATATAAAATCGATGAAGAAGCCTTGCGAAAGCAATATTCAGAGTATTTTCTGTGATGTTGGCTTTTATGATTTAAAAAATAATAGAAGCGGTAATAAGAGAAGGAAAGCTTCAGTCTCTTATTGCCGCTTTTTTGTGATTTGATTTCAAACCATTGAGTACGATTGACATTATACAAAATATACAAAAAAAAATAAGATATTTATGAAATATGCTGATTGAACTACTAGTATACTAGATATATACTTAAGTCAGGACTTAATAGTCACAAACAATTGTATTTAGAAAAGAATAAGGAGTAAGGAAACGGAGGTATTCAAACATGAAAATGATTATGCGTTGGTTTCCCTTTGGGGATGACAGCGTGACCCTTGACCAGATCCGCCAGACACCGGGGGTTTCCGGTGTGGCTACCTGCCTGCCCAAGGTACCCGTGGGACAAGTCTGGCCCCTGGAGACCTTAAAAGCCTTGAAAAAGGAGATCAATGAAGCCGGTCTTGAGATGGAGGTTATCGAAAGCGTCAATATTCATGAAGACATAAAGAAAGGCCTTTCCACCAGGGATGAGTATATTGATGCTTATATAAAGACCCTGGAGCATTTAAGCCTTGTTGGGGTCAAATGTCTCTGCTATAATTTTATGCCTGTAATGGACTGGGCACGAAGTGATCTTGCTTATCAGACGGAAGATGGAAGTTATGTTATGGCTTACCGTCATGATGAGGTTCTTCAGATGAATCCGGAAAAGATGGCAAAGGCCATGGAGGGAAAAGCAAGAGGATACTCCCTTCCGGGCTGGGAACCGGAGCGGCTTTATGCCATGGCTCAGGACATTGAGTTTTATCAGTCCATGACACGGGAGCAATATTGGAACAATATGAAATATTTTCTGGATGCAGTAGTTCCTTATGCGGAGAAGTATGACATTAAGATGGCAATTCATCCAGATGATCCGCCATGGCCTCTTTATGGACTTCCAAAGGTCATTACCAATGCGGAAAATATCCGGACATTTCTTGATTTAAACAGCAATCCCTATAATGGACTGACCTTATGCACCGGCAGTCTGGGAAGCGATTTAAGCAATGACATTCCGGCCATGATGCGGGAGTTTGGAAACAGGAAGCGGATTCATTTTGCCCACATCAGGAATGTGCACCATATTTCGGAAAAGGATTTTGATGAAGCGGCTCATCTTTCTTCCTGCGGGGATTTAAATATGTTTGCCATTGTAGAGGCTTTGTATGAATCTGGCTTTGAAGGATATATCCGTCCGGATCACGGCCGCATGATCTGGGGAGAGCAGGCTCGTCCTGGATATGGTCTGTATGACCGGGCCATTGGAGCAAATTATCTGTTAGGTCTTTGGGAAGCCATTGATAAGACCCATAAAAATAGAAAATAGGAGGCATGGATTTATGAAACTGAATCGGTCCTGTTTAACAAACCTGGAAGCCTGGGAAAAGGCTTCCGTAAAGATGCCGGAATTTGACTGGGAAAAAATGAGGTCAAACACGGATAAGTCGCCGAAATGGATCCATTTTGGAGCAGGGAATATTTTCCGGGGATTCATCGCAGTTCTGCAGCAGCGCCTGCTGAACGAAGGACTTGAGGATAGCGGCATCATCGCGACAGATACCTTTGATTATGATATTATTGATAAAATATATACCCCCTTTGATAATATGACCATGATGGTCAGCCTAAAACCGGATGGAACTATGGACCGGGAGGTCGTGGCAAGCGTTGCAAGGGGCGTAAAGGCTGATGTGAGCAATGAAACGGATTTTGGATATCTGGTGCAGACGTTTGAGAACCCTTCTCTTCAGATGGTGAGCTTTACCATCACTGAAAAAGGATATGCACTTGCCAATTTCCGTGGAGAGCTTTTTCCTGTTGTGGAAAAGGATATGGAAGAGGGCCCGGAAAAAGCCAGCCATGCCATGAGCGTGGTGACAGCCCTTCTTCTTAAACGGTATCTTGCAGGAGGTTCTCCTTTGGCACTGGTCAGCATGGACAATTGCAGCCATAACGGAGAAAAATTAAGGGACAGTATCGTATCCATCGCTGAAGCATGGACAAAAAAAGGTTATGCTTCCGAGAGTTTCCTTTCCTGGGTTCAGGATGAAAACAAGGTTTCCTTCCCCTGGTCCATGATCGATAAGATCACTCCGCGGCCTGCTGAAGTGGTACAAAAATTACTGGAGGAGGATGGAATCGACGATATGGCGCCCATCATCACCAGCAAAAACACATACATTGCCCCATTTGTCAATGCAGAGATTCCTCAGTATTTAGTGGTAGAAGACCGCTTTCCAAACGGACGTCCGGCACTTCATAAGGCAGGGGTATACATGACGGACCGGGATACGGTAAATAAGACAGAGCGTATGAAGGTTACCACCTGCTTAAATCCTCTGCACACGGCACTGGCAGTGTACGGCTGTCTGTTAGGATATAACAGCATTGCAGCAGAGATGAGAGATGAGGACTTAACGGCCCTTGTAGAGCAGATCGGCTACAAAGAGGGCCTTCCGGTGGTTACAGATCCGGGAATCTTAAGCCCTGAGGATTTTATCAGGGAGGTTATTGAATACCGACTGCCAAATCCATTTATTCCGGATGCTCCACAGAGAATCGCAACCGATACCAGCCAGAAGATCCCCATCCGTTTTGGAGAGACCATAAAGGCTTATCTGGCAGATGATAATCTGGATGTGCAGACTCTGACCGCTATTCCTCTGGCAATTGCCGGCTGGCTCCGTTATCTCCTGGGTGTGGATGATGAGGGAAATGCCATGGAGATCAGCAGTGATCCAATGCTTTCAGAATTAAAAGAACAGTTAAAGGGAATCAGGCTGGGAGAAAAGCCTGAAGGAAAAGAGGGACTTGAAGAGATCTTGTCCAATCCTGTTCTTTTTGGAACTGATTTGGTTAAAGCCGGCCTTTCCGGAAAAATTGAAGCTATGCTTTATGAAATGTTAGAGGGCCCTGGAGCAGTGAGAAAGACACTGCAGCGGTATGTAAAATAAGACGATGAAAATGGAGAACCCCTGGTTATTGAAACCAAGGGTTCCCTGTGTTATAATGGGCCTGTCAGGAAGAACGTACCAGAAAGGTGGACAAGGCCCGTGAATATACAAATTTTTGGAACCGGAAAATGTTTTGAGACCAAGAAGGCAGAACGCTATTTTAAGGAACGCGGAATCAAATACCAGTTTATTGATATGAAAGAAAAGGGGCTGAGCAAAGGCGAGTATAATGGAGTCAAACTGGCAGTAGGAGGATTGGATGCTATGCTTGATGAAAAATGCAAGGATCAGGAAGCCCTGACGCTTATCAGATACATTGCCGGTGAGGATAAAGATGAAAAGGTCTTAGAGAACCAGAAGGTACTGAAAACTCCGATTGTAAGAAACGGAAGGCTGGCTACGATTGGATACCGGCCGGAGGTGTGGAAAAATTGGAGTTAGGCTTATAAAAGGAAGGAGCAAGGAGAAGACAAGATGAAAAAGCCGGAGAAAGATCAGATGTGGGTATTTAATAAGGATATAGAAGGAGTTCAGGCTTCAGATGGCGTTGTCAGAAAGGTTCTGGCATACTGTGATGGAATGATGTGTGTGGAAAACCAGTTTGAAAAGGGGGCTATAGGAAGCCTCCACAGCCACCCCCATACCCAGATCACCTATGTTGCCAGCGGTAAGTTTGAGTTCACCATTGGTGATGAAAAGAAGATCGTAGAGGCAGGAGATACTCTTTTAAAGCAGGATGGCATCGTCCATGGATGCGTTTGCCTTGAAAAGGGGATATTGGTAGATATTTTTACACCTATGAGAGAAGATTTTTTATAAATAACAGGGTCTTCGGAGAAATAAATAATAGGACATGTGAAATAAATCTATTGATAAAAATGGTATAATATGCTATAAAGAAAGCACAGTGAAGTTAAAGGAGGTGATAGGGATGGGAAAGTATGTTTGTGAGCCATGCGGATATGTGTACGATCCTGAAATCGGTGATCCAGACTCTGGTATCGAGCCAGGTACTGCATTTGAAGATTTACCCGAAGATTGGGTATGCCCAGTTTGCGGCGTTGGTAAGGACATGTTTGTTGAAGAGTAAGATTGTGGCCATTTGGACGCAAATAAAACCTTTAAGCTGTCGGCAGGTAATCTGCCGGGCTTGAAGGTTTTTTTATGCAATAGGCAGCAGATCCTGGCTCAAACATAGTAAAATGAAAAAAGGGAATTCCAGATACTTTTGCAAGTATCAGGGATTTCCTTTTTGCCTTTCTGTAATGATTAGTTAAGATTGGTTCCAACTGGTATTTACATATGCCTGAGCCAGCTCAATCAAATATTTATGGGGAGGATTCATGATCAAATCTTTCCGGTAAAGGATGGAGTGAATCCGGTATATTCTCGGTTCCAGCGAAAAAAAGGTAATTTGTTTCGTGGAAACTTCATTCCCTGCCGGGATAAAGCCTACTCCAATATTGCTTGATACCATATCACAAATGGATTGGGCATGGGAAGTGCTGCAGGCTATGGTCGGGTTAAAATCCTGTTTGTCAAAAAAATCTTCGACCAGATATCTGATACAGGAACCTTTATGCTGTAAAATAAACGGATATTTATCAAAGTGCTCCAAAAGCTGCTGGCTGTTTAAGGTCCGGTTACGGCTTCCGCTTAGCTTCTGGCAATAGGGATGGATGCTGGGCGCTGCAAATACAACTTCTTCCTTTTTCAATTCAATACTCTGTCCCTTGTATTGTTCCAGGGAATTGGCCGTTACAAAGGCAAGATCCAGTTCGCCCCTGAAGATGAGGTTGCTGGTGGAACGAAGATTATCGTCTGATAAAACCAGTTCTACCTTGGGGTAATACTTGCGGAAATCAGCCAGGATGCTGGACAGCATCTGCAGGGCACTGGAAGCGGATGTACCTATGCGGATACGGCTGGTGTTGGAAACACGTTTGATGTCTTTTTCCAGGGAGTCCGTTAAGGAGATTACCTTTCTGGCATATTCCGCATAGAGGCTGCCTACCGGTGTAAGTGTATAGGTACCGCTGGATCTTTGAAACAGGGGAGTCCCCAGTTCTGTTTCCTGCTTGGTAAGAAATTGACTGAGGGTGGGCTGCGATACGTAAAGCTTTTTGGCAGCCCTGGTCATATTTCCGGTCTCAGCCAGGGCAAGTATGTATTCCAGATATCTGATGTCCATGGAAGTTCCTGCTTTCTTAAAATGTATCATTTTTATTATAAGCAAAGGCTATAATAAAAATAGGAAAGGGTTATTGGAAAAGTTGCATAATTAAAGATATAATTATAACTTGAAAGTAGTAAAAAATTATATAAAAAAAAGGAGATGAAGCATTATCAATTAAAAATCAGCTATTTTGTTATTATATCAGAGAAAAACAATAATGAAAATAGCAAAAACAGTGGAAATAAAAAAAGGAGTTATACAGGGAGGGAGGAATATGGCAGGATATAAGCTCCTGCTATAAAGATGAAATGAAGGCATACATAGCAAAACGCACGGGACAGATGATATTGATCATTTTTCTCATATCCATTTTTACATTCATGCTGGTATCCCTGATTCCCGGAGACCCGGTTTATGCCATGCTGGGATCAGAAGTATCGCAGGAAGAATACGACAGGGTATATCATGAATTAAAATTGGATCAGCCTGTCCTTCACAGGTACTTCAGCTGGCTGGGAGGAGCGCTCCAGGGTGACTGGGGACAATCTACACAGTTTCATAAAAGTACGTTGGAAATCATTAATGAACGAATACCGATTACATTGTTTTTTTCAATCAGTGCATTCATAATAAGCATTCCTCTTGGAATACTTTTTGGGGTTATAAGCGCAGTATACAGGGGCAGGCCGGCGGATACGGCGGTAACCCTGATCGCCAATATAACGGCCTGTCTGCCTCAGTTCTGGATTGCCCTGCTAGTCATGTATGTATTTGCCATGAAGCTTGGCTGGCTTCCATCTTATGGGTTTACATGGTTTCACGTGGATCTGGTGACGGGCGTAAGACAGACCATTATGCCTCTGTTCTGTCTTGCGCTAGGAGGAATTGCTACGGTAACCAGACAGACACGTTCCAGTATGCTGGAGGTTATCCGCCAGGATTATGTCAGGACAGCCAGAAGCAAGGGAATTTCACAGCGAAGGGTCATTTATCTCCATGCGCTTAAAAATGCCCTAATTCCTGTTATTACCATCCTGGGGATGCGCCTCGGTTCCATGCTGGCAGGATCCATGTTTGTAGAATCCGTTTTTAACATTCCCGGAATGGGCTCATTATTTGTAAAGGCCATTCAGTCAAGGGATATTCCGGTTGTTCAGGCATGTGTTCTGGTCACGGCTCTTGTATCCTGTATCATCAACCTTATGACGGATATTTTATATGCAGTGGTTGACCCAAGAGTCCGCTATGAATAAGGAGACAGAATCATGAAAAATAACGGAAGATGGAAAAAAACAGTTAGGACATTGTTTGCGAGAAAGGTTGCCGCTTTCAGCGCCATTATAGTTGCGGTCTTTGTTCTCATGGCCGTATTTGCACCTTTGATCGCACCTTATGATCCGAATTATGCGGATTTTGCCTCCTTTTTACAGGGACCGGGCAAAGATCATATTCTGGGGACAGATAATTACGGGCGGGACGTGCTGAGCAGGATCATATATGGAACCAGGGTCAGCCTGATCATCGGTGTGTTTGCAGTGATGATTGCCTGCATTGCAGGTACTTTTTTCGGAATGGTCGCAGGGTATTTCGGTGGGATTGTGGATGATGTAATTACAAGAATCATGGAAGCTATCCGTGCCATCCCTCAGATCATCCTGGCAATGGCCCTGACAGCCGTATTTGGAAGCGGAATCCGCAACTTAGCGATCATTCTGGGAATATCCTCCATGGCAGGTTACGTCCGAATGATGAGAGGACAGGTTCTTACAATCAAACAGGCGGATTATATCATGGCAGGAAAGCTGCAGGGCAACAAAAATTTCAGGCTGATGCTGAAACACATTCTGCCCAACAGCATCTCACCTATTATTGTCATGATGACCCAGCAGGTAGGACAGACCATTCTGGCAGAAGCTGGACTTAGTTTTCTCGGGCTTGGAATCAGTGCGCCCACTGCTTCCTGGGGCGGTATGGTCAGTGACGGCCGGCTGTTTCTTCTCCAAAACCCTGTGTTTGCACTTACTCCGGGCGTCTGTGTGGCGGTGCTGGTTATCTGCCTTAATATGTTCGGCGATGGCGTACGGGATGCCTTGGATCCAAGACTCAGGGGCGAGGTTTGATAGGAGGAGACAAAAATGGAACACTTGTTGGAAATAAAAAATATTGAAACCTGTTTCAAAACGGATGGCCAGCTCGTGAAGGCTGTGGATGAAGTATCCATGTATTTGAATCCGGGAGAAATCATTGGCATTGTAGGCGAATCCGGAAGCGGGAAATCAGTGACCATGATGAGCATGCTGCAGCTGATCAGTTCTCCCGGAAAAGTCACCGGGGGAGAGGTCTACATCCGGGGAGATCAACGAAATATGCTGGAGTATGGTCAAAACAGCGAGGAAATGCGTCAAATGCGGGGCGGAAAAGTGAGTATGATCTTCCAGGAGCCCATGACCTCATTAAATCCTGTTTTGACCATAGGCTATCAGATCCAGGAAAACATTATGGAGCATCTTAAGCTGAATAAGGAAGAGGCAAGAAAACGCACCATTGAGATGCTGAAGCTGGTTAATATACCGGATGCGGAAGAACGTTTCAGCTATTATCCTCAGCAGTTTTCAGGCGGTATGCGCCAGCGTATTATGATAGCCATGGCCATGTCATCGGAACCCACGATACTTGTGGCCGATGAAGCGACTACTGCTCTGGATGTGACGACTCAGGCCCAGCTGTTGGAAATGATCAGGGATATTGCCAAGAAAACAAATACTGCAGTCATTATTGTTACACATAATCTGGGGATCGTGGCCAGGTTTGCAGAGCGCATTTATGTCATGTATTCAGGCAGTGTTGTGGAAATGACAGATGCGAAACGGCTGTTTGCGGATCCGGAACATCCATATACCAGGGCACTGCTCAGAGCGATCCCAAGGCTTGATGATCCCAAAGACCGTATCCTGATCCCCATTGACGGACTTCCGCCCAATCCTGCCTCCAGACCGGAATTCTGTCCCTTTTATGAGCGCTGTGAATACCGTATGGATAAGTGCAGGGAAAGTCCAAAACCTGAACTCAAGGAAATCGGGAAGGGGCATTTTGCCGCATGTCATTTGTCGGTAGTAGAGAAGTTGGTAAAAGCGGAGGAAATTGCTGCTAAGGAAATAAAAAAGGCACCAAGAATAGAAATCGGAGAGGATATCTGCCTGGAAGTCAAAAACGTCCGGAAGTATTTCCCCATCTACAAAGGCATGATCCGGAAGAAGGTGGGAGATGTAAAAGCCATAGAGGAAATTGAATTTTCGGTCAGAAAGGGAGAAACTCTTGGCATCGTAGGGGAATCAGGCTGCGGCAAAACAACTCTGGCCAGATGCATTATGAGGGTGTACAAACCCGAAGAGGGGCAGATCATTTTTAATGGTACGGATATTGCGGGGTTTAACGATAAAAAGATGTATCCGTTCAGAAGAAAGATATCCATGATCTTTCAGGATCCGTTCTCGTCTCTGGATCCAAGGCAGACGGCCGAGTCCATTGTGGGAGAATCCCTCCTTCTTCATAAGCTGGTAAAAAACAAGGAAGAATACAATGCAAGGGTGGATGAACTGTTCCGGATCGTAGGACTGGATCCTGCGTTAAAGTACCGGGTACCCCATGAGTTTTCCGGTGGGCAGAGGCAGAGGATCGGAATTGCAAGAGCCCTTTCTTCCGAACCGGATCTGATCCTGTGCGATGAGCCTATCTCAGCACTGGATGTTTCCATTCAGGCACAGATCATTAACCTGCTGGAGGAGCTGCAGTCCAAGCTGGGGCTCACCTATTTATTCATTGCTCATGACCTGGCGGTTGTGAAACATATCAGCAATCGGATTCTGGTCATGTATCTGGGAAGAGTGGTGGAGATCGCGGATTGTGAAGAGCTATATGGCAATACGCTCCATCCTTACACAAAAACACTGTTAAGCGCTGTTCCGGTGGCGGATCCTTCTGTTGAGGAATCCAGAGAACGGGTACCCATCAGAGGTGAGGTGCCAAGCCTTACGAACAGGCCTTCGGGCTGTCCGTTTCATGACAGATGTGATCATGCACGGGAGCGGTGCCGCAAGGAAATTCCGGCACTTCGTGATGTTGGAGACCATCATGAGGTAGCATGTTTCTTATATGATTAAAAGCTATAAGATTCATTTAAACATAAGCTGATGACTTATTTAAAGGAGGATTACATTATGAAATTGACAAAGAGGATTGTGTCGCTGACACTGGCAGTGGTTATTACGGCAGGCATGACCGCCGGATGCGGAGGAAGCAGGAAAACCGAAGTTTCCGCTGAAACAACCACCCAGAGCGGTGAGACCACGGCTGCAGAATCCAAAGAAAGCGAAGCATCTGCTCCTGCGGATATTGAGGAAGGAGGAAAGCTGGTGGTCGCCATTCCCCAGGTCCATAATACGTTCTTTATGCCCCAGTCAACAACCACAAGTGACCGTTTCGGCGCACAGCCTGTCATTGAATCACTGGGGAGGGCTGATGAAGAAGGCAATTATTACCCATGGCTGGCAGAAGAGTTTTATGCAGATCCTGATAATCTGACATTCAGCATTAAGCTGAGGGAAGGTGTGAAGTTCCACGACGGATCGGATTGCGATGCGGAAGCGGTGGCCTGGAACCTTCAGCAGTATATTGATAATGGCAAGGCCAGTGAATTGGGATCCCCAAAAGAAATCACGGTAGTTGATGACAGGCATATTGAAATTCAGTATGAGAAATGGGCAAATGACTGGGACAGTGTCATAGGAGATGTCTTTATTATCTCAAAAGAGGCGTATGAGAAGAATGGAGAAGAGTGGTGCAAGACCCATGCGGTTGGAACGGGGCCGTTTATCCTGGAGTCTTTTATTGTTGACAATAAGATTACATACACCAAAAACGATAACTACAGAATTGCAGGGCTCCCCCATATCGATGAGCTGGAAATTGATATGGTTATGGATACCAATACTTTAATGTCGGCTCTTCTGAATAAAGAAGTCAGCGTGGCGATGAAGTTTGAAAATGATGCAATTATCAATGCCGTGAAACAGGCCGGATTTGAGAGCATTGGAAGGAAAAATGCAAACTGTGCCGATATCAAGCACATTATCTGGAACAGCAAAAGCGACAAGCATCCAATGGGAGATTTAAAGGTCCGGCAGGCGATTATGCATGCCATTGAATGGGAGCAGGTGGCCAAAGCCTTATCCGGCGGTCTGGGAGAGGCCACACCTCTATTTTGTACCTCTGATTCCTGGGCTTATTCGCCGGTGGATTTTTATGAGTATAATCTTGATTTGGCAAAGCAGATGCTTTCAGAAGCAGGATATCCAAACGGATTTGAGACAACCATTTATACCAAGTCCCAGGATAATGATACGGCGACTGCATTCCAAGCTATATTGGCTCAGATCGGAATCAAGGCAGTAATAGAAACGCTGGACAGCTCTGCTCTGGCAGCGATCCAGAAGGAAGATGACATCGATGGATTTATTGCAAACCGCGGAGCCAGCAAGATGGATTACACCAACAACTATATCCGTCTGTATTCCTCAGAGGGTATTAAGAATCATGGAATTATGCTTCGTCCTGCAGAATTTGAAGAGCCTCTGTTTGCAGCACGGGCAGCGGTAACGATTGAAGAAAAGAAAGAAAATCTTCAGAAGGCGGCCAAAGCGCTCGTAGCGGATTATGTGATGATTACTCCAATGGCGGTTATATATTATGAATCATTTGCCGTTCCAGGGCTGAAAGACAGTGGGATTTATGAAGTAAGTCTGGAACAGTGGACACCAGAAGCCGTTCACTGGACCAAATAGCTGATTATTTGACTTTAAGGAGGACCCAACATGCTGGGAGATAAGATAAAGGTGCAGTCCAAGGTTGTATCGGATTATACGGATGAACAATTGCAATTCATTAAACAGATGGGCATAAACTATGTATACGTTATTTTTACAGATGAACATACCAATTATGATTCGGTCATGTCATTTATGGAACGGCTTCACAAATTCGGCTTAACGGCAACGGATGCTGGAAATGTGCATTTGTATAAGAGCGATGCCATCCATCTGGGATTGCCGGGACGGGATGAGGCCATAAAGGCGTATAATGATTTCAACCGTATTTTAGGAAAAGCAGGGATTCCGGTGGGATACATGACGTGGGAACCGAACCAGGTATTGACTACCAGGTTTGGGGTAGGCGAGCATACAAGAGGAAGCATCGGCCGTATCGTGGATCTTGAGGAATTGAAGGCCCGGCCTTATTCCCATGGCAGACTTTATTCTAAAGAAGAAATGTGGGGGAATTTTAAATATTTCCTCGACCGGGTCCTGCCGGTATGTGAGGAAGCCAATATAAAGATTGCTCTTCATCCAAATGATCCTCCGGTAGATTGCCTCCTTGGAATCTCCAACCTGATCACTTCTGCCGAAGATTACAAACACGCTTTTGAACTGGCAGGAAACAGTCCGTACCTGGGCATGAAGATGTGTCTGGGATGCTGGCTGGAAGGCGGGGAAGCCTTTGGAAATGTCATGGAGGACATTAAATATTTTGTAGAAAATCAAAAGGTGCTGCTGGTACACTTTAGAAATGTCAGTGCTACCATGCCTTATTTTGAGGAGACCCTTCTGGAAGACGGATATATGGATATGTATGAAGTAATGAAGCAGTTGGTCCGTTATGATTATGACGGCTCCATACACGTGGACCATGTGCCGGTATGGGGAGAGGGCGTCGGCGGAGAAAACTCTTCCTGGGCCTACAGCACCGGATATATGAAAGCCCTTTTAAAGTGTGCGTCGGCAGAATTAAATAAATCGTGCAGGTAAATATAAATGATACAATATGAGAAGAAATACAAGATTATTCCTGACTGGTCCAATAAGGAATGGTTAATGGAAAAAGCGCAGGCGGCCATGAAGGCCCCTGCGCTCCATATCACTGACGTGCAGAGCCCAAGGAGCGAAGGGGGTCCTCATGACTACTATTCCAATGGGGATTACTGGTGGCCGGATCCCGGTTCCCCGGACGGGCTGCCTTATATTCAGAAAGATGGGCAGACAAATCCCGGTAATTTTAACAGCCACAGGATCATCATGCGTCAGATGAGGACCAATGTGGTGTTCCTTGCCTCGGCTTACTGCCTTACGGGAAAAGAGGCATATGCAGAAAAGGCGGTGCAGCACTTAAAGGAATTTTTCCTTGATGAAGAAACATATATGGCACCCCATTTGTCTTATGCCCAGGCGATCCTTGGCATCTGTTCCGGAAGGGGGATCGGAATCATTGATACCCTTCATCTGGTGGATGTGGTATTTGCGGTGGAGAAATTAAAAGTGTCCCGATCCATGAAGGCTGAGATATACATTGGTTTAAAGAACTGGTTTGCTAAATATCTGGGGTGGATGCTTACCGACAGCAACGGGATCCAGGAAATGAACAAGGATAATAACCATGGTGTCTGCTTCTTTGTTCAGGCGGCGGCATTTGCTTTATTCACCGAAAATGAGAGGATAGCAGATTTTTGCAGGGATTACTATAAAAAGCAGCTTTTAAGGCAGGAGGCGGAGGATGGTTCTTTTCCGAGAGAGCTGGGGCGTACAAAGCCCTATAATTACTCCATATTTGTTGTGGATAATATGGTGTCCTTATGCCATCTGCTGTCTAAGCCGGACGATGATTTGTGGGAATATGTATCGGAGGATGGGAGAAGCATTAAAAAAGCACTGGAATTTATTACGCCTTATATACTGGATAAGGATTGCTGGCCTTATCCGCCGGATGTCATGCACTTTGATGCCTTTCCAGCCCGCAGCGGTTTCATGCTTCTGGCAGGGTGTTCTCTGGGGCGAAAGGAACTCTTAGAACTATATTACCGGCTTCCGGAGGAATCGACAGATGAAGAAGCCAGGCGTAATATTGCGGCACGCCAGCCACTGCTGTGGATGTAGCTTAACTTAAAGAAGAGAGAAAAGGCAAATGAAAGTTGGTTTTATCGGATTAGGAATCATGGGAAGACCTATGGCAAAAAACCGGTAAAACCAGGTCATAAATTGGTAGTTTTTGTTTTCACGGTACATAAATATGACAAGCTGGCAGCTGTTGATAGGCTGCCAGCCTGTTCTTTATTTTAAGCGGAGAGAGTAGTAATCATGAAAATACCTGTGGAGGAAGCCATGGAGCGGTCTGTGTAGCTGTACCGGAACGCGGCCTTGCGTACCTTTTGGCTGCTGCAGTCAGGAATGAGCACGATATATTACAGGTGAGTATGAGTCTTCTTTATAACAAATGGAAGGTCAGAATAAGTGATGCAAATACAATGGAAACCATGGAAGTAAGCTTTATGAGAATGTTGATCGATGGTCCGGAAGTATCCTTGAACGGATCACCTACCGTATCGCCTACGACTGCAGCTTTATGCTGGTCGCTACCCTTTCCGCCATGTGCGCCCTGTTCAATATACTTCTTTGCGTTATCCCATGCGCCACCGGAGTTAGCCATCATGACGGCAAGAACAAACCCTGTAACGGTATTTCCAGCGAGAAGAGCACATACGCCTTCCGGCCCTAATAATAAGCCAATGACAATCGGAATAACAACGGCTATCATAGCTGGTGCAATCATCAGTTTTTGCGCCGATTTTGTGCACATATCAACACAGGAAGCATAATCCGGTTCCGCTTTTCCTTCCATAATTCCGGCTATGGTCTTAAATTGACGGCGGACCTCCAATACGATGGATTGTGCGGCTTTGCCTACGGCCTCCATGGTGAGAGCTGCAAATAAGAACGGTAATACACCGCCGATAAACAACCCTACAAGTACTTTTGGATTGGTTATGGTTAAATCCAGGTTTAGATCAGGTTGGATCTGATGTACTTTATCAACATAAGAAGCAATCAGGGCAAGAGCGGTCAGGGCAGCAGAACCGATAGCAAATCCTTTTCCTGTTGCAGCAGTGGTATTGCCAAGAGAGTCCAGTGCATCTGTTCTCTGTCTAACGGAAGCATCCATATGTGTCATCTCAGCGATGCCGCCGGCATTATCCGCGATTGGTCCGTAAGCATCCGTGGCCAGTGTAATACCTAAAGTGGATAACATACCGACAGCAGATAAACCGATGCCATAAAGTCCGAGATTAAAATCACCGGCACCTCCGGAGCAATAGTAGCTTACAAGGACAGAAATGCTTACGATTATGACCGGTGCGACAGTAGAAAGCATGCCAAGGGATAATCCACTGATGATAACGGTTGCGGCTCCGGTTTCACTGGATTCTGCTAATTTTTTTGTTGGGCTATAGGTATCTGATGTGTAATATTCTGTGATAGCTCCGATTAATACACCTGCAATTAGTCCTGAAAGTACGGCGGCATAAAGTCCCATATGACCGGGAAGCATCAGCTTTATTATAAAAAATGCTGCAACAACAATGATTGCCGCACTAATATAGGTACCGGTTCTAAGTGCTTTAAGAAGGTTCTTCTGAGAGGCACCTTCCTCTGTTTTGACAAAAAAGGTACCAATGACGGAAGCGATTACACCCAGCGCTGCCAGCAGCATCGGTATGGACACGCCCTTAATTCCGTATCCTGCAGCAACAGCAAGAGCTGCTGTTGATACAATAGAACCGACATAGGATTCATAAAGATCAGCGCCCATTCCGGCTACATCACCTACATTATCACCTACATTATCGGCTATAACAGCCGGATTACGCGGATCATCTTCTGGAATACCGGCTTCTACCTTACCGACAAGATCAGCCCCCACATCTGCTGCCTTGGTAAAGATACCGCCGCCAACCCTGGCAAAGAGGGCCATACTGGAAGCGCCCATTCCAAAGGTCAGCATATTCGCTGTAATTTCCGTAATGCGCTGTTCAACCGGAAGATGTTGAAAAGCTACATTTAAAATAAAATACCAAATAGAAAGATCCAGAAGACCAAGCCCGACTACCGTAAAGCCCATAACCGAACCGGCTGAGAATGCCACCTGGAGTCCTTTATTCAAGCTTTTTGAAGCTCCTTCTGCAGTTCTGCAGTTAGCCATAGTTGCAGTGCGCATGCCTATGAAGCCGGAAAGACCTGAGAAAAAGCCACCCGTTAAAAATGCAAACGGGGTAAAAAAGCTTAGGAAACCGTTAAATGCCATAATAAGTAAAATACAAAAAACAGCAATGAAAAATATGGCAACCCCTGAATACTGACGTCTCAAGTAGGCATTTGCCCCTTTTCTTACAGCTTCAGAGATCCGGGCCATTTCTGAGGTGCCCTCTGGTTGTTTTTTTACACGAAGGAACATGACCCAGGCAAAGATAATCCCCAACAATGACCCCATTGATACAAAATAAATTGCATCCATTACTTCATACCTCCAGTTTTATATTTTGATGATTTCATTATAGTACCAAGTAATATATATTTTCAACAAATAAATGAATGAATTTACTAAAAAAGGATAACATTTTGACAATAATTATGAAGAGTTCTGGATTTTACTGTTATTTTTTAACACTTTCTTAACACTGCTACTTATGTCTGTGATTATTCGGTTTCAGTGGATCTCTAATAATGATGATATTCGATTTCTGCTGGATTATTATCGGTAATATTATAATTTTTTTTCTTTTGGACTTGATATTTTTGCAGGAAAAGATTTTCTAACCAAAAAGAACCCCCTGCCCTCATGAGTGAGGGCAGGAAGTTCTTGCTGCCATTGGCATGTTTTTCATTTGCAGGTTATTGACTATAAGTGCTTAGCTTGCACCAGGCCCCTTGCTTTCAGAGACAGAGGGAGGAGCAACAGTCCCTTCATTCTGGCTGTTGGTATTATGGGCTGTCTGAGTGGTCTGAGTTGTCTGGACAAATATAGATTTACCTGCTTTTTGCAGATATTCCATAATTCCTTTTGCATCCGCTTCCCCCAATGCCTTATACTGTTCCTCTGTTGAAAGAAACAGGGTTAAGTCGCTGGTATGGTTTAAAAAGCCGTGCTCAATGATAAAGCCTCTGATTCCATACATCTGGGAATAACGGGGAATCGCATAATAATCGGCCTGGCTTCCGTCGGGAAATAAGGTTCCGTTTTCCGAATCCCGGAGAATTAATCCCCGGTTGTTAAGTCCCAGATTATTTAACTGCTTTAGGATAGTACTTGCAGCTTCCTGGGACTGGAGAGCCAGGTCGTTGTTATAGCGGCCGGTTCTGGGGGCCATGGAGCTTACTCCATAAGCATTTTTCACTGTACCGTTTCCCAAAGCCGAGTCTACATGCTGGCTTACGAATAGATCTGCATGCACGGAGGCAGCAAAGGCGGCCCGCTGATCCAGAGGGACGGTGACTTCTGCGCTGTCCTTTGTTAAATAAACCGTATAGTTGGAAAACTGTTCCAGATACTGCTTTGTATAGGAAGCGATCTTCATGGTGATCTCATCTTCATAATAGGTGACTCCATTATATACAAAGTTACAGCCGGAATAATGCCCGCCTGTCTTACCGTGACCCGGATCCAGAACCACGATAAAGTTGGAGTTGTTGCTTCGTATGCCTGGTCCTATTTCAGGCGTAATTGTCTTGGTTACCGGAGGTGCAAAGGCCGGCCCGGTTTCTTCTTCTGCCCATGAGACGGAAGAGGAGGTGGTAGTAATAAGAACGGCAAGTAAAAGGGCCTTGGCGGCTGCAGGCAGTAAGTTCTTTAATTTTGTCATGATCGATCCTCCAGAATAATGGCGTTTTGCCTTACATTATAACACTCTTTGGCAGATTCTGTAAATGGCCTTCTATGAATTTGTCACTTATTGTGGTAAAATGTACCGATATAGAAATAACAGAAAATGGAGACTGAAGCATGAAGTATTATTTTGCCCCCATGGAGGGGATCACCGGCTACGTTTACCGGAACGCTCACCATAAGTTTTTTAATCAGGTAGATATATATGTTACTCCTTTTATTGTGCCCACTCAGAACCGGAAATTTACCTCCAGGGAAAAAAACGACTTTCTTCCGGAGCATAACGTGGGATTGCATGTGATTCCTCAGATTCTCACCAATAAGGGGGAAGATTTTATATGGGCGGCCAAAGAACTGAAACAATTCGGATATGAAGAGGTGAATTTAAATCTGGGATGCCCTTCTCCTACAGTGGTTACTAAGGGCCGGGGGTCCGGCTTTCTAGGAGCACCGGAGCTGCTTCAAATCTTTTTTGATCAGATTTTTTCCGCCTTGGATTTAAAAATTTCCGTAAAGACCAGGATCGGCAAGGACAGCCCGGAGGAATTTGGAAGGCTCATGGAAATTTATAACAAATATCCGATAGAAGAGCTGATCATCCATCCCAGAGTCCAGAAGGACCTCTATAAGAATGAACCTAATTGGAAGGTGATGAAGGAGGCAGTCTCTTTAAGCAAAAACCCCCTGTGCTACAATGGAAATTTGTTTTCCGCGGAAGATTATAAGGAATTTACTACAGTCTTTCCAACCATAGACAGTATCATGCTTGGAAGGGGTCTGGTGGCAAATCCCGGTCTTGCAGGGGAAATGAAAAACGGGGAGAAAATGGAAAAGGGGCAGCTAAAAGCTTTTCATGACGAGATCCTAACAGGATATGAAGAGATCATATCCGGAGACCGCAATGTCCTGTTTAAGATGAAGGAGCTGTGGGCATATATGATCCAGATGTTTGACGGCAGTGAAAAACATGGGAAAAAGATCAGAAAGTCCCAGTATCTTGCAGATTACAGGGCAGTGGTTGACAGCCTGTTTGGAGAACTGGATTTAAAAGAACCGGTCGGGACTTTTGGCGGCGTATAAGAATGGAATATACGCTTATAAGAAAATTGCAAAATGATTATAAATTTTTTTAATTAATGAATTGATGCTTCAAGCTTGAACCTATAGTTGCTATAGGATATATAATGACCTCGATTTTAAATGACGGCATGGTGCCGTACTGAAAATGGAGGGATAACATGGCTTTAAAATTATTGATAAAGAATGCCAAGGCAATTATAACCTGTGATGAAAATGACCATGTGTACAAAGACACCGATATCCTGATTGAAGGGCCTAAGATTGTGTCAATAGGCCCTGGGATAAAGGAAGAAGGCGCACAGGTCATTGACGGATCAGGAAAATTTGTATACCCGGGACTAATCAACACCCATCATCACTTCTTTCAAACCTTTGTAAGGAATCTGATCACCATTGATTATCCGAATCTGACGGTCATGGACTGGATCGATAAGATCTACCGGATTTTTCAGATCGTTGACAATGATGTCATTTATTATTCCACTCTTACGGCTTTTGCCGATTTAATCAAACACGGCTGCACCTGCGCCTTTGACCACCAGTACTGTTATACGAAGAAAACCGGCAAGGATCCGGTGGACCGGCAGATGGAAGCAGCAAATCTTATGGGAATCCGTTATCATGCAGGGAGGGGCAGCAACACGCTTTCAAGGAGCGAGGGAAGCTCGATTCCAGACAATATGCTGGAGACTACGGATGAATTCTTAAAAGATTGCGAAAGGCTTATCCGTCTCTATCATGATCCAGGTCCTTATTCCATGCAGCAGATCGTCATGGCGCCCTGCCAGCCGATTAATTGCAGGCCGGAAACATTTATTGAAACCGTTGCCGCAGCCAGAGGCATGGGCGTGCGGATGCATACCCATTTAGGGGAAGGGGAGACGGAAGGGATCAAGGCCCGCTATGGAAAACGCACTCTGGAATGGTGCAGGGATATCGGCTTTATAGGAGAAGACGTCTGGTATGCCCATAACTGGGAAGTGCTTCCCGAAGAATACAAGCTGCTTGCTGAAACCGGAACCGGGATTTCCCATTGCCCTGCTCCGGCTGTGCTGGGAGGCTTCCCAATTCTTGATATTAAGGCCATGCAGGAGGCAGGAGTTCTTATAAGCCTTGGCTGTGACGGATCCTCAACCAATGACAGCTCCAATCTTCTTGATGCCCTTCGCTCTGCTTATATGATGCAGACTTATTATACAAAGGAAAGAGGCGGCTGTGCGTCTGCCTATGATATGTTAAAAATCGCAACCATCAATGGAGCAAAGACTCTGGGAAGACCGGATCTGGGCTCTCTGGAACCGGAAAAGGCAGCCGATTTATTTATGATAGATGCAGAAGTCCTGGAGCTTGCAGGAGCAATCCATGATCCCAAGAATTTCCTTGCAAGGGTTGGCTTGACAGGAAACGTATGGCTCACTATGATTAATGGAAAAGTGGTTTATAAGGATGGCGTGATCACCGGAGTGGACGAGAAACGGCTGGCTTCTGAAGGAGAGGCGGTCTGCACCAGAGTGATACGTAAGCCAAGTGAGGCATTCCGTCCGTTTTTATAAGCCGCCTGATCATAGAAAGTTGAGGAAAACGGTTTGAAGGAATTTTTATCCATTGGAGAGATGGGATCTCTTTTCGGGCTGAATATACAGACCCTGTATTATTATGACAGCATAGACATATTTAAACCAAGAATGCGGGATATGAAAAACGGCAGGAGAAAATATGAGTTTGACCAGATTTATGAGCTGGCAACCATATGCTATATGCGAAAGCTTGGATACTCCCTGGAGGAAATCACAAAGCAGCGGAGCACACAGCATGCCGGTTCCGCTCTGGATTCCTTAAAGCAGCGTTCAGAGGAGCTTCACAGGCAGTGGATGGAGCTGATTTCCATTGATGAGGCCATTCAGAGAAAGCTTCGTTTTATTGAAGAAGAGATGGAAAATATCCATACGGATGAGATCACCATCCGCCATTTTGAAGACAGGGCCTTTCTTGCCATTGGAGAAGAAGAGATGATCTATCGGCAGAATTCCTTCTATTTTTATCCTACCATCGCCTTTTATCAGGGAGAAGGAAAATATTTCGGTGCTTATTTATATCCATCCAGCGAACCGTTGCCGGAGGCGATCAGAAAGGATCAGATCCGTAAAATTCCTGCAGGCGATTTTCTATGCGGCTATCACCTGGGCTCTTATGAAACGGTACCAGCTACCATTGAGCGGATCCGAAATGCAAGACCGGATCTGGAATTTGAAGATCTAACCATTAATTTTAATATTCTGGATCAGTTTGTGGAAAACCAAAGCTCCAATTACATCACCCATACGCAGATCCGGATAATGAAAACTTAGCACAACGAAGGAATTGACAACAAGAGAGGAGAATCATTATGAAAAACTTAAAAAAACTGGCAGCCCTGTTTCTTGCTGCTTCCATGGCGGCTGCATCCTTAGCAGGCTGTAGTAAAAAGACAGAGACAAAAACAGAGACCCCTAATACATCTGTATCATCTGAGACATCTGAAACTTCTAATACATCCGAAACTTCTAAAACGTTCAAGGTAGCCCTTTGCCTTTCCGGTGCGGCAAATGACATGGGCTGGTGCCAATCCGCTTATGAAGGATTAAAACTTCTGGAATCCGATTATGGCTGTGAGACCGCCTATACGGAAAATCTGACTCCTGATGACATTGAAGCCGCGTTTGCTGATTATGCCGCCAATGGCTTTGACGTGGTGATCGGCCACGGCTACGAGTTCGGTGACTCTGCCGTAGAAGTGGCAGAACAGTATCCGGATACTAAATTTATTGTGACAGAGGGAGAGGTTTCCGCTGACAATGTGGCATCCTATGTTACCAAATGCGAAGAAGGAGGTTATATCATGGGAATGCTTGCAGCAGGAATGTCAAAAAGTAATAAAATTGGTTTTGTAGGACCCATTCAGGGCGCCTCCCTTGTTAAAATCATGAATGGCTTTGAGGATGGTGCAAAGTCCGTAAAACCTGACATTGAAGTCCAGACTGCATGGACCGGTTCATTTACGGATACAGCTCTGGGAAAAGAAGCTGCACAGGCTATGATCGACAATGGAGCCGATGTCATCGGCCATTGTGCCAACGAATCCGGTACAGGAGCCATCAATGCGGCAAAGGAGGCAAAGGTTTATGCAACCGGAGATTCCTATGACCAAAATGGACTGGCTCCGGAAACTGTTCTTTCTTCTTCCATATACCACATCCCCCATGTGATTGAAATAGCCTTTCAGTCGGTGGCAGACGGAAGCTTTGCGGGAGGAATCTATAATCTGGGCATGAAGGAAGGCGCGGTGAGCATCGCATCATACCATGAACTGGAGGACAAGGTCCCGGATGAGGTAAAGGCGGAGATTGAGAAAAAGGTATTAGCCATTGCAGCCGGAGAATTTACGGTAACATGTGATACAAAGATCAGATAGGGAGTATTCATATGCCATTATTGGAAATGAAACATATTACAAAGGCATTTTCCGGTGTGTATGCCAATGAGGATATCAACCTTTCCGTGGAAAAAGGGGAGATTCATGCCCTGCTTGGGGAGAACGGAGCCGGAAAGACTACGCTGATGAACATATTATTTGGCATTTACCAGTCTGATGGCGGGGAAATCTTCTACAAAGGAGAAGCGGTCCGGTTTAAGTCTCCCGCCGATGCCATAAGCCATGGAATCGGCATGGTCCATCAGCACTTTTCTCTTGTAAACCGGATGACAGTGCTTGACAATATCATTCTGGGATCTGACAGCAGGAAAGAGGTTCTTAACAGAAAACAGGCCTCAGAAGAGGTCTGCATGCTGGCGGAAAAATACGGCCTTTTTGTAAAGCCTGATGAACCGGTTTATAGTCTGTCCGTAGGAGAACAGCAGAGGGTGGAGATTCTAAAAGCCCTATACCGAAAGGCGGACCTGCTCATTTTAGATGAACCCACAGGAGTTTTGACCCCTCAGGAAGCAGAAAATTTCTTTCATGTGTTAAGACGGTTAAAGGATGAGGGCCATGGTATTATCATCATTACCCATCGCCTGAGTGAGATCATGGCAATCAGCGACAGAGTTACCATATTAAGGGATGGAAAGGCGGTTAAGGATCTGGTCACATCAGAGACCACGCCGGAGGAATTATCTGCCTTTATGATAGGCAGGCCCCTTTCCCCTAAAACGGAAGACAGGAAAAAGACATCAAAGGAAGCGGCATTGAGCCTTGAAGGCGTTTCTTTATTAAAAAAGCGGGCCGGCAAAAAAGCGTTAGATCATATCTGCCTTACGGTTTATAAAGGGGAGATCCTTGGAATTGCCGGAGTGGAAGGAAACGGACAAAAGGAGCTTGCCGAGGCTATCACAGGAATCCGTAAGCATACGGAGGGAACCATCTCATTTGAAGGGAAAGTCATTGACAGCCGATCTGTAAGAGAACGTTTTCATAATGGCATCTCCTATATATCCGATGACCGTCACATGGACAGTCTGGTTGTAGACATGACGGTAACAGAAAATATGATCCTGCGCATGTACAACCGTCTGCCGTTTTCAAAAAAATGGATTCTTGATCATAAAAAGGCGGAAAACCGGGCATTAGAAGCCATTGAAGAGTATGGAATCCGGACATCAGGAAAAAGTGGAGCCAGGACGCCGGTCAAGCTTATGAGCGGCGGAAATCAGCAGAAGGTGATCCTGTCACGTGAAATATCGAAAGAGGCCAGGCTGATTGTAGCCAGCCAGCCTACCAGAGGATTGGACATCGGAGCAACAGAATTTGTACATCAGACTTTGATCAGGCAGAAGAACCAGGGAAAAAGCGTTTTGCTCATATCAGCCGATTTAGATGAGATCCTTTCCTTAAGCGACCGGATTGCAGTGATGTTCGAAGGACGTATTATGGGAATCCTTAACAGGGAAGAAGCGGATGTATTTAAAATCGGACTTTATATGGGCGGAGTGACGGAAATAGGAGGAAGGCCATGAATCACATGAAAAAATGGAAGGCAGTGGAAGTAACGGAGATCGCGTTCCTTTCCATTGCAATGGCGGCCATCCTTATCATTTTATCAGGGGCCGATCCTCTTACGGCAGGACGGATGTTTTTCAACGGAATCTTCGGCAATGTGAGCGGCTTCGGGGAAGTGTTTGTAAAAGCGACTCCTTTGATTCTCACCGGACTTGGCTGTTCGGTGGCCTTTCGGACCGGCTTTTTTAATATCGGTGCTGAAGGACAATTTTACATAGGAGCTCTTGCGTCTGCCTGGGTGGCTTTAAATGCCACCGGTGTGACCGGGGGTTTCCGGATTATCCTTGCCATTGGCTGCGGCTTTCTCTTTGGCGGTCTATGGGCTCTGATAGCGGCCATATTAAAGGCAAAGCTTGGAATATCAGAAATCATATGCACCATTATGCTTAACTATATTTCCATGAATCTTTTGGGCATCGCGGTCCGCACCTTTCTCATGGATCCGGCGGGAAGCATTCCTCAATCTGAAAAGATAGAAGCATCGGTCACACTTTTACGTTTCTTAAAGCCGACCAGAGTTCATACGGGCATCTTTATAGCCCTTGGAGCCGTGTTGTTTGTATGGTTTCTCATGGAAAAGACAACCTTAGGCTATGAATTCAAAGCGGTGGGCTTTAATAAACGGGCAGCAGCATGCAGCGGCATTTCAGTAGTGAAGAACATTATCCTGTCAGCGGTGTTAAGCGGAGGTCTTGCAGGAATTGCGGGAGCTGTGGAGGTATTGGGAGTCCAGAAAAAGCTGCTTGAAGGAATATCAGGAGGCTGCGGCTATACGGCAATTCTAATAACTCTTTTGGCCTTTAACCATCCGGGCGGAGTACTTTTGGTTTCTGTCTTATTTGCGGCCTTGGAAGTCGGGGCAAACTCCATGCAGAGGCAGATGGGAGTTCCCTCTGCGATCGTAGATTTTCTGATTGGATTTATCGTTCTGCTTATACTGGGCAGGGAACTTCTGACTGAAAAGATGAGAGCAAAGGAGGAGAAATAGATGATGCATCAAATCTTAACCGCCAGCTTTCTGACTGCCTTTTTATCGGCAGCCGTGCGAATGGCTGTGCCTCTTGCCTATGCGGGGCTTGGGGAGACGATATCGGAAAAATGCGGAATACTGAACATCGGAATGGAAGGCGTCATGCTTTCCGGTGCTTTTTTCTCCTTTGCAGGCACATTTTACTCAGGAAGCATTCTTGCAGGGCTTCTTTGCGGTATGGCGGGAGGAGCGGCTGTCAGCATGCTTCATGGAATTCTGTCTATCAGGCTCTCCAAGGACCAGTCGGTCAGCGGGATCGCCATTAATATATTTATACTGGGTGTTACCAGCTTCCTGTATAAACTGATGTCCGGCGGACAGTCCTACCAGCAGATTGAGCCTTTGTTAAAAGTGCGGATCCCGGTGCTTGCCGATATTCCGCTCATTGGCAATGCTCTTTTTAATCAGGATATTCTAACCTATTTGATATATTTTCTGGTCATGGGAGTATCATTTTTTTATAAGAAGACAAACACAGGACTTTCCTTTGCCGCCATCGGTGAAAGTCCCCGCGCAGCGGATTCTGCCGGGATACCGGTTTACCGGTACCAGTACATCTCCTTAGTGTTAAACGGAATTCTGGGCGGCATTGGGGGCGCTTATCTGGTCCTGGTACAGGTGGGGAATTTTTCGGAAAATATGACCTCCGGACGAGGATATATCGCTCTGGCGGCTGTCATCCTGGGGCGTTATCTTCCCTTTGGAATGTTGGGTGCAGCCTTTTTGTTCGGTGCTGCCAATGCGCTGCAGATCCGTCTTCAGGCGGTGGGAGTTCCCCTTCCTTCCCAGGCATTGTCCATGCTTCCTTACCTGATCACATTAGCGGCCCTGCTGGGCTCCGCCCACAAAAATCAAGGGCCGGAAAGCCTTGGGAAGCCTTATGTGCGCGGTTCAAGATAAAGATTTTCCTCTTAATGAAAACGCTTGAAATCTTACTTTGTAAGACATTAAGCGTTTTTTTAATCATTAATTTTCCTGCAATTGTTTGGAAATAATAAAAGAAGAAAGTCATTAGAAAACGAATATTTTGTGTATCGGTAGTTGAAATTAACTATATGTTGTGGTATATTTTTACATATGAGATCCAATAACAGTTATTGATACTAATATAAAACATGGAATGGCAGGAATTATGAATGGACAAGACAGATGGAAAAAAGGTAATTCTGGAATATTTTAAAGAGGTGCCGGAGCTGGAAGGCGTTTTAAAGGGAATCCAGAAGGATTGGGGTTTTGCACCATATGATTTGGAACACCTCTCAGTAAAATTTACAGGGTTCTGTAAGAAAAATATGAGCCTGGGAGAACGGTTTGAGGCGCTCATCCAGGCAGCTGTGGAGCTGACAACCCAGGAGGCGCCGAACTGGGAGTATATAGGGGCCAGGCTCTCCATGCTGCGTTATGAAACCAGGTTAAAGGAAGAGCTGGAACGCAGAAAGCTTGAAAGCTTTTATGATAAAATATGTTTTCTGACAGAGGATGGGCTTTATGGGAATTACATTCTGGAGAATTACAAGAAGGAAGAAATTGACCGGTATGAAAGCTATATGGTTCAGAGCAGAAATCATCTGTTTAATTATTCCGGGCTGGAATTGCTGCTTAACCGGTACGTGATCCGCAGCCGGCAGAATGCGCCTTTAGAGTCGCCCCAGGAAATGTTTCTTGGGATTGCTATGCATCTTGCCATGCTGGAAAAGGATGACCGGGATACTTGGGTAAAACGGTTTTATGATATGCTCAGTACTTTGAAGGTCACCATGGCGACGCCCACCCTTTCAAATGCCAGAAAGCCTTACCATCAGCTATCCTCCTGCTTTATCGATACCGTACCGGACAGTCTGGATGGCATTTACCGAAGCATAGACAGCTTTGCAAAGGTCAGTAAGTTCGGAGGCGGCATGGGCCTTTATTTCGGAAAGGTCCGCGCCGCAGGGAGTGCGATCCGCGGCTTTAAGGGAGCGGCAGGAGGCGTGATCCGGTGGATCAAGCTGGCCAATGATACGGCTGTGGCGGTGGACCAGCTTGGGGTACGGCAGGGAGCTGTGGCGGTTTATTTAGATGTCTGGCACAAGGATCTTCCGGAGTTCCTTACTCTCAGGACCAATAACGGTGACGACCGTATGAAGGCTCATGATGTTTTTCCGGCCGTCTGCTATCCTAACCTGTTCTGGAAGCAGGCAAAGGAGAACATAGATGGGGACTGGTACCTGATGTGCCCCCATGAGATTCTGACGATAAAGGGCTGGGCATTGGAAGATTCCTATGGAGCCCAGTGGGAGGAACGATATCTGGACTGTGTGAATGACAGCCGTATCCACAAGCGGATCATTCCCATTAAAGATATCATCCGTCTTGTTTTAAAAAGCGCTGTGGAAACAGGAACGCCCTTTACCTTTAACCGGGATATTGTCAATGAAGCCAATCCAAACAGCCACAGCGGCATCATTTACTGCAGCAATCTGTGTACGGAGATAGCTCAGAATATGAGCGGGGTGGAACAGGTGGACCAGCAGATACAGACAGTGGACGGAGAGACTGTGGTGGTAACTGTAACGAAGCCGGGAGACTTTGTTGTGTGCAACCTGGCCAGCCTTTCCCTTGGGAATATTGATCTTAAGGATACCAAAGAGCTGACGGAGCTTACAAGAAATGCAGTCCGTGCTTTGGACAATGTCATTGATTTGAATTTTTTCCCCGTGCCCTATGCAAAAGTAACCAACCTCCGTTACCGTCCGGTGGGACTTGGAGTAAGCGGATATCATCACATGCTGGCAAAGAACGGAATTTCCTGGGAGTCAGAGGAGCATCTTGAATTTGCGGACAAGGTGTTTGAGGCAATCAATTATGCGGCAATTGAAGCAAGCTGTGATTTCGCTGGGGAAAAGGGAAGATATAGCCTGTATGAAGGAAGTGAATGGCAGACAGGTGTATATTTTGACAAACGGGGATATTGTTCTGAAAAGTGGAAGTGCCTTCGGGAAAAGGTGGCGGCCCGCGGCATGAGGAATGGCTGGCTCATCGCCATAGCGCCTACCAGCAGCACCAGCATGATCGCCGGTACCACGGCTGGACTTGACCCTGTGATGAACCGGTATTATCTGGAAGAAAAAAAGAACGGTTTGGTTCCCCGGGTAGCCCCGGACTTAACGCCGGAAACATTTTGGAAGTATAAAAATGCCCATTACATTGATCAGAGGTGGTCCATTAGGGCGGCGGGAGTCCGCCAGCGTCATGTGGACCAGGCACAGAGTATGAACCTATATATAACGAATGATCATACCCTTCGTCAGGTATTGGAGCTATATATCCTGGCATGGGAAAAGGGTGTGAAAACCATTTATTACGTCCGTTCCAAAAGCCTGGAAGTGGATGAATGCGAGGCCTGCTCCAGCTGACAAAACGGTTGGAAATAATAATAAAACAAGAGAGTGCGGAGAAAACGATATGGACCAATTAAAAAAAAGACCCCTTTTTCATCCGGATGGGGAAATTGAGGTAAGAAAACGGCGGATGATCAACGGTAACACCACAAACCTCAATGATTTTAACAATATGAAATATACCTGGGTAAGCGACTGGTACCGGCAGGCCATGAATAATTTCTGGATTCCTGAAGAAATTAATCTAAGCAGAGACAGGAAGGATTATCCCTTATTAAGTCCACAGGAACGGAGAGCTTATGATAAGATATTATCCTTCCTGGTGTTTTTGGACAGCATCCAGACCGCTAATCTGCCAGCCCTTGGAGAATATGTGACTGCCAATGAGATCAATCTTTGTCTTTCCATTCAAACCTTTCAGGAGGCGGTGCACAGTCAGAGTTACAGCTATATGCTGGATACCATCTGCGAGCCTCAGACCCGGAATGAGGTGCTCTATCAGTGGAAGAGTGACCCTCATCTTCTTGCGCGCAATACCTTTATCGGGGACCTGTATAATGAATTCCAAAAG
Organism: [Clostridium] celerecrescens 18A; assembly: GCF_002797975.1. Lineage (NCBI taxonomy): Bacteria > Bacillati > Bacillota > Clostridia > Lachnospirales > Lachnospiraceae > Lacrimispora > Lacrimispora celerecrescens. Next base: position 2,230,812 of record NZ_PGET01000001.1, on the reverse strand, counting down.
GATAAGAGCGCATTTGCCTTTATGAAGGCGGTTGTGGCTAATTTTATTCTGGAAGGGGTGTATTTTTACAGCGGATTCATGTTTTTCTATAATCTTGGGCGGAATCATAAAATGACCGGCTCTTCCCAGGAGATCCGTTACATCAACAGAGATGAGAACACTCATTTATGGCTGTTCCGCAATATCATTCTGGAACTGGAGAAGGAAGAGCCGGAGCTGTTTACCAGGGAACGGATAGAAGTTTACCGGAGCATGATCAGGGAAGGCTGTGAGCAGGAGATCGCCTGGGGATGCTATGCCATTGGAGATGAAGTTCCCGGACTTACAAAAGAAATGATTACTGACTATATTATGTATCTGGGAAATTTACGCTGTGCAAGCCTTGGCTGGGAGCGGATTTATGAGGGCCATGACAGGGAGCCGGAAAGCATGCTGTGGGTCAACCAGTACAGCAATGCCAATCTGATCAAAACGGATTTTTTTGAAGCGAAAAGTACGGCATATGCAAAGAGCAGCGCTTTGGTGGATGATCTGTAGTAAATGAACGGCCGCTTAAAAAAAGTTCATGATTTCAATAATAATAATTGTTTTTATTTTAACGATGTGTTATAATGAAGAAAAACAATTCTTAAGGAGGCTATTTATGGAACGTATTGTAGTTATTGGAGCAAACCATGCAGGGACGGCTGCAATCAATACAATCTTAGATAATTATAAAGACAGTAAAGTTATTATATTTGATTCCAATGATAACATCAGTTTTCTGGGCTGTGGTATGGCTCTTTGGATCGGGGACCAGATTCATTCCTCTGAAGGCCTGTTTTATTGCAGCAAAGATATCTTCGAGAAAAAGGGTGCAAAGGTCTACATGGAAACCAAAGTGGAACGCATTGATTATGATAAAAAGGTTGTTTTCGCTGAAGGAAAGTATGGCCAGAGATACCAGCAGGAATATGATAAACTGATTCTTGCAACCGGTTCTCTTCCTATTTCACCTGATATTGAGGGAAAAGAGCTGGACAACGTTCAATTTGTAAAGTTATTCCAGAATGCACAGGATGTCATTGACAAGCTGCATAACAATTCCTTGAAGGATATTGTGGTTGTAGGGGCCGGATATATCGGCGTTGAGCTGGCGGAAGCATTCCGCCGTGTCGGAAAGAATGTTACCCTGATTGACAATATGCACACCTGTCTGTCAAGTTATTACGATCAGGAATTTTCAGATATCATGTCCGAAAACTTATCAAGCCATGGCATTCAGCTGGTTTATAACGAAATCGTGACTAAGCTTGAAGGTAACGGCAAAGTGGAAAAGGTGGTCACTGACAAAAATGAATACCATGCCGATATGGTAGTACTAGGAATCGGCTTCAAACCTAACAACCAGTTAGGCAAGGAGAATCTTGAACTGTTCTGCAACGGGGCATTTCTGGTTGACAAACGGCAGCAGACCAGCCGGCCGGATGTATATGCCATCGGCGACTGCGCCACTGTTTTTGATAACTCCATCCAAAAGACAAACTACATCGCTCTGGCAACCAATGCTGTGCGTTCCGGAATCGTGGCAGCTCATAATGTCTGCGGAACACCCCTGGAATCCATTGGCGTTCAGGGATCCAATGGAATCTGCATCTGGAATCTGAAGATGGTTTCTACAGGAATCACCTATGCAAAAGCCAAAAAGCTGGGGTATGACGCGGAGGCAGTGGATTATGAGGATACTCAAAAACCGGCCTTTATTGAACATGACAATTACAAGGTGAAAATCAGGATCGTATACGATAAGAAGACCCGCATCGTTCTGGGGGCACAATTATGTTCGGAATATGATATTTCCATGGCAATACACATGTTCTCTCTTGCGATCCAGGAGCAGGTAACGATTGACCGGTTAAAGCTGACGGACATTTTCTTCCTGCCTCATTTTAATCAGCCGTATAATTACTTTACAATGGCTGCTTTGCAGGCGAAATAGGCTGCAGCAGGCATGTGCTTTTCCTGCTGGTTAAACCAGATTTTTATTCTAAAACCAAAAAATGGAATAAGGTGAATCTTCAGGCAGTGTTGCCACAAGGTAATAGCAGCAGGAATTGCACAGGTCTTGACAATTGTTTTTTTTCATGTTAGTATGAGAATGCTCTCCAGAAGAGTACCAGTCAGGGGCAGTACTGGTTTCGACAGGGGCTATGCAGCTGGTGAAGCTATCCGCATGCGATGCGTTAAATGGCAAACCTAAATATAAACGCTAACAATAACGAATTAGCATTAGCTGCTTAATGCAGCTTGTCGGCCTTAAGGCACTCACACTTTAAGATCCCGGCATCGACTATGTGAGAAACGACGTATGCAAAGCTTTGAGCATGCGGTCGTATTATGAAGCTACTGAAGCTGTCAGGGTGTTAGTTCCCGGGCGGTGGAGGGAATGTCAATAAACTAACTATGATAGTAGAAGAACAGGGAATTGGTTTTTGGACACGGGTTCAACTCCCGTCTGCTCCACTCAATGTAAAAAGCCGTTAAACGCCTTTAAATAAAGGGTTTACGGCTTTTTTATTGTTAGGCCAAGGGCCTGTTTTCCATTGTGGAATTTTTCGTGATCCGAAAAACGGTACTTTGGGGAACAAAAAAACCACCTGCTAAGTGAAATAAAATCTAAACATTATAAAAAAGGGAATAAAGGTAAGGAAAATACCATTTTCACAAATGTTGTAGCTGGGGATTGGAATGCAGGGAAACCTTTAGAATTAGTTGCATCATATATGACCAGGATAAGGCAGAATAATATCTTATATGAATGGACTTATATATTGGATACATACAGTAATAAAATTATTTCACATCATTTCTCAACACGTGAAGGGGATAAAACTCCTTATTATCAATGTCGCAAGTGGGAACTCCAACAGATAATCCATGAATCAATAAATGGCTGGATAAAAGCTGAAATACGCTGCGATTATACCAAAGCAGACAAAGTAAATTTTCCTGTATTTTTAGACAAATATGTTCAGTATTTTAACAATGAGCGTCCTGCATATGCTTTAGGATACTTAATCATTTAATAAAAAAATATCAAAGATTATCACGGGACAGGTCGATGCTTTATATCATATTGGTATGATGGTATACACTTACGACATATTTATTCAAAGTTAATTGTTCATACAGAGCCTCCTTTTTTTGAAACACCTGTCATGGTTATGCTGTGATGGGTGTGTTTTCCTCGAAAAAACTCACGTTTCCTATGTATTTGTATATGTTATATTAAAAGGTTGTATAAAGGGAGTAACATGGCATACTTTGAAACAAAGATACATGTATATGAAACCGTAGAGACGTATATAACTAAATGCAAAAGAAAATCCTGTTATTTTGAGGAATGTGTAGAATTTGAGTATCCCTGTATTAGTACCAGGTATGTAGAATATAGTATAGTCATTGGTTTTAGTTATCCTGATGTAGCTGAAAATGATATGGCTATTTTTAGGCGGTGTGTCGATGATACAATTTATGCTGTAAGCGGAATTATAAATTCAGCAATCACTTCATGCAACGTAATGAATCAATCGTGTATAAATGCCATTAATAATTCAATGTTTTTAGCTAATACAAAAGGAAGAGATGAATTTTATGGTTGTTTAAGACGGTCGAGACTATCTGATGAAGTTATTAACGCTAGCAGAGTTGAGGTGTTTATTAGAAAAGATTATAATTAATATATGATTTCAGAGGCGGCCAATCCGTCTCTTTTTAATATCTATATATCATTGAGAAAGCACAAGCCAATTTGAGTATTACACAGATCGGGTTATCCGTAGAAGCTGACTGGAAGCGGTCAGATCTGGTTTATGCTGAGCGGCTTACAAAACAATCAGATTAAGTAATCGGCACGGCAGAGAACGGAATAACAGCCATTAAAGCAGATGTAATGAACGCAGCATTCCGCACTCCTGATTTAACAGAGAGAGTAGCCGCCCTGGAGGTGGAGAACGCAGAGATTAAGATAGATAATGCAGCCATGAAAGAAAGCTTGGGTACATTGCTTCTGAGCAATTTAGAGGAAGTATAAGCATGTTTAAAATGTTGTTTTGGTTATACGATGGTGGAAAAGGAAAGCTGACAACCGGCCTTCTGGCAAACGCGGTCAATATAGGCTGGATTGGGAGATACCGGAGAATGTATCCGGAATAATTGGTACCATGATATAGAAAAGAATTTGTAGTACTGGTTTAATGGTGCAGGAATCATGATCACAGATAAGTGGTATCAGTATAAGGGTGGCTGGTATTACCTCAATACAGATGGTGTTATGCACAAAGGCACTTTGATCGCTGAATCCGGAAAGGTTTACTGCCTGGATAGCGAGAGCAAAATGATTGTGGAGCCGGTGACGCTTACGCCGGATCAGGACGGGGTGCTGCAGTGGCCAGGATTGGTAGAATAGGGTACCAAAGGAATTTTTAAGATATTATTAATAGTATATGCTTATGTTGGAACATATAATTATACTGGCAGGTACAAACTGCTGGCAATCGCATATAGGATGGTAGGCCTCGATTCTACATAGAATGGAGGTGTTGCTCATGAAGTATTTTGACTTTAGAGACTTAATGTCTTTTGGCACGTTCTTTCTGGCACTGCTGACATTCGTCTTAAAGATGTGTCGCTAAATACAAAAACCTTCCCTGTACTTTGGCCGGTTGGGAAGGTTTTGCTTTTCTAAATAGCCAACCACCCTGTGGCGATTGCCTTTTTTTATTATATTATACATACTGTTAAAATATTACAAGTACAGGATACTTTCAATAACAAATTGCTGCGGGTATCCGGCATTCCGGGCCCGCCATTACTTAAAATAATTAGTTTTTTAGTACGTTTAAATAGGAATTTGTTGTAATAATATTCATAAAGCACCTTCACCTATTTTGATTAACACTTATTTGAACTTTAAAAAGTGTGTCCAGTCGGCCATGGAAGTATTAAGAAGTAGATTCAAAGGGCATGTTACTAACTAACTTGCGTTAGCTTGGTAACAACCCTATTTTTTAACATTTTATCCATGGGATGTGCCGGATCGGATGATAATTTGTAAAAGAACTTAAAAATGTCAGAGAAATATCTAAAACGTACGTTTAATATTTTCAGTTAATATTGTTTCAAGTATTGATCAATATCATTGTAGTAAATAAACTGGCTCAAATATAAGATATCTCTCCTATTTCCTAAAATTTCACTTTTTTTGTGCTGCTGTATGTAACTCGCAAAATACGTTAATTTGTCATTATTTTATCATTCAATGAAAACGTTGTCTATGTATTATTTCGAAGATACTTCAACTATTGATAAATTTTCGGCTATTCTTTACCGTATAATTCAAGGGCAGGCAGGAAGAATAATCATTAGTTTTATCAGAATGGTTTTTAGTGGCATTTACTGCGTATTTAGTCGCGGTTTTATCATCTACATCTACACCGAGTTTTAATTTATAGTGTTCCTTTACCTGAGCAATTAATTTAGGTAATTGTTCACTCTTCAATTTCGATGTATCAATCATAGTTTGAAGAATGAATGAAATTTTAACAGTTATGTAACACCCCTTTCATATTTTTTGACATTATCAATTACAAAACGGGATGCTCGGATTGCAATTGAGCCTAATAATAAATACTATAGAGGCGATATTTTAATTCGGTACATAAAAGTGTCAATTGCGTACATTATAAAGGACAAATACTGGTTCCCATTATATCATGAAATATACTATTCATTTTTTGATATTGATAATTGGAAGCCGGGTTGAATATAGGTACGAGTGGGTTTTGGCATATTTAAGTGTAATCACTTATTTATCCAGAACTCCTTTTTTTGGTAAGAAATTATGTCATAGAAGGAGGCGTTGGTAAACATATGCTAAAGATTGCGCTGTGTGACGATAATCCGCATTCCAATAAGAAATATGCGGAGTTTATTTCTCAGATTGCTAAAAAAAATAAAATTGAGATTGTGATTTCCTGTTTTGACAGTGGAGAGTCTTTGCTATTTCGCTATGCCGATACACCTGAACAGATCGATATTATCTACATGGATATTCTGATGGACAAAACAGATGGAATGGAAACAGCTCTCAAGCTTCGGGACAGAGGTTGTGAAGCCCAGATCGTATTTTTAACCAGCAGCGAAGATTATGTTTATGATGCATTTGATGTAAATGCAGTGCAGTATCTCATTAAAGATGATACCAATATTGACAAATTTGAACTTGTTTTTCTTAAAGCTGTAAAATTAGCTTCTATGAGGGAGGAAGAACTGTTTACTTTTGAATTTGATGGCGAGACCGGCGTGATTCCGATACGTCAAATATCTTATTTTGAAATTTGGCAAAGACTTGTTACTGTGCATTACTGTGATGGAAAAACAGCAAAATTCTATGGCTCGATGGAGCAATTGGAAGAAAGGCTTCGTAGAAAAGACTTTGTGCGGTCACACCGGTCTTTCCTTGTTCACTTACCCTATATCGCCATGTTTCGGCATCAGAGCCTACTTTTAAGAACCGGTGAGGATGTCCCGGTGGGCGTGACTTATATGCAAAACTTTAAAAGGACTTTTTCGGATTATATTGCGCGCTTTCATATTTATGGTTCACGAAATGTTAAAGAGAAGGAGGGAGAAAAATGATTTATTTTTTTGCCATGGCAATGGTTTTGCTGTATTATTTGGTGTTTATCATTTACTACCAATCTCTTTTTCCTGTAAAGGGACTTAGGATCCCACAAATTTTGTTGACATTGATTCTTGTAGTTGCATCCTATGTGTGTTTAAATACCTTGGATCTGCTTTTTCTCAATTTCCCTGCGGTCATGGCAATCATGATTGTAGGACTTCGTTTTTCAGTCGGAATGAAATGGAGACAGGCAGTTTATGGTGGCTGCACCTGTACTATAACAGCATATTGCTTTCGTGGAATCTTTGCTGTAATCAGCGCATTCTTCTACAGAGGGTGTGATTTTTTATACAATGCCAATGCTTATTATATCGTTACTCTTTTTGCGCTTCCTGCTTCACTTCTGTTCCTCGGTGTACTTCGCAGAGCGATCCTACCAGATGACAAGCTTAAGCAATTTCTGAATAACGACAGTCAGCTTAAGCTGATTATTGTGTATGAGCTGGCGGCTGTAATCAATTTAGTTGTTATTAATGCGGGGCGTTATTTATCCCCGAACGTCGACTGGTACATGGGAATCGCATTGGGAGCCTGTACATTGACTCTTTTTATGCTTATCTACGCAATCCATCAATCCATACGGAGTACCGAGCTTTTGGAATATCAGTGGAGAGCAAAAGAACTGGAGGATCAATACGACCGGCAACTGCAGCATTATAAATCATATCAGAAATATACGCAAAGTTTCCGGGCGTTCAGGCACGACTATAAATTCATGATGAGCTCGCTTGAATCATTGATTCGGGCATATGACAACGAGAAAGCCCTTCAGCTTCTTAACGAGATCTACGATGATATGCAAAAGAAGGTTAAGATTCATAAAAAGTATTCTGATAACGTTACTCTAGATGCGATACTCCATGACTTGGCCAATATATGTGAGGAAAAAGAAATTCGCTTCTCCTTTCATGTTTTTGTTCCAAGGAATACAGGGCTGACTCTCTTAGATGCGATTCGCATTTTTTCCAATATCGCAAACAATGCTGTGGAAGCTTGCGAAAAGCTCCCCGTGCCGGAACGTTTCATTGAAATTGACAGTGTGAGCGAGCAGCAATGGGTTACTCTGGAAGTAATCAATTCATATGATGGCCAGACTATTGTACAAAACGGAAAGTTTATAACAACTAAATCAGACAAATATAGCCATGGATTTGGACTGGATATCGTGCGGGAGATTGCCGAAAATATGGGCGGATTTGTGATTTATGATGCAAATACCGAAACCAAAACTTTTTTGACTCGTGTCCATATTCCTCGTTTATTCATTAGGCCCTCTTAGGTCTCTGTCGACGGTGTAAATATAGACAACATCTACACCTATGACGGAAAGCAGATAAATAACGGAACACAGCAGGTCAACTGCCGCTAAAAAATGTAAAAGAGGTCTGCAAAATGGAATCAGAAGATATACAGAAAAATAGGGGCGAAAACCTATGATCTTCACCCCTGGAGTACACAATACAATCATGATGGATAAGTACTACAGAACTTCATATCAGGAATTAGGGAGAAGAAGTAAAAATGAGGTGTTCTTTCCTTTATTGGAGTGCTAAAAAGTTTTCCCTACGTTTGATAATCTGTTCAGTATTAATATATGTATTTTACATAAAAAGTGTGAACAAGCTTTATATAACCTTCCGGCCTGACAGTGAGAACCAAGATAACTGCTGTACAAATGGATTACATTTACTTTCGCTGGGTATGCTAAGTGTAAATATTAATAGAGGATATTCAGTAGCTTAAGAAAGGAAGATAGGATGGTTATAAAAATTATAAAAACAGCAACAACATTGGTTAAAGTTTCTGTACTGTATGTTGTTGCTATGGCAGTATTCATGACACTAGGATTTACCATATCGAGGCCAGTATTTGACTCTAAAAGTGATGTATGCGGTAACGATGATTGGTTATAAAGGTGAAGTTTTAGTATTCCAAGTAATCCGCCGGATCTGATTGATAACTTATCAAATTCGGCAGATCTACATAGGAGATTAAACTTGTGGGGAGAAAAGCCCAAGTAACGAAAAGGCAGGTTACTCAGGCTTATACACGAGATGGGTCACAATTATAATTCCCATAAATATTAGGAATATTCGGAAAATTAGTATTAATAAGGAGATATGAACAATGGATACTGAGTATATAAAATGACTTGAAAAGAGGGTCGGCATCTGCCTTGATGTTCCCGGAGAATCGGATCCGGATTATAAGATCATTGCAATTCGTCCATACAGGCACCTATTTATGGACCTGGAGAAACAACAGCAGAGTTCTTAAAGTCAACCTACATTTGGGAAAATGATAAAAACTACAGCAATTTTATCAGTATGTTGTTTTATGCAAAAAGAGTTTTCTTCCGGGGCATTTATCGGCATGAACCCGCCACATACAGGTTTTGCAGTATAAGCAGGTACCTACATCCCGCCCTGACTTAGCATCGTTGGCCCAGTTCGGATTTACCAGAGTTCCTCTCCCGATATCGACCATATCTACACCGGTTTTTTGCAGAATTTCCTCAGCCTGTTCCCCGGATGCGATTCCTCCGACGGCGAAAACAGGAATGGAAACTCTTTTTCTGATTTCCTGTGCTGCGTAAATGCGGTCACTAAAGGGATAATTTTCAGGCTTTTCAGGATAGGATCTCTGCTCAAACCCATAGGAAATATCCAGAAAATCAACACCGTTTTCTTCGAGTTCTACTGCTTGAGCAATGCTGTCTGCAAGTGTAGGCTCAAATGCCCCAAGACGTACCCCGATCACAAATGATTCCGGTACCCGACGACGAATTTCGCGAATGACCTCAAGTGCAAACAGGGAGGGTTGTTTGCCGTAGACATCGGTTCGCCTGTTGACGAGAGTATTATAAAACTGAGAAATTAAGTAGTTATGACAAGCATGAATTTCCACCCCGTCGTATCTGGCCTTTACTGCACGCTCTGCCGCAGAAACAAAAGAGTGCTGAATATGGTGCAATTCTTCAATGGTCAACGCACGGGCCTGTTTTTCCTTACCCTTGACGGTACAGGTGATATCGCTTGGACAAACAGTATCCTCCATGAAACCAAAGACCCCCGCGTGATGGAGCTGTACAAAAATAGGAGTGTGATACTGATGAACCGCATCGGTAATTCTTTTAAGCCCCTCAATGTGTCCATCTTCCCAAATTCCAAGCTGGGAGTCTGTAAGCCGGCCGGTCCGTTCAACGCAGGTACCTTCCTGAATAATAAGGCCTGCTCCGCCCAGCTTGGCAATTTAAGCGATTTTTTGGAAACAGAGGGGCGTGTAATCACTGAACTCATTGCACAGGGACAATTTGATCAAGATGTGGCCAATGCCTATCGGACACGGTATTTCGCGCCGCGTCGTCTGGCTGCACGGGAAATTTTACAGCGTGGACTGGACAGAGGAGAACTAAAAAAAGAGATGGATATAGAACTGAGCATTGATTTTATTTTCACCCCGCTATTTTACCGAATGCTGGTAACGGGTGATGAAATAGACTCTGATTTTATTAAAAATGTAGTTGTTTGTATCCTTGAAGGCATCAAGGTATAATAGCTTCACTGTCGGCATTTGGCACTTGTTAACCCCAAAGCGCTAATTTGGTGGATTGATAGTTGGTAAACAGGATGGTATTCTATTTATAAAGTTGCTTATATTATGGGGGTAGTGATCTTATGAAAGTTGTATTTATTATTGGAAATGCATCTGTTGGAAAAATGACAGTTGGACAGGAATTGATGAAAATCTCAGACTTACGTTTGTTCCATAATCATATGACAATTGAGCCTGTAATTGAGATTTTTGGTTCTTACAATGGAAGAATAACTTCTCGTTTAAGAGATGTGGTTTTTGAAGAATTTGCAGCATCTAATAATTATGGACTTATTTTTACTTATATGTGGACGTTTGACCAGAAGTCCGATTGGGATTATATTGAACATGTCAAGGATATATTCAGGCCATTCAAAACTGAATTTTACTATGTTGAACTAGTCGCTTCAAGAGAAGTACGTTTGGAAAGAAATACGACCGAAAACAGATTGCACAACAAGGCATCGAAACGGGATATTGGTATTTCTAATCAAAGATTGATAGATGCTGATGGAAAATACCGTTTAGTAAGTAATGACGGGGAAATACCATTTGATAATTATATTAAGATTGATAATACACATATTTCACCTGACATTGTTGCTCAGAAAATAAAAACCCTCTTTCAATTGTAGTCCGAAGCTTCAAAGCTGAATTTTGACAGAAGCGGTAAAGGAGGCTGAATGTTTGGGAATTACCCCTGTTGTGGGTAATGTTCTATCTTCCGTAATATTTACAATGCGCGGGAAAAGAGTTAAGTCAGTGTTTTTTGGTCCAGAATACCTTGAAAACGGCAGATTTCACACCTTGTCTATGTGTCCCATATAATATAGTACAATTAAAAAAAGAGAGGTGTTATATATGTGCTGCTTTTTCGGAGGATGCAGAAATAACTGCAGATTCGGCTGTGGATGCTGCAGATGCTGCAGATGTCGTAATTTCCGCGATCGCGATTGTGAAGATGAACGCGAGCGTGACGAATGTGAAGAAGAAAGAAGAAGAGCATTCTGTGCTGGTTTCAGAGCAGGCTGTAATGATCCACGGTGCCACTGCTGCCGGCGTGATCGTGACCGTGATCGTGACCGCGATCGTGACTGTGATCGTGACCGCAATTTTGGCCGTGATTTTCAAGAAGATTTTTTCGAATAGAGATAATAGAAGCGGGGGCCTGCTTATAAATTGAGGCCTCCGCTTTTACATAAATATCCGCCTGCAGGATTATCTTCATCGGTCAGGTAATGTTACAGACACAATTTCCGGGAATGGTGCATATACTGAAAGATATGATAAAAATGTCAAAGGAAATTTGGTACAATGCGTGGGGAGAAAATGTGGCGGAACCGACTGGCCGTTGAAAAGCAGTATGATCATGGGGTTATCAGACCTCAGATAAAAGGAATGTCCTGTTACATCAGGGCTGCGGTGTGTGAACCTAAAATTACAAGACAGGTCAGAGCAATGGCAGGGCGGACTGGAATGGATATGGCAGGTGTAGAAAACCGCATAAAATCCAGGGATTCTTATTTGGAAAAGCTTCAAAGGAAATACGACCCTGGCTGCCAGAGATACGAGGTTAAGGACATATTGAGATATACCTATACAGCTCCTGCAGAAGAGCTTGCGGAGAAGGTTTTAATAGCCATGGAGCTTTATTGGGAAGCTGGCTTTCATACGGTTGAAATTAAAAATTACTGGCTTGACAGGCAGAGTCCTTATAAGGGGATCAACACCACCTTATATTCGCCTAATGGCCAGATTTTTGAAATACAGTATCATACACCGGAAAGCTTTTCTATAAAAAATGGGGAAATGCATAAATTATACGAAAGGCAAAGGCCGATCAAGGACATGAGCAGCAAGGAGTACTTAGAGCTGAGGGATCAGATGATTCAGCTGTCCAATGCCATGGAGATACCCAGGGGAATAGAACGGGTGTAAAATCTTACAGGCAGAGTGGATATAAAAGTTTTTTGGACATGGAATGGAAGTTTAATAATAGGTTATGCTATTAAGAAAATTCATAAAATTTTCAAAATTTTCCGGGTTGCAAACCGGAAAAAATGGTGATATACTACTACATAGTTAATTAGCTAATTATTAGGAAGCTAACAGAAAGGGGAATATTTGCAAATGAAACCAATGTGCCCATTCCGGGATAAGGGACTTAAGGGAGATTTTTCACCGGCCCACGGCGTGATGGTAAGATATATGAGGATTATGAAGCTGCACCGGTATATTCTGGATGAACGCCTGAAGGAGACAGGGGTATACCGCAGCCAGCATCAGATTCTTATGATGCTGGCTGACCATTCCAATGTATCCCAGAAGGAGATTGCAGAACGCCTTTATGTATCCACTGCCACCATAGCGGTATCGGTAAAGAAGCTGGAAAAAGGTGGGTACATCACCAGGGTGGTGGATCAGGAGGATAACCGGATGAATAAGCTTTGTCTGACGGAGAAGGGAAAACACACGGTAAAGCATAGCCGGGAATTTTTTCATAATGTAGAAGAACGGATGTTTCGTGATTTTTCAGCGGATGAAATGGCTGCTATAGGGCAATACCTGGATCGTGTATATAATAATTTATCTCATCTCCCTTTAGAAAAGGATACGACAGAAAGAGAGGATTAATAACTTGAAACGATATTGGAAATATATCAGGCCTTATCTGGGAGCTTTTATACTGGCGCCCCTCTTAATGTTAACGGAAGTGTTTGGTGAGATCATGCTTCCCAGGCTGACGTCCCTGATCATTAACAACGGAATTGCCGAAAGAGATGTAGAATACATTTTAAAAATGGGAGGCAGAATGGTTGCCATCGCCGTTGTCATGGCGGCGGGAGGTATCGGAGCATCCTATTTTTCCTCCAAAGCATCTATTTGCTTCAGCACAGACCTGAGAAAGGATGTGTTTCATAAAGTCCAGCAGTTTTCCTTTAAGAATATTGATGATTTCAGCACAGGGTCATTGGTTACCAGGTTGACCAATGATATCCAGCAGATTCAAAATGTGGTCATGATGAGCCTGCGTCTGCTTTTTAGGGCCCCGGGCCTGCTGATCGGCGGCCTTATTATGGCCTATCTCATGAACCGCCAGCTGATGGTAATACTTCTGGTGGTGATTCCTTTGCTGGTCTTTGGTATCTTTTTGATTTTAAAGGCGGCATTTCCGCGCTTTGAGGTAATGCAAAAGAAGATCGACCGCTTAAACTCCGGTGTGCAGGAAGCCTTGACCAATGTGCGTGTCATTAAGTCCTTTGTCAGGGAAGATTTTGAGGAAAAGAAATTTCAGGCCACTAACCGGGATTTAAAGGAAGGCAGCCTTGATGCCATGAAGATTGTTATAACCAGTATGCCGGTGATGATGCTTGCCATGAACGTCACGACCCTTGCTGTGGTCTGGTATGGGGGCAATCTCATTATAGCAGGTAAGATGCCCGTAGGTGATTTAACGGCGTTTACCACCTACATCGTACAGATCCTCATGTCCCTGATGCTGTTATCCATGGTGTTTTTGCAGGCTTCCAGGGCCATGGCTTCCTTAAGGCGTGTCAGAGAGGTTCTGGATACAGAGATCGATTTGACAGATGAACATGCTTCTGAACTATCAGCCCAGGTTACAAGCGGTAAGGTGGAATTTCGTGATGTTTCCTTCCAGTATGTAAAGGGAATGGATGAAATGGTTTTAAAACACATTAATTTTACTGCAGAGCCTGGAGAAACCATTGGAATCATTGGCTCTACAGGAAGCGGAAAGACATCACTCGTACAGATGATCCCCCGCCTTTACGATGCGGATGAAGGACAAGTTCTGGTGGATGGCATTGATGTAAGGGATTATTCCATCAGGAACCTTCGGGAAGGTGTCGGAATGGTTTTACAGAAAAATGTCCTTTTTTCAGGAACCATTGAAGAAAATCTCCGCTGGGGTGATGAGAATGCCTCCATGGAAGAAATCATCCTAATGGCGGAAAGTGCTCAGGCTGATGGCTTTGTTACTAATTTTAAGGATGGATATAGCACGGATCTGGGCCAGGGAGGTTCCAATGTATCTGGAGGCCAGAAACAAAGACTTTGCATTGCCAGGGCTCTTTTAAAGAAGCCGAAAATACTGATTCTGGATGACAGCACCTCTGCTGTGGACACAGCAACCGAAGCCCGTATCCGCCAGTGCTTCCAGACGACCCTGAAAGACACTACCAAATTCATCATTGCCCAGCGGATCGGATCCGTGGAAAGCTCGGATAAGATCATCGTGCTTGATGACGGACAGATCGTAGGTATGGGATCCCATGAACAGCTGCTAAAGTCCTGCGAGGCTTATCAGGAAATTTACTATTCCCAGAGAGATTTGGATAAGGAGGAAGGTGCATAATGGATGAGCAAAAGAAAATAAACAGCTTAAAAAGGCGTTATAGCCGGTCTTCCCAGCCAGTCAAAAGTCATGGACCCATGGGTGGGAATGGAGGCGGCCGGCAGATCAAGGGCCGCCTCCCGAAAAACGCCAAAGAAACCATCCGGCGCCTTATGTCTTATTTAAATGAATATAAGTTTTACATGGGAGCGGCGTTTGTCTGCGTCATTATTGGTACGCTTGCGACGTTAGCCGGTTCTTATATGCTAAGACCCATTATAAATCAATATATCGCACCTCCCGGAGGCGGGCTGGGAAGTGTGTCAGGCCTTGCAAAAGGTCTTGCGGCTATGGCTGCCGTTTTTCTCATCGGTGTTATTGCTAACTATGCTCAATCCAGAATTATGCTGACGGTTGCGCAAAATGCCCTCCAAAAGATCAGGGATGATTTATTCAGCAAAATTCAGACCCTGCCGGTACGGTTTTATGACACCAATAACACCGGTGATCTGATGAGCCGGTTCAGCAATGATGTGGATACCATCGGTCAGATGCTAAGCAGCACCCTGGTCCAGCTTTTTACCGGAGTCTTAAGCATTATAGGTACCCTGGTGCTTATGATATATACAAATATCTGGTTGACTCTGGTGACCATAATCATGATTCCTGTTATGATGAGGGTGGGCGGCTTTGTGGCGTCAAGAAGCCAGAAGTTTTTTTCCGCTCAGCAAAGCTCTCTTGGTGCTGTAAATGGATATATTGAAGAAATTATCAGCGGCCAGAAGGTAGTAAAGGTGTTCTGTCATGAAGACGTTGCAGAAGAAGAATTCGAAATCCTCAATGATGATCTAAGGAACAACATGATCCACGCACAGTTTTATGGCAGCGTGATGATGCCGGTCATGGGAAATTTAAGCCAGTTGAACTATATTCTGACTGCATGCATCGGAGGACTTCTCTGTGTGCTCCGAGGCTTTGATGTGGGCGGTCTGACCGTATTCTTAAGCTTTTCCAGGCAGTTCGGCCGTCCGATCAATGAGATGTCCATGCAGGTAACCAATGTATTCTCCGCTCTTGCAGGAGCAGAACGAGTATTTGCCGTTATGGATGAGGAGCCGGAGCCTGCAGATGACGAAGATGCGGCTGAGCTTGATCCGATGAACGGATATGTGGAATTAAACCATGTGACCTTTGGCTATGACCCAGGCAAAGTGATTTTAAAGGATTTAAGCCTTTATGCAAAACCCGGGCAGAAGATCGCCTTTGTGGGTTCTACCGGAGCAGGAAAAACCACGATCACAAATCTTCTGAACCGTTTCTACGATATTCAGAGCGGTGAAATTACCATCGACGGAGTGGATATCCGTCACATCAAACGGGAAAACCTGCGCCATAATATTGCTATGGTCCTTCAGGATACCCATTTGTTTACAGGAACCGTTATGGAAAACATCCGTTACGGAAGGCTTGAGGCAACGGATGAAGAGGTGATCCAGGCGGCAAAGACGGCCTCCGCTTATTCCTTTATCATGAGACTGCCTGCTGGCTTTGATACGCTTTTAGAAGGTGATGGGGCCAACTTAAGCCAGGGGCAGAGACAGCTTTTAAACATTGCAAGGGCTGCGATTTCAAAGGCACCGGTTCTGATTCTTGATGAAGCGACCAGCTCCGTGGATACCAGAACGGAAAAGCATATTGAACGGGGGATGGACCGTCTCATGGCGAACCGGACTACGTTTGTGATTGCCCACCGCCTTTCTACGGTACGCAATGCCAATGCCATTATGGTCTTGGAAAACGGTGAGATCATTGAGCGAGGAGATCACGAGGATTTACTGAAACAAAAAGGCAGATATTATCAGCTTTATACCGGGGCAGTGGAACTGGATTAGACAAAGCCCCCGGACTGCATATCCTAAGGGGAGCATTGGAAGAAACGGCAGTCACGGAGACATTCGTGATTTCGTTATCACAATGCTCCTCTTTATTTATTAAAATTTCTAATAAATAAGGCGAGAGAACCATAATAATACTTCATAGAAAAAGTAGAAGAGCCTATCCATATTATAAATATTTAGCAAAATTTTAACGAACTATCGTGTATAAAATTGAAAACACTGTCAAAAAAAGGCTGTTTATCAGGAATTACAAAAAGATAGTCGAAATAAATGTATTTTTATGAAAACATACCAGAAATTTTTCTGTTAAAATTGTTATTTATTTAACATAAAAATGGGGTCTGAGACCCTGTTTCATTCGTGATAAGTAAGGAGAATTGTATATAAAACACAGTATACAATATGTATTTATGCATTGTTTCGGTTACTAAATTATGTTATACTGTTTCAGGTGGCAAAATGCTGAAATTTTGCTAGGAGAGATAAAGAATTGTAGAGAAAGAGGGTTAGTTAAATGGGTCTGGCTACATTTAAAGGCGGCATTCATCCTTATGAAGGAAAAGAATTGTCGGAAAATAAACCTGTACAAGTGCTGCAGCCAAAAGGCGAGATGGTGTTCCCCTTATCCCAGCATATCGGTGCGCCGGCGAAACCTTTGGTAGCGGCTGGTGATCAGGTGCTGGTTGGACAGAAAATCGGGGAGCCGGGTGGCTTTATTTCTGCATGCGTGATCAGCTCTGTTTCAGGAACGGTAAAAACCATTGAACCAAGAATGGTTGCAAACGGCTCTATGGTTCCGTCCGTTATCATTGAAAACGACGGAAAGTATCAGACGGTGGAAGGATATGGCAAAGAGCGTGATCCAAAGACCTTATCAAAGGAAGAGATCAGGAATCTTGTAAAAGAAGCAGGAGTTGTAGGTCTTGGCGGCGCCGGATTTCCAACTCATGTGAAGCTGACGCCAAAGGATGAATCAAAGATCGATACAATCATTGTCAACGGTGCGGAATGCGAGCCGTACTTAACTTCTGATTACCGGATGATGTTGGAAGAGCCGGAGAGCATCATAAAAGGGCTAAACATAATCCTTCAGCTGTTTGACAATGCAAAGGGCGTGATCGGCATTGAGAGCAACAAACCGGAAGCGATCAAGCTCATGACAGAGCTTGTAAAGGATGAACCGAGAATCACTGTCTGTCCTTTACAGACTAAATATCCCCAGGGCGGCGAGCGTACTTTGATCTATGCCGTAACAGGAAGAAAGATTAATTCCACCATGCTTCCGGCAGATGCAGGCTGTATGGTAGATAATGTGGATACGGTGATTTCAATTTATAATGCGGTTGCAAAGGGCATTCCTTTGATCCGCCGTATCATTACGGTGACCGGTGATGCCATAGCAAATCCACAGAACTATAATGTCCGGACCGGAACCAGCTACACCGAGCTGATAGAAGCTTCCGGCGGCTTTAAGACGGAACCGGAAAAGGTGATTTCCGGAGGTCCTATGATGGGGCAGGCTTTGTTTAATTTTAATATTCCTGTCACAAAGACTTCCTCTGCCCTTACCTGTCTGACAAAAGACGAGGTGGCAGTTAATGCACCTAGTGCCTGCATCCGATGCGGAAGATGCGTTAAGGTATGTCCGGGCAATATTGTTCCGCAGATGATCATGGATGCGGCGGAACGGTCTGACCTGGAACGGTTTGTAAAATTAAACGGCATGGAATGCTGCGAATGCGGCTGCTGTGCATATATTTGCCCGGCCAGAAGACCTCTTACCCAGGCATTTAAAGAAATGCGCAAAGAAGTTGCGGCAAGCAGAAAGAAAGCGTAGGAGGAGGAAGCATGAGTAAATTGTTAAACGTATCATCATCACCTCATGTCAGGGATCAGGTTACAACACAGAATATTATGCTGGATGTTGCCATTGCCATGATTCCTGCGTCTGCGTATGGTGTATATCAGTTCGGGGTGAAAGCAGCGCTGATTTTACTGATCAGTGTATTGTCCTGTGTTCTTAGTGAATATGTATTTGAATCCCTTATGGGAAAACCCATTACCGTGAGCGATGGAAGTGCTCTGGTGACCGGAATGATCCTGGGCCTTAATATGCCTCCGGCCATTCCTTTATGGATTCCGTTTCTGGGCGGTGTATTTGCCATTATCGTGGTAAAGCAGCTCTACGGCGGCCTGGGCCAAAACTTTATGAATCCGGCCCTGGCGGCAAGATGTTTCCTGCTTATTTCTTTTGCAGGCAAGATGACTGACTTTACATATCGTGACGCAGTTTCAGGGGCTACTCCCCTTGCTGCATTAAAGGCGGGAGAAGCAGTTGATATAACCTCCATGTTTATCGGGAAAATTTCAGGAACCATTGGTGAGGTATCTGTGATTGCACTGCTCCTTGGCGCAGCTTACCTTTTGTTCAGAAAAGTGATTTCCATAAAGATACCGGCAGCGTATCTGATCACTTTTGCAGCATTTGTATTTATTTTCGGCCAGCATGATCTCATGTTCGTGCTGACTCATTTATGCGGCGGCGGTCTTATCTTCGGTGCATTCTTCATGGCTACCGATTATGTGACAAGCCCCATCACTCCAAAGGGACAGATCCTTTTCGGCGTTCTTTTAGGCGTGCTGACCGGATTATTCCGTCTTTTCGGCGGTTCTGCGGAAGGCGTTTCCTATGCCATCATCATCGGCAACATCCTGGTGCCTCTGATTGAGAAGATCTCTATTCCGGTAGCATTTGGAAAGGAGGGAAAGTAAGATGAAAAACGGTGGATACATGAAGGACGCACTGATTTTATTTGTGATCACTCTGATTTCCGGCTTTTTGCTGGGCGGTGCTTATCAGATTACAAAGGATCCCATTGAGAAGGCAACTGAGGCGGCCAATCTGGCGGCATATAAGAAGGTATTTCCGGAAGCGGCTGATTTTATAACGGATGAAAAGATGGAAGCGGCTATAGAAACCTGCAACACAGAACTGCTTTCCCAAAATTTTGGAAAAGTCGGCGTGGACAATGCTTTTAAAGCAGTAGATGGAAGCGGGAGTGTCCAGGGTTATGTGATTACCTCTCATTCCGATGACAGCTATAGCGGAGTTGTTCAGATTTCCGTTGGTCTCAAAGAAGATGGATCCATTAACGGCATTGAATTTCTGGCGATCAGTGATACCCCGGGCCTTGGCTTAAAGGCAAAGGAGCCGGTATTTAAGGGTCAGTATGCAGGAAAAAACCAGGAATCCCTTACCGTTACTAAATCCGGCAATGCCGGTGATGGAGAGATCAATGCCATCAGCGGAGCTACTATTACATCAAGCGCAGTAACCAATGCAGTCAATGCCGCATTGTATTACGTGCACAATATTGACCGTTAGGAGGTGGGAAGATGAACAAGAAATGTATGGAACGTTTATTTAACGGTATTGTAAAAGAGAACCCAACCTTCATCCTGATGCTTGGCATGTGCCCGACTCTGGCTGTTACCACGTCAGCAGTGAACGGTGTGGGCATGGGGCTTTCCACGACCGTGGTACTGCTATTTTCCAATATGCTTATTTCTGCCCTTCGTAATATCATTCCGGACCGGGTGAGAATTCCGGCCTATATCGTTGTCGTTGCGACTCTGGTTACGATTGTGCAGCTTCTTTTACAGGCCTATGTACCAAGCCTTTATTCTGCGCTTGGAATTTACATTCCTCTTATCGTTGTAAACTGTATTATTTTAGGCCGTGCAGAATCCTATGCTTCCAAGAATGGTGTCATGGAATCTACCTTTGATGGAATCGGTATGGGACTTGGTTTTACCATCGCTCTTACCTGCATCGGACTTGTCCGTGAGCTGTTAGGTTCCGGAGCTATATTTGGATATACCTTTATTCCTGAGGATTTTCATATTTCCATTTTCGTCCTCGCTCCGGGTGCGTTCTTTGTACTGTCTATTTTAACGGCCCTTCAGAATAAGTTTAAAGCACCTTCCGCAACCAACGGTTCTGTTCCCCCTTCTAAGTTAGCTTGCGGCGGTAACTGCGCTTCCTGTAGCGGCTCCTCTTGCCTGTCTAATCATGAAGCCCTTCAGGCTAAAAAGAAGAAGATGGAAGAGGAGGTACTTGCGGCAAAGAAAGAACAGGCAGCCAAAAAAGAAGCGGAAGCCAAAAACGCAGCTTCCAGAAAAGATGAATAGGAGGATGGATAGATGAAAGAATTATTATTGATTGCCATTGGCTCCGCATTGGTCAACAACGTAGTGCTCAGCCAGTTCCTTGGCCTATGTCCATTCCTTGGTGTTTCCAAAAATGTGAAGACCTCTGCCGGTATGGGCGCAGCCGTTATTTTCGTAATTTCCATTGCAGCATTTGCAACCAGTGTCATTTATAAGGGGATATTAGTTGGGCTTCATCTGGAATTCTTGCAGACCATTGTGTTTATCCTGGTTATAGCAGCTCTGGTGCAGTTTGTAGAAATGTTTTTGAAGAAATCCATGCCCGCTCTTTATGAGGCGCTGGGTGTGTATCTTCCTTTGATCACAACCAACTGTGCGGTTCTGGGTGTAGCCCTGACCAACGTGCAGAAGGGATATAACATTCTGGAAAGTGTTATCAACGGTGTCGGTATTTCCGTAGGCTTTACCATTGCCATTGTTATGCTGGCAGGTGTCCGCGAGAGAATCGAAAACAATGATGTTCCCTATTCCTTTAAGGGTTCTCCTATTGTCCTGATTACCTCCGGCCTGATGGCAATCGCATTTTTCGGATTTTCCGGATTAATAAAATAAGGAGGAGACGAAAGAATGGTAACAGGTATTATATTTGCGGCAGCCGTTGTGGGCATCATCGGAATTTTGATCGGTGTGTTCCTGGGAATTGCCAGCGAAAAGTTTAAAGTAGAGGTTGATGAAAAAGAGATTCTTGTCCGAAACGAGCTTCCGGGTAACAACTGCGGCGGCTGCGGATATGCAGGCTGTGATGCTCTGGCTAAGGCCATTGTACTAGGCCAGGCAGATGTTTCTGCCTGTCCGGTAGGCGGTGCGGCAGTAGCCGAAAAGATCGGCGAAATCATGGGAGTTACGGCCGGTTCTACGGATAAGAAGGTTGCATTTGTAAAATGTAAAGGAACCTGCGATAAGACAAAGGTTCAGTACAATTATTACGGAATTGACGACTGCCGGATGGCATCGGTGGTTCCTGGCTCAGGTGACAAGGCTTGCGTCTATGGGTGTATGGGATACGGCTCTTGCGTAAAGGCATGTGAATTTGATGCCATCCATGTGGTTGACGGAATCGCAGTAGTGGATAAGGAGAAGTGCGTTGCCTGCGGTAAATGTGTTTCTGCCTGTCCTAACAATCTGATTGACCTGGTTCCATACAAGTCAAAGCATCTGGTTCAGTGCAATTCCCATGACAGAGGTAAAGATGTAAAGGCTAAATGTGAAGTTGGCTGTATTGGTTGTATGATATGTACAAAGCAGTGTGAATTTGATGCCATTCACATGGATAACAATGTTGCAATCATCGATTATGAGAAATGCACCAATTGCGGTAAATGTGCTGCAAAATGTCCTGTGAAGGTGATTCAGTAATATAAAAAAAGGAGTTCGGTCTATTTGGAAGGATCGAACTCCTTTTGCTTTTTTTACTCCTCAGACAGGTTCCCTGTAAAAATATTCATCGTAGCTTCCTGCGGAACCAGTCCCTGGGATTAAATTTTAAAATTAAAATACTTAATTGCATTATTAAAGGAAATTCCCTCAATGATTTCTTTCAGAGAATCCTGATCATCCGGATACTCTCCGTTGTCTACCCAGCCGCCGACCAGCTCACAGAGGATTCTGCGGAAGTATTCGTGTCTGGTATAAGATAAGAAGCTTCTGGAATCGGTAAGCATTCCGATGAAATTTCCAAGGCAGCCTAAGTTTGCCAGGGAGATCATCTGCTCAGTCATGCCGGTCTTGTGATCGTTGAACCACCATGCAGAACCCTGCTGGATCTTTCCGGGGAATTTGCTCTGGAAGCAGCCAAGGATTGTGCCTATGGAGGCATTATCATTCGGATTTAAGGAGTAGATAATGGTTTTTGGGATCTCATCGGTTGCACTTAATGCATTTAAGAAATCAGCCATCTGTGCGGAAGGAGCATAATTGTTGATACAGTCGAAACCGGTGTCTGGTCCCAGATTTTCAAATGTCATGGCATTGTTGTCACGCTTACAGCCGTAATGAAGCTGCATCACCCAGCCCATGCGGTTGTATTCCTTTGCTGCGAACAACATGAAGGCGGTCTTGTATTTTAATTCATCGTCCTTTGTTATGGCTTTGCCGGAAAGTCCATTTGCAAAGATCGCATCAAGCTCTGCCTCATCGGCAGGAGCATACATAACATATTCAAGGGCATGGTCGGATACGCCGCAGCCCTGGCTGGTGAAATACTCCATACGGTTCCTTAAAGCAGTCTTTAAGGAAGCGAAATCCTTGATTTCCACTCCGCTGACAGAGGACAATTTTGCCATATAAGCTGCAAAATCCGGTTTTTCGATGTTCATGGCCTTGTCAGGTCTCCAGGCAGGAAGCACCTTTACTTCAAAGGCTTTATCATCGGCAATTTTCTGATGCCATTCCAGAGTATCGGCAGGATCGTCTGTGGTGCAGATCAGCTTGACATTTGACTGTCTGATCAAGTTGCGGACGCTCATGGAATCCTCCTGAAGCTTTTTATTGCACAGATTCCATACCTCTTCTGCTGTATTGCCGTTTAAATGGCCGGTATAGCCGAAATATCTCTGAAGCTCTAAGTGGCTCCAGTGGTAGAGTGGATTGCCGATCAGCCTCGGAAGGATCTCTGCCCACTTCTGGAATTTCTCACGGTCGGAAGCATCTCCTGTAATATATTTTTCATCCACACCGCAGGAACGCATCTGACGCCATTTATAATGATCGCCGCCTAACCATACCTGGGTAATAGTGTCAAACTTGCGGTCTTCATAGATTTCCTGGGGATTGATATGGCAGTGATAGTCTACGATAGGCATGTTTTCTGCATATGTGTGATAAAGCGTTTTTGCTGAATCGGTTGACAGTAAAAAGTCCTTGTCCATAAACTGTTTCATGATAGAGAGTCCTCCTTCAATATGTGAAATTAAAAATTAGTAGTACCTCGTTTTATCAGCTCCGGGGTGATGGTAGTTTTTCCCGGTACGTTTCCCTCTTCCAGAACCTTCATTAAAGTGTTCACCGTGGTGGTGCAAATGGCTTCCACCTTATTATCCACGGAAGTTATTTCCGGAGTTGTGCATCTGGAAAGAATGGAATTGTTGTATCCGATGATGCTTAAATCCTTAGGGATCGTAAGTCCTGCCTTGTCTGCATATTTTACGGCTCCAACAGCCAGAATATCCTCGGAAGCCAGTACTGCGTCGAAATAAACCCCGGAACGGGAAAGCATGTCCAGGCGTTCCATGGCCACATCTAAGTCCTTGCTGCAAAGTACCATAAGCTCATCCCGGATCATAAAACCGGCATCTCTTACCGCATCCCGGTAGCCGGAAAGCTTGTGTAAATTGCTGAAGGAATTTCCGGAATAGAGATAGAGCACTGAAGAACGGCCGGAGCGGTAAAGCCGTAAAGCAGCATCGTAAACTGCGGCGTGGTCGTCACAGACCGTGCAGTAGATCTGCTCCCCTTCCAGCTGTCCGTTGACCAGCATAATGGGGAGATCCTTTGCTGCCTCCAGAAGATAGGCATTGTCCTTTGCCTTTGCTTCTATATAATGGGAACCGGTCAGGATGATGGCATCCACCCGTTTGGACCGCAAAAGCTCCAGATACTTCTTCTTGGTTTCAGGAAGATAGCCGGTGCAGCAGAGAATGGAATCATATCCGTTGCCTCGTAATTCCTTTTCCAGATAATAGATGGCTTCCGCCAGCCATGGGTCGGAAGAATCGGCGCACATGATTCCAATGGTCTTCATCGTATTTAGCCCCAGGCTTCTGGCGAATACATTTGGGGTGTAACCCAGCTCTTCCATGACGGCGAGAACCCGCTTCCTGGTTTTCTCGCTGACATTGGGATTTCCGTTGATGACGCGGGAAACGGTGGCAATCGATACGTGAGCATGTTCGGAAACATCATAGATATTCAAAAACATCACCTCCGTAATTGTAAGTATTTACATACCCAGATTATTATACATAATTATGATAAATATTACAATCCCTGATTTATTGTTTTCGCAAATAAACCAATAAAATCCCTATCATTTTGTAAATACTTACAAATGTTTCGTATATGCGAAAATCATCTTGCTTTTTTCCGGTTTTCCGGAGTATACTAGGACATAGAAATGGAGGCCAAACCATGAAACTAAACAGAACGACGCAAAGAACCGTCGAGATCTTAAAGCTGATCTCCAGAACACCGGAGGGAGCGACTCTGGACGATCTATGTGAAAAGCTGGATCTTCCCAAGACCAGCGCTTACGATATTGTGACAACCCTTGCCGAGATGGGCATGGTCAATGTAGCAAGGGGTCAAAAGCAGAATTATACCATAGGCTTAATGGCTTACCGCATCGGAATTAATTATACCAATAATCTGGATTTTATCGGAATCATTGAGCCGGTGCTCAAGGCATTTTCCAAGGAAGTGGGAAAGACGGTCTTTTTTGGTATTCCGTCGGATCATCATGTGGTATACATATGTAAGTTCGAACCGGAAAATCCTATTATCACTACAGCAACTGTAGGTTCTAAAAATCCCATGTACTGTACCTCCCTGGGAAAGGTGATTCTCGCCTACAGCGATGAGGAGGCCAGAGAGCAGATGATCAACCGGCTGAAATTCACCCAGTACACCGAGAGAACCATCAGAAACAAAGGGCAGCTGCTGGAAGAACTGAAACAGGTACGGGAAAGAGGCTATGCATTTGATGCCAGGGAGATGGAGGAACATATGCAGTGTGTGGGAGCCCCGGTATTTGACCGGGATGGCAATGTGCTGGGAGCCATCAGCGTATCCAGTCTTTATAAGCCTTCCAATGATTATGAGGCTTTGGGAAAGCTGGTTTCCGAAAAGAGCATGGAGGTTTCCCGTTTGTTAGGCTTTCTTGGAAAAATATAAGGAATACCTGTTGACAAAATGGATGGAAACGATTAATATTTCAAGTATAGGAATCGTAAATATGAAATCAATTCGTATATACGAAATTAAAGAAGGAGAGTAAAAGGACGATGAAAAAAGAACAGGTTTTATCAAAGATGAAAAAAGACTGTCTGGTAGCTGTTGTTCGTGCAAAAGACTTTGAGCAGGGCGAGAAGGTAGTCGACGCCATCATTGCAGGCGGCATCAATTTTATTGAAATCACAATGACCATGGATGAAGGAAATCCAATTGAATTCATAGCAAAAATGTCTGAAAAATATAGCAAAAATGAAGAGGTTGTTATCGGAGCAGGTACTGTACTTGACCCGGAAACAGCGAGAGCAGCAATCCTTGCAGGTGCTAACTATGTTGTAAGCCCCGGCTTAAATGTTGAGACAATCAAGCTTTGCAACCGTTACAGAGTTCCTATGCTTCCAGGCGTTATGACACCTACCGAGGCTATTACCGCATTGGAGTGCGGCTGTGACGTCATCAAGATCTTCCCAGGCAACATCATGGGACCAGATGCGATCAGCTCCTTTAAAGGCCCGCTTCCTCAGGGTGACTTCATGCCATCCGGCGGTGTTGACGTTGACAACGTTGATAAGTGGATCAAGGCAGGAGCCTATGCCGTTGGTACCGGCAGCAGCTTGACAAAGGGTGCTAAGACTGGAGATTTTGCAGCAGTAACAGCGAAGGCAAAAGAATTTGTTGAGGCAGTAGCGGCAGCCCGCAAATAAAAACTAATTATAAAAATTAATAATAGAATTTTAGGAGAGAATACAAAATGGCAAAACTTGTAACCATGGGCGAGATCATGTTAAGATTATCTACCCCCAATAATGAGAAATTTATTCAGGCAGATGAGTTTGATGTAAACTACGGAGGCGGAGAAGCTAACGTAGCTGTTTCCTTAGCAAACTATGGACATGACGTTGAGTTTGTTACAGCAGTTCCTAAGAACCCCATCGGTGAGTGTGCGGTAGCTGCTTTAAGAAAATACAACGTGGGAACAAAGCACATTGCAAAATGCGGTGAAAGACTTGGTATCTACTTTTTAGAGACAGGTTCAGCCATGAGAGCATCTGCTGTCGTATATGACAGAGCACATTCCTCCATCGCTACAGCAACTGCAGCAAATTTTAACTTTGATGAGATTTTTAAAGATGCAGATTGGTTCCATTTCACAGGAATCACACCGGCAGTAAGTGATGAAGCAGCAGAACTGACTGAGACAGCTTTAAAGGCAGCTAAGGCTCATGGTGTAACCGTTTCCGTAGACTTAAACTTCCGTAAGAAATTATGGTCTTCTGAGAAGGCTCAGAAGGTTATGACAAACCTGATGCAGTACGTTGATGTATGCATCGGTAACGAAGAGGATGCAGAAAAGGTTCTTGGCTTTAAGCCAGGCAACACCGATGTAACTTCCGGCGAACTGGAATTACAGGGTTATGTTGACATCTTCAATCAGATGGTCGATAAGTTTAACTTCAAGTATGTGATCAGCTCCCTGCGTGAAAGCTACTCAGCTTCTGACAACGGCTGGTCTGCATGTATCATGGATGGTGCAACCCGTGAGTTCTACCACTCTAAAAAATACCGCGTTACCCCTATCGTTGACCGTGTAGGCGGCGGTGATTCCTTCGCAGCTGGTGTAATCTGCGGCCTGGCTGACGGCAAGGACTTTAAGGGTGCTCTGGAGTTTGGTGTTGCGGCTTCTGCATTAAAGCACACCATTCCTGGAGACTTCAACCTGGTGACCAGAGAAGACGTAGATACTCTGGCTGGCGGCGACGGTTCAGGACGTGTTCAGAGATAATTGATAAGAAATAGAGAAGGGGAGTCATTGGGCAATGACTCCCCTTTTAAAAAACTATGGAGGAAAGTTCAAGATGAGTGACAGACCTTTTGATTTACTGAGCCTTGGAGAATTGTTGTTACGCTTGTCTCCGGAAGGTGTGGAACGGCTTGTCCGGGGAGATTCCTTTCAAAAGCAGGTGGGCGGGGCAGAACTTAATGTTGCCGTAGGAGCGGCTCTTTTAGGGCTTCATACCGGCGTGGTTACCCAGCTTCCGTTTAATGATATAGGAAATTTTGTAAAGAGCAAAGTCCGTTCCTATGGAATCAGCGATGACTATTTTGTTTACGATAACAGCTCGAACGCTAGGCTTGGGCTATATTATTATGAATACGGAGCATATCCAAGGAAACCTAAGGTCATTTACGACAGAAAGAACAGTTCTTTTGTCCAGATCAGCACCTCTTCGTTTCCTGAGGAGATGTATACGGCAACTACCTGTTTCCACACTACAGGAATCACCCTGGCTTTGTGTGAGAATACCAGGAAGACAGCCATTGATATGATTAAAAAGTTCAAGCAGACAGGAACCATCATTTCTTTTGATGTGAATTTCCGTGGAAATCTCTGGACCGGTGAGGAAGCCAGAGCATGCATTGAAGAGATTCTTCCCTATGTGGATATTTTCTTCTGCTCAGAAGAGACGGCCAGACTGACCTTTAAGAAGGAAGGGACCGTTAAGGAAATGATGAAGAGCTTTACAGAGGAATATCCCATTTCCGTAGTGGCTTCCACCCAAAGGATCGTGCACAGCCCCAAGAGCCATACCTTTGGCTCTGTGATTTACGATGCTTCCAGAAAAGAATATTACGAGGAAGAACCATACCACAACATTGATGTTGTTGACCGGATCGGAAGCGGAGATGCTTATATTGCAGGTGCTCTATATGGTCTTTTAAGCAGCGGAGGGGACTGCATGAAGGCAGTCCAGTACGGCAATGCAACTGCAGCTTTAAAGAATACCATACCAGGTGATCTTCCAACTTCAGATTTGAGTGAGGTAAATACCGTTATAAAAGACCATAACGACAAGGGACCTCAGAGCGAGATGAGCAGATAAAATAAAGTAAATATAATACCGGCAAATGAGGCAGGATTTCCAGGAATCCTGCCTCATTCTCATATTCAATCCAGCGTTCGACAAATGAAAGCGGCAGGGCATAAATCCGACTTGTTTATTTAAACCTTTAAATATATAAAATTACTAATATAAGAGGAAATATATAAAAGTAAATTAAAATATTGACAAATAAATAAAAAGGTTATATATTAAAACTATACAATATGATGTATATTTTTTTGCGAATTTAATTTAAACGATTAAATAGATCGTATATGGCTGATGGATATCAATATCAATCGGCCAAAATTTAAAAAAGTTATTTAATCGTTTAAATAAATAAAATAATTTATTGGAGGGTTTATTATGGGAAGAAAGAAATTACTGGCATTGCTTCTGTCAACAGCTGTTGTATGTGGTTCACTAGCCGGCTGCGGCGCCAGCGGAACAGAAAAGCCGGAAGGGACTGTGGCCGGAAGTACTGAGTCCAAGGCAGGGGAAAGCAGTAAGACAGATTCAGCCGAAGCAGGAAAGAAAGTAACCATTGCGGTCTGGAATGAGCCGAGTAAGGACGAAGCTCTTAATATGTATTTACAGGCTGAAAAGGCAACAGGTATTGAAGTGGAAGTGACAGTGATCCCGGAAAGCGATTATTCCTCTAAATTGAACCAGATGGTTTCAACCGGGAATGATTCCGTTGACATCTATGTGATCTGGGAAAATGACATCGCTAACTTTGCCCAGGTAGGAGGAATTATTCCGCTTGATGATTATCTGGCCAAATCAACAATTAAAACAGATGATTTTATTGATGCGGTAGCAAAGCTGTCTGAGGGCCTGGGCGGTACCTATGGTTTGCCGTGGTGTGCGGCTACGGAAATTCTGTATTACAACCAGGATATGTTTGATGCAGCAGGTATTGTCTACCCGACGAATGACTGGTCTTATGCAGACTATAAGGCAGCGGCAGAGAAACTTACCCAAAAGGCAGCCGACGGTACGACTGAGGTATATGGAAGCGCACTTCCCAACACCCAGACCTGGTGGGCAGGGATCGGCGGTGCAGGTGATCAGGTCTTTGACCCGGCCAAGGGTCAGATGGTGATCGGCGACGGTGCGGTTTCTTTTGTCTCTGATGTGGCACAAATGGTCAAAAACGGTACCATGCCGGAACCTTCTTCCGATACTGCAGATCTTTTTGCGGCTGGAAAAGCGGCTATGAGCTGGCAGGGAAGCTGGAATATAGGAACTTATGGCGGTGGGCTTGCCTTTAACTGGGATATAGCCTCAATTCCTACCGACAAACTGAAATATAACACGTTACATACCGGTTTTTACAGCATTAATGCAAAGAGTAAGAATCAGGAATCTGCGTTTAAGGTAATTGAATACCTGATGGGCGAGGAAGGGCAGGCCATTAACTCTAAGGCAAGCGGCAATCCTTCTGCAATCAAATCCATAGCAGAAAAAGGAGCCTGGAAGGTGGAAAGCGTAACTACAATAGAAAACTGGGATGCCATAACAGACTCCTTAAAGGCCGGCGTATTTGGATATACATGCTTACCCTCCGGTGTAACCAACAATGCGGTCAGTGAATTTAACTCAGCGGTATTAGGACAGAAAACTCCGGAAGATGCGGTTAAGAATGCTTCCAACTATGCAAAGGAGACGATTGGCTATTAAGCTTTCATAAGGCCAGATGAAATAATTGAGCCAGGTACAGGAGCGGCCGCAGAACAGACGGAAAACGGAAGAAAAGCGGCCGCAAGGAGAGGTCATTTGTGCCTTTAAGCGAAAGGATCGTGAATGCTATGAAAAATGAGAAAAGGAAGCCGATAAATAAAAAGAAGCTTATGAATCATCTGACTGCATATGCTTTTTGTGCCCCATGGTTTATAGGATTTATATGTTTTACCTTATTTCCCATTGTTTTTATGTTTGCAGTGAGTTTGACAAACCGGAAATTAAACGGCATTTCAAATTTTGTAGGATTGGCAAATTACGTGAATATGGTTCAAAGCCCTACCTTTTGGAACTCCATAAAAGTAACCTTGTTTTTTACGGTTGTTATGATGGTGGTTACTACGATCTGGGCAGTGATTCTTGCTATGCTGTTGAATTATAAACAGAAATTAAACGGCATATTCCAGTTCTGTTATTTTCTTCCGTCCGTTATACCGACGGTTGCACTGGCGTATACATTCCGCACGATTTTCGGAAAAGAGGCAGGTCTTTTAAATGCCTTAATTTCACAGATGACTGCAAAAAATGTCATGGTGAACTGGCTGTATGACAAACACACCATATATCTTGCTGTATTTTTTATTACCCTGTTTACATACAACACCGGACAGATGATGCTGATCTTCCGCTCAGGCTTAAATGATGTTCCCGGAGAACTTTATGAAGCGTGTGACATTGACGGTGCAAGCCCGTTCCGGAAGTTTTTCGGCGTAACGCTTCCCATGATATCCCCCATTGTGCTGTTTAATGCGGTTATGGGCTGCATCAGCGCGCTTAACGGTTCCTTTGCACTGCTGTATCCATTGACAGGGGAAAGCGGGGATCCTGACGGGATGACCCAGGTTTTAAGCCTTTTGATTTATAAGGAAGCTTTCAGCAATATGAAAGTCGGATATGCCTGTGCGCTGTCGGTGGTTCTTTTTCTGATCGCCTGCGGTTTTGGGATCGGCATATTTGCAGTATCAAAAAAACTTGTCTATTACGAAAATTAAGGAGGAGAGGCCATGAATTCAGTAAAGGCAAAGAAAAAGGCAGGCAGGATTCTGATTTTTATTCTTAAGATTCTTGTTGCTGTTATCATGTTCTCTCCGATCATATGGGTGTTTTCGGGAGGATTTAA
Source organism: [Clostridium] celerecrescens 18A (assembly GCF_002797975.1). NCBI lineage: Bacteria > Bacillati > Bacillota > Clostridia > Lachnospirales > Lachnospiraceae > Lacrimispora > Lacrimispora celerecrescens. The sequence goes on along the minus strand of NZ_PGET01000001.1, from coordinate 2,199,320 downwards.
AAATTTAACAGAGTTCACCACCTCTTCTGATATCATCCCTAAGAATGTGACCCTGGAGAACTTTAACTATATCTTCTTTCATTCCAACTATTATTTATATGTAAGAAATACCGTTCTATTAATGGCAGGAACAACGTTAGGGACATTAATATCCTCTTCCTTTGTAGCCTATCCTCTTGCAAGAATGGAGTTTCCTGGGAAGAACTTAATATTTTCATTGATTGTGGGAACGATGATGATTCCGGGGATTGCCCTGATTATTCCCCAGTACATTATGTTTGGGAAGATCGGCTGGCTTGATTCCCTTCTCCCCATGATCGTACCGTCATTTTTTGCTTATCCCTATAATGTATTTCTTTTCCGGCAGTTTTTCCGGTCTATCCCAAAGGAACTGGATGAAGCAGCAACCATAGACGGATGCAGCAAGCTGGGTGTGTTTTTTAAAGTGCTGGTGCCTCTGTCAAAATCCACCTTTACCACAATCGGTGTGCTTTCCAGTGTATTCTGGTGGAATGAGCTGACCCAGCCGGTGTTCTATATTAACAGCGACAAGTGGAGAACGCTGACCATTGCATTAATGACTACATTTATGTATACTTCTGGTAATGCATTTGTTATTAACTGGCCGTCAATTATGGCAGCATCATCTCTTATGATTCTGCCCCCAATGCTTCTTTACCTGTTTGGTTCCAGATTCCTGGTTGAAGGGATCAAAACTTCCGGTTTAAAAGGATAGGGGAATGGGCTGCCATGAAGTGATGGATAAAGGAACGGAAAAAGAGGAAAGAGGGAGTATTACCATGACATTAAAAGAAATTGCTTCAATGGCCGGTGTATCCGTAGCAACGGTATCATATGTGCTCAATAATACGGCTCAGGTAAGTGAAGAGACAAGAAAAAGGGTAGAAAAGATCATAAAAGAAACAGGATACCGGTCCAATATCCTGGCGAAAAGTCTTCGGACAAATGAATCGTTCCTGATTGGAGTGATTGTTGAAGACATTACTGTCTGGCATACGGCCCATATCATTGACGGGATCAATGAAATTGCAGAAGCAAGAGGATATAATACCATCTTAAACAATTTAAGGCTTCTTAGCAAAATAGAATCTCAGTTTGAACATATTTCAAATTTTCAGAAGGACATCGACAAGGCGGTTGATGTTCTGATTGGAATGCAGGTGGATGGCATTATTTATGTGGGGATGCATGACCGCAAAATAAGCCATGTGCTTCATGATATAAAAAAACCGGTGGTTTATTGTTACTGTTATACGGATGGGGAAGGATCCTCGGTCCGCTATAGCAACGAAAAAACGGTTTACCAGATGACCCAGATGTTAATAAGTAATGGACACAAGGAGTTTGGCGTGATCAACGGGCTAAAGGGATCAGAGCCTGCTGCCCTTCGGTTTAAGGGCTTTCAGAGAGCCTTGGACGAGGCAGGGATAGAATTAAAGCCTGAGAACATTGTATGCGGAAACTGGAAGTACCGGGAAGGAAAGGAGGCAGCCGGAAAGCTTCTTAATAAAAAGAACTTTCCAACTGCGATCGTAGCGATGAACGACGATATGGCAGTAGGTGTTTATGATGCTGCGAGAGAACTCGGACTTAAAATTCCAGACGATATTTCAGTAACGGGTTTTGATAATGGAGATATTGTCCAGTATGTGACCCCAAGAATCACCACAGTGGAAAGACCTCTTCAGGAAATGGGATACCGTTCCATGGAGCTTTTGCTGGAAAGTATTCATGGAACCAGTGTGGGAGATGTAAACATCACCCTGCCCTGCGCCCTGATAGAAGGAGAGTCGGTAAAGAATCGGAACGAATCTGCGGTTTATGAATAAAAACTAAGTGAGGAAAAGATATGGAAGCTGGTAAGTTGACAACAATGGAATTAAAAAGCATTATAATTGATGATCCATTCTGGAACAGATATATTGATCTGGTGGATCATGTTATATTACCCTTTCAATGGGAGCTGATCAATGATCGGGTAGAAGGGGCCGAAAAAAGCTATTGTATCAGAAATTTCCGGATTGCCTGCGGCGATGAAAAGGGAGAACACAAGGGCGTGGTATTTCAGGATACGGATGTTGCCAAATGGCTGGAAGCCGCCGCCTATTCCCTCGCTAAAAAGAAGAATCCCGAACTGGAAGCCGCCGCTGACAGCGCCATCGATTTAATTGCCAGAGCACAGTGTGATGATGGCTATTTGAATACGTATTATACAATCACAGGCAAAAGACGGTGGTCTGACCTGTTTGAAGGTCATGAGCTTTACACTGCAGGACATATGATCGAAGCGGCTGTGGCATATTATGAAGCAACGGGCAAGAAGAAATTTCTTCATGTAGTATGTAAGTTTGCCGATTACATGTGTAAGGTGTTTGGCAGGGAAGAGGAGAAAATCCATGGCTATCCGGGGCACCCGGAAGTGGAGCTGGCACTGGTAAAGCTTTACCGGGTAACAAAAATGACAAAATATCTGGAACTGGCTGATTTTTTTGTACGGACCAGAGGGGAAAGACCTTGTTATTTTTTAAACGAAGACTGTATCAAGAATCAGAATTTCATCTTTCCGGAATTTAAGGATTTTGACCTGGATTATAACCAGTCCCACATGCCATTGAAAGAACAGGAAACAGCGGAAGGGCATGCGGTGCGGGCAGTTTATTTATACAGCGCCATGGCTGACTTGGCTTATGAATATCAGGATAAAGAACTGTTGAAACAGTGCGAAACCCTGTGGAACAACATTGTGGAAAAACGGATGTACATCACCGGAAGCATTGGTTCTGCATCCTATGGGGAGAGATTTACCACGGATTATGATCTGCCGAACAATTCAAACTATTCGGAATCCTGCGCCACTGTGGGGCTTGCCATGTTTTCCAACCGGCTGTTTCGGATCACAAAGGATGGAAGATATATGGACATAGTAGAAAAGGCATTATACAACACCCTTTTGGCGGGAATCGCCCTTGATGGGAAGCATTTCTTTTATGTCAATCCTTTAGAGGTGGTTCCGGAGATTGCTGAGAAGAATCCGACTTACCGCCATGTGAAGACCACAAGGCAGCTTTGGTTTGGCGTATCCTGCTGTCCGCCTAATATTGCAAGGACCCTTGCATCCCTGGGCAATTATATGTATGCTTCAGAGCAGAATACGATATACGTGAACTTATTTATAAGCAGCAGGATTGAAACCGGCCTTTGCTCCGGCCATGTGGAGCTTCTGCTCAGTTCTGATTATCCGGTAAAAGGTGATGTAACACTGGAAATCACTCCGGAAACAGACGGACAGGAGTTTACCGTAGGGATCCGGAAACCGTCCTATTCCGGCAAGGCGGAACTAAGTGTCAATGGTGTTAAGGAAGCCGTTTGCCTGGAAAAAGGATACTTATACCTGACCCGTAACTGGAAGGCAGGAGATAAGGTCACATTGGTTTTTGATGTATCTTTCCGTTTTGTAAGATGCAATCCCAGGGTACGTGACAACATCGGGAAGGTCTGCCTGATGAAAGGGCCTATGGTGTATTGCCTGGAGGAAACGGATAACGGCAAGTATCTGGCATCAGACATCATAGACAGTTCGGTGCCGCCTAAGGAAGAGTTTGACGAATCATTGCTTGGCGGAACCTTGTGTGCCGGACTGGAAGGTATGCGCATAGATTATTCCAGGGTGGGTGATTCCCTCTATGAAGAAGAAAAACCTTCTTATATAAATGATACGTTTAAGGCGATTCCTTATTGCTGCTGGAATAACCGGGGCAAGGGTGAAATGATTGTATGGTTGCGCGAAAAGTAAAAAAGGGCAATATAAAAGAAGATCCGGCAAGGTAACTTGCCGGATCTTCTTTTATTGAATAATAATAATGATCTAATTTCCGCATTCAATGCTGATCTCATTGAATTTCTCTAAAATGTGTTCCACATCCATATTGGACTTTTCGTTCCCCTCTTTATCAACGATGGCATTTCCCTGATGCATCATCAGCAGGCGGTTACCGTATTCTACGGCATACCGAAGGTTATGAGTGACCATAATGGTGGTCAAATGCTTTTCCTTCACAATCCGATCTGTCAGCTCCATGATGTTCTCGGCAGTTTTTGGATCCAGGGCAGCGGTGTGCTCATCTAAGATCAGGAATTCAATGGGAGTCATGGTGGACATGAGAAGAGCCATAGCCTGCCTCTGACCGCCGGAAAGTACGCCCACCTTTACATGCAGCTTATCCTCTAAGCCGAGGCCCAGGAAACGTAGCTGTTCCCTGTAATAGGATATCCGCTGCTTGTTGGTGCCGGGAAGAAGATTAAAGGGCTTTCCCTTAGTATCAGCCAGAGCCATATTTTCCAGGATGGTCATATTGGGACATGTGCCCATAGCCGGATTCTGGTAAACTCTTCCGATTCGACGCTGGCGCTTAAATTCCGGCATGTTTGTGATGTCGGCGCCGCCTACCAGGATGGAACCGCTGTCCAAAGGAATGCTTCCGCAGATGATGTTTAACAGGGAAGTCTTGCCGGAGCCGTTGCTTCCTACCACAGATACGAACTGCTGGTCTTTGATGGTAAGATTAAAGTTCTGGAACAGGCATATCTCATTGACCGTTCCCTGGTTGTAATATTTATTGATGTTTTGAAGTTCAAGCATGATGTTTCACCTTCTTTTCCCTGCCGTTGCTGAGTACCAGAATAGCCAGGAACAACACTGATGTGATCAGTTTTAAATCCGATGCTTCCATTCCAAGATAAATAGCAAAAGACACGCAGGCTTTGTAAATGATAGAGCCGATAATGACCGCGGTGGTGGATTTCACAAACCCAACCCGTTTAAACAGCTTTGTTCCAATGATTACATTGGCAAGACCAATTACAATGGTACCTGTTCCCATACTGATTTCAAAAAACCCTTTTTGCTGGCAGTATACGGAACCGGCCAGAGCAGCCAGGCCGTTTGCGATGGCAAGACCGATGATCTTAACCATGCCTTTGTCCTTGGCAAGAGAGGTAACAAGAGTTTCATTGTCACCCACAGCTCTTAGCAAATAGCCGGAGCGGGTCTTCAGATATTGGTCAAGCAAAAGCTTAACGATCACCACGATGACTACTAATATAATCACAACGCTGATATCTGCAAGCTTCCCGGGAAACAGGCGGTTTACAAAACTGTTTTCAAAGATGGAATCATTATTAAAAAATGGGACATTGGACTTTCCGGCTACCCTTAGGTTCACAGAATAGAGGGCAGTCATGACAATGATACCTGACAGAAGATCCCGTACCTTTAATTTAACATGGATGAAGCCGGTGATGCATCCGGCCAGGGCACCGACGGCAAAGGCAATCAATAGCGTTGCCGCCGGATTTATTCCGGCCAGGATCATGGTAACGGTAATTGCGCCTCCCAAAGGGAAGGTTCCATCGACAGAAAGATCGGGAAAATCCAGAATCTTATAAGTGATGTAAACGCCCAGTGCCATAATGGCATAGACCAGGCCTTCTTCCAAAACGCCAAGTATGATTGACATGGTTTAACTTCCTCCAATTATATTCCTTGTATTTAGCACTAGTGGGCAATTTCTGTAAAAATTTCAGCAGCAGAACCGGTGAGCTCTGACGGAAGGGTAATCCCCAGGTTTTCGGCAACCTTTGAATTTCCGTAGAATGCGGCTTCCTTGATCACTTCAAAATTTATTTCGCTTGCTTTTGCTTCGCCCTTTAATACCTTTGCGGCCATTATACCGGTCTGCTTGCCTAAGTCCACATAATCAAGACCAATGGAAGCCAGACAGCCGATTTTTACCTGTTCTACTTCACTGCCGAATACGGGTATGTTCTTCTTTCCGGCCTTATCCAGGATCAGAGGAAGAGAGCTTACTACGGTGTTATCCGTTAAGTTGTTTAAGCAGTCAACCTTTTCCAGAATGCTGTCAGTTGCCAGGGGGATATCAGCAGTTGCGGATACCGGGCCTTCTACGATTTCAAAGCCATAGGAAGCGGCTGCGGCTTTATATTCCTTGATTGCTGTTTCTGAGTTCACCTCACTGGTGCTGTAAAGGATGCCGATGGTCTTAGCATCGGGAAGAATCTTGCGGATCATTTCCAGCTGTTTTTCCACGGGAAGCTTATCACTGGTTCCGGTGATTTCCCCAACCGGAGTTCCATCCTCATTAGCCAGAGCCGCGGCAACCGGATCTGTAACTGCCGTGAAAATGACGGGAACGCTGGCCTTTTTTGCTCCGCTATAGGCAGCCTGAGCCATTGGGGTAGCGATGCCGCAGATCAAATCCACTTTTTTTGAAAGGAAGTTATTAACGATCTGGCTTGCGGTTCCTCCGTCTGCCTGTGCATTTTCATACATGACGGTTAAGTTTTTCCCTTCCTCGATCCCTTCTTCTGCAAGGCCCTGTAAAAAGCCTTCCCGGCAGTTATCAAGGGAACCGTGCTCTGCAAACTGTCCGACACCAATGGTATAGGATGTGCCGTCTGCAGCATTTCCAGCCTCAGTACCAGAAGATGCCTGGGTTGTAGAATTATTATCAGCAGGTTCTTCCGGAGCTGACTTGGAAGAACAGCCGGAGAGTGCGGCAGCTGCCATAGCAGCAAGTAACAGGGGTTTGATCGATTTTTTCATAATATTTCCTCCTTAAGATGGTTTCCGTTGAAAAGAAGAGGGAACGGATATCCTGAAAATAAAAAAAGTCCCAAGTACGCAAAAAAACGTACTTGAGACGAATCATACAATCCGCGGTGCCACTCAAATTGACTTTAAAAAAGTCCACTTTTCATATACTAACATATATGCCACGGGAAATAACGGTTGTGGTCTCCGTCAGCCCCTACTGGAACAATGGTTCGGGGCCGCCCTCAAAAGTCCATTCAGCTATCAGCTTTATACCGCACTCGCACCAACGGCGGCTCTCTGAAATATTGCCTGGAAAGCTTACTCTTCTTTTTCAACGGTTTATTTTTATTTCATTTAAACAGTATATTAATACGTCTGTATGGATTTGTCAACTGTTAATTAGAAAAAGTCAGAAATTGCCTGTCTGCCTACCTGCCTATCAGTTCATATGTCACATATGGATGGGAAAGGTGATAACCGAGTTTTTCTGCTAAAGCTACAGAACGTAAGTCATGAGCATCCCAACTTGGATAAACATTTCGTTCCAGGCTTTCAAGGATCAATTTTGCTCCGCATACTGTCGCTAGTCCCTTGCCTCTATAATCGGGTTTTGTATCTATCTCAATTTCAATACCATTATTATAAACAGCATAAGGGGAAGCACCTGCCACCAATTTACCATTGTGTAATATTGATACCCCGAATGCCCGGCGCTGATAGTCAGCATAATCTTTAAACTGAGAACATAAATCCACGGACCATGCTTCCTGTCCAGCTAATTCATATACTTCTTTGTCTATCATCCGAAGCTCATAACAGTCATCGAGACCATTAATGAAAGAAGCCAGTCTTGCTTTATCAAAAACATCTGGTTCCTTTTTAATTGCATAGCGAAATATTTTACTTACACGACCATCAAAAAAATTCTCGATCAGTGCTTCCCAAGCGTTATCTTTCGGTATGAGCAGCTTTTCTCCTTCTAAATCATGAAAAAGGGCGGTATTTGACTGGCCTGCGAAAAAGCAGAAGTCACCGATTTCAATCATTGCAGACGCGGGATTTTTTTCATTATCTAAGACAATGTTTCCCATATGACCTTGCAAACATGACCATATTAGAGCTTCATCCCAATCATTAAACATGGCTTCAACCTTGCTGTGCATATTCATCACCTTACTTTCTGATGAAAGCTAATATAAATTACCTTTATATCACCTTTCATTGTTATCGGAAAATTATACTATATTAATTGCTATCCATCCATTTATTTTTTTGATTACTGCGGAAATTCTACTTTTCGTAAGTGCGATCGGAGAGAACGTAATATTATAACAAGAAAATGAACATGGCATTAAAGTAAAAATAATTCCAGCAAAAATGTGAAGAAAAAAATATGCTTATGAGTGCAAATGTGTTAAACTATAAACACTATTTATTATCGGAGGTTTGTCCATGAAAAAGTTGTTAATCGTAGTAGATATGCAAAAGGATTTTATCGACGGCTCCCTGGGAACGCCCGAGGCGGTGTCTATCGTTCCTAAGGTAAAAAGAAAAATAGAGGAATATCAGGCAGCAGGAGATGAAGTGATCTTCACCCTGGATACCCATGAGGAGAATTATCTTAATTCTCAGGAGGGGAAAAAACTACCGGTCGTTCACTGTGTCAGGGGAACAGCCGGATGGGAGCTTGATAATTCCTTAAAGGAATTTCAGGGGATACGTTTTGAAAAAAACACGTTTGGAAGCTCAGTGATTGGAGAATATGTGACAGAAAGAGAATATGAATCCATTGAACTGGTGGGTTTATGTACGGACATCTGTGTGATTTCCAATGCCCTGTTGGTCAAAGCTTTTCTTCCTGAGACTCCGGTGCTGGTGGACTCCTCCTGCTGTGCGGGTGTGACTGTAAAAAGCCATGAAAATTCGTTAGAGGCTATGAAGATGTGCCAAATCGAAGTTTTATAGAATCAATAAAAATACCGGGTTGAACTTAAGTTCTCCCGGCATTTTTGTAATCAGACATAAATGTACTGATCTATTTTATTTCATCAATCTCTCCAGATCCTGATAAAAGCCAGGATAAGAGATATTCACGCATTCTGCGCCTAAGATTTCTGTTTCTCCTTCTGCACAAAGCCCTGCAACTGCAAAGGTCATGGCGATCCGGTGATCCAGCTTGCTGTCTATGACAGCACCGTGAAGAGGCTTTCCGCCTCTGATGATCATGCCATCCTCTGTTTCCTCTACATCGGCTCCCATGGCAGATAAATTCCTCACCATAACCTCAATGCGGTTGGATTCCTTTACTTTTAATTCCGCTGCATCCTTTATAATGGTTTCGCCCTCTGCGAAGCAGGCCATGGCAGCGATCATGGGAAGCTCATCGATGAGGGTAGGGATAATAGCACCGCCGATAGTAATACCTTGCAGAGAGCCGGATTTTACCAGAATATCCGCAGTAGGTTCCCCGGAATCCGTATTCACCTTCAACAGAGTGATATCAGCACCCATATCCCGGCAAACGTGAATGATCCCATCCCGGGTAGGGTTAATTCCGACATGCTTAATTAGTATTTCTGATCCCGGAATCATCAGGCCTGCCGCAATAAAGTAAGCAGCAGAAGAGATATCCCCCGAAACAACGATCTTATTCCCGTAGAGTTCTTCAGCGGGAGCGATGCAGGCGGTGGTTCCTTCTGTCTTAACATTGGCCCCAAAATATTTCAGCATGATTTCCGAATGGTTTCTGGATACATAAGGTTCCGTCACCTTTGTTTCGCCCTCTGCATACAGTCCGGCTAATAGGATGCAGGATTTTATCTGGGCGGAAGCTACCGGGCTTGTATAATGGATGCCGTGAAGCTTTTTACCTCCTATGGAAAGAGGAGCACAGCCATTTTCCTTTACGCTCTTTATATCAGCCCCCATTAAGGATAACGGGTCCATAATGCGCTTCATAGGTCGTTTTTGAATGGATTCGTCACCGGTTAAGGTTATATCAAAATCCTGAGCAGCCAGAAGACCGGAGATCAGGCGTGTGGTGGTTCCGCTGTTTCCGCAGTCTAAGATTGTTTCCGGTTTTTTTAAGCCCCGGAGTCCATTGCCATGGACAATGACAGTGTCCTGGTTGTTTTCAATCTGAATTCCCATTTTCTTAAAGCAGGAGATGGTGGAAAGGCAGTCGGCCCCCTGGAGAAAGTGGCTGATTTCCGTGGTTCCTTTTGCAATAGAACCAAACATCACGCTGCGGTGAGAGATGGACTTGTCACCTGGTATGGTTATTTCGCCCTTTAAAGGGGAGGCTTTTGTGAATTTCATAGGAATCCTCTCTTTTAATTTGAAATTAAATCGTAGTGGTACCGTTCCAGCTGTTTCCATGCGTTGTCCATGGTTTCTTTGTCATAAAACGCAATCCTTAAAGTTCCCTCTCCGTGCTCCCTGTTGTGGTTGATGCCGATGTTCTTAATGCTGATGCCCTTAGCGGCCAGGATGACGGATAAGGTGGAAATAGCACCTACTTCGTCAGCCATATCCACCGTGAAGGAATAATCCGGTGCAATGAGGCCCGGTACCTTTTCTGAAAAGGAGTTGCGGTAATCCCTGGAGGTTTCAAACAGCTGGTAAATCGATTGTTTGTCATTTGCCTTAAGCTCACCCAGGACTTGACTTAAAGAGGCAATATAGCGTTCCAGAATCACAGAAAGATTCTGGTTGTTTGTCATACAGATCTGTTCCCACATTTCCGGAGAGGAAGAAGCGATTCTTGTAATGTCCTTAAAGCCTCCGGCAGCAAGCCGTTTCATAAGCCCTTCTTCATTATCGGAAGCCTTCACAAGGTTCACCAGACTGGAGGCTACGATATGGGGCAGATGACTGATTGCTGCGGTAATAAAGTCATGTTCGCGATAATTGAGGACGAGGGGAATGGAGCCGATCATGTTTGCGATCCGCACCAGGCGGCTTACCTGTTCCTCGGTAGAAGACTGGGTAGGAGTAATGATATAATAAGCATTCTCAAGCAAATGATCGGTGGAGCTCTCATATCCGGTCTTTTCCGAACCGGCCATAGGGTGGCCTCCCACAAACCTATTTTCCATGCCAAGACGGCTTACTTCCTCATGAATATCTGTCTTGGTGCTTCCTACGTCGGTAATGATGGCTCCAGGCTTTAAGAAAGGCTGGATTTCTGACAAATACTTTGCATTGTATTCCACAGGAGTACAGAGGAAGATAAGATCGCATTCCCGGAGTTCTTCTCCGATTCCGTCTAAGATGACATCAACGATCCCGTCTTCTTTTGCCTGCAAAAGCCTGGAACGGGTGCGCATGTAGGCCATGATTTTTGTATTTGGTTCTTCACGCTTGATCCCTCTGGCGATAGAACCGCCGATGAGACCAAGCCCGATAAAGGCAATGGTGGCATCGCTCATTCACATGTCCTCCCCGCAAGCCTGGCGTAAGGTTTTAATTCATCGATCAAATTATCAAACTGTTCAAAGGTCAGGGACTGGGGGCCGTCTGACAGGGCGCAGGCTGGGCATGGATGAACTTCCACGATGATCCCGTCAGCACCTACTGCTATGGCAGCCTTGGAGATCGGCTCAATATAAGCCCGTACTCCTGTTGCGTGGCTTGGGTCAATGATGATTGGTAGGTGGCTCTTAGCGCGGATAACCGGTACGGCACTGATATCCAGGGTGTTTCTGGTAGCAGTCTCGAAGGTACGGATTCCCCGTTCACAAAGCACGATATTTGTATTTCCTTCAGAAGCAATGTATTCTGCGGCATTCAGCCATTCATCAATGGTAGCGGACAGGCCTCTCTTAAGCAGAACCGGGATGCCGGTCTTTCCTGCTTCTTTTAAAAGCTCAAAATTCTGCATATTCCGTGCACCGATCTGGATCATGTCCACATATTTTACGGATGTTTCAAGAGCCCGCAGGCTTGTGACTTCACAGACTATGTTAAGCCCGGTGGCTTCCCTGGCCTCCTTCATGTATTTCAGCCCTTCCTCCTCAAGACCCTGAAATGCGTATGGAGAGGTTCTGGGCTTATAGGCACCGCCGCGCAGGAACTGTGCGCCTGCTTTTTTTACTGCAAAAGCAGTTTCAAGTACCATATCGTGATTTTCTATGGCGCATGGACCTGCCATTATGGTGAGATGGCCTGGTCCGATTTTTGCGTTTCCAATGGTTATAACGGAATCTTCCGGATGAAATTTTTTATTCACCAGCTTGTAGGTTTCGGTCACAGCAACGATCTTGTCAACACCTTCCAACATCTCGATGTTTGCGCCCTGGAGTTTCGTCTTATCGCCTACAACGCCTACGATTGTTACTTCCGTCCCTTTTGATAAATGAGCCTGAAGTCCGTTTGATTCGATTAAGTCTTTTATTTTACCAACAGCTTCCTCGGAAGCGTTAGGCTTCATAATAATGATCATGTTTTTTATGTCCTCTCTTTTGCAAATATATCCCCCATTGTAATCCATTGCAGGAAAGTTGTCAACGCTTTTACACGTTAAACTTCGACGCTTTAACGTAAATTATTATATAAGAAAAGGTTTCAGGCATATCCAGCAAAGAAAAACAGAGTGGAATATTTAAAATCATTGTGATAGAATAATTACCATAACAGCAGAAGCAATAGTATTTCCGCATGTAATGATCCTGCGGCCGGGCAGCGAGTCGCTGCCGGGAATTTCATGGTTTAGGCAAAGGCCATAATCTGCTGCGAGGTACTACCGCACATTGCATGTGCCTGCGCCTGCGGCTTGTACATCTTCGCATCTTACGGCATCATGTTTGTATTGCTTCTGTTGTTTTTTGAGGAATAAGAAGGAATTTAAGAATATAACTACGATGGAGGAGCCGATGTATCATACAGATTTATGGAAATACTGCACGAAGGAGTATTGCAGGGACATGCTATTATCTTTCCGGCTTTTGGGGAATACCAGCTGGCCGGACCAGAAGGTAATGGCATGTCTTTATGCGTTCAGCAACCATACAGAACGCCATTACCGCACCGTCCGTATTCCAAAGAGAGACGGAAGGCAGCGGAGCCTCATGGTACCGGATTATATGCTGATGAGAATACAGAGGAATATCCTGCATCATATCCTGGATGGGTATGCGGTCTCAAGCAGCGCCACCGCCTACCACAAAGGTGCAGGAGTGGTGTCCAATGCCAGGGTTCATACAGGAAAACATGTGGTGGTGAAGCTGGATATCAAAGATTTCTTTGGCAGCATTTCATTTCCAATGATTTTAAAGAGCGTTTTTCCCGTCCGGTATTTTCATCCTGCAGTAGGAACCATGCTGACTGCCTTATGCTGCTGCAACGATTTTCTGCCTCAGGGGGCTCCCACTTCCCCTGCAGTTTCCAATCTGGTTATGAAGCATTTTGATGAATCCATAAATAAATGGTGCGAAAATAAAGGAATTTCCTATACCAGGTACTGTGATGATATGACGTTTTCCGGTGATTTTAACCCGGGCCTGGTCATTCGGAAGGTCTCCGGCTTTTTAAATTCCATGGGGTTTGAACTGAATGAAACAAAGACCAGGATTCTATACCGCAATGGCAGACAGGCGGTAACGGGAATTGTGGTCAATGAAAAACTGCAGGTTTCCCTGGATTACAGAAGGAAACTGCGGCAGGAGATTTTTTACTGTCAGAAATACGGGGTAAATTCCCATCTGAAAAGGATCGGAAATGCTGCGGGAATTCCGGAGAATCAGTATCTTCTTTCTCTTTTGGGAAGAATACAGTATATCCTTTTGGTAAATCCTGAAGATCAGTGGTTTCAGGAGGCGGAGCAGAAGCTTTTGGCTGTACTTGGGAGGAAATCAGAATAATGGATGCAAATAAAAATATAACCCTATTGATAGCGGACGATGAAGCGGCGATCCGCAATGGGCTGTCTACGGTTGTGCCCTGGGAGCAGTTTGGTATTACCATCGTGGGCACTGCAGAGGATGGCAGGGAGGCTTATGAGATTATTAAGTCCTGCAATCCAGACATTGTCATTACCGATATCCGTATGCCGGGCATGGATGGGCTGCAGCTGATGGAACAGGTAAAAAATGAAAAGCTGCAGACCAACTTTATTATTTTAAGCGGATATGGAGATTTTAAATATGCGCAGAAGGCAATTCAGCTGGGAGCTAAGAATTATTTTCTAAAGCCAATTAAGATTGATGAACTGGTGACGGAGATCAGACAGCAGAAAGAGGAGATCCTCCAGTCCAACCATATCCATTCCTATTCCGCCTATTTAAATGTTAAGTCAGAGCCAAAAGAAAAATTCTTAAAGAGACTTTTAAAGAACGAATTTTATTCCTATGATGAGATAAAGGATGAAATCGGGCGGCTGGAACTTAAGTTAAATGACAGTCCTTTCCGGGTCATGGTTTTTTCCATTCAGGGGAAAGAGGACGGGGAACAAGAGGATGAGTTCCAGCAGATCAATTATCTGATGGATATTGTGAGTGAAGAACTTCAGGAAACCAGATATGAATTTCTTATCTCAAGCTCCAGCGAGCTTTTGACGATCATCCATACCATGCAGCCGGGAGATCTGCCTGTGAATTACCGTTATCTTGCGGTCCGGTGCCTAAAACGGGTGAACCGGGATTCGACTATGGATTTAACGGTCGGAATCGGTAAGGAAGGAGCTTCGCTTACGGACTGCTCCAATTCCTATAAAACAGCCCTTATGTGCCTGTCCTACAGCTTTTATGAGACGGATCATAAGATCTTTGATGAGAGCATTCTGTGCACTGCGCCGCCGCCTGCAGCAGCGAATCAGATGGATTATAATAATCTGATGTATTCGATTGCCATGAACCGGACGGAGCAAATACGGGAGTTTTGCCGGGAATATTTTTCCAAACTTCTTTATGTGCCGATGCCCCCACCCAATTATATCCGTGGGATGTGTATTTATCTGATTACGGATATTCAGAAGGAACTGGGAAGCGGAAAAGAGTTTTCCCAGGCGGAAGTCATCCTCCCCATTAATACCATACGTACCTTTGAAGAACTGAAGGCCTATATGGAGGATTTTCTGGAAGCGTGTGCCGGAAAGCAGGGATCCGGAGAGAGCGGGCCGAAGAACCAGATCATTCAGGCGGCGGAGTATTATATCAAGTCCCATATGGGAGAAAAAATTCTGGCCAAGGACGTGGCAAGACACGTTAATCTCAGTGATGTTTATTTTACCAGTTATTTTAAATTAAAGACGGGAATCAATTTCAGGGATTATGTGATCCGGATCAAAATGGATCATGCTAAGGGGCTGATGGAGCGGATGCCGGATATGCCGGTGGCGGAAGTGGCCGCTGCAACCGGCTACGACGATTACCGTTCCTTCTACCGGGTTTTCAAACAGAACACAGGTGTCTCCCCCTCGGATTACAACAGAAACAGCGGAAAAACACTGTAATTTGGAAAGGCAGATATGATAAAACGGTTAAAAGAAACGGTTTTTAAATTCATTGGAGACAGGAAGATCGCTTCCAAAATCCGGATTTGCATGTTCAGCATTGACATCATGCTTACTATTTTTATTTGCATTTTTGCGAGAGGATATTTTAACAAGCTCTATTATGAAGAAGTGGAAATGCAGATGCAGGATACCATGAATGTGATTTCGGAATCCTTAAATAACATGTATGATACCTTGCTTACGAATGTAATCAGCTTTGCTTCCACCCCTGCCATACAAAGGGTGGTCGTAAGCGGCCGGGATCAGAACAACTATTTAAACCAGGAAGGGGTTCAGGTCCAGCTCATCAACCTAATAAGCAGCAACAGTATGATTGAGTCGGTGTTTATGGTCAATAAGGATGGGACCTGCAATACGGTATATGCTTATGGGGTGAGACCGGAGAAAAACTTATCCGATTTCCTGGCTGATTATGGAGCCATTGGTGAAATCACCTGGCTCCCTAACTGTCAGAGCCCTTTTTTGCAGCAGCAAGACGTAATTCCCATTGTGATTCCATTATCAACGCTGACTCCCGGCGATAATGTGGTGATAACCACGAAGGGAGAAGAAGTTGCTACCAGACTGGTGGTCCTGTTAAATCTGCAGAAATTTCAAAGCAGGCTGTCCTTATCCAATGCCAATTATTTTGAACGCTCTTATTTTGTGGTGGATTCCAAGGGAAATAACATCAGCCTTAAAAATCCCCAGTCCATGAGAATGGTGTTAGAAAGCCAGGATTTTATCCGGGGAGTAAAGGAAAATAATAAGGACACCCAGATCCGCCAGATAGCGGATTTGACGGACAATGTAGTTTATTCCCAGATGCTTCCGTTTTCGGACCTTCAGCTGATCAGCGTTCTCTCGAAAGAATCTTTAAACAGGAAGATCGCTGCCATGAATCAATTCATCGTCTTAATGGGCGGTGCCGGTCTGATATTTTCTGTTGTATTTTCCGCTCTTTTGTCTAAGTTTATCACTTCGCCTCTGGAACGGCTTATGGAGAGCATCCGGCAGATCAAGGAGAATCAATATGACGAGCCATATGAAACAAAATACGATGATGAAATCGGACAACTGAATGCAGCGGTCAATTCCATGCACTGTACCATTCAGTCTCAAATCAGCCAGATCAAGAAAGATGAGCATGAAAAATACCAGCTGGAGATACAACTTCTGGCAGAACAGATTAATCCTCATCTGCTCTATAATACGCTGGAAGGCATCAACCTTGAAGTGCTGAACAACCACACTTTAGTGGCATCATCCATGATCAATAATCTTGGGACCTTTATGCGGATTGGTTTGAACTATGGGGATGAGCTTATCATGGTCAGGAATGAAATCGCCCATGTGGAAGCTTACATCAATATCATGAACCACAGGACCAATAAGTCTATTTCCTTCCAGTCCTATGTAGAGGAGGAGCTTAATGAGTATCGGATTCTCAAATTGATTTTACAGCCCCTGGTGGAAAACTCCATCAAGCACGGCTTTCGGGATGAGAAGTGGGGGGAGGCGGTGTGCATTCCTTCCATTGATGTTCGTTTTTACCGGAAAGAGGACTGGATTTACATTGAAGTCACTGATAATGGCTGCGGCATTGATATAGAGAAAGCCCACGACACCATTTACCGGAATGAACCGGCAGGGGGCCATCATATCGGGCTTCATAATGTTTATACAAGATTAAAAATATATTACGGAGAAGCGGAGATGGATTTTCAGACCATTCCATATTACAGGAATAGTGTGGTGATCCGCATTCCCGGAAAATAAGAAGCATAAGTGAGGTATCCCAAATGCCGGTTAATGGCCTGCGGGATGCCTTCTTTTATTATCATTTGGCTGTCTGCTGCGGTACAATGTTTAAAAGTGTTACATGAATCATGGAAAATGCCATGTCATAATAAAACTAAAATGGTTAAAATAGTAGCATCAAGGCAAATACGTTATGATAAGTTTGGAAAGGAGAAAGTTATGAAAAAAAGAGCTTTGAGTTTTATGATGGCAGGAGTCCTGGCTGCTGCTGCACTTACGGGCTGTTCTGGCGGAGGAGGTACGGCCGGCACAACTGCAGAGCAGAATCAGGCAGAAGGGGAGGGCACAAAAGCCGCTTCAGCAGGGGAAACAGTGATAAAGGTCTGGACCAATGACCGTCATGACTCCGAGTACGTGGATCAGAAAATCAGCGAATTCAATGAGACCAATGACAAGGGCATCAAGATCGAAATGACTGTGGTAACAGACGATTACGCAAATATGCTTTCCATGGCATATTCCTCCGGCACGGCACCTGATATTGCAGGGATCAGTGCAGGCCAGAGCGGCTTTGATTTAAAGACCTTTGCAGATGCAAAAATCCTGGAGCCATTAAATGATAGAATTACAGATGCTGATTATGAGAAGGTGACCGAGGCCAGCAAGCTTCAGTATGAAGGAATCGACATGATCGACGGCAATGTATACTGGATTCCCACAGGCATGAGAAGCGGTGTAAGAATGGAATACAACAAAGCTCTGGTGGAAGCAGCAGGTGTTACCGAATTCCCGGATACCTTAGATGGTGTCATTGATCTGGCTAAGAAGGTAACGGAAAACGGCGGTGGGAAAAACTTCGGTGTTGCCTTTACCTCAAGCGTCCCCTTCATCAGATGGATTGAAGGTACCTGTGAGACAAGCGGTATCTACCGTTATGATTATAAGAATGGTGAGTTCAATTTTGACGGTTATAAACCGGTGATCGAAAAGAGCAACCAGTTCTTTAAGGATAACAGCGTTCTTCCGGGATCCGTATCCCAGGGTGTAGACGCCATGAGAGCACAGTTTGCAGAGGGTGCATTTGCTCTCTGGGGCAATGCATCTCAGGAAGCAGGTGTGTTTACCGACCAGTTCCCGGTTACTAAATTTGATTGGGGAGTATCCACCGTTCCGACTCTTGACGGAGAAATAAAGGGCGCTTTAACCATTCAGCCTCAGAAGGGGTACATGATGCTTTCTTCTTCCAAGAATAAAGATGCTGCATGGGAAGTCATTAAGTTCTTTTCCAGTGAAGATTTCTTAAAGGGCTACTTAGAGGGCGGCTATTGCCTTCCGATCTCCGGATATATGAGCAGTGCGATCGATGCTTCTAAGACCGGCAGACTGGCGGATTTCAAATTACAGGATTACGAAAGCGTATATCCGGCAGTACCGGCAGTCGCTATCCAGGGTGATGATTATATAGCAACTCTTTGGAATGCGATCTTAGGCAATGTCAGTGCTGACGATGCGATCAAAGATTTAAACAAGAGATACAACGATGCGCTTGACAATGATGTAAGCATGGGCAAGATTAAGAGACTTATCATCAAGGACTTTGACCCGATGCATCCAAATGCAGGAACTATTGAGTACTTAGACAAATAAGTGCAGAGAGCAGAGGGGCTGTTTTTAGACAAACTAAAAGCAGCCCCTGTTTTAAAGAAAGGTGAAACGACTCATGAAAGAAAAATTAAGCTTTGCGGAGCGAATGAAACGGGCAGGCAGCAGGGGGGATTTTGCTTCTTTTTTCATGCTGCTTCCGGCAGTGTTCTTGCTGGTGGTAATATCCATCTATCCTTTCTGCTGGCTTTTCCGATATATTTTCTATGATTACAACGGATTTACAGCTTACTATATAGGATTTAAAAACTTTACCAGAATGTTTCAGGATGCCGTTTTCTGGCGCAGCGTCCTTCATACCTTTGAATATGCTGTGATGAAGTTAATCATCATCATACCCTTATCCCTGCTTCTTGCTGTTTTGCTGAACCAGAAGATCAAGGGAAGCGGAATCTTCCGGGGGATTTATTTTATGCCTACGGTCATAAGCTCTGCCGTTTACAGCCTTATATTCGGCTTTATCTTTGCCGTATACAACGGCGTATTGAATGCTTATCTGCAGAAGCTTGGAATGATCCATTCCCCCATTGACTGGCTGGGAAGCGCCTCCATCGTTATGATTTCCATTATCATCGTGGCGGTATGGGGCGGATTCGGAAACTATATGATTCTGTTTATGTCAGGTCTTTCCAGCATTTCGGAAGAAATATACGAAAGCTGCAAGATGGACGGAGCCAATGGGGTACAGTCATTCTTTTATATCACCCTTCCCATGCTGAGCCCTGTGCTAAAGGTTATCTTAATGCTGGCCATCACTACAGCGCTGAAGGATTATGAATCGATTCTTGTACTTACCAATGGAGGGCCTAACAGCAGATCTGAGGTAATGTTCACCTATATTTATAAGCTGATATTCGGTTCACAGACAACGCCCCAGATCGGTTATGCAACCGTACTCAGCATTATGGCTGCTCTTATTATCGGCGTGATTACAGCCGTTTACATGTACCTTGCAAGAAAACTGGATGATGTGGTTTAAGGAGGCAGATATGGAAAAGACACATACCGTATATTCAAAAAAGACAAAAGTAATGCGAAGCCTTCTGTTCATGCTTCTCCTGGTTATTTCGCTGATCACCCTTTACCCGGTCATCTACATTATACTGGGATCTTTTAAGGCGAATAATGAACTGCTTTTAGGAGGCACCGACATTCTGCCTAAAACATTTATCTTTGACAACTACAAGCAGGCCTGGGAAAAGGCCAATTTCGCGGTCTATACTGTGAACAGCCTTATGATAAGCCTTGGTGTCATGGTATTGTCCATCCTGACAACGACCATGGCCGGATACGTGTTCGCAAGAAAAAAATTCAAAGGAAAAGAGTTATTGTACAGCATTTTTGTAGCCTTTATGTTTGTCAACGTGGGAAGTGTAAGCTTAAGGCCCCTGTTTGAACTCGCTGTGAAGGTGAAAATGAATACCTCCCTTCTAAGCATAATCCTGATTTCCACTGGTATGGGTCAGGCAACCTACATTTTCCTGGTACGTGGATTTATGAATACCATTTCCAAGGAACTTGATGAGGCGGCCAAATTAGATGGCTGTACTTTTTTCCAGATTTATTATAAAATAATATTACCACTTTTAAAACCGGTCATTGCGACCATCGGGCTTCTTTCGTTCCGTACCGGCTGGAATGAATACATCATGCCGCTGGTGTTCACCATGTCCAATGACAAGCTCCGCCCTCTGACTGTTGGCGTTGTCATGTTAAAAAACAGCGGAGACGGAACGGCTGCATGGAACCTGATGTTTGCAGGCTCTACAATTTCAATCATACCAATCATAGTCATTTATATGTGCACCAGCCGCTACTTCATGAGCGGGTTGACTGCTGGCGCGGTAAAGGGATAAAAAGATGGAAAAATTACATTTAAACAGATCGGGCTTTCTTACCAATTACCTGGTATCCGGCCCAAGAGAGACAGATTTTATCAATCATGAGACCGATGACAACCAGCTGCGCTATGAGAAACACTTAAGATCATTGGTGGCAGACAAAAGCATGGCCCTTCCGGAAGGGCCTGTGGCTTTAGGAGAAGCCAGCCGTCTTGGTATGCCATGGAGATACTATTACCACTATGGAAATTGGTTTGTAGATGAAAGCACCTTTTATTCTACCCTTCAGAAGGTGGAGCTAGATGCAGTTACCGGAATCCTGGTTGAGAGGGATTTGACGGTAAATGCCGCTGTATGGTCTTATGCCGCAGTGGATGTCTGGTGCAACGGGGAGCTTATGTGCCACATGGACCCGCCGGTATACAAGCCTATTCGGAAAGAGACCATGGAGTTTCGGTTGAAGAAAGGCATCAACCAGATCTACGTCAGTCTTCAGACTCTTGGCGTCCGGGATACCAGAACCTTATTCGGAATCCAGATCCTTAATCATACAGCTGATATTACCGTTGTTCTTCCGGATGGGGAAAAGACCGATGATCTTGTCCGTACGGAGAACTGGCTTGGTTCCCTCTGCATACGGGATTCTATTATGTCCTATGAAGGAAATGCTCCCCAAGGTACCTGGCTGGCTTACGACAGCCAGAGTCCTGATTTTGCTCAGGTTAAGAGCCGGAAGGAGTGGCAGGAGATCAGCGGCAGGGATAAAGTGGTCTTAGACGAAGAAAAGCCTGGAGTGATTTTAGTAAGTGTCAGGAAGGAGCATGCTGTTCTCACCAGAAAGGTGGAGAACATTCTGGCCCAGAAGCCGGTGTATTCAGATGGAAAGAGCTTTGAGGAAAACAGGGATGCCATTTTCCGAAGGATCGGGGATGCGGAAAGCTTATCCAGAGGAGACAAGTTTGGCTTTTCCATTTCAAACATCCTTGCAAGGAAATCTTTTGGCATGGAAGATGGAAGGGATATTGACCTGCTTTATGAGACCCTTGACCAGATCGAAAGCCGTTATGACTGCTCGGATTTCCTGGTGTGCGGCCTGATCCGGTATTTAAAGAATTATCAGGTGGATGAAAACATGGCAAAACGGGTAAAGGAGGTACTTCTTAACTGGAGGTACTGGATGGACCAGAAAGGCTCCGATGCCATGTGCTTCTGGAGCGAGAATCATTCCCTGATGTTCTATACCTGTGCCATGAATGCAGGGGAAATGTATCCGGATGATTACTTCCCCCGCGCGGATATGACCGGAAGGGAGCTTTCTAAAGCAGGCAGGGCCAAGGTGGAACTCTGGCTGGAGGATGTGGAAGAACATGGCTTTGAAGAATTCTTAAGCACCGTTTATATGTGCGTCACCTTTGCAGCTCTGTTAAATGTCATTGATTATTCAGAGCCGGAGATTTCTGCACGCGCTGCAAAAGTTACGGACCGTCTTTTGGAAATGCTCTGCCGTCACACCTACGATGGGGTTATTATCGCTCCCATGGGACGTGTGTACCGGGAAGTGGTCCATCCCTTTGAACAGGGAGCTCAGGCACTGATGAATCTGATCAATTCAAAAGTTCCTTTTTCCTTTGGAGAGGGCTGGTTGGGCTTTTATGCCAGCAGCAGATACCGGCTGCCGGCCGGTTTGACACAGCTTATGGAAGCACCGGCAGATGAGAGCTATTCTACGGGAAATGCACTGATCTGTCTGAAAAAGACCCCGGAATACTGTATGACCTCAGTTCAATCCCCTAGAATGGATCCGGGCTTTGAGCGCTGGAGGAATTTAACTCTGGATCCGGATGCAGATCCTTCAACCTGTGAATACACCAAGTCTCTCAATGAAAGATTCCACGGAACCACCTGCTTTGAACCGGGAGTATACGGTTACCAGCAGCATATGTGGTATGCTGCGCTGGATAAGGAGACGGATCTGTTCACCAACCATCCGGGAGGAACTTGTGACTCCAGTTCCATGAGACCGGGCTTTTGGTATGGAAACGGAGTGATGCCGGCTCTGGCTCAGAAAGGGAATCTTCTGGGCGCGGTTTATCACATACCTAAGGATCATCCAATACATTTTACCCACGCCTATTTCCCGGCTCCCAAATTCCAGGAAACCAGAATTCAGGATCATTGGCTTTTGGGCAGGAAGAAGAATGGATTTGCCGCTCTTTGGTGCAGCGGTGTGATGGAACCTGTTGATGACCAGCTTTTTGATTGTGAATACAGGACCTATGGAGATGATATGGCATACTTTTGCGTATGCGGCAGCAGCCATGATTTTAAATCCCTGGATGAGTTTGCGGTTTATGCGGAAAGCTTACAGCCGGAATTTAATGAAAAGGACCGTGTACTGACAGCAGGCGGGTTGCTAGTGAGGTTTATGGAAAATCATGATAAGACACAATATATTTAGTGAAGATACTCAAAAGGCGGTTGCTTCTGCATCCGCCGTTTTCCGCAGTTATCCCTTCTTTATGAGTAATTACATATGGTGCAGGGAGCTTCTGCTGAAAAGGAAGGACCCGGAACACGCCGCAGAGGCGGTAGAACTGGGGATCCGGCATGCTAAGATGCTGAATCTGGATGCTTATTTGCTTCCGGTCGTTTATATAGACTGGATGCTGCCGGAGGTTTTTGTAGAACTTAAAAATCAGGGGATCCCGGAATGGGTTCTTCTGGAGTCCATGAAGGATATTGAAATCTGGATCAGGGTTTACCGGAGATACCATGGGGATAAGGTGGGCCTTGATCAGATTGAGTGGGTGTTTCGATCCCTTTCCGGAAGGGTGAAGCGGTTTGGCAGCCTGCAGTTTGAGGAGTTGACTTATGAATTTCCCTTCCTGATTTTTAAAAACAGGCTGACTGGAGAATACAGGGCTTTGGCATGTACTGGCCATAAAGTAGATCAGGATGGTTATTTTTCGGGGACCAATGGCAGAAATTTTAACAGGGAGTCCGAAACTTATATAAGCGTTCTGAAAGAAACGGTGACTGGTTTTTCGCCGGATCTTAAGCAGGGAGTGCTTAAGATGGAGAAAGCAGTAACGCTTAATTTGTCTGACTGGGAGCTTAAACTGGCTCCGGGAGAAAAGGCGGTGGCAGTTCACATTCCGGAAGGGGCAGACCTGTCTCCTGATAAAATTGATTCTGCTTTGGAAACGGCAAAAGAATATTATACAGGAAGCCTTCTGGTCTGTGACAGCTGGCTGCTGGATCCTCATCTTAAGGTTATACTTCCGGAGAAAAGCAGGATCATAAGCTTTATGGAGCGTTTTTACAAAATGCCATTAAAGGCGGAACAACCCCAAATTCTGGAACGGGTCATGGGGTTTGATTGTTCTATGGAAAAACTGGAGAATTACCCATGCAGCACCTCGCTGCAAATCTCGTTAAAAAAATATCTTCTTGGAGGGAAGGAGATGTTTACCACAGCAGGCTTTATGCCGTGGAAATGAAACCTAAATGGAGGAGGGCATCATGAAAGGATATTATGCAGGATTGGATATTGGCGGTACCAATGGAAGGCTTAAAATCTGCGGTTCGGCTGGGGAGGTACTTGGAGAATTTACGGCGCCGGGCTGCAGCCTAAATACGGATGGAGCGGAGAAAAGCCGGCTTCGGTACCGGGATCTGGTACTGCCGGCTCTTAAAGAACTAAATCTGGATCCGGGCTGCTGTCTGGGTATCTGTGTTGCAGCCAGCGGGATCGATTCTCCATCGGATGAGCATAATTGCAGGTCCAGCTTTGAGGAGATGGGATTTCCTCATGAAAGGCTGCTGGTGTTAAACGACTGCGAGGTTTTTCTTCATATGACAGAGGATCCTGCTTTGGTGGTCATATCAGGGACCGGTTCGATATGCTTTGGGAGAGATAAAAAAGGAAGTATCTATCGAACAGGCGGCTGGAATCACATCATTAGCGACGAGGGAAGCGGGTTTGACATGGGGCTGAAAACCTTAAAAGCAGTGGGAGATGATCTGTCCGGACGAATCAAATGTCCCGTTCTAACACCTCTTATTATTAAGGAGACAGGGCTTGATACACTGGAAAAAATAGATGACTTTATCAATGCCTATCTTATGGAAAAGTCTGAGATCGCCAGATTATCCTTGTATGCATATCAGGCGGCGGTCCTTGGTGATCATGAAGCCGTCCGAATTCACCGGGAATGCGGGGATGCCTTGTGGGGGCTTATTCGGGATACGAAATCCAAGATGGCTGAAGATAGTCCTGCGGACAAGCTAAACCTCTGGCTCTGGGGCAGTGTTCTGGTTAAAAATGATATAATCCGGAGTATGGTGGAAGAAAAGGTCCTGGTAGGAATGCCCGGCACTGAGATCGGAATACCGGAGATGAGTGCGTTGGATACGGCACTTAAAGCCGCCAGAACACAGGAAACTGAAAGAAGAACTTTATAAATCGGATAGAAAGAGACGGATTAACTGAATCTAGAAAAACGGTGTCAGGACACAAGTCCTGGCACCGTTTTTTTATAGCCTGTGTGCGGCAGCCTGCCACGATCTTATTAAGTCCTGCCGCCATCAATGATACCATTCTCTGTGCATTGCGGTCTACCCCAAGCATCAGCATAGCAGAGAAAATAGCGGGAACGGAGGCTCCCACCAGCATTCCGAAAAATACTGTGGGATTGATAATATCGAATACGGTAAGTACTTACCGGAAAGAATGGTGAATGCAGGTCCTGACTCTTTGCTATTATTTCATTGTGTATTTTATCGCGATTTTTGTATATTTCAACTCGGTCGTTGTTAAGATTGTATAAATATTTTGTCGTCTTTCATAACAGTAACCGCTTCTTTTATTGAATTGGGATATGTATAAAAAATATTTGTGCAAATTGCACCTTTTGCTTGCAATTATAAGACATTTTTAGTAAAATATCGTTATAGACTTAAATACCGAACAGGAGGAATGTTTATGAACGTGTATGGAACCAAACAGATCCGTAACGTCGCCTTACTTGGGCACGGGGGCGCCGGTAAAACCACCCTGGCAGAGGCTATGGCGTTGATTACCGGAGCCATCAGCAGAATGGGAAAAGTTACCGATGGCAATACCATCAGCGATTATGACAAAGAAGAGATTAAGAGACAGTTCTCCATCTCTACTACCCTGATTCCTTTGGAGTATAAAGGAGAGGATGGCCCCATCAAGATCAACCTGCTTGATACTCCCGGATATTTTGATTTTGTTGGCGAAGTTGAAGAGGCCATCAGCGTTGCGGATGCAGCAGTAATAGTTGTGAATTGTAAGGCAGGTATTGAAGTTGGAACATTAAAGGCGTGGGAACTCTGCGAAAAGTACAAGCTTCCCAGACTTTTCTTTGTTACAAATATGGATGACGACCATGCAAGTTTCCGTGAATTGTTATTAAAGCTTGATAAAGAGTTCGGAAGAAAGATTGCACCGTTCCACCTCCCGATTCGTGAAAACGAAAAGTTCGTAGGTTTTGTAAATATTGTAAAAATGGCAGGCCGGCGTTTTACCGTAAACAGTGATTATGAAGAATGTGAGATTCCTGAATATAGCCAGAAGAATCTGGGAATTGCCCGTGAAGCTCTTATGGAGGCCGTAGCAGAAACCAGCGAGGAATATATGGAACGCTATTTCTCCGGTGATGAGTTTACCCTTGATGAGATTTCTTCAGCCCTTCGGGAACATGTGATAAAAGGAAATATCGTTCCGGTCATGCTTGGTTCCGGAATTAACGCCCAGGGCGCCAAGATGGTGCTTCAGGCTATAGATAAGTATTTTCCATCCCCCGACTATTTTGAGTGTATCGGCGTGGATATTTCTACGGGTGAACGTTTTACAGCGAAATATAACGATCATGTGTCCCTGTCAGCCCGTGTGTTTAAGACGATAGTGGATCCGTTTATCGGAAAGTATTCCCTGTTAAAGATTTGTACCGGCACCTTAAAGCCTGATTCCGCCATTTATAACGTGAATAAGGATACAGAGGAAAAGGTCGGAAAGCTTTATGTGTTAAGAGGTAAGGAGGCCATTGAAGTTACGGAATTAAAAGCAGGAGACATCGGAGCAGTGTCAAAGCTTAATGTGACGCAGACCGGTGATACCATAGCTCTCCGCTCTGCACCAATCGTCTATCATAAACCGGAGATATCCACTCCATATACGTATATGCGTTATAAGACCAAGACAAAGGGCGATGAAGATAAGGTTTCGAGTGCCCTGGCAAAACTGACGGAAGAGGATTGGACCTTAAAGGCAGTAAATGATACGGAAAACCGCCAGTCTCTCCTTTATGCCATCGGAGACCAGCAGCTGGAGGTGGTTGTAAGCAAGCTATTAAACCGCTATAAGGTTGACATTGAACTAAGTAAACCGAAATTTGCTTTCCGGGAAACCCTTCGTAAGAAAGTGGAAGTCCAGGGCAAGTATAAGAAACAGTCCGGCGGACACGGACAGTACGGTGACGTAAAGATGTCCTTTGAACCTTCCGGGGATTTAGAAACTCCTTATGTATTTGCTGAAAGCGTATTTGGCGGGGCAGTGCCGAGAAACTATTTCCCGGCAGTTGAAAAGGGAATCGCAGAGTGCGTCTTAAAAGGACCGCTTGCTGCTTATCCGGTAGTGGGATTAAAGGCTACGCTGACCGACGGCTCTTACCATCCGGTTGACTCATCTGAGCTGGCCTTTAAGATGGCTGCAACCATGGCCTTTAAAAAGGGCTTTATGGAGGCAAATCCGGTTCTGCTTGAACCGATCGCATTCCTTAAGGTTACGGTTCCGGATAAATTTACCGGAGATGTTATGGGAGATTTAAACCGAAGGAGAGGACGGGTTCTGGGAATGAATTCCAACCATAGCGGAAAGCAGGTCATTGAAGCGGATGTGCCGATGTCTGAACTGTTTGGCTATAATACGGATCTGCGCTCCATGACCGGAGGCATCGGAACCTATGAATATGAATTCAGCCGCTATGAACTGGCTCCGGGAGATGTGCAGAAGAGAGAAGTGGAAGAGAGAGCATCCAAGATTGACAGGATAGAAGTTTAAATAAGCCGCAGCTTAAATCATTGAAAAGTGACAAAAACCAATTGCAACACCTGCTTATAAGGTGCTGCAATTGGTTTTTTTATTGTCTGATAAAGTTTTTGGACTTAATCTGCTCAATGATCTCCTTTTGTGGGGGCTGAATGTCATCTGATGAAAGGTTAGGCATATAAGAAGAATAAAGTTTGCGATAAAGAAAAACTGATATATTAGTATGAAGTTCGACATTATTATTGCGTTTTTGACATAGCTAAAATGCAAAATAAATCAGGATTAAATTACAACATTTTGTAAATAATAACTAAAAAAATGACATAAAAACTGGGAATATCCCCGTATACAATCTAATATTTTAGTACTAATATATTAGTATAAACGGCGGTTTACTGCCGCTTAAGGGGTGGCGGAAAGCTTACATGGCTTTCTGCAGGTTTCTATAAACTTTATTTTTTAAAGGAGGGTTCATATGAACGTCAATGTTATCATCGGCATTATCATGATTCTGTCTTTCCTGGGCATGGTATGGTATTGTGTAAAAGGGCTAAACCTCATGGTGGGATTTGCAGTCATGGCAACTTTCTGGACAGCGCTTGCGTTGGTGGGAAATTCCATTTCACCCAATTCCGCTATGGAAGGCAAGTCGTTTATTGATGTACTGACCTACGTTTATGCGGATGGTCCGGCCGGATATGCAAAGTCTATCCTGGTCAACGTATTCTTCGGAGCATTTTTTGGCAGAGTTCTGGTAGAAACGGGAATTGCATCAACACTTATCCGTAAGGTTGTTGAACTGGGCGGTGATAAACCAAGGATCACCATGGGTTTGTTATGTATTGTTACGGCAATTATCTTTATGTCCATGACAGGAATTGGTCCTGTAATCTCAATTGCGGTTATCGTGCTTCCGATCATGCTGTCACTGGGCGTGCCGGCACCTGTTGCCATGTTCAGCTTTATGGGTTCCATTATGGCCGGTATCTTTGGCAATATTGTAAACTTCAAACAGTATCAGACGATTTATGCAGGCTTTAATCCTGCTGCAGAAAACTATACTTACAATGATTATTTCCAGATGGGCGTCATCTGTATGGTAGTCGCGCTGGTGGTGGTTCTGATCGTAGCTAACATTTTCATGAGCAAAAAGGCGGCTCATGCCTGGGCAGCAAAATCTTTTACCGTAAGCGAAAATGCTCCGGCCATTTCCTGGATTTCCGTAATCCTTCCGGTTCTGGGTGTTGTAATCTTTCAGATCCCGATTATCCTTGGATTCTGCCTTGCCGGTATTTATGCACTGATAACCACTGGAAAGCTGAAAGGAACTTATTCCGATATCTGCCGGCTTTTTGCCAAGCTGTTTACCGATGGTTCCATTGATGTTGCTCCGATGATCGGCTTTTTGCTTACATTGTCCATGTTTAACAACGCAGCTGCATATGCCGCACCGTATTTCACTGCGATTCTGGGAGGCTTTGTACCGAGGAGCGCTCTTGTCCTTGCTCTTATTTTTGCAATCCTGACTCCTCTGGGCTTCTTTAGAGGTCCTTTGAACCTTGTTGGATGCGGAACTGCAATCCTGGCGGTAGTTATTGCCGCACTTCCGGACGCACCTGTTGCATTCTTATATCCTCTGTTTGCTATCACAACCATTGCACCGCAGCATCTGGATATCACACAGTCCTGGGTAGCCTGGGGCTTTGGCTATACAAAGGTTTCGACAAAAGATTATATGAAGATGTCTATACCCACAGGATGGATCGTCGGCTTTATCTGCTGTATTCTTGCCTTTGTCCTTTACGGTGGTTTAATGTAATATTATATGAAATAAATACGGAACTGGCAGGGAATACTGCCAGTTCCCTCTTTAGAAAGGAATGGTCATAATGGGAAGATCAGTAAGAATGGGCATCGATGTGGGAGGCACTCATACAAAGGCGGTTGCCATTGATAATGCCACCCATGAAATTATTGGAAAGTCCTCAGTGAAGACAACCCATGACGATCCCAGAGGCGTTGCGGCAGGAGTGGTTAAGTCCTTCCAAAATTGTCTGTGCGAAAATCAAATCAGCCCGGAAGATGTAGTATTCGTCGCCCACTCTACTACACAGGCTACCAATGCGCTGATCGAAGGGGATGTGGCTGCAGTGGGCGTTATCGGCATGGCAAAGGGCGGTCTGGAAGGAATCCTTGCAAAAAAGCAGGCCAGACTGGCGGATATTGATCTTGGGAATCATAAGAAAATCAAAATTATCAATGATTTTCTGAATATTAAAAAAATGGATAAGTCTGTAGTGGAAAAAACCATTGGCGAGATGCAGAAAGCAGGCGCAGAGGTATTTGTTTCTTCCATGGCCTTTGGTGTAGACAACGGCGGGCCGGAGCAGGAGGTCTACGAGGCGGCCAGCGAAAGAGGCATTCCCACTACCATGGCTTCTGATATTACCAAGCTTTACGGACTTACCAGGCGGACAAGAACCGCTGCCATCAATGCCTCCATCCTTCCAAAGATGCTGGATACTGCCAATTCGACAGAAGACTCCGTAAGAGAGGCCGGGGTGTATGTGCCGCTGATGATTATGAGAGGCGACGGCGGGGTAATGGAGATTTCAGAAATGAAGAAGCGCCCGGTTCTGACCATGCTGTCAGGGCCTGCAGCATCCGTGATGGGTTCACTTATGTATCTTCGTGCCTCCAACGGCGTTTATTTTGAGGTGGGAGGAACTACCACCAACATCGGCGTCATTAAAAATGGACGCCCAGCCATTGATTATTCCATTGTAGGCGGCCATCCTACCTATATCTCTTCTCTTGATGTACGGGTTCTGGGCGTGGCCGGAGGGTCCATGGTCCGGGCAAACAAGCAGGGTGTTTTGGATGTAGGTCCCCGTTCTGCTCATATTGCAGGACTGGATTATTCCGTGTATACAGACCCAGCTAAGATCAAAAGGCCAAAGGTGGAGTTCTTTTCCCCAAAACCCGGTGATCCTACCGATTATGTCCGGATACGGTTGGAGGACGGTTCTGCGGTTACGCTTACAAATTCCTGCGCGGCCAATGTGCTGGGGCTGGTAAGGCCGGAGCATTTTTCTTTCGGAAAGGTGGAATCTGCCAGAATGGCCATGGCGGCTTTAGCTGATTACTGCGGCACCACGGTGGAAGATATTGCGAAGCAGATCATGGAAAAGGCCTATGCAAAGATTGAACCGGTTATACTGGAACTGGCGGAAAAATATAAGCTGGAAAGGGATCAGATATCCCTGGTTGGCGTAGGCGGGGGAGCAGCATCTCTGATTATCTATTTTAGTGAAAAGATGGGTGTTAAATATTCCATACCGGAAAATGCAGAGGTCATTTCTTCCATTGGTGTTGCTCTTTCCATGGTACGGGATGTGGTAGAGCGTATTATGCCCACTCCATCTAAGGAAGATATCCGTGCCATTAAGAATGAGGCCTTAAACAAGGCCATTGAGTCCGGAGCAACCGCAGAATCAGTAGAAATTCATATTGAGATTGATCCTCAGACCTCTAAAGTAACGGCGATTGCAACCGGATCCACAGAGGTTAAAACAGCGGATCTATTAAAGGAATGTGATGAAACGGAAGCCAGGCATCTGGCTGCCCAGGATATGCGGATTAGAGATAAGGAAACAAAGCTTCTGGCAAGTTCAGATTACTTCTATATCTATGGGGAAAAGGTGGAGGATGACTCTCCCGGTGCCATACGTATCGTTGATAAAAAGGGCTTTATTAAGGTGCAGAGAGGAAGAGGCATGTGCCGGAAGGTCAAAGCGGCAGATTATCTGGAAGTGTTAAAACGGCTTTGGGATGATATGGCTGTTTACCAGACGGACCTGATTATAAGGCCTGATTATTACATTTGCATGGGTGCCAGAGTTACGGATTTTGCTGCCCAGGATTTTGAACAGCTGGAACTTTTAATCGATCTGGAGGTATCATCTTTGGAGCCAGATGAAGAAATTATGATTGTTGGAGCCAACGTAAAACAGAATTAAATATATGGAGACGGTTATGTCGGAGATGATATTGCGGGAAATGGCAGAAAGACTTGCGCAGGTGGATGATCTGTCCTGGGGAATGTATGCGTTCTCCAGGGACATCCTGCGCGACAAAGTCAGCGAATCGGAAAAAAAGAGGATGATTAAACAGGCGATCTGCTGCGGATATGAAATGGCAGATAAGGTTATGAGCAGTCTGGGTACCTGGGATCCCTGGGAGCTGGCAGAAAAATTAAAACTAAACGTAGAGTATGCGGACAGTGGGCAGATAGCAGACAGGGTGTTATTTGCTCTTTTTACCCCTCCTGACCAGATACAGATCATGAAGGAACCCATAGAGCTGGCGGCGAAAAATGGCCTGTTTGAAAGTCTGTTTCCGATGGAACAGATTGAAAGGCTGATCCTGGGGCATGAGATTTTTCACTTCCTAGAGGAAGAGGAAGAGGGAATCTATACCAGAAGGGAAAAAGTGATTTTGTGGAAACTGTTCGGCTACAAGAGTAAATCAACCGTAAGGGCGTTATCTGAGATTGCCGGCATGTATTTTTCAAAGAAAATTAATGGATTTCTTTATTCACCATTTGCTCTTGATATTCTTTTGTATTATAATTATAATTCAAAAGAAGCCCTGAAGATGTACAGGGAAGTATTAAGTTATTAACAGGAGGCATTCATGGGCGTCATAGAAAACAACCAGGAAGATACCATATATGATGTATTGAGATCCGATATACTGGATTTGAAGCTGCGCCCTGGAATGATATTCAGCATCAAGGACATCAGCGAATCCTATGAGGTTGGAAGAACTCCGGTCAGGGATGCATTAATCAGCCTTTCCAAGGAGGGACTCATTACATTTCTTCCCCAGCGTGGAACCATGATATCTAAGATTGATTATGATAAGGTCCGTAATGAGCGGTTTCTGAGGATTTGCGTGGAAGAAAATGTGATGCTGGAATTTATGGCGGTATGCAATTTAAA
Source organism: [Clostridium] celerecrescens 18A (assembly GCF_002797975.1). Lineage (NCBI taxonomy): Bacteria > Bacillati > Bacillota > Clostridia > Lachnospirales > Lachnospiraceae > Lacrimispora > Lacrimispora celerecrescens. The sequence continues at coordinate 2,166,853 of NZ_PGET01000001.1, read as the reverse complement.
GGCAATCACCGCATTGGAGATGTCTTTGGACAGACAGGAACAGCTTGAAAAAACAAAAGATATCCGGGCATTTCGGGGAGAGGATATGTATTTTCATTCCATCTTTTACGAAGGAGCCAACAAGGGATACTGCAATAATATTTTGGCTGCAAACTCCGGCCATTACAGAAGAATCCAGATGCTGGCTATGGCAGACTCCGGAATTGAACCAGGGGTTGTAAAGCAGCACAGAGAATTGATGGATGCCATCCTTGCAAAGGATTCTGAACAGCTTCATGGAGTTTTAAACCATCATCTGAACCGTCTGATCAGCAAGGAACGGCCTTTGGTATCCAAATATCCGGACTTGTTTGACCGTGAAAATAAAGAAATAAGAAGAGAACCGGATGAGCTGGGCATTGACTTTCTGGTGGACACAAAACTGAAATATCATGCATAGCCAGTAAGAGGGGGCTTTGAATAATTGCGCTTTTTTCTGATCTGTGATAAACTGATACCAACTGGCAGGAGGTATGAGAATAGTGGAAGACAGAAGAAATGCATGGAAGGCGTTTTCAAGAGTGGGGATCGGATATGGAGCATTCCTTCTTGTAACGATTGTAATACAGCTTGAGGTAGGAGTCGTTGCTCTTTTACTGTCCCGGTTTGGAATGAATATAACCTTTGGAAATTGGTATATGGTATTTGTTTCCCTGTCGAATTACCTTATGGGCGGAGTCGTTGCCTGCCTGATTATAAAGGATATGCCGGTCTTATACAGACCCGAGGCAAGAAAGGCCGGGGCAGGAATGCTGGTTTCCGGATTCCTGGTCTGTATGAGTGCCCTGTTTTTTGGAAATCTAATGGGCCAGAGCCTTATGAGTATCGTCTGCGCCTTATTGGGAAAGCCTATGGTAAACCCGGTAGAGGAAGTGATGAAGGGCTTAAGCACCTGGTCAATTTTTGTCACCATGGTGGTCATGGCCCCAATTTGTGAGGAAATCCTCTTTCGTAAGGTCTTAATTGACCGGATCCGGCTCTATGGAGATAAGGCTGCGATTTTAGTATCCAGCGTTGTTTTTGGCTTAAGCCACGGAAACTTTTACCAGTTCTTTTATGCCTTTGGAATCGGTCTGGTGTTAGCCTATATTTATATTCAGACGGGGAAGCTTCGCTATACCATCATTTTTCATATGATCATTAATTTCCTTGGTTCTGTTGTGGCTCTTCATATAGGAGATAATCTGCAGCTTACCGTAGCCTATTCCATTTTTATGCTGGGAGCGGTTATTGCCGGAACCATTTTGTTTTTTATCAATCAAAAAAAATTAGTGTTTCACCCCGGACTTATGGAGACATGGGGAAAAGGGGCATTTAAAGTACTGTTCTTAAATCTTGGAATGATCTTGTTTTTTCTTGTTTCGACTGTGACCTTTATCATTTCGTCCAGTTAATAAAAAGAAAGACAGTCCATAGAAATTCTGGGTTTCTTAAAATACGGTTGACACAATTCGTCAATTATGTTACATTTGTAGTTAGCAAAAATACTGTGATTAGGAGTAGTAAGCTGTCTGAAACATACAGAGAGCCGGCGGGTGGTGGAAGCCGGTTGGGAATGACAGCCGAACTGGCCTTTGAGTAGCGTGCTGAAGGAAGCTCTGCTTTCTGTGTAGGCATTGCCGGTGTCCTGACCGTTAAAGCGGGCGGATATGTTCTTTGATATCCAGTGAGAGCATACAAAACTTGTATGAAATAGAGTGGTACCACGCGGTAGATCCTGCGTCTCTATGGCCGTATGAACGGTCTGAGGCGCATTTTTTTATACGTTCATACGGATATTATTTTATCTGCAGACATTTGATACAGGGAAAAACCCTGTTGTAAAAGGAGGAAATTTTGTTATGGCAGCGTCATACAACCACAGCGCCATTGAGAAAAAATGGCGGGAAAACTGGGCAAAGAGCCCCATCAATGTTGATGATGGAAAGAAGCAGAAATATTACTGTCTGGATATGTTTCCGTATCCATCAGGAAGCGGTCTTCATGTAGGACATTGGAGAGGCTATGTAATTTCTGATGTTTGGAGCCGGTATCAGATTTTAAAGGGGCATTATGTGATTCACCCCATGGGCTGGGATGCGTTCGGCCTGCCGGCGGAGAATTACGCCATCAAGATGGGAGTTCATCCGGCAAAATCCACAGCGGAAAACGTAGCGGGCATCAAGCGTCAGATCAATGAGATCGCGGCTGTTTATGACTGGGATATGGAGGTCAACACCACGGATCCCGGCTTCTATAAATGGACCCAGTGGATTTTTGTTCAGATGTTTAAAAAGGGCCTGGCCTATGAGAAGGAATTCCCTATCAACTGGTGCCCATCCTGTAAGACAGGGCTTGCAAACGAAGAAGTTGTAAACGGGTGCTGTGAGCGCTGCGGAACTGGAGTTACAAAGAAGAACTTAAGACAGTGGATGTTAAAAATCACCGCTTACGCAGATCGTTTGTTAAATGATCTGGATAAGCTCGACTGGCCGGAAAAAGTCAAGAAGATGCAGTCTGAATGGATCGGAAAATCCTATGGTGCTGAGGTTGATTTTAAGGTAGACGGAAAAGAGGAGAACATCACAGTTTATACTACCAGACCTGATACCTTATACGGAGCCACCTTTATGGTGCTTGCACCGGAACACGCCCTTGCCGCAGGCCTTGCTTCTCCGGAAAATAAAGAAGCAGTTGAGAAGTATATCTACGATGCATCCATGAAGTCAAACGTGGACCGTCTTCAGGATAAAGAAAAGACCGGTGTATTTACCGGCAGCTATGCAGTAAATCCCTTAAGCGGTGCCAAGGTACCCATCTGGCTATCCGATTATGTGCTTGCCGACTACGGTACCGGTGCCATCATGTGCGTACCTGCCCATGATGACAGGGATTTTGAGTTTGCTAAAAAGTTCAACATCCCCATTGTCCAGGTTATCTCAAAGGACGGCGAGGAAATTGAAAATATGTCCGAAGCCTATACCGATGCCAGCGGAACGATGATCAATTCCGGTGAGTGGAACGGAATGGAGTCTTCTTTCCTTAAAAAAGAAGCTCCGGCAATGATCGAGAAACGGGGCCTTGGAAAGAAAACCGAAAACTTTAAGCTGCGTGACTGGGTATTCTCAAGACAGCGTTACTGGGGAGAACCCATTCCTATCATTCATTGTCCGCACTGCGGTAATGTTCCGGTTCCGGAAGACCAGCTTCCTCTCACCCTTCCGGAGGTAGAAAGCTACCAGCCTACCGGTACGGGAGAATCTCCGCTGGCAGATATTGATGAATGGGTGAATACCACCTGTCCGGTATGCGGTGCTCCTGCTAAGAGAGAGACTAACACCATGCCTCAATGGGCCGGTTCTTCCTGGTATTTCCTTCGCTATGTAGACAGTCATAACGATAATGAACTGGTATCCAAGGAGAAAGCGAAAAAGTATCTTCCGGTTGACATGTATATCGGCGGCGTGGAGCATGCAGTACTTCACCTTCTGTATTCCCGTTTTTATACCAAGTTTTTAAACGACATCGGTGTTGTGGATTTTGATGAGCCCTTTACCAAGCTGTTTAATCAGGGTATGATCAACGGAAAGAATGGAATTAAGATGAGTAAGTCAAAGGGAAATGTGGTATCTCCTGATGATTTGGTGCGTGACTATGGCTGTGATGCCCTTCGTATGTATGAGCTCTTCGTAGGGCCGCCGGAATTAGATGCAGAGTGGGATGACAGGGGAATCGAAGGTGTCAGCCGTTTCTTGCACCGCTTCTGGAATCTGGTAGCGGATAGCAGCAATAAGGATGTAGAAGCCACCAGAGATATGCTTCGTCTGCGCAACAAGCTGATCTTTGATATTGAACAGCGTTTCAATCAGTTTAACTTAAATACAGTAATTTCCGGATTTATGGAATACAACAATAAATTGATCGACCTGGCCAAGAAGACCGGTGGCATTGACAAAGAAACCTTGAAAGCCTTTGTGGTTTTAGTTGCTCCTTTTGCTCCACATATCGGTGAGGAGCTGTGGCAGCAGCTTGGCGGCGAGACTTCCGTATTCCATGCTCAGTGGCCGGAATGTGATGAAGAGGCTATGAAAGATGACGAGATCGAAGTTGCAGTTCAGGTGAACGGTAAAACCCGTGCAGTGGTAAAGCTTCCTGCAGACGTAGCAAAGGAAGATGCCATTGAAGCAGGCAAGGCTTTGATCACGGATAAGATAACAGGAACTATTGTTAAGGAAATCTATGTTCCTGGAAGAATTGTAAATATCGTGTGCAAATAAAACCGTCTTTATGGTAAAAACTTTAAATAGACGGAAAAACTTGATTCTATAAGGATTCAAACGGTTTTAACTTGTTAAACTTTATTACTGATTTGCTGTAGAATTAGTGTATTAAAGTATTCGGTTAAAATCCAGTAAATAAGTTAAACAATTTATGCTTTAAAATAAGGATATTATAGGCTGTTGAAACATGGCTTATAATGTCCTTATTTAGTGTTGAAATAATGTATGTAAAAATCTCTGCCCATGTCATTAAGAAGGCAATTTCATTTAAGACTAAAGCAATTCAAAGAGACTCTGAGTGGAACTGATGCTTTAAATCGTAGCTTAATTACTAAAAAGTACAAAATTTTACAGGATTCTGCAACTTTCCGGTCTCTTATTTCGTCTAATAAAATAAATACATATGTTAGGAATAAATTTTATGATTTTTAGTAGCTTGGAGTTTATATTTCAATTTCTGCCGATGTTTCTGCTTCTTTATTATGTGTGCCCGGACAGAGCAAAAAATTTCTGTCTACTTGCAGGAAGCCTGTTTTTTTATTTTTATGGAGTTGCGGAGCATCCGGCCTATATGGTGCTTTTGCTGTTGTCTGTCTGTGCCAATTACTGCGTTGGCAGGAAGATGAAACGATACAAATCTCGCTTAAGACGCAGGAAATGGCTTCGCTTAGGAATCGCCTATAACCTGTTTTGGCTGATTCTGTTTAAATATTCAGGCTTTTTGCTTGAACAGATCAGCTTATTATTTCAAATTGGAGGGCTGGAGAAAGCGGCCGTTCCTATCCTTCATCCGGCTCTTCCGTTGGGAATCAGCTTTTATACCTTCCAGGCCATTTCTTATCTGGTCGATGTGTATCGGAGGGATGCGGCACCAGAAAAATCATTTCTGGACTTTTCCCTGTATATGACCATGTTTCCTCAGCTCATTTCCGGACCGATTGTAACTTATACTTCTTTAAGGGAGTTAATTAAAAAGCGGGTCCATACTATGGAACAAGTGGAAACAGGACTTCGGGAATTTACAATCGGACTGGGGTTGAAGGTTCTACTTTCAAACCAGATAGGCGGACTGTGGAACCAGATTGGAGCAGTAGGATATGAGAGTATTTCAACGCCACTTGCGTGGATGGGACTGGCAGCTTTCAGCCTGCGGTTGTATTTTGATTTCTATGGCTATTCCCTGATGGCCAGGGGACTGGGAATGATGTTGGGATTTCCTCTTCCTGATAACTTCAACCATCCCTATATGGCTCTGACCATGACTGATTTTTGGCGCAGATGGCATATGACTCTGGGCGGCTGGTTTCGGAATTACGTATATATTCCGCTGGGCGGAAACCGTGAGGGATTCTTAAAAACCTATCGTAACATGGTTGTCGTATGGCTCCTGACCGGTCTGTGGCACGGAACAAGCCCAAACTTTCTCTTATGGGGATTTGTGCTGTTTGCACTTATTTCATTGGAGAAGCTGGGACTGGGAAAACTGCTGGAACGCTGGAGAGTTTTGGGACATGTGTATATGCTGTTTGCAATTCCTCTTACATGGATGTTATTTGCAATAACGGACTTTTCACAGTTAGGAATATATATTCAGCGGCTATTCCCCTTTCTGGCGCCTGTCGGGAAATATACATATTTTACCCGAGATTTCCTGAAATATGGAAGGATCTACGGATTATCTTTATGCGCTGGCCTCATTTTCATGACTGGTCTTCCGCGAAGACTGTATGACAGAAAACGGGAAAGCCTATGTACAGCAATCGCCCTTTTGATCATATTCTGGTTGTGTGTCTATTGTATGAAAATGGGTGCAAATGATCCGTTCATGTATTTCAATTTTTAGATTGTGAGGAATAAGCAATGAGAAAATACTGGTTTACCCTTCTTTTAGCCGTCAGTCTGGTACTGATTGCCGTTCTGCATGCATCAGCAGGAAGCATGGATCAGTTAACATCCCTGAGGCTGAATCTGGCAGGAAGCAAATGGACGCATGGAAACAGCATAAAAACAACTGATCGTGCAGACGAATCTGACAATTTAGATGTAACTGAACGTTCAGACGAAACTGCTGATGAGCGGTCAATAGATGGTGCAAGTGAAGCAAATGATGCAGATGTAACGGACAGTACGAGCGGGTCAAATGATAGGAATGCAGAATTTACGCCATCTGCCATGTTGCTGCAGTCAGGACAAAGGCCGGAGCCGCCGGAGAATTTCCGAGGCGTACTTTTTGTTGGAGATTCAAGAACCATGGGACTTTCCGAGTATGGAGATTTGGGGAATGCCTCAGTATTTGCCAACTCCGGCATGAGCGTTTTCAATGTATTTACTGCCCGCGTCTCATCAGGAGGTGAGAAATTAACTCTGGATGAGGTTCTTTCAAGCGAACATTACCAGATGATTTACCTTATGCTGGGTATCAACGAACTGGGTTATGATATGTCCCAGACCATAAAACAATATAAAGAGGTTTTGGACAAAATCAAGGAAATGCAGCCAGAAGCAGTCATGGTCTTAGAAGCAAATCTCCACATTACCAGTGAAAAATCAGAAAAAAGTCCTGTTTACAGTAACAGTAAAATTAATCGGCTGAATCAGGAAATACAGAAGATAGCAGAGGAAAATAGCTGCTATTATATAGATGTTAATGAAATATTTGACGATAAAGGGGGCAGCCTGAACCAGGCATACTCGACAGACGGTTCCCATGTATTGGGAAAATATTATGCCGAGTGGGTAAAATGGCTGAAGGAAGAAAAGGTTTAACGGCGGATAGACATTGGATTATGAAAATCTGGTGGCTTTTATATTAATGAAATAGTATAATAATAAAAAATACTGGAAAGAGAGTTGTTTTATGACTGAATACATGAATGAACCAATTAATTATGAGTTTACTGAACAGGATATTATTGATGAATATATAAAATGTGGAGACATCAGAAAGGTTGCTGGAATATATTGTTTGGAGAAAAAGTCGGTTAAGTCAATTTTAAAGAATGAAGGGGTTTTATAATAGTTCATTGACTTTTAATGTAGGAATTGCGGCAGATCAAAAGAAAAGGAGAATTATCATGATTTCACAATACAAAAAAACAACCATTAAATGGACTGTAATAATGATGCTGTGCCTTATTTTATTAAATGGATGCTCAAGTACGTCCAGTTCTTCCCCGGGGACGAATCCGCAAGATACCGCAGGAACGGAAAGTAGTTCAAAAGCCGGTGAGAATACTGCCACACAGACTCCCCCTACTGCTGTTTCCGAAGAGGAGTCAGTTACACATGACCAAGTGTCCTCCTCTGATAACGAAGTCAATTCTTTTGAAGCATATTTTGATTTATTGGGTTCGAGTAAACAGGATCTGATCAATAATATAAGCGAGAAGCCGGAATCAGTTGACGAAGGCGGTTTGGAATATAAAGAGACCGGAATTCGAGTTTGGTTTAATACGGATACTGGTACGGTCAACCAGGTATTTACCCAGCGGGAAGATTTGGACTTCAAAGGTGCTAAAATAGGTGATAAAGCAGAAAGCTTTCAGAATGCCTTTGGGGAGCCAATTAGTGATCAAAATGGCGACATGCATTTTAAATATAAAGATGGTTATTTATCCGTTATTTATGATACACAGACCGGAGTCACCTTTGCCGTTTATCTCTTGAGCGAAGATTTTTAGAGCATTTCTATTACGGTTAAGGTCATACTGCGGAACGTTAAGGAAGACAATGATAGAATCTCAAGACAGAATATGGAGTCAATAAAAGGGAACAAGGCATTGGAGAGAATCATCCGATGCCTTTTATAGTGCTAATAAAATAAAATTTAAGTATAAAGATAAAGTGGCATAGAAAATACTCAATCTGTAATTGCAGATAAAAATGTTTTATATACGATAAGTAATGTGATAAAATGGATGTATAATCATGAAATGCTTTGTGTGGGACATATATTTGATGAGGTGATATTATTCATGATAATTCGTGGTTCCATATGACACGGTAATAATAATAATAAGGTACGAGACGATATGCGATACTGGCAGCACTATGGAGAGATAAATTGATTAGACAATTAAATAAATAAAAGTTAAAAAAAGGAGAACAAAATGGAACGTCAAAAAAATTATGAGAAAACCCAGTTGCTTATTTTTCTGGGTGTGGCCTTTGCATTACCTTATATCCTGGGGATTTTAATGGGATTTGGCTATAATAAGGGGCTTGATGTATCGGTTTTCCCTTCGGCCCAGATGTTTTACCCTGCTTCGGGGGCGATACTGGCCGCATTCATTACACACAAAGAAGATTCTCTGATCCCTAAGAGATTTTTTATTGGTTTTATAATTCTTAGCTTTCTGTTATTGGTTTGTACCGTGGCAAGCATGATTTTGCCTGGAATGAGCTGGAACGTTATTTCTCAATACCTAATGATACTTGGTTCTGTTATAGCTTGGATTTTACTGCTTACTGAGAAGAAAGATAAACGTATTGCCTATGGCTTGAAAGGAGGGCGTTGGAAAAAAGCTGCTCTTATTATTATGCTATATTTAATTCTTTACTTTGGCAGAACCGTTATCATGTATATCTTAAGCGGTCAAATGCAAACCATGTTTGAATTAATACAAAAGCCTGTTACCTGGCTGATGTTAATCACGCTGCCCATAAACTATTTTTTAATATTTACCGCATTTTTGGGAGAGGAGTACGGTTGGAGGTACTTTCTTCAGCCTATACTGCAAAAAAAGTTTGGAATGGTCCGCGGTGTGTTAATTCTTGGAATTGCCTGGGGCGTGTGGCATTTGCCCATTAATTTCTTTTATTATTCCTCTCCATCTGTTGGGCTTATCAGCCTGACAGGACAATTAATTACATGTGTTTCATTGGGAATATTCTATGGCTGGGCTTATTTAAAAACCGATAATATATGGACGGTAGTTATTTTGCATTTTATTAACAATAATCTGGTTCCGATTATTACCGGTAATTATACGGAGGATGTTTTACAAAATCAGGACGTAACATGGAATGGTGTGATTGTATTACTGGTGGTCAATACACTGTTGTTTGCAGGTGTTATTTTTACAAGTTATTATAAAAATGATAGCCGGAGGCTTCCAACAATGGACGAACGAGTGGATCGGCTGATGAAGAAATTGGAAGAGCTGGCACAATGGCAGGATACGATAGAATGATAGGTGCAGCCATCTGTTAGCGAAATTTTAATCGTATGAACAGATAGGATTAGCATATAATTGAATTAATAAGTTCATTTGAGGAAAGCCATGATCATACATGTTGTCCAACCCGGCGAAACCATCCATTCAATATCAGAGTATTACAAAATTCCTGTTGACAGATTAATATTAGAAAACGGAATAACTAACCCTGTCAATTTAGCAATAGGCCAAACCATTATAATTGTTCAACCGGAAATACTCTATACCGTCCGGCCCGGCGATACTTTAAATAGTATTGCAAAGCAGCATAACGTATCACCTATGGAATTACTGAGAAATAATCCCTATCTCTCAGATAGAAAATTTTTGTACACCGGTGAAACGATTGTTATAAATTATCAAACGAATAGAACAAGTACTATTAACACTGGTGGCTATGCCTTTCCATATATCGATAAATCTGTTTTAATAAAAACACTGCCTTTTTTAACTTATTTAACAATTTTCAATTATAGGGCTTCAATTGAGGGGGAAATTATTGCCAGGGCTGACGACACTGAACTTATCCAGTTAGCTAAAACATATGGAGTTGCGCCCATGTTATTTGTTTCCACTATCACAGAAGAAGGAATAGCGAGCCATGAAGTGAACTATGAAATTTTAAATAATCCTTCTTTACAGGATCGTCTTATTGATCATGCTCTTCAAACACTAAAAAGGAAAGGTTATTACGGGATTAACATATATGTCGAAGACATCACCTTTGACAACATCAATCGCGTTGCGGATTATTTGAAGAAAGCCTCAGCGATTTTTCATGCAGAAGGCTTCAGGATCGTGATTACCGTAACACCTATCACGGATTATGATACCCCTTATGTCAGCTTTGGAAAATTTGACTATGCCAAATTATCTGATTATGTAGATGGAATCATATTTGCTTCCTATGATTGGGCAAGGATTTACAACTACCCGAATTCAGTTTTCCCCGTTAATGTTCTAAGAGAATTATTAGATTACGTAGCTAGTATTATTCCTAAGGAAAAAATCATATTAGGAATTACCACTCAAGGTTATGATTGGACACTTCCCTATGTTCCAGGTGCTACGGCCGCCAGTGTAATGTCTAATAATAAAGCGGTACAAATTGCAGCGGAAAACGATCTGCCAATACAATTTAATGATGCAGCGCAGTCGCCTTACTTCTACTATAAAGATCGTGATGGGAGCATGCATGTAATATGGTTTAAAGATGCAATAAGCTTTAATGCAAGAGCAGGGCTGGCAGAAGAATATAACCTACAGGGTTTATCTATTTGGACGATTATGAGATTCGATGTTCAAATGTTGTTTATTATTAATACTCAATATTACATAGAGAAGCTTATGGAGAGCGTGATGAAGCAGGGATGCCGGCCAGTGGCCAGGCCAAAGTGCTGAGTGATAAAACAAGGACATTATAGCGGATCCCTATTGGGACCGCCCATAATGTCCTTGTTCCTATTTTGTATTGCGCCTCATTAAATTTTGGGAAAGCATCCGTAAGGTATCCATTCGTTTCCGCTCGTTTGGAGTCATGTTGGCGCTCATAATGGTAATGAGAAGGTCAGTCTCTTCATTACTGAACTGAATGCCTTTTCGGCTTGCTTCCGCATTTAAGTTTAAAAGCGTTGGAACAAGCTGGTCTTTTGGAGTGGATTCTACCCGCTTTGCAAATTCAGTCAGCATGGAGAGTTTTTGCGGATTCATATTTCTAAGTCTGGGGTCTTGTTTCCAGTTAATATTCATAGGTTGTCATTCTTCCTTTCTATGGGATATGGTAAGGGAGCCTGGGTAGGAACATGGATTAATTCATCTGCTGCATGGCAGACATCATAAGCTGCATGGTTTCAAACCGGGCCTGTTGTTCCGGCGGCATGAAATTTTTGAGCTGATCCAGTGGCATCCGTCCAAGGGGGTTATTATTCTGCCGGTGGTTGCCAGCAGGCCTTCCGGATCCTTCCGGCTGGGATTGAGATTGGAACTGGGATTGGGATTGGGCCTGGACCGGTATGGTGGAACTTGGTACCGGGCTTGGCTCCGGGTAAGAGTTGGCCAGCCTAAGGCCCTGGGAGAAGTTGATAATAAGGTCAATGAGATCCTGTTCCGCCGGATTCGCGAAGGACTTTATGGTGTTCAGCATGTCAATGGGGTTATTATTCCGCTCTCTTTCCCTTGAGGAGTTGAGTCCCATGGCAGCTACCTCTCCTTCTTCAAAAAGATTAATGGTGCGGCGCAGCTCGTTTATTTTAACGAAGTAGGACATTAAACGCTGCTGGGAAACACTCATATAAGGCAGGGCAGCCTTCATCATCTGAAGATGATTATCACCGATAAGGGAGTCCAGATCATTTGCGCGAATATTTTGCTCGTTGTTCATGGCATAAGATTCCTTACTTTTCTTGTTGACAATATATGCGTCTGCATATATTAGTATTACAGGAGAGTGATTTAGATATGAAAAGCCGATTAATCATAGATGGAAATTCAGTATATGAAATTGATGAAGATTGCATGAAGAGAAAACAGAACAAGAGCCCCCTAAAAGGAGTAAGCAGCCAGAACTCTTTTCAACGACCTGGAAAAACCAACGGTCAGAGCCGCTGATAAAATAAAAAACAAGGCCCGATCTGTAAAAGATCGGGCCTTGTTTTATGTTTTGCTTAGCAGAAGAAGTTATTTCCGCCGCCACAGCAGCAGAGCAGAAGAATGATGATCAGAATACAACTGCAATCATTACCGCCGCCGCATCCGCCACCACAACTGTTGTTGCAACCGCCACCGAAACCGAAGCCGCCGCCACCGCCACAGAAGCACAGGATAATGATCAGCCAGATAATATTGAAGCCGCCATTATTACCACATCCTCCATCACATCCGCATCCACAGTTAGTTGCTGCCAGATCACTCATATTGGTTCCTCCAAATAATTTGTTTACAATGTAAGTGTATGAATGTCAGCTTGCCACTGTTTCCAATTTTTCTTAAAATTTTAGAATTGTTATGATTGAACTTATCCAATTGTTGTGTATAATTAGTACAACAGAGAAATAAGGAGCAAAAGATGGAAAAATTATATTATGACAGACCTTATGTAAAAACATTTGAAGCGGTAGTGATAGATTGCAGGCCGGGGAAGGACTGCTTTTTTGAGGTGTTTCTTGATCGGACGGCTTTTTATCCGGAGGGCGGCGGACAGCCGGCTGATACTGGTAGTCTGGGGGAAGCGGCGGTCCTTGATGTCAGGGAAAAGCCGGAAGGCATTGTTCATATAACGGATAAGCCCTTAAAGGCTGGCAGCAGGGTGAATGGAATCATAGACTGGGAGAGGAGATTCTGCCATATGCAGAATCATTCCGGAGAACATTTATTGTCGGGAATCGTACATAAGCATTATGGCCTCGATAACGTAGGATTTCACATGGGAAAGGATGAGGTGACCGTTGACTTTAACGGAATCCTGACCATGGAACAGATAGAGGCTGTAGAAACGGAAGTGAATGAACTTATCTGGCAGGATATCCCGGTTCTGGAGTCTTATCCGTCAAAGGAAGAGCTTTCCTGTATCGATTACCGGAGTAAAAAGGAATTGACCGGGCAAGTCCGGTTGATCGAGTTTCCGGGAGGCGATGTGTGTGCCTGCTGCGGAACCCATGTGATTACGGCGGGAGAAATCGGTTTTTTGAAAGTGACGGGGATGATTCATTATAAGGGCGGTGTCAGGGTGACCATGCTGTGCGGAAGGATGGCTCTGGAAGATTACCGTAAAAAACAGAAGGCAGTGTCCGGAATTTCCGTCCTGCTGTCGGCAAAACCGGATCATCTCCTGGAGGCAGTTGACAGATTGAAAGAAGAAGGGCAGAAAAAGGATGGAAAAATCGGCCGGCTTTCCAAAGAGCTTTTAGAAAGAAAGGCCGGAGATTATCCGGAACTGGATACACCTCTTCTGGTTTTTGAAAGTGACTTATCTCCGGTACAGCTGAGACAGTTTTGCACGATGCTGTATGAAGGAAAGAAGGGTAGCGTTGTTTTGGCATGTTCAGGAGATGAGGGTGTCTTTCAGTATGCCCTTGGAAGCGGGCAGGTGGACATGAGGGCATTGAGCAAAGCATTAAATGGAAGATTAAACGGCCGGGGGGGAGGAAGCTCCCTGATGGCCCAGGGCACCTTTCAGGCTTTACAGGAAGATATCAGAAAAGCTTTTGAAGAGGAGTCATAAAAGGAGATTATGATGGAAATCAATGACAGTACAATAAAAAAAATAAGGGGCCTGATCGTATTTGCCGTAATCGTGGTGGTCGCAGGCTGGAATTATCGCAGCCTGTTTGCCCTGGCGATGAAGCTGGTGGGATTTATCTCTCCCTTTCTTTTGGGAGGCGTTATGGCTTTTATCCTCAATGTCCCCATGCGCAGAATCGAACAATTGCTGCCCGTAAAGAAAGATAACAAAATCCGCAGGCCATTAAGCCTTTGCCTTACCCTGGTGTTTGTAATCGGGCTCCTGCTGCTTGTTATTTTTGTTGTGTTGCCTCAGCTTCTTGAAACCGTTATAAGCCTGCAAAACAGTATTCCAGCGTTTCTTGCAGGTATTAAGGAGGAAGCGGAGAGACTGTTTGCCCAGAACCCTGAGATTACAGATTATATCAACAGCATCGAGATTGACTGGAAATCCTTTTTGGAAAAGATAGTTGGATTTTTATCTGCCGGAGCAGGTTCGGTACTTTCTTCCACCGTGTCGGCTGCCCTTTCCATTATCAGTGGGATGACTGCCTTTTTAATTGCTCTTGTCTTTGCCATTTATATTCTTCTTCAGAAGGAGGCTCTTTCACGGCAGATACAAAAGCTGATGAAGGCATTTCTACCGGAAGAAGTGACCCTGCGGACGCTTGAGATTTTAACGCTGGTTTCTGATACCTTTTCCCATTTCCTTACGGGACAGTGCATGGAAGCGGTCATTCTTGGGAGTATGTTCTTTTTGACCCTGACGGCCTTTGGCCTTCCCTATGGGATACTTATCGGCGTTTTAATTGCATTTACAGCCCTGATCCCGATGTTCGGGGCATTTATCGGCTGTGCCATCGGTGCATTTTTAATGCTGATGGTGAGGCCTTTGGATGCATTCATTTTTTTGATCATATTCTTTGTGCTACAGCAGGTGGAAGGAAACTTTATCTACCCTCATGTAGTGGGAAACTCCGTAGGACTTCCTTCCATCTGGGTCCTGGTTGCAGTCACCATCGGTGGCAGCGCCATGGGAATTGTTGGAATGCTGATTTTTATTCCGCTATGTTCCGTGGTGTACGCCATTCTTCGGGAAATCGTGAACGAAAGGCTGGATAAGCAGAAGAAGCCTAAAAACAAAAAATAAGAAAGCTGCCTTGCTGGCCGAATGAACCGGCAAGGCAGCTTTCTTATTTTTTATATTAGTAATAGGGCACAAAGATCCTGCTTTTATCAGAAACGAAATCCTTCTTTTTGTTATTCTCCCTGATACATGTATTTAATGAGTCTTTCCACATCTTCCGGGTCATGGGCAACTAACTCTAACTCATTGATGATACTGCCGTTGGAAAAAATGGTGGCCATAGAAAGGTATTGGCTTAATTTGGACTTTAAATTGATCCGGTCCCCTTCCTTGGAAACCAGTTCAACGGTTCCTTTGCACTGCTCGATTACTTTGAAAAATTTTTCTACATCTGTGATATTTTGAATTTTCATGTGTATCCCTCCTCTGGAATGTCCGTGAAATGATTATCATTTCCTATGTCCTTATTATAGCAGTGTTCGTCCTCTGGTACAATATGGAAAAAACAAGAAAAAGAAGTCAAAGCACTGTTTATTATGTATAATAAGAACATAAATGTGAAAAGGGAGGATAGGATCATGAAAAGGATACGGGAATATGGCATCATCACGGGAAGACTGGCTCCGGGACCCCTAAATAAAATCTCAGATGTGGAAGGAGTTCTGGTGGGACATGCCACAATCGATACCATGGATCACAAAACAGGAGTCACAGTCATTATTCCCTGCAAGGACAATCCCTTCCGGAGGAAGCTGGTGGCAGCAGCTTATATTCATAATGGTTTTGGCAAAAGCCAGGGACTGATCCAGGTGGAGGAGCTGGGAACTCTGGAAACGCCCATCGCCCTTACCAATACGTTAAATGTAGGGAAGGTTCACGATGCTCTGGTGGATTTGATGCTTGAGAAATGCAGGCAGGAGGGGGCAGAACTTGCTTCTGTAAATCCTGTGGTGGGAGAGTGCAATGATTCGGTCTTGAATAACATCAGCGAAAGGGTCGTGGGACTTAAAGAGATGAGGGCGGCAATGGAAAATGCTATGCCGGATTTTGAAGAAGGGGCAGTAGGAGCCGGCAGAGGCACGGTATGCTATGGCTTAAAGGGAGGAATCGGGTCCGCCTCCAGAAGGTTTAAAATCGGAGGAGAGACCTATACCCTGGGAGTATTGGTGCAGTCGAATTTTGGAAGCACCGAGAACCTGATGATAGGCGGACGGACTGTTGGAGAGGAAATTGCCCGGATGACAGAGCCACAGATCCTGGACAGAGGCTCCATAATGACAGTCATTGCTACTGATCTCCCAGTCTCCGACCGTCAGTTAAAGAGAATTATAAAGCGGGCTGGGGTAGGACTTTCCAGAACAGGTTCCTATATGGGACACGGAAGTGGAGATATTATGATTGGATTTACCACGGCAAACCGGATACCGGAACAGGCGGAAAAAGAGCTGCTTTCTATCCGCATACTAAAAGAAAGTGCCCTGGAGACGGCCTTTACGGCCGCAGCAGAAGCGACGGAGGAAGCGGTCCTAAATTCTCTTTCCATGGCTAAAACAACCACAGGCAGCAAGGGAAATGTGGTTCATTCCCTTACAGACCTGTGGCTATCCAAAGAACTGTCTTAATCAAAATCTGCGTGATAAACCTGATCCGGTGAGTGGATGTCAATGGAGCTTAAATTAAACTGGTCTTCGAAGATCTGGATTTTATATTCAAAAAAAGTATCATCCGTTTTCTTTGACATGAATACATAGGCCCCCGGTTCCTTATCCTCAATTTCATCGCAGATCTCGTCATAGATTTCTTCCCCGTCCACCGGGCCTTTATAACCTGTCATGCGGATGGCTTCTTCAATTGCCTGATAGTATTCTTCCATAAAGCAGTACCTCGTTTCTGATTCATTTATATGGATACTATTATAAGCAATCTTTTCCATTGCTGCAAGAATTACTTGAATCTTATTTGAGAGGGTGTATAATAGGACAGGGTCAAATGACTCATTGCATGCAGAAATAAAATGGAGGGATTGAATATGGATTTATTATACAGACCTAGAAGATTAAGAACATCAGATACCTTAAGAAAAATGGTACGGGAAACCAGAGTTTCAAAGGAATCCCTTATTTATCCGCTGTTTGTGGTAGATGGAAAAGAAATTTTGGAAGAAATCCCTTCCATGGAAGGCCAATACCGCTACAGCGTGGACCGGCTTCCCCAGATTATGGACCGGCTCGTAAATGCCGGTGTGGAAAAAGTTCTGTTGTTTGGGATTCCGGCTCATAAAGACCCTTGCGGCAGCCAGGCCTACGATGAGGAGGGCGTCGTACAACGGGCTATCCGTTTTATCAGAGAGCATTATCCTATGGTATACATTGTTACGGATGTGTGCATGTGTGAATATACATCCCACGGACATTGCGGTATCCTTGAGGGAGAATCTGTTGATAATGACAAGACTTTGGAATATTTGAACATGATAGCCCTATCCCATGTAAAAGCAGGAGCTCATATGGTGGCCCCTTCCGACATGATGGATGGCAGGATCGGTTCCATGAGACAGGCCCTTGATGAGGCTGGATTTGTGAATGTGCCGATCATGGCTTATTCTGCTAAATATTCCTCTGCATTTTACGGGCCATTTCGGGAGGCTGCCGGTTCTGCGCCGGCTTTTGGTGACCGGAAGAGCTATCAGATGGATTATCATAACAGGAAAGAAGCGTTAAAGGAAGTGGAGTTAGATGTGGCGGAAGGCGCCGATATCGTGATGGTAAAGCCTGCACTTTCTTATCTGGATATCATAAGAGAAGTGGCGGACCGTCACGACCTTCCTGTGGCGGCATATAGTGTAAGCGGTGAATATGCTATGATAAAAGCGGCTTCAAAAGCCGGTTTTATTGAGGAAGAAAAGATTGTTTGCGAGTCAGCGGTGAGTATATACCGCGCAGGAGCGGATATCCTTATTACATATTACGCGATAGAACTTGCACGTTTTATGGACGAAGGAAAAATCGGCTGATGAAAGATGGCGGGGGAGGGGGTCAAAGGCCCTTCTCCCTCCGTATCCTTTTAATATCGTCCAAAAGAAGCGCAGTAACCCGCAGGCCTCCCCGTCCGGCACCTAAACTGATATCAGGCTTGTTGCTTCCATGAAAATCAGAGCCTCCAGTGGGAAAAAGGTCATATTTTCGGGTCAGTTTTCTTAATTTGCCGCTTTCATACTGATTGTTGGAAGAGTGGTAGACCTCCAGACCTTGAAGCCCCAGATCCTTTAAATAGCAGACCAGTTCCTCCGTTTTTTTATCTCCCAGGTGATATTGGTATGGATGGGCCAAAACAGGGGAAGCCTTACAATCGGTAAGGATTTTCATGGCGTGCTCTGGAGTGATCTTATCTTTACGGGGGCAGTAGGGGCCGCTATAATCCAGATATTTTTTGAATGCCTGGTCCATATTCTTTACATAGCCTTTTTCAAGAAGAACACGGGCAAAATGGGCACGGGTTATGACCGTGTCAGGATTTCCTGCCATTACTTCATCTAATGTGATGGAAATGCCGGCATTTTGGAAACGGCATATCATTTCCTCATTCCTTTTTTTTCGAATTTCTTTAAGAGCATCCGTTTCAGAAATAAATTCACGGTCCGCGGGATCGACATAAATCCCCAGGATGTGAATTTCTTCTCCCTGGTACACACAGGAGAGTTCAATTCCGGGGATGATTTCAATTGGAAGCCCGGAAGCAGCAGCCTGGGCTTCTGAAAGACCGTCAATGGTGTCATGATCGGTCAGTGCAATGGCTGCCAGGCCTTTTTCTACGGCAAGGGCCACCACTTCGGAGGGAGTGAATGTGCCATCCGAAGCATTGGAATGAACATGCAAATCGACAAATTTCATAAAAACCTCCAAAATGAAATAGTTTGGTAACACTATAGTAACATGTTTTTTTCATTCTGTAAAATGTAGAAAAAAGACGAAAAATAATTAAGAAAATTCATAAAATCGTAATAGCATTTCCCACAAAGTATGGTATACTACTCAATGTAAAGCTACAAAATCATGTAAAAAGGTGAAGTTAATGAATCAAATAGATAACAGACAAAGAGGTGGGGGAAGAACCAATTCTTCCCGGAATGGAAGCAGTAAAAATGCATCGGAAACAGGCCGCAGGACAGGACAGACTTACAGAACGGGCAGCTCCTATCAGTCAAAGCGGGGAAAGAAAAGAAAAAGAGGCCCTCAGTATAACATCACAAAGATACTTCTGGCGATCATTCTGGCTGTTGCTGCTTTTATCTGCGTTATGGCGGCTGTTAAGCTTATTGGAGGCCGTAAGGCAAAAGAGACGGAGGTCAATACCCCAACCGTTTCAGAGCCGGAATTACGGAAAGAAGTTAAAGTCGATGGTATCTCCATCGCCGGCATGTCCAGGGAAGAGGCCCGGGATGCCATTGAAAATAAATATCAGTGGGGAATGAAGGTCACCTATCAAGACGATCAGTACGAACTTGAGAATCTGCTGGACAAAAAGCTGGACTCCCTGCTTGAAGAGATATATTCAGGTGAACCAAAGGAAAGTTATACCCTTGAATTTGACGGACTGGATGAGGACGTTCAGGCTGAGGTAAAAGCCATCGCAGGAAAATGGGATGTAGCCGCCAAGAACGGTTCTATTTCAGGATTTGATAAAAGTACCGGGAAATTTGTCTATTCCGGAGAGAAAAACGGAGTTGTGATTAATCAGGATAAGCTGGCATCGGATATTTTGACCCAGCTCAAGGATAAGAATTTCCAGGCGGTTATCGCGGCGGAAGGCAAGGAAGTTGCCCCTAAGATAACAGAAGCCCAGGCAAAGGAAATGTATAAGGTCATAGGTACTTATACTACAACGACTACGGCTAACAGTGCAAGGAATAAGAATATCGAACTGGCTTCTGATGCCTTGAACGGCATCATTCTGCAGCCGGGAGAAGAGTTCTCCTTTAATAAAGCCACAGGGGAGCGTTCCACTGCAAAGGGATACCGTCCGGCAGGCGCTTATTTGAACGGAGAATTAGTTGAGGAACCAGGAGGAGGCGTATGCCAGGTGTCCTCTACCTTATATAATGCGGTAGTTTTTTCGGGGCTTTCAACTACTGAGCGCCACGCCCACAGCTACGAACCTTCCTATGTAACGCCAGGTGAGGATGCCATGGTCAGCTACGGCGGACCTGATATGAAATTTGTCAATAATTCCACTACTGCAATAGCCATCAGAACCAGTTTTGCCGACCGGAAGCTTAAGATCTCTATTGTGGGAATTCCGATTCTGGAGGAGGGTGTCACATTATCCATGACATCGAAGAAAACAGCAGAATTAGATGCTCCGGCGCCGGTTTACGAGGAAGACCAGACACTTCAGCCTACGGAGGAAAAGATCGTTAAGGCTGAGACCAAGGGAAGCCGCTGGGTGACCAATCTGGTGACCAAAAAGAATGGCGTTGTGGTAAGCGATGAGTTTTTCCATAACAGTACGTACCGCGGAAAGTCGGCTACCATCAAGCGGAATAAATCCGGAGTTGTCATTCCGGCCACTGATCCGGCGACTTCTGCCCCTGAAACCACTGGAGTAAGTCCCCAGGGACCGGGAGAGACCACTGCACCTCACGATAATGAGACTACTGGAAATTCCGGAGTCACTCAGGGCCCCGGTACCACAGAAACCCAGCCTACCCAGCCCCAGGGACCGTCTTCTACCACAGAAGCGGCAGGCGATAACGGAGGCCAGAATGTCATTCCTCCCAACCCTTTTAACTAAAAACAAAATAAAAACACGATAAAAATAAAATAAAAACAAAATAAAAACAAAACAAAAAAAGACAGGACTGGACAGAATACTCGTTCCAGTCCCTTTTTATCGGATTGTTTTGAAAATAATACTTAATTTTCCTGTTTTAATATTTGCTTTTTGTTGAATAATTGTTATAATAATGTCAGGTCACTTTCCCTATACGGGAACCAATTTATACATTATTCACATTTGCAGGAGGAAATCAAGAATGGCAAGAAAAATGAAAACCATGGATGGTAACCATGCAGCAGCTCATGCGTCATACGCATTTACTGATGTAGCGGCTATCTATCCGATTACCCCATCTTCACCTATGGCTGAAGCAACAGATGAATGGGCGACAGACGGAAGAACCAATATCTTCGGTCAGAAAGTACAGATTACAGAGATGCAGTCTGAGGCAGGTGCAGCAGGTGCAGTACACGGTTCCTTAGCAGCAGGTGCGCTGACCACCACCTATACAGCTTCTCAGGGTCTTTTACTTATGATCCCGAACCTTTATAAAATCGCAGGCGAGCAGTTACCAGGTGTAATCAACGTATCCGCACGTGCAGTTGCAAGCCATGCTTTATCTATCTTTGGTGACCACTCCGACGTATATGCTTGCCGTCAGACAGGCTGTGCTATGTTATGCGAATCCAGCGTACAGGAAGTTATGGACTTAACTCCGGTTGCTCATATGGCAGCACTCGAGGGAAAAGTACCATTTATCAACTTCTTCGACGGTTTCCGCACATCTCACGAGATTCAGAAGATCGAAACCTGGGATTATGAGGACTTAAAAGAGATGGTAAGTATGGATGCGATTGACGAATTCCGTCGCCGTGCATTAAATCCAAACCATCCGGAATTAAGAGGTTCCGCTCAGAACCCTGATATCTTCTTCCAGGCTAGAGAAGCCTGCAACCCTTATTATGATGCTCTGCCTGCAATTGTTCAGAAATATATGGACAAGGTTAACGCAAAGATCGGAACTGATTATAAATTATTCAACTATTACGGAGCACCGGATGCGGAGCATGTAATCATTTCCATGGGTTCTGTAAACGATACCATTGAGGAAACTCTTGACTATCTTCTGGCTTCAGGAAACAAGGTAGGCGTAATTAAGGTTCGCTTATACCGTCCTTTCTCTGCTCAGGCTTTCATTGAAGCTATCCCGGATACCGTTAAGACCATTTCTGTATTAGACAGAACAAAAGAGCCAGGTTCCTTAGGCGAGCCGTTATACCTTGATGTTGTTGCAGCTCTTAAGGGAACTAAGTTTGATCAGGTGAAGATCTTAACCGGCCGTTATGGTTTAGGTTCCAAGGATACCACACCAACTCAGATCGTTGCTGTTTATGATAACAAGGAAAAGAGTCCGTTTACGATCGGTATTATTGATGACGTGACCCATCTCTCTCTTGAGACAGGTACGCCAATCGTTACAACTCCAGAGGGAACTTCAAACTGTAAGTTCTGGGGTCTTGGAGCAGATGGTACTGTAGGTGCCAACAAAAACTCCATCAAGATCATCGGTGATAATACAGATATGTATGCTCAGGCTTACTTTGATTATGACTCCAAGAAGTCCGGCGGCGTTACCATGTCTCACTTACGTTTTGGACACAAGCCGATCAAATCCACTTACCTGATCCGTCAGGCTAACTTTGTGGCATGTCACAATCCTGCTTATATCCGTAAGTACAACATGGTTCAGGAACTGGTTGACGGCGGAATCTTCTTATTAAACTGTCCATGGGATGCAGCTGGTCTTGAGAAGCATCTGCCAGGACAGGTGAAGAAGTTCATTGCTGACCACAATATCAGATTCTACACCATCGACGGTGTGAAGATCGGTATTGAGACCGGTATGGGCCAGACACGTATCAACACCATCCTTCAGTCCGCATTCTTCGAGCTGACCGGAATCATTCCTTCCGAGAAAGCAAACGAACTGATGAAGGCTGCTGCAAAGGCAACCTACGGACGTAAGGGTGAAGAAATCGTTATGAAGAACTGGGCAGCCATCGATGCAGGTGCAAAGGGCGTTGTTAAGGTAGACGTTCCTGAAAGCTGGAAAAACTGCGAAGATGAAGGCCTTGATTATAAGTTTATTACGGAAGGCAGAAAGGATGCCGTTGATTTCGTTAATAACATTCAGTCCAAGGTAAATGCACAGGAAGGAAATTCCCTGCCTGTATCCGCATTCAGCGATTATGTCAATGGTTCCACACCATCTGGCTCTTCCGCATACGAGAAGCGCGGTATTGCTGTTACTATTCCTGGCTGGGTTCCGGAAAACTGTATCCAGTGTAACTTCTGTTCCTATGTATGTCCTCACGCTGTTATCCGTTCCGTTGCTCTGACTGAGGAAGAAGCAGCAAGAAAGCCAGAGGAGATGAAGACCCTTCCGATGACAGGCATGCCAGGATACCAGTTCGCTGTAACTGTATCCGCATTTGACTGTACAGGCTGCGGTTCCTGTGCAAATGTATGTCCTGGAAAGAAGGGCGAGAAGGCTCTTGTTATGGTCAACATGGAAGAAAACTGTGAAGAGAAGCAGAAAGTATATGATTTTGGACAGACACTTCCGATCAAGCAGGAAGTTATCGACAAATTTAAAGAGAATACCGTTAAGGGCAGCCAGTTCAAGAAACCTCTTCTTGAGTTCTCAGGAGCATGTGCAGGCTGTGGCGAGACACCTTATGCAAAACTGATTACCCAGTTATTCGGTGACAGAATGTATATTGCAAACGCAACCGGATGTACTTCCATCTGGGGCAACTCCTCCCCATCCACACCTTATACCGTAAATGCAAAGGGACAGGGTCCTGCATGGGCAAACTCCTTATTCGAAGATAATGCAGAGTTCGGTTATGGTATGATGCTGGCTCAGAGCGCCATCAGAGGCGGCTTAAAGACCAAAGTTGAAGAGATCATGAATTCCGAGAAGGCTTCCGATGAAGTGAAGGCAGCTTGTAAGGAATATCTGGATACCTTTGAGACAGGTGCAACCAATGGTTCCGCAACCGATAAGTTAGTTGCAGCATTAGATGGCATTGAGTGTGATACCTGCAAGGCTATCGTTAAGGATAAGGATTTCCTTGCTAAGAAATCTCAGTGGGTATTCGGCGGCGACGGCTGGGCATACGATATCGGCTTTGGCGGTGTTGACCACGTACTTGCAAGCGGCAGGGATATTAACGTTATGGTATTCGATACAGAGATCTATTCCAATACCGGCGGACAGTCCTCTAAGGCTACCAAGACAGGTGCTGTTGCACAGTTCGCAGCAGGCGGTAAGGAAACAAGAAAGAAAGATCTTGCAAGCATCGCTATGAGCTATGGTTATGTATACGTTGCACAGATCGCCATGGGCGCTGATTATGCACAGACTGTTAAGGCAATCGCTGAGGCAGAGGCATATCCAGGACCATCTCTGATCATCGCTTATGCTCCATGTATCAGCCATGGTATCAAGAAGGGCATGTCCAAGGCTCAGACAGAAGAGAAGCTGGCTGTTGAGTGCGGTTATTGGAACAATTTCCGCTACAATCCAGCTGCTGAGAAGAAGTTTACCTTAGACAGCAAAGCTCCTGCATTAGAGGGATATCAGGAATTCTTAAAGGGAGAGGTTCGTTATGCGTCCCTGGCTATGAAGAATCCTGAGAGAGCAGCTGAATTATTTGCAAAGAATGAGGCAGATGCGAAAGAGCGGTATGAATACCTGCAGAAGCTGGTTACTTTATACGGCAATGATTAATTGATCTAATGTAATAAGTTACAGGCCCGGATGAAACCATCCGGGCCTGTTTTTATAGATGGATACTAAGATTTTACAAAAAAGGCGGGGGTATTTAAAAAAAGACAGGCACTGGGCTTTTATGAGAGAATAAACTTACTATATAATGATAAAAATGAGGGCTTCTATGGAAAGTTTATTTTATATGCAGAATGATACGGATATGGAGCCGAATATGCCGCCGGCTCCGAAAGAAGACGAGTTACCAGCTGGTGTAGGAAACGAGAACAATGCAGATGAAACAGCAGGGGAACCGGGAGCGGAACCTGAAGGCACCGGGACCTCTATTATTACGGTATTCCCCAAACCAATCATTCCGTGTTACTTCTGCGAGACGGATCAAAACGGTCTTGTCCGGTTTTTAAATGCGGTAGCCGGCTATAATCCATTTCTTATTTATATAAACAATCAGCTTGCTGTGAACGGATTGGGTAACGGAGAAATGAGCCAGCATGGCCGGGTTTCTGCAGGAGAGCAGACGATAACCGTAGGAGGGCAGGATGGGTATGTATTCCTTGAAAAGCAGATAACGGTTCCAGTTGACCGTGCAATTACTGTCGCAATCATTAATACGGATCACGGAATGGATTTGATGGTAATCTTGGATATGTATTGCAATGCCGGAATTAACACAGGCTGTTTCCGTGTATGCAACTTATCCATAACAAACCCAGGGGTTCATGTGATCTTAAATGGAGATAACGTAACGTTTTTTAATGTAGATTATATGCAAGTGACTAGCTTCCAGTATGTCTCAACAGGCTTTTATATGGTCTCTGTATCTAACAGCACCACTCAAAACGGAAACCTCCTTTTGACCTCTGATATCTATATACGGGGCAATGCCTCCTACACCTTGTACGTATTTAACTGGAGTAATGTAGAGGATGCCATTCGTATCCTGATTGTTGAAGACCGTAGGCCTTAGAAAAAAATGGAAACCTCTGATTGACAGATCAGAGGTTTTTTGCTATACTAAGTGTATTAGGAGTATTAATACAGATTAGGAGGTGGAATATGATACTGCTTGATTACAAAGATCGTAGACCAATATACGAGCAGGTTGTAGAAAAGCTAAAGGATCTTATGATTTGCGGCGTGCTGGAACAGGATGCCCAGCTACCGTCTGTCCGCGCTTTGGCAACAGACTTATCCATTAATCCCAATACAATTCAGAGAGCTTATGCGGAGCTGGAACGAAGAGGATTCATCTATTCCGTGAAAGGAAGAGGCAGCTTTGTGGCGGATTCAAGTTCCATTCGTGCGCTTAAGAACAGTGAACTGAAAAAGGAGCTTCTTAACTGGATCCAGGAAGCGAAACGGGCAGGTCTGACAGAGGATAAAGCCCATACATGGGTTGCAGAGGAATGGGTGAGACAGGAATATCTGACCGGGGAGGAGAGAGAGGATGATAAAAGCAGAGAATCTGACAAAAAAATTTGACGATATAGTAGCAGTGGACCATGTGAGCGCACAGATACGGGATGGAAATGTATTTGGCCTGATTGGAACCAATGGAGCTGGAAAAAGTACATTTTTAAGGATGCTGAGCGGTATCTTAAAGCCTGATCAAGGAAGCGTTACCATCGATGGAGAACAGATCTTTGAAAATGAAAAGGTGAAAAGCCGGTTTTTTTACATTTCCGACGACCAATACTATTTTAATAACGCTTCGCCCCTTGATATGATGGAGTTTTACAGCAGGATCTACCCCCAGTTTAACAAGGAACGCTTTCACAATCTTTTAGGAAGTTTCGGACTGGAAGCCCGGAGAAAGGTCCACACTTTTTCTAAGGGTATGAAAAAACAGCTTTCCGTCATTTGCGGGATATGTGCCAATACGGATTACCTTTTCTGTGATGAAACCTTTGACGGGCTTGATCCGGTGATGCGCCAGGCGGTAAAGAGCATATTTGCAAATGATATGTCTGAGAGAAATTTAACTCCTATCATTGCTTCCCATAACTTAAGAGAGTTAGAGGATATCTGCGATCATGTGGGTCTTCTTCACAGGGGAGGGATACTGCTTTCCAGAGATTTAGATGATATGAAACTCAACATCCATAAGCTGCAGTGTGTTTTAAAAGATGGGATGACTGCCGAAGACTTAACGGCCCTGCAGCGCATTAAGACAGAAGCAAGAGGAAAACTCTATACCATTACGGTTAGGGGAACCAGAGAAGAAGTGGAAGGGCTGATGGAATCGTACCAACCGGTTTTTTATGAGATTATCCCTTTATCTCTGGAAGAAATATTCATTAGCGAGACGGAGGTGGCAGGATATGACATCAAAAAGCTTATTTTATAATCTGTTAAAAGAAGATGGCAAAAGACGCCTTTGGTCCATGGCACTGTCATTTTTAGTGTTTTTCTTTACCTTTCCGGTGGGAATCGCACTTTCTTTGAGTGAACGAATGAGGGGAGAAATTGATCTTACGTATATTATATCCACTCTGAAATCCTGGCTGGGCTTTCAGAACGGCTGGGTTGCGGCAGTGATTATACTCCTGTCCCTTATTATGGGAGTGACCAGCTTCTCTTATCTTCATTCCAGGCAGAAGGTGGATTTTTATCACGGTATTCCAGTAAACAGGAAGCATTTGTTCTGGGTGAATTATTTTAATGGAATTTTTATTCCGGCAGCCGTATATGGGGTGAATCTAATCATTGCCATGGGAGTGATTGCAGTGAACGGCATTTCTCCTGTGGAGGTATGGAAAACAGCCCTTTCTGGATACCTGCTGTTTATGATCCACTACTGCATGATGTATTCCGTAACAGTGATTTCCATGATTCTTACAGGAAATGTTCTGGTCGGAATTCTTGGAAATCTGGTGTTGCAGTTTTATTTTGTATGTGTGATCGGAATTCTGGAATTCTGCTACAGCAATTTTTTCTATACCAGCTACCGGGGAGGCGGGAATGTATTTAACCGTTTCGTGGATAAATCCTCGGCATTTGCCCTGTTCATGGTAAACTTGGAGCGCCTTAATCCGGGGAGCCCGGCGGGAACTCAGGCTGTCAGGATTTTAGCGGTTCTTGCCGTAACAGTAGTTTTGACCCTCCTTTCTTTCTGGCTGTATAAAAAGAGAGGATCAGAAGCAGCAGGAAGAGCCATGGCATTTAAGATCAGCATGCCGGTAATCAGAATTCCGATTGTGGTTTTATCTTCTCTTGGCGGAAGCATTTTTTTCTGGTCCATGCATTCCAGCGTAGGCTGGGGAATATTCGGATTGATCTGCGGAATGCTCTTATCCCACTGCGTCATTGAGATCATTTATCATTTTGAATTTAGAAAACTGTTTTGCCATTGGAAACAGATGGGAGCCTGTGCCTTATTATCGGCAGTGATATTCTGCGGCTTCCGTTATGATTTGTTTGGGTATGACGGTTATATACCGTCTGAAGCCACCATCGAATCCGTTGCGGTTTCCATGTCGGATGTGAACTTCTGGGTTTCTTATGGAAGCGCACAGCAGAATTCCCTGGGAGAATATTACTGGGAGTATCAGGATTCTGATGAATATATATTCAACCATATGAAGCTTAAGGATACAGCGCCGGTCCTGGCCCTGGTACGTGATGCAGTGGATAGAAACCAGAAGCTGCATCATGGAGATGATTATTCTGATACGTGGGACAATGGAAGCATAAGCTATAATTTTTCCATAAAATATACGCTTAAAAACGGCAAGAATATTTACCGCACCTACCATTTATCCGGAGATGAAGTCCGGCCGGAGATCGCACAGATCTTTGAGAACCAGGAGTTTGCAAAAGCGGTTTATCCCGTTCTTCTCCAGACCACGGAAGATACTGCCTGGGTCAGGGTAAGCAGGGGAGAGCAGACCAATGTTGTCAGTCGAGACCGAAACGGTACAGAGAAAGCCATGACAGATAAATTACTCCTTGCCTATCAGGAGGATCTAAAAAACTTAAAGGTGGAAACCATGGAAAAGGAATATCCAGTGGCCACCATCCAGTTTTTAACAAAGATGCAGGCAAATGCCGAAACAAAGCGGGAAGAAACCCAGAGCTCCTGGAAGTACAGCGATGTTACCTCAAGAGGGTATTATCCGGTTTATCCTTCCTTCAAAAACACTCTGGAACTATTAAAGGAGTGTGAGGTTGACGTAGAGAGCTGGAATAGCCTGGAAAATGTCAAAGAGATCAATATCGATACCTATCAGTTCAATGATTATCGTTCCACATATGAAGATAAAAGCTCTCAATATTTAACAATCACCGATGAGGAACAGATTGGTCAGATCATGAGCTTTGCGGCAATCGATGGGTATTCCAACATGAATCCTTTTGGCGGCAGGGGAGAGGAGCGGATCAGCTTCTCAGCTGTAACGGAAACAGGGGGAAGAAGAAGTGAAACTTCCTGTACCATTCCATTAAATCAGTTACCCGAATCCGTTAAAAATGAAATCAGTAAGATAAAAAAAGACGTGTGAGCAGTCTTTCATTGACTTTTTCTTCCAATGAAGTTAAAATGGTAGGAGCATAAGTCAAAGGAGGAATCACGGATGGCATTTTTTGAAGAGCTGGGAAAGACACTTAGTGATACCGGCAAAGAGGTTGCAACCAAGGCAAAAGCGCTGACTGAGACGATACAGCTAAAGACGCAGATCAGTGTAGAGAAAACAAAGCTGGAAGAAGCTTATGCGGTCATCGGTAAACAATTTTACGAAGCGAACAAAGAGCCGGATGAAGCTTATGCAAAGGCTTATGAAGCTGTTAGGGCCAGCCGGGAAAGAATTGCCGCTCTGGAGATCGAACTGAGCCAAAGCGAGGGAACCCGTATCTGTGCGGAGTGTGGAGCCAAAGTTCCAAAAAGTTCCTATTACTGTGGAAAGTGTGGAGCTCCTGTAAAGGAAGCTGCCCAGAAGACTGATACAGAAGAAGAGATTGTGGAGGAAGTGGAACCAGAAGCGCCTGCAGAGGAAGTAAATCCGACAGCCGGAATTAATACGGTTAGTGAAGACGCATTTGAACCTACAGAAGAACAGGAATAGTTACTTAAAAGGCCGGCTTAAAAAGCTGGCCTTTATTTTATTATTTCCGATTAAAAAGTATGTAAATTTTCCGTAAAATGTGGTAGACTAAATCCGACTCTGAAAAGAAATAAGCTGCAACGAGGTATATCATGAAACTATATGTCAAATGGTTTGGAAAGCTTTTTGCACTTGCTGCCATTATAAATGTCTTTATTGAACTGGTCAGCAGAAAATCTCTGCCAAGCCTTGGCCTTTATATATGGAGAAGCTTTCCGGTTTTACTATTGAACACTCTGATCATCGCCCTTCCCTTTACAGTTGTATTTGTAACGAAGCGGAAGGCATTTGCCTGCATTACCATATCGTTGATATGGTGTTTTATGGGAGTGGTTAACGGCATACTGCTTATCTTCCGGACAACTCCCTTTACCGCAGCAGATTTTCGTCTGATAAAATATGCGGTCAGCCTGGCCACGGTTTATTTCACCTGGATGCAGATTTTTTTTATTGCGGCTGGCATTGCGTCAGCAGTTATATTTATAGCCGCAGTTTGGCGCAAAGCGCCTGTTTCTAAGGAAAAGGTCCGGTACGGCTTTGGAGTAGGGCTTATAGCCATAAGTGGGGTGGTTGTGCTGGGACTCACAAGCGCCGCTATGAATACGGGATTGGTGGCAGTTCATTTCGGCAATATCGGAGAGGCATTTAAAAGCTATGGTTTTCCATACTGCTTTTCCAATTCCCTGTTTAACACCGGAATTTCCAAGCCGGAGGGCTATGGGACCGAGACAATGGAAGAGATCCGTGATGAGGAGCTGGTTCCGGAGAATACGTATGAGCTGTCTGAGGATACAAAACCGAATGTGATCATGATTCAGCTGGAATCCTTTTTTGATCCTTCCTTATGGAAAAACAATCCGGTAAATTACGATCCCATCCCGTTTTTCCACCACCTTCAACAAAGCTATCCGGGAGGCTATTTAAGTGTACCCTCTGTGGGTGCAGGTACCGCAAATACGGAGTTTGAATCGATTACTGGCATGAATCTGGATTTCTTCGGCCCTGGTGAGTATCCATATAAAACCGTGTTAAAGAAAACCTCCTGCGAAAGCGTAGCCTTTGATCTTAAAAACTTAGGTTACAGTGCCCATGCGATCCATAACAATGAGGCCACTTTTTATGACAGGAACCGGGTGTTTTCCCAGCTAGGTTTTGATACCTTTACCCCCATTGAATATATGAATAACGTAGAAAGAAATCCAACAGGCTGGTGCAAGGACAAAATCCTCACTGGTGAGATCATCAGGACACTGGATTCTACGGCAGGCCCTGATTTTATCTATACCATTTCCGTTCAGGGGCATGGGAAATATCCAAACTTTGAGTATTACTGCCAGCAGATCGGAGAGATGGATCAGTTTATCCGTTCCCTTGTCAACACCCTGAGGACCAGGAAGGAACCTATTGTTTTGGTCATGTACGGGGATCATTTACCTGGATTTGAGTGGTCAGAGGAAGAGATGAAGAACCGTTCCCTGTTTCAAACTGAATATGTGATTTGGAACAACATGAATCTTCCTGTGGAGAAAAAGAATGTGGAGGCTTATCAGCTTGCGGCTCATGTATTGGATATGCTTAATATTCACGAGGGGACTATGATGAGGTTCCATCAGAAATATTTCAGTAACCCTGAAACGGAAGAAGAAAGTTATTTAAGGGATATGAAAACTCTGGAGTACGATATTCTTTATGGAGGCCGTGAAGTGTACGGCGGAGAAAGTCCTTACCAGTCCACAGACCTTAAAATGGGAATTGATGATATCGTTATTGACCATGTGGTATACAATGATTCCAATGTTCTGGTCTACGGGGAAAATTTCACACCTTATTCCAGGATCTGCTTTGACGGAAAGGCTGTGGAAACCACGTTTGTATGGCCTGAGCTTATTATTGCAAAAGGTGTTCCTGAAAAGAAGATGAAGGATTCAGCGCTTTCCGTTTGGCAGATCGGAAGGGACAAGGTTCCCCTGGGAGAGAGCAAAATCCATCACTGGACGAATAGGATCAGAGAATTGAATTGAGCAGAAAAAAGAGGAGAGGGCGCAATACTTTTGCACCCTCTCCTCTTTATGGCTTACATAAGGCGTATTTCTTAAACAGTGCTGAATTACAGCGTGATTAATTCGTATTCCGCGCTGCCCAGACCGATTTTCACCGCATGTTCAATGGAGGATTTCCAGTTTGTGTTGGGATGTGTGTCTTTAAAATGGTCATGGTGATGGCTGCCGTGTTTTTCCAGTATGCTTCCTGCCATAACAGGCTGGCGGTTTACGGCATCTGCGCAGGCCATATCAAGAGCTACCGGGTCAAAGGAAGCAAACATACCTACATTAGGTATAATGGGGATATCGTTTTCTGAATGGCAGTCGCAGTAAGGAGATACATCCATAACCAGGCTGATGTGGAAATTCGGCCGGTCTTCTAGAACTGCCTGGGTGTATTCTGCAATTTTGTAGTTCAGGATGTCATTGGACTCATCGTAGTCTGTCTCAACGGCATCCACAGGACAGACTCCTATGCAGCGGCCGCAGCCTACGCACCTGTTATGGTCAATGAAAGCCTTTTTATCCTGGAAAGAGATAGCGCTGTGGGCGCAGTTCTTTTCACAGGCGTGACAGCCGATGCATGTTTCTTCACTTACATGAGGCTTTCCGGAGTTATGCATCTCCATCTTTCCGGCCCGTGAGCCGCAGCCCATTCCAATGTTTTTCAAAGCTCCGCCAAAGCCCGTGCTTTCATGGCCCTTAAAATGGGTAAGAGAAATAAAGATATCGGCATCCATAACAGCCCGTCCGATTTTTGCTTCCTTTATGTATTCCCCGTTAATGGGAACCAGGCTTTCGTCAGTTCCTTTTAAGCCGTCGGCAATTAAAACATGGCATCCGGTTGAAAAGGGGGAAAAGCCATTTTCATAAGCGGTATCCAAATGGTCCAGAGCATTCTTCCGGCTTCCCACATACAACGTGTTGCAATCCGTTAAAAATGGTTTTCCGCCCTGGGATTTTACAAGGTCTACCACAGCTTTTGCATAATTGGGGCGAAGAAATGACAGGTTTCCAAGCTCGCCAAAGTGAATCTTTATGGCTGTATATTTATTTTGAAAGTCAATCTGCTCCAGCATTCCGGCAGTTTTTATAAGTCTCTTTAATTTCTGAGGAAGGTTTTCCTGAAAGGTGGCATGAAAGCTCGTATAAAAAACCTTTGATTTTTCCATTTTGGTCTCCTTTAATCCGTGATATGATAACGCTTATTATACTGTAAATAATCAGGGAATTCAAGAAGGCAATTTGCACTTTATTTCCAGAACTATTTATGCTAAACTAGGAGAAGCAAATGACTACGGTTCACAGGAGGATATAAGATGAGTCAGAACATGCGTTCCAGAGAGACGGTTTGCATACAGGGCGGCTGGCAGCCAAAAAGCGGCGATGCCAGAGTGCTTCCGATTTTTCAAAGCACAACATTTAAGTATGATGACAGCGATAAGATGGGAAGGCTGTTTGATTTGGAGGATGAGGGGTATTTTTATACCAGGCTGGCAAATCCTACCAATGATGCGGTGGCCTCTAAGATCTGCGAGCTGGAAGGCGGAGAGGCTGCTATGCTAACATCTTCCGGACAGGCCGCCAATTTTTATGCGCTGCTAAATATCTGCAAGGAGGGAGACCATGTAATCAGCTCTGCTACGATTTACGGAGGCTCCACCAACCTGTTTACCGTAACCTTAAAAAAGATGGGGATTGAATCCACTCTGGTGGATCCGGGACTTTCAGAAGAAGAGCTTTTAAAGGCATTTAAACCAAATACAAAGGCAGTATTTGGTGAAACCATCGGCAATCCGTCTCTTGTAGTTCTTGATATAGAGAAGTTTGCTGGGCTTGCACATAAGCACGGTGTTCCTCTGATTGTGGATAATACGTTTGCAACTCCCATCAACTGCCGCCCTTTTGAATGGGGCGCAGATATCGTAACACATTCTACAACAAAATACATGGATGGACATGCCACCAGCGTAGGCGGTTGTATCGTTGACAGCGGAAACTTTGACTGGGAAGCTCATGCAGAGCGGTATCCTGGGCTTACCACACCTGATGAATCCTACCATGGCATTGTATATACCCAGAAGTTTGGGAAAAAGGCGTATATAACGAAAGCGACCACTCAGCTGATGAGAGATCTGGGGGCGATTCCCTCCCCAATGAATTCCTTCCTTTTAAACCTTGGTCTGGAAACCCTGCATCTTCGGGTTCCCCGTCATTGCGAAAATGCATTAAAGGTGGCACAGTATTTAAGCTCCAGGGAAGATGTGGCCTGGATCAAATATCCGGGGCTGGAGGGGGACGAATATCATGAACTGGCAAAAAAATATATGCCTGACGGCACTTGCGGCGTAATCTCCTTTGGCTTAAAGGGGGGAAGGGAAGCTGCGGTTAAGTTTATGGATGGACTGAAACTGGCGGCTATTGTGACTCATGTGGCAGATGCGCGTACATCTGTTTTGCATCCGGCAAGTCATACCCACAGACAGCTGACGGATGAACAGCTTGTTGAAGCAGGAGTTGATCCGTCCATGATCCGGTTGAGCGTTGGTATCGAAAATTCAGAGGATATTATGGAAGATATCAGACAGGCACTGGAACAGTAAAAGAAAAGTATGAGGAGCGGGAAGACTGCGGTATCAGCGGTTTTCCCGTTGTTTTTGGCATCTTTGAAAAGGATACAGAGTCTGTCGGATGTTGCAAGATAAAGCGGCAGGCTGTATAATTAGAAAGATATGATTCATTGAATTGGCAGCATAGGAGGTGCACAAGATGAAACTGATCAGGAGAATGCTGAGGATTATTTTTGGCCGGACTACGTTTGCGGTCGTTTCTCTTATCATACAAGTGGCTATTCTTTTTGCGGCATACCGCTTTTTAAGCCGTTACCTCGCCTACTTCTATGGTGGTTCTGCTCTGCTCGGTGCATTTGTTATCATTTATATTCTGAACAAAGAGGAAAATCCGAGCTTTAAGCTGGCCTGGATGATCCCAATCGCAGCTGTTCCTGTGTTTGGAACGTTTTTTTATCTGTTTGTGGAGCTGCAGATTGTGGGAAAACTGGCAAATAAACGGCTGCGGGTCAACATGGAAAATACGGAAACCTATCTGACCCAGAGCCCAAGGGTTATGGAGGATTTATCCAGAATCAGCAGGCGAAATGCCAATCTGGCTTATTATATCAAACATTCTGGCCATTACCCGGCATATAAAAATACGAATGTACAGTATTTTCCGCTGGGCGAAACCATGTTCGAAGAGATGAAGAAGGAGCTGGAGGGTGCAAAGCGGTTTATTTTTATGGAATTCTTTATTGTAGAACGCGGGGAAATGTGGGAAGCTATATTGGATATTCTGGAGAGAAAGGCAAAAGAGGGGGTGGAGATCCGGTTCATGTATGATGGCATGTGTTCCCTGACCCTTCTTCCCTTTAGCTATCCAAAGGAATTACAGGCAAGGGGAATAAATGCAAAGATGTTTTCTCCTATTAAGCCTGCGTTTACCACCTACCAAAACAACCGGGACCATAGAAAAATCCTGGTTGTGGACGGTATTACAGCTTTTACCGGAGGAGTAAACCTGGCAGATGAATATATTAACCGGCGTGTGCGTTTTGGCCATTGGAAGGATACAGGAATCATGCTGAAGGGGGATGCCGTTACCAGCTTTACCATGATGTTTCTGCAGATGTGGAACATTTCTGAAAAAGGGCCTGAGGACTATGGGAAATATTTAAGAGATCCGGATTATTTTTATCCCCTGGAGCTTAGCATGGATGGATTTGTAATTCCTTACGGGGACAGCCCTTTGGATCAGGAATCGGTTGGGGAACAAGTTTATCTGGATATCATAAACTCTGCCAGACATTATGTTCACATTATGACACCGTATCTGATTCTGGATTATGAAATAATCCAGGCTCTTACGTTTGCCGCCAAACGGGGCGTGGAGGTCGTTGTCGTTATGCCGGGGATACCGGATAAGAGATACGCGTTCCTGCTTGCAAGGTCTCACTATAAAGAACTGATAAGGGCCGGGGTCCAGATTTACGAGTATATGCCAGGCTTTGTCCATGCAAAGGTATACGCAAGCGATGACATCAAGGCAGTAGTCGGAACTATTAATATGGATTTCAGAAGCCTTTACCTTCATTTTGAATGTGCAGTCTACCTGTATCGGAATGAAGTTATTCGGGATATACAGAGAGATTTCCATGACACTCTGGCCCAATGCCGCAGAATCACCATGGAAGATTGCAGGAATTATCCCTGGTATGAAGTTTTGGCAGGGCGGGCGTTGAGGTTGATTGCTCCGCTTATGTAGATCATTAATTAAATTCTGCTGTTTATGTAAAAATGCGTCGGAAGTATATACTTCCGACGCATTTTTATAAATCACAGATCATAAAAATAGCTTTATGTCAGCGATTATTGGGAAACTTCAAAAATAACCATGTGTGCCATAACCGGGGTTGCACCGTATGAAACGGTCTGGCCGGTTGTGTTAACAAGTGCAATGGTAGATGGAATTGCACCAACAGTAATCAGGGCCATTCCGCTTAACTGTCCTGTTACAATTGGTGAGCTTGATGATACACCACTGCTTCCATTGATCTGTAAAGTAAATTCCACATAAGTGGATGGGCCTGCGCCATCTGTAGATACCCACCAGGATATATAATAATTTTGCTCTGCATTAAGTGTAACAATGCCTGTTGATGTGTTATAAGAGATATTAATACTCTGGTTATTTAATATGGTATTGAATATAACGGGGCTTCCATTTGCTACTGAGGTACCTCCAGTAAGCTGCAGGTCAAATCCCCGTAACTGCGTAAATGGTCCTGGAGGGCCAATAGGTCCGGTAGGTCCTTGAGCACCAGTCGCACCGGTAGCGCCTGTGGTACCGGCAGGTCCAGTCGGTCCAGTTGGTCCAGTTGGTCCGATAGGTCCTTGGGCGCCAGTCGCGCCGGTAGCCCCAGTCGCACCGGTAGCGCCGGTAGCACCAGTCGGTCCAGTCGGTCCAGTCGGTCCAGTCGGTCCGATAGGTCCTTGGGCGCCAGCCGCGCCGGTAGCACCAGTTGCACCAGTCGGTCCAGTCGGCCCTATAGGTCCTTGTGCGCCAGTTGCGCCAGTTGCACCAGTTGCGCCAGTTGCGCCAGTTGCACCAGTCGGTCCAGTCGGTCCAGTCGGTCCAGTCGGTCCAATAGGTCCTTGAGCACCAGTCGCGCCAGTCGCACCGGTCGGTCCGGTTGGCCCAATAGGTCCCTGAGCGCCAGTCGCGCCAGTTGCGCCGGTAGCACCGGTAGGTCCAGTTGGTCCAATAGGTCCTTGAGCGCCAGTCGCGCCGGTAGCGCCGGTAGCACCGGTCGGCCCAGTCGGTCCAATAGGTCCTTGAGCGCCAGTCGCGCCAGTCGCGCCGGTCGGCCCAGTTGGTCCAGTTGGCCCTTGGGCACCAGTCGCGCCAGTCGCACCAGTAGGTCCGGTTGGTCCAGTCGGTCCAATAGGTCCTTGAGCACCAGTCGCGCCAGTCGCGCCGGTCGGTCCAGTTGGTCCCTGTGGCCCTTGAGCACCAGTCGCGCCGGTAGCACCAGTAGGTCCAGTAGGTCCAATAGGTCCTTGAGCGCCAGTCGCGCCGGTCGCACCAGTAGGTCCAGTTGGTCCTTGGGCACCAGTCGCACCAGTCGCACCAGTAGGTCCAGTTGGTCCTTGGGCACCAGTCGCACCAGTCGCACCAGTAGGTCCAGTTGGTCCTTGGGCACCAGTCGCACCAGTCGCACCAGTAGGTCCAGTTGGTCCTTGGGCACCAGTCGCACCGGTAGCACCAGTCGGTCCAGTCGGTCCTTGTATTCCCTGAGGTCCTTGTGGTCCTACAGGACCCTGAGGTCCAGCTGGACCCTGAGGTCCTTGCGGTCCCTGTGGTCCCTGTGGTCCAGTCGGTCCAGTCGGTCCCTGTAAACCTCTAGGCCCTTGTGGCCCAGTCGGTCCAGTCGGCCCCTGTAAACCTCTAGGCCCTTGTAGTCCCCGTGGTCCTTGTGGCCCAGTCGGTCCAGTCGGTCCCTGAGGCCCCCGTGGTCCTTGTGGCCCAGTCGGTCCAGTCGGTCCCTGAGGCCCTCTAGGTCCTGGGCAGCCTCTAGGCCCTTGCGGCCCAGTCGGTCCAACGCAGCATCTAACCTCGGAGCCACAGCAACAGCCCTCGTCAAAGCAGCGTTTTTCATCCCAATTTCTACAATTATTCATTATAATTCCCTCCTGTTAAGGTGCGATATTGCGATGTTATAATTATAAATCTTTTGTATATGGCTAAAATCTATAAAGGGTTTTCCAACTCTTTATAACTTATCATATGTATTGAATGACAGGTTTGTTAGAAAACAAATCAACGGCAACGTATAGTTAATCATTAATTGATTCCTGTAATATTAATCCGGGGCATAGCAAACAAACAGGCATAAAGCAGAGCATAAGATTGAATGTCATTGGTATGCAGTCGAAAGAAGAAATTTTACCAAGGAATTTAGATTTTGAATGATTAAAAGAAATTTAAAAGAACTTAAGTTTAGTGAAATTCATCATATGTTATTAGTTAATTGGTATTCGAACTACAGAAAAAATGACAAACTTAAAAAATATCCGTATTTGAATATCAGCTTAATTGCATTAAAAGCATAGTGGTTTGAACAAAGTGAAGGCCAGCACCTTAAGATGCTGGCCTGGCAATAAAAGCTTATTACCGTTCGTCTGACAACCATTTTCGGGAGGAGAGACTATCACTATTGGAAATAAATAAGGGTATTTTCCTTTTGTTTTCTTTTTGTTACTGTAAATACAAGCCTCCTGAATAGAAGAAAGGCAAGCTTTGTGCCTGAGTACCGCCGCTGGTAGTAAATCCCAGTACGATTGCAACCTGAGTTCCTGCTGTAAGGGGGATGTTTAATCCAGTGGAGAAGCCTGCTCGGGTCGTATAAGCAGGATAAGCAGTTCCCTGTGCATAAACCTGGGTTGCAGGGGTAATGGAACTAGTAATAATGGTATAATTAGCGCTATTGGAAGGCGCGGTTGCAATAGCCACATATAGCGTTATATTGGTAGTAGGTGTAAATGCTGCAACCGTAGCAAAATTTGCATAAATCGACTGAAGGGTTCCATCGGTTGGCATTGTAAAGGTATACCATCCATCCGCTGTATTGATTGAAAACGTGGTCTCGGATGTCAGAGTCAACGTTGTTGCACTTTCTCCATAGCCGGTTAACGAGATAGCGGATGATGCTCCGGTAGAGTTAGTGGCAGGAGTTGCGTTTATATAACCTGTGGCAAAAGGAATAATAAATCCTGAAGAAATTCCAGCTGGTCCGGTCGGTCCAGTCGGTCCTTGTATTCCTTGAGGTCCAGTCGGTCCAGTCGGTCCAACAGATCCTTCGATTCCTTGAGGTCCTTGAGGCCCTTCTGATCCCTGAGGTCCAGTCGGTCCAACAGACCCTTGAGCGCCGGTAGCACCAGTAGGCCCAGTAGGTCCAGCAGCTCCTTGAGCTCCAGTCGGTCCGGTCGGTCCAACAGGCCCTTCAATTCCTTGTGGTCCCAGAGGTCCCTGAGGTCCGGTTGGTCCAGTCGGTCCCTGGGCACCAGTAGAGCCAGTAGGCCCAGTCGGTCCAGTCGGTCCAGTGGCACCTGTGGCGCCAGTAGGTCCAACAGATCCTTCAATTCCTTGTGGTCCCTGAGGTCCTTCAGGTCCCTGAGGCCCAGTCGGTCCAATAGGTCCTTGAGCACCAGTCGCGCCAGTTGGCCCAGTTGGTCCGGTAGCGCCAGTTAGCCCAGTCGGACCAGTCGGTCCAGTCGGTCCAGCAGCACCGGTAGAACCAGTCGGTCCAGTCGCGCCAGTTAGCCCGGTCGGTCCAGTCGGTCCAGTCGGTCCTTGGGCACCAGTAGAGCCAGTAGGCCCAGTCGGTCCAGTCGGCCCCTGGGCGCCAGTCGCGCCAGTAGCACCGGTTGGTCCGGTTGGTCCCTGAGCGCCAGTAGCACCTGTTGGCCCAGTCGGTCCAGTCGGTCCCTGAGGTCCAGTCGGTCCAGTCGGCCCCTGGGTGCCAGTCGCGCCAGTAGCGCCGGTTGGTCCAGTCGGTCCCTGAGCACCGGTAGCACCTGTCGGTCCCTGTGGCCCAGTCGGTCCAGTCGGCCCCTGGGCGCCAGTCGCGCCGGTAGCACCGGTTGGTCCAGTTGGTCCCTGAGCGCCGGTCGCGCCGGTTGGTCCAGTCGGTCCAGTCGGCCCCTGGGCGCCAGTCGCGCCAGTAGCACCGGTTGGTCCAGTTGGTCCCTGAGCGCCGGTCGCGCCGGTCGGTCCAGTCGGTCCAGTCGGCCCCTGGGCGCCAGTCGCGCCAGTAGCACCGGTTGGTCCAGTTGGTCCCTGAGCGCCGGTAGCACCGGTCGGTCCAGTCGGTCCAGTCGGCCCCTGGGCACCAGTCGCGCCAGTAGCACCGGTTGGTCCAGTTGGTCCCTGAGCACCAGTCGGTCCAGTCGGCCCCTGGGCACCAGTCGCGCCAGTAGCACCGGTTGGTCCAGTTGGTCCTTGAGCGCCAGTAGCACCGGTTGGTCCAGTTGGTCCTTGAGCGCCAGTAGCGCCGGTTGGTCCAGTTGGTCCTTGAGCGCCAGTAGCGCCGGTTGGTCCAGTCGGTCCTTGAGCGCCAGTCGCGCCGGTTGGTCCAGTCGGTCCTTGAGCGCCAGTAGCGCCAGTAGGTCCAGTCGGTCCTTGAGCGCCAGTCGCGCCAGTAGGTCCAGTCGGTCCTTGAGCGCCAGTCGCGCCAGTAGGTCCAGTTGGTCCTTGAGCGCCAGTCGCGCCGGTTGGCCCAGTTGGTCCCTGAGCGCCAGTCGCGCCGGTTGGTCCAGTTGGTCCAGTCGGCCCAGTTGGTCCCTGAGCACCAGTCGCGCCAGTGGCACCTGTTGGTCCAGTCGGCCCAGTTGGTCCCTGAGCACCAGTCGCGCCAGTGGCACCGGTTGGTCCGGTTGGCCCGGTTGGTCCCTGAGCACCAGTCGCGCCAGTGGCACCGGTTGGTCCGGTTGGCCCGGTTGGTCCCTGAGCACCAGTCGCGCCAGTGGCACCGGTTGGTCCGGTTGGCCCGGTTGGTCCCTGAGCACCAGTCGCGCCAGTGGCACCGGTTGGCCCAGTTGGTCCCTGAGCACCGGTAGCACCAGTTGGTCCGGTCGGTCCAGTTGGTCCTTGTATTCCTTGAGGCCCTTGAGGTCCTACTGGTCCCTGAGGTCCGGCAGGTCCTTGAGGCCCTTGAGGTCCTTGCGGTCCAATAGGTCCAGTCGGTCCAGTTGGCCCCTGGAAGCCTCTAGGTCCAGTCGGTCCAGTCGGTCCAGTCGGTCCCTGGAAGCCTCTAGGCCCAGTCGGTCCCTGTGGCCCTCTAGGTCCGGTTGGTCCCTGTGGCCCTCTAGGTCCGGTTGGTCCCTGTGGCCCTCTAGGTCCGGTTGGTCCAGGGCAGCCTCTGGGGCCTTGCGGTCCAGGGCAACAACCGCATCTATCAAAGCAGCGATCATCGTCCCAATTTCTACAATTATTCATTATAATTCCCTCCTGTTAAGGTATGATATTTTGATTTTTTGCTTATAAGCGTTTGATGCAAGATTAAAAATCAGAATATAAAGGAACTTCGTACTCCTTTATACCTTATGATATGTATTGAATGACAAGTTTGTTAGAAATTAGCTGAACTTAATAATGACGCAAAAATCACTGCGAATTGGAAGTAAATATTCTGGGATAATTCTAGGAAAATTAGAATTTAAAGATGACTAAGATTGTCTGCAAAGTCAAAGCTTGCCCCTTAGAGTTGGGAATCTAAGAACTGATAGAGCGTGGAGTTATGTATTTTTGCTGATAAGAGAGCCTGTTTCTATATAATTGTAAATTGTTTGAAAGGGGTCATAGATAGTGTACCGGTATTTAATATGCCATGAATTTTAAAAGGTCTGCTGCAGGCTGAGCAATGGCCATTCCAACGAACAGTAAGGACCGGGGCAAAATAAAATACTCCTTTTTAATAAGAATTTTAAAAATAAAAAACTTATCAAAAAGGAGCGTCTATAATAAGCGGGTACACCGTTTTATTCTGATGGTATAGAATCAAAAGAACTTTCATAATAGATACCGGTCAATAGATATTAGCTTTAATTTCATTAATCAGAGCATTCAGCCCTAATTCATTGCAATCGTTAATAAGTCCCATAGTGACAAAACTGCTGTAGAACTTCTTTGCCTCAACTTTATCATTCATATTTATTGATTGGGTCGTTTTTTCGATCAAACTCAAAATTTCATTATTAATTTCACTATTTTTTGTATAGTGCAAAGTTAACTTTTGAAGTTCCCTGATAATTGGTTCATTTATTCCGCTTGCCATGACATTCACCATTTGTGCGCTGGAAGAAGACTCCTTATCTGTTTCGGAGTTATCAATAATCTTTCCATCCCCGAGAAAGCTAATTTCAAGTCTTGAAGCCATATTCCTTTTTGAAATAAGATTGCTGATCAGGTCATAGGCCTGGTGGGTAAATTCCTCATTATTACAAATAAATGAGTAAATTTTACCGGAGCTGATTTCAAAATTGATCCCTATGGAACTTTCCTGTTTCCGATGCCAGTAAAACCAGGTGATGGGATATAGGATCAGAGCCAGAAGTATCCCAATGATGCTTGCAGGGCTGGTACCAGACAAAGCTATGAGTAATAGGATGAGAACAAAATGGTAAGGAAATGTTTTATCTGAGCAGCTTCCCATCCATATATGAGAAATATTTTCAGTTTTAATCATATGATTTTCCCATCTAATCGTATTTTCTTCAATGGTTATGGTAGAGTTTGTAAATCTTAAATTAGTTTGATTTTTCATGAAATTCCCCTCTAAACAATTCCACTATTATTTTCAATGATAGATGCAATGAGAATTGGATTTGTAATCATAATGGTGCCAATCGTATCAAAGCCCATAATTTCCACATATACACTGTAATTGCAGCATCTGCAACTCATGGAGTCTTGATCATAGGCAATGAAAGAAAAGGTATTTGTTTCCCTGCTATCCTCATTTCTGCTGTAAACCAGGCTGGAACTGACAGGCGTTAAAGCCATCAGATCATTTCCTTGTTTAAACAACTGAAATCTGAGATGCATACGGGCGCTGGTGGTAAGGATATTACAGGAAAAGTTAAAATGAATTGAAAAATTCCTGTAGCTGAAGGTATCTATATTAAGCGAAGCTACGTTATATGTAGCGTTTTTTTCCGAATGTTCAGGTAAAATGATACCTCCCTTAGCAGAACATTTTATTAAAGCCTGATTTGCAGGAGGTGAATTACAGGAACACTCCTGAACATTTTGTATACACTGGCTGTGGTTAAGTATTTTGGGCTGGATTGGCTGCGGAAGCTGCATATTCCTATTGGGTGTATTACGATATGGAAAAATAGGACGGCAAGACATACTGAATAAGCGGTTATACATAATGGCCACAGCTCCTTATTTGAATGCTCATAGATAGAGTATTCAGCCGGGTTTGGCCAAACACTCTATCTATGATAGAAAGTTAATTTATGCAGCTATTGGACATACATCCCTTGTACCTACCATTTGAACCAGGAATTAGAAGCAGTCATTATCTACAATAATTGCAGCAAGGGTTGCATTGTTTATAGCAGTAACACCAACCGTAGCAACGCCAGCAACCGTAGCAACTACACTGTAAGTGCAGCAGTCATCGTTGCACAAATCACAGTCGCAAACGAAGAAGGTGAAGGTGTTAGCATCAGTAATAGCTACAAGCCGTGAGAAAGTCCAGATTGGTCCTACGGGAATAGGAGTCAGGATGCCTTTACACTGTTTGAATACCTGGAAATTCAGAGTAATTACAGCAGCGGTAGTAACGATATTACTTGCAAATTCAAATTTAATGCATGGGTTTTTTAAAGCTTTTGTATCAACGTTTACTGTGGCCAGAGTAAAGGCAGCACCGGCAACTGTTGCCAATGGTATGGTTACGCCACCCTGGCTGCCGCATTTTAATATTGTTCTGTTTGGCTTTAAGTGCTTTCTGGGACGTTCGCATACGATATTGCAGTTGCAGTCCTCACATTCATCACAATCGCATTCACATATTCTCATATCAAG
The DNA here is from genome assembly GCF_002797975.1 of [Clostridium] celerecrescens 18A. Classification (NCBI taxonomy): domain Bacteria; kingdom Bacillati; phylum Bacillota; class Clostridia; order Lachnospirales; family Lachnospiraceae; genus Lacrimispora; species Lacrimispora celerecrescens. Next base: position 2,123,169 of record NZ_PGET01000001.1, on the reverse strand, counting down.
ATCATTCATGATGTGACCTCCATTTTGCTTAATAATTAGGAATGTTTCGTTATACCATCATGGTATACTACATTATATTATAAAGAAGAAAATATGCTACAACTCAATAGACAATATCTCTTATGATGTCATAATTTGGCCACTGCTTCCTGAAATTATCGGATCCTTAGGGTCAGATCCTTATGTTCCATAGTAACCAGTAACCGATATACATCATGTTTCCATGAAGTTTTCAAACGTTCATCAGAAATTGGGATCACTTCTTTTTGTATATTTGATGCACCTTCGATAAGAAGGCTGCCCAAATCTCCGATTTGTACGGTATTTTCACATACAGTAGGTTCCTCATAGAACATAAGCGACAGCACGGGACATGGAAGATCTCCTTCGTAATGATCGGTTATCGTGATTTCTTTTCCCTTTTCCAGAACAGCGTTTCGGGTGTAGGACTTAATCCGTTCATCCGGGTAGGCAGCTTCCAAATCCATGGAAATATGGCAGACAGAGGCTCCTAATTGATGGGTCACGTTTTTTGCCCGGTAATCAGATCCATTTCTTTGCATGATCTGGGTCCCGCCGTCAAAAAAGGTAGGCAGATTGTGATACCGGGACTGCATGGTCCAGATGTCATACCGGTCTTTTGAAAAGGTTTTTTTTGTATAGGTCTCTACCCCAACGTCTATAAACATGGGTTTCCCATCTTTGTAAATAGTAAAGCTCCCCGTATCGTTGTGATTATGGCTGTCGTCATTATCCCCGGCTTTTACGGCCAGATAAAGATGCTCATCTCTGGCTATGAAAAGCCCAACGCTTTCATACCAGAAATCCCGGTGGGCAATGGGAGATTTTGCAAAAGAAATCATTTCCTTATGGATGAAAACAGTCTGTAAACGGTAAAACAGGTTATGTTCCTCAACAGTTAAGGGATCTTCACTGCTTTGGTAATCCTCTGCGGCAAAAGACATAAGCTCCTCATTTTTCGTCCGCTTGCCAAAGAGGTATTCCCTGGCTCCGCACCGTCCGGCAATGGGAGAGCAGTCTGCGAAATTCACGTAATAAACATCATGAATGTGAGCGGTCAGTATGTAGGAGGCAATGTTCCTGATTTTTTCGGTTTCGTATGCAGGAAGAAAGGCATTGTCTGATATTCCATTTAAAACCTCAAGACAGTTAAAAAGGCATAATCCTGCGTGACGGTAGTATTGGGCGCCTTCATCGCAGCAGCCGTCTTCCCCATATTCATCCAGAAAATAGTCAATACTTCTGCATGCCTTTTTAAATATATCCTCTTTTTGGGTTTTTGGGAGCTCTCTTGTAAAGGCGGAAAGAAGCACGTTCTGGGTACACCAGACTGTCCAGTTATTCATGTGGCTGGCCCCGTCGCCCATCCACCAGAAGTGTTCATTAAGGTAAGGCGTGAAAATCCTCTCCTCGAGATTTTTATTGATCATCTTTGAGAGGAAGGGAGTGACGGAATCCAGTTCCTGCCTTAAAAGGTACTCTGCCACGGCCAGAACGGAAGCGGTTTCCGCTGCAAACAGATCAATGACAGGGCGGGTAACATCAGGAAGGATAGAGGGTGGCGTGTCGCGGATGTAGGAGTTATGGGCAGGAAGCTGCCATGCGTTTTCTTCGCAGATCAAAGAAAGCCCGTTGATGATATCATCAAGAAATCGTCCCTTATATTCTGCGCATTCAGCCAGGACCAGGGCATCAAGAGCGGTTCTTCTTAAAAACAGCTTATCCTGAAAACGGCTTCTGTTTCCGTTTCTGGTAAACTCCATGTAATCCACAGCAGTTAATGAAGGATAATCAAAATTAAAAAAAGCTTCTCCGTTTTTAATCAGGCGGCTTATGAGATCCTCCGGCAGAGAACCCCAGGTATCCCGGTCAGAGGCCTGGGGAAAGGGAGAAAAGCGGGACAAAGGTTTCTTTAATGCATTTGCAAGTTCTGTAATCATGGCTAGTACACTCCTTATTTGTTTTCGTCAGGGTTGACGGTATTTTGCTGTATAAATTCACGGGGAGAAAGCCCGGTGACTTTTTTAAAAACTTTGCTGAAATAAAAGGCACTTTCAAAGCCAAGCTGATCAGCTGCCTCATAGATTTTCATATCCTGTTCCATAAGGAGGTCTTTGGCCCGGTTGATCTTAGCCTGGGCAATGTATTCTGAAAAACCGGTCCCGCAGTTTTTCTTAAACAGAATGCTTAAATAATTGGGACTTAAGCCGAATACTCCGGCCACTTCGTTTAAGGTGAGCTTTTCTGATACATGGTTGTTGATGTACTTTTGTACATTGGTTATAACATGGGCTTTGTAGGTCTTTCGTTTGGATTTCAGCACTTCACAAAGGCCGTCCCGGAAAATCGTCATCCACTCGGCGATCTGCTCTACATTGGTAAAGCGATATATGGAGCGGTACCCGTCACTGTAGGAAGAAAAGATTTCCGACACATTTTCTTCTCCGTCGGGAAGAAGGGAAAGCGCTAAGTAAAGGATGTTGCAGGCTCCGTCTGCGGCCTGGGAAAACCGAAGGGGATGAGCTTCAAACAGCTGGATGATTTCGGTCAGAGTACGGAATAAAACATCCGTATCAAACTCATTAAAGGCTTTGGTTATCTCGCTTTTAAATACGGAGATGTTAAATGCATTGCGGATCGAGGCAGTATCATTACCGGTGAACATGACGATGGGCTGCGCGATACTTGCCCGTCCAAATGCCTGGCGGGCTTCCTGGTAGGATTCGCTGATTTTTAAGGGCTGGCTGACCGGTGTTCCGATTCCCGTGAGTACCGTAACGTTAAAATAATTCCGGATCATATCTGCGACGTTGCGAAATGCATCAAAAACAGCTTCTATTTTATAATCTGCTGATTCGGAGAGGTGAAATATCACTGCAAAGTGCTTCATATCAAGACTTACCACATAGGCGGGAAGATGCCTTCCGATAATTTCTTTTGCCATTTGCAAAGCGCTGTTATAAAGGTTCATAAGTTTTCCATAATCCATTTCCCTGCTGGTTTCTTCCTGAATCTGGCAAAGGGCGGTAAAATAGCAGGTTTCCGTAAAGTCCAGCCTCAAATCTCTGGACTGAAGTTCAAATTGTTCCTCATTGTCAAAAAGGTTATGCAGGAGCCGCATAAAAAATTTTTCATAGTAGCTCTGTAATAAGGGGCGTCCTGAATCCTTGTATCCCATGGAGACCTGAATGGTTTCAAGGCGGGAGAGAGTCTTTTTTACGGCTTCCTCCAGGGCCTTTGCATTTAATTCCAGCTTGATTAAATAATCTACGGCCTCATAGGTCATAGCCTCCTTGATGAGCTGGAATTCTTCGTAGCTTGTTAGAAAAATAAACAGGGGGATCTTTCCATAGGTTTCCCGGCAGGTCTTTGCCAGGGTAAGCCCGTTCATAATTGGCATGCGGATGTCGGTAATGACAATTTCCGGAGAATATTCTGCGATCATTTCAAGGGCATCCTGCCCGTTCATAGCAGTGCCGCAGATCTCAATGCCGTAATCCGTCCAGTTTATCATGGATTTTAATCCGATCTGAACCAATGGCTCATCATCTGCAATCAATAATTTTATCATATATATTACCTTTCGGCTGTTTGATTTTCTGTATAAAGGGCATAAGGTATTAATATGGTCATGGTGGTGTAGCTGCCAGGACAGCTGTCAATGGTGATTCCATATTCCAGGCCAAAATCATATTGGATGCGCCTGTTTACGTTGCTGATACCAACTTGCCGGAAAAATTCTGCTTTGTTTTGGCTGTCGGTCTTCTCATGGAGAACCTCATCAATGGTATCTTTGGACATTCCTATACCGTTATCGGTTATATCTATTTTAAGAGCTTTTTTCAGCCCCAGATTGATGCTTCGGGCTGAAACAATGATCTTACCAGCTGTTTTTGCAGGCTCTATTCCGTGGAACAGAGCATTTTCAATGATGGGCTGGAGTGTAAAACGGTGAATTTCACAATTATACAAATCCTCTGTATCAATGAAATATTCGATAGTGACACTTCCGCCGTAGCGATATTTCTGGATCAGGAAATAATCCTTTACCAGATCCAGCTCTTCCCTTAATGGGATCATGGAAGTGGTACCTTTTGAAACATTTTTAAGGAGCCTGGCCAGGGCAGTAGTCATATCTGCGATTCCGTCTGCATTCTGAATGGTTGCCATCCACTTGATGGAATTTAAGGTATTATATAGAAAATGGGGATTGATCTGGCTTTGCAGAATCTGGTATTCCAAATCCTTTTTCTGTTTTTCATCAGTTACACGTTTTTCCATCAGGGTGTTAATGTTTTCTGACATATTATTGATTCCCTTGCCCACTTCTCCCAGCTCATGATTCCACTCAATGGCCGAATCCCTGGAAAAATCCCCAGTCGAGATATCATGAATTTTACTGCTGAGCCTGTGAATGGGGTCCATGATGATCTTGTTTAATAGGTAGGCGAGGAGTATACCCAAAGAGACAATGGTAAGGCAGATTGCCAGGATTAAAAGGGTGTATAAGTTTTTCTGCTGGCCAAGCTGCTGCTCAGAAAGCACCTGGGATAAACTCCAGCCTGCCATGCCCTCGATAGGCCGTTCCACCAGGGTGCGTTCTTTTCCATCGTTCATGGTAACGGAAAGAAGCCTGGTTCCTTTAGAGAGAGATTCGTTTCCAGCCAGTTTTACCGGATTGGAGTAGGGCATTTTCATTTCCTTTAAACCGTTTGAATTAAAACCATAGATTTTATCTCCAATGGTAATAAATAGAATACTGTCTCCGTGAAGAGGATAGGAGGCAAGGTAATCGGTGAAGATCCGGGAGGAAATTTCCACATAAGTCCAGCCAATTACTTCGGAATTAAATTCGTTAGAAACCGGACGTACGATGGGAATAAATTGGTCCGTGCCTATATTGGAAAATGGATCTTTTACCAGGCCCATCCAGAGAAAATCGTCGGATCTGTAAAGCGTTTCAAAGAAAGGTTCATCTTTAATGATCCTGGCTGCATAGGGGGAGGAGGAGTTTGCCAATGCCGCTATTTGAAGGAAATTGTTTTCATTGGAAGAAGAAACGATGACCCGGGACATGTATTCATAGGATCTGGTGTTGTAATATTCTTCCTTTAAACGGTTGTGGGAGGAAAGGGCCATAGGGCGCATATTATCAAAGTCCCTGGCGGCGGTGGCAAGTTTTGGCTGGTCTTTAAACACTTCCAGATAATCAAGTACGGCACTGTTGGAGCAGCACCATTTGCTGAAATAGATAATATCCTTCATATCAGCACTAATGTTGTTGCTTACAACCTGAAGGCTGAATTCCGCAGACTGGATCTGGTTTTTTCTTAAGAAGGACTGGAAAACTGAGAAACAGACAGTTGTAGTCAGAACGGTGATGAGCAGCGTAATGGCTGCCGTGAGTACCATGATTTTTCCTCTTATGGTCTTTGGGATGAGCTTTTTCCACATGATAAAATAAAGTCCCTTCTTTCCATGGATAGCTTGTGATAATGGATTTAACATCTACAAAGGTAGCCTATTTAATGTAAAATGTCAATGAAAAATCGGCTGCTTTTTATATACAAACGTGTTAATTTGTATACAAAAGATAAATATTACTGTTTATCATAAAAAAATGCATGTTTTAACAAAGTGTAAAAGAAGTGTGAATAAAAAGTGAATATTATGAAAGATAAATTCCATTTTTAAAACTTCAATCCAGCGTTATAATAGGAACCATGGTAAATCACGGAAATCATGCGGGGTTTACTGAAAAACAATCAAATCAGGAGGGATTACAATGAAAAAAAGAACACTGAGTATTGTTCTGGCATGTGCTATGGCAGCAGCCAGCCTGGCCGGATGCGGCGGCGGTTCCAAGGAAACCACGGCAGCTTCCTCAGAAGGCGCTGCAGCGGAGGCAACGAAAGCCTCAGAGGCAGCAGGAGGTCAGACCACATTAAAATGGTCCGTATGGGATATCGGCTTAACAACCTATTACCAGCCTCTCATCGATGCTTTTGAAAAGGAGCATCCGGATGTGAAGATAGAAATGGTTGATTTAGGCTCCACCGATTATCAGACGGTTTTGGCAACAGAGCTTACCGGAAGCGGTTCTGACTTTGACGTGGTTACCATAAAGGATGTTCCAGGCTATATGACGCTTGTAAACAAAGGCGTATTAGAACCCCTGGACAGCTATATTCAGTCTTCAGATGTTGATCTGTCACAGTTTAAAGGCCTTACCGATCAGATTACGGTTGACGGAAAATTATATGAGCTTCCGTTCCGCAATGATTTCTGGGTGATATTCTATAATAAAGATATCTTTGACAAAGCAGGCGTTGCTTATCCAACCAATGATATGACATTTGAACAGTATGACGCTCTGGCAAAAAGCCTGACCGTAGACACTCCCGGACAGGAGGTTTATGGTGCTCATTACCATACATGGAGATCAGCTGTACAGCTTTTCGGCGTTCTGGATGGAAAGAACACCATTCTTGATGGAAAATACGAATTCTTAAAACCGTACTATGAAATGGTTCTTGGAGAGCAGGAAGATGGAGTATGCCAAGACTATGCTACTTTAAAGACCAGCGGCTTACATTATTCCGGCGCATTTGCCCAGGGAAATGTTGCAATGATGAACATGGGTACATGGTTTATCTCTACCTTAATGGATAAGGTACGCACCGGCGAGTACACAGACTGCACCAATTGGGGCATTGCAAAATATCCACACGCAGATGGAGTAGAACCAGGCTCCACCCTTGCGACCATAACCTCTTTAGGAATTCCGGCCAAAGCTCCTCATAAGGATCTTGCCTGGGAATTTATAAACTTCGTAAGCGGAAAAGAAGGCGCAGAAATCCTTGCATCTACTGGTACGATCCCGGCCGTTATGAACAACACAGTTGCTGATCTGGTATCCAGTGCAGAAGGATTCCCGAAGGATGACGGAACCAGTGTAGAAGCTCTTAACACCTCTAACTTATACTTAGAGATGCCTGTAAATGCAAAGAACTCCGAAATTGAGACTGTATTAAACGAAGCCCATGATGCCATCATGACAGGCGGCATGTCCGTAGATGAAGGCATTGCCCAGATGAATGAAAAGGTAAGTGCAATTCTGGCTCAGTAACAGGTAAACAAAAATGATATCACAGAGGCGGGCAGCAAAAAGCCCGCCTCATTTAAAGAAACTTCTGATTTGATTTGACGATTGAAATAACAGCGTGCCCCGCTTCACCGGGCGTCAACTGGATATGAAATCATATCCGTTTGATTCTTTAGACGATAAAAACGGGAAAAGGAGGATAAGCAATATGGCGAAGACAATAACAGAAGCGCAAAAACAGGAAAAAATCGCGGAGTTAATTAAGAAACGGGATGCTTTAAGCCTTATATTGAGAGAGGCTGAAGGAACCCGTAAGCGGGATATCCTGATTGCGAAAATCGAGACAATAGATGAGAAAATAAAAAAGGTGCGGACAGGGGAACGGTTCACACGTCAGGAAAAGAGGGATATGGTTGCATACTCCTTCATCGCCCCTAACTTCATCGGATTTGCAGTATTTACACTTGGCCCCATTATTTTTGCTTTTGTTCTGGCATTTATGAAATGGGATGGCAACAGCCCATTGGAATTTGCCAGACTTAAGAACTTCATTGATATGCTTGGAAGCGCCAGATTCCATTCGTCCTTTATCAATACCATTGTATACTGTATTGCAACGGTTCCTCTGACTCTGGCCTGTGCCTTAGGACTGGCCGTAGTCTTAAACCAGAAAGTAATGGGAAGAAATTTCTTCCGTACGGTAGGATTCTTCCCCTATGTGGCGTCTTTAGTAGCGGTGGCAGCCGTATGGAATATGCTGTTCAGCCCCCAGAAAAGCGGTCCCATTAACATGATCCTTTATCATCTGGGCGTCAATGCAAAAAGTCTTCCAAAGTGGTCCGCGGATCCTCACTGGGTGATGTTCACCATTGTACTGTTCAGTGTCTGGAAAAATATGGGCTATTACATGGTTATCTATCTGGCCGGACTGCAGGGAATCAATGGAGAGCTTTATGAGGCGGCAGGCCTTGATGGCTGCAATTCCTGGCAAAGGTTCCGGTATATCACATGGCCCCAGCTTCAGCCTACCACCTTCTTTGTTACCATCATTCTGACCATCAACTGCTTTAAGGTTTACGACATCGTATACATGCTGGCAGGCGGTTCCAACGGAATTGTAAGTTCCCAGGCAATGGTTCTGGTTTACCACATTTACGAAGAGGCGTTCCGCAACTGGAATTTAGGTTATGCAAGTGCGGTGGCTATGGTGCTGTTCTTAATGGTTCTTGCCATCACGCTGGTTCAGTTCCGCGGCGAGAAGAAATATGCAAACTAGAATAAGGAGGAAACGAAATGAAGATAAAAAGCACAAATTATAAAATCAGCAGATGCCTCCTCTATGTGGTTTTGATCATACTGACAGCTGTTATGCTGATTCCATTTGCATGGATGTTCTCTGCTTCCTTAAAGCTGGATAAGGATGTATTTATTTTCCCGATCCAGTGGATACCGGATAATCCAAGATGGCAGAATTATCTGGATATCTGGACAAAGATCCCGCTTATGACCTTTGTATTAAACACGGTGAAGATCACAGTGATTGTTACTTTTTTACAGCTTTTGACCAGCAGCTTTGCCGCCTATGCATTTGCAAAGCTGAAATTCAAATACAGCAATCTCTTATTCATGGCTTACATCGCAACCATTGCGGTTCCGTGGCAGGTATACATGGTTCCCCAGTTCATGATGATGAGAAAATTCGGGTTAAATGATTCCCATCTTGCCATCATCTTCCTTCAGGCTTTCTCTGCGTTCGGCGTATTCATGATGCGCCAGTTCTATCAGGGGATTCCCGATGAATTGTGTGAGGCTGCCAGAATTGACGGCATGAGCGAGTATCAGATTTATGGAAGGATCATGCTCCCATTGTCAAAGCCGGCGCTGTCAACCTTGACCATCTTTACCTTTGTAAGTACCTGGAACGACTTTTTAGGGCCCCTGATCTATCTGAAAACAGAAGCGAAAAAGACCCTGCAGTTAGGGCTTAAGATGTTTATCAGCCAGTATAGTTCCGAATATGGCCTGATCATGGCTGCATCGGTGCTTTCCCTGATCCCGGTCCTCATTGTGTTCCTGTCCCTGCAGAAGTATTTCGTAGAAGGCATTGCAGCTACCGGAGTGAAAGGATAAAGAAGTGGAAACAATAAAAAATTTCGTAGATAACATCCATAACGAGTCTTATAAGGACAGCTATGCCTCCCCCTGCCTGGGGACCAATTCCTATGTGATCCCAGGAGGCAGGCCAGAGCAGTCCCTGGACGGAGCCTGGAACTTTTCCGTCGACATGTATGATAACTGCTTAAGGGCCAAATGGTTTCTGGAGCAGGAGGTGAATTCAGAGGGGCTTAGGGTTCCTCTGGATTATGGCTTTGACGACTGGGAGGAGATCCAGGTACCAGGTGTATGGAACCTTGCAAAGCCGGAATATTTTTATTATGAGGGACCGGCGGTATACAGCCGCCGGTTTTCTTTTAAGAATTCTCTCAAAGGACATGTGTTTCTGCGGTTCGGGGCAGTATCCTATGAGGCCAGGATCTTTCTAAACGGAAAATTCCTTGGTGTCCATAAAGGGGGTTCAACCCCATTTAGCGTTGAAGTTACGGAGGAATTAAAAGAGGATAACAGGCTGATCGTGGTTGCTGACAACACCAGACGTCAGGATCAGATACCAAGTGAGAATACGGACTGGTTTTTATATGGAGGCATTTACCGGAGCGTATCTCTTCTTTGCTTGCCTCAGACTTATATTAAGGATATGAAGGTATCTCTTGCAGATCGGGAGAAAAAGGAAATCAGTGTTTCCTTGACTCTTGGAGGTTTCGAGGACTTTAAGGAAGGGGAGGCAGTTTTCTCCATACCAGAGCTTCAGGTGGAAGAAACAGTTCCTCTGGGGGCAGATGGACGGGGACAGCTGACATTGGAAGTAAGCGGACTTTCTCTGTGGAGCCCGGAAAGTCCCAGGCTGTATGAGGTTTTCCTGCATCTTCGTTCCGGCAGAAAATCACTGGATCAGGTGAAAGACCGGGTGGGCTTTCGAACTGTGGAAACCAGAGGCAGAGAAATTCTTTTAAATGGAACGCCGGTTTTCCTTCGTGGTGTCTGCCTTCATGAGGAGACTGAGGACCATGGAAAGGCGGTTACAAAGGAGGACATTCGTCAGGCATTTAAATGGGCAAAAAAGATGAACTGCAATTTCCTACGTCTGGCCCATTATCCTCATACGGAGTGGGTTTCGGAACTTGCTGATGAGGCAGGTCTTCTTCTATGGGAAGAGATTCCGGTTTACTGGTGGATCGATTTTGCAAAACCCAGGACCTTAGAGGAGGGTAAAAACCAGCTGACCGAGATGATGAACCGGGATTATAACCGGGCCAGTGTGATCATCTGGTCCGTAGGAAATGAAAATCCTGATACGGATGAGCGCTACCACTTTATGAAGGAGCTGGCAGAAACGGCAAAGGAATTCGATTCCAGCCGCCTGGTTTCCGCCGCTTGTCTGGTGGATGCGGTAAATTTAAGGATCTCCGACAGACTTGAAAAGCATTTAGATGTCATTGGATTTAATGAATACTATGGCTGGTATGATCCTGATTATGGAAAGCTGGCTGAAATTTTAGAGGGGTCCAGGCCTGAGAAACCGGTTGTTGTCAGTGAATTCGGCGGGGACGGTTATCTGGCTTCCGGTACGGAAGGCGGCAAGGTACGTGGCTCTGAGGAAGAACAGAAGGAAATTTATAAAAAGCAGGTTGAAATGTTTGGAAAGATCGATTATATTCAGGGTACCGCACCCTGGATTCTATTTGATTACCGGACGCCGAAACGGCTTGGAAAGTATCAAAAGGGATACAACATCAAGGGTCTGGTAACAGCGGACCGGATGCGGGAGAAGCCTGCCTTTTTAATCATGAAGGAATATTACGAGGAGGTAAGAAAACGTGAACAGACAGATGGAGACTTTGCTTAAAGAAAAAAAGGAACTCACGGAGGCAAAGTGCCTGGAGGCCATGGAATTCGCTATAAAGCAGGTGAAGGATAATTTAAAGGAATTTACTGATTCCTTTAAAAAAGCATACAGTGAGGATGGATTCTATCATCCAACTCCCAATGTAAACTGGACCACCGGCTTCTGGACCGGACAGATATGGCTGGCTTATGAGTGGAGCAAGGCAGATGAACTGAAAACGGCCGGACAGATCCAGGCGAATAGCTTTTTAGACCGGATCGACCGCAAGGTGGAAGTGGATCATCACGATATGGGGTTTTTGTATACCCCTTCCTGTGTAGCCGCCTATAAGCTGGTGGGTGATGAAAAAGCAAAGGAAGCGGCAATCAAGGCAGCAGACCAGCTGATCAGACGTTTTCAGCCGGTGGGCGAGTTTATCCAGGCCTGGGGGCCCATGAACCAGCCGGAGAATTACCGCTTTATCATTGACTGCCTTTTAAACCTTCCCTTATTATACTGGGCCACGGAAGAAACCGGAGACCAGAAATACCGCAAGATAGCAGAAAAACACATCCATACTGCCATTGCAAATGTCATAAGAGATGATTATTCTACCTGGCATACGTTTTTCATGAACATGGAGACAGGGGAGCCGGATCATGGGGCTACCTGCCAGGGATATAAGGATGGCTCTGCATGGGCCAGAGGACAGGCCTGGGGAATCTATGGCTGCGCCCTTGCCTACCGGTATACAAAGCGGCCGGAATACATTGAGGATTTCAAGCATGTGACCGGATATTTCTTAGATCATCTTCCTTCGGATCTGATACCTTACTGGGATCTGGAATTCGGCGAAGGCTCTGAGGAACCGAGAGATTCTTCCTCTGCTTCCATTGCAGCCTGCGGAATGCTTGAAATGGCAAAGTATTTGGATGAGTCTGACGCCGTCCGCTACATATCCATAGCAAAAAAGATCATGGAGTCCGTAGTGGAACATTATGCGGTTAAGGATTTACAGGAATCCAATGGACTGGTGCTTCACAGCACATATTCCAAGAAATCTCCTTACAATACCTGCACACCGGAAGGCGTGGATGAGTGCAACATCTGGGGAGATTATTTTTACATGGAGGCCTTGACCAGGCTGTCTAAGGATTGGGATCCATATTGGTAATAATCGAAATAATTCGAAAAGAGGCGAATATAGATGAAACTTGAAACAAAACAGGATTTCCAGCAATGGATGTTCCAGGTGTTAAATCCTTTAAAGCCATTGTACAGCAAAGGGTGTGCCAGGCTTTCTCTTGGAGACAGCGGCGTCACATATCCTAAGGTGAGCATAGAGATGGAAGCATTTTCCCGGCCTTTGTGGGCGCTGGTTCCCTTATGGCTTGGGGGAGGAAAGGGATTTGAGGAGATTTATCAGAAAGGCCTCGCAAGCGGGACCGACCCTTCTCATCCGGAATACTGGGGCGGTTTTAAGGATTATGACCAGCGGTTTGTGGAAATGGCGGCTATCGCCAGCGGCTTGATTTTCACTCCGGAAAAATTATGGGAGCCTTTAAGCGAGGAAGAAAAACAAAATCTGGCAAAATGGCTTTACGGAATCAATGAATATATAATCCCTGACTGTAACTGGCAGTTTTTCATGATTCTGGTGAATGTTGCTTTGCAAAAACTGGGCTGCCGGTACAGCAAAGAACGGCTGGCTTCCGGTCTTGAAAAAATTGAAAGCTATTATATTGAAGATGGCTGGTACCGGGATGGAGGTTCCAGTCAGAAGGATTATTACATTTCCTTTGCCATTCATTATTATGGGCTTTTGTATGCGGTGGCAATGGAGGAGGAAGAGCCGGAACGGTGTCTCCTGTTTAAGGAACGGGCAAAGCGGTTTGCCAGAGATTTTATATACTGGTTTGATGAAAACGGATCCGCTCTCCCTTACGGAAGAAGCCTGTCCTACCGTTTTGGAGAAGCGGCCTTCTGGTCTGCCTATGTATTTGCAGGGCTTGACGATATACCAGCAGGAGTTGTAAAGGGAATCCTGGCACGCCATTTAAACTGGTGGACGGAGCAGAAGATCTTTGACCGTGACGGCGTGCTGACCATTGGGTACGGATATCCAAACTTAATCATGGCGGAACGCTACAATGCGCCAGGTTCTCCTTACTGGGGAATGAAGACCCTTTTGTGTCTTGGGCTTCCCGATGATCATCCCTTCTGGTCTGCAAAGGCGGAGGACTTACCAAAGCTGGAGCCAGTAAACATGTTAAAGCAGGCGGATATGGTGATGCATCGACATGGAAAGGATGTGATTGCCTATCCGGCAGGTGTTTGCGAGAAATACGGACACGGCCATGTGCCGGAAAAGTACTCCAAGTTTGCCTATTCCACCCGGTATGGGTTTTCCGTTGCAAAAAGCCAGATTGTGCTTCATGAAAATGCTCCTGATTCTTCCCTGGCCTTTGTCATTGACGGAGATGATTACGTATTCGTCCGGAAATACAGTGACTCCTATGAGGTTTTGAAAGACCGGGTGATCAGCAGATGGCATCCCTTCCAGGGGATTACGGTTACTTCTACGATTATACCAAAAGAGTACGGCCATTTAAGAATCCATGAAATTGAGAGCCAGTACGACTGTACTGCCTATGACTGCGGCTTTTCTGTGGAAAAGTTCACAGAAGATTATGTGCAGAAGGCAGAAGGGAAGGGAGCATTTGTATCCGCTGGAAAACAGGACTGTACGGTATCCGGCGAAGGCCCGGAGGCAGCAGGCCTGGTAATAGAGGCTGATCCCAATACCAATGTGCTTTATCCCAATGCTTCCATACCGGCGGTTTCCTATCGCATTAAAAAAGGGGAAACCATCCGATTGGAAACAAAGGTGGAAAGCATAATCCAATAGAATGATGCATTGATTTTATAGTTTTTCCGCTGTATAATAGAGTCATAAACAGGTAGCGGCGAGGAGGGCGTAAGAAGATGTGGATGAATAAAAAGCAGAAATTAAAGGCTTCTTATTATAACAGCTTCTTCGCCCTCATCGTGATTCCTATTCTTTTAATAATCTTACTGTCCATCCTCATTATCCGTACCATGATGGTGGATTCCGCAGTCTCCAACATCCGTCGTGCCCAGGATAATATCGCCTCCACTCTGGGCGGCGAAGTAAAGGATGTATCCCTCCGTTTATCCCATTTCGTATATGTCAACGACAATGAAGTCATAAAAAATGCAGCAAAAACAAATACAAAAGATGTGGCTGAAAAATATCTTTATACGAAGATCCTGACCGAATCCTTTCATTATGCCATGGTTCCGGTGCAAGACATCCTGTCTGCCGTATTTTATATGAAAGACGGGGACCATACGTATATGAAGGATGATATTACCTTAAGCAGGGAGGAACTGAGGGCCTCCTCCTGGTATCAGGAGGCTTTGGCAGCACCCAATGTGGTAAAGGTAGGTTTTTATGACCGCAGTGTAACCAATTCCAGAAAAAATGCCTATACTCTGACCATTGCCGCTGGCCTGTCCCCGGGAATGGATGTGGACCGGGACGGGGTCATAGAGATGACGGCATTGTTTGTCTCATCCAGGACCGGAGGACTGATAAAAGATTATAATAAGGAACGGATGCTGGGAACTACTATGATTGCGGACAAGTCAGGAAAGATTATTTTTGACGCAGAAGGAACGATGGCTCTTTTGCCCCGGAATATTTCCCTGGAACAGCCCAAATTCCGGTATCAGGCAAATGGCAGACGTTATATGGGAGTGGTGACCGAAGAACCGGTGACCGGCTTAAAGATCATCAGCGTAGTGTCTTATGAAGCCCTTACAAGAAGCTTTAACAGGACCGCAGCCGTCATTGTAGCGGTCACGCTCCTCCTGTTTGCTCTGTTTTACCGTTTTTCCAGCTATTTCTTAAAAAGCATTATTGACCCCATCCATCATACGGTTGAGGGCATGAAAAAGGTGGAGGAGGGAAATCTTCTGGTTCATGTGGAACCAAAAGGGCAGGAAGAGCTGCGACTGATGATCCATTCCTTTAACCGTATGACAAGACGGCTAAAGCAGCTGATACAGGAAAATGAGGAACAGCAGCAGAAAAAACATGAGGCAGAGATCAGGGCGCTGCAGTCTCAGATCAATCCTCACTTTCTGGTAAATTCCTTGAATTCTATCCGGTTTATCGCACAGATGTCAAAGTATGAATCCATTGCCCGCATGGCAGAGGCGCTCATTAAAATATTATCCTGCTCCTTCCGCAGCAATACGGGATTTTATCCGCTAAAAGAGGAACTGGAGGTTTTAGACAGTTTTATCTATCTGATGAAAATCCGTTATTCCGACGGGTTTGATATAAAATATGAAATCGAGGAATCCTGCCTTTCCTGCCTGGTCCCGCGGCTTATTCTACAGCCTGTGGTCGAAAATTCCATTGTCCATGGCTTTAGCGGCCTGATGGATGAGATGGGAATCATCTGGCTGACGGCTCGCGAAGCAGATGGATTTCTGTTCCTTGAGATCCGGGATAACGGAAAGGGTATGTCTGAAGAAGAGATGAGCCGGATCCTGAATGGGGAAGAGGAAAAGGAAGGGAAAAAGGATCATGTAAGCATCGGAATCACCAATGTAAAAACCAGGCTTACGCTTAATTATGGCGAAAGCTGTGAATTTGAGATGGAAAGCGGAGAGGGCCGGTTCACAAGAACCTCCATCCGCATTCCTATAAGAAGAAAGGAACCGGAAGACCAATGAGAAATGTCCTGATCGTGGATGACGATACCATAGTACGGATTACCCTGCGCTCCCTGATCAACTGGGAAGAGATGGGGTATCAGATTGCCGCGGATGCCATTCATGGCCAGCAGGCATTGGAATATATTAAGGATCATCCGGTGGATTTAGTGATCACCGATATGAAAATGCCGGTTATGGATGGGATCGGCCTCTTGGAGGAGTTAAACCGTTTGAAAAACATGCCGGCAGTACTGGTTTTAAGCGGTTACGATGATTTCAAGCTGGTTCGGGATGCCTTTCGTCTGGGGGCCTGTGATTACCTGTTAAAGACCGGATTAACAGAGGAAACCCTTGCAGCCATGCTGAAACGTTTGGATGAAGAGGTCTTTCACGATCACGGCGGTGAAACAGGAGGAGAGAGAAAACCAGTGGTAAAAGTCCCGGATTCAGTCCTTCTTGTAGATATGGCCATGGGAAGACGGTCCCTTGATGAAATATTTTTTCAACAGGAATACCTGGTAATGCAATTTGAAATAGAAGACTTCCATAAGGCATCGGCCCGTTTTGGAGAGGATTTTGAAGAAACACTGATAAAACCCATGTTGGAACTGGCCGGACAGATCCCCAGAGTGGCATCCCGCTGCATTCTCGGAGCAGTGGCGCCTTCCCGTTATTGTTTGCTGTACCGTATCACCGATCCGGAGCAGTATAAGGAAAATGCAGTTTCCGCCTGTAAGCAGTTATGCAATGTGTGGAAGCACTTTATGAATCTCTCCGTTTCCGCAGGGATCAGCAGGCCGGGAAAAGGCACAAAGGATTTCTTAACCCGGTTTGAGGAGGCAGGAGAGCAGTTAAGGCTTAAGTATTTAAAGGGGAAAGGGAAGATCTGCGATCCATGGGAAAAAGATACAGTCTCCTTCCTGCAGGTCCGGCAGGCCGGGCAGGATTATGAAAAGCTTTTAAAGGGCCTTATGGTAGGCGATGAGCTTGCCGTATGGTCAGAAAAGAAAGCTTTCTTTTCCGAACTTTACAAAATGGATTTAAAAGCTGCCAAAGAGGTCTGCCTTCATCTCATCTGCAGCATTGCCTGGCAGCTTTCAGATAACCACGATGATATCAGCGCCCTGTTTGCGGAAGAAGTCAATTATTATGAGAAAATCAGCCGTTTGGATGAAATGCGGAGCCTGGAATTATGGCTGAATAATTATTTCCGCTGGATCATGGATTATAATGCCCACCATGCGGACCGGAAGCAGGCGGATATGATGATCCGGGCAAAACGGTTCATTATGGATAATTATGCCAATCCTGAGCTGACACTGGGAAGCGTGGCAAGCTTCATCGGTCTGAATGAAAAATATTTCAGCACCAGATTTACGAAAGAAGAAGGGATGACCTTCAGCAATTACTTGACTGAGGTCCGCATTCGAAAGGCAAGGGAGCTGATGGAGACAACAGACCTGAAGATTTATGAAATCAGTCAGAGCGTTGGCTATAACAGTGTGGAGCATTTTACCAGAGTATTTAAAAAGCTGTGCAAAGTAAGTCCGGGCGGGTACCGGAAATAAAGACCTGACGATATATCAAGTTTTCAAACCATATCTCATGGAGAAGGCTGTTTTGAAATGGTAAGATAATATCATCAAAACAAGGGAGGTATTACAGAAATGAGAAAACGAGTGTTGGCTTTGGGGCTTTGCGCAGCAATGGCAATAGGAGCTATGACCGGCTGTTCCTCTTCAAATGGAACCGGGGAAACTCCAAAAGAAACCACGGCTAAAGGCCAGGAAGGGGCCCAGACAGAAGCGGGAAAGCCGGAGGCAAAGGAAGACTTAAAAGGCAGTCTGGTATTTGCCATCTGGGACAACAACCTGATGGATTATATTGATGAAAATGATATGGTTGGGAAATTCCAGGAGAAATATCCCAATGCAGATATTGAAGTAGAAAAGATTAAGGATGATTCCGAATACTGGAATGCCATGAAGATGAGAACATCAGCAAACCAGCTTCCGGATGTTATGTTTAATAAGCCCTTCACCTTATCCAGATTCAAAGACTATCTGGTAGATTTATCAGGGCTTGAAGCAGCGAAAAACAACGAGCTGGCCTCCGGATACGCAATGGATGGCAAGGTTTTGGGAATTCCAATGACAGCGGGATATGAATACGTTTATTATTGGAAGGACATGTTTAAGGAAGCCGGTGTGGAGGTTCCCACCACATGGGAAGATTTTGAGAAAACAGCTCAGACCCTTCAGGATTATTATGGGAAGAACGACCCGGATTTCATGGCTATCGCCCTTGGCGCTAAGGATGAATGGCCGGACTATCCGTACATGGAATTTATGCCTGCACTACAGGGCGGCAACGGACAGAACTGGAACGATATGGCAAAGACAGATGCTCCGTTTGCAGATGGAACCGACATTAACAAGGCATACAATAAGGTTAACAGCTTATTCAGCAAAAATGTGTTCGGCAAAGATCCTCTTGGCATGGGCAACGATCAGGTAACCTCCCTGTTTGCCCAGAAAAAGGCGGCTATCATTGCTCTTGGAGACTGGGGCCTTCAAAACATTCAAAGCGGTACTGATGATGCGTCAGAGCTTGGCACCTTCTACCTTCCGGTAAGAGATTCCAAAGACGATCCCTTCCGTGTTATCGTACAGGGCGACTCCTTTATGGGAGTAACCACTCACAGCAAGAATCCGGAACTGGCAAAAGCTTTCGTAGAATGGTTCTACAGCGAAGAATGGTATCCGGGATATATCAATTATGTAACCAGTGCATCTTCCATGAAAAACTTCCCCAAGGAAAAGGACCCGATCCTTGCCCAGGCAGATGAGCAGCAGCCGGATAAGGAACTGGTTATGTATGACGGCGGCGGAGATGATTTCCAGGCGATCCAGAACGATATCGCATTTGATTACAAGAAGCTGGGTGCCCAGATGTTTACCAATGGCTTTGATTTAAAAGCGGAACTGGATGGACTCAATACAAAATGGGCGGAAGCCAGAACTAAGCTTGGAATAAAATAAACAGAATGGAAACGGGGACAGGGTGATGGTAGCCCTGCCCCCATTTTCTTCCAAGGACTTGAATCAGGAGGTATCTATGAATTCTCTGGAAAAACAGAAAAAAGTGTTTATTGTATGCGCCCTTGTCGTTCCTATGGCACTGCTTATCGGATTTGTGGTGTTTCCCGCCTTTGACTTAATCCGCATGAGCTTTACAAACTGGGATGGATACTCCAAAACCTATGATCAAATTGGTTTTGGCAATTATACAGCCATGTTCCGGAACAGGGACTTATGGCTGTCCCTCCGCAACAATGGGGTGTATTTTTTCGGACATCTGATATTCATTCCCATTGAACTGATGTTTGCAGTGCTGTTAACCTCAAGGCTTAGGGCGTCTAAATTTTATAAAACCATGGTTTTTATGCCGTATATCATCAACGGAGTTGCAATTTCCTATGCCTTTTCCTATTTCTTTTCTCCTATAAATGGAGCATTTGATGAGATATTAACCTTATTTCATCTGGAGAGTCTGATAAGAAACTGGCTGTCCGACCCTAAGATCGTCAATTTCGTGCTGGCCTTTGTCTCCCTGTGGAGATTTTCCGGGTACCATGTCATCCTTTTTATGGCGGCCCTCCAGTCTCTTCCACAGGATGTACAGGAAGCAGCCAGAGTGGATGGAGCAAACGCGTGGCAAATGTTCAAGTACATTCAGATACCGTCTATTATGCTCATGGTGGATTTTGTCCTTTTCGATAACATCCGGGGTGCTCTTCAGGTATTTGATATCCCCTATGTCATGACCAGCGGAGGACCGGGATATGCCTCCTCCACCTTTACGCTCTATACCATTGATACGGCCTTTAAATACAGCAACTTCGGCCTTGCTTCCACCATGGCGGTGGCGATTATGGTCATGATCGTTGTCATTTATCTGGTTCAGAACAAAATCATTCACGGTATTTTGAAGGGGGGAAGAAAATAAGATGAAAAGACGTACAATGGAACAGGGCTTAAAACAGGTCATTTGTATGGGAATGGTCCTGATCGTTCTGGCGCCGATCCTTCTGACCCTGTTTGCAGCTTTCAAGACAAAGGCGGATATGGTGAATACCTCTCCCCTGCTTTTGCCACCCATGGAAAGGATCACTTTCTCAAACTTTCAAAAGGTGGTGGGAGATAAATATCTTCTGATTGGTTTTAAGAATACGGGCATCATACTTGCAGTCAGTATTCTGTTTAATGTGCTGTTTGGAACCATAACCGCGTTTATTCTGGAGCGATTTGAGTTTAAGCTAAAAAAAGTAATTATGAGCCTTTTTTTCCTGGGCATGCTGATTCCTAGCTTTGTAACGGAAATTGCCAGATTTAAAATCATTAACGGCATCGGTCTATACAATACTCTTGGGGCGCCCATCGTGATCTATGTGGCATCGGATCTGATGCAGCTTTATATTTACCGGCAGTTCATTTCTACCCTTCCGGTGTCTCTTGATGAAAGCGCGCTCCTGGACGGCTGTTCATATTTCGGTCTGTTTACGAGGATCATATTTCCTCTGTTGGCGCCTGCCACAGCTACCGTGGTGATCATCAAGGCAATTACTATCATCAATGATATGTATATTCCATACTTATATATGCCAAAGAACAAGCTTCGCACGTTAACCACCTTTTTGATGAATTATGCCAATGCCCAGCAGGGGTCGTGGCAGAAGCTGGCGGCAGGTATCATCATTATCATGCTGCCGACGATCCTTATTTATATTTTCTTCCAGAAATACATTCTGGCAGGAATCGCTGCCGGAGCGGTGAAAGAATAAAAGATATAGGAAATCGTAAGAAATGCCATGGATTCTTTGAAAGTGGTGGATTATAATGGACTTAATATTTATAGAAGGAGGTTTCTTTCAATGGATCAGAAGACCGCAAAACTGGAATGGCTGGAGGATCCGCGAGTTTTCGCGGTAAACCGTCTGGCTGCCCATTCCGATCACTGCTATTATAAAACGGAAGCAGAAGCTCTAAGGGGGATTATGGGACAACGCCAATCCTTAAATGGAACATGGAAATTTTCCTATGCAGAAAGTCCTGCGGAGCGGAAAGAACATTTCTACAAAAGTGATTTTAATCTGGACAGCTTTGGCACCATTGAGGTTCCGGGACATATGGAGCTTCAGGGATATGGAGGATGCCAGTATATCAATACCATGTACCCTTGGGATGGCCTGTCTGACATAAGGCCTCCCCATATTGACTGGCAGAATAATCCGGTAGGAAGCTACATAAGGGAGTTTGAGCTGGAGAAGTCGCTAAAAGGGAAACGACTGTTCCTGTCCTTTCAGGGAGTGGAAACGGCCTTTTATGTCTGGCTGAACGGAACCTTTATCGGCTATTCGGAAGATTCCTTTACTCCTTCTGAGTTTGAGATTACGGATGCTGTCCGGCCAGGATCCAACCGCCTCGCTGTGGAGGTTTATAAAAGAAGCAGCGCCAGCTGGATCGAGGATCAGGATTTCTTCCGGTTCTCCGGGATTTTCCGGGAGGTGTATTTATATGCGGTTCCGGAATGCCATGTGGAGGATTTATTCATTCATGGGGACGTATCCGATGACTACCGGGATGGACTGTTCCGTGCAGAACTGACCCTTACAGGAGAAATAAAGGGAAGTATCCGTGCTGTATTAAAGGACAAGGCAGGGGAAACAGTTGCCTCCTGGGAACCCATTCCGGCAAAGAAGGAAGTGGAATTCTCCGCTTGCATATCCAATGCCCACCTATGGAGCGGCGAGGATCCATACCGGTATGAACTCACCATCATCTTGTACGATGAGCAGGGAAATGTGAATGAGATCGTTCCTCAAAAGGTGGGATTCCGCCGTTTTGAAATGAAAGACCGGCTGATGTGCTTAAACGGAAAGCGAATCGTGTTCCGGGGAATCAACCGCCATGAATTCAATGTAAGAAAAGGCCGCTCCATTACAAAAGAGGATATGATGTGGGATATCCGGTTTATGAAGCGCCACAACATCAATGCGGTCAGGACCTGTCATTATCCGGATCAGAGCCAGTGGTATGAGCTTTGTGATGAATATGGGATTTACCTCATTGATGAGGCGAATTTAGAAAGCCATGGTTCCTGGCAGAAGATGGGAGCCTGCGAACCATCCTGGAATGTGCCCGGAAGCCTGCCTGAATGGAAGGACTGCGTGGTGGACCGGGCAAAGTCAGTGCTGGAACGGGATAAAAACCATCCCAGTGTGCTGATCTGGTCCTGCGGCAATGAATCCTATGCAGGAGAGGACATACTGGCTATGTCAGAGTTTTTCAAAGAGAGGGATCCTTCCAGGCTGGTTCACTATGAGGGCGTGTTCTGGAACCGGGAATTTGACCGTACCAGCGATATGGAAAGCCGGATGTATGCCAAACCATTAGAGGTAGAGGAATATTTAAATGCAGATCCGGGGAAGCCTTTTATCCTTTGTGAATACATGCACGCCATGGGCAATTCCCTTGGCGGGATGAAAAAATACACGGATCTGGAAGACAGGTATGAGATGTATCAGGGCGGCTTTATCTGGGATTATATTGATCAGTCTCTGATGAAAAAGGACACTTATGGCAAGGAGCATATGACATATGGCGGGGATTTTGGCGACAGGCCCACGGATTACAGCTTCTGCGGAAACGGGATCGTTTATGCAGACAGGACCATCTCTCCAAAGGCTCAGGAGGTCAAATACCTGTATCAGGATATCCGCATGATTCCTGACTCCAAAGGCGTATCCATAGAAAACAGAAGGTTATTTACAGATACCTCTGATCTTGAGTTTGTATATTCGGTTTTAAAAGACGGGGAACCGGTTTATCAGAATAGCTTTGATGCATCGGTGAAGCCTTTGGATACAAGGTATGAAACCATCCCGGTACCGGATTTCACAGAGCCTGGGGAATATGTCTACCAGGTTTCAGCTCTCCTTAAAAATGATACCTTATGGGCAGATTCCGGCTATGAAACAGCCTTTGGCGAGGCGGTCTCAGTCTTAGAAGGGCAGCAGGAGAACTGCTGCAGACAACCTTTGAAAGTAATTCATGGTGACGTCAACATCGGGGTTATGGGAGATGGTTTCCGGATTCTGTTCTCCAAGCAGGAAGGCGGTATCGTTTCCCTGGTTTACGACGGAAAAGAATGGGTCGGAAGACCGATGATGCCTGTGTACTGGAGGGCGACTACGGATAATGATAAAGGAAATAAGTTTTCCGCGGCAAGTTCTGTGTGGTATGGAGCAGGCAGGTTCCCTTATTATGTGAATTGTGCGGTGGAAGAGAAGGAAGGAAGCATAAAGGTGACCTACACCTATGAGTTTTCTACTGTTCCCAAGGTATCAACAGAGGTGACCTACGAAATAGATGGAAGTGGAGCGATTCATGTAAGGGCCGTATTCCGGGGGCAAAAGGGATTGCCAGAGCTTCCTGCCTTTGGAATGAGGCTCATCACACCGGAAGCTGCTAAGAAATTCACCTGGTATGGAAGAGGTCCTGAGGAAAACTACTGCGACAGGAATGAAGGAGCGAGGCTGGGAATCTTTGAAGATACTCCAGATAACAACCTTTCCCGTTATCTGGTGCCTCAGGAGTGCGGCAACAGGACCGGAGTCCGCTGGCTTAAGGTATCGGATATGGAGGGGCATTCCATTAGTTTTTGCTCGGCAGGTCAGGCGTTTGACGCTTCCGTACTTCCCTATACGGCGGAAGAACTGGAAGCGGCTACCCACAGAGAGGAGCTTCCGGTACCTAGATATACGGTAGTGAACATTTTAGGCGCCATGAGAGGCATCGGCGGTGATGACAGCTGGGGTGCGCCGGTTCACCGGGAGTACTGTATAAGCGGGGAAGAAGAGCATGTAACAGAATTTAGTATTAAAAGAAGATCATAAATGAAGGCGGCAGGCGGCAGAAGGTTGAGAAAACTCTTACGGTCTGCCGCTTTTATTTTAGAGAAAAATTATAGTTGTTGATAAAAATAATCAGGTAATCCTGTCCTTTTTTTCTGATATTGTATTATAATAAGAATGGTTGGATTGCCAATTCAGCTTCATGCAGAATGGTCTGCTGAAAGAAATAATCTTTCAATCTTGAGTTCATGAGAAGCATACTCCGCTTTACCAGGCATCAAGCGGATAGGAAGTCATATCTCATTGATGCATTCGTGTATAAAATGAAGAAAAAGGACAGAGGAGGTTACATATGTCTACTGCAATTATTTGTGCGATTTTAATTGTACTTTGCTACTTTGGATTAAGAAGCACTATAAATAGGACGAAATATGGCTGCTGCGGAAGCGGCGGCAGCGAAGTGAAGAAAATTAAAGCTGTTGATAAAAATATATCCCATTATCCTTATACCCGAACCTTGGAAGTAGAAGGAATGACCTGCGGGAATTGCAAAAAGAGAGTGGAGAATGAGTTTAATAGCCGGGAAGGATTATATGCTTCCGTGGATCTGAAGAAAAAACTGGCAGTCATACATATGAAAGCGCAGATGCCGGAGGATGAGCTGAAAGAGATGGTGAGAAAAGCTGGATATACTCCCGGGAAGATCAAATAAATGCATTGACTTTATGATAGGTTAAACAAGTCATAAGATATATGAAAAAATTGATAGCAGTAAGCGGCGGGCAAAGATGGTTTTATTTTGATTCCATGATTACCTGCTGCTTTTTTATTTTTATAGACCTAATTTATATAAAAAATAGATTGTTTTTCCTTTTCATACATGATAAGTTGATATCAGATAGGAGGGGATCTGATGATAAAAGTAACATTTTATGATTCTGTCGAGGATCATTTGCTGGAGTATGCAGTCATAGCTTCACGGTACAAGAATAAATGGATATTCGGTCCAGAATCTTGATGAGAACGAGGAAAGTTCAGTCCGTCTACACCCACCACTTGCCCTGTGTGTCATTGATTGCCCAATAGGGAGGCTTGGGCGAGCCGATGTTTAAGTCACGGTCATTGCGTCCATGGGCGGTGCTGCCGCGCCGGATTAAGGGAGCTTCCACCTGATAAGTACGCTTGGAAGAATTTGCCTCCATCATGCGTTCCAATAGAAACTCTGCTGCCATTTCCCCCAATTGATTGATAGAGGGCGCCATAGTTGTAAGTCCTCCCCCTGCCATGGATGCCCAACCAAGCTCACTGAGCTTTCCCCAGTCGTCATAGCCCATAAGACCTATCCCATGAGGCATGGGAATTCCCAGTGAAAGGATTGCCTGAGCGCATGTCATTAACATCATGCCGTTGGCCGCTATGATGGCCGAAGGAGTCACATCCCGTTCCCCTGCCTGATAAAATGCATACACCTGATTCGCAATGGAATCCAAATCTGATATATCGGATACATATACGGATTTAGAAGGGTCGTTTTCGCCCATATCTCTCATTTTTTCCAGAAAAGCCTCCTGTCTTGCGGCACGGGGGAAGACATGATCAAAGGGTTGTGTAAATAGAGCAATGCGCCCATATCCCTCCTCTTTTAAATGCTCGATGGCATGGACTAAAGGATTCTGATTTGAAATATATGCCATGTCAAACATATAATTATCAATGCTGCGATCTAACAGTACCACGGGAACCCCGTCGTTTGCCAGTCTAATCAGATATGGATTATGGCGCATCGTGGTATTTACAATAAGACCGTCTACCTGCTGCGCCATAAGAGAGCGCAGATATTCTTTTTCCAGTTCATAATTGTTATCACTGCTTGCAGTGATGATTCCGTAACCTTTTTCACGTAAGGAAATACCAATGCTTCTGACGGCAGCCGAAGTAAAAGGGCTGCCGATATCTGCAACCACGATGCCGGCCATCATGCTTCGTTTGCTTTTCAAGGTGCGAGCCAGATGATTCGGTTGATATCCTGTGGCTTCAATAATATGTTCAATTCTCTCTTTTGTCTGAAGGGACATATATTCATATTTACCGTTTAAATATCGTGAGACAGTTGCTTTCGATACCCCAGCTAAGTTTGCTATATCCTGAATGGTCAGTGATCGTTCGGGCAATGCTTGCTCCTCCTTTTGTAATAAATAAGATAGAATTAGTTTGAGAAACCGTTTTCTTTAGTTTTATTATAGTTTGTTTTCTTTTAAAGTCAAGTTTCGGAAACATTATTTATTAAAATATATAGGTATGTGTTGTAAAAATTGCATAATTTAGAAACCGGTTTCTAAAGCTCTTTTCACAAAATAATTATTTTTACATAATTTTCCTTGTAATTAAAAAAAATATTCAGTATAAATAATGCAATGAGTGAATATCTCTGTGATATTGTGGTAAATGTTAAATATTTTTGGCTTTACAATATAAAAATAGTCAAATATCCCAATGCGTAGAAAAACAGCTCATTATGATAAGGCACTTGTTAACCGGTATCTAAACTAATTGAGGAGGAAAGAGAATGATGAACACGGTAGTAGGTATTTTGTTACTGATTACATATGTGGTATTTGCCATATATGCCGCAAAGGGTGGAAACCTCATGATTGGTTTCTTCGTGATGGCAGTATTATGGGCAGGATTAGGTGCCATCGCTGGAGTGACAGTCTGGTCCAGTACCACGGAGGGCATGATTGATATTAATAATGGTATTTTTGAGCAGGGACCTGAACTATGGGGATCTACGGCTGCCATTATTATTTTTGGTTCCTGGTTTGGGCGAATTCTGGTGGATACGGGAATAGCCAGAACCCTGATTCGAACAGCAGTAGAATGGGGCGGCGATAAGCCTGCTCTTACCTGTATCCTTCTTTCTATAGTAACAAGCTTAATTTTTACTTCAGCCTATGGTGCCGGTTCAGTGGTTGCTATTGGCGTAATCATTTTTCCTATTTTACTATCTCTTGGAATCTCCACTCATCTGGCTTCGGCCTCCTTTTTGATGAGCGTGGGAGCCGGACTGTATTTAAATAATGGTTGGTTAAAGCAGGTAGGCGCTTTGATTCCAGAATTTGACATAACGATTCCTACCTGGAAAACCTATGGGTTTATTGCTTTTGGTATTCAGATGCTGGCTGTTGTCCTGATGATCTTAGTTAGCAGCAGAGGAACCGCCCAAAAACACGCATGGGCAGCGAAATCCGAACAGGGTGAGAAAAAGGTAGGAGCACTGGCACTACTGACTCCGGTGATTCCTGTTTGTCTGTCTGTGTTCTTAAACTTTAAGCCAATTACCGCCATATTGGTCGCAGTGCTTTGGGCACTGGTCTTTACCGGCAATCTAAAGAACATGAAAGACATAGGGGATATGGTACAAAAAACATTCCATGACGGTGTGACCGATGTAGCACTGGTGTTTGCATTCCTATTCTTTTTACAGATGTTCCTGCGTTCTGCAAAAGTTTGTGCGCCTTTGCTGGCACCGATTATACAGCCTGTGCTGCCTTCTAATCTTCTGATTCTTTTTGTTATATTCGGCTTGTTTTCTGTGATGGCACTGTTCCGCGGACCTTTGACGGTATGGGGAGCAGGAGCAGCTACGCTTGCAATGTTCCAGGCAATCGGTGGTGTGTTTACACCAATGATCTTGTTCCCGCTGTTCATGGTACCGGCCACGACCATTAACGGTTCTATTTGTCCTACCCAGTCCTGGTGTCTGTGGGCAATCAGCTACACCAAGACAGATTTGAAACAGTATTTTAAGACCTGCCTGCCTTACGCACTGGTTGCAGCATTGGTTTTGGAGATGGTTGCTTACTTTATGTTTGTGTAGTCGAATGAATTAAAATGCCTCCAATAGTGGAAGGCACAGCATATGTAAAGCAGGAAATTACCAGAGAAAGGGAAAATACCTGCCTCATGATTGATTGGAGGATTGTTTCATATGAGCAGAGAAATAAGAGTTGGTATCGATGTGGGCGGCACCCATACGAAGGCTGTTGCCATCGATAATGCCACTCATGAGATCGTTGGACAAAGCATTGTCATGACCAGCCATGACCATGAACTGGGGGTGGCAGCTGGTGTAATCGAATGTTTTAAGAATTGTCTGACTGCAAATGGCATCAAGCCGGATGATGTAGTATTCATCGCACATTCCACGACCCAGGCGACCAATGCGCTGCTGGAGGGCGATGTGGCAAAGGTTGGAATACTGGGAATGGGACCCGGAGGCCTTGGAGGCATTTTGTCAAAGAAGCAGTCCGCTGTGCCGGATATTGATCTGGGTACAGGGCGGAAGATAGAAATAAACCATACCTATCTTCCGGTAAAGAAAGCCGATGATAAAGGTATAGAAGGTGCGGTGGAACAATTGCGGGATGGAGGGGCGCAGGTTTTGGTAGCATCACAGGCGTTTGGCGTTGATTCTAACGATGATGAGGAGAGAGTACGGGTATATGCGGAGAAAAATGGCATGATGGTATCAATCGCCTCTGATATATCAAAGCTTTACGGCCTGACCAGCAGAACCCGTACCGCCGCCATCAATGCTTCCATCCTGCCCAAAATGATGAATACAGCCAATTCCACTGAAAGCGCCGTACATAGCTCAGGAATCAACGTCCCCCTGATGATTATGCGCGGCGACGGAGGTGTCATGGATATTGGCGAAATGAAAAAGAGACCGGTCTTGACCATGCTTTCCGGTCCGGCAGCCAGCGTTATCGGAGCCTTAATGTATCTTAGGGCATCCAATGGTATTTACTTTGAAGTAGGAGGCACTTCTACAAACATAGGTGTTATTAAAAATGGACGTCCGGCTGTGGAGTATGCCGTAGTTGGAGGACACCGGACCTATGTCAATTCATTGGATGTAACGGTTCTCGGAGTTGCAGGGGGATCGATGGTAAGAGCTGCAAACGGGAAGTTGGTGGATGTGGGGCCGCGAAGCGCCCACATAGCAGGTGCGAAATATGCCGTTTATACTCCGCAGGAGGAAATTGATGAACCCGAACTGGAGTTTTTTGCACCGAAAGCAGGAGATCCTGCGGATTATGTGCGAATCAGGCTGGCGAGCGGAGAACGGGTGACCATAACCAATTCTTGCGCTGCTAACATTTTAGGGTATGTAAAGGATGGAGATTACAGCCAGGGAAATGTAGAATCTGCACGCATTTGTATGAAGCCTTTGGCGGATTATTTAGGTGTCTCCATAGAAGAATGCGCACGCCAGATTTTGGCAAAATCATGCGAAAAGGTCGCTCCGGTCATTACCGGATTTGCCGAAAAATATAAAATCGAAGCAGAACAGATCTCTTTGGTTGGCTGTGGCGGCGGTGCGTCTGCCTTACTGCCGTTTACCGCTGAGACGATGAAGCTTAATTATTCTATACCCGAATATGCGGAAGTCATATCATCCATAGGCGTGGCCTTAGCTATGGTCCGGGATGTGGTAGAACGGGTCGTGCCCAATCCTACCGGTGCGGATATCGTGGATATCAAAAAAGAAGCCAAGACCCTTGCCATAAAGAGTGGAGCCGTGCCAGATTCTATAGAAGTGCAGATAGAAATTGACCCCCAGACCAATAAGATTACGGCCATTGCCTTAGGTTCCACAGAAGTACAAACAACTGACCTTTTAAAGGCCTGTGATGAAAAAGAAGCGAGAACGCTGGCGGCGGCTTCCATGAATTTGACGGAATCTGATTTGGAATGCCCCATATCTAATGATCTGTTCTATGTATTTACCGCCGTAAAAAATCAAAAGACGCAGCTCCGCCTTCTTGATAAGAAAGGTTTTATCAAGGTACAAAGAGGTGATGCGAAAGCGGTGACATTTACAGGAGAAGTATGGGAAGAAGAAGTGGAAAAAATGTGGAATTCCATGCTTTCTTATAAAAATGAGATGGAAAGGACGCCGGATCTCTACCTGTGCATAGAAGGCAAAGTCCTGGATTTTGCCAACACGATAAGCCTGGAGCAATTGAAAATCATTATGGGGACAGAATTTGTCGGTCTGGCTCCTGAGGAAAACGTGATTTTGATTGGTGCCAGAAGCGAGATGTAATATGAAGGGTTATCTGGATCGTTATTTTGCAGATATATCTGATCGGGTCTGGCATGAATATTTATGGAGCCATGACCGGCTTTGCCGCAGAATAGAACCTGAATTAAGAGAACAGTCTGCACAGGCTGCCGCTTGGATCGGGATATCCGCATCCAGAAGAATCATTTCAGGACATTCGGCTGTTTCAATTAAAAACCTGATTGAAGCAGCTGGATGTCGGATAGAAAAGGTTCTGGACGATCCCTTAAAGCAGCTTCGTCCTTATCTGTTTGCAGAATTTGAAGAGCCTGATCGGATTACTGTTTATGAAGAACGTGTATCAAAAGTACAGCAGTTACTGGAAAAGGAACGTCTGGGGGTGTTTTCGGACAACGCTCATACCAGTTCCTACAACTGTTCTTTGGCTGAGCAGGTGATTTTGGCACATGAGTTTTTTCATTTTCTTGATTATGAAGGCAAGCTTACAGACGGCATAAGCCGCATAAGAATTACAGCCTTTGGGAAGTTGAAGCTTCAGGTCAGAGTGTCTGCGCTGTCTGAAATAGCTGCCATGGCTTTCGCACGGGATCTGCTTGCTTTAAATGTGCATCCCTGCATTCTGGATTTGTTGCTTTTGCATAATGTAAATTTTTTATAGGGAGATTATTATGAATGCTGTATTATACCTCATTGCTTTTGTTGCTTTTGCAATTGTATCAGCCACCTTTGTGGTTGTTGGAAAAAGACGGTACAGGAAAATAACGAAAGACGTGCTTGTTTTGCGTGAGACTCTTTTTACCGCTGTATTGGGGGCTGCGCTATGGGGCGAAGCCATGGTCCTGCTTTATTGGAGCTTTGCAGATGGCAGCCGGCTATTTACCAGCAGAAATGCCGTTGTTAATACAGTGATTTTCCTGCTTGTAAGCCTTTTGCTGGGTTCATTTCTCATGTTATATTCCCTAGTTAAATGCTATGTGCTTACTCTAACTGGCATCAGCGCATTTGACATATTTGGGAGGAAGAGACAGATCCTGTATCAGGATATTACTAAAATCACAGCTCTGACTGGAAAACGGTGGTCCGTAGAAACCAGCTCAGTTAAAATCATACTGGGTGGGGAGAGGCGGCAAATGAATGAAACTGTCAAGTATCTTAAAAAAAATTGCTTAAAGGACTAGCCGCCGAGCTAGTGACTTGGTATAATTTCTTAATAAAGGAGCAACTATGAGGTTTCAATGTTCTTTGACAGTAGTAACAAGAAATTAAAAGCATTTTAAAGAGGTTCTGGACAGTGTAATGACTGTGGAGAAAACGGCAAAGCGAATGGATGCACCGATAACCTATGCACGGAAAACTTGTTGAAAGAGGGGGATAATATGCTGGAAAAGATACCATCGCAAGAAGAAATGACCTCCCTGATAGGGGAGACTTTATTCGAACTATGGAAAAGCCTTTGTGAAAGAATTGAAGAGAAGTATGATATGGAGCGTCAGTGGAACAGCGGTGGAAAAAGGTGGAAGTATGAGTACAAATACCGCAGAGGCGGGAAAACCCTTTGCGCGTTGTATGCCAAAGAGGACTGCTTTGGATTTATGGTAATTCTGGGACAAGCGGAACGGGAAACCTTTGATCGGGAAAGGCAGAACTATTCCCCGGAAGTCCAGAAGGTGTATGATGAATCAACGACATACCACGATGGAAAATGGATCATGTTTATGATAAAGGATCAATCGCTATTCGATGATATGATGCAGCTGTTAAAGATAAAAAGAAGGCCCAATAAAAAGTAATAAAATGATTCGGAGGAAATATATGAGGTATCAGTGGATTGATGAATATTTGAAATCAATGAAAGGTGTATCCAGTGATTTCAAGGAGGAATGGAATTGGACCAGATATCTTCTTGGTGATAAGATGTTTGCGGCGGTGTGCAAAGATGACCAGGGTAGGGACTTTTTGATCACATTAAAGCTGGAACCGGTAGAAGGCCAGTTTTTAAGGCAGCAGTATGAGGATATCATCCCCGGCTATTATATGAATAAGGTTCACTGGAATTCCATAAAAGCAGATGGAAACGTTCCTGATGATTTGCTGAAGGATTTACTGGAAAAATCATACCGTCTGGTATTAGCCGGGCTGACGAAGAAGAAACAAAGTGAATTGCTGGGAGAGTGAACATTTCTATAGGATTCACCAGTAAGCAAAGTGGGGAATACAGGTGGAACACATATGAAATATTTTGGAGAAGGTTTAAGCGATGCGCATAAGGCATTAAATAAAATAATCCGTAAGGAAGATGAAATCGAGCAGGCGAAAGCTCTCTTTTTAAACCTGCACAGGGAACTTCACCTTTCAGAAGTATCGGAAGGGGTAGAAAATGAAGTGGACAGACTTCTTGGAGATCTAAAAGCAGATGAATACGCCATCATGCCAACTGGAAAGGATGAAACCATAGCATGGGTTTTATGGCATATTGCCAGGATCGAAGATCTGACCATGGGGATCCTGGTGGGAGGCGGGAACCAGCTCTTTGATGACGGTTGGAAACAAAGAATGAACTCTCCAATCACTGACACCGGCAATTCCCTGTCAGACGGCGAGATCATGGACCTAAGCCGGAAAATTAATGTTACAGAGCTGCTTCATTACCGGAACGAGGTCGGAATCAGAACCAGGAATATAGTTAAAAATTTATCATCAGCCGATATGAGAACGAAAGTTCCGTCATCAGGGCTTGATAAAATTCTTTCAGAAGGCGGAGTGACAAAACAGGAAGATTCCGTTTGGCTTCTGGATTTTTGGGGTAAAAAGGACGTTGCAGGGATTTTGCTGATGCCGCCTACCCGCCATATCATGCTTCATCTAAATGACTGCTGTAAGTGGAAGGAATATATTCGGACGAAGAAGCGGTATCATGGGATGAGTGACGGCTCTAATCAGGAGCTGCTTCTATAAGTTTTTGACCGCAGTCTCGATGAACTGCGGTTTTTTTATTTACTGAAAATACCAAAAAATCTTATGCTGAAAAGGAACTAAAATGTGAAAAAGATATCAAATTATCAAATTAATCAAATCAGATCCGGATAAAAAAATTCATCTGTATAGATAAAGTGAATCTACAAAAAGATAGGGGGCTGAAAAGTTTGCTTAATAAGCAAAATTATTGCATAATGTTAAAAAATAGACATATAAAGATAATTAAATATCAATAATGTTAAAAAAATATTTAAATTGACAGATTAAACTTCGGGGGTATAATGGATACATAAATAAAAATATCGGAACCAAAGAGAATAAAAGGAGAGGAGAAAAATTATGCAGAACGTAGAGCTTCAAAAGAAATATCAGTTATTCATAGGCGGACAGTGGAAGGATGCTTCCGATGGAAAAACATTTCCAAGTATCTGTCCGGCCGATGGGAGGGTGCTGACTGAGTGCGCCGAAGCAACAAAGGAAGACGTTGATGAGGCGGTCCGGGAAGCATGGAAGGCTTTTGAAACCTGGAAGCATGTACCAGTAAATCAGAGAGCTGCCATTCTGAATAAGATTGCGGATATCATAGATGCAAATAGGGAACATCTTGCCATGGTGGAAACTATGGACAACGGGAAACCCATAAGGGAAACAATGGCGGTCGATATTCCTCTTGCAGCTCAGCATTTCCGCTATTTTGCAGGCTGCATTCTTGCGGAAGAGGGCAGTGCTAATATGCTGGGAGAAAATACCCGAAGCCTGATCCTCAAAGAGCCTATCGGCGTAGTTGGGCAAATCGTTCCTTGGAATTTTCCTTTCCTGATGGCAGCCTGGAAGCTGGCACCGGTACTGGCAAGCGGCTGCTGTTCAGTCTTTAAGACCTCCAGCACCACTTCTCTCAGCGTTCTGGAGCTGGCAGGGCTGATCCAGGATGTGATCCCGGCAGGGGTGTTAAATGTTATTACCGGAGCAGGTTCCAAGTCCGGGCAGTATATTTTGGAACATGAAGGTTTCCGGAAGCTGGCATTTACCGGCTCAACGGAAGTAGGAAAGAACGTAGCCCTTGCAGCAGCGGAAAAGCTGATTCCGGCTACTTTGGAGCTAGGCGGCAAATCAGCCAATATTTTCTTTGAGGACTGTAATTGGGAGATGGCCATGGATGGTTTACAACTGGGTATTCTCTTTAACCAGGGCCAGGTGTGCTGTGCGGGCTCCAGGGTCTTTGTGCAGGAAAGTATTTACGACAAGTTTGTGGAAGAAGCGGTTAGACGGTTTAACCAGGTAAAGGTCGGCCTTCCGTGGGATGAAAATACCCAGATGGGAAGTCAGATCAGCAAAGGGCATATGAAAGAAATTTTAAGCTACATAGAGATAGGAAAATCGGAAGGAGCTGCTGTACTTTGTGGCGGAGAGCAGATTCTGGAGGGCGGACTGGAAAACGGAGCTTTTTTAAGGCCAACACTCCTTGGCAATGTGACAAACGACATGAGGGTGGCACAAGAAGAGATCTTCGGTCCTGTGGCATGTATTATTAAGTTTAAGACTGAGGATGAGGTTGTCGCTATGGCCAATGACAACCAGTACGGACTGGGCGGAGCAGTATGGACCAGAGACATCAATAGGGCAATTCGGGTTGCCAGAGCGGTGGAGACCGGACGTATTTGGGTTAATACCTATAATTCCATTCCTGAGGGAGCCCCTTTCGGCGGATACAAGACCTCAGGAATCGGCCGTGAGACACATAAGGTCATTCTGGAACACTACACCCAGACAAAGAATATCATGATTAATTTAAATGAATCTCCTTCAGGTTTTTATCCGGTTAAATAAAGAAAGAGTAGGCAGAAAGCGGTTTTGGAGTACACAGCTCCAAAGCCGCTTTTTGCATGGGAAAAGGCATAGACCGGAACGAAGAAATGTAATAGATAAAGAAATGTGATATATTACTTGACAAAATAAAAAATTGGCAGTATTCTAGTAATTGTACAATTAATACCAAAAATTCTAAGAAAAGGAGGCAGATACTATGAAACGTAATTATTATGCAATTGGAATGAATAGAATAGAAAAATTATTTTATATTAATTCAGTCTGCCTCAGTGAAGATAGAATCTCATGATAATTGTTATCAAGGGATGAGTGACGGCTCTAATCAGGAGCTGCTTCAATGAGTTTTAAACCGCAGTCTGAATTGACTGCGGCTATTTTTTTGCAATTTACCGAAAAAGACCGCACTATGCAGTTTTTTTCGGTTTTTTTTACATATAAGGGTTATACCCATTCATGCTTGCAGTAAATAAAGGAGGAAAAGTATGAAAAATCTATGGAAGTATGGAAAGAAGTACAGTTTACTGTATGTTTTGGCGATTGTGGCTATGGTCGTCAGCATCCTTTTGGATGCAACGGCTCCCCAGATCACAAAGCATATTATTGATGATGTTATTGTGGGGGGAGAGATGCAGATTCTCATGAGGCTGCTTTTAGGGCTTGTGGGAATCGGACTTGGAAGAGCGGTACTTCAGTACACAAAGGAATTTATATTTGACTATGCCGCATCCGGGATCGGATGCAGTTTAAGGAAGGATTTATTTGACCACATCCAGACCCTTTCCATGGGATATTTTGACAGCCACAATACAGGAGAATTGATGGCCAGAATCAAGGATGACGCAGAACGAATCTGGAACGCTTTCGGATTTGTGGGAATGCTGGTCTTAGAATGTTCTATTCACACGGTCATTGTTATTGTCTGTATGTACCGTCTAAGTCCCAGTCTAACACTGATTCCGCTGGTAATTCTCCCTCTGATCGCCTGGTATGCGGTCAAGATGGAAAACGGTCTGGGAGAGGTTTACGATAAGATCAGTGAGCAGACCGCCGAATTAAATACGGTTGCGCAGGAGAATCTGGCCGGGGTCCGTACCGTTAAAGCCTTTGCAAGAGAAGGTTACGAGATCGAGAAATTCAGGAAACACAATAAGCGGTATTACGATTTAAACATGAAGCAGGCCAAACTGATCGTCCGTTACCAGCCTAACATATCCTTTTTATCCAAGGTTCTTTTAATGGCAGTTATTGTTGTAGGAGGTATTCTGGTCATTAACGATAAGATGACAATAGGAGATCTGGGGGCATTTTCCGAGTATGCCAATAACATTATCTGGCCGATGGAAATGGTGGGCTGGCTTAGTAATGATATTGCAGCAGCGGTGGCCTCCAACAAAAAGATCAAAAAGATCATGGAGGAGCAGCCGGTCATACGCAATCCGGAAAGCCCGGTCCAGCCGGAGACGGTCCAGGGAGAACTGGCCTTTCAGCATGTGGACTTTGAACTGGATGGAAAGAGTATTTTAAGCGACATTGATTTTACCTTAACAAAGGGGAAAACCCTTGGCATTATGGGAGTCACCGGCTCCGGAAAAAGTTCCATTGTCAATTTGATCGAGCGTTTCTATGACGTAACAAAGGGAGAAATCCTTTTAGACGGGATCAATGTAAAGGATCTGCCCTTATCATTTCTAAGGGGGCAGGTATCGGTGGTAATGCAGGATGTATTCCTCTTTTCAGACAGTATTACGGAAAATATAAAGACTGGAAATAAAGATGCAACGGAATGGGAAAGCGTGCAGCAGGCCTCCATTTCGGCGGGAGCCCACGGCTTCATTCAGAAGCTTTCTGAGCAGTATGATACGGTAATCGGGGAGCGGGGAGTCGGACTTTCCGGGGGACAGAAGCAGAGGATCAGCATAGCCAGAGCCATTGCAAAAGAAACGCCTCTGTTAATCCTTGATGATTCCACCTCGGCTCTTGATATGGAGACAGAGAAAGAGATCGAGGCCCATCTTACAGAATTAAAGGACAGTTCGAAAATCATTATCGCCCACCGTATTTCAGCAGTGCGCCGTGCCGATGAGATCCTGATCTTAGATGAAGGACGGATCGTGGAACGGGGAACCCATGAGGAGCTTATGGAAATGCGTGGTCAGTATTATAAAACCTATCAGGTACAGTATGGAGAGGAGGAGATGAAATGGCAGTCAATTCAAGCAGAATAGATGAAGATCAGAAGGAAGTTTTTAAAAAGGACACTCTGCTTCGCCTGTATCGATATCTCCTGGATTTTAAAAAGGAGATCGTTATCGTTCTTTTTATCATGGCAGGAACTATAGCCATCAGTATGTCAGCACCCCTTATGATGGAATATGCCATTAATTCCTGTGTGGCTAATAAGGATATGGCAGGCCTTATATGGCTGGGATCTGGTGCAATCGTGCTCTTCCTTTTATTCCTTGCGGGCACCAAGATGCGCATGCGCCTTATGGCGGACGTATCCAACCGTGTGCTTTTGAATATCAGGGAAGAACTTTATAAGCATATTCAGACCCTTGGTTTTGGCTTTTTTGACAGCCGGCCGACGGGTAAGATACTTGCGAGAATTATTGGAGATGTAAATGCCTTAAAGGATGTGTTGTCAGACAGCGTGACTCAGTTGATACCGGATCTGATTACAGTCGTCTGTGTAGCGGTCATCATGCTGATAAAGAATTACCGCTTGGCAATGGCGGCACTGCTGACACTTCCCATATTGGCTGTTGGCATGTTTCTGATTGAGACCACGGTACATAGAAGGTGGCAGATCTACCGCAAAAAAACATCAAATTTAAATGCTTATGTACATGAAGATTTATCCGGCATCCGGATCATACAGAGCTTTGCGGCAGAACCGGAGACAAAAGAGGTATTTCATGACCTGGTTAACCAGCATTATAAATCCTTCATGGATGCGGTTATTGTAGCGGATGGCTTCGGCCCTCTGGTAGAAGTGACCTGGGGACTGGGCGGTTTCCTGCTGTATTTTATAGGAATCCGGATTGTTGGAGTGGAAAATATAGGAATCGGTACATTTCTTGCGTTTTCAACCTATATCGCTATGTTTTGGAGTCCGATCCGGAATCTGGCTAACTTTTATAATAAACTGACCACCAATATTTCCGCAGCTGAACGTATTTTTGATATCATCGATACGGAAGCGGAAATTACAGATCAGGAGGGTGCTAATGTCTTACCGGAAATTAAGGGTGAGGTGGTTTTTGAGAATGTATCCTTTGCTTATGGAGATGAGCCGGACCGGCTGATTCTTGATGACGTTAATTTTACCGTCAAGCCTGGAGAAACCATTGCGTTAGTAGGACCAACAGGCGCAGGAAAGACCACCATTGTAAATCTGATCAGCCGTTTTTATGAAACAACCGGCGGAAAAATTTTTGTTGACGGACACGAAATAAAAGAAGTGACCTTAAATAGCTTAAGAAGTCAGATGGGAATCATGACCCAGGATAATTTCCTGTTTTCCGGAACCATACGGGACAATATCAAATACGGACGTTTGGATGCGTCTGATGCCGAGGTGATAGAGGCAGCCAAAGCAGTCAATGCCCATGAATTTATCATGAAGCTGGAAAACGGATATGATTCGGTGATCAGCGAGAGAGGGGCAGGTCTTTCCATCGGACAGAGGCAGCTTCTGGCATTTGCAAGAACCATGGTGTCAATGCCTGGGATTTTGATCCTTGATGAGGCTACTTCCAGCATTGATACCCATACCGAGCTTTTGGTACAGCAGGGTATCGATGCCCTTTTGCGGGGCAGGACTTCCTTTGTCATTGCCCACCGCCTTTCTACGATCCGCAAGGCTGACCGTATATTTGTTATTGATCAGGGAAATATCATGGAGGCCGGAAGCCATGAGGAACTGATGGAACAGAAAGGCGCATACTATAAACTCTATCAGAGCCAGTTTTCATAAGGCGTATCTGGAAACTGCTTATTTCAAGATGTGCGCATACTTTGTGGGAGATTTGTTCCAATTAAAGGTGTTGCAGTTCACTGTGCCAACGGATTCAGGGGGCAGATATACCACAAAGTGGGGCGTACGGATTAATGCAATGAGCTTTCAAAAATGCCATGGTTTGGAAAAAAGATTGACCGGACGGTCGAAATGCAATAGAATAGAAGGCGAGGTGATATAAGATGACAGAAGGAGCATTGGTTTTAGAAGGGGGTTCCCTA
Organism: [Clostridium] celerecrescens 18A; assembly: GCF_002797975.1. NCBI lineage: Bacteria > Bacillati > Bacillota > Clostridia > Lachnospirales > Lachnospiraceae > Lacrimispora > Lacrimispora celerecrescens. The sequence goes on along the minus strand of NZ_PGET01000001.1, from coordinate 2,084,303 downwards.
AGGGGCGTATTTACGGCCGGGGTTTTGGATGTATTCATGGAACAGGGAATTGAGATGTCCTATGTGAACGGAGTATCAGCCGGTTCTATGTGCGGCATGAGCTATGTAAGCAAACAGATCGGCCGTACCATTAAAGTGGATTTGGATTACGTCAATGATAAACGGTTTTTAAGCTTTCGGAATATGGTAAAAAACCGCTCCATTTTTAATTTTGATTTCCTGTTTGGGGAATTGTGCGATACACTGGTTCCCTTTGATTATGATACTTTTAGAAAGTCCCAACAGACCTTTGAGGTGGTTGCCACCCGCTGTAAGACAGGTAAGCCGGAATATTTTGAAAAGAGTTCCTGCGAAGATTTTATCAGTGCTGTAAAGGCCTCCAGCAGTCTTCCTATTTTATCCAGCATGATCCCGATAAATGGAAAAAAGTATCTGGATGGGGGCTGCTCCATGTCCGTTGCATATCAGAGAGCCATTGATCTGGGATATGATAAGATCGTTGTAATTCTTACCAGGGAGCACGGATATCGGAAACCTCAGCTTGACAAGTGGACAAAAAAAGGGTATGAACGCTATTTTGCCCCTCTGCCTGAGCTAATGAAAGTTTTAAATGAGGTCCCGGACCGGTATAACCGGATGCAGGAGGAGATTGACCGGCTGGAAGAAGAGGGAAGAATCTATGTCATCCGCCCGGATAAGCACGTTACTGTTCAAAGAACTGAAAAAGATAAGCGAAAGCTGGAGGCCCTGTACGGAGATGGGCGGCGTCTGGCGGAAGAACATATGGGGAAGCTGAAAAAGTATTTAGAGATTGAAGAGTAAGAATGAAAGAGAAACACCTTGCAGGCATACCTTTATGCCCTTGAAAGAAGGGCAGTAAAGTGGGAACACCTTACAGGCATACCTCTTACAGGCATACCTTTATGACCTGAAAAACGGGTATGAAAGAGGAAAGTCTTACAGGCATACCTTTATGCCCTAGGAAGATGGGCATAAAAGAGGAAAGGAAAGTATGGTATAATTTATGAGCATTTATGATACATTGAATCCAATGCAAAAGGAAGCGGTACTCCATACGGACGGACCGCTTCTTGTGCTGGCAGGAGCCGGGTCCGGTAAAACCAGGGTTCTTACACACCGCATTGCCTATTTAATAGAAGAAAAAAGCATCAATCCATGGAATATCCTGGCCATCACTTTTACCAATAAAGCGGCGGGTGAGATGCGGGAGCGTGTAGACCGTCTGGTGGGCTTTGGTGCGGACAGCATCTGGGTATCCACCTTTCATTCATCCTGCGTGCGCATTCTCAGGCGGCATATTGAAAGCCTTGGTTATACGACGAATTTCACCATATATGATTCCGATGACCAGAAAACTCTGATGCGCCATGTGTTAAAAGGCCTTGATATGGATCCCAAGATCTACAAGGACCGGGCGATGCTTGGATTTATTTCCACGGCAAAGAACGAGCTTGTGACGGCCCAGGAATTTGAACTGAATGCCGGCGGTGATTTCAGGCAGAAAAAAGTGGCGCAGATATATAAAGAATATCAGAGCCAGCTAAAAAAGAACAATGCCCTGGACTTTGATGACTTAATCATGAAAACCGTGCAGCTGTTCCAGAACAATCCGGAAATCCTGGATTATTATCAGGAACGTTTTAAATACATTATGGTAGATGAGTATCAGGATACCAATACGGCCCAGTTTAAGCTCATAAGCCTGCTGGCAGGAAAATACAGAAATCTCTGTGTTGTTGGAGATGACGACCAGTCCATCTATAAATTCCGCGGCGCTAACATTGAAAATATCCTAAACTTTGAAAAGGCTTATCCAGGGGCAAAGGTGATTAAGCTGGAACAGAACTACCGGTCCAGCCAGAGCATTTTAAATGCAGCCAATGAGGTGATCCGCCATAACCGGGGACGAAAGGATAAAACTTTGTGGACTGCCAATGAGGAAGGTCCTCTGGTACAGTTTAAGCAGTTTGATAACGCCTCGGAAGAGGCAGATGCCATTGTCCGGGACATTTTAAACAGCTCTTCTGACTATCAGGACTGTGCTGTCCTTTACAGGACCAATGCCCAGTCCCGTCTGATTGAAGAAAAATGCCTTCAACATAATGTTCCGTACCGTATGGTGGGAGGCGTAAATTTCTATCAGAGAAAAGAGATTAAGGATGTACTGGCCTATTTAAAGACCATTGCAAACGCACAGGATGATTTAGCCTCTTTAAGAATCATCAATGTGCCCAAGAGGGGAATTGGAGCAACCAGTCTGGGAAAAGTGCAGGCTTTTGCTTCTGAACATGGATTTTCCATTTATGATGCATTCTGCCGTGCAAAGGCTGTGCCAGGACTTGGAAAAACGGCGGAGAAGGTTCTTAAGTTTACCGAACAGATCGAGGATTTCCGGGGAAGGCTTGAAGAAGAAACGTATTCGATCCATGAACTGGTCGAAGATGTACTTGATGAAACCGGTTATCAGAAGGAATTAGAGTCAGAAGGTGAAATCGAGTACCAGACACGTCTGGAAAATATTGAAGAGTTGATCAATAAGGCGGTCAGCTTTGAAGGGGAGCATGAGCATCCCAATTTAAGTGAGTTTCTGGAAGAGGTAGCCTTGGTAGCTGATGTGGACCGGATGGATGATTCGGAAAACAGAGTAACCCTTATGACTCTTCACAGCGCCAAAGGGCTTGAGTTTCCAAGAGTGTATTTAAGCGGCATGGAAGACGGGCTGTTCCCAAGCATGATGTCCATATCCTCAGATGATAAGGAAGATGTGGAAGAAGAACGCCGTCTTTGCTATGTGGGAATCACCAGAGCTCAGAATTTTCTGATGATGACGGCGGCGAGACAGCGTATGGTAAATGGAGAAACCAGATATTCCAAGGTCAGCCGATTCATTGATGAAATTCCTGATGTGCTTTTGGATTCAGATAAGCTGGAACCAAGACTGTCTGCCTCTCGTACGCTTGATTACGATGACAGCGGTCTCCCATGGGGAAGAGCGAAGTCATCCGGCCGGACGGCGGGTGTCAGCAGTTTTGGACCTGGAAACAACTCCTATGCATCAAAAACCGCAACGCCTGTGTCAACCCCCGGTTTTGGCAAAGCATTTACTGTAGAAAAATCAGCTTCTTTAAATTATAAAGAAGGGGACCGTGTCAGCCATGTAAAGTTTGGGGAAGGCGAGGTATTGGAAATCAAAGACGGCGGAAGGGATTTTGAGGTAACAGTCCAATTTGATCAGGCAGGCATCAAAAAAATGTTTGCTTCCTTTGCAAAGCTGAAACTTGTACGAGTTTGATCTAAAAATACATAATTTATTAAAAAAAAGCAAAAATGATAGTAAAAGAATCAATATAATGGTATAATAACTGCGACAGGCAGAGAGACTAAAACTTAGCCGGAAGATATAAAGGAAATGCCTTACAGGCATCCCTTTGCACCCAATAAAGAGTGGTGGGTTCTGCCCTGAAAAATGGGCATAAAATAGCAAGGCTCTCAGAAAGGACGTGGAGTTATGAACAGATTTGATGCAATGAGTAAAGAAGCCATGAGTAAGCTGGAAGATCTTATGAACTCAAGCAGAGTAAATGAATTGCTTCATAGAAGGGAACAGGAAGAAAAGAAGAAAAACTGTATCCTCTGGATACTGGCTATCATAGGTGCAGTGGCGGCGGTGGCAGGAATTGCCTATACCGTATACCGTTTCTTCACACCGGACTATTTAGAAGATTTCGAAGACGATTTTGATGATGATTTCGACGATGATTTCTTTGAAGATGACAAACCGGGCGAAGGTTCTGAAGAGTAGGATCGGCATTATAAAGAGAGAGCGTGCCTCAGATAGTGAGACACGCTTTTTTGCTCGATTGAAATTAGAAAAATCATATAGCCTGCGGCATTTGTCAGATGCGGGAATGGAAAAATTCCTGCACAGGCTCACAGCTTGTAGAAATAAAGATAGAAGAGGAGCACGCATAGTGAAAAAGGGCGAGATATACGAAGGTACGATTGGAAGATTTGATTTTCCTGACAAGGGAGTCATTGAACTTCCGGAAGGGAAGATTGCAATAAAGCATGCACTTCCCGGCCAGAAGGTACGGGTTATGATAAATAAAAAAAGAGGAGGACGCTGTGAGGGGCGGATTCTTGAGGTATTGGAGCATTCAAGCCTGGAATCGGCAGAGAATCCATGTCCTCATTTTGGAAGCTGCGGGGGCTGTGTTTATCAGACAATTCCCTATGCGGAGCAGCTTAAGATCAAAGAGCAGCAGGTAAAGGACCTTATAGACGGAGTTTGTGAGGATTATGAATTTGAGGGAATTCGGCCAAGTCCTGTGGAAGCGGAATACCGGAATAAAATGGAGTTCTCCTTTGGGGATGAATATAAGGATGGCCCCTTGGCTTTGGGAATGCATAAAAGGGGAAGTTTTTATGACGTGGTGACGACTACGGAATGTAAGATCGTCAATCCGGATTTTTGTGACATCTTGAAGGCGGTTAAGGAGTATTTCGAACAATTGGGAACCGGTTTTTATAAGAAGATGCAGCATACGGGATATCTGCGTCATCTTTTGGTGCGCCGGGCCGTTAAGACCGGTGAGATCCTGGTGGCCCTGGTTACCACGACGCAGGAAGAGGTGGATTTGAAGCCACTGACGGACCTGTTGCTGGGACTTTCTTTAAATGGTAAGATTGTGGGCATTCTTCATATTTTAAACGACAGTCTGGCGGATGTGGTTAAGAGTGACAGGACAGATATTTTATATGGACAGGATTATTTTTATGAGGAGCTTTTAGGGCTGAAGTTCAAAATTTCACCGTTTTCTTTCTTCCAGACCAATTCCCTTGGGGCGGAAGTACTGTATGAGACGGTCAGAGGATATGTAGGGGAGACTAAGGATAAGGTTGTCTTTGATTTATATAGCGGAACGGGTACCATTGCTCAGATCATTGCTCCAGTGGCCAAAAAGGTTGTGGGCGTAGAAATTGTTAAAGAGGCGGTGGAAGCGGCAAGAGAGAATGCAGGACTGAATGGTCTTGAGAATTGTGAATTTATTGACGGGGATGTACTTAAGATAATTGATGAGTTGAAAGATAAGCCGGATTTGATTATTTTGGATCCGCCGAGAGATGGGATTCATCCGAAGGCGTTGGGGAAGATTATTGATTTTGGCGTGGACAGGATGGTTTATGTTTCTTGTAAGCCGACTAGTTTGGTGAGAGATTTGGTTGTTCTTCAAGAGAGAGGGTATCGGGTGGAGAAGGTTTGTTGCGTGGATATGTTTCCTTCGACGGCGAACGTGGAAACAGTGGTTCTGCTTGAGTGGAAAGCCCAGGAAGTCAAAGGGATTCGGAATTTTGGGCAGGATATGTAGGTGTGTTTTTATTTAAAATAAATAATCCTCTATCTCCTTTTAACAGGGGGGATAGAGGATTAAGTTTGTTAAAGCGGGTATTAATACAAAAAGGTATAAGTTTAGCTTTATAGGAGAAAAAGAAACATGTGTGCATTGTGTACAATTAACACAAGGGTAAAAGTACCCTTTGATTATAGTAATAGAGAAGATTTTCAAGTTAAATTAGTTGAATGGATTGGTGACGTTTTGTATGATATCCTTCCTGAGCTTGGATACGAAGTTCGGGACGAACAAATATTTACAGCTTTTCAGATAGCTGATGCTGTTTGCAGCAAAAAAGTTCACTTAGCGGAAGCAGGACTTGGAACAGGCAAAACATTCGCTTATTTATTATCAGCAATTCCCTATGCTAGGTTTAGTGGAAAACCTGTAGTGATTGCATGTGCTAGTACAGCACTTCAAGAACAACTTGCTGGTGACTCGGGGGATATTAAAACCCTTTCTAGGTTACTTGGATTAGAGATAGATGCTAGGATGGCAAAAGACTCACGTCAGTATATATGCGATGTTCGAGTAAATGAAAATTTGGAAGAATTTGATATGATGTCGGATGAGATTAATCAGTGGTTAAATAAAACAAAATTAGGTGAACGTTCAGAAATATCTACCGTACCAGATCATATTTGGAAGAGGATTGGTTGGAATGAATCTATGTCGTGTGATATTTGCATGAACCGTGGATATTGCAAACTTGTTAAGGCAAGAGAATATTATAGACTTGCGAGAGATTTAATTATTGTAGATCATGAAACGTTTTTTAATGACTTATGGACAAGGGAAGAACGATTAGCGAATGGACAATTGCCGATACTTCCAAATTATTCTGCAGTTATTCTCGATGAAGGGCATAAAATACTGCTACCAGCAGCCATGCAAGCAGGACAACAAATAAGCAAGGAGGAGATTGACAATATTGTCTTCACCCTTGGGGAAATACAGGGAGCAAGAGATTCATTGGTTTCAGCAACAGCTGCGATGGAACAGGCTTCTTATGACTTTTTTGAAAAATTAAATAGATCTGTGATAATAGCAGAAAGCTCAGAAAGAATATCCATTCGGATGAATGATACGTTGCAAAAGACGGCTAAAGTATTTCGAAAGACATTAGATCACCTTCATCTAGAGATGCAGATTGAGCAAGAACTATATACAGAGTCATTATCCGCAAACCAAATACAAGCATATGAAGGGCAAATTGAAAGAGCCATAATGGCACTAGACAGATTTAGTAGAAATAATAGTACAGATATGATAGCTTGGATTGATAGAGGGGATGGTAGTTTTTGGGTTGTTCCTAGGAATTTAAATGAGATGTTAAACCGACATTTATTTCAGAAGGAATTACCAGTGATATTTACCTCAGCAACGTTAAGTAATGAAGGCGATTTTGATTATTTTATACGAACGCTTGGATTAAAGGAACCTTCCAAATCTACGGTGGAAAGTCCTTTTGATTTAGAAAAACAGGTTGTTGTCTACTTACCACAGTCTTCACACAGTTTAGAAGAAAAGTCTACCCACGGCATTGAAAAGTTAGTATCCCTATTAAATAATAATGAGGGACGGGCTCTCGTACTTACCAATTCGATGGAGGAAGTTCGTAAAATCAGAAAGAGATTGGAAGGATATCAATTTCCATTTGATATTCTATGGGAAGATAAAGGGGAGAGAGGGCATCTTGTACGAAGGTTTAAAGAGGAGGAATTCTCGGTATTGATTGGTGCAAATTTTTGGGAAGGAATCAATGTACCAGGTGATGCATTAACCTTGCTAATCGTCTGGCAGCTGCCTTTCCCAGTTCTAGATCCTCTCATTGAAGTACAACGTAAAGAGGCAAGAGAACAAGGATTAGATCCCGTCATAACAGTTGATTATCCTGAGATGGGACTTAAATTAAAACAAGGATGTGGACGGTTAATTAGAACAGAGGAAGATAAAGGAGCAATCGTTGTCTTAGATTCTGTTATAGGAACACCTTGGGAAAAAGTTGTGATGGGGGCATTGCCTTTTGGAGCGGAAATTAGGGGGATAGAAGGGCTGGAATGAGATGTGTTTGAAGAGAAACTTAATAGTACTAGATCTAAAAATGTTAGTAAATCTTGTGACTTCGAGTCAAGAAGAAATGCAGAGGTACTTTATTCTATGGCCAGAGAATATTTGGTGAGATAAAGATAAGCTAATCTTTGATTTATATAGCACAACAGGTAAATTGCACAGATACTTGTACCAGTTGCTAAAAAGTCATTGGCGTTGAGATTGTGGAAGAGGCTGTTGAGTCTGCGAAAGAGAATGCATGGAAATTTCCAAGGGTTTAAATGTTCCTCAATGACATCAAATTGCCCATTGTCAGCGAGTTCATAGTTTGGCATTGCTTTAAGCTTTGATACTTATCAAAAAATCCTATGGGAACTGTATAGGCGGCATATAACCCTCTCCTTTTGTCTTATTTTCATCTTTAAGCCCTGATACCGAGCCAATGTCAGGACTTATATTTTACATTTTGTGACTTGAAGTATAAAAAAACAAATCGTATACTAATAACGAGAGGGGTGAACAAATGCTAAAAATAGGTGATTTCTCAAAATTGACGCACGTTTCTGTAAGAATGCTGCGCTATTATGATAATCAAGGACTGCTTAAACCATCTTATATAGACCCAGCGACTGGCTATCGGCTGTACTCTGCGGATCAGGTGCCGGGGTTGCAAAAAATTGTACTACTGAGAGACCTTAATTTTGGAGTAGCTGAAACTACGCAGTTATTGCAAAACTGGAATGATACATATCTAATGCAAAGCCTTAATAACAAAATTCGAGATATTGAAGAAGTTATTGAAATGGAGAAAAAGCGTATTGAACAGATTCGTTCTGCTATCGCACATATTGAGACGGACAAATTTGACCAATATTATAATGTAACTATAAAATCCATACCTTCATATCCTGTTATATCGCTTCGCCGTAAGGTTGATAGTCATTTTGATGAAGGTAAACTTTGGAGTGAACTTATGGATTTTGTCCATCAAGAGCATATTGAGTTTGATAGAAGCAGTCAAAACAATGTTGCAATTTATCACGACGATGAACACATGGACTCAGGTGTTGATATTGAAGTATGCCTTATTGTGAAGCGGTTAGGCAAGAGCAAAGGAGCTTTTACTTATCGCATGCTTGAAAATATTGATAAAATGGCTTGCATGATGGTTTATGGTCCATATGAAAATATTGCAGGTGCTTACTATTCTTTTGCAGATTGGCTTGACAAAATCCACCCATATACTATGGGAAGTCCGTCTCGTCAGGTCACAATTATCGACCATGAGGATACTGATAACCCAGAAGAATACCTAACAGAGATACAAATCCCGCTAATTGAAGTATGATTTGAAAAGATGGGCTGCCCCTTAGGGCAAGCCCTATTATTTTTGCATTTTCTTTCGAACCCAAATGCCCAATGAGATTAGTGCAATACCTGGAATTACAAAAGGTAGAAGGATACTGACATTAGCTAAAGGACCAAATATCATCATGCCAAGTGGTGTTGCAAGTGAAGACAATAAATCTACATATGAAAAGGTACGACCCATATAAGAGTCCTCGGTACTCTCTTGTATGTGAGTGATAAGCGGTGTGTAATACAAAGGACTGCCGATTCCCATTAGGAACATCATTGCTGCAAACAGCAGAATACCTCGTGCAGGCAATAACAGGAGCATTGTCATTCCAAAAACAATAGAGGACAACCCGATGAGTTTGAAATGGGGAACTTTTAGCTCTCTATACGCCATAAAAAGACTTGCTGACAGTGCGCCGATTGAAAACGCTGTTTCTATCACGCTGAGTACCCAAACTTCACCACCCACATTTTTAGATGCTAACAGTGGTGTAAGCTGTGAAGCCGGAACGACCAAGAACTGAAATATGGTGTATAATAGTATTGCATTGCGCAATGCACTAGAATTCATGATGTAACGAAAACCTTGCACTAGCTCCTCTCGTGTATTTTCATTGCATTGCTGTATTTCGGCCGATGGCACGATGATGGTAGCTAAAATAATAATACTGATTACAGCAGTCACTACATCAATTAAAAACACATACTCCATATCCATAAGGCTCATAACAAGGCCGCCAAGCCCCGGCGATATCAATTGAATGACACTCCACACACCGGTATTGATACTGTTTGCTTTTATCAATTGATCCTTTGGAACAATCTGTGGCAATATACTCTTTGAAGAAGGAAGTTGGATGCCTGTTCCAAAAGAACGTAAAACATTAAAGAAAAACACCCAGCCTATATTATCTATACCAGTAATAAACAAAATAGCCAGTATAAAAGTGGAAATAGCTATCATAGAGTCGCTTAAAATCACAATACGCTTAGGTGGGTGACGGTCGGCAAGTATGCCACCATATAACATTACCACAGCCTGTGGCAGAAAAGTTGTGATGGTAACACCTGCAACCAAACTACCAGAGCCAGTTCCCAGCGTGACATACCAGATAATTGCTAACGATACAACCGATGAACCAAGTAGGGATATTCCTTGGCTCAACATATACGCCGTGAGTTTATACTGCCAAGATTCTTTCGACCATATTTTCATTCGTTCCCTCCTCACAGATACTTGCCAGTAACGCTTGCTGGATTTCTTTTAATTTTCACCGGACTTCCCTCGGCCACAACCTGCCCTCCAGCATTTCCTCCCTCTGGCCCAATATCAATAATCCAGTCTGAGGCTCCGATGATTTCGGTGTTGTGTTCAATAATGTATAGTGAATGCCCTGCATCAACCAATTTGCGGAAAATCAATAGCAGCTTTTCAATGTCCTGAAAGTGCAACCCAGTTGTCGGTTCATCCAATATATAGACCATATGCCTTTTTTGCTTTCCGCTCAGTTCCTTGGCAAGCTTCAGTCTTTGTGCTTCACCTCCGCTAAGAGTAGCAGTGCTTTGGCCCAGTTTTAGGTAAGGCAGACCTACTTCATCCATTAGGGACAGCTTTTGTACAATCTCTGTAACATCTTTAAAAAGTAATAGTGCTTCCGACACATCCATATGCAAGACTTCTGCAATACTTTTTCCCTTGTAAAGAACCTCTAGCACACACTCCTGATAGCGGCTGCCCTTACATTCTGGACAAGTAACGTAAGTGTCCGCCATATATTGAAAAGCGACTTTAATTTGCCCCTGCCCCTCACACACAGGGCATCCACCGCCCTTTGAGTTGAAGCTGAAATGGCTTTCACTAAGCCCAAGCTCATAAGCTCTGGGTTGTTTTGCAAATACGCTGCGGATAGTGTCAAAAACACCAATATAGGTTGCAGGGGTTGAGCGTGAGGACTTCCCAACTGGACTTTGATCCATCTGGACAAACCCATCAATATCCTCATATCCCTCAAAGGAGAGATAACTGGAATCGACACACCTTTGATGGTTAATCACCTTGTTCAGTGCCGGTATCAAGGTACCAAAAATGAGTGAGCTTTTCCCAGAACCGCTTACACCAGTAATACAGCACATTGTATGAAGTGGAAAACGGACGTTGATATTTTTAAGATTGTTTCCAGTACATCCGTTCAGAGTCATCCACTTATGAGGATTTATTGTATTTTCTGGCTCACATGATTTGCTCTTGCTAAGAAAACGTCCGGTAGCAGACAATGTATTTTTCATAAATTCATCCACAGTTCCTGCGGCCACAATTTCACCGCCGAAAGTTCCCGCACCAGGGCCGATATCAACGATATAATCAGCATTTAACATTGTATCCTTATCATGTTCTACAACAATAACGGTATTTCCCTTATCCCGTAGATGCTTGATAGTGTCAATCATCAGATGATGATCTCGTGGGTGCAACCCGATGGAGGGCTCGTCAAGGATATAGGTAAGACCAATTAGTTCACTGCCAAGCTGGCTAGACAACCGTACACGCTGTAATTCACCACCTGAAAGGGTTGGAGCGGTTCGACTCAAAGATACATATGGCAAACCAACTTGTAAGAGATTTACAATTCGATTTTGAATTTCGAGCAGAACTTCTTCGGCTTTGCTTTTCTGATTATCTGAAAGCAATTCCTGCAAGTTGCATACCCAATTCCAGAGCTTGTCAATGGACATCTTTGTTAGTTCGGGCAAACGGTATCCTATAATTGTTGTGTAGCGGGCTTCATAGCACAATAATTCTCCGTGACAGGTGGGGCAGGGAATTTCCCGCATATATTCTTTTTGTGGATTATCATTTGACTTGGATTCTCGGAATAATCGCTGTATATGGCTTACTGCTCCAGCTGCGGGGCGATTGATTTCTGTATCACGTCCTCCGGAATTATATTTAAAGCTGTAAATTTTATCCCCTGTGCCGTAAAATACTGCTTGTTTGAATTCATTGGGTAACTCATTCCAAGGCAGATCTAAATCCACGTTCATATCGGCTGCTATTGCATATAATTCTCCGAGCATCCAGTTTCCTGTTGGTTTTTTACCACGCAGCTTTCCAAAGTAGGAAGTAGCTCCATCTAACACAGATAGGTCGCCATTCACCACAATAGTATCCGTGTTAACTTCATATAAAATTCCAAGCCCATTGCAGGTATGGCATGCCCCTACATGAGCATTGGCATTAAACGTTGATGCTGTCAGCCCTTGAAACAGGCTACCGCAAACAGGACAACGATTTTTACTTTTGCTATCTTTTTGTACAGGCACTCCGCAATAAGGGCAATGAGGTATTCCGATTGCAACATATAGCATTCGCAGGTGATCCAAAATACCTGTCAGCGTTCCAACGGTAGAACGAGGGTTTTGACTTCCTTTTTTCTGCTCAATTGCAATGGTGGGAGTGAGACCTTGTATCGTATCAAAATCCGGTTTTTCTATCTGTTCCTGCATTTTAGCAGCATTTGACATGTTATCGAGATATCGACGTTTTCCCTCTGCATAAATTGTGTCAAAAGCTAGAGACGATTTACCGCTTCCACTTACACCTGTGATGACAGTAAGCTTTTCTTTTGGAATGATCACATTCACATTTTTTAAGTTGTTTTGACGACACCCTTTTAACACCAATTGATGTTTATTATCTTTCACGGGGGTAACTACAGTTCGTTCTTTTGCTGATGGAATTATAGAAAACTTTGTCTCCAGCATATCGGGGCTCAACGTTTCGTATTGCCCCTCAATACCCAACAGCTTAAGTTTTGAATGGATAGCCTCCATGTACTCCGCAGGCAAACGTTTTTGAAATGCTAAGAGTTCTTCTTCCGTGATGTTAGGATTTGTGGTAAGCATAGCCATTTCATCTAAAATGTCCTTTTCCCGCCGACTTAGATTATTATATTTTTTCGTACTAAGCTCCGTCCACAAATCCCACGGCAGGAGTTCCATAGCAAGTAGGCTGTTGAAATCATGTAATAGATTCCCTTTGACGGAATGCCAACCCTTCCAGTTTTTATTGTAGCCAAAATCCTCCGGATGGCGCTCTCCCAAGCGGCATAGCGTCCACGCTTGCCCTCCAAGTAGATATCCTGCATCTGACGGCATATTTTCAGTGTCAAAAGTCACCCCAAAATGAGCCTTCTGAATGCTATCAAGCTGTGCGTCTACACGCACCCAATGATGTTTTTCTTTGTCGTAATATTCAATAAGCCAGTGATCTTCATACATTAGTTCACTTTCAAAATAATTAGCAAAGCCAACACGCAGTCTTGCAGGAATACCCTTATGCCGTAGAAAAGATAAGAAGAGTAGAGCGTAATCTCTGCACATTCCAATCAGACGAAGATTTGCGGGTCTTGTGTCTAACAGGGAACTTTGGTTGAATTGTAATAATTTCTCTAACATTTGCGGGACAGTGCGTAACAATTCTTCATCCATCTGTCTTTTGCTGAAGGTAGTGTTGTACAGCTTTCCCTGGTCACCATGAATGACTAATCCTTGCACTATTTTCAGTAATTCCTTTGGAGATGCTGGTAAATCTTTGTATTTGTCTATAAACTGCTTGGGATTAGTTATAATGCTTTGCTTCGAGTAAATCTTAAAATTCATTTTCATATCCCTCCTTTGAAATTGACCTTAAGCCTTGACACGGTGTCAGAGTCAAGTGGCTTTTTATCTGTTTGAGAAAACAGCAAAATAAGTCCAAGCAATGGAGGTATTCGGACATTTCAGTTTGCTTTTTTATTCTTCGAAAGCAGTTCTGCATATTCGGCTTGCAATGTCTTAGCCGTAGGCGGCCGATTTGAATAAAGTCTTTTTTATTCTGATTCTTGCTAAGCAATTTTTCTTAATATTAGATAGATAGAGTGATAAAATGAAAAATTTGAATTTATCGTTGGGATAAAATACTTTACGGATTTAAAAAGCATCAATAGGAGGTGTGTTATGCTGGAGAAGGCAATATATTTAATTACTGGTGTTATGACATCTGGAAAATCAACAGTTGCAGAACTACTCGCTTCAAAAATTGTAAACAGCGTACACCTGCGCGGTGATATATTTCGAACAATGATTGTATCAGGACGTGCAGAGATGCCCGTACAGCCATCCGACGAAGCCGTCCGACAGTTGCATCTGCGCTATGGCTTGACCGCAGATGTGGCCAGAACCTATTATGATAGCGGGTTTTCTGTTGTTATGCAGGATAATTATTACGGCGAAGAGCTTTCCAAGATATTAGATATGCTGGGGGACCGGAGTGTTCATGTAATAGTGCTTTGTCCAAATGTGAAAACAGTAAAGAAGCGAGAGGCATCGCGGGGAAAGGTTGGGTATATTGGTTTTACGCGGGAAACACTACACGCGGACTTTATGCGGGAAACTCCTAAAATTGGATTTTGGCCCGACACCTCAGATCAGTCACCGGAGCAATCGGTTAGGCTGGTATTAGATTATTTGTAGAGCTATGGAGGAACTATGAATACTTTTTTTATTGCCGATCCGCATTTTGGTCACAGTGCAATTATGGCTTATGAGAATCGTCCATTTAAAACGGTGAAAGAAATGGACGATACACTGATTGCTAACTGGAACCTGGTAGTTGGAGAACAGGATAAGGTCTATCAGTTAGGAGATGTTTCTTTTTATAAGGCTGAGGTTACTGCCGGGATTGTAAAACGGCTGAAGGGAATCAAATATCTGATCCTTGGGAATCATGACAATCCAAATGTGAAATGTTATTATGATATGGGATTTCATCGGGTTTACGATGCTCCTATTATTTTAGATCACTTTTGGATACTGTCTCATGAGCCGCTTTATACCAATACCAACATGCCCTATGCCAATATTTTTTGTCATGTACATTCCAGCAAGCAGTATACCGATTATAGTAGCCAGAGTTTTTGTGTTAGTGTGGAACGGATTGATTATACTCCCATAGAGTTTGAGGAAATCAAACGGTTGATGGGTATTATAAAGCCAGAGCAAGAATAAGAATCGATATCATAAGGAATCATGGAGTCATAAGGCGGTAGGTTGACCATGCTTTATGGCTTCTTTTATGACCAATCAGCTACCAGATATGAAATCAACAGCAAGAACATTTGTTTGCTTTATCCATATAAATATGATATATTATCTCTATAGGCCGCATTAAAAATATTGTGATGAAGATGATGATTAATTGAGTTTGTTTACAGCTGTCAAAGATTGAAAGGAATAGACTTTTAAGAGAGACAGCTTATATCAAAAAAAGGAGGTAGCGGGTATTTCTCGTAATTATAATGCGTATGAACAAAAATGACCAGAAATATAAACCTGTAAAAATACCGGGACAAATTTCTTTTTTTGAAGAAAAGGAAAATCAATTAAAACAGTTTCTGCAAAACGTCACTCCTGTTTCTTTTGAAGACGAGGTTTTTGCTGAAATTGAAATTGACGGAGGAACAAACAACAATCGGGCATTTTCTAGACCTCAGCCGCAAGTAGTAAATCCTATCGTTGATGAGAATCGTAAGATATTTAATGAAATGAGGCAAATAGCAAGAGATACCCAGCTTCCTTCTAATTTCAATTCTCATTTTTATAACAAGCAAACACGGATTAGTAATTCAAAAGTATTCTATAAACAAGCTGTTTTCATGAAGGATTACGAAGATGATTACAATGGCTATGTAGAATTTTCAAACTATTTTCCTTATTACCAGCAAATGAGTTATGCGCAGCTCAGAACATATTTTACATGGCGGACTGATGTAAGAAAAGGTAATGTTACAAATGTTTCATTATCATATGCCTTTGTTTATATTTACGAGCTGATTCATAATATCGGAGTGGCTGACTCTCAGGAAGGACTTGATAAGCTGATGTTTTTCTGGAGAGCTTTCAAGCGTTTTGACTCTTCGATTGATAAATATATGGTTAAGTGGATAAAGGACTACCATATTTATTATGATCTCCCGAAGCCATTTAAGGAATTTGTCTGTGAAAACAATCTGCAAGCACATTATGCCAAAGTATTCATGTACGAAACAGACATGAACGACAACTTTGATTTGTTTTGCAATGTTTCAAAGTATGATATCAGAAAATCAATTTTTTTTACCAATGATACAAAAGGGCAGCTCAGTGATTGTTTTTGTATGGTAATCCATAAACTTAGAGTTGTTTTTAATAGAGCAGGTATCATTTTTGACGATTTGATTTTTTATCCGACGAATAAGATGTCTGTATGGACGCCTTTCAAGGATGCATTGTTTTATTCCGCAATTAATAGACCGGATAAGAAAGTTGTGTTTTCCGATAAAGAAATATATATATGTTCTCAAAACTTTTGGTCTTTTAGTTCCACACTGGCTATGAATAGCGGTCGGCAACTCATTGGCTATATTATGAAGCAAACAGAATCTGAGTTACGAAAAGTTACAAAGTTTAAACACAAGCTGTCTGCTGATATTCATTTAGTTGACAAAGAACTTATAAAAAAACTTGAATCTGTGGGCCTTTCCCTTGAATATATAATTCACGAAGCAGTGAATGAGTATTACAAAGAATCAACGAAAATTGTTGTATCCGTGGATGAAACTTCTCTTCATAAAATAAGACTTGAAGCTGATGACACTCAGGAAAAACTGATCGTGCCAGATATCGAACCTATGATGTATTTTGAATCAAGCACAGCAGAGACTAGTCCTGCTATATCTCAAACTGTTTTTACCGACGCTCCTATAGCAATGCAAGACAATTGGACAAGTTTTTTTCATATACTCGGCGAAACAGAAGTGAATGCGCTTAAATTAATACTTCAAGGGGATACAAATCTGAAGCATTTTGCAGATGCCAACGGAGTTATGCTGGAAGTGTTGGCTGACAGTATTAATGAAAAGGCGATTGACACAATCGGTGATAACATTCTTGAACTTGACGATAGTCTGACTATATATGAAGAATATATAAATAAAATTAAGGAAATGGTGTAATATAATGGAAAATAAGTTGCCGTTGAGGATAGCTAATATACTAATCAATGCATTAAAGGGGGGTGTGGTCCCCCGCATAGGACTTGAATACATCACCGTAGGGCGAACACAGGAAATTGCTGCGATTTTACATGATATTGAAATGATTGAGGATGGAAGTGCTTCTTTTCGATTTATTGTAGGTAAGTATGGCAGCGGTAAGAGCTTTTTACTTCAAACCATACGTAATTATGCGACTGCAAAAGGCTTTGCTGTGGTTGATGCTGACCTTTCCCCTGAGCGACGGTTTGCGGGAACAAAAGGGCAGGGACTTGCAACATACAAAGAACTGATCCAAAACCTTTCAACGAAATCAAAGCCGGATGGTGGCGCACTGCCGTTGATTTTGGAAAAATGGATCTCAGGTATACAGGCGTCTATAAGAGCACAGTCCGATGCAGAAGGCGAAGCGTTCAATCGATTAGTTGAAAAACAGATATATGTCGTAGCTGGTTCTCTTGAGGGCATGGTAAACGGTTTTGAGTTCGCCAAAGCAGTTGCTGCTTACTGGAGAGCCTACCAACAAGATGATGCCGCAATGAAATCAAATGTACTGAAGTGGTTTCGCGGCGAATATGCATCCCGCAAAGAAGCAAAGGCAGATTTGGATATTAATTTCATTGTTACGGATGAAACATGGTATGATTTTTTGAAATTATTTGCTGTTTTTTTAGTAAACGCCGGATATAAGGGGCTATTGGTTTTCATTGATGAACTTGTCAATATTTATAAGATTCCAAACTCCATCACAAGACAAAATAATTATGAAAAAATACTGACTATGTATAACGACGTGTTACAGGGCAAAGCAAAGCATATTGGATTTTTAATCGGCGGTACACCTCAGTGCATTGAAGATAAATACAAAGGTATGTTCAGTTATGAAGCTCTTCGGTCTCGCCTTGCAGAAGGACATTTTGCCACTGAAGAGATGAAGGACTTAACCGCTCCTATTATTAGGCTGCAAATGCTTACGCAAGAAGAGGTGTATGTTCTCGTTGAAAAACTGCGGGACATTCATGCACAGCTATACAGCTATACACCAACGATGAATCATGAGGATTTACTGTACTTTCTGACCGTGGAATATAATCGTGTTGGTGCAGGCACACATATCACACCGAGAGAAATCATCCGTGATTTCATCGAACTTGTTAATATTCTGCATCAGAACCCAAATAGTAGTGTGTCTGATATTTTAGGCAGCAACAGCTTTGAGATGGCCAAGGGTGGTTTGTCCGATGAAACGATACACAGTGATTTTTTAGATTTCGAGGTGTAAACTAAGATGGATGTATTTAACAGACTTGCTCCTTTCATACAGGATTTCATATATCAGAACAAATGGGAGGAATTACGTGGAATACAGGTTGCCTCTTGCGAGGTCATTTTTAACAGTGATGACAATTTACTGCTTTCCTCTGGCACGGCCTCTGGAAAAACCGAAGCGGCTTTTTTGCCTGTGCTTACGGAGCTGTATGAGAAACCTTCCCGTTCGGTAGGCGTAATGTATATTTCACCGCTGAAAGCTCTTATTAACGACCAGTTCAAACGCCTTGAGCAGTTACTTGTTGATTCACATATTCCTGTTTGTAAATGGCACGGTGACGCATCACAAACCAAGAAAAATGAGTTGATCAAGCATCCGGAAGGGATTATCCAAATAACCCCGGAATCACTTGAAAGCCTTTTAACCAATAAGCGTGGCGCTTGCCTCCAAATGTTCTCTGATTTGCGATTTGTCATTATTGATGAAGTACATCAGTTTATGCGCGATGCACGCGGTGTTCAGCTGTTGTGCATCTTAGAACGTCTTCAAAAGCTGACTGGCGTAAATCCAAGGCGTATCGGCCTTTCGGCAACGCTCGGTGATGTGTCTTCCGCACAGAACTGGCTCAATACAGGAACTGGCCGTAACTGTGCTGCCCCTATAACGGAAGATGGAAAGAAGCGTATCAAGCTTCATGTGGAACGTTTTGTTAATCTACACGATGAGCGTGATATCTCTGACAACGACGCAAGCGATAACAAGGTTGTAACAGGCGGGAATATGGGTGATCGTGAGCATTACGAATATTTATTTAAGATGACGCTTGATAAAAAGACCATCATCTTTACAAACAGCCGGGAAGAAACCGAACTTGTTATGGCGAATCTTCGTGAAATTGCGCTACAAAAAAAGGCGCCAGATGTTTACCGGGTTCATCACGGAAATGTTTCTGCGTTGCTTCGTGAAAACACGGAGGATGAGATGAAATCAAGTGATGATAAAATTGTTACCGGTGCAACCGTTACATTGGAATTAGGTATTGACATTGGTTCGCTTGATCAGGCAGTACAGGTCGGCGCCCCGCTTAGCGTCTCCAGCTTTGCACAGCGGCTTGGCAGATGTGGACGCCGAGGTCAGGTTCCACAACTTCTATTCACCTTTGTTGAAGATATCCGAATCAATCCGGCAGATACACTGGGGCCTATCAATTGGGAGTTTATCCGAACGATTGCTATTATTGAGCTGTATATAAAGGACCATTGGATAGAACCAATTTATCCGCATCATCATGCATATAACCTTCTGTATCATCAAACGATGAGCCACTTAAAAAGCAGTGGTGAACTTTCCCCTGCAGCTCTTGCGCAGGCCATCCTTACTTTGGGTTGTTTTAGCCATATTTCCCAGGAGGATTATAAACAGTTATTGACTCATCTTATCAATATTGAGCAATTACAGCGGACAGAACACGGGGGCTTGATGATCGGCAGAGAAGGCGAAAAAATTGTAAATAGTCATCATTTTCTCACGGTTTTCCTTGCACCGGAATATTTGCTTGTTAAGGATGAAAACCGCACAATCGGTACTGTTGATAAGATTTACCCTGTTGGTACTCGTTTTGCATTAGCGGGCATGACATGGGAAACGGTTGATGTTAATACAAAATCAAAGGTAATTTTTGTTAAAAAAGTACCAGGTATTTCAGTCGTTGACTGGGACGTGGATTTCGATGCGGAGCTGCATACTGTTTTAGTAAAAAAGGTCCGCAGCATTCTTAAAGGTGATTTGTCATATCCCTACTTGAGTGAAAGGTGTCGTGAACGATTAACGGAAATACAATACATTGCTCGAAATAGCGGTATTTTAGAAAATCTGGTTACCCCTCTCTCTGATGTAAAATATGCGGTGTTCCCTTGGTTGGGGACACGACAGCTATTAACTCTTCATTTTGCATTGTTGAAAAGGAAAATAAAAAGTAAACATCCCTGGATTACTTGTGTCTATTTAGAGGTGAATTTTACTGGAACGAAAGAAGAATTGGAATATATTATTTCCGATATTATAAAATCTGATCTAGATTTATATGAACTTCCTTTACCTGAGAAAGTGCAGATTGATGGTAAATATAACGAGTTTATTCCTTTTAATTTACTACGCAAACAATTTATTGAAGACTATTTGGATTTTGAAGGGTTAAAAGAGGCACTTGAGAACTGTATTTATGGGGAACAATGATACGAGACAGGGATTTTATAAATAGCTTACGGTTCTTTTGTTTTTGAATAATTTTAGTACTAATAATCTGTGGGGGAATTATCACTTATGATATTAAACCGCAGGCATGAAAGCTTGGACGGACACTTGGTAAATAAAGGGCAAATAAGGCACATTTCAGTTTTGAAATTGTGTCTTTTTTAATTGAAGAAATCAAAGAATGTATTATTGAGAACATAGAACCTATTATCGAGGAAAAGATGCCGTTATACCTTGCTAACGGAGGTTCTTTCTCGGAATGGGTGACATAACATTGGATATGGTTAATGGCAACTATCCTTTGCTTGATTTGCCTTTGCATCCACGATATTCTGAATATAAGGAGGTATCTTTTATGTTTGATATAAAAAAATTTGGTGCATATACTTCAAAGCTTCGTAAAAAAGCAGACATGACACAATCTGAACTTGCTGAACGACTTAACCTGACCCGTCAAGCAATATCAAAATATGAGTGCGGAGACAGTTTCCCCGATATTCGGTATCACTCTTGATGAACTTATTAGTTCCGGCCATCCAACTGATAAGGAAGCCGCCATTCATGAAAGCGCTGTGGAAGGGCAAGATTTATGCAGTGAATTGGACAAACAATGCATATCTGATATAGTAAATATCGCACCGTTGCTAAAACCCAGTTTACTTGACAAAATGGCAAAAGGTCTTGCAAAACATGGAATAGATATTTCTAGCATTGTTTCATTAGCGGAATACATAAATGATGATACAGTTGTCAAACTGCTGGAAATCGCAACATATGACATAATCAATGAAAATTTGCTTGAACGATTAATACCGTTTCTTGACGGAAAAGGTGATTTTAAATCAGAATGAAAGGACAGATGCACCATGAAAAATGAACTGCAAACCCTGCAGTTATTCAGCCACCTCTTCCCTCATATCTACAGAGAGAATGAATGGGGTGATATGGATGATTGCCTGGAGGAATGGAGCGGCGAGCTTTGGGGCGTGACCGGGGTGAAAACTCATGGTATACTGTTTCCCTCTGAGCTTACGGAGCTGACAGAATGGCTCTCCGGACAATTAACGAACCAATGATGACGGTTGACAAGAATACATTTGGTAAAAGGGATTGTTGAATTCATTCGCTATTGCATATATACTGGAATCAATAAACATTGTGGAGGAAAACAAATGCTTGATTATATATCTGTGCAGCAGGCTTCTGAAAAATGGGAAATCTCCAAGCGGAGAATACAAAAGCTATGTGGGGAAAACAGAATTGACGGAGCAGTTCGCTTTGGTCGTGCATGGGCAATTCCAAAAGATGCGGAAAAACCAGTGGATGCCAGAAAAAGGGGAATGAACGATGGAAAATAAAATTTTGCTATTAGAAGATGACATCAGTTTAGTGGATGGGCTGAAATATTCTTTAGAGCGCAATGGCTTTGATGTTGAACTTGTCCGTACGGTAGAAGAAGCCTTGGGCTGGTTACCTATGATTGATAAATACGACTTACTTATTCTTGATGTGACATTGCCGGATGGGACGGGCTTTGAAGTTTGCGAAAAAGTGAGGAAACAAGGATATAAGATTCCTATTCTATTTTTAACCGCTTCCGATGAAGAGGTGAATGTCATTCGGGGGCTGGACTGCGGTGGCGATGACTATGTTACAAAACCTTTTAAACTCGGCGAACTGTGTTCCCGGATACGTGCCCTGCTGCGCCGAATGGGAATTTCCAATCAAAATAACCATACCATAATAGAATGTGGTGATATATCGATTGACCTTTTAGGAAGCCGGGTGTTGTTAAATGGAAAAACTCTGGATTTAACAAGCGCAGAATACCGTCTTATTTGTTTATTCGTAAAAAATGCTAACCGGGTGACTACTCGTAATACTATATTAAATGAACTGTGGGACAATACAGGCGACTTTGTGGACGATAATACTCTTTCCGTTTATGTGCGGCGGCTCCGTGAAAAAATTGAATCTGATCCTTCCCATCCAGAGCATTTAATAACGATCCGGGGATTTGGCTATCAGTGGAACGAGGTATCTGTATGAACCTTTTTCGTGATAAACAATTCAAATATTTTAGTGTGTTTATTTTAACCTTTGTTTTGCTGATTTTTCTTTCTGGCATAGGGTTGAATGCTGTACAGAAAAAAGCCGTGCATGGTTTATTTCTATCGCACGACAATGCCGTTGTGACTTCTTTCTTGGAACAGGGTGTTTCAAAAGATGTGATTGCCAAAGCCATTACGAGTACAACAAACAGCCAAGAGGGGAAAGCACTACTTGCTAATATTGGTGTAACAGAACATACCGCAATAAGATTTCTTCCCTTCATTGCTGAGTTTCAGAAGATTTCAGAATCCTATATGCTGCTTTTTGGAATGCTTCTATCCTCTTTGCTTTTGGTTGGAGCATTCATTTTCTTATGGAAAAGAGAGCAGCTTTATCTTCAGGCGGCAAAGGTGATTACCAATTTTACAGAGAGCGATTTTTCCTGCCACATGCCACAAATGAACGAGGGAACAATCTATCGTCTCTTTGCTTCCGTAGAACAGCTTGCTACAATACTCCAGTCAAAAAGCGAAGCCAGTCAGAAAGCAAAAGAATTTTTAAAAAGTACAATTTCAGACATATCACATCAGCTGAAAACACCGCTTGCGGCACTAACTATGTATCACGAAATCATTGCCGATGAACCGGATCATGTTCAAACCGTAATGGAGTATTCCCAAAAGACAGAATTAGCTCTAAAACGTATGGATCAGCTGATTCAAGTCATGCTGAAAATTACCCGATTAGATGCTGGCAGTATTGCTTTTGAAAAAGAAAGCTGTCGTATATCGAATTTAATTGCTCAAGCTGTCAGTGAACTGACAACACGGGCAGCCAGTGAGGGAAAAGAAATCATCGTCGATGAAACACCGGAAGAAACCCTCCTTTGTGATCAGCAGTGGACCAGCGAAGCGATTGGAAATATCGTTAAAAATGCGTTGGATCATACCAATTCGGGAGGGGAAATCCATATTTCTTGGAACCGATCCCCTGCAATGCTCCGCATATTGATTACAGATAATGGTTCAGGTATTTCTCCGGAAGATTTACATCACGTGTTTAAACGTTTTTACCGCAGCAAAAAATCTCTGGATATGCAGGGAATAGGTCTAGGCCTGTCACTGGCAAAAGCCATTGTTGAGGGTCAGGGCGGCATCATCTCCGTTCAAAGCGCTCTGCATGAGGGGACAGTTTTTACGCTTTCCTTTCTTACGGAACCGTAAGCTGTTATTCACCCGATTGTAAGGTGTACCTGTTATTCTATTCAGAAAGGAGGTACTTAATATATGGATATTTTAAAAGTACAGCATTTATCAAAAACCTATGGAGCGGGTGAAAATCAGGTAAATGCTTTAAAAGATGTTTCTTTTACATTAGAACAGGGCGAATTTGCGGCGGTGGTAGGCGAATCGGGTTCCGGTAAAAGCACACTGCTTAATTGTATTGGAGCTTTAGATACCCCTACTGCCGGTAACATCTACATGGACGGAAAAGATTTATTTTCCATGAAAGAGGAACAGCGTACTATTTTTAGGAGGCGCAATATCGGTTTTGTGTTTCAATTTTTTCAGCTTGTTGCAGAATTAACTGTGGAGCAAAATATTATGTTTCCGATTCTTCTGGATTACCGCAAGCCGGAGCAGTCAACAGTGAATGAGATTTTAGAAGTCTTAGGGCTTCAAGAACGCCGCCATCACTTGCCCAGCCAATTATCCGGCGGTCAGCAGCAGCGTGTTGCAATTGGACGGGCGCTGATAACAAGACCCAAACTGATTCTGGCGGATGAACCCACCGGAAATCTGGATAGCAAAAACAGTCAGGATGTAATCGATTTACTGGACAAGGCATCGCGCCATTATCAGCAAACAATTTTAATGATTACACATAACAATCATCTGACCACGTCAGTAGATCGCGTGCTGCGCGTTTCGGATGGTGTGCTGACGGATTTGGGAGGGAAAGAGAATGAAAAGTTATCTTGACCTTGTTTCCCTTTCAGCAAAAGTCCATAAAAGGCAGAACAGAATGTCTGTATTCTGCATTGTTTTAGCGGTGTTTCTAGTTACGGCTATTTTTGGTATGGCTGACATGTTTATACGCAGCCAGATTATGCAGGCCCGTATGGAGGATGGTAATTGGCATGTAATGGTGCGAAATATAAATGAAGAACAAGCCGCTCTAATTTCTGCACGACCGGATGTAACTGCATCTTCCTGGTATGGTGTCCTTAATTTTAGGGGAGATCAAGGCTATACTGTATCTGGAAAAGATGCTATTATTTTTGGAAGTGATAAAGACTGGATTACCAAGATGCAAACGCAAGACATTCGGGACGGAGCGTTTCCGCAAGATGACCAAGAGGCTATGGTTACCGAAAACGTAAAGACAGTGATTGGTATGCAAATTGGAGATGTGATTTCAGTCGATGGGCCTGACGGAAACATCTATGAGTTTACGATTTCCGGCTTTTTGAATAATGGCGCTAAAACGATGGAAGAAGATTCCTATGGGGTTTGCTTGACGACCAAGGCGTTTCGTTCCCTGTATCCCGGAGTCACGAATGGTGACCCTGCGGAGTATAACAGTGTCTTTTGTGTGCAGTTTTCCACTCATAGCAATATACGCAATACGATTGATGATATGAAGTCTCAGCTTGGACTCTCAGACGAACAGGTTTCGGAAAATACGAAGCTGTTGGGATTGCTTGGGCAAAGCGGAAATTCTTTTATGCTTCAAATCTATAGTTCAGCTGCTGTCTTGTTTCTATTGGTTTTACTGGCAGGCATTATGATGATTGCAAGCAGTCTAAACAGCAATGTCGCACAGCGTACCGAATTTTTTGGAATGATGCGCTGTATCGGTGCGACACCAAAGCAGGTGATGCGATTCGTCCGAAAGGAAGCCCTTGGATGGTGTAAATTCGCAATTCCGCTGGGCATTTCCACGGGAGCCGTTGTTATTTGGATCTTGTGCGCCATACTACGTTTTCTCAGTCCGGAATATTTTGCTGGAATGCCAGCATTTGGAATAAGCTTGCCTAGTATCGTGGCCGGTATCAGTGTAGGTATCCTGACGGTTCTTCTGGCCGCTCGTTCCCCGGCGAAAAGAGCCGCTAAAGTCTCGCCATTGGCAGCCGTATCCGGAAATGCGAATTCTTTACAACCTGTGCGCAAAGCCGCAAATACTACACTTTTTAAGATTGATACAGCTCTTGGTTTCCATCATGCAAAAGCCAGTAAGAAGAATTTTGTTTTGATGGTAGGTTCCTTTTCACTAAGTATTATGCTTTTTTTAGCATTTTCGGTCACAATTGATTTTATGCACCATTCGCTTACTCCCTTAAAGCCATGGACACCGGATTTATCCATTGTCAGCCCGGATAGTACCTGTTCGATTCGCAGTATCTTGTTAGGGGAATTTCAGGAAAATCCGGCGGTTAAACGGGTATACGGACGAAAGTTTGCCTATAATGTACCGGTTACGGTGAATGGACAGGAAAAAAAGGTGGATTTGATTTCTTATGAGGAAAACCAATTTGGATGGGCTAAGAATTCTTTACTGGAGGGATCTTTAGATACCGTCCAACAGGAAAGCAATACCGGTCTGATTGTTTTTAAACCACAAAATACCATAAAAACTGGGGATACGGCTACTCTGCACATAAATGGGCAAACGGCGGATATAAAAATCGTCGGCTCACTTTCTGCCAGTCCTTTTAACAGTGCCCCTGACGTAGGAACAATGATCTGTTCGGAAAATACTTTTCTGCAGCTGACCGGCGAAACGGATTATACAATTATTGATTTGCAGTTATCTAAGAACGCAACGGAAGCTGATGTTGATGAAATTCATAGAATGGTTGGTACGGAGGTCACCTTTTCTGATAAGCGCTCCAGTAATCGCAGCGTAATAGGTTCGTATTACTCTTTTGGATTGTTTATCTATGGTTTTATGGCTTTGATTGCTTTAATTACCATCTTCAATATTGTGAATAGCCTTGCCATGAGCGTTTCCTCCCGTATGAAGCAGTATGGAGCATTTCGTGCCATCGGCTTGAGTAATCGCCAGCTCATAAAAATGATTGTTGCGGAAGCCTCAGCCTATGCGATTACAGGAAGTATCTTCGGCAGTGTTGTCGGGTTAATGCTGAATAAGTTCCTATACGCTAAACTGATAACCTTTCACTGGAGCGAAGAATGGAATATTCCATTCATACAAATAACCATTATTATAGCAGTTGTTTTATTATCCGTTATCTTGGCTGTACGAGGCCCGGTGAAACGCATTCGCGATATGTCAATTGTAGATACCATAAGTGCACAGTAATATTTTCATGTTGCAAAATGGTCCCGTTTAAACGGGGCCATTTTGGCCTACAGAAATGTAAGATAAAAATCACCCGATTGTAAGTTGAAATTGCATTATTGTACCTAAAGTGAGTTGAATAGCATCATGTATGAGGTGTTGGGGGTGTTTGTAAGGGAGAAAAAATGAATGCCTATTATTTGAATTAAAAACGCAAAAGGAATAATACCATATTCCATATGTCAAAAAGATAAACAAATTTTATAGCATAAAACATGCTACCAGATTGAAATGAAATAATCGAAAATGGTAAGATAGCAAGAAATGTGAAAAGTGCCTATCCGATTTTTACTATAATGGCCGTAGGAGGTGGAAACGTGGACAACAATCTACTAAATATAACTCGAATAGTGGATTATATCGAAAGCCACTTGGAAGACAAACTGAGTTTAGAAAGCCTGGCCCATGAAGCTGGATATTCAAAATATCATTTGCATAGGATGTTCACCAGTATTGTTGGCTTTACTGTTCATTTATATGTGCAAAGGCGGCGGTTAACCGAAGCGGCAAGATTACTTATTTTTACTAATCAACCTATTCTGGAAATTGCATTGTTTGCAGGATATGAAACACAACAATCTTTTTCAGTAGCGTTTAAGGCACTTTTTGATTGTAGTCCTCAAGCGTTGAGAAAGAAAAGTGAATTTTACCCTTTACAACTCAAATTCACCGTAGACGGAAAGAAACAATTAAGAGGAGATATGATTATGGATATAAAGACTATAGAAAGCGGGAAAATATTGTTGGTTGGATATACCGCGAATACAAAAAACGGATTTGCTGTTATTAGTGAATGTATGATACGGCTTCAGGCCAATAAAGGAAAGATTGCTAACCGTTCTGATAGGAATTGCTTAATAGGGCTAAATGATTATAAAGATTTTTCCGGCGAAAATGGACAGCCTGCCTTTGATTTTTACGCTGTTGCAGAGGTTACGGATTTTTTCAAAATACCTGATGGAATGGTAACAAAGGAATTGCCAGCAAGCAAGTATGTGGTTTTTAGCTTTACTGGCAGACCGCAAGACTCTCTACAGCCGGTTGCAGATTATATTTATAAAGAGTGGTTCCCGCAGTCTACCTGTCAATTCAACGAAAATGCCATGTATGATTTTACGAAAAGTGATGAATCTGTGGATAAAGACGGGAACGGTAATATAGAATATTGGGTTCCAATTCTGTAATTTAATAAGCTGATACGTAACAAATGGGAATAAAAAACCGATATGGGTCGTGAACATTTGTAGGTATGACCTTACATAACCAAGAGTTCATGCTGAGTTTGTTTATTGTTATTGGTCCCTCTCTCTATTCTCTGGCAATATTTGGCAGAGATATGAATATTATTATGCTTTTTGCTACTATATCACAAGAAACAAAATGGCGGCAATAGTATAATAGACTTATCAAAAAACTATTTAGAAAGATACAATATTGCGGCAAGCAGATCAATAGGTCAATATCCGGTGATCGGCTTCCGTTCCACCGCTTACGGTGTACTTAAAGGCCCGGGAGTCCGTAGAGAAACTGACGAGGATCCCCAAAATAACAGAATAACTAAAAACCAAAGGCTTAAGAGGATTCATCTGCTTAAGCCTTGTTTTTTTCTAGGCAAAAGAAGCTCTGTGTATTATAATGAGAGTCAGAAATGGGGAAGGTTTATGTATCGTGTGGTTCTTGTTGATGATGAGTTTTTAGTCCGTGAGGCAGTAAAGGAAACCATGGACTGGAGCAGCAGGGGATTTGAACTGAAGGGGTGTTTTCCGCATGGGGAGGATGCCATGGATTACATCCGTGACAATCCGGTAGAGGTAGTTCTGACGGATATCTGTATGCCTTATATGGATGGCCTGGAGTTAAGCCGCCTGATTTCAAGGGAGTATCCGCATATCTGTGTGGTCATATTAAGCGGCTATGATAATTTTGAATATGCCAAACAGGCCTTAAAATACCGGGTAAGAGAGTATATTCTGAAGCCTTTTTCTCTTGAAGAGTTGGGACAGGCCCTTGACGGCATTCGCGAAAAGCTGGATCAGGAAAGCCGGGAAAGAAAAAGATTGCTAAAAAATAGAGAGGTTTTAAGGTCAAAGCTTCTGATGCGCCTGATCTGTGGGAATAGTTCTGCTGCTGAACTGGAGGCAGAGCTTAAATCCTATGGCATTGCCCTAAGTGGCTCTAAGTGTATGGTTGCTGTCGGAGATGCGGAAATCAGGGGAGAGGATAAGGAGTCTGCAGAACTTCTGTGTTTTGCTGTCTATAATATTGCAGCTGAAATTATTGGAAGATCAGGTATTGGATATGTGATTCAGAAACTGGACCACCAGCTTGTTTTTCTGCTGTTCGGGAACTTTCATGAACGCTGGGGAGGAAAGGCAGAAAAACTGTTTCAAGTAATCTCAGATAGCGTAAATAATTGTATAGGTATCAGGCTTACCATTGGAATCGGAAGTCCTGTAAACAGTACGGCGCAGCTTTATCTGTCCTATGAGGAGGCAGAGGATATGCTGGAATACCGCTACAGCCAGGAGGCGGGAGCCATTCTGTACAGGGAAAGGGCTGTGAAAGCGGCTGTTTTTGAAGAATGGGAAAAACTGCAGGAGGATTTACTTAATGCGGTCCGGGAAGGAGAAAAAAAGAAAGCCGGAGAGGCTCTTTTCAAACTCTGCCTGCGGATACAGGAATCCTTTTTAAAAAAGGACCGTGCCAAAAGCATCATCATTCATACGCTCTCTGAGGCCAGATCCATGCTGGAAGTTATGGGAATGGAAGGCTTTGAGGCGTATGAGCAGGTAAATAAATATATCTCACAAATAGACGGAAAAAAGTCTCTGGAGGAAGAACGGACGGCTTTGGAGAATATTTTCGAAGGACTAGTAGATGCAGTGGCAGAGGTAAAGGATAAGAAGGGGAATGAGCGGGCGGTACTAGCCGTAGATTATATTAGAAGCCACTATGGTGAAAGTACTTTAAATCTTCAGTCCATGTGCAGCTACTTGGCTATGAGCCCCAGCCGTTTCAGCGCCATGTTCCGGGATTGTATTGGTAAAAGCTTCCTGGAGGTATTAAGTGATACCCGCATGGAAAAGGCCAGAGAACTTCTGGAAACTACCAGCTTAAAAACTTATCAGGTAGCCGAGAAGACCGGGTTTGGAGATCCCCATTATTTCAGTCTTGCTTTTAAAAAGGCAACCGGAAAGACGCCTACAGAATATGCAAAGGAAAAGAGGAGATAAATGAGGTTCCGTTTTCAATTTAAAAGCATCCGCTCCGGCATGCTGATCTGCTTCCTTCCCATCATTCTATCAGCCCTGTTTCTGATCTACGTCTTTTCCTTCCGGTATACCGAAAAAAATGTTCTAAACAATTCCGTAAACTGCACCATGCAGCTGATTGAGCAAGCTAACCATAACATAGATTCCTATCTTGATTATATGGAGAATATTTCCTATCTGATGTCAGGCGATAAGGATCTGCTTCGGTATTTATTTTCTGAAAGAGATCCGATCCGCAGGGAAGAGCTAAGAAGCAGCGTACTGGAACGGTTCCGGCTGGTAAGGGAAA
This sequence comes from [Clostridium] celerecrescens 18A, assembly GCF_002797975.1. NCBI lineage: Bacteria > Bacillati > Bacillota > Clostridia > Lachnospirales > Lachnospiraceae > Lacrimispora > Lacrimispora celerecrescens. The sequence continues at coordinate 2,053,908 of NZ_PGET01000001.1, read as the reverse complement.
CACGGGATGATATTTACAATATTGGCGCCGTGGCCGGTCCCAGCAATATCCTGATAAATGACGGAACCCAGACTTTAAATCCTTATGCGTATATTCTCCATGAAGCCTGGTACCGGGACGCTTTGGAGACCAGTAAAGGGATGACGGTTCTTTCATCTTCCCGGGTGCAGAACATCATCATGAACGAATACCCCTGGGTAGTGACCTTGAGCAGTCCCTTAAGGTATACGGGCAGAACGAAAAATCAGGGAGTTTTCTTTATTGATTTAAATTACAAGGCCATTGAGGAGCAGTGCGAACGAATTGATCTGGGGACCAGAGGATATGTATTTATTCTGGACAAGAAGGGAAATATTCTCTACCACCCCAAGCAGCAGTTGATCTACAGCGGCTTAAAGGAAGAACAGATAAAAGAAGTACTTGACTGCGGGGAGGAATATTTCTTAAGCGGAAAAGGCATGCAACAGAAGCTCTATACCATAACGGAATCCCAAAAAACAGGCTGGACGGTAGTGGGAGTGGCCTATACTTCAGAGCTCTTAAAGAACCGTTCCCAGACACAGCTGATTTATACTCTGGTTACCCTGTTGCTGTGTCTGGTTCTGACCGCTGCCGTGACAATACTTTCCCGCAGAATAACAAAGCCCATGATTCTTTTGCAGGAGTCCATGAAACGGGTGGAAAGAGGGAATTTTGAACAGGTGGATCTGACCCGAATACCTGACCATGAAATCAGGACTTTGGGAAATGCCTTCAACATGATGGCAGATGAGATTCAGAAGCTGATGGCGGAAAATATTAGGGAACAAGAGGAAAAACGCAGGAATGAAATGAAGGCCCTGCTGTCTCAGATAAATCCCCATTTTCTCTACAATACGCTGGATTCCATTGTATGGATGGCCGAAGCCGGAAAGAACCGTGAGGTGGTCCATATGACCATGGCCTTAGCCAGGCTTTTAAGGCGGTCCATCAGCAGTGATCAGGAGCTTTTTACCATAAAGCAGGAAACCGATTATGTAAAGAACTACCTGGATATTCAGCAGATGCGCTATAAGGACAAACTGGATTATGAAATGGCCATTGATGAATCTATAATGGAGAAGCTGGTGATTAGGCTGGTATTGCAGCCGCTTGCTGAGAACGCTATTTACCACGGAATTAAATATAAAAGCGGCAGGGGGCTTATTCGGATTGAGGCCTACCCGGAGGGAAGGGATATTATATTGAAGGTAACGGATAACGGAAAAGGGATGACCGAAGAACAGATGAAATCCATTTTTCAAAAGCATAAGGTCAACTATAAGAGAAATGGAGTGGGAGTGTATAATGTGCAGACCCGGCTGAAACTGTATTATGGCAGGGAATACGGTCTCTGCTATGAAAGCAGCCCCAGCGGGGGAACTGCTGCTATTGTCCGTATTCCGGACATGGAGGGAGGCGGTGAAAGTGAAAAAGAGCACAGGAATTAAGCTGGGAGCGTACCTGCTCTTACTGGGAGCGGTCTTTGGAATCTGCTATCAGCTTTATGAAACAACAGGAGAGAAGGCCGGGCCAAAGATTATTCTGATTCCCAAAAAGATTGACGAGAGCAACGAATTCTGGTCCTCCGTTATAGCGGGAGCCCAGGTTGCGTCTAAAGAGTATAACGTAGAATTAAGCCTGATGGCTCCGGAAACGGAAACGGATGTAGAAGGACAGAACCGGTTGATACTGGAGGCGGCGAGGAGAAGGCCGGATGCGATTTTAGTCAGTCCCTGCTCCTATGAGGAAACTACCTCTAGCATCCGACAGGCTGTAAATCAGGGAGTTAAGGTTATTCTCATTGATTCCAATATCAATGAAAGCTTGTCCATTCCTCTTGTTGCCACGGACAATGTGGAAATTGGAAGAAGACTGGGGGAATATATGAAGGAACTTCTTCCGGAGAATCCCAAAATCGGTCTGGTAGGACATGTAAAAGGCAGCTCTACAGCCATAGACCGGGAGAAGGGAATACGGGAAGGCCTGGGAAAAGAGGCTGGAGCTATTGAAGAAGTGGTATTCTGTGATTCCATCTATCAGGAGGCATATGATGTAACCTTGCAGCTTTTAAAAAGGCATCCTGAGATCAATATTATAGCCGGATTTAATGAGTATTCCTCCCTCGGTGCCGCCAGTGCAGTACGGGATCTGGGACTCAAAGGTAAGGTGAAAACCTTTGGAATTGATAGCTCCGTATCTCAGATTCAGCTTCTGGAATCCGGTGTATATCAGGCGCTGGCTATTCAGAATCCGTTTAATATGGGGTATCTGGGAATTGAAGAGGCAGTTAAACGCATAAAAGGAGGAAAAACCGATCTGTTTTTAAACTCTGGCTCCAAGCTGGTCACTGTGGGGGATATCTATTCCGAAGAAAATGAAAAGCTGTTGTTTCCCTTTCTGGGAAGCAGGGCAACGAAAAAAGAAGAGATCAACAGCCAATAGAATGTGAAGGAAAAGAACCTTCCAAAAAGGGTTAATATGCTTGAAAAAGTAATATTTTAACCTATTTTGGGAGGTTTTTCGATTTTTTAAAAAACTTTATCCTGATATACTGAGTCAAGATTAAAGAGACGTAGAGGAACGGAGGGAGATCAGTGGGAGAGGTTATTTTGACCATGAAGAATATTGATAAATCCTTTGCAGGGGTTTATGCGCTGAAAAAGGCCAGTCTGGAGCTGAAGCGGGGAGAGGTTCATGCTCTAATGGGAGAAAACGGCGCAGGAAAATCCACGTTGATGAAAATTTTGACCGGCATTTACAGCAGGGATGAGGGAACCATTGTTTTTGAAGAACAGGAAGTTCAGTTTAAAAACCCGAAAGAGGCCCAGGACGCAGGAATCGTAATCGTTCATCAGGAGTTAAATATGATGAATCATCTGACCGTCGCCCAGAACATCTTTATTGGAAGAGAAAGGATGAGCGGGAGGCTTGTAGATGACAAGAGGATGGCAGAGGATGCAGCAGAGCTATTTCGTAAGCTGAATATAAAAATAGATCCAAATGAAAATATGGGGCGTCTGACGGTAGGGCGGCAGCAGATGTGTGAAATAGCAAAGGCTATTTCCACAGAAGCAAAGGTAATTGTATTCGATGAACCAACGGCGGCCCTGACGGAGTCTGAAATCAATGAGCTGTTCAAAATCATCCGGGATCTGCGTGACAAAGGAATCGGAATTATTTACATATCCCACCGGATGGATGAGATCAATCAGATCACCGATCGTGTCACCGTCATGCGTGACGGCGAATATGTGGGGACTCTGATTACTGAGGACTGTACGAAGGATGATATCATCCGCATGATGGTTGGACGGACCGTTTATGAGGCACCCAAGACAAAAAGCAGCGTACCAGAGGATGCTCCGGTGGTTCTTAAGGTGGAGAACTTAAATGTAGGAAGAGCCGTAAAGGATTTAAGCTTCGAACTTCATAAGGGGGAGATCCTGGGCTTTTCCGGGCTAATGGGAGCTGGACGCACGGAGAGTGCCAGGGCTATTTTCGGAGCGGATAAAAAAGATAGCGGAGAAATTTTTGTCTATGGAAAAAGGGTGGATATCCGTTCTCCTAAAGATGCGGTAAAAGCCGGAATCTGCTATTTATCTGAGGACCGGAAACGGTATGGCGTTATCGTGGAAAAGTCAGTGGTGGTAAATACTACCATGTCTTCTGTGAAGCAGTTTACCAGAGGGCTGTTTCTTGACAATAAGGCGGAAGTAAGGACAGCGGAGAAGTATGTGAAAGCCTTGAAGACCAAAACTCCTTCTGTACATCAGCAGGTGAGAAATCTATCCGGAGGTAATCAGCAGAAAGTGGTGATTGCCAAATGGCTTACCAGAAACTGTGAAATCCTGATCTTTGATGAGCCAACCAGAGGGATCGATGTAGGTGCGAAAAGTGAAATCTACACGCTGATGAATGAACTGGTCAAACAGGGAAAATCAATTATCATGATTTCCTCAGAGCTGACCGAGGTTCTTCGGATGAGTGACCGTATTCTGGTCATGTGTGAGGGGCGCAAGACGGGAGAAATAAACATTAATGAGGCGACCCAGGAAAAGATCATGCATGCTGCAACCATAAGAAATTAACCAGGAGGAATTATAAAGATGGAAGATAAAAACAATCAGGCAAAAAAAGACCATGGGAGCCTGCTTCAGGCAATCGGTACTCAAAAATTAGTCGCAATTATCGCATTAGTTGTGTTATTCCTGTTTTTCTGTTTTTTTGGGAAAAATTTTGCAAAATACAGCACCATAATCAGTATCCTGGATTCTTCTTATTATATCGGAATCATGGCAATCGGCGTGACCTTTGTCATCATTACCGGAGGTATTGATTTATCCATAGGAACCTCCTGTATCTGCTGCTCCCTTATAACGGGAACTCTGTTTACCAAAGCCGGATTGCCTATGCCAGTGTGCGTGGTTCTGGCTGTTCTTCTGGGAGGATTATTCGGACTGGCTAACGGAATTATGGTATCGGTTATGAAGCTCCCGGCTTTTATCGCCACATTGGGAACGATGATGATTACCAGAGGCTTAGGCTCTATTGTTACCAATACAGCTACCGTAACCTTCCCGCAGGCAACGGCTTCCGGAGGAGCCTTTCGAAGCCTTTTTAAGCTGAAAGCGCCGGGGCTTCCCCAGGCAGGAATACCAACAGGCTTTATATTGCTTCTCATTCTGGCTGTGGCCATGGCTGTTCTTCTGAATAAAACACGACCGGGCCGCTACATTCTGTCTTTGGGAAGCAATAAAGAGGCCACACGGCTGTCCGGTGTGGATGTGATGAAATATGAAACTCTGGCCTTTGTCATCAGTGGATTATTTGCCGGTCTGGCAGGTGTATCCTATGCGGCCGTATATTCCACTCTGATGCCAGGTACGGGAAACGGTTTTGAACTGGATGCAATTGCAGGAGTTGTTATCGGCGGAACCAGTCTGGCGGGCGGCGTAGGCTCCATTGCAGGAACCTTGATTGGCGTATTTATCATGGCTGTTTTAAAGACCGGCCTTCCCTTTATAGGGGTACAGCCTCATTACCAGCTTTTAATTACCGGATTTGTCCTTGTGATAGCAGTCTTTGTAGATGTGCTGAACCGGAGAAAGCAGGGGAAGGCTTAAAGAGATTCCATCTATTATTAATTAATCTTCCGCTAAAAATGGGAAATTATAAAAAAATTTAGGGAGGTTTTCAAATGAAACTAAATCGATTACTTGGTGCATTCCTATGCGCGGCAATGACTTCTGCAATTCTGTCAGGATGTTCCGGAGAGACACAGGCTCCGGCACCTGCTTCTACAGAGGCTCCTGCCCCGAAGGAAGAGACTTCAAAGACTGAAAGTCCGAAGGCGGCAGAGGACGGAACGATCGACTACAGCAGTATTTCGATAGAGATCGTGGCAAAGGGATTTCAGCATGATTTTTGGAAGGCAGTTAAGATGGGTTCAGAGCAGGCGGCAAAGGATTTAGGCTTAAAATCCACCAATTTTGTAGGTCCGGCCAATGAAAGCGCCGTAGCTGAGCAGATTGAGCAATTAAACAATGCGGTTAATAAACAACCCAGTGCCATCTGTCTGGCAGCCCTTGATACCCAGTCGTCTTTGGATGCCATTTCCAATGCTCAGGCGGCAGGCATTCCTATCGTAGGCTTTGATTCCGGAGTTCCAGATGCGCCAAAAGGCGCCATTGTAGCAAATGCAGCAACGGATAATTATGTGGCAGGAGGTCTGGCAGCTGAAAAAATGTACGACATCATCAAGGAACAGGTAACAGATCCCGCCCAGGTAGTAAGAATCGGTGTGGTTTCTCAGGATGCCACCTCCCAATCTATCGGGGAGAGAACCGGAGGCTTTATTGACAAGATGCGCACCCTGATCGGAGAAAGCAACTGTGCGGTGGAAGGACATGACAAGTACAACGTAAAGGCTGATGGGGCAAAGGTGATTATTGATGTGGGAATTCCGGCAACCGTGGATGACGCATCCTGCGTTATTGTGGCCAGCACGTTGTTAAATAAGAACGATCTCATTGCCATTTATGCTTCAAATGAGTTTACTGCAAAGAATTTGGTAACTGCCAATGAAAGCCTTCAGAAGCTGGGATCGGATAAAGTGATCGGTGTAGGCTTTGATTCCGGCTCCATTCAGCTTGACGCCGTAAAGAACGGGATCCTGGCAGGCTCCATTACCCAGAATCCGGTACAAATCGGATATCAGGCGGTTATGCTGGCAGCAAAGGCGGCAACCGGGCAACCGGTTAACGATATAGACACAGGCTGTCTATGGTACGACGCCTCCAATATGGACACAGCAGAAGTAGCGCCATGTCTGTATAAATAAAACATATTTTAAGAAAAGAAAGCCATTTCCAGTTCCTGTTTTTAGGAAGTTAGGAAATGGCTTTCCTTTCATTCTACGCGGCGTTTTGAAAATGCTACAAACCAGCGCTTAATCATTGGTTCCCTTTATAAAGAAGTCCACCCGCCTGTTTCATCATGGAAAAGCAAAGCCCCAGTGCAGGAGCCGTAGCTGCTATCATATCCAGCATTGCTGCGCCCTTTTGATGCCGCTGTTTCATGAAATAAGTAGAACCTTCCAATAAATTTCTCAACTGATCTTCATCCGCACCATCAATGATATGTTGAATTCCCATCTTCAAGAATGCATCATCAGTTAAATCATCAATATGATTATCAAGAACAAGAAGCCCATCCTTCCGGGATATTTCGGCGCTTCTGACTAAAGAAGCAATATCCTTTTTACATCAAAATGTGATTTAGAAAAGGCCTTTTTAATTACGGTTCCTATGGTTTTAAGCCTTTGAGGAGGAAAAGCCATTATAGTGGCTCCGATGGTTCCACCGAAAATAATTAATGCCGAGGGCACGTTCCAAATTAGTTCTGCATGACCAGATACTGTGCTCTTATAAGAAGACAAATTTTGTTATGAAATCTTCCCAGAACCCTTGACACAAGGAAGTGTAAATGATATAGTTACAGTCACAAACTGTAACTGATTAAAGTACAGAATCAAATAACTTTGCATTAAAATAGATGCCGCATTAGGGTATTCCATAGATAAGAGTGTGGGGACGATGCCCTGATGGTTTTAGGCGCGGATTGGAATTGCATTTGGCTATGCAAGCGGACAGCTTTCCGAGGATATTATGAAAAGCATCATTGAGCAGACGATGAAAGGAGAGCGGAATTGAATCCATGGGTAAGTACAGGGAAAGAAGAAGAAAAATAAAAAGAAACAGAAATATAGCAGTGGGTGTGCTGCTTCTGGCAGCTCTGTCAGCCGGAGGTTATCTGTATTCCAGGGCCGGTTCCAACGGCCCGCGGTCAGTGGAAGAGTCAGAAAAGGGAACTACCCCGGGCCTGACGGATAAAATCCTTTCCGCAGCCCGGGTGGGACAGACAGACTTGACCGGTCTTACAGTAATGGAGGCAGAAGAAACCCTGAAAGAACGTTATCAGTGGGAGCTGATTGTCAGTGACGGGAAGGATTCGGTTTTATTGGACAATCTTTTAGAACCACAGCTTCAGGCGATTATAAAGCAATTGGAGGGAACGTCCCCGGATCAAAAGCAGCAGTATGAAATTGATTATGAAGCCTTAAGAGAGCCATTTATCAGTCAAGCGGCTTCGCTTGCTGATCGTTGGAATAAAAGCGCTGTTAACTCCGAGCTGGAATCTTTTAACAAGACAAGCGGGGCTTTCGTGTATACAAAAGAACAGAACGGTCGCGTTCTGGATCAGGAGAAGCTGGTGGAGCAGCTGATGGACGCAGCAAAATCAGAGAATTACCAAGCTGAAATCATGGCAGGTTTTACGGAAACATCCCCTGAAAGGACTCAGAGCCAGGCAAAAGAGCAGTATAAGGTCGTCGGAACCTTTACAACGATGACGACGGATAATAAAAACAGAAATCAAAACATCCGTCTGGCAGTAGATTCCCTCAATGGACTAATACTTAAGCCGGGAGAAGAATTTTCCTTTAACAATACTACCGGGAACCGTACAAAGGAAAAAGGATATCAGCCCGCCGGTGCATACCGGAACGGAGTCCTGATTGAAGAACCGGGCGGAGGCGTGTGCCAGGTATCCACCACCCTGTATCATGCCATCATTGAAGTCGGTTTTAAAACCACGGAGCGCAATGCCCACAGCTTTGCACCGTCCTATGTGGAAAAGGGACAGGATGCCATGGTCAGCTTTGACGGCTACGCAGGTCCGGATTTAAAATTTGTAAATACCAGCGGTCATACCATGGCGATCCGGGCTGCGCTGGACGGGAAAAGCTTAAAGCTCTCCCTGGTGGGACTTCCAATCCTGGAGGCTGGGGTGAAAGTGTCAATCCGATCCGAGAAGGTTCGTGATTTAGAGCCGTTGGAGCCTGTATACGAGGAAAATCCTGCATTGCCCTATGGAACGGAAAAGGTAGTCGATAAGGGCGCCATCGGCGGCGTTTACAAAAGCTACCGGGTGTATAAAAAGGGAGATACGGTGATAAAGGAAGAGCCGCTTCATAATAGTACTTATAAAGGGAAACCTGCAGTCATTAATCGGAATACCACAGTGCCTCCAGCGGAAACCGAGTCCCAGACGTCTACGGAGACACAGCCGCAGACCACGGAAGTGCAAGAGAATTCGGAGATCGGACCTGGGGCTGGAGGTTCGGAGACTACTGGTACGGAGATGGACATACCGGTGGTTCCGGCAGCAGAATAAGATATGGAAAAAGGTACTTCAAACGTTTTACAAACGGTTGGAGTACCTTTTTTGTGAATCTGACGCTTTCATCCGATAAAGCCTGGTTATATTTTCGAAATAAAATGCGGCAGGATATGTGACAATGTTTGCTTTGATGGCTATATTCCCATTTTTAACGGGGATCTTTTATTTTGTTAATTTAAGACTTAAAAATAGAGCAGAAAAGTAGTATAATTACCAATAGCAGGAGAATCTTGCACGGTTTTTGATTCATGACGGAGCATTTAGCCTGGGATTCAGTGGTTTATGTCCTCTATGAATGTTGTTAACATGGTTCTAATGAGGTGTTGTTGCAAAGCAAAAGGCAGACGTGAAAAATCATATCTCTTGAAAGGAGGTATCAATATGAAAATAGGACATGGACTGTATGTCAAAAACAGCGTGGAGGCAGTAGAACTATATAAGGAAGTATTCGGGTTGGAGTTAGGGTATCATGTCAAAAACCCTGATGGAACATATTTTCATTCAGAACTCTATAAAAACGGCGAAGAAATTCTTTCTGTTGTCGAAGCGGAAAACAATGACATCAAGGACCAAAGGGTACAGTTGGGTGCTACATTTGGTGATGAAACAGAAGTGAAAAAAGCGTATGCACTCCTTAGCGAGGGCGGAATAATAAAAACACCCATCGGGCCATTACCATGGAGCCCATGCGCTGCCGAAGTAATAGATAAATTTGGTGTTTGGTGGTATATCACAGCCCCGCAGCATCATCCGCCCGAAGATTATGACGCAAACGCCCCTTGGGATTCGAGCATGTATAAAAAGCCTGAATAGAACAAGCATAATGCGGGTTCACTTTCTCATCCGGATGCGAGATTACCTAAATATTTATTCCACAATTAACGTACCTTTTAATATCGGTTATATTTTGAGGGATAGAATAGGAAGTTGTTTTCAATATATAAGAGGGAAAGGAAATATGAAAATGGATATATCCGTTTCAAATGAAATTCCAAATGCACAGGAATATAATAATTTACGAATAATTTCTGGATTGAGTCCAAAAGATGAAGCGGCTTCAGAAGTGGGATTTAAAAATTCTATCTATATTGTTACTTTAAGGGACTCTGATAAACTAATTGGCATGGGAAGAATTATAGGGGATAAAGGATGCTTTTATCATATCGTGGACATTGCTGTTGCCCCCTCATACCAGGGAAAAGGACTAGGTAAACGGATTATGTCAGAAATAAATACATACCTGGAGAATAACATTCCGAAAAATTCTTATGTTAGCCTGATTGCTGATATACCGGCGGATGAACTATATAAAAAATTTGGATTTGTGTATTCGGCTCCAAAGTCTGTTGGCATGGTGAAAAAAATATAATTGGAGGAAAATAGTTCTCGGACAGAAGAAATCCTATAGTGGGCGGCTGCCATTTAACAACACTTTGTTGTTAAATAATAGCCGCCCTTTAAATATTTCATTGCTCCCAGCTGCCACAGAGCCTTTAGCATGATGAGGTTTAGATGAAAGCTGATATGATGTTTAAATATTATTTTTTTTTAAACTGAGAATTCTTTGCAGTAACCATTTGCTTTCAATGCAAAGAAACAGTGCATTAAGGCCTGTTCTCTATGAATATTTATCGGTAATAAAGCGATAATAAACCAAAAGTATTTACAATGTTAAAAAATTATAATAGAAACAGAAGGTAGAGAAGGAATGGAAGTTAAAGAGCGAATTGTACAGGATAAAGGCTTAGATCACACTCTTAAATTATTGGAAGAAGGATATCTTTTTATAAAAAATAGAATGGATCTTTATAAATGCAATATTTTCGAGACCCATATCATGGGAGAAAAAGCTATTTGCATTAGTGGAGAAGAAGCATGTAAAATTTTTTATAATGAAGAGTTATTTCAACGAAAAGGTGCAATGCCAAAGAGAATACAAAAAACACTGTTTGGAGTTAATGCCATTCAGGGGATGGATAATAAAGCACATACTCAGCGAAAATTATTTTTCATGTCGTTAATGACTGAAAATCATCAAAAGGAACTTGCGGAGCTTTTTGAGAAAGAAATGGAAGCTTCCGTTCATAAATGGGCGGATATGGAAAAAGTTGTACTATTTCACGAAGTTAAAAATGTTATATGCAAGATAGCATGTTTCTGGACTGGAGTTCCATTGCCGGAATCTGATGTAGAAAGCAGGGCAGATGATTTTTGTGCTATGGTTGATGGACTGGGCGGAGTTGGGCCAAGATACTGGAAAGGAAAGGCGGCACGAAATAGAACCGAGGAATGGATAAGAGGAATCATAGACGATGTAAGACAAGAGAAGCTGATAGTAAAAGATGATTCCGCACTTCATTTAATGGCTTTTCACAGAGAGCCTGATGGCAGCCAAATGGAGTTACAGATGGCTGCAAAAGAGCTTATAAACGTAATAAGACCTATTGTCGCTATTTCAACATACATTACTTTTACAGCATTAGCAATGTATGAACATCCTGAGTGTCATGAAGAACTGACTCGTGGTGATAACAATTATTTTGAAATGTTTGTGCAGGAAGTTCGTAGATTCTATCCGTTTACCCCATTTTTAGGAGCAAGGGTACACAAGGACTTTGTCTGGAATCAGTATGAGTTTAAAAAAGGGGTACTTGTATTACTTGATGTTTATGGGATGAATCATAATTCTAAAATATGGAGTAATCCTGATGAATTTCTGCCGGAGCGCTTTAAGGAACAAAAAGACCGGACATTTAGCTTTATCCCGCAAGGCGGCGGCGATCCAGGAAAGGGGCATCGCTGTCCTGGTGAAGGTATTACGATTGAGATAATGAAAGCAGGTTTAAACTTTCTTGTTAATAAAATTGACTTTGAAGTTCCAGAACAAGACTTAACCTACAGCCTTTCAAGAATTCCCACTTTGCCTGAAAGCGGATTTATCATAAAAAATATTAGAAAGAAATTGTAACAGACACATTGTAACGCAGATTAAGCGGATTGAAGACAAGGGAACTGATCAGTCATTATCTTAAGCCGGATCGTATTTAAAGCTCTTTTATTCTTATGGGAAAACTTGTACTGCCTATCTTTGTTCAGTATTCTTGGAGTGGGTAAGTTTTTGCTGCCGACTAACCCGTTCCCTGACCTGATTCAGAAACGAAGCCGGTTCCAGTACCCGATGGGAGAGATCCGGGAGCTGATGGGCGGATATGCATAAACATAAATGATAGATTTCAAAAATGGGCTGCCCTTGGCACGGAAATGTGCCAGAGGTGCCTGTTTGTGAAATTTACGCCTTAAGCCGATAACCCGCACCCCGCACCGTCTGGATATACGCCTGGATCTTCCTCTATTTTGTCCCTCAGCCGGTTGATGTGGACGGCGACAGAGGCATTATCTCCCATAGCCTCCATACCCCAGATACGCTCGTAAAGCGTTTCCCGGTTGAAGACCACATCATCGTTGAGTGCCATAAACAGTAAAACTCATATTCCTTGTTTTTCAGTTCGATTTCAATGTCATTCACATAGACCCTGCGAGTATCGGTACTTATGCGGATATTGCCGAACGTAATCGGTATCGGTTCGGTCCTATCCGTTTTCTTCAATCTGGCATATCGTGCCAAATGCGCCTTAACCCGTGCCACCAGCACACTGGGAGAAAAAGGCTTCTCAATATAATCATCCGCGCCAAGTCCAAGTCCGCGTATCTTATCAATATCCTCCTAACGTGCCGTGAACATCAGGATAGGAATGTCCAGTGTCTCCCGCAGCTTGCGGCAGACGGTAAAACCGTCAATACCGGGAAGCATTAGATCAAGCAGGATTCCATCTGCTTCGGTTGCACTCCCGTACTGATAGATAGTTTTACCAGAGGAATCCACGGATAACGCTATGGAGTTTTTGTCCAGTATCCTGCTGATCCCAGCCAGATCTTCCATTGCATAAAAAAGTGATTTTGCTGAAACAGGGAAACTGTTTTATAGTTTATGAAGAGTTTAACTTCAATTTAACTGGACTTTATGTTTGAATAATATAACTTATCTGAACTGGCAAAGCAAGTGAAGATAAAAGGGCTTTATTTCAGCTTGTCCATCCGATGGTCAAAAATGGTTCGCTTTCGATGAAATGGTTAATAAACGGAAATTAAGACTGGATATAAATGGAGGAAAAAATGGAGGCACCAATACAAGGTCTATCTACGCAGGAAGTAATGGATCGCAAAGAACGGGGAGATATGGGAAAACCACCAGGTTCCATTACAAAAACCAAAGCGCAGGTATTTAAAGAAAACATTTTTACATTATTTAATTTGCTCAATTTTATAATTGCGGCATTGCTTTTCGCTGTCGGTGCTTATTCCAATATGATTTTTATTGTCATTATTATAATCAATATTGTGATCGGGATTGCACAGGAACTGAAAGCAAAAAAACTGATAGACGAGCTGTCGATCTTGAACCGGCCAAAGGCAAAATTGGTAAGAGATGGCAGAGAGATTGTCGTTGAAACCGAGGACATTGTTATAGATGATGTAATGGTACTGGAAAGCGGACATCAAATCTGCAATGACGGGATTGTACTTGGCGGTATGGCAGAAGTTAATGAATCGCTGTTAACCGGCGAGAGTGATGCCATATTAAAGACAGAGGGCAGCGAGCTTTTTTCCGGAAGCTTTGTCGTCACAGGAAAATGCTATGCAAAAACAACGCACGTAGGCAGTGAAAATTATGCCGTAAAGCTTATGGAAGAAACCAAAAAAGCCAAGAGAGTGTCGTCTGAATTGCTCGGTTCCATGAAACAGGTGACCCGCTTTACAAGCTTTCTCATTGTACCGTTGGGGATTCTGTTGTTCCTTGAAGCAATCATGCTCAGGCAAGTATTGGTCTCGGATGCTGTCGTATCTTCTTCGGCGGCACTTTTGGGGATGCTGCCCAAAGGATTGGTGCTCCTGATTGCCGTTTCGCTTGCAAACGGCGTTATCCGTCTGGCAAACATGAAGATTCTGGTCCAGAATATCTATTCCCTGGAGACACTGGCTCATGTGGATGTTCTGTGCCTTGATAAAACGGGAACCATCACAGACGGTAAGATGAAGGTTAAGGAAGTGCTTCCGTTATCTGATTCAACGAATAAAAAACTGTCACCGCTGATTCAGTCTTATCTTGCTGCGAGCAATGATAATAACGCTACCTTTCAGGCTCTTCAAGAGCATTTTGGAACAAATTCCGTGTACCAGCAGACATATAAAGTTCCTTTTTCCTCCCTTCGGAAATGGGGGGCGGTCAGCTTTCACACTGCCGGAACAGTATTCATTGGTGCGGCTGAGAGGATTATGAATGTTTTGCCTTCGGATGTAGAACACCAGATAGAAAAGGGCTGCCGTGCTGTTGTAATAGGCTATTACAATGGCGAATGGCAAAATGAAAGAGAACTGCCGGATGAGATTGAACCGCTGTGCGCCGTTATTTTAGAAGATAACATTCGAAAAGGCACTGCAAAAACGCTGGAGTATTTTCGTAAAGAAGGTGTTGAAGTAAAAGTTATTTCCGGTGATCATATTAAAACAGTGTCTATCATCGCGAAGAAAGCAGGATTAGAGGAATGGGAAAATGCAGTCGATCTGTCCTCCTTTGGAGAGATTACGGATTATGACAGCATATGCATGAAATATACAGTATTCGCCCGGGTGACACCGAAACAAAAGCAGTTGCTTGTGATGGCTATGAAGCGCGCAGGACATCAGGTGGCGATGACTGGTGATGGTGTGAATGATCTTTTGGCCCTTAGAGAAGCAGATTGTTCTATCGCCATAGCCGAAGGCAGTGATGCCAGCCGTCAGATTTCACAGATCGTTTTGTTAGACTCAGATTTTGCGAATCTGCCGCAGGTGGTGTTGGAAGGAAGAAAAGTGATTAATCATGTGACCAGAACAGCAGGGATATTCTTTATTAAGACGATCTATTCTTTGCTACTGTCCCTTTTCTTCCTGCTGTTCAACATGCCTTTTCCGTTTATTCCAATTCAAATTACGCTGATTGATGCCTTTATCGAAGCATATCCATCGTTTCTGACGATTTTTGAATCGAATACAAAGAGGGTTCGCAGCTCTTTCTTAAGGACAGCATTGGCAAATGCTGCACCGTTTGCACTGACAATTACAGCTGGAATCATTTTTATCAGCCTTACCTTACCATTTGATACACAGCAGAGGCAGACGATTATGTACATGCTTTTGATTCTGGTATCTATGCTGTCAGTTATTAAAAGTTGTATTCCATTTACAAAGCTGCGTATATTTATTTGTGTTACAATGGTGTTTGGGGCATTTGGTGCGCTGTGGATATTGCCGCAGTTGTTTGAAATTTCTGCCATGACCAGGGCGATGTTATCTTATATAGGAGAAGTATTTGTAGGGCTCTTGCTATTTTTGGCACTTCTGATCGGTATAAAGCAAAATATTGAGAAACATGATGACCTCGGCTAAATTCCAGCCTTACGCTAATCTTACTAGGAGAAATACATGGAAAATTATTTGCAAAAAGAGTTGGATGCTGCATTACAGCTCATATGTACTACCATAAATAATTGTGAAAAAATGCAATTAAAATTTGCTGAGG
The DNA here is from genome assembly GCF_002797975.1 of [Clostridium] celerecrescens 18A. NCBI lineage: Bacteria > Bacillati > Bacillota > Clostridia > Lachnospirales > Lachnospiraceae > Lacrimispora > Lacrimispora celerecrescens. The sequence continues at coordinate 2,038,529 of NZ_PGET01000001.1, read as the reverse complement.
GTACATCACAGCATTCTCTTTTAAAGAATAGAATTAAGGCGTTGTATATTTCAAAAGCTTTAATAGAAAAAGATAGTAATATAGGGATGTATACGAAAACAGATTTAATAAAAGCATTACCGCCTGTTCAATCGATCATAAGCAAAACTGAGAAGGCCCAAATTAAATATGACAAAGAAACAATTCAGTACAGGCGATTCACCCCTATCATAAATGCAATGAATGTTTCGAAAGATTTTATAGAGAACGAAATAACGAATCGAACGTCGTAAATCTTGCCAATAAAAGCCACTGGTTATACTGTAGGGGTATGAATTTGATGTCAGCATATAAGAAATAGATTTTCTTGAGTCACTCATTATTGACATTTCAAGCAAATAATAGTACAATAGTAAAAAATAATTCGAGGTGAAAAAATGATTAATTTTTCTTGCTAATTTTTCCAGTACACTTAATACAAAGCGAAACAGGGCTGTCCTGTTTGTTTTGTTGTACTCATGCAAGAAAGATATTCTTTTTTCTCTTAATTTATACACTTGTGTTGTGCTATAATTTTAGCTTAACTGCGTATATTTATGAGCTGTAAGAATAATTAATTCTTGCAGCTCTTATTTTTTTTATATAATCAGATAAGGAGGATATTATGATGAATAAAGATACTTTACTAACACATGTTTCTATCCATATAGAGTCGGATACTGCAGGCGGCATTTATATGGAGTAATAATAAGGTCGCCGATTGTTCCGACTTTGTCATTTATATTTTAAAATTCAGAGGAGGACAAAATTATGTCTTTAATAAATGTAGCAAACCTGACCTTTGCTTATGAAGGTAGTTATGATAATATTTTTGAAAATGTCAGCTTTCAGATTGATACCGATTGGAAATTAGGCTTTACCGGAAGAAATGGCAGAGGGAAGACTACTTTTCTAAATCTTTTGCTGGGTAAATACGAATATAGCGGAAGCATTTCAGCGAATGTGACGTTTGAATATTTTCCTTATGAAGTTCAGGAGCAAGATAATTTCACCATAGATATCATAAGGGAGATCAGTCCAAACTCAGAGGATTGGGAGATAGTTAAAGAATTATCATTGTTAGATATGGACTATGACGCTTTATACAGGCAGTATTATACACTATCGAAAGGAGAGCAGACCAAAGCATTGTTGGCTGCCATGTTTTTGAAGGAGAAATCCTTTTTGCTGATCGATGAGCCGACCAACCATTTGGATGCTGAAGCCAGGCAAAAACTGAGTGATTATTTGAAAAAAAAGAAAGGATTTATTCTGATTTCCCATGACAGGTCTTTTTTGGACAATTGTATAGACCATATCTTGTCTATTAATAAAACAAATATTGAAATACAAAAGGGAAATTTTTCTTCATGGTGGAGAAATAAGGAATTACAAGATAATTTTGAACTGGCAGAAAATGAAAAATTAAAAAGGGATATTAACAGACTTTCCAGCTCGGCAAAACGAACATCTACCTGGTCAGACAGTGTTGAAAGCAGTAAGCATGGAACCACTAATTCCGGTAGCAAATTAGATAAAGGATATGTTGGACATAAAGCTGCAAAAATGATGAAGCGTGCTAAAAATATAGAAGCCAGACAACAAAATATGATAGAAGAAAAGTCAAAGCTTCTTAAAAATATTGAATCAAATGAAAGCTTAAAGTTAACACCGTCCACGTTCCATGATAAAAAGCTTGTAGAGCTTACAGATGTTGCTATTAAATATGACGATAAAATTGTCTGTGAAGGAATAAGTTTCACCATTGAGCAAGGTGAAAAGATTGCTGTTCAGGGAAAAAACGGCAGTGGAAAATCAAGTATATTAAAATTGATTTATGGAGATGACATCCCCCATAGTGGAGTTGTAAGTAAGAACAACAAGCTAATCATTTCCTATGTCTCACAAGATACCTCGGATTTATATGGTGATCTATCTGAGTATGCAGATAAAAACTGTATAGATGAGAGTTTATTTAAATCCATGCTTAGAAAACTTGATTTTTCAAGAGAACAGTTTGAAAAGAATATCGAGGATTTTAGCGGAGGACAGAAGAAAAAGGTATTGCTTGCCAAAAGTCTCTGTGAACGGGCGCATTTATATATATGGGATGAACCATTGAACTTTATTGATGTCATTTCCCGTATGCAGATTGAGAAATTATTAATAGAACATGAGCTGACAATTTTGTTTGTCGAGCATGACAGAACGTTTTGTGAAAATGTAGCAACAAAAACAATTAAATTGTAAATGGAAAAGGAAATTAATATGTTTAAAGAGTTAAGAATAGCAACACACAATAGGCTCCATGCAAAGCCGGATGATTTGGGCGACGCTTGCATGGAGTAATATAAGTCGCTAATCATACTGGCTTTGCTTCCTAACGATTAATAGTGAGGAGGAAGCCTGCGTGAAACAGACAAAAACAAAATATAAAATAATGAAACAAATAGTATCAGATTTGAGATTACCTGAGTATAGGTACAAACAGATTACAAATGCAATTTTTCATCAAAGAATAGATAATTTTGATCATATGCAGATACTGCCAAAAGAGTTAAGGATGGCGTTAGTAAATGAATTTGGGAATCGTGTATCAAGTGTAAAACCTGTTTTTATACAAGATTCCAAACAAGTTGAAAAATTGCTGTTCGAATTAACTGATGGAGAAAAAATAGAAGCAGTTGGATTAAAATATAAGCAGGGGTGGGAATCGTTTTGTATATCTACCCAATGCGGCTGTGGTTTTGGCTGTCGCTTTTGTGCAACGGGAAGTGCTGGTTTTAAACGTAATCTTACTGCTGATGAAATAACAGACCAATTACTTTACTTCCTATTTAATTCCCATAAGCTCAATAGTGTTTCGTTTATGGGAATGGGTGAGGCTTTTGCAAATCCGGAGTTATTTGAAGCAGTAAAAATTTTAACGGATCAGAGTTTATTTGGATTAGGGCAGCGAAGAATTACTGTTTCAACAATTGGCATTATACCGGGAATTCAAAGATTGACCAGAGAATTTCCACAAGTGAATCTGACATTTTCCCTTCATTCACCATTTGATAAGCAACGAAACGATTTAATGCCTATCAATAGACGATTTCCATTGAATGAAGTAATGAAAACATTAGATGAACATATCATTCATACGGGCCGGCGAGTGTTTATTGCTTATATTATGCTTGAAGGAATTAATGATACCAAAGATCATGCAGAAGCAGTTGTAAGTTTATTGAAAAGCCGAGGTTCATGGGGGCATTTATATCACATTGATCTAATCCCTTATAATTCTACGGATAAGACAACTTTTAAATTTCAATCTTCAAGTGCTATCAGGCAATTTGGCGGTACCCTGAAGAGGGCCGGTATAAGCGTGACGATCAGAACGCAATTTGGTTCTGAAATTAGCGCTGCATGCGGACAGCTGCATTATGAAAATGAATGATGATGCCAGTCTTAAATTTTATACCAAGCACCTACACTTATGTTTTGTTCATGAGCCAATAGCAGAAAACAAGGTACAGGAATAATATTCTGTACCTTGTTTTTTGTATGTCGCGGGGATCCAGGAATCAATCTATCGGTTATCTGATGACTGTTAAAATAATTCGTTTGGAAATATTTATGATTTCGTTATTCTTTTCATTCATTTTTATGCTATTATTAAGTGATTCTATATGTTTTTGCGGGGAGGAAGAATGAATAAAAAAGGCGTAGTAAAGTTAAGCAATATGCGTTACCTGTATTATGGGTTAGGCATCTTGATCGGCTGCTTTGTATTGTGGATTTCTTTGATTGAAGGAAAGCGGCTGCATTATTTAGATATGGAAATTATGCCGGCAAAGCAGAGCTTTGTAATCAATGTAGGGGCAAATGGCGAGGGTGTTGATATTTTTGCTGCGGAAAAAGGCGTTCATGTTTCGGTCAGTTATACAGGCAGGTTGGAAGAGCAGCAGACGAGACTGATAATAGAGGGAAGTATCAGGGGAAAAACTTCAGACAGCACGCCAATCCATCTTTTTATGTTTAGCCTTGACAATACAGATAATTGGCAATGGGAACTGTTAAGTTCTGTGGGGTTGTCTTCGATTCACTATAGTCAGGGAGAGATGGCAAATATTCGGGGGTACCTCTACCTGTTTGCCGTTATCATATTTGGGGTACTGGGTGTTTTTCAACTTTTAAAAAATAATCGTAAAAAGAGAAGCTATGCAAAAGAAAGATTACTGGAATTTAAGGATGACCCAGTGAATCAGGCAGCATTTGAGGCAGGGAAGCGGTGGTTTTTAATCCATGACAGAAGACGATACTGGAACCGATGCCTGATATTATTATTTGCCTGCGGATCAGGTTTTTACATTTTCCAGGAATATTTATACGAGTGGGTCTTTCTGAATTCATTAGACTACATAGGAACTGTTTTTATATTAAGCCTGGTGATTTTGAGTTTAGGCGTTACTTTGAGAGTTTATTGGGCAAAAAAGCATATGGAGGTACTTACAAAAGAGAACCGGCCCCTTACAGCGGCGGCAGCTTTTTTAATGGAGGCAGCCTATGGTTCCTATCGGTATCCGTCTTACTATAAGAAACAGATACATAATGCTGCCGTCGGATTTGCCAGGGCTGGAAGATTTGAGCAGGCACTGAAGCTGGCAGATAATGACTGGAAGGGCGTTCATGAAAAGAAATTGATGCAGCTGGTTCACAGCAATCTATGCTTCGTATGCTACATAGGGCTGGGATGGCAAGGAGATGCCGAAGCAGAATATTTATACCAGAAGCAGCTTGTTAATAATTATCCCAAATTAAAAAGAATTGGAGAGGCAATGCTTCTGTTGTCTGAAATCAGGAAGGCTTATATGGATCAGAAATTTGGACAGGTGGAAGCCTATGTGAATGTATATTGTGACCGTTTTCCAGATGCATATCATCGCATACCGCTTATGCCCATTCAGATGAATGTTTATAAACAAGCAGGTGAAATGGATAAGGCGAAAAATATCTGCGGGAATCTGCTTTCATACAGCCCTGAAAATAAAGCAGTCAGGGAGGCAATGGGATATGGAGCTTGTACCTATGCGGAATCTCCAGGCTTTCTCAAAGATAAGGCCGGCCTAGTGTGCCGGATTGTTTTAACCGGAGTACTTGGTATTTACACGGTACTGTTTGGAATCCTTATGCTAATGGGGTCACATCATTGGGGATCAAATAAAACGATAGTATATGAAGAGACGAAAGCCGAAGAATTCCTACCGCAAACAAATGCCACAGAGAAGGCAGAAGCTGAGTCTATGGAAACAGAGATGTCTGAAACGGAGCAGGAGCCGGCTTTTCCGGCTTCTGACTCTCAGGCGCCAGGCTTTGAACTGGATTTGCCAAAAGAATGGAATCGCCTGGCAGTCAGAAATGAGTTTAAAGGAGGATGCAGCTACCATCAGAAAAAATCCTTTGATTTGATGGGGGATGGAGTACTATTCTATATTCAGGCGTACCCGGACTGCAGCTATGTTAATCTGCCTGATTATGAAATATGGGGGTATGATGGTCCCTATGTATATGTAATGTCACTGCCCACGGATGTGACATTTTATATGGATGACAATGCCATAATGGAGGAATACAATAAAATGCATGGTGAAATCAGTCAAATCAGGGATACTTTCCGGATTCAGTCTGATACAGCAAAATATGACGGATCAGAATTTGTATTTCCTAACAGCAGCGATAGCCTGTTGCAGGAGCCCGATTTATGGAACCTTTCAGCCAGTCAGCTGCGGATTGCAAGAAACGAGATTTATGCAAGGCATGGCAGGCGGTTTGCTGATGAAGAATTGCAGAGGTATTTTAATCAATGCAGCTGGTATGAAGGAACGATTGATCCAAATGATTTTAAGGAAGATGTGCTGAATGAAACAGAGCGTTTCAATGTCCGTTTGATTCATGAACAGCAGAAACGTATGGAGTAGGAATTTGGAGGCTGTAACCCATGCAAGAGAATAAAGGAAGAATGAGTTGGAAAACATTTTGGCTTTTAATGGTAAATCCTCTGACAGCAGCGGTATATCTTGTGTTTTTGCAACGCTTATACCGATTGTGCCAGTTTGGAGGAAAGCGAAGGAATATACCGATATTAGCAGGCTGTTTGGTATTTTTCTGTGTAATGCTCTTAATAGCGATGATAGCATCAGTGAAAAAAGGGAGAAGGGCAGAAGAACAAACTGATATTCTGAAAGAAGCCGTATTACGAAAGAATAATAAAGGCAGATGGTTATATAGAAGTTATATGTCGGTGCTTCTGATATTTTATATTGGAACTACATTGTTTTATGGTGAGAAAATTGTACTTAGCGCCAGTAATTTTAATGGAAAATTATCATGGTTTTTATATGAAAGAACCCATAAAAGGACGGTAGAGATTGCTCATGATCATGTGTTTTCTGGTGGAGTAGATAAAATGATAGAGGATTTGAAGCAAACGCTTCAAATGCCGGAAGAGCTTTATGTCGCTACCAGTTTTAATCTTCATTTCAAACCAGATGGAACCATAACTTCGTTGGAGACCTATTTGTATGGAATAGATGATAAAGGTAAATTAAAGACCTATCTGATCAGTTATGATGGGAGCAAGTCAAAACGTGCGACTGTGTATTTGGATGGATCAGTATCAGAGCAGGATAAAGACCGTAAGAAATTGCAGCCGATGCTTGATATTCTAAAACAAGTGAATCTGGAAGAAGCTGTGCAGCCGTGGGGGGAACAGGAATACGGCCTCATTTATTACGGAGTGAGGGATTGGGGAAATGATTCGACAGGAATCATTTGTCTGGATTTAAATGAGGGCAATCAGGCGAGCGCTGAGACCGGATCCAATATTCGCGGGTATACAGTTTCTGTGTTTGTTCCTGGCAAAGAAAATGAAATCACGCCAAAACGCTATCTGGCAGCATCAAAGGAGGAGGAGCAATCTGGCAGCGAAGCAATGTCTGAAGATAAGCCTGCCGCAATTAATCCAGATGAAGAATTTCAATTTGAAAATGGTGACCGGTTCCGTCTGAATGTAGCAGATGCCGCTCTTGGCAGCCGTTATTACACCCTGGAGTGCAGTGATGATGGAGGAATAAACTGGAAGGTTGTGAATCTAGACCCGTTTTTAGGTCAGACTGGGGTGGCCGCAGGCATTGCCTTTATTGACGAAAAGCTGGGATTTTTCTGTCTTTCACATAATGGCGGCGATGAGGCAGAGCTATACCGGACAGATGATGGTGGAAAAACAACGGAGCCAGTACAGCTTCCGTATTCCGTTATGGAAGAAAATCTGAACCAGGATTCCCCGTTTGATTTCCCCCAAATGCCATATGAAGAAGATGGGATTCTGAAAATGGTAATAGGACAGGGGGCTGATGGGGGACAAGAGGTACTTTACCAATCAGAAGATGGAGGAATCAGCTGGGAATTTGTAATGGAGAACAACGATCTTTATCGATACGGAAGAATATTTTCCAAACGCACAGATGTGATTGAAGAATGTATTAGATCGGGTATTTTCACAGGGACATGTATATGAGGTGCTTCGGGAAGGTGCAGTTCCGGTTGTAAAAATTGATAATATTAAATATGAACTAATCCCTGAAGCAATCAGCGGCAGAATGCCAATCCATGGAGTAAGATTACGTCGTTACAATCTGTAAGGAGCTTGTTATGTCAAGGCAACGAACAATTGAAAAAATAATGGAATCAGAATATGTATCAATCGGAGAATTGGTACGACTGACCAATACCAGATACAGCACCCTAAAGTTCTATACAGAAGAGGGGATGCTGCCTTTTGAACAGGCAGAAACGAATCTGACCAGGAGATTCAAACGTGAAGAAGCAATCACCCGTATAGAGGAAATAAGGGAAATGCATCAGAACGGCAAAACCATACCGCAGATAAAGGAACTGCTTCAGGAACCTGCGAAAGGTCAGGAATAAATTAAATAGCAGCATTTCCAATGTGGGTTTTCAAGGAGCAGATATGTTTTGTCTGATAAAAGGGAGGAGCCGGCAAGATCGGGGGAATCCTGCCGGCTGTATGAAAAAAAGTTTTATTTTAAAGGGTTATTGGCCTCTTTACATTTATGAATATACCTGTAAAATGTGACGGGAGTTTGATGAAACTGTGAAGAGTTTGTGAAAGTAGAAAAAGGTGATTAAGGATAAAACAAAAACCAGCAGGCTGGCTGAATCCTGCTGGGCATTAAGTAATATTTATAATACTTGGACATGAAGAGCATCGGCTTCATTTGGAATAATCGTATTTTGAAAATTGGTATGAGCCACGATCACGTCCACTAATAAACCAGGATGAAGCGAACGAAGAGGAACAGGGTTGCTGTCTTTATCTCGAATTGTAGTTATATTGCTGATATTAAATTTTATTTGATTATCTGTATTATTAGGATCGCCAGTATAGAGAAAAGAGTTATCGATATCTACTTTTGCGATTCGATCTATAACAAAGCTCAGTGGCGGCTGATCGTATGTTCTTGCAACAATTAAATCTGCATCTACCTGTGGCGGAGTGAGTCCTACATTAATTGGTGAAAATAAGGAATCTACCAACATGCCTTCTTCGATGTCGGATAAGAATATATGATAGCCGTATGAATTTAGTATGACAGTGCTAATGGTTACATTAAGTCTTAAGGATTCCGATATGGCCTCATTTTGTTCATAATTGGCGTAGAGAATGTCAAGATATCCGGTATTATTATTAATAAGAAAAACCTCATCAACCACTGCATTATGGATTTGTAGCATTCGTCCAACTTGCCTGATTGTACCTAAATTACATATGTGCATTCGTGGCCTCTTTATGACTTTACTCATCTTTATAATATATGCATAAATAAATTTAAGATACGTGTTATTAAAAAGAAAGGGGAATTGATTGATAAAAAACCTTAGGGTCACTAGGTCTATTATTCAAATATGGGACAATCTGGAGGAGTCTGCTTTGGCTCCTCTTTTTTCTTTCCACCTCCTGTCATTTTCTGATGACAAGGAATGAATGGAAAGTTATACTGCTTAGGAGCATAATAAAACCAGAAGGAAAGTGATTGTATGATACAGGATTTGACACAAAAGCAGATACAGCTTTTGAATTGCCTGATGCATCAGGATAATGCCATGGATGGGGAAGAGTTGGCGAAACGGCTTGGAATCTCTTCCAGAACGGTAATGCGGTATCTCTCGGTTCTAAGTGAGGAACTGAAAACGTTTGATGTGTCCATTTCCCGTAAAAGGGGACAGGGGTATGCTTTGGAGGGAAACAAGGCGGCATTAAAGCCTCTTCTTACCCAGAAAGAATACCGCCAGAAAGATGGAGATAAACGGATTCATGAGATGATTCTAGAAATCATCGACCGGGATGAGATCACCATTGAGAAACTCAGCGATATCATGTTTTTAAGCTCGTCCACCTTAAATAAAATGACCGCAGATGTGAAGGATTTTTTAGGCAGATACAGGCTGACCCTTGCCGGTAAGCCTTATTATGGCCTCTCCATTACGGGGGAAGAAACAGATATCCGCACTCTTTTGGGGGACATTGGCCTGGATTACTGTAATGCAAAGCTTGTGAATACAGGAATTTATAACATTTCTGAGGAAGAGCTTGAACGGACGGATGAATTGGTGTTCGGATACATTCAGGAATACGGAATGATAGTGGCAGATATGGATTTAAACAATCTGATTGCAAGAATCATCATCGCCCTTTCACGGAACAGAAAAGGGCGTCAAGTCACCGGAATGAAGCTTGGAGCCTCCATTTCCGGCCATAACTATCAGATGATACGCTCTATTATGGAGGCACTGGGTAAGGAATTCCATATTGCAGTTGCAGAGGAGGAGTGCTTTTATGTCATGGTGTGTTCCGGTTTTATGGGATATAACTTAAACCTTGCGGATACCGCTGGCTGTGAGGAAATGCGCCGGTTCGTCAATGACTTTTTAGCGGAGATTTCTCAGCTTACAGGGATTTCCTATAATCAGGATGAGAAAGTGATGAATGTTTTAAGCATGCACTTGAAGGCCCTGATGCAGAGGGCCAGAGCCGGAAACTACTCGCCCAATCCCATTATCGGACAGATCAAAAACAGCTATCCTCTGGAAATGAATTATGCCATCCTGATGGCACAGCGCTTTGAGGAGCGGTTCGGCGTTTCCATCAATGAGGATGAGATCGGTTATCTGACCGTTTATTTAGGTGTTTATGAACCCCAGTCCGGAGAGCGGATTAAGGCGGTGATCCTATGCAATTACGGAATCGGCACGTCTCAGATGATTCTGGAGAAAATTCAGAGCGAAGTTCAGAATATATTTATCTGCAGCGTGTATCCGGTCCGATATTTAAAGCTGGCTTTGGACCGGGAGCCGGATGTGATTATTTCAGCGGTTCCTATGGATGAGTATGAGGGAAATGTTCCTGTAATCGTTTCCCATGATCTTCTGGGCGAGAAAGCAATTTCCGGTATTCAGGAGCAGATCTGGCAGAAGATATGCATTGAAAAGGAGTTAATGAGGTATTTTGACCCGGACTGCTTTGGATATATCAGTGCGGAGAACCGGTTCCAGGCCATTAAAAAGCTGGGTGCTATGCTGGAACGAAACAAAGGAATTGGAAGCCAGATGATAAACGCCATAGAAAAGCGTGAAAGGATCAGTTCCACAGAGGTTGGAAATCTGGTGGCCGTGCCTCATGTGCTGATGCAGGGAGAATTCTCTTCCTGTATTGCTATAGGGATTTTGGATAATCCCGTTCAATGGGGGAGCGAGATGGTTCAGATGGTATTTTTAGCCTGTTTTAACCAGTCTGGAAACCAGTATGCCCGGATTTTCAGAACGCTGTATAAAGTGGTCCACTCAGAGGAACTGGTGCGCCGCCTCATACAGGCGGATGATTTTTATACATTTCAAAATATTATGTGCGGGAGAGAGGTGTGATGATGACGAAGGAAGTGATCAAAAAAGATTATATTTTTACCGGGATGGAATTTGGGAGTAAGGAGGAAGCGCTTCGTTCCATCGCAGAAAAGGCGGTAAGCTTAGGGCTGTGCCGGGATGTGGAAGGAACTTATAAGGGATTTTTGGAACGGGAGTCTCAGGGTCCTACCGGCATGGAGGACGGGTTTGCAATTCCTCATACCCGTTGTGAATCCGTAGTTCAGACGGGAATCATTGTGGTGAAATCGAACAATGAACTGGAGTGGGAATCCTTTGACGGCAAGCCGGTTCATATTATGATTGCTTTAATTGTTCCAAAGGAGAATTACGGAAATGAGCACATTCAGATTCTGGCATCCCTTTCGAGAATGCTGATGAAACAGGAATTCCGGAACAGGCTTATGGAGTCTGATTCCGCCGGGGAGATTTACGAGGTCATTCATCAGGCGGTGTCTATAAACTGATGAATTTCATTTGAGAAGTTGATTCTTCTGGGGACGCCCGGATGATAAATATAAAAAATAATGAGAAAGAGGAAAAATAATGGCAAAGAAAAAATTAGTAGCATTATGCGCATGTACCATGGGGCTGGCCCATACCTTTATGGCGGCTCAGGCCTTAGAGGATGCGGCAAAGGAACTGGGATACGACGTAAAGGTGGAGACCCAGGGGGCGGATGGAATTCAAAATGAGCTGACCCCGGCAGAAATCGCTGAGGCAGATATTATTATTCATGCCGTTGCCATCGCACCCCAGAACAATGAGCGCTTTGACGCCTATGATATTTACGAAATCGGCCTTCAGGATGCGATTAAGAATGCCAAGGGGATTATTCAGGAAATTGAAAGCATGGAAGAGTGAAAAACGAGAGATAAGGGGGATAAAAGAAGATGGCAATTACAAAGAGGAGTGCATTGACAGGGCAGGCAGAAAACAAAAATGCAGGCAGCTCCAATAAGTCTGTACAGCAGAAACCGGAGTTTCAGGAGAAAAAGGGGATTTGGGATACATTGTCACGTCACGTAATGACCGGTATCAGCAACATGATTCCATTCCTGATCATGGGCGGATTGATTCTTGCATTTTCACAGCTTATTCCATATGTAATCCTGAGCGTGGACCCGTCCATAGGTATTCTGGATGCCATGAACAGTGGAGATTATGTTGGATTTAACTTATTTCTTTTGAAATTTTCCGAATTATGTGCGAACTTTGGCGGAACGCTGTTCGGATTTGCGATTCCTATGTTTGCGGCTTTTATGGCGAATTCCATCGGCGGCAAGCTGGCATTTCCGGCCGGTTTTATCGGCGGCTTAATGGCCACAAAGCCAACTGCAGTTGTGAGCCTTGTGGATGGAACCTGGACGGCTGCCTCGCCCGTAGCTTCTACATTTTTAGGAGCGCTGATCATAGCCATTGCAGCCGGGTATTTTGTAAAGTTTTTGAACCAGAAGATTAAAGTGAGCCACAATATGCTGGCATTCAAATCCACATTCCTGATTCCCATGCTGGCGGCCGTGTTTGTCATGCTGGGCATGCATCTGGTGGTAACGCCTCTTGGGGGAATGTTGAATAGCCTGATCAAGTCGGGACTGTCGGCAGCCGGAAAGGCAGGGTCTTATGGGTATACCATTGCTCTGTCTGCTGCTACGGCCATTGATCTAGGCGGCCCTATCAACAAAGCAGCCGGGTTTGTTGCACTTGGATTTACAACCGATAAGGTACTGCCAATTACTGCCCGTGTAGTTGCCATAGTCGTTCCTTCCTTTGGATTGGGGCTAGCGACCTTGATTGATCGTCTGGTAGTAAAGCGCCATGTGTTTGATAAGCAGTTCTACCCTCAGGGGAAGACTGCCATGTTTCTGGCACTGATGGGAATCTCTGAGGGAGCCATTCCATTTGCACTGGAAATGCCTAAGGTAATCATTCCCTCTTACATGATCGGTGCTATATGCGGTTCCCTTTCTGCCACTATATTCGGTGCGGTGCAGTGGTTCCCGGAGTCCGCTGTATGGGCATGGCCTTTGTGCCAGAACATTCCGGCCTATATCGCGGGAATCGTGGTCGGAGCTGTAGTGACGGCTTTGCTGGTCATATTTATCCGCAACAATATGATACTAAAAGGCAGGCTGACGGTAGATTCCAACGACTGATAGAACAGGAGATGGCAGAATGGAACTCCATCTGAAAAGTGTATGGCAGTTTATGGAACGAAACGGTCTGGATGGACTGCTGCTGGTATCCAGAGAAAATAAATGTTACACGGCAGGGCTATACAGCGGCAGCGGTTATGTGCTGCTTACCCAAAAGGGCTGTTATTCCATTGTGGATGGACGGTATTATGTACAGCAAAAGGAGCGGATGGCCGGAGCCCTTAAGGAAATGAATGCCAGGGTTTTGCTGGCGGACAAAAACTGTGGGTATATGGAGTACATAAACCGGATTTCGAAGGAAGAGTCTGTCAAAAAACTGGGCTTTGAGGCGGAGGCCGTCTCTTTTGCACAGTACCAGAAACTGAAAGCGGGACTGATGTCAGAGCTTGTGCCCGTGTCGCCGGATTCCATTCGCATGGTGAAGACGGAAGATGAAATTTTCTGTATTAGCAGGGCCTGTGAGATTGCTGACCGGGGTTATTCCTATATCCTCGGTCAGATCAAAGCCGGAATGACGGAAAAACAGGTGGAGAACCGCCTGATTTATTATATGAAAGAACTGGGGGCGCAGAAAGAGTCCTTTGATGTGATTGTTGCCAGTGGAATAAATGGCGCTATGCCCCACGCCAAGGCAGGTCATAAGGTCATTGAAGCCGGAGATTTTGTTACCATGGATTTCGGCGTCCGGGTGGGAGAATACTGTTCTGATATCACCCGGACAATTGCGGTGCAGCGGGTTGATCTTAACATGCGACGGGTATATGAGACCGTGAAAAAAGCCCAGGAGACGGCTATCCGTGCCATTGGTCCGGTAAAAAAATGCAGTGATATCGACCGGGCTGCCAGAGACGTGATTGAGAAAGCAGGATATGGCCCGGCATTTTCTCACAATCTTGGACACGGTCTGGGGATTGCCTGCCACGAGCTGCCTGATTTCGCACCTGGAGACGAAAGGGTTCTGGTGCCCGGTATGGTCATGACTGTGGAACCTGGAATCTATCTGGAAGGACAGTGTGGTGTACGCATTGAGGATGATGTTCTTGTTACGGAAGAAGGCTGCCGTCTGCTCACATCCTCGCCCAGGGAACTGACTGTTGTGGGATAAGGAGTCTTTTTATATGGATAAAGAATTTTTAAAAGAATTATGTGAGGCCAAGGCGGTGGCCTCCAATGAACGCCGGGTTAGGGATGTACTGCGTAAAAATTGCACGCCCTATGCCCAGGAATTGGCTTATGACGGTCTTGGCAGCATCATTTTCACCCAGGGGGGAGAAGGGCCGTCGATCCTTTTAGCCGCCCATATGGATGAGGTGGGATTTCTGGTGCGGTCCATTTCCAGCCAGGGGATGGTGATGGTGCTGCCCGTTGGAAATGTACGGACCTTTTCCAGCTTCATGCAGGAAGTAACAGTCACAACTGCCGGCGGCAGGGAGTATAAAGGGATATTAAACGCAGTATATGACGAAGGTAAAAAAGAGGCAACAGGCCTTTATGTGGATATGGGGCAGGACGGTTTAGAGGAGGTCATGGACCTTGGAGTGCAGCCTGGAGATATGGTAACTTTCTCTTCCGTTTACAGGGAATACGAAAATGGCCGTTTTGCCGCCAGGGCCCTTGATGACAGGGCGGGCTGCTGGGTGATGGGAGAGTTAATGAAACGGATGGATGGGAACGTTCATCCGAACCGTATCAGCTATGCATTTACCAGTTCCGAGGAAGTGGGGACGAGAGGCGCAAAAACAGCGGCAAGAGTTGTGCTTCCGGATATCTGCATTGTATTGGATGCAGCCTGCAGCGGAAATGAGTTCGTGCGTGACCACACCAATAACCGGCAGATTGGAAAGGGGCCTATGATCGTTCACTATGACAAAACCGTTGTAAGCAACCGCGCCATGGTGGAGCTGGTACGCCGTTGTGCAAAGGAGCTTGATATCCATGTGCAGGACGATATGTTCTTAAACGGAGGAACGGATGGCGGTGTGCTTCATCAGGACGGAACGGGACATCCTGCCGTGGTGCTGGGAATTCCGACGCGCTATGGACATTCTCCCTATTCCATTGCATGTTACCGGGATATGGAGCAGATGGTGGATTTGCTGGAGTGCCTGCTGATAAAGCTGGATAAAGAGGTCTGCAGGCAGATCGGATTTGAGGCGGAAGTATATGAAGTATAATTTTGATCAAATAATTGACAGACGGGGAACATATTGTACCCAGTGGGATTATATAAAAGACCGGTTCGGAGAGGAGGATTTGCTTCCCTTTTCCATTTCTGATACGGATTTCATGGTGCCCTGGCCAATCAGGAAAAAGCTTTTGGAAGTGGTGGAACATGGAATCTATGGCTACAGCCGGTGGAACCATGAAGAATTTAAAGGTGCTGTGGCAGGATACTTTGCTGACCGACACAAGGTTTTGGTCAGCCCGGATTGGGTGGTCTACAGCCCATCGGTTCTGTATTCCATTGCAGTGCTTTTTCGCCTGCTGAGCCGTGAGCATGACAGGGTACTGGTGTTTGAACCCATGTATGATGCCTTTTATCACGTAATTAAAGACAATAACCGGGAAATGGTCCCTCTGCGGCTTATACCGGAAAACGGCAGGTATGAAATCGATTTTATCCGGTTCGAGAACCTGGTTAAGGAGTGCCGGATTTTCCTGCTTTGCTCCCCTCACAATCCTACGGGCCGGGTCTGGACTACGGATGAAATGGACCGGATGGTGGAATTGTGCAGAAAGCATCAGGTTACAATCATTTCGGATGAGATACACTCGGATGTGATTTTGACAGACCGGAAGCATTGTCCGATTCTTAAATATGGGAATCAATATGACCAGCTGTATCTGGTCAGCTCCGCCAGCAAGACTTTTAACACGCCCGGCCTTATAGGCTCTTACTGTGTCCTTCCCGATAAAGGAATCCGTGATCCGTTTATTTCCCGGATGCGAAACAGGGATTTTCTCAACTCCGTCAGCCTTATGGGGATGCATGCCATGATGACAGGCTACGGGGAATGTATGGATTACGCAGACCAGCTGTGCACCTATATCAGGGGAAATATGAAGGAATTGTCCATCTTTGTGGAAAAGGAACTGGCGGATACCGGAGTGAGATTCCGCATGCCGGAAGCCACTTATCTGGCCTGGATTGATATGAGCAGAGTGGGTGCAGACAGCGGTGCCATACAGAATGCGCTTGTCCATGAGGGAAAGGTCGGAATCATGCCGGGAAAGGTTTATGGGGATGAGAATTACCTCCGGATGAATCTGGGGTGTCCCCGGGGAAAGCTGATGGAAGGCTTAGAGAGGATGAAAAGGGCTATGGAGAAGCTTTCGCTGATATAATGATAGAAAGACGCTCATTTTGTAGAAAATGAGGCGTCTTTTTTCTTCAATAATATTTGTTGTGAGACAAATTAAAAAAATTACTATTGATAGTCAGCATTTTTTTCGCTAAAATAAGCTTATAAAAGAATATTCATGATTGTATCTCATTTGATGAGGTATAGAAACAACAACAGAGGAGGTGCCTGTTATGCTTGATATTACAACAATATCAGCAGAAAGTAATTTGATTGATCAGGAGCTGAACGTGCAGCTGTCTGATATATTGAAAAAAATGAAAGACCCGGTGACAATCAAAGCAGTGGTGGATATTTCAAGGGAAAAAGATTTGCAGATGGCTTCATTTCTGAAAACGATTGTCTCTCTCAGTGAAAAGCTGTGCCTGGAGCTGTACTCCCCGGAGGAGGGGGATCAGGTTCCGGAGCTGGATACGGCTTTTCTGCCGGTTACCGGTCTTTATAAGGCGGGAAGCTATGGCCGCTGTGCTTTTCACGGAATTCCGGGCGGGAAAGAAATCAATTCTTTTATTTTGGCTATATATAATCTTGCAGGTCCGGGGCAGAAGATATCGGGCGGCCTGCGAAAAAAGATTTTAAAGCTCAAGACAAAAACCAATATAAAGATATGTGTATCCTTGTCATGCCATCATTGTCCCGGGGTAGTGGCGGCTTGTCAGCAGATTGCAATTTTGAATCCTGATATCGAGGCGGAAATGATCGATGCGGCACTTTATACGGATTTGGTCGCCAAGTATAATATTGAGCGTGTGCCGATGATCATATTCAATGATAAAGAAATCCATATGGGGAACAAGGCGATAGAGGAAATTGTCACATTGTTAAAATAATAACTAAAAATAAAATAAAAAAATTAAAATAATATACAAATTGCACAAAAATGTAGTTTAAGATGCCGATAAACTGTTTGATTCTACAGAAAAAAATTTGAACTATTGAAAGAGTATATACAATGTGCTATATTGAGTTCAAGGTAATAATCATGCGGAGATGATGAGAGCATAGCAGAACAACAGAAATGTTGATTCTAAACTATGCTCTTTTTTCCGTTTTGGATGATTACTGGCAGGCTTTTGCGGCCAGATGTCAAAAAGGATATCGATGCAAAAAAGAGAGGAGCTCCAATGGACCAGAAATATTACGACTTGTTTGAGAGCAATCCGGTTATCGCGGCGGTAAAGGATATGAAAGGTCTTGCCGACTGCTGTAGCATGGAGGAGATCCGGGTGGTGTTTATCCTGTTCGGTGATATCTGCAATTTAAGTTCGATTGTTAAGCAGATCAAAGATGCGGATAAAGTAGCTATGGTACATATTGACCTGATTACAGGTTTAAGCGGAAGAGAAATTGCAGTTGATTTCATTAAGAATAATACGAAAGCGGACGGCATTATCTCAACAAAGCCGGCACTGATTAAGCGGGCAAAAGAATTATCATTATTCACAACATTAAGAATATTTGTCCTGGATTCTATGGCTTTTGAAAATATAGATAGGCTGATGAATGTAGCCAGGCCGGATATTATCGAAATATTGCCCGGTCTGATGCCAAAGGTGATTAAGAGGGTATGCAGTCTGGTCAAGGTGCCGGTGATAGCCGGAGGTCTGATATCGGACAAAGAGGATGTGATGGAGGCTCTCACCGCAGGTGCGATATCCGTATCCACAACCAATCCGATGGTATGGAAAATGTAAGAAGGAACTGAGCTGTTTTTGCAGGAAAGCAGTTGAGTATAAATGACACTGAAGAATGGGATCAACTAAGAAGGAGGGTTTTTATGGCGAAGTATGTAATGGCATTGGATGCGGGTACGACAAGTAACAGATGTATCCTTTTTAACGAAAAGGGTGAGATGTGCAGTGTGGCACAAAAGGAATTCACACAATATTTTCCAAAGCCAGGCTGGGTAGAGCATGATGCAAATGAAATCTGGTCAACACAGCTGGGAGTTGCAGTTGAGGCTATATCAATGATCGGTGCACGCGCAGAGGATATCGCGGCAATCGGTATCACAAATCAGCGTGAAACAACAATTGTATGGGATAAGGAGACTGGGGAGCCCGTATATCATGCGATTGTATGGCAGTGCCGGAGAACCGCCGAATACTGTGACTCTTTGAAAGAAAAAGGCTTGGTTGATACCTTCCGGTCGAAAACAGGTTTGGTAATTGATGCTTATTTTTCAGCAACAAAGTTAAAATGGATCCTTGATAACGTAGAAGGAGTCCGGGAACGTGCAGAAAAGGGTGAATTACTGTTTGGTACGGTAGAGACCTGGCTGATCTGGAAGCTGACTAAGGGTAAGGTTCATGTAACGGATTACTCCAATGCATCCCGTACCATGATGTTTAACATCAATACGTTAATGTGGGATGATGAAATTCTGGCAGAACTTAATATCCCGAAATCAATGCTTCCGGAAGCTAAGCCATCGAGCTGCGTATATGGGGAAAGTGATCCGCAGTTTTTCGGCGGTATCATTCCGATCGGCGGCGCCGCAGGCGATCAGCAGGCTGCACTGTTTGGCCAGACTTGCTTTAATGCCGGTGAGGCTAAGAATACTTATGGAACCGGATGCTTTATGCTGATGAACACTGGTGAGAAGCCGGTATTCTCTAAGAATGGTCTCGTAACAACGATTGCCTGGGGATTGGACGGCAAAGTGAATTATGCACTGGAAGGTTCAATTTTTGTGGCGGGTGCTGCGATTCAATGGCTGCGGGATGAATTAAAGCTGATCGATTCTGCTCAGGATTCCGAGTATATGGCGAATAAAGTTAAGGATACCAACGGCTGTTATGTGGTACCGGCGTTTACAGGTCTTGGGGCACCTCATTGGGATCAGTATGCCAGAGGCACTTTAGTTGGAATTACCCGTGGTGTAAACAAATACCATATTATCCGGGCAACTCTGGATTCCCTCTGCTATCAGGTAAACGATGTTCTGCAGGCGATGCGGGCTGATTCCGGCATTCAGCTGGCAGCTCTTAAGGTAGATGGTGGTGCAAGTGCCAACAATTATCTGATGCAGACGCAGGCAGATATCATTGATGCACCGGTTAACCGTCCTCAGTGCGTCGAGACGACTGCGATGGGAGCTGCATATCTGGCAGGGCTTGCAGTTGGCTACTGGGCGAATAAGGAAGAGGTAATTAAGAACTGGGCAATTGATAGAACCTTTACTCCTGAAATCTCAGAGGATAAGAGGAATGAAATGGTAAGTGGCTGGAATAAAGCTGTTAAATATTCTTTTGGCTGGTCAAAGGAAGACTAAAACGATTTTTGTAACTATTAATGTGCAAAAATGAACAAGGGGGATACATTATGTTGCCATATATAGCAGAATTTATCGGGACCATGATTCTGATTCTTTTAGGCGATGGCGTTGTAGCAAACGTAACATTAAACAAGTCTGGTATGAAAGGTGCTGGTTCAATTCAAATTACCTTTGCATGGGGTCTTGCTGTTTTAATTCCGGCCTTTATCTTCGGCGCAGCTTCCGGTGCCCATTTTAATCCTGCATTAACAATTGCCTTAGCTGTGGATGGAAGCATGGCCTGGGGGCTGGTTCCCGGTTACATAGTAGCTCAGTTTGCTGGTGCATTTTGCGGGGCGGTTCTTGTTTATCTTCTGTTCAAGGATCAATTTGATGCAACAGAATCTGCGGCTACCAAGCTTGGTGTATTTTCAACAGGACCATCTATTCCCAATATGGGACGAAATATTTTAAGTGAAGCGATCGGTACGTTCGTATTAGTATTCAGTATTAAGGGTATTTCACAGGTCAGCGGCATAGCTACCGGTCTGGATAAGCTCCTGGTATTTGGTATTATCGTTTCTGTTGGTATGTCTCTTGGCGGACTGACCGGATATGCGATTAATCCGGCTCGTGACCTTGGTCCGCGTATTGCCCACAGTGTTCTTCCGATTAAGGACAAAGGCGATTCTAATTGGGGTTATGCACCAGTTGTTATTGTCGGTCCTGTCATTGGTGCGATTGCTGCGGTACTGCTGTATCAGGCAATTCCCTGGGCATAATTTTGAGATAATCATATAACCATCCTGATCGATAATATCATATATGGATTGCGGGAGAATGGAGCGGCGCAAATAGGCGTGGAAACACGTCTTATTTGTGCCGCTTCTGGTAATATATGAAAGGGAGGACACAAAAGTATGTATGACGTAATTATTATTGGAGCGGGTGTATCTGGCAGTGCCGTCGCACGTGAACTTTCCCGGTACAAGGTGAATGCCTGTGTTCTGGAAAAAGAAGAGGATGTGTGCTGCGGCACCACCAAGGCCAACAGTGCCATCATCCATGCGGGCTATGATGCGGCAGAAGGATCCCTGATGGCTAAGCTGAATGTTGAAGGAAATCAAATGATGCCAGAGCTTTCTAAGGAGCTTGATATTCCTTTTGAACAGTGCGGGTCTATGGTTGTATGCCTGGATGAAGCATCGCTGCCGAATCTGCAGGCCCTTTATGACCGGGGTGTTAAAAATGGTGTAAAGGATCTGGAAATCATTACAGACCAGGCAAGAATCAGGGAAATGGAGCCAAACCTGGCAGATGAGGTGATTGCAGTTTTATCTGCTCCTACAGCGGGGATTGTATGTCCCTTTCATTTGAATATTGCATTGGCAGAAAATGCTTATACCAATGGCATTGACTTTAAATTTGATACCGAGGTAGAGAGTATCAAGCAGATCGAGGGTGGCTGGAAGCTGGTAACAAGCAAGGGCGAGTATGAGACCCGGTATGTGGTGAACGCGGCCGGTGTTTATGCAGACCGCTTTCATAATATGGTCAGTGAATCAAAGATCCATATCACTCCCCGGCGCGGTGATTACTTTCTATTGGACAAAAACGCAGGAAAGCATGTGAAACGGACAATTTTTGCGCTGCCGAGTAAATATGGCAAGGGGGTACTGGTAACTCCTACGGTACATGGAAATCTAATCGTCGGCCCAACCGCTGTTGATATAGAGGATAAGGAAGGCACGGCGACTACCAGGGAGGGCCTTGACGAACTTTCAAAGGCCTGTCTTAACGTGAAGAATCTGCCATTTAGACAAGTGATCACCTCTTTTGCGGGCTTAAGGGCCCATGAAGACCATCATGAATTTATTATCCGGGAGCTGGAAGATGCACCGGGTTTTGTGGACTGTGCAGGCATTGAATCACCGGGGCTTACCAGCAGTCCGGCGATCGGCAAAATGACAGCAGAAATCTTACGGGAAAAGCTGGACCTGGATATTAATCCTGATTTTAACGGAACCCGCAAAGGAAATATTGATCTGGATACGCTGTCAAAAGAGGAGAAAGCAGCTCTTATTGAGAAAGAACCGGCATATGGAAATATTATCTGCCGCTGCGAGATGGTGACGGAAGGGGAGATTTTAGACGCCATTCACCGGCCTTTGGGAGCCCGAACCTTAGATGGTATCAAACGCCGGACCAGGGCAGGGGCAGGGCGCTGTCAGGCAGGTTTTTGCACGCCTAAAACAATGGAGATTCTGCACCGGGAACTGGGCATTCCCATGACAGAAATAACAAAATCCGGCGGGAATTCACAGCTGTTAGTCGGATATAACAAGGACAGAATATAAAAAGGGGGCGCGCTTTGGATGAAAGAATATGATATTGTGATAATTGGCGGCGGTCCTGCTGGCCTTGCTGCGGCGATTGCGGCCCGGGATAACGGCTCTGAAAGTATATTAATCCTGGAAAGGGATAAGGAGCTCGGGGGAATATTAAATCAGTGCATTCATAACGGTTTTGGACTGCATACATTTAAGGAAGAATTGACAGGGCCGGAATACGCGGCTCGTTTCACGGAACAAGTGGAAAAACATAAGATTGAATTTGTTCTAAATACAATGGTTATGGAAATCAGCCCTGACAAGGTAGTTACGGCTATGAACAGGGAGGAAGGACTGTTTGATATCCAGGCCAAGGCGATCATCCTGGCAATGGGATGCAGAGAACGCTCCAGGGGAGCTCTCAATATACCTGGATATCGGCCGGCCGGTATTTTTTCGGCCGGTACAGCACAGCGTCTTGTAAATATGGAAGGCTACATGCCCGGGCGTGAGGTAGTGATCCTTGGATCCGGAGATATCGGATTGATTATGGCCAGACGACTGACTCTGGAAGGGGCCAGGGTTAAGGTGGTGGCTGAAATCATGCCATATTCCGGAGGGCTTAAAAGGAATATTGTCCAGTGCCTGGATGATTATGGAATTCCGCTTAAATTGAAGCATACGGTAGTTGAGATCAGAGGCAAGGAGCGGTTGGAGGGAATTACTCTGGCAGCAGTGGATGACAGGGGGAAACCAATTGCCGGAACAGAAGAGGAATATTCCTGTGACACCTTGCTATTATCGGTCGGACTGATACCGGAAAATGAACTCTCCGGTGCCATGGGAGTGGTTTTGAATCCGGTTACATCAGGCCCGATTGTAAATGAAAGTCTGGAAACAAATGTGGAAGGAGTCTTTGCCTGCGGAAACGTGCTTCATGTGCATGACTTGGTGGATTTCGTTTCGGAAGAAGCTGCTGCTGCCGGAAAGAATGCTGCAATATATGTGAAAAACGGGACGCAAAAAACGGGCGGCCGGGAAATCAGCCTTGAGGGAACTGATGGGGTTCGTTATACGGTTCCAAGCACGATTAACCCAGAACGTATGGAGGCAACTCAAATTGTCCGGTTCCGGGTCGGAAATGTTTATAAAAACTGCTATATCGGTGTATACTTTAATAACGAGAGGGTGCTGCATCGGAAACGGATGGTGATGGCACCAGGAGAAATGGAAGAAATAAGGCTGGAAAAAGAAAAGTTACTGTTGCATCCGGATGTTGACAGGATTACAATAAGGATAGAGGAGGCATAGGTATGGAAAAAAGAGAACTTATCTGTATCAGCTGTCCTATGGGCTGTCCTCTGACCGTGGAACTGGAAGGCGGGGAAATCGTGAACATTACAGGAAATACCTGTAAGCGAGGTGAGGTATATGGCCGAAAGGAAGTTACCAATCCCACAAGGATCGTTACATCCACTGTGAAGGTGGAGGGCGGAAAATCCGACATGGTATCGGTAAAAACCAAAGAGGATATACCCAAAGATAAAATCTTTGAATGTGTAAAAGCACTCAAAGGTATCACGGTGAAAGCGCCTGTCCGGATTGGTGACGTGATCCTGCCTGATGTGGCAGGAACAGGAGTAGATATCGTAGCAACAAAAGAGTGTAGATGACATTGGGTCTTTTTGAAGCTCTGTGTTGCTGTGAATGATTAGTCGAAGGAGGACTTTCTATGAAGATTAAGAAAATGGATATCAACAATATGAACGGATTAACCGAAGATGAAGATACAACCTGCGGCTTGAATGACATGAATTGTCTTGGAGAAGAAGACGATACAACCTGCGGCATCAATGATATGAACTGCTTAGAGGATGAAGAAGAGGATACAACTTGCGGCTTAAATGATATGAATTGTTTGGGTGAAGATGAATAAATTCATAAAATAATGAATGGACAAGGGGGTTCTCAATGAAAAAATTTATTAACGATACAGTTTTGGTGGAAGAACAGATGATTTTAGGGATGGTGAAGGCTTATCCCCGGCATTTGAAAAAGCTGGATTGTGGTAATGTTGTTGTGCGGGCCGAGAAGAAAGAGGGTAAAGTGGCTTTGATCAGCGGCGGCGGAAGCGGGCATGAACCAGCTCATGGCGGTTTTGTCGGAACAGGAATGCTGGATGCCGCAGTTGCGGGTCCGGTCTTTACATCCCCGACTCCGGATCAGATCTATGAGGGCATTAAAGCGGTGGCTACGGATGCTGGTGTGCTTATGATCGTTAAGAACTATACCGGTGATGTTATGAACTTTGAGATGGCTGCAGAGATGGCGGAGATGGAAGGCATCACCGTGAAGCATGTTGTCACGAATGATGATGTGGCAGTAAAGGACAGTCTTTATACGATCGGCCGCAGAGGAGTGGCAGGGACAGTCTTTGTGCATAAAATAGCAGGTGCTATGGCCGAGACTGGTGCAGATCTTGATCAAGTGCAGGCAACTGCGCAAAAAGTAATTGATAATGTAAGAACGATGGGAGCAGCGATTGAACCTTGTACGGTACCGGCAGCGGGGAAACCGGGATTTACCCTTTCCGATGATGAGATGGAAATTGGAATCGGTATCCACGGAGAACCGGGAACGCATAGAGAGCCGGTTAAGAAAGCGGATGAGATCGTTGATATGCTGCTGAGTCAGATTCTTGAAGATATCGATTATGCAGGAAGCGAAGTAGCAGTTATGATTAATGGTGCTGGCGGAACACCGCTGATGGAGCTTTATATCATTAACAATCGGGTTTCTGATGTTCTGGCAGAAAAAGGTATACGGATACATAAAACCTTTGTCGGAGAATATATGACCTCCATCGAGATGCAGGGCTTTTCAATCTCCCTTCTTCGCTTGGATGATGAAATGAAGCAGCTTCTGGATGCGGTCGCGGATACGCCTGCCTGGAAATAAAGGGATATTTTTAATATTTTTTCAGTCCCCGCTTTTTGCGGGGACTTTATCAATGTAAATATGGATCAGAAAGGTGGATTGCCATGGCAGACAGTAAAAAGGTATTAGAGATCATTAAAGCAATCAGTTTAAAAATGGAAGAACAAAAGGATTATCTTACGGAACTGGACCAGCCGATTGGAGACAGTGATCACGGTATTAACCTGGCCCGTGGTTTTGCTGCAGTAAATGAAAAGCTAACCGGTTTGGAAGGCAAGGATATCGGGACCATATTAAAGACGGTAGGTATGACGCTTGTTTCTACTGTCGGCGGGGCCTCTGGTCCGTTATATGGATCTGCTTTCATGAAGGCTGGACAGGCCATGGCTGGAAAGGAAGGTGTGGACATCACCGATTTTCTGACGGTCATAAAGACTGCCATCGAAGCGGTAGAACAGCGTGGTAAGGCAGTAGTGGAGGAGGCGACCATGCTGGATGCTATGGTACCGTCCTATCAGGCCATGGATCAAGCTGCACAGGAAGGGAAAACGGCAGGGGAAGTCCTTAATGCAGGAGTCAAGGCAGCATGGTCCGGAGCGGAGCATACAAAGGATCTGATTGCCACCAAGGGCCGGGCCAGTTATGTGGGTGAACGGGGCCTGGGGCATCAGGATCCGGGAGCTACATCGTATTCTTTTATGCTGGAAGTGATTTCTAAAGTAGCAAGCTGAAGGGAGGTGTATCATTGATGGTTGGATTAGTTATCGTATCTCATAGTGATTCGCTGGCAAAAAGTGTTGTGGAACTGACAAAAATCATGGCATCCAATGCGCGGATTGCCCCGGCCGGCGGGCTTGAAGACGGAAGCTTTGGCACCAGCTTTGAGAAAATCCAGGCTGCGATTGAATCTGTTTATAGCGACGATGGAGTGTTGGTGCTCATGGATATGGGCAGTGCCGTCATGACCACTGAGATGGTAATCGAAATGCTGGAGGAAAAAAAGGTGGAAATGGTAGATTGCCCATTAGTGGAGGGCGCGGTTGTAGCCTCCATAGATGCGGCTTCCGGAATGGATTTTGAAACGATTAAGGGAGATCTTGCGAAAGTTGGAGGGACCAGGAAGTTTTAAATATGGCAATTAGAGAGCTATGAACCACCGAAAAAATGGTAACATAGCTCTTTTGTATTATCAATGTTGGATAAGCAAACTAAAACAAAGGACTCACTGAAAGGGGAGGCTGACATATATGAGACGGCAATTCGATAAACAGGTGAAGCAGATAAAAAAAGAAGAAAATAAATTGCTTAACAAAAAGGAAAATCCATTATTAAAAGCTTCCATAGAGCCTGTTGCTGATAAAATCCAAAGTTATATTCCCGGCAAACTGAAAACCGCCCTGGAAACGGCATTTTATAAAGGTTTCCGGCTGGTTTTTGATAAAGGATATATTTATATCGAGAAAACTTATGATAAAGATAAGATACAGTTGGAATATGATTTAAATAATTATGCCATTGACAAAGTGACCAAAAGAAAATATCTGAAACGTCTTGACCGGTATTCCAAGCAGTCCCAGATGTTTAATTCTTCCATTTCTGTACTTGAAGGAGGAGTTTTGGGGGCATTAGGAATCGGCTTGCCAGATATTCCGCTTTTTTTATCCTTGGTCATGAAATCTGTTTATGAAATTGCTTTAAGTTATGGATATCATTATGAATCAGAGGAAGAAAAAGCTTATATCCTGCTTTTGATCTGCACTGCAATGTCGAAACAGGAGCAGCAGAAAGAATTCTATCAAAAGCTTGAAAAATTAGGCGTAGACATCGATGATAAGATGGCTTCGGAAATTGACTTGGAAGAACTTATAAAAACTACAGCAGGAATACTATCGGAGTCGCTGTTAGTCGCAAAATTTATACAGGGGATCCCATTGGTAGGAGCAGTGGGTGGCTTTGTAAATTATAACATCATTCGTAAGATCAGCAAATTTGCCGGTGTGAAGTATAAAAAGAGATATTACTTGAATAAACAAAAACGTGTGCTGCCATCAAGCGGGACACTGAATAATTAAAACTTTTAGGGTCAGTTCATAGTGGGATTGACCCTTTTTATTCTGAAGATACGTAAAATTCGCTTGTCATTCACATCAATTTCTTAATCAATATCCAACTATTCCCCAATTTTGCGATACCCCATTTTCCAATTCTCTGACTTTTTTTGCAGGTCATTCTTCAATTGTAAATCACGGCATAAGTGGCGTAAGTCCAGCCTGACAAGCTGCGAAACCTGCAGCTATGAGGTTATGAGCATGCAGAGATGCGGAGTGATGGAAACCTTGTCCCTTCGCATGGAACGCCATGTGGAAAATGCCCATAAGGTGGCGCAGTTCCTGGAAAGCCATCCGCAGATTCTGCAGGTATCCTATCCAGGACTAGAGAGCAGTCCATACTATAACCTGGCGAAAAAGTATTTTCCCAAAGGCCCTGGCGCGATACTGTCCATCCGCCTTAAAGGGGGTCTTGAGGCAGCCAAGAAGGTGTTGGAGCGGGTCCGCATCTTCGATTACATGGTAAACGTAGGAGATGCAAAGTCCTTGATCGTACATTCTGCAACCTCCCCACATTTTGGCCAGTCGAAGGAGCAAAGGGAAAAAGCAGGAGTTTTTGATGATACCCTTCGTTTATCCGTTGGCATTGAAGATGCGGAGGATCTTATCTCAGATTTGAGGCAGGCATTGGATTCTTTATACGAATAATAAAAAAGCATTAAAATAAAAGCGGAAGAAAACCGGATTGGTTTTCTTCCGCTTTTGTCGTGATTTAATTCATTGGTTTCCTTAGATTGTACAATAGACAATATTGCCATCCACAAGTGTCAGACACACTTTGATGTCACGCACATGGTCCATGGAGGTCTCAAATACATTTCCGTCCAGAACTGCGATATCTGCCAGATTGCCGGCTTTAAGGGTTCCTAGTTGGTTTTCACAGCCCAGGTTGTACTGGCCACCGTAGGTCCAGGCCTTCAATAGCTCAGCTGTAGTCAGGGTGTTCTCCTTGTTGAAGGGTGCACCTCCTTCAGGAAACAGGGCGCCTACCGTGTGATAGATGGACTCCGGAATATCGTCGTAGAGCAGCGGTAGGTCCGTACCGCAGGAGATCATCACGCCACTATCAACCATTTTCCGGCGATTCCAGTAGTTCTTGCCGCGTTCCTGGCCGATATTCTTTTGAATCATTGCCAGTTTACTGTCCCGGTTTGCAATGGACATGATCTGTGGATAGACCTCTGCCACTATGCCGAGAACTCCCATACGCTCCAGATCAGTAGGATCCGAGCATTCCAGGTCTGTTATTGCATGACGGTTTTTTATCTTACCGCCCGGTTCCCTTTGGCACTGGTCAAAAATATCTATGGTCCTGCAGATTGCTCCGTCACCCTGGGCATGGAGAGAAAAGCGGAAGTTCTCTCTGTCGGCTGATAGGGTATCCCTTCTTAAACCTTCCCAGTCGATATCCTTGGTACAGCAGGTATCTGAACAGAGGTAAGGCGATTTCATTTCACCTTCCAGCTGGCTGATGGATCCGTCGGTCATCTGGTTATAACCTGAGAAGTGTACGAAACTGCCGGAGAAGGAATCCCGCATCTCCCTTCCGTATTCCAGATTCATGGGGAAGCCAACAGGTTGACTCATGAAATGAACTCTAGCGGTAAGGGTATTCTCTTGTTCTAATTTCTTAAGTTCTTTTGTAAAACCGTAGAAATCATCAAAGCCCATTTCTTTTATAGAAGTAATTCCCCTTGAATTCATCATGGACAGATATTTCCTGAATTCCGGAACGGAAAAGTCCCTCTGCCCCAGAATATACTTCAGAAGGCGCCAGTAGCTTTCTGACCAGCAGGTGTCCGGAGTGAAACGGTAATCCCTATGGGCGGCGCTGTTCATATAGCAGCTTTCTCCCCCCTCCATAAAGAGGATAACAGGCACGTCTCCGAATTCCTGATCCAGTCGGTCACAGCTTAGCTCCGTGAAGCCTGTCTGCACACCTCTTGCCAGAACTGTAGCGCCCGGGGCCAGTGATTTCTGATAATCCTTAGCTGCTGCTATCGCCTGACCAGCGTCTTGGCATGTACTTAAATCGGCTCCTGCGATGGTCAGCAGATATCCACTGAAGAAGCAGTGTACATCCGTAAAGCCCGGACAAATGAGCCTGTCTCCCAAATTCAGCACCTGGGTGTCCGGCTCGGCGTACTCCGCCCCGTCTGAGGGACCTACGGCCATGATATGATTGCCTGATATGGCAACGAAACCTGCTTCCGGAGCGGAAGCAAGGCCTGAGAAAACAGCGTTGGATCGTAATAGAATGTTAGCTTTCTGCATAATCAGCCTCCTTTGAAAAAATAATGATTCAGATAAGTTGTTTGAAATTTCATACCAATTATTATGCTATCATATCACAGTAAAAAAATGGATTCAATCAAAAATGTGACTTGTAATAAAATTTGTAATAAAAGTATAAAAATTAACATTAAAATGTACATATTGCATAAAAATAAATGATAAGTGGGCGAAAATACGGTATAGGGTTGATGCTCGGTTTTTCGTTCGTTACGTTATAAACGGTATCTTAATAGTGATTACATATGTATTTATTCTAGAAGATCAACACATGTGTTTTGAACAGAATAAAATTTCTGGATAATGACAGGAGGACAAGTCTGACACACAATAGAACGAATCTTTATTTATTACAGGAAGGCGGAGTCTACAAATTTTAAGCAGGCTGGATACGGGTTTATGTACTTTGAATGACGGAAGACCTATGCGTGAAGACTAATTAAAAGATATGACTGGAAGCAGATAATCCATCGCACACCAGGCTGTACACAACAGCAGATGTAGAACGATGAAATTTGGTATAAAGATTAATTGAACGTATATATGATTGGAAGTGAAACAAAAATTAAAAGTCAAAAGTTATATATTATATGTGTAATATGCACTATTATATTGGGAAAAATATGTGAAAAATAATAAATTGACACTAATGTATTGATCTGATATACTGCAAGTGGTATAAAAAAGATAAAACATGTATAATAAAAATGCGGAGGAGAGGAAAAATGAAGGTTGCTGCAATGGGAGATAACTGCATTGACGTGTATGACCGGATTGGGAGGAAATATCCCACCGGCAATGTAGTCGACACTGGTGTCAATATTCAGAAGCTGGGAATTCCTGTATCCATTATCAGTACCACCGGTTCCGATGAAAACGGAAAATGGATGGTGGAGACACTGGCCAGGGAAGGGCTGGATTTGAGCCGTTTCAAAGTGGGAGACGGGCCGACTGCCATCACTTACATGGATATGGACGGGCTGGACCGGGTACACGGTGATTATGTGGAGGGGGTGCTGGAACATATTGAGTTTGACGATGAGGATGTCCGCTTTGCTGCCGCCCATGACCTGGTGCATACCGCATTGTGGGGAAAGGCGGAGGATGCCTTGCCGAAGATCCGCCAGCTTTCCGGTGCGCAGATCAGCTTTGACTATGCAGACAGACTCGACCACGAACTGGTTGAGAAAACACTGCCATATGTAGACTATGGATTTTATTCCTACCACAAGGAACGGGATGCTTTTATTGAATCCTACCTGAAGGATAAGGTGGAGAGAGGCATGAAGGTTGCGGTGGCCACCTTTGGTGATAAGGGGAGCCTGGCCTATGACGGCAACCGGTTTTATGAAGGAGGCATTTATCCTGCATGGGTGGTGAATACTGTGGGAGCAGGTGACAGCTTTATCGCTGGATTCCTCTATGAAATTCTGAATGGTTCGGACATTGAAACATGTCTGGACACCGGTGCGAAGATAGCTGCCAAAGTGGTCAGTACCTTCAATCCTTGGGAGGAATGAGAAGATGTGAAAACGGATTCTCTGTTATGGCGATTCCAATACATGGGGCTACATGCCAAAGACGGGTACCAGATATGAGGAGAATGTCCAAAATAGGATACGATATGGAAGAGATTCTGATCAGGGCCAGGCCCATTCTGGATACCAGAGGATCTGAAACTGAAATCATACTGGTGGCCCAAGTTCCCATTCATCCTGATACTGATCCTATGTTTGATCAGGAATCCTGGAAAAAGAGCGGGGAGCTGGCGCTGATTTACCGGGATCTGTACCATTCGCATGGGTGTCTGTACCTGGACGGCGGATCTGCCACCAGAGATGTGGGAGAAGATGGAATCCATCTGAGTTTTAAAGGACACCGGGCATTGGGAGAAGCAATTGCAGTAATCATAAAAGAACACGAACAATGTTTACTTACTAAGCTTGTGTAGTACCAGACTGAGTAAGTCGGCATGTATCGCACATAAGCGGTCTACATACAACCGTCGCGTGCCATAACAAAGGGGGTAATTAAATATGAAACTTGGAATGTTTACTTCTGGCTACCAGCGCAATCCGCTGGAACACTGCTTTCAGGATGCAAAGCGTTTCGGCTATGATTTCATTGAGCTGTGGGGCGGGAGACCTCACGCCTTTGCACCAGATCTGAAGGCGGGAGAGATTTTAGACGTAAAGCGGTTAATCGATAAATATCAGATGCCGGTGATGGGATTCACACCAGAGCACAATGCGTATCCTTACAACTTCATGATTGGAAGCGAGCGGCAGAGGAGAGATGCGGTGGATTATTTGAAGCTGTGTCTGGATATGGCGAAAGAAATGGGTTCTGATTATATGCTGGTGTCCCCTGCCCATTCCGGATATCTGGCAACCTATGAGGAGATCTGGTCCCGCATGGTGGACACCTTAAGAGAGTTGACCGGCCACGCTGAGAAGGTCGGCGTAAAGCTGGTGGTAGAGACACTCACACCCTATGAGACCAATGCGTTTAAGAGCGCCAATGACCTGATCGAGCTGTTCAAACGCATCGATTCCCCCTATATTGTGGGAATGTGCGATGTGGTGCCGCCTTTTGTCCAGCATGAAAGCATCATGGCATACATTGACAAGCTGGGGGAAAAAATGTATCACATGCATATTATTGACGGAGTTCAGGGGACTGATAGTCACATTGTTCCCGGCGAGGGCTCCATTCCGCTTCCTGAGCTGTTTAAAGAGCTAAAGGATGCCGGATATGATAAAACCGCCACATTGGAGCTGGTAACAGGATATATCAACGAGCCCAGGCTGTATTCCAGGAGATCCATCGATAACGTCCGGGCCTATATGGGAGAAGCTGGCTTCTGACAGACAGGAAGGAAGACTTATTATGTTTATTGACATTCATGTACATCCGGCGTTTTATGAGCCTATCAATGAGGACGCCAGGAGGGAGGCGTTAAGGCACGACGCTCTGGACATCCACTTAAACGGTACCGCACCATTGCAGCATATATTCAACCAGATGCGCTGTGCAGGGCTGGACCGCCTGTGCCTTCTTCCAGAGGACTACTCCACAGAGCACGGCAGTCCGCTGGTAACAAATGAGGAGATCAAAAGGCTGGTGGATATGGATCCAAACCGCTTTATTGGTTTCGCAGGAGTGGATCCCCTGGCCGAGGGGGCTGCAGATAAGATGGAGCAGGCATTTGGTGATTTGAAACTCAAGGGATTGAAGCTTCATCCATCCAGGCAGCATTTTTATCCGTCGGATGAGAGGCTGGATCCGATTTACGACATGTGTGAGAAGTATCACAGGCCTATAATTTTTCACAGCGGAATGTCCTGGGAGCCGAATACTCTGGCAAAATATTCAAGGCCAATTGAGTTTGAAGAACTGGCAGCCGCCAGACCAGGCCTGAAGATCTGCCTGGCCCACTTCGGCTGGCCCTGGGTGCAGGAGACCGCCATGCTGATGCTGAAATATCCCAATGTTTATGCGGATACAGGGATGTTGTATTTTGATAATGCTTTGGAATTTTTCAAGAGGATATTTAACCATGACATCCCCGTCACATGGATTGACCGCAGTCTCCGTCACCAGGTAATGTTCGGAAGCAACAATCCGCGTTTTGAGCAGATCCGTATGGCGGATGCCATTTCGCGTCTGGGCTTTAGAGAGAGTACCCTGGAACTGATAAAAGGTGGTAATGCAATAGAATTCCTGGGCGGATTAGAAGATACTTTCACTCCCGATGGTTCCGGGGAAAAGTAAGGAGGGATACCAGTGGTAAATACAAGTTCAATGACACTCCTGACAACGGAATACAACCAGATGATCCGGATCACCGGTGAAATCGAGCAAGCCGTGAAGGAAAGTGGAATTCAAAATGGAATTGTCAACGTAATCAGCAGACACACAACTACCGGAATTACGGTGAATGAGTCACTGGAATGCCTGGAAAGTGATATATCGGAGTTCCTGGCCAGGATGGCCCCAGAGGACTGGCCATACTCTCACGCCAGGATGCTGCGTGAGTATGGTTCTACGGCAGGCAATCCCACGGGTCACCTGAAATCACTTCTCACAGGGAACCACTGTCATCTGATTGTAAGCAAGGGCTGCATTCAAAAAGGTGGGGCTCAGGATGTTTACTTCTGCGAATTTGACGGACCGGCCCAGAGAACCATACTCATTCAGGTGATGGGGGATTAATAGTTTCTAGCAACAGCTGCACGTCCATGTGGACGTGAAGTGATATACGGTTAAGGGGAGCATATATAGCAAAAATACAAATAAAAAGGAGAAAGAGTATGTCAAACGTTAAAACACCGGAACAAAATTCCAATGAATTAAAGCGGAAGCTTGGTCTTGGCACCGTAATTGCTCTCGGAGTCGGTACAACAGTAGGATCCGGGATTTTCTCATCACTGGGTGAGGTGGCGGGAGCCGCAGGAAGCAGTCTGTTTTTGGTGCTGTCTTTCCTGATCGGCGGAATGCTGCAGATTCCAGCTAATTTCTGCTATGCGGAGTTGGCCAGTGCCTTTCCTGAGGACGGGGGACAGTATGTTTACTTTAAGGAAGCGGGTTCACGCCCTCTGGCATTCCTTTGCGGATGGATCAGCTTCTGGGCCACCGACCCGCCGTCCATTTCTATTATGGCCCTGGCCATTGCTAACTACCTGGCGTTCTTCATTCCGGTGCACGGTTTGATTCTCCGCCTGGTGGCAGTTGGCTTCGTGCTGATTTTCATGATGCTGCATTTGCGCTCTGTGGAAGGTGGTGGTAAATTTCAGACAATAATTACCGCTCTGAAGGTTATTCCCTTTGTATTGATCATCGGTATCGGTATCTTCTTCATTAAAGGAGACCTGTTCCTATCCTCCGCGCCGCTGGCAGGCGTGACTGCAACTGGTTTTACCGCTCTTCTGGCCGGTATCTCTGCCACCACTTGGTCCTTTGACGGCATGGCGGCGGCCTGCTATATGTCTGGAGAGATCAAAGAACCCAAGAAGAATCTGCCAAGAGGACTGATCCTCACTGCATTTATCGTACTTGCCCTGTATGTTGGCCTGACTTTGATCGCTTCCGGTCTGTTGTCTGTTGACGAGCTGGCTGCCTCGGAGGCTCCTATCGCATTGCTGGCCTCCAAGATCCCCGTTATAGGCGGATATGCGGGAATTATCGTGGCGGTGATGGCAGTGATCGTTGTAATCGGATCTCTGTCCAGCTGTATCATGTTCCAGCCGCGTATTGAATACGCTATGGCAAAGGATGGCCTGTTCTTCAAATCGTTTGGCAAGGTTCATCCCAAGTATGAGACTCCTTACTTTTCCATACTGGTTCAGTGTGCAGTTGCGATCATTCTGATTTTCGCCACATCGCTTTCTGACTTGCTTGGTTACTTCACTTTGGTAGCTCTGCTAAAGAACTTCCTTACCTTTGGCACGATCATTGTGCTGAGAAATAAGGCGCACTACAAACCTGCATACAGAATGCCTGCAAGGCCTCTGATGGTGGGAGTGGCCATGCTGATCACAGGAACCCTGATCTGGTCAACCTTTATATGGGCGCCTATGGCAGGTATCGCCTGCGCACTGATTGCCGTGGTTACAGGACTTCCGGTATTTTACTTCTGGGAGAGCCGGAATAAAAAGGCGGAGGCCGTAAAATAGCGGTTTTCTCCAATTAGAGAGATTGACACTTTGAGGCAGATGTTCTAAGATTAAAGATAGTGTAACAAGATTTGTAATTAAAAATGAAAAAAAGGAATGTCTGTCATGAGTTTAGATCGCCAGAAGCCCCGGGATGAGGCAATGGAAAAAATTGAAAATTATATAATTAAAAACAACTTAAAACCGGATGAGAAGCTTCCTTCCGAGCGGAGCATGTGTGAGATGTGGGATTTTAACCGGTCCACCCTCAGAAGTGCGATTAAGCAGCTGATTTTGGAAGGCAAAATATATAATAAGAATGGTTCTGGAACCTATGTGGCCAGGGAAAAACTGGTCCGTAACCTGCAGGATGTCTACGGTTTTTATCAGACAGCGCAGATTGCAGGACGGAGGGTCGATACAAAGGTGCTGCTCGTGGATTTCTGTGAAACTACGAAGGATATTGGGCGCAAAATGAAACTGCCGCTGGGGCACAAGCTGATACGGCTTGTGCGCCTGCGTTATCTGGACGGGATACCCGTGCTGATCACTACCATCTATCTGGATGCCCAACGTTTTGCAGGTCTGGAACTGATCGATTTAAATAAGGTTTCTCTCTATGCTGTGCTGAAGGAACAGTATGGTGTGGAGGTTTCCAGCGGTATGGAGAAACTGAGCATCGCCTATTGCGATGAGGAAGAAGCGGGTTATCTGGAAATCGAAGAAGGTGCTCCTGTGATTTATCAGTCAGGTGTGACGATGGACCAGCAGGGCGTGGTGTTTGAATATTTTAAGGAAATCACACGCTCAGAATACGTTTGCTTCGCAAGCGAGCTTACGAGAAGGTGAGTTTCTTTCCGGCAAATGGAGGAATAAAATATGAAACTGGCTGCAGTTGGCGATAACTGTATGGATGTTTATGATAATACCGGGAATGCTTACCCGGGCGGCAATCCTGTAAACGTGGCTGTGTATTTTGTGCGGCTGGGAGGCCAGGCTTCCTATACCGGCGTGGTGGGTACGGATAAGTACGGCGCGCTGATGAAGGAGAAGATCGCAGAAAAAGGCGTGGATGTATCCCATATCCGTTTCATGGAGGGGAACACGGCCATCACCCATGTGGACCTGGTGGACGGAGAGCGCATTTTCGGAGATTACGATGAGGGTGTGCTGGCCGGCTTCAAGCTGACAGATGAAGAAAAGGATTTTATCTGTGAGCATGATATGATCGTGACTGGACTATGGGGGAATATCCACAACGATTTGGTTCAGTTGAAGAAGCGTGGAATCAGAATTGCGTTCGATGCAGCCACAAGGCCGGGTGATCCGGCGGCTATCGCTGCGATTCCGTCTGTGGATTACTTGTTTTTTGCCACGGACGACGGAGATACCTGGGAACTTCGGGAGACCATGAAGGAGCTTAAGGAAAAAGGTCCTGGTATGGTGATTGCCACAATGGGCGAAAAAGGCAGCATTGCCTATGACGGAACTGGGTTTACAATATTTGGTATTATACCCTGCAACGTGGTGGATACCATGGGAGCCGGGGATAGCTTTATTGCAGGATTCCTGAAGGGGATTCTGGAAGGCAAAAATGTGAAAGAGTGCATGAAAATGGGCGCTGCTAACTCCAGTGTGACATTGGAGTACAACGGCGCCTGGTAATATCGCATATATGTGGTTAAAAAACGACCGCCAAGTGCTTATAACAAGGAGGAAAAAAGTTGGCCAAAACAGCAGAGATTGCTTACAATTCACCGATTTATCTTCAGCTTCGGGAAGTGGTACGTTCTAAAATCGAAGACGGGGAGTATGCTCCCGGTACGGCTATCCCCTCGGAAAATGTTCTGGCAAGCACCTACGGAATCAACCGTCTGACCGTCCGCAGCGCCATTGATGCGCTGGTGAATGAAGGACTGTTAAAACGTGTCCAGGGCAAGGGTGTGTACGTTGTGGCCCAGATCGAGAGGGACTTAGAGGTGTTGGGCGGTTTTACCCAGACCATGGATGAAAAGCATGTTCAGAATAAGCGCAAGATCCTGCTGAAAGGCCAGCGGAAGGCCGGAGAAAAATACGCGGCAATCTTTGGAATCGACGAGGAAGATATGCTGTACTATATCAAACGTCTGGACTATGCAGATGAAGACCCCATAGCCATTCAGGAAATCTATATTCCTTATAATTTGGCACCTAAGATGGAAGGGATCGACTTAAGTGTGTTCAGCATGTTTGAAATCTATAAATTTTATGGGATTAACCCTGTTAGAGCTTGGCAGACCCTGGATTTAGTTCAGCTGACTCAGTCCGATGCCAGGCTGATTAATATCAACAAAGACCAGACGGTATTCCTGTTCTCCTGCACCACCTATGATGAGGATGACCGTGTGATAGAATATTCGAAATCTTATACCCGTGGAGACAAGTGCAACTTTAAGGTGCATTTCCATAAGTAGAAGGAAGGAGCAAATATGTTAAAGTTTGACGAACAGAAGCAGATTGACAGTATAAATGGCGCTCTGGCACTGCGGCCGGAGATTGAAAAAATTGTGGACGAGATCCAGCAGAGAGGTTTTGACGGTATTTATTTCATCGGTATAGGCGGAACTTGGGCTTCCGGCATGCAGGCGGAGATCTATATGAGGGGCAGAAGCTCCATACCGGTATATGTGGAGAACGGCGCGGAGTTCATCACTACTGGCAATAAGCGTTTTACCAAGGATTCCATCGTGATCTTCTCATCTGTAACGGGAAGCACCGAGGAGATGGTAAGGGCCATTGAAAAGGCACGGGAAGCCGGTGCCAAGGTGTTTGGTTTTATTGACAAGCCAGTTGCTCCCATGGTGAAGCTATGTGACTGGTGCATTTCCTACCCTATGAATGAGCAGCTGAAGTTTTATATGGTTGCCAACCGGCTGATGTTCAACAACGGGGACTTCCCTGAGTACGACCGGTACAACGCAGAGATGGAGGCCCATCTGGCCCGGGGCCTGGTGGAGATTGAGAAGGAAGCAGACCAGTGGGCAGCTGGATTCGCCAGGGATAAATATGAGTATTTTAAGGCTCGCCCGGATATGCCCCACTATTTTGTGGGTGGCGGTAATCAGTGGGGAGCCACTTACTCCTATGCGATGTGCTACTGGGAGGAGCAGCTGTGGATCCGAACTAAATCCATTACCAGTGCCGAATTTTTCCATGGTATGCTGGAGGTTATAGACGCGGAAACTCCTGTGACTTTGTTCATCGGAGAGGACGAGCAGCGCCCCCTGGCAGAGCGCGTGAAAGGATTCCTGCCCAAGGTCTGCAAGAATTACACTGTTATTGATACGAAAGATTATGAACTAAAGGGAATCAGCCAGGAATTCAGAGGTTCTGTTTCACATCTGGTTATGCATGCGGTTAACAACCGTGTGGATGCCCATATGGAGGAAGAGTTCTGCCATCCTATGGTGATCCGCCGTTACTACCGCCAGTTTGAATATTGATGACGGGAGGCGGCAAAAATGTCGAAGATTACCATGGATCAAATCGGGGTAATGAGCGTTCAGTATGTCCACTATTCCCTGGAATACTATCTGAATTCTATGAAAAAATGTGGTCTGAAGCACGTGGACCTTTGGGGCGGAATTCCTCACTACTGCAGGCTGGACAATCCCACTGCGGAAGATGCCAAAGCTAAATTGGGATCCATCCGGAATAAAATGGAAGAGCTGGGTCTGAACGTGGCGGTTTACACCCCGGAAACCCTATCTTATCCCTACAGTTTTTCAGATCCCCATGAGGCGGTGAGAAATCGCACATTGGATTATTTCATTATGGCAATGGACGATGCTTTGGTGATGGGTACCAACAAGGTTTTTCTGAATTCAGGCTGTGGACTTCTGGATCTACCAAGAGAGGAATCCTTTGCTAGGATGGTAGATACTTTCAAAAAGATAGCAGAAATTGCTGAGAGAAAGGGAATTGAGCTGGTATTGGAACAACTCCAGCCTTATGAGAGCAATCTGGTACTGAATCTGGCGGATGTCAAGCGTGTTCTGGACGAGGTCAATTCCCCGGCACTCTTCGTATGTGTGGACGTGGTAGCCATGGCTGTGGCGGGAGAGGAGTTGAAGGACTACTTTGAGGTTTTAGGCACTGAGAAGATCAAGTTGATCCATTTTGCTGATACGTGCCATTATATTCTGGGTGATGGGGATCTTCCCCTGAAGGAATATCTGCAGACGTTGCAGGCGTATGACTATAAAGGTGTTGTGGATCTGGAAATCAACGATTCCATTTACTGGGATGATCCTCATGAATCTATAGTAAAATCGGTAGAATGGCTGAAGGAAAATCTGGACTAGAACATATGATGGGAAAGACGTAATAAAGTGAAGCTGTCGAACTGAATTGATTTAGGGAATTGAGATAACTACCAATTGTTATGAAATAATCGCTGCATGCAGACAGCTGAATTATGAAAAGGAATTATGATGATAGTTCAATATTATTGGCAAGGCCCTATGTGCTTTTAATTCTTTATATGCTTCTGTGAAAAAAATTAAGTTAAGTCTGAAAAAGCAGATCTTCTCACAATGGAGAAGGTCTGTTTTTATTTGAACTATGAGAAGATTTAAATACTTGAATACCGAAGATAAAGAAGTTGATAAATTTGTAATATACAATATACTTATTATAAAAGAAAAATAGACATTTCTTGCATTGTGGCTAACGTTGAAATGGCGGAACCCGATGAACTATAAAAATTTTTGAGAAATATCGAGATACGGGAGGTTAATGGATGTATATTGTTGCATATCGCTTGTTAAATTTACTAAATGATTGTGAATATGGTTCTACAGATGCACATATCGCGAAAAGTCTGCTGGATATGATATATGAGGTTGAATTTTTACCGATTGACCAGGTTGCGGCAAAATGCCACATCTCCAAGTCAACACTTTCTAAATTCATAAAGCGCCTTGGCTTTGAAGATTACAAAGAATTTAGGGATAATGTGAGGAATGAGAAAAAAAGAAGCAAATATACCGGAAACGAACAAAAATTATCGATGAACGAGTTTATTGAAGCACAAGGAATTGAACGATATTTGAATGTTCTTTCTGGCGATATTAAAAATTTCCTGTCAGGAATTAACATGGGGCAGATTCAAAAACTGGCAGAGGCTATTTATGAATATGATAAAATTGCTGCATTCGGAGCCGTTTATTCGGAAACGGTTGCTATGGATTTTATGTATATGTTTGCTGAGGAGAGGAAATATATAAAAACAAATCTCTTTGATATAAAGCAGGAACAATTTATTAATCAGGCAGATGAGGATACTCTGATTATTATATTTTCCAATTCAGGCCAGTATATTTATAGGGATGGGATGAAAGCTTTGAATTCATCCAAATTATTTATCAAAAAAACGAAGGGCAAGATAGCGCTCATTACTTCGAATAAAGAGGCGGCGTATGACCCTTGTATCACGTATCCGGTTTTATATCATTTAACGACGGTTGTGCAGAATCATCTGATGATTGAGCGTGTCGTCGTGAATCTGATTGTGGACAGCTACAGAAAGATCAGGAAAGAGAAAAGTGAAAAATAATTAAATCGAGAAAGGACAGACTTTCATGTAGAGTCTGTCTTTTTTTGTGAGAAATGACTAAATTAAGTTTGTACAATTAAGGGGAAGTTGCTAAAAAAGTTTCCAAAAAGCGAAATTCAAAGATTTTTAAAGAGTTTTTATTTATAATAAGTTTCAAGTTATTATGCATAATAAATTATAAAATTCAGTCAGAAAGGAGTAAGAGATGTTCGGTTAATAAAGACCGTAAATGATGGGGAGGGTGACATAGTCAATAAAAGTTTGTGAAAACGTTAGGAGGAAGGGATATGTATTACATTATTGCTTCACATGGGGAATATGCTGAGGCTTGTAAAAAGAGCTGCGAAATGATTACCGGAGCAGCACCCCAGTTTTCAGTAGTGACATTTACAGAGGAAATGACGAAAGAATCGGTTGAGAGGGCCTACAGAAAGATTATTGCGGAAAAAGGAGAGGAACAGTGTCAGGCGATTATTTCTGACATAAAGGGGGGAACGCCTTATAATGCAGCAATTACCATAAGACATGAGTATCCAACGATCGCACTGGTATCAGGACTATGCCTGGGTATGATGATTGCATTGAATATAGGTGATACGTTAGAGAGTGCGATTGAACAGTCAAGAGAAATAATTACCGGAGAAGGGGTATATGCCGCAAAACAAACAAAGGAAGTTGTTGAATCTGCTGAGCCGGTGGAAAATAACGGTATTGTGAATTTCAGGCTGGATGAACGTCTGATTCACGGTCAGGTGGCAACCTTCTGGACTCGTACTCTTGGCGTCACAAGAATTATGATAGTAGATAACGACATCTTGAGCGATGAGATAAGCAAAAAGGCTCTGCAGGCAGCAGTTCCCTCAGGTATCAGGCTAAGTGTCCTGTCAGTATCTTCAGCGGCGAGGAAGCTTAACAAAGGTGCTTACACGGGACAGAGAGTATTCCTCATTGTAAAGAGGACGAATACAATCCGTGAGCTGCTTGAAGCAGGAGTCAAAGTAAAAGAAGTAAACATCGGAAACATGGGAGTGAAAAATGGACGGAAACAAATATTTAAATCCGTTTACTGCTCAAAGGAAGAAATTAAGGATATTCAGGATATAGAGAAATCCGGTGTGCAGGTATATGCCCAGATGGTACCGAATGACGAGAAGAAGAAATTTACTTCTTTTATAGATTAAAAAGGAGGCATAGGGAATGGGAATTCAAGTGTGGCAGATAACAGTATTGACATTTTTAGCTTTCTTTTTTATTTGTGAAGGCTTATCTACATCTATATTTGCAAATCAGCCGGTTATCATAGGGACGATTACCGGTATTGTTATGGGGGATATAGGAACTGGTCTGGCAGTAGGGGCGACTCTTCAGCTGATGATCCTTGGAGTAGGTACATATGGAGGGGCATCCATACCTGATTATGTGACTGGTGCGATGATTGGGACTGTATTTGCAATCACGTCTGGAAAGGGAATGGAGTTTGGTATGGGACTGGCGGTGCCTGTAGGACTCTTGATGGTACAGCTGGATGTCCTTGCAAGATTTTCTAATGTGTTCTTTTCCAAGAGAGTTGAAGCAGCGATTGAAAGAATGGACTTTAAGGGGATGGCAAGGAATACGTGGCTGGGAGCTTTTTCGTGGGGGCTTTCCAGAGCGATTCCAGTTTTCCTGATGTTAATTTTCGGGCAGAACCTTGTTAATACCATTACAGAGCATATGCCGGAATGGTTAATGAGCGGTTTGTCAGTTGCAGGAGGACTGCTTCCAGCAGTGGGTATTGCAATCCTTTTAAGATATCTTCCTGTTAAAAATTATATCGCTTATCTGCTCATTGGATTCATTGCAGCGGCGTATTTAAAAGTGCCAATGGTTGGAGTGGCAATCATGGGAGTGGCACTGGCAATCATCGCATTTAAGCAGGAGGCAGCGAAAAACCAGAACGTTGTTGCAGTAAATCAGGGTGCTGTTCAGGAGGGATTGTTAGATGGAGAATATGAAGACTAATCAGGAAAAGATTACAAGCCAGGATATAAACAGTGTAAGCAAACGATGGATTCTGGCATCACAGATTACATGGAATTATGAAAAAATGATGGCAATAGGCTATCTGTATTCCATACTCCCGGTCTTACGTAAATTATATAAAAAAGAAGAAGAGTTAAAAGCAGCAATGAGAAATCATGTGCAGTTTTTCAACACGACTCCTCATATGGGCGGATTTATACTGGGTATTGATATTGCAACAGAGGCAGAGGGGAAAAACAGCAGCACAGATGGGGTTGAAACAGCAAATGGTATTAAAACAGGTCTGATGGGGCCTTTTGCAGGTGTTGGTGATACCATATTTGGAGTCCTGATACCAACGATTTGCGGTTCTATAGCCGCTTATATGGGACAGCAGGGTAATGTAACAGGTGTCGTTATCTGGATATTGGTTAATATAGCGATCATGGCATTCCGTTATTTCACAGTAGGAATTGGATACAGAGAGGGTACAAAATTAATTGCCTCAGCAAAAGATAAGCTGGATGCATTGACCAGTGCGGCAACACTGCTTGGCATTACCGTGGTCGGTGCTTTGATTCCGACTGTAGTAAACGCGAATGTTACAGCAACCTTTACATCGGGAGATGTCACTTTGGCGGGACAGGACATTTTAGATCAGATCATGCCAAGCCTTGTTCCTGTTCTGATTGTAGCTGCAATCTATGTTTTGCTTGGAAAGAAAAAGATGACCTCTACAAAGGCAATCTTAATTGTTATGGCAGCATCCATCATTTTTGCAGCAATTGGATTTTTGGGATAAACAGACAACATACCATTTCCGGCAGAGGACAGAAATGTTCCGGTCAGGGAATGGTGGAACATTAAATGATACAGTAAGGAGAGAGATTATGGGATTAGAGTTTTTTAACCAATCAAAAAAAATTATGGAACAACTGGAAGCAGCGGAACAGGAGCACATTCATGAGGCGGCCATACTGGTTTCTGATTCTATCAGAAACGGAGGAATCCTGCAGGCATTTGGAAGCGGGCATTCCTATGCAGGTGCAATTGAAGTATGCGGAAGAGCCGGAGGTTTAATTCCAAGCAAGCTTATCCGGGACAAGGCGGAAGGTATGTATGAGAGTGTGGAAGGAAATGCACCGTTTTTAATGCGCCAGGTGAACATAGGAGAGAATGATATTTTCATACTGATCTCTAACTCCGGCAGAAACCCGTTTGCAATAGAAATGGCTGATTACATAAAGAAAAAAGGCAACAAGCTGATAGTAGTAACTGCGCTGGAGGTTTCAAAAAGCTCAACTTCCAGACATTCTTCCGGTAAGCTTTTATATGAGTTTGCAGATGTGGTTCTGGATAACCATTCCACATTTGGAGATGCTGCTCTGGAAGTTGAAGGACTGGACTGCAAAGTCTGCGGAACCTCTTCACTCAGCACATGCCTTCTTCTGCAGCAAATGATTTATGAAGCGATACAAGATATGATGGCAAAAGGATATGAGCCTCCGGTTTACAAGAGTGCTAATATTGACGGAGGCAGAGAGTTTAATAATACTCTTGAACAGAAATATGCAGACAGAATCTGGCATATTTAAAAACAAAGAGCAACTAGTTTGAAAAGACAGGCGGTTTT
Source organism: [Clostridium] celerecrescens 18A (assembly GCF_002797975.1). Classification (NCBI taxonomy): domain Bacteria; kingdom Bacillati; phylum Bacillota; class Clostridia; order Lachnospirales; family Lachnospiraceae; genus Lacrimispora; species Lacrimispora celerecrescens. The sequence goes on along the minus strand of NZ_PGET01000001.1, from coordinate 1,994,203 downwards.
TTTAATTCTGAGAGTATGAGGTGATTATGAAATATTCGGTATTAGAAGTATGTGCAGATTGTGTGCAATCTGCGGTAAATGCGGATAATGCAGGAGCTGACAGGATTGAGCTTTGCAGCAATCTGGTAATCGGCGGCGTGACTCCTGGAATGGCACTGTTTAAGCTTGTAAAAAAATATACGTATATAAAAGTCCGTGTCCTTCTACGTCCCAGATATGGTGATTATTGCTATAATGCTTATGAATTTGAACAATTAAAAGAAGAAGTACAGATGTATCGTGAATTGGGAGCCGATGGTGTGGTAATGGGAATCTTAAGAACGGATGGACGGCTGGATGAGGAAAGAATGTCCGAACTGGTAAAATTAGCCGGAAACATGGACACTGCACTGCACAGAGCATTTGATGCCTGCATAAACCCATTGGAAACGTTGGAACAGACAGTTTCTTTAGGAATGAATACTATTTTAACTGGCGGTCAGTGTGGAAAAGCATGGGCTGGCAGAGAATTGTTAAAGGAGCTTTATGAGAAAAGTGCAGGAAGAATCGAAATCCTGGCAGCAGGAGGAATTAATGCTGAAGTAATGGATAAATTAATTCCGCTTACCGGTATTACCTCTTATCATATGTCCGGAAAAATTAAGGTGGACAGCATGATGACATATCGAAAAGAAGGAACTAGCATGGGGCTTCCGGAAAGAGATGAATATGCCCTTTGGCAGACGTCAGAGGAAAAAGTAAAACAGGCTGTTCAAGTTTTAAAAGGTATTCAGTATAAATAATGTAGTTTAAAAAAATTCCAGCTGGGCTGTGTGCTAATTATTTAGCACACAGCCTTTTGAGTTAATAACAGATTGTGAATAATGAGTTATTAAAAAGATGTTGTGGATTGTATTGCTTTTATATATAAATATGAAATGAAGTCAATTAAAAAATGCTGGATTTAAAGCGAAAATACCAATTAAGATTTACGAAACGTTTACATATTAAAAAAAATGCCCATCTTTGCAGAAAATAAAATATTTGCTATAATAAAAATTACCATATTTACAGATATTCATCGCGCAAGGATATATGGAGCTGCATATAGATGATACCGGAAAGAGGAAAAGGGATGAAAAAGCCTTCTAAATTATCTGTTCGGATGTTTCTGCTGTTACTGCTATGCGTGGTCATGCCTTTGGCAGGAACTTGTATTTACGTACGAGTCAGCATGGAACATTTTATCCAGGAAAAGCTGAGTGAAAAAGTTATTCAGAACATATCAAGGGGAGAACGGAATATCTGCGATAATTTACAGAACATCGCCGCTTTGACCAATGTCTTTGTATATGACGAGGATCTGCAAAGGCGCATAACAGATCCCAATACGTCTGAATATGACAACACGAAGTACTTTGACCAGATGATACATAAGCTCAGCATCGCCAGCGGATTTGATTTCGTTCAGGATATGAAGATCCTCCTGTTTGATGATTACAGCAGGATTTACTCCAACTGGAGCATGAATTACCAGGATTACCAGTTTCTCCTGGATCAGGATTGGGTGAAAAAGAGCAGGGAGAACAATGGGCATATTGTATGGTCCATGTTTAATCCGGCTTACATCATTGGTGAACAGAAAGACCAGACCTATATTTCCCTGGCAAAATCCCTGCTCAATGATTATACGACGGGTAATGTCATAGGAACACTTATTATCAGCATTGACCAGAAAAAGTTCAGCGACCTGTTAATGGAATATGCCTATGCAGGTGACATGGCCTATGTCTGTGTTGGAGAAGGAACTGTGCTTTTGCAAAATGACACCCAGGGGCTCATTCACGAAGAGGATATAAGAAATCTGTTCCAGGAGACGGAGAAGAAAAAAAGCGGGAACCTGCGGTATCAGTCTGCAGGAGGGAACTTTCTTATAAGCTATTACACCATACCAAAGCCGTGGGTGTTTAACGATCAGCAGATGAAAGTCTTTCATTTCACCAATTATCAGGAAGTGACCAATCAGGTGGAAATGATCGGGCACAGGATGAATCTGATCATCCTGATCGTCATATGCGCGCTGGTCTTAATTCTGTATCTTTCCATCAGGATGCTGGTAAAGCCCATTGTAAAACTCAGCGGTCAGATGGAAATTTATACGCTGGACATGGATTTAAAAAATATCGACATGAAGCGGTCCGATGAAATCGGACAGTTAAACCGCTCCTTCCGGCAAATGTCCATTAACATCCGCCATTTGTTTGAAGAACTTAAAAATGAGCACGAGATAAAGGAAAAATACCGGTATGAATCTTTGCGGGCACAGTTAAATCCTCATTTTCTATTCAATACCCTGTCAACCATCCGTTGGATGGCGATCATAAGAGGAGCGGACAATATCGTAGATGGAATCGACGCTCTGGCCCATATATTAAAATACAGCATGAGCAGGGAAAACTGCCTGGTAACGGTGGCGGAAGAAGTGGAGAACATCAGGAATTATCTTTATATCCAGAACTGCCGTTACGGAAATCATTGCAGGCTGGAAATGGATCTTGAAGAAGATCTCATGAATTTGAAAACAGCTAAATTCATCCTTCAGCCCATTGTAGAAAATGCTGTCATTCATGGATATGACAAGGAAAGGGAGGAAATCCTGATCCGGATTTACGGATCTGCAGAGGAGGACAACCTTAACATATATGTGGAGGATGACGGAGTGGGTATTTCCCCCAATGTGATCAGGCAATTTGAGGCCTCCAGAGAAGGTCGGATAAAGGAAAGCAAGCTGACAGGCATCGGAATCAAGAATGTGGATGAGTATATCCGAATTACCTTTGGCAATGAGTATGGGCTGGCCATAGAAAGTCTTAAAACAAGAGGGACGGTGGTATTGTTCACACTTCCGGTAATCAGAGAGGAGAAGTCAGGGGATGAAAAGGGTGATGATTGTAGATGATGAGGTTTTGGTGCGCCTGGGAATCCAGTCATTGATTAAATGGGAAAACTACGGATACCAGATTGTCTGTGATGCATCGGATGGGGAAGAGGCACTTCAAAAGATCAGACAGTACCAGCCGGATATCGTTCTTACGGATTTAAAGATGAGCCCGGTGGATGGCTTTGAGCTTATCTCTGAGTGCAGGGAAAAATATCCTCACATCCAGTTTATTGTCTTAAGCAGTTATAATGATTTTGACAATGTAAGAAATGCCATGAAAATGGGGGCGTTTGATTATGTTTTTAAATTGACGGTGAAGCCGGAGGAGCTGCTGAAAATCATGGATGAAGCCACCTCCGTAGGGAAAGGGACCGACACAGTCCAGGAAACCTCTGCACTGGCGGAACGGAATTTGGAAGTCATAAAAAGAGGATTGTTTAAAAGAATTTTAAACTCTGAAACCTTTTTGAAGAAATATTTAGAGGAACTGATGAGGCTGCCTCTTTCTGTAAATTTTGACCATCCGTTCCATATCCTCTCCATTACCATCGATGATTTTAAAGTGGTAAGAAAAAAGGGGGATTTTATGGATTTGGAGCTCCTTATATTTACCATGGAAAATATCCTTAGCGAATTGTTCAGCCGCCATCACCGTGCAGAAGTGTTCCAATATGGGGAATATGATTTTGCTGTGGCAGTAAACCTGGCGGGAAATCAGGATCATAAGGCCTTTTTTACAGCGATGGAGAAGGAGTTTGGCATCTTTTCCAACTGTGCCAGACAGTACTACGGCCTGGAGGTAAGCGGAGCATTGAGCAGGGAATGTACAGGGATCAAAGGGTTAAAGGATGCCATTGCTCAGAACCGGGTCACGTTAAATATGCGCTTTTTTTCGGAACCTGGAAAGCTTCATCCACACGAGAGGAATGTTAAGGAAGAGGCGGTTCTTCCGCCCGAATTTCACAGCTCTGTTTTAGAACGTCTGGCGGCGGAACACGACTTTTTTGGGATGAGGAAGTTTCTTAATGAATTATTTGAATTTCTGAAAGAAAAGAACCGTTGTGAGCCTGAGGAAATCCGTTATCTTCTGAGAAAGGCCTATGGAACCCTGGCGGCCTCCTTTGCCCGCAGCCAAGCTGATATAGATCTGTTCCTGGATAAGAACGGAATAAACATGGAGGCTTCCATCAATGATTATACATATCTTGAAAAAATCAGGCAATCCGTATTGGAATTGTTGGAACAGTATAAAAAGGAGTATGAGTCAAACAGCGGCAGAATATTGAGAAAAGAGGTTGCCGAAGCAAAAAGTTTTGTCCGAAGCCATATGAAGGAAGAATTGCAGGTTGCAGAAATTGCGGCTATGGTGAACATGAGCGGCAGTTATTTTTCCCATGTTTTTAAAAAGGAAGAAGGGATTAGCTTTGTGGAATACGTATACCGGGTGAGGATGGAGCATGCCAGATACTTGCTGGAAAGCAGCGATTTAAAGGTAAATGAGATTGCAGATGAGGTTGGAATCTTTAATCCCAATTATTTCAGCACCCAGTTTAAAAAGAGCGTGGGGCAGTCTCCTTTGGAATATCGCCAGGCTTGGTTAAAGAAAGTGGAGGAAAATAGTAGGATCTGAAAGAAAAATAGCAGGATTTTAAAGTATTGGTAAAGGAAGAAACCAGTGGAGCCGGAAATCGAAAGAATTGAAAGAAAGACAGCAGGCAGAGGGATATCACTTGTCTGCTGTTTTTGCTATAGTATAAAAGAAATCAAAACTATTGGAGGAAGGTATAATGAGAAAGTGGAAAAAATTAGGGGCACTCGGCATGGCATCTCTAATGGCAATGTCAGTGATGGCCGGCTGTCAGAGCGGCCAGAAATCGGAACAGGTAACTGCGTCTGAGGAAACTGCAAAAACGGACGAATCAAAAGCAGAAACGCCAAAAGCAGGAAATGGAGAACCTGTTGTTTTGCGGATGTGGGGAGGTGTTCCTGCGGAAGCAGGTCCTCAGGCTGTTTGTGATAATTTTAACCAGCTCTACAAGGACAAAGGGATACAGGTAGAGTACGAACGGTTTGTAAATGATGATACGGGAAATTTAAAACTGGAAACAAATCTTCTATCAGGAGATGGTGTGGACCTTTATATGACATACAGCACCGATGTTCTGACAAAGCGTGCGGAAGGAAACATGGCACTGGATCTTTCAGAACTGATTGCCCGTGATGATTTCCAAATGACAAAATATTTCGGGTCTCTGGCGGAGGCGTATTACATAAACGGAAAGCCTTTTTCCATTCCTACAAAGCTGGATCAGTACGGAATCGTTCTAAATGAAGACATGTTTGAAGCGGCTGGGATAGAGATTCCTACGGAATGGACGTTTGACGAATTCCGTGAGATCTCCAAAAAGCTTACTCATGGAGAAGGTCAGGATAAGGTTTACGGCATGTTTTGGAATTCCCAGCAGGATCTGACCTATCTTTTCACGTACCTGGTAGCCCAGACAAGCGGCGGAGATCCTATGTATAAAAATGACAAGGAAACCAGCTTTGATGATCCTGTGGTGCTTAAATCCGTTGAACTGATCAATAACATGATGAATGTGGATAAAACATCTCCAACTCATACGGATTCTGTGACCCAGAAGCTGTCTCAGGAAAGCATGTTCCTGACAGGAAAATCTGCCATGACGGTGGGGCCGTGGATTGTAAGAAGCGTTAAGGACCAGGCTAGTTATCCTCATGACTTTAAGACTGCATTCGCCCCTTATCCTGTGGTGGAAAAAGGACAGAGAAATTACACTCAGGGAGGCTATGGAGATCATCTTTGCATCAATCCAAAGTCCCAGAACATTGACGCCGCATGGGAATTTGCAAAATGGTACGCTACCGAGGGAATGCTTCCCGTAGTGGAAGGAGGACGTGTACCGGCTTCCAACACCTATAATGCCCTTGAGGTAACAGAGGCGTTTGTCATGGGAGCAGAGGATTATTTAGATGCGGAAACCACCCAGAAGATCCTCATAACACCGGCAGACAATTACGCGGTTCCCTCTATCACCAACCATATTGCGGAAGTAAAGAAAATCGCGGTGGAAGAACTGGAAGGGATCTTTATCGGAAAGCAGACGGCAGAAGAAGGCATGAATAAGGCCAAAGCCAGAGCTGATGAGCTTTTGCAGAAATAATCGGGAAAAAATTCCCGGGGAGGCTGTTTCCATTACGCAGCCCCGGGAAAATAAAAAAGAAAGGAGGGAACCACTGAACATGAAGAAAATCAGGCTTAGCAGACAGTTAAAGGTGGATTTAACCGGCTATGCTTTCATTCTGCCCAATATTATTGGTGTATGCCTTTTTACCTTATTTCCCATGATCTTTTCCCTGATCATCAGCTTTACGAACTGGGATTATACCAAAGGGATCGGCAACTGGGATTTTATCGGCCTTAAAAATTTTGTTGACATGTGGCAGGATGGATGGTTTACCAGTTCCCTGTTCAACACCATCATTTTTGCGGTTGGAGTGGTACCGGTGACCGTTTTTCTGGCACTGGTATTAGCGGTCATCATTGATAAATACTGCGTTGCCAGACTTCCCATGAGGCTGGCGCTTTTTATGCCCTACATATCCAATATCGTAGCGGTTGCCATTGTTTGGGTGATGATGTATTCCCCCTGGGGCCCATTTACCCAGATGGTGAAGTTATTTGGAGTGGAGAATCCTCCCCAGTGGCTTGGAGATACAACATGGGCTTTGCCCGCGCTGATGCTCATGACCGTATGGTCGGGAGTGGGATATGCCAATATGATCTATACATCGGCACTTCAGGGACTTCCTCAGGATGTTTATGAGGCGGCGGATATTGACGGAGCAGGAGAGATTCAGAAATTCTTTAAGCTTACGATCCCGTTTTTGTCACCCACTACCTTTTTTCTGATCATTACTACGTTTATTACCTCGTTCCAGGTGTTTGCGCCTATTCAGATCATGACAAGGGGCGGCCCCGGAACGGCCACCAATGTGTTGGTTTACTATATTTATACTTCGGCCTTTACCTTCTACAAGATGGGATATGCTTCCGCCATGTCGTGGATATTGTTCCTGATCCTCTTTGGCATAACCATGTTCCAATGGGCGGGGCAGAAAAAATGGGTCAGCTATTAAGAAAACACCCTGCGGGTATACCTGTATGCCCAAAGGAAATGGGCAATAAAGATGAAACACCCTGCGGGTATACCTGTATGCCCAAAGGAAATGGGCAATAAAGATGAAAGGAGGCGCCTGGAATGAAGAAACATCAGCGGATCATCCTTAGGATCCTGTTTACCGTAGTCATAGGGGCTCTGGCAGTCTCCATGGTCACCCCGTTTTTATGGATGCTTTCGGCATCAATGAAGCTTCCACTGGATGTCATGAAGCTGCCGATTGAATGGATACCAAAATATTTTTATCCTGATAATTACAAGAAAGTGTGGAATGTGGGAGGCCTGGCTGTCAGGGATTACCATTTTGGCCTGGCATACTGGAACTCCATAAAGATCGCTGTCATCAATCTGACGGGATCAGTGCTTACCAGCACACTGGCAGGGTATGCCTTTGCAAAAATAAAGTTCAGAGGACGAAATATCCTCTTCCTGATCTATCTGGCGACCATGATGATCCCCAGTCAGGTGACCCTGATCCCCAAGTTTGTCATGTTCAATAAAATGGGGCTCACTGGAACCCACTTAACCCTGATTCTTCCGGGACTTATTACCATTACAGGCACATTTCTCATGCGCCAGTATTTTATGCAGATTCCGGATGAACTGAGAGAGTCGGCAAGGGTAGATGGAGCCCACGAGTTTCTCATATGGCTAAAGATCATGGTGCCTATTGCTAAACCAAATATGGCATCTCTTGCAATGGTAGTGTTCCTGTGGAACTGGAACAGCTATCTGGAGCCACTGGTGTTTTTGAGCGATTGGCGATTGTATACAATTCCTATTGCCCTTACGAATTTTATAGAAGAAAGTGTGACGGAGTATAATCTTGTCATGGCAGCAGCGGCATCTGCCCTGATTCCGGCTTTTCTCGTATTTTTACTGGGGCAGAAGTTTCTTGTCAAGGGCCTGGTGGCTGGTGCAGTGAAAGGATAAGGTTGAGAATATGAAATATGTAACGGAAAATAAAAGAGAGATACCTGTAATACGTGAGGTTGATGTGCTGGTGCTTGGGGCAGGACCGGCAGGAATAGGAGCAGCGGTTGCAGCGGCAAGAGAAGGCGCTGTGACTATGCTGGTGGAGCAGGCCGGAGATGTGGGAGGAATCGCCACAGCAGGACTTATGAGCCACTGGACGGGAAATACAGAAGGGGGATTTTATGAGGAAATCCTGAGCCGTTCGGCAGAGTTTTCCGGGGAAGGCCGTCAGATCATTAATCCTGAGCGCTTAAAGACAGTGTTTCTCCGCATGCTTACGGAGGCAGGGGTAAGCCTCAGACTGTATACCTTTGCCAGTGATGTTGTTATGGAGGGGAATGTGATCAAGGGAGTGATCCTGGAAAGCAAGTCTGGCAGAGAGGCTGTCCTTGCGAAGATCGTCATAGACTCTACAGGAGATGGCGATATAGCGGCAAAGGCCGGGGCTCCCTACTTAAAGGGCAGAGAACGCGACGGACTCATGCAGCCGGCTACGATCATGTTTAAGGTGGCAGGCGTGGATGAGGAGAAAGGTGTTTTTCCCGGTGGCTTTGAAGAAAGCTTTGACCTTCCTGACGGGGATTTACAGGAGCTGGGGAAGCAGCATCTACCAGAACCTGCGGGTCATGTACTCCTTTACAAAACAACGCTTCCTGGAGTGGTCACCTGCAATATGACCAACTGCACCGGAGTGGACGGTACAAGTGCCGAGGATCTGACTAAGGCAACCCTGGTATGCAGAGAACAGATGGAGAAAATAGTTGCTTTTCTTAGAAGATATGTACCGGGTTTTGAAAACTGTTATATCATCAGCTCCGCCTCCCTGGTGGGTATCCGGGAAACCAGGCATTTTAAGGGCGTAGAGACCATTCGTTCGCAGGATATCCTGGAGGCCCGGGTATTTGATAACTGGGTAGTGACAAAGGCCTGCTTTAATTTTGACGTGCACAATTTAACCGGTAATGGCCTGGACGAAACCGGCAGTCAAAAGCATTTTCCTCAGACAAAAGGGTATACCATCCCTTACGGCTGTTTCGTACCATTGGAAATTGACAATCTGTATCTTGCGGGAAGAAATATTTCAGGAACCCATATGGCCCATTCTAATTACCGGGTCATGCCAATCTGCGCCAATATGGGGCAGGCGGTGGGAATTGCAGCAGCCATGTGCGCCGCTTCTGAAACAGTGCCCAGAAACCTTGAAGTGAGAAAGATTCAAAGCCGTCTTATGGAATTGGGGGTGAATCCGTGAACACATATCACTATGACTTTGTTGTAGTCGGAGGTGGTATGTCCGGCATCTGCGCCGCCATTGCTGCTGCCAGAAGAGGTGTGAAAACAGCCTTGATTCACGACAGGCCTGTTCTGGGCGGCAATGCCAGCTCCGAAATCCGGATGCATATCTGTGGGGCAGACCATCACATGTCGGTTCCAAATGCCCGTGAAACCGGAATATTAGAAGAAATACTTTTGGAAAACAAGCGGAGAAACCCGGAGATGGTGTATCCGATTTTTGATTCTGTTCTATGGGAAAAGGTTCATTATCAGGAAAACCTGACCCTTTATTTAAATACTCATATGACGGAGGTCTTGTGCGATGGTGACAGGATCGAGGCAGTATATGCCCTGCAGATGACCACGGAGAAGACTTTCCACATTTTCGGTACTCTGTTTTTAGATGCTACGGGTGACGGTGTTCTGGGAGCTAAGGCAGGAGCAGAGTACCGGATCGGAAGGGAGAGCAGCTCCCAATATGGAGAATCCCTGGCTCCGGAAAAAGAAGATCCCTATACCATGGGAAATTCCCTCATGTTCAAGGCACGGGATATGGGCCATGAGGTGCCCTTTATAAAGCCTTTCTGGGCCAATACCTATAACGAGGAACAGCTTAGGCTGCGGGATCACAGTGATGTCACCTCGGGATACTGGTGGATCGAGCTGGGAGGCGGAGAACGGGATGTAATTTCCTGTGGAGAAGAACTTCGGGATGATCTGTTAAAGGCTGTATTTGGTGTATGGGATCATATTAAAAACAGCGGAGAACACGGTGCGGAGCGTATGGAGCTGGAATGGGTGGGCTTTCTTCCTGGAAAAAGAGAAAGCCGCCGGCTCATAGGAGATTATGTGCTGACGGAAAAGGATTGTCTGGAGAGCACCCGGTTTTATGATGCCGTGGCCTATGGGGGATGGCCCATGGATATTCATACAGTTGAAGGCTTTTTAAATGAAAACGATGATCCAACGGTCTGGAACCAGGTAAACGGCATATACTCCATTCCCTACCGTTGCCTGTATTCAAAAAACATCAGTAACCTGTTTTTAGGAGGAAGGGCAATCAGCTGCTCCCATGTGGCATTTTCCTCTACAAGGGTTATGGGAACCTGTGCGGTCGTTGGTCAGGCAGTAGGTACGGCCGCTTCCGTGGCAGTAAAAAGGAATCTGGTACCCAGGGAAATTCTTGATTGTGTGGGGGAACTGCAGCAGGAACTTTTAAAGGATGACTGCTATATCCCCTTTGTTGTCAACCAGGACCCTGATGATCTCGCCAGGCATGCTCTTGTGACAGCGACTCACCATATTCCAGGCTGTGAGCCGGAAAAGGTGGTAAACGGAGTGGCAAGAACGGTGTATGAAGAGTCAAACTGCTGGCGTGCCGCCATGGAAGACAGCCCTTCCTTGCTTCTATCCCTGCCGGGGAAGACGCCCATCCGGGAAATACGTCTGGTGCTGGACTCCAATTTAAGCAGGGAGATTACTCCTTCCATAAACCAGGGCGTGCTATCCAGACAGAAGTCCGGGCCGCCGTCGGAACTTTTAAAGGAATATGAAGCGGATATCCTTCTGGAAGGGGAAGTTGTGGAGCATATTGCAGCCCAATCCCATGGACAGAGGCTTCAGCAGCTCTTTATTGACGGGACAATAGGAGACGCTATCCGGATCAGCCCAATTTCTACATATGGAAGCAGGGAGGCAGGGATATTTGAAGTGAGGATTTATTCCTGTAAATAGGTAGTTACAAACGGTTAATTAAAAATCCTGTTTGCCCGAGGAGGTATTAACACAACCTTTGGCAGACAGGATTCTTTTTTATCTCTAAATAGTATTATAGTCCCATATCCAGGGTTTTCGCAGACAAGGTACTTCCCTTACGCAGCTCCTGACGTGCAGTCTGTATCAGGGAATCCATCTTTTCAAGTTCCTCTAACAAGAGCTTTTCTTCCTCATTGGTATCCAGGACTTTGCTGATACCGCCGTTTTTAATGATGATCCGCTTGTCCGCCATAAGTGCCAGAAGAGGGTCGTGTGTTGCCATTAACACGATCTTATCGGAAGAGATCAATAGCTCAAGCGCTTTTTTTCGGTCAATTCCGGCATTTTCGATTTCATCGATAAGAACAATGGGAGAAGAGCTTAAAATAGCAGTATCTGCGATCATAAGAGCTCTGGACTGTCCTCCGCTTAAGCTGGTGACAGGAGTCGTTAAGTCAAATTTTTCTCCTGCCAGATGATTGGCAGCCAGAATAATCTGCTCAATAACAGTTTGGGGATTTTCCACCAGCCGGCTTACGGCATGCATCCTTAAAAATTCTTCTACCGTAAGGTCCATGACAAAATTCATGTTCTGTGACAACTGCGCCACCAGCCGGTTGTTGGAGGAGAAACGCCATTTATTATCCGGCTTCGTTCCGTTGATCAATATGCTGCGGCCTGTAGGCGTATCCTTTTGCGCCGCCCATTCGATATCTGCCAAAAGGCGGCTTTTGCCGGACCCCGTAGGCCCTACGATGGATATAATTTGAGAGGTTTCCACCGTTAGTTCTGTAAAGCCTTCCGGATTACCGGATTTGTCCTTTCCTGCCAGGATTGTCATGGAAAGGACCCGGTTGCTTTTTTCAAGACCCAGAAATGCACTCATCTGTTCTATATAGACAGGAAGATTGGACAGGAGCTTATCCTTATCAATGGCATGGTCCTCTAATTCTTCCTCCGTAAAATGTTCTAAATATTCCCGGAAGGTCTTATCCCCGTACCCGGCAATATCCAGCCTGTTTTGTTCAAAGTATGCACTTACAAAGGCATAATCTTTTAGAAGCTGGTCTAAGCTTAATTCTATCATGTCTTATCTGCCCCCAAATTGATTTTTTTAACGTTACCCATCTGAAATGCTTCTCCGATCCTTGTTTCTCCAAGACAATAGGAGCAGAGAGCAGAAGGCATGGGAAAGCGAAGCTGCATGCCCTGGACGGATTCGATGTTTTGGTTTTCATCGTAGAGAAGACTTCCCAGCTCGTAGGCTCCCTGCCCGGTTAAACCATTTACATGCATGGTGACGGCACGGGGATTGACAGAGCTTACACAGGAGGCGAAAACCTCACGCTCCGCCTGGGACACAATATCCCCTTTTGTAATCACTACAAAATCAGCAGATTTTAACATGGGGCCGATTTTTTTCGGGGTATTGATACCGGAAAGATTGTCAATGACGCATACTCCCTTAATTTCCTTTAAATAGGGGGAACAGCGGTTGCAAAGACCGGCGGATTCTGTGATGAGCAAGTCCAGCTTTTCCTCATTGCCCCAATTTACCACCTCCTCAATATTGGAAGCAAAGAAATGGTCTGGGCATAAGGCACCGGAAAGTCCTTTTTTTACCGGTATACCGGCTTTTTCATAGGCAGCATCGTCGTCTGTATAAAGACAGTCAAATTTGACAACACCTACCTTTATATTTCTGCTCTGATAAGAAGCAATGGTTTTTAATATCACAGACGTCTTCCCGGAGGAGGGGGGGCCTGAAACAATAATCAGATTCATAAGACCTCCTTTTCCGCTGCCTGATAAAACAGCTGTTCTGTAGTCTTAATAAGTGCTCCGATATCATGGCTGTGAATATAATCCCAGCCAAGCCACATAAATTTCTGATCTGGTTTTAAGTGGTTGTCTACCAGCGGATTAGTAGAAGGAAATTTCCCGTTAGAGGAAAGGATTTCACCTATTTCTTTGGAATACAGGAAGTCTACAAATGGTTTGACCTTTTCCCTGTTCTTTGTACTTGCCAAAAGGAAAATCGGGCTGATGATCGCGCCATCTTTTGGCCATACGGGCCGGAGGGGACTTTTCTCATCTGCCATGCTGGCAAAAAAGTAAGGGGAAATTGTAACGGCCGGAACTTTGTTTCCATCCTTTGAAATATGGGATTTTACCATCTGGGCCGGATGCATGCTGCGTAAAAGAGCCCTACCCATTTTTTCAATGCCCTCATCCCCGTAATACCGATGGATGTGCAGCAAAAATGCGTTGAACATGTCCAAGTCCTTCATTGGCATGCTGACGCTGTTTTCAAATTCGGGCTTCATTAAATCCGCCCAGCTTTCGGGAAACGGCCGGTCTCCTAAAACAGCGGTATTTACCATTATTACTGCAGGAACAATGCCGATGATGGCATATTGGTTCTTAGGGTCCTTTAAAGAAATGGCGTCATTGTCAAAATCAGGATTTATTTGCTTCATATCTGAAATATCTTCAAAGGTACCGGAATCCCGGTAGCGTCCCATCAGGTTTTTATCAAAAAACAAGTCAAAGCCAGCTGAAAGATAGAGATCTGATAAGGCATCAGCGTTGCCGTCTGCGGCAATGATCCGTTCCTTAACATCATCAAGTCCAAGGTTGGCAGATTTTAAATTGTAGTCTACCTTATAGTCCATGGAATCCCTTTGGGAAGCCATCCAGGCTTCGAACTTTTCCAAAAGTGGAAGGCGAATTGGGCAGGGGAGCACCCCTTCAATGCGGATATCGCCGCCTTCTTCTTTTTTCGTAGGGGTAAGACCGGAAGTAAGGTCCGGTAGGTTTTGCTTTATGGTTTCTTCCAGTTTTTCTATGAAAAGTTCCTGATTGAGCTTTCGCATGGATAAGGCCATTTCCAGAGTGACCGTCTTACCAAGGGTGCTTCGCATGATTGGATTGTTTAATTGCTCAAAACCATTTGCAACAAACAGTCCGATTGTTTCGGGGAATCTTTCGGTTATATCGTAAATGGTGTCAGTGATTTTTATATAGTGTGCCATTTTTCTTCCTTTCTGTATGGGATAAAAGTATGGGTTATTCGATATGTTTATCATAACATAGGATTTCCCATTTTGTTGTTGTAATTACAACGCATGAGGAATCGTTATTGATACTATTTATTAAAAACTTTATTATATCACCTGTTTTCCATGAAAGGATAAAAGAATTTTTCTGTATTTCCGCTGGTTTTGAATTTTTGTTTTCGATATATCGTTAAAAATCAAAAAATTATGGAATGAAAAAGGGCTGATGGAATTATGATGAATTGAATGGTTTAAAGAATAGTACAAGGAGAAAGCATATGATCGTTTCATGGATGACCACAAACCAGTGTAATCTTAAGTGCCGGCATTGCTACCAGGATGCCGGCAGTAAAAAAGCAGATGAATTAACAACGGAGGAAGCCAAAAAGCTAATTGATGAAATCGCCAGGGCTGGTTTTCGCATTATGATATTCAGCGGAGGGGAACCGTTAATGCGCCCGGATATCTATACCCTGGTATCCTATGCAGCAGGTGCGGGCCTTCGGCCTGTTTTTGGCACCAACGGTATGCTGATTACGGGGGAAGCGGCTTACAATTTAAAGAAGTGCAAGGCTGCAGTCATGGGAATCAGCCTTGACAGCCTGGATGAACAAAAACATAACAGATTCAGGGGAGATGAAAATGCTTACCGCCTGACCTTAGAAGGAATTGAAAATTGCAAAAAAGCCGGCCTGCCCTTTCAGATACATACTACGATCATGGACTGGAATCAGGAAGAAGTGGAAAATATTATTGATTTCAGCGTGGAATCAGGCGCTGTAGCCAATTACCTGTTTTTTCTGATTCCGGTTGGCAGAGGGAGATATTTGGAAGAAACCTCGCTGAAAGTTATGGAGTACGAAAGGCTTTTGCAGACTATTATGAAAAAGCAGAAGGAGGTTCCCATTGATATCAAACCCACCTGCGCCCCTCAATTTACAAGAGTGGCAAAAGAGATGGAAGTTCATACCCGTTTTACCAGAGGATGTCTGGCCGGACTTTCCTACTGCGTGGTAAGCCCTGTTGGAAAGGTCCGCCCCTGTGCCTATATGGTTGAGGAAGCAGGAGATATCCGCGAAGAACCGTTTGATGAAATATGGAAAAACAGCAGCTTGTTTAAAACCCTGCGCACCCGGGACTACAAGGGGACATGCCGTAACTGCACTTACGGAAATGAGTGCGGAGGCTGCCGTGCGCGGGCAGGATATTATCATGACGGCGATTATATGGCAGAAGACAGCTATTGCGCTTACAGAAAACAATTATGCAAAGAAGGTGCCTTGATAAATTGAAGAAAAAAACCATGGTGTATGCAATGATGTTTTTCATGATAGTAAATATGCTTACAGGGTGCGGAAAAAGGTCAGGGGAGCCGGCTGCCGTTATGCCGGAGGGATACTGCTTTACCGATGCTCTTGGGCAGGAGGTGACGGTTAGGAAACCGGAGCGTGTGGTGGCGTTGATGGGGAGCTTTGCAGAAGTCTGGTTATCAGCCGGAGGCAGTCTGGCCGGTGTTACGGATGATGCATTTGATGAAAGGGGACTGGAACTTACGGAGGAAACTGTATCTGTGGGGAAATATAACAGTCCAAATGTAGAAAAAATCATAGCCTTAAACCCTGATCTTGTTCTATTGTCATCAGTAACCAAAGAACATGCAGCGCTTAAAGAGGTTTTAAAGCAAGCGGGCATTACGACTGCCTATTTTAAAGTGACATATTTTGATGACTATCTGTCCATGCTTAAGACCTGTACGGAAATAACCGGGAGAGAAGAGCTGTATGAAAAAAATGGGGTGGCTGTGAAAGCAGAGATTGAGGAAATTCTCTCCGGGGCAAAAGCCAAGGAGCCTCCCTCTGTTTTACTTCTCATTACTTATTCCGGCGGAGCGGTTGCACAAAATTCCGAGACCATGACAGGAAAAATATTAAATGATCTGGGCTGTAAAAATGTAGCCGACGAGAACCAGAGCCTGTTAAAGGAGTTTAACATGGAAAGCATCGTAAAAGAAGACCCGGATTATATTTTTGTGATCCCCATGGGAAATGACGATGCTCTTGCCATGAAGAATTTAAAGGAAGGCATTGAAAAGAATCCGGCATGGAATGGCCTTACCGCCGTTAAAAATAACCGTTACATCCTTTTGCCAAAGGAAAAGTTTCTTTATAAACCTAATGAAAAATGGGGGGAAAGCTATCAATATATTTCGGAGATTTTATATGGGAAGAAATAATAAGGCACAGCTGTTTATTCTTTTATCAGCTGTAGGGCTTGTGGTTTCGGTTTTGCTGGGATTATGCCTGGGAACCAGTAACATCCGGCCATCTGTTCTCTTTGCCACCCTGTCTGCAGGAGAGCCTGATGATTTTTTATACCGGATTCTTCTTACGGTCCGCCTGCCAAGGGTCACAGCAGCCTTGTTTGCAGGAAGCGCACTTGCAGTATCCGGTGCGATCATTCAGTCCGTGTTAAACAATCCGCTGGCAAGTCCTAATATCATAGGCGTGAATGCAGGAGCCGGACTTTTTGTTTTGCTGGCATCTGCATTTCTACCGGCAGACCCGCTCTTCCTGCCTTTGTCGGCATTTTCCGGTGCTCTCCTTGCCTGTATGCTGGTTCTTGTCATTACCATGACCGGAAGATTATCAAGAGTTCTGTTGGTTTTGACAGGCTTTGCGGTAAACAGTATATTCAGCGCAGGAATGAATACGATTATGATTTTATACCCGGATGCCTACGTAGGCGCAGGAAATTTTCTGGTAGGAGGACTTTCCTCTGTTTCTTCAAATGTACTTGTTTATTCTTCGGTTTTTATTGCTGCAGGCTTTATTCTGGCGATGCTTTGCTCCAAGGGTTTAAACATTTTAAATCTTGGAGCAGACAACGCAAAAAGCCTTGGAATGAATGTAAATGCCTGCCGATGCGCCTATCTGGCCATTGCAGCCATACTTGCAGGCGCGGCAGTCAGCTTTGCCGGAATGATCGGTTTTGTAGGCCTTCTGGTACCCCATGGGGTGAAATTAATGATTGGCCAGGACAACCGGTATGTCATCCCTGCAAGTGCTCTGACAGGTGGCATCTTCGTAATTTTGTGTGATCTGCTTGCAAGAACCTTGTTCCTGCCCTATGAGCTGCCGGTGGGTATTTTGATGTCCTTGATGGGAGGACCGTTTTTTCTTTATCTGATTCTAAAAAACAGGCGGAAGGAATGATGGAAATTATGATCAGGCTTGAGGATGTAACTTATTCTTATAACAGGCAGCCGCTGATCCACGGGATGGATCTAACATTTGAAAAAGGAAAGATAACCACCATCGTCGGACCCAATGGCTGTGGAAAAAGTACAGTGATAAAGCTTTCTTCCCGTCTGTTGCATCCGGATAAGGGAAAGGTGCTTTACGGGAATAAAGAGATCAGCGGTATGAAACGAAAGGAGTTTGCCAGGAATGTATCCGTGCTGCTTCAAAGCAGCCACATACCGGATATGTCAGTGGAAGATGCGGTAATGTCAGGAAGATATCCTCATCAGTCTCCAATCAGTTTCTCTTCTGCCGAGGATAGACGGCTGACGGAATATGCCATGGAAATGACATGCTGCCAGTCTCTGCGAAGCAAAAATATGCGCCAGCTTTCCGGAGGAGAACGCCAGCGGGTCTTTCTTGCCATGGTGCTGGCTCAGGATACGCCGGTTATTATTCTGGATGAACCCACAACGTATCTTGATATTAATGTTTCCTATGAAATTATGGAGCTTATAAACCGTTTAAACAGGAAGCTTGGAAAAACCATTGTTCTGGTTTTGCATGATCTCAATCTGGCTCTCAATTACTCAGACCTGCTGGCCGTGATGGAAAATGGAAAAGTGAGCGCTTATGAGGTAGCTTCCGATCAAAGGGTTCATCGCTGCATCAGTGACATTTTTAAAGTGGATATCCGGCGGCTGTCAGAAAAGGGGAAGTCTTATTATTATTCCTTTAAGTTATAATAAGCGTCTGTTTTACACCCAGCCATTTCATACGGAAATGATCGATAGGATGGCTTTACCTGCCTTTTTTGCTATGCTATACTAGAAGCAGCAGGAGTAAGAAACGCATAAACTGATGTTTGATTCTTTTTCATCACAGGAAGGTAAGGCATGAAAAAAAGTATTGCGGTTATTGCATTAGACCCATTTGCGGGAGAAGCATATGCGCAACAGGTCCGGTCGGTGTTTGGGGAACGGGCTGTTGTACGAAATTATAGCATGATGGATGGAACGGCAGCGAATATGGAACCGTGCGATTTGTATATGGGCTCGACGGATGCTTTTGATGCCATGGGGAATACGGATCGTTATATTCCGTCTGATGCACAACGGATGGAAATTCAAGTTACTTATTTTAAAGAAGCTGTACGCCGTCTGGAAGAGATTCCGAAGGGAACCAAGGTCATTTTTGTTAATATCACTGAGGTTATGGCCAGGGAAGCGGTGACACAGCTGGAACAGCTTGGGATTACCCATTTAAAGTTTATACTCTATGCACCGGGAAGCAAGCTGGCTGATATGGCAGAGATTGCTGTTACTCCGGATGAAGTGCGTTATGTGCCATGCGGAATTCCCACAATTATAAATCTGGGACAGAGAACCTGCTCTGCTGATACCATGATTGAAGCCGCCTTCCGGCTGGGGTTTGACGATTTGCTGGAAGAAGCCACGTTTAAACAGTATCAGGAATCGGTATGCACCAATACCTATTATTTTGACCAGATGTTCAACCGTTCCAGGAGATTGGAGAGTCAGTTTGATATTCTCATGGAAGTACTTGATCAGGGTGTGATTGCGGTAAATGAACATGGTGAAATATATGCAATCAACAAAAATGCTTCCGATATCACCCGTGTTCCTGAAAATCTTAGTCTTACAAACATGGGGGAAGAAGTATTCCCTTATATCCCATTCCGGAAATGTTTAGAGGAGAAAAAGGAGACGAATCCTCAAGTTGTGAGAGTTGCAGGAAATCTGGTAAGCCTTTATGTGCGGCCGGTGTTAAGACGGGATATCTGTATTGGTGCCGTTGCCATCTTGCAGAAGTTCAATGAGATGGAACGCCGGCAAAATGAACTTCGGGGCCAATTGATGAAAAAGGGCCAGGGACATAGTGCCAAATATTGTTTTGATGATGTGATTGGAGAGTCTGAACTTATATTAAAGACTAAATTTATTCTAAATAAAATGGCATGCACAGAATCCCCGGTTTTGTTAATTGGGGAAACAGGAACCGGCAAAGAACTGTTTGCACATTCCGTTCATAATGCGTCAAAGCGCAGGGATCAGCCCTTTGTGGCAATCAACTGTGCTGCTATGCCAGAAAATTTATTGGAGAGTGAGCTGTTTGGATATGAAGAAGGAGCTTTTACCGGCGCGAAAAAGGGCGGCCGCCCAGGTTTGTTTGAGTTCGCTCATCAAGGGACACTGTTTTTAGACGAAGTGGAAGGCATGAGCCCTGCGCTGCAGGTAAAGCTGCTGCGTGTTTTGCAGGAACGGGAAATCATGCGGGTTGGCGGAAATCAAATGATTCATGTTGATGTGCGGATCGTTGCTGCAACAAATGAAGAACTTGAGCAAAAGGTGGCGGAAGGAACATTCCGGCAGGATCTTTATTACAGGCTGAACGCATTGCCGGTGTTAATCCCGCCGCTTCGCAAGAGAGCGGAAGACGTATTCTTAATTCTGGATAGTTTTCGGAAAGAACTTGGAGGAAAGTTCCGTTTAAGTGATGATATCAAGGAGTTATTTCACAAATATGAATGGCCGGGGAACATACGGGAACTGCGTAATGTCGTAGATTATTTGTGCTTTACCGGCCATACCGTCATAACCATTGATGATCTGCCGCCGGTTTTTCGTATAGGTAAATACAGAGAAGAGACGAATGGGATAAAAGATACGGGACTGAAACTGTACGCCGCAGATCAGCCGCCTCAGCACCAGAATTCATCGCATATGCCCACCGAACAGGAACGGGTAATTCTGGAAATTCTTTATCATGCAGAACGTACAGGACAGTCCATCGGGCGGGATAAAATACTGTTGGAGGCGCAGAATCGCAAGGTAAAATTAACTCAGCCTCAGGTGCGTAAAATATTAGGCAGATTAGAGGATAACGGCTACGTAATTGTTGCAAGGGGGAGAGGCGGAAGCAGTATTACCAAAAAAGGAGTCGATTGGATTACTAATTAATTGGCTGAGATAATCCGACATATGATATATCTTGATCCATTAACAACCAATTAAAAACCGATTAGAAACCAATTAATGACCAAATTGCAACTTATTAAAGACCATGAAGGGAAGGGGGTCATTTCCCGGCAAAGTTTTGCAAGATATTTAAAAAGTATAAAACGTAGAAAAGGCAGCATTTACAGGCTTTTTCTACGTTTTTATTAATATTTTTTCTGTTTTATAAAAAGTTGGCACGTGTGTTGCTCTATATATAAATATAAAACTGAAAGGAGCTTCATATGAAGTATAATTTTGACATCGTAGTTGACCGAAGTGAAAACCGCGCTGGAAAATACGATGAGAGGCAAAAAAAGTTTGGTACTACGGATGTGATTCCGCTTTGGGTCGCGGATATGGATTTTCAAACGGCACAGCCAATCATTAATGCATGCGTGGAGAAAGCAATGGAAGGGATCTGGGGATATACATATCGGCCTGACTCCTATTTTGATGCAATACTTGGCTGGCAGTTCCGCAGGCATGGCTGGAAGATTGATAAGGAAAAGGTAAGCTGGAGCCTTGGAGTTGTACCTGCACTGTCTTCAATTGTCAAGGTGTTTACCAGGAAAGGGGATTCCATTATGATTCAGACTCCCGTGTATTCTGAATTCTATGATATTACAGAGGCATGGGAAAGAAACGTAGTTGAAAACCAACTGGTTGAACAGGAGGGAAAATGGACAATTGATTTCGCAGATTTTGAGGAGAAAGCAAAAGATCCAAATGTGAAAATCTTTCTTTTGTGCAGTCCCCATAATCCTCTTGGGATCGTCTGGACGAAAGAGCAGCTGCAGAAGATGTTTGAGATTTGTCATGCCAATGACGTGCTGATGGTCTCAGACGAAATACATTCTGATCTGGTGTTTCATGGTAAGAAACATATCCCAACCGCTATGATATCAGAAACGGCCAGAGATCATGTCATAAGTTGTATTTCTGGTACTAAGACATTTAATCTTGCAGGATTACAGGCATCAACGAATGTTTTCCCGAATCTGGAGATGAAGGCTGCTTTTGATAAATTCTGGATGAATTTAGACATTCACAGGAATAATGCATTCAGCTCCGTAGCCATGGAAGCTGCGTTTAATGAGGGGGAAGAGTGGTTAGAGCAGCTGCTTCCATATCTCTCTGAAAACTTTGAGTTTATTAGAGATTATTGTGAGAAGTACATTCCTAACATCAAACCCAATGTACCGGATGCTACTTATCTGGTATGGCTGGATTGCCGGGAATTGGGAATGAATAATGAAAGATTAAGAAAATTTATGATTGAAGAAGCAAAATTGGGATTAAATGAAGGCTATACCTTTGGCCGGAGCCTTTCCGGCTATATGAGGTTGAATGCAGCCTGTCCGAGAAGCATGCTGGAAAAAGCCATGAAACAGCTGGAGGAAGCGGTAAATCGTCTTTAAGATAAAGGAATTATGAAAGTCACTTGAAATTAAAATCATGGGGTGAAAAGGAGAAGTGTACTTATGAATAAAAAAGATATCTGGAAAAGCTATCGGTTCCCTATCCTGTTAGTGCTGGGAATTCTGATCGGATCAGGATTTGGATTGGTTGCAGGTGAGAAGGCTGCAATTGTTAAACCGCTTGGCGATATTTTCCTTAACTTGATGTTTACAATCGTTGTTCCGATGGTCATGGTTTCTATTTCCAGTGCTGTGGGAAGCATGGTAAATATGAAACGTCTTGGTAGTATTTTAATGAATCTTATCGCTGTTTTTATCGGCACTGGCGCTGTCGCAGCTGTGCTGGTTCTGTTTGCAGTGAATATTTTCCCGCCTGCAGCAAGCACCTCAATTGCTATGGGGGCATCGGAAGTCGGAGAAGCTGCCGCTGTAGGTGACATGATTGTCGGAGCTCTTACTGTTTCCGATTTTCCGGAACTTTTAAGCCGCCAGAACATGCTTCCGCTGATTATTTTTTCTGTCATGTTTGGATTCTGTGTAAGCGCATGCGGCGGTGACGAGAGTCCTGTTGGAAAAATGCTTATGAACTTAAATAATATCATCATGAAGATGGTCAATTTAATCATGAAATTTGCTCCGATCGGACTGGGTGCTTATTTTGCCAACTTAGTAGGTGAGTTTGGACCAAGTTTAATTGGTGATTACGGCCGTTCCATGATCTTGTACTATCCGCTCTGCTTAATTTATGTGGTAATATTCTTCCCGCTGTATTCCTATTTAGCAGGAGGAAAAGAAGGGGTTCGCCGTATGCTGAAATTTGTTCCTACACCCGCATTGACGGCTTTCGCAACTCAAAGCTCAATGGCTGCTCTTCCTGTAAATCTGGATGCTTGTGACAAAATGGGAGTTCCAAAGGATATCAGAGAGATTGTTCTTCCAATGGGAGCAACCATGCATATGGACGGTTCGGTATTATCTTCAATCGTCAAGATTGCATTTTTGTTTGGAGTGTTTCATCAACCGTTCACAGGAGTTGGAACTTATGCCATGTCAATTGTTGTAGCGATTTTATCCGCGTTTGTATTATCCGGAGCGCCGGGCGGAGGTTTGGTAGGCGAAATGCTGATCGTCGGTCTTTTTGGTTTTCCGCCAGAGGCATTTCCGTTAATTGCAACATTAGGTTTCCTGTTTGACCCTGCTGCTACCTGCTTAAATTCATCTGGTGATGCCATTGCTTCCATGATGGTAGCCAGAATGGTTGAAGGGAAAGAATGGATTAATAATCACATAAAAAGCAACAACAAAGAATTCGTCGAAAAATCAGATATTATTGCATAAAAGAAAGGAAAGATACCTATGAAAATAACAATTATTGGAAGTCATCTATGTCCAGATACACTTTACGCGCTGAATAAGCTGATTGATAGAAAAGCCAGTGTAGATTTTAAAAATTTATCAGCAGATTTAAAGGATTTAAAAGCATATCTTGCTGCTCGTGAATCGGAACCGGCATATGAAGCGGTTAAAGAGAACGGTGGTATTGGAATTCCATTTTTTATTCTTGAAGACGGAACTAAAACCTTAGACTTAGATGAGGTATTGGAAAAACTGTAATATTCATAAAGGTGAGTGGATTCTAAATTTAAAAAAGCGGGGTATATAGGAAACTTCCATATAAACCCCGCTTTTTCACCTAATCAGGAAGTGAAGCGGATTGTGAATATCCGATTGACTGTTTAGCAAGTAGGTTTTCTAAGGCAATGGGGAGGATTGATATGGATACGAAAGATTTGCGTTATATAACATATGTGCAGATTTTAAAAGAAGAGTTAGTACCCGCAATGGGATGTACGGAACCGATTGCATTAGGATATGGTGCGGCAAAAGCAAGAGAAGTGCTTGGTGGCATGCCTGATAAAGTAGAAGTACATGTAAGCTATAATATTATTAAAAATGTAAAAAGCGTTGTGGTACCTAATACGGATGGCTTAAAGGGAATCGAGGCAGCGGTAGCAGCAGGAATCGTTGCAGGTGACGCTTCCAGGCATCTGGAGGTTATTTCTGTAGTTAGTAACGATAAAAAGTCAGAGATAAGAGACTTTGTGAATCATGTGCCAATTAAGGTAAAAGCGATAGACGGGGAACTGACGTTTGACATCGTCCTCATTTTATTTAAAGGAAATGAATATGTAAAGCTGAGAATCGCTCAATATCATACAAACATCATATTGATTGAGAAAAATGGAGAAACATTATTTAATTTGGAGGCCAGCTGTGAACCGGGGAATGGAAATAACATTGAAAAGACTCTGGAGGTGGGCTTAACAGATAAAAGCCTGCTAAACTTAAACGATATCATCGAATTTGCAGATTCTCTGCAGGTCGATGATGTAAAAGGCATATTAGATCCTCAAATTAATTACAACATGGCGATTGCGGAAGAGGGGTTAAAGAATGATTATGGCGCAAACATAGGAAGCACCTGGCTGGCTTCTTACGGAAACGATGTCCGTAATCGCGCAATTGCCAAGGCGGCGGCCGGCAGTGATGCACGAATGAGTGGCTGTGAACTTCCGGTAATCATTAATTCCGGCAGCGGCAATCAGGGGATCACGGTTTCAGTGCCCGTGATTGAGTATGCAAATGATTTGGATGTGACAAGGGATAAATTATATCGTGCCCTTGCCCTTGCAAACCTGGTATCCATCCATGAAAAGACTGGAATTGGCCGTTTGTCAGCTTATTGCGGCGCTGTCAGTGCTGGCTGTGCTGCCGCTTGCGGTATCGCCTATCTGTTAGGCGGTGGATTTGAGGAGATTGCACATACTCTTGTTAATTCTGTTGTTATTACATCTGGCATGATCTGTGACGGAGCCAAGCCTTCCTGTGCAGGAAAAATAGCCACCAGTATTATGGCGGGGCTCTTAGGCCATGACATGTTTAAAAATGGGGAACAGCAATTCCGTTCTGGTGAAGGAATTATTAATCGTGATGTTGAGGAGACCATACGTAATGTCGGACGGCTTGGTAAGGAAGGAATGCGTGAGACGGACCGCGAAATTGTTAAGATCATGATTGGTGAGTAACTGGAATATAAACGGTCAATGCCACATGTAATATACTAAGACCGTGTTTTTTAAAGCATCGGCAATTGATCCTCATCAAGGAACGAAAAGGATTGCAAATATCCGATTGATTTATTTATATTTACAGCTGAAAATATAGGCAACTATGTAAGGAGGTATTATTATGGTTTTAGGTCAAGAGAAAGTCTCATTATTGAATTTACCCACTCCTTTGGAGTATCTTAAAAATATATCAGAAGAATTAGGGATCCAAATGTATCTTAAGCGTGATGATATGACGGGTCTGGGCATGGGAGGCAATAAGCTTCGAAAGCTGGAGTATATTTTAAAAGAAGCACAAAACAAAGGGGCGACCATGCTTATTACTGAGGGCGGCGTACAAACAAATCATGGACGTTTGACAGCAGCTGTGGCGGCTAAATTCAATATGAGGTGTGCGATTGTTGCAATTGGGGATTACCCAGGAGAATTGTCGGCAAACCTACTGTTGGACCGGTTAATGGGCGCTGAAGTAATCATTAAAAAGGATGACGGCCGTCCGTCTCTTGACCAATATAAAGAGTTGGTCAGGGACACAATCAAAAAATATGAGGCTCAGGGAGAGATTGTTTATTACATACCCCTAGGTGGTTCCGATGATGTCGGTATACTGGGGTACTATGAATGTGCAGTAGAGCTTACAAAGCAGGCGGCTGCCATGGGAATCGGAGATGCACGGGTTATTTCTGCGGCAGGTAGTTTAGGGACCTATATGGGCCTGTATTGTGGATTCCATAATGAAAACTCCGGCCTGGCATTAACCGGTGTGGCGATTTCTCCCTTTGATGATTACAAAGAGAATAGCATTGTTGAACTCTTTGACAGTGTAAAAGAGAAGTATGGAATGAAAATAAGCGCTGGACGAAAAGATTTTGATATTGAAAAAGATTTTGTCCGGGGCGGATACAATCTCCCTTCAAAAGAGGTAAGAGATGCGGTTCGTCTGATGGCAGGAAAAGAAGCTATCCTCCTCGACCCCTGTTACACCGGAAAATGTTTTGCCGCAATCATTGATATGGTTAAGGAAGGTAAAATCAAAAAAGGTGAGAAGATCATCATGATCCATACAGGAGGAGCACCAGGATTATACACGAAGCATCATAGGGTGGAATTTGAAAAGGAATTAATTGATGGGGTTACAATTCTTGAATAAATAAAATGACGTTCTCCATGATAAAAGTGAGCGAGGTGATAAAACTTCGCTCTTTTTACTCAGTCTGCCGTGTGGTATAATATTTCTAACGCAATGGTTACAAAGGGAGGTTGCCATGAAACATAAATTAACTGTTGAACAACGTCAGCTGCTATCTCAAAACCAGATATCTTCACTGGAATTGCTCGCATTATGCAACAGTGAGCTGAGCCGGTATATGGAAAATGAATATATGGAAAATCCATTACTGGAACAAACAAGCTCCAGAGCCGAATCTTATACTCAGGAAGATTATCAAGCGTGGTATCAGTCAAATTACTGCAAGCCTTTAAAAAATACAGCAGGTATTTTAGAAGAAGGTAATGAGAGCAGCAACCAGGAGTTTGATACTTCTAATACGAAAAATATCTATACCTATGTTTATGAGCAGCTGGAGTTAGAACGTTACACGGATAAACAATTAAGAGTTATTGATTTTTTAATTCAAAGCCTGGATCGTAATGGGTTTATCGATTTGGAAGTTCCGGAGATTGCACAGTTAACCGGTGTGAATGAGCAGGTAATCAAAGACTGTTTATCAGATTTAAAAAAGTTGGAGCCATACGGTATTTTCGCAAAGAATCTGATAGAATGCTTATTAATTCAGATCGAAATTCTGGGTTTGGATGATGGAATTCTAAAAAATATGATCACTCATCATTTAACGGACATATCTCAGGGTAAGATCAGTTCCATCACCCGTGCGCTGGACATTTCATCGGCTCAGGCCAGGAGATATATTGCTCTTATAAGTACATTAAATCCAAGGCCGCTGCAGGGGTTTGGAGAGAACGAAAAGCAATATATTGTTCCGGATGTTATCGTTTCTATGGGTCCTGATGGAAAATGGAATGTAGAAATCAATGATAATTGGTGCGGAGACTATCAATTAAGCGATTACTATCTCCAGATGATGGCAGAAGTAAAAGAGCCGGAGCTTTTTGAATACTTTAAGAAAAAGTTAGAACGGGCGAAATTTCTCATATATGCAGTTGAACAGAGGCGCAAGACGATTATTCAAATAACAAATGCAATATTGGAAGAACAGGATGAGTTTTTTCTGTATTCCGGGAAACTTAAACCGTGTACCATGACACAAATGTCAGAAAAGCTGTCCGTTAGTACCTCCACCATAAGCCGTGCTGTTAAGGACAAATATCTTCAGTTTCCTGCAGGCTGTATTCTGATGAAAAACTTATTTTCTGCGTCGGTTCCCGTAAGTGACGGCAGCTTGATTAATTCGGATGGCGTCAAAGAATTAATACGTGAACTCGTATATGAAGAGAATAAAGAAAAGCCGTATAGTGATTCGAAACTTGCAGAATTACTTAGTGAAAAAGGGTATCGCCTTTCTCGAAGAGTGATTGCCAAATACCGGGAAGAGATGGGGATCTCTGGAAGTTTTGAACGGAAAATGAAACATGATATGAATAAAAGAGTCAACTAAAATTAAGGTTTTAGTTGACTCTAATAGTGCAATTATTCAATCATAAAGTTTTCAGAACTGAAGTTGGCATAATATCTGCCTGTCTGGGCCGTAAATTTCAGCACACAATAATCCGGATCTGTAACACCTTTCGGATAATATATGGTGTCTCCTTCCTGCCAGATCATTTCCTTGCTTGCTGTGTCCTCTAAAACCTCCATTATTCCCTTTAACATAACTCCGCGAAAAAACCGTTTGTCACAAAAATAGATACATGCTTTGGGATTGCTGCGAAATTGTTTGACACGCATGGAAGAGGTATTTGTAGTAAAATAAAAGGTTTTAATCCCATCCCGTTTTCTTGGCGGCAGCATTGCTTTTGTATTGGGGAATCCTTCATCATCCAAAGAGCTTATAAAAGAAATTCCCTGCTTGCCAATCAAATTTCCGATCGTTTTCTCTGAATCCCTCATCATTTTAAATTCCTCCTGAGTTTGTTTATGGGAAAACTATAGCACAAAAGAACCAGGCAGTAAATTACACACATTTTTGTAGGTATACTCAGTCTATAAAACCGTTTTCTTTTAAATAGTCAGTCATATCGTTTTCTATCATGATGTCAATGCCTATGCTTTGCATGATTGTGACGGCATCCAACAGCTTTTTCCCGCGTTCGGTTAAAAAATACACAACTTTTAGCGGATATCCTTCAAAAGAATGCTTGCCTATCATTCTGTAATCCATAAGCTCTTTCAGATGTTCAAGAAGCATTTTTTGATTAATGCCTTTAATGTCTTTTTCAAGCTGGGTCAAAGACATAACTCCCTTCCCCAGCTGCCATAAAATGATTGGTTTCCACTTGCCTTTCGTAATATCATGTGTCAATTCCAAAGGGCATGTGTATTCATCGCGTATTTTCATATTTTTACCTGCAAAATATTCTTTTATATGTATCTCGGCGTTCTCTTGTTTTTCTGTTCATAGCCTATATGCGTAATGCTGCTTCTAGTACCTGGTTTGATTTCTTCCATTCTCCTTTGCCTCATAAAGCTTTCGGTCAGCATTGATAAGTGCTTCTGATATATTACAATCCTTGCATTCTGCCATTCCTGCTGAAAAAGTGACCTTTCTGGAAAAATCCATACCCGACGTTTTTTCTCTCATGGTTTCTATTTGTTTAAATCCTTCTTCCATGGCAACTCCCTTCATAAATATGGCAAATTCCTCACCGCCATACCGGCATACGGTCTGATGATCAAAGAAACGCATAAGCTCACCGCCGAAATTTCTTAAAACTCTGTCTCCCTCTATATGTCCGAAGGTATCGTTAATGGATTTAAAATGATCTAAGTCAATAATTACAATAATTCCTTCTTCTGTACTGGCTTCTACCTTTTCCATAAAATACCGCCTGTTATAAAGCCCTGTCAAGGCATCTTCCGTAGCCAGAATTTCCAGTTGTTTTTTAGCCCGCTCTGATTCCGTAATATCATCAACAACGTATATTCTCACTTTATCATTTTTTATATTAATGACTTTAAAGCGAAGTATCTTACCATGAATTTCGTTAATGGACTGTTTGGCAGAAAAATTATAATCCTTTAATTCCTGGACTAAATGAATGGAATCCCCGATTTTTACCTTTGCAAGAGAAGGAAAGAATCGTTTCGAAGCATAGTTAAAGTTAATCAGTAACTCGTCTTTATCGACAACAAGAACTGCCTCTTCTATGGAATTGAATACCATTTCATGGGTGACCGGTGCAAGGAATAATATATCATACCTTAAAAGCCCGATGATTATAAAGGCACTCATAAAAAAATAGGAGAAAGGTGATAAATCAATATAGACCGGCCCCAGTCCGAGCATATAAACAATTAACGTCACCATGGGAATGGATACCCCTATCAGCATAAATACGACTTTCTTTCTGTAATCCCCTCTTGTTCTTTTTATCTTGATACTAAAGATTATGATGCTGTAAATGATAGAAAAACATAAACAAAATACCTGGACATAGTACCACATGCCCTTTTCCAGTGCCAAAACGTTAAAGTAAGGGAAAGAATCAACCCCTATGGAAGAGTAATACAGCCAGTGATAGGAATTGGTATTGACTAATATTAAAGTAATGATACTGACTGTAAACATCAGAGTCAGCAGATACTTATTGGCAAACCTCTTCTCATCTGCATACTCCCTGGCGAATAACATAATCAGGAATGGATAAAAGGCGGCACCAAGGTATTCGATTCTGATCCAAAAATACATTGATCCAACAGTAACGCTCAGCAGCTCAAAGGCATAGCCGACGGAATGAATGATCATAGCCATCATAAGGAGTGAAAAAAAGAAAACCCCGGGAATTTCTTTCTTTCTGATTCCATATAAAACTAAATTCCCAAGTAATGTTGAAGATATGATTAAGAGGATGCTTAATAAGACATTGTTCACTTAATTTGCTCCTTTTAGCTGATTTGAGCTTCATCAGACCCAGCTTTACGAATTCCGATTACTCATAATTACAAACATCTTAATTCTTCCCGTAGTATTTGTCAACGAAGAAGTAATTACGATAGGCCTGGTAAAAGAAAGATGAAAAATCTGTTGCAAAGTATGTTTATTTAAAGCGGTTTGTACGTCAGGTTGATACCGGGATCGGACTGTGATAGGGTACGAACCAGCCAGATAGTTTGGAAAATTCATAGAAAACAGAGAAAAAGATTGCAAAAATTCTACAAAATTGTATAATAAAGGGATAAGATATGCTCAAAAGGTCTGTCCAATTGCAATGCCGGCGGTGTGTGTAACTGGATCCAAATTTTAAATATCATGAGTCAGACAGGGAATGTTTGAATAAAATAATAGCAGCAGACAAGGGTGAGGGCTTCAGGAAGTTATAATCGGAGCCTGTTCAATGATCCTGGAAAACAATT
The DNA here is from genome assembly GCF_002797975.1 of [Clostridium] celerecrescens 18A. Lineage (NCBI taxonomy): Bacteria > Bacillati > Bacillota > Clostridia > Lachnospirales > Lachnospiraceae > Lacrimispora > Lacrimispora celerecrescens. Next base: position 1,963,661 of record NZ_PGET01000001.1, on the reverse strand, counting down.
ATTTGCAAGCTGTATGAGACTTATGTTGCGATCAAAGCGCAGGGAGGTAATATGAAACGATTTAAACGTATATTTGTAGTTGTAATTGATTCTTTAGGAATAGGTGCTATGAATAATGCCGCTGAGTACGGCGACGAGGGCAGCGATACTCTGGGTCATATTGATGCCGTAGTGGAACATCTTAATCTGCCTAATTTGGAAAAGCTTGGTTTGGGAAACCTGCGTTCCTTAAAGCATGTAAAACCTGTATCTGAGCCTAAGGCGTATTATGGAAAACTTAATGAAGCCAGTGTGGGAAAAGACACCATGACAGGTCATTGGGAAATGATGGGGCTTTACATTACAAATCCTTTCCAAACGTTTACGGAAACAGGTTTTCCAAAGGAACTGCTTGATGAACTGGAAAAACGCACCGGACACAAAATTGTCGGAAATAAATCCGCCAGCGGTACAGAAATCATGGATGAACTGGGAGAGCATCAGATTGCTACCGGGGACATGATCGTTTACACTTCTGCAGATTCAGTGTTACAAATTTGTGCCAATGAGGAAACCTTTGGCTTGCAGGAACTATACCGCTGCTGTGAGATTGCAAGAGAGCTTACCTTAAGGGACGAATGGAAGGTGGGCAGGGTCATTGCAAGACCTTATGTTGGAAATAAGAAAGGCGAGTTTAAAAGAACTCCAAACCGTCATGATTATGCCTTAAAGCCTTTTGGAACCACTGCTCTTAATATATTAAAGGATGCAGGCCTGGATGTGATCAGCGTAGGAAAGATCTATGATATTTTCGATGGTGAAGGGCTTACAGAAGGCAATAAATCCCAAAGCAGTGTTCATGGCATGGAACAGACCATAGAGATCGCGAAAAGAGAATTTAACGGTCTGTGTTTTGTGAACCTGGTTGATTTTGATGCCCTATGGGGACACCGCCGGGATCCGATTGGCTACGGAGCGGAATTAGAACGGTTTGATGAAAAGCTGGGAGAGCTTTTGCCGCTTTTAAATGAAGATGACCTGCTTTTAATTACGGCAGACCATGGCAATGATCCCACCTTTAAGGGAAGTGACCACACAAAGGAACAAGTGCCTTTTCTGGCCTATTCAGCTTCTTATGCCAACTGCGAAGTATTAAAGGAGCAGAATACATTTGCAGTGATCGGGGCAACGGTGTTGGATAATTTCGGTTTGCAGAAAGCTCAGGATATGATTGGAGAGTCAATAGAAGAATTGCTTTAGGATTCTGAAAGCACCGCTTTGTCTATGATTATTTCACATTATCATAGACAAAGCCCGGTGCTTTTTTAGTTGTTTTTTTATAAAGTAATATCCTTGTTTCGATTTCTCATACAAAATAATCTCCGTAATTTTCTTTCAGATATGCTTCCATTTCAGTTTCGCTTTTTTCCCCGATTTCCGACACAAAGCTGGTGGTCAGGAATCGGTGCTTCCGTGTAGAAAAGCCGTTTGCCAGAAGGGTTTTCATATCATTGCTGTCAACAAAGAAATTCATGCGGATGACAGGAAGATTATGAGCATGAAGGATATTAAAAATCCGCGATGAAAAGCAAAAGATATAATCATAATCCAAGTCTTTCAGTCTGTGGACTTCGTTAATGTTTAAGGTCCCCATCCACTGCAGTTCCACATATTCCTTTATCTGTTCCAGAAAAAAACTGACCCGTTCAAAGTTGATGCTGGTCATCACAACGATTTTCTTATTCTGGCGGTTTATAGTACGGTTGCGTAGGATGTGCTTTTGTACCAGCAGGGTCAGAGTAGAAAGATGCTCATCCATGAAAGAAAAATTATAGGAAGCTTTAAAGTACACCTCGTACTTTCTGACGGTTTCATACAGGTCTGAAAACTGTTCTTTCGTATTTTCTACGGTCTTGTCCACAAATGTACAGTGAAAGTGATCCAGGGTGATTTCCCGGTATAAATAGTTGTAAATCTCATTGATGAATTCTTCCTGGATGGAAAAAGGGTTTTTTAAATGACTTACCACCTGTTCCGTAAATTGCTCGGTGGTATACCACAGTCGCTTGTCAAAAGGAAAATCCAGACTGCGGGAAAAGTTCATCATGCTGAAGGCCACATTGTACAGCCTGTTTTCCTTGCTGTCATCAACAAAGCGGATATTTAATGGCGCCAGGGGCAGGCGGTAACAAAATTTCATGGATTCATTCACAGGCCGGATCTCCATGATACAGATAAACAGCAAAAGAAACTTTTTAGATGGATAGTTTAAAGACAGATTGTATTCTGTTAAAAAGAAGTTCAGCCGTTCCACCGCCTGATGGGAGACGGACTGGAGATCGGTATTAGCCAGATCGTAGCATTGTTTTTCCAGGGGAGTATTAGCCTTGCGGACCGCAATCCGGTTTTCCGGCGTAAACTCTAACAAGGGATGAAGGATGTCGATAACAAGAAACCGAAGCTGCAGTTCATCGCCTTCAATGGTAAGCCCCTTTTTCTTTAAAGTCACAAGGCTGAGACCGTGCCCGGCTAAGAATTGCCTTAAGTGGGCGGTATCCTGCTTTTTTGTGGTCAGGGAAAGCCCCCAGTTTTCATATAGAGAAGAAGCATTGACATAACCGTCGAAAAAAATGGTCACGATCATGATGCGGATCCGCTCGATGTAGGAACTGTTATAGTCAGTCATGGTGATCTGCTGGATAAAATCCACAAATTCCTTGTAGTTTAAGGGGCTTAGGCAGAAGCCCTTTTGTATTTCCACCAGGGGCTTGTGGGAGAAAAGGTTGATCCGCTCGATGGTCCGGCGTATGGATATTTCATCCTTTTGAAACTGCAGGGCAACCTTTGAAAGGGAAATGCGCTGTCTTTTTTGTATATACCGCAGCAGGCTTAAATCATTGTAGCTTAATCCCATGATACATACCTCCAGTACTGTTATGTTTATAATGGTTTCATTATAAAGTTAAGGGCAACTAAACGCAACAATAAAATATAAATTTTTTGCCTTGAAGCAACTCATAGAATCTGCCATAATGTACACAGTTAAAAGGCGCCTTAAACACACAATGTCATAACAAAGGAAGGGAAAAAATATGAGCAATAAAAAGTCTAGCTGGAAAGACAGCATCCAAACATTTGGGCGGTCTCTCCTTCTGCCAATCGCGCTTCTAGCACCTATTGGTATGGTTATGGGTATTTGCAGTGCGTTAGGGCAGTCCTACATGATAGAGAAATTCCCGTTTTTGGGAAACCAGGTTTTAAAGCTTATTTTATCCAGCTTACAAACCATCACAAGCATTATTTTTAATAATATTCCATTGCTGTTTGCCATGGGCGTTGCTCAGGGTATGGCAAAGAATGAAAAAGGAATTGCTGTTTTTTCTTCAGTGGTCGGCTATTTAACACTGAACGTGGTAATGGGTATTTATCTGAAACAGACGGGAACTCTGGCTGATCCGGAAGTTGCGGCTCAGGTGGGGCAGGGTACGGTTCTTGGTATTCAGACACTGAAGATCGAGGCACTGGGGGGCCTGATTGCAGGTTTGGTGGCTGCCAAGGCAGCAGACCGGTTTTACCGCCTGGAGCTTCCCCTTGCATTTGCTTTCTTTGGAGGGAAGAAATCCATTCCTATCATTACGTTTGCATCAATGATCCCCATCGGACTTATCATTCCGGTGTTCTGGAATCTGCTGACTAATTTCCTTATCAGCATTTCCTTTATCTTTACGACACCGTACATAGGAAATGCCATTTATTATGCACTAAACCGTGCGCTGATTCCTTTTGGTTTGCATCATGTTCTTTCCTCCATGGTTCGTTTTACTGAGGCCGGCGGAACCTATATGATTAATGGAACCGAATATGTGGGAATCTTAAATGCCACCAATGAAGTTCTTTTTAACTTAGGGCCCAGCAGTGAATACTGGGGTCAGCTGATGCCTACCCTTACCAGTTATCTGGGAGGCGCACAGATGTTAACAACTTTATTCCGTGTACCGGCTGTGGGACTGGCAATGTACCGAACCTCTTATTTAAAGAACAGAAAGATCGCAAAAGGCGTAATCCTTACCTGCTGCCTGACTGCGTTTTTAGGTAATATCACAGAGCCGCTGGAATTCTCGTTCCTGTTCATTTCGCCGTCTTTGTTTATTCTCTACTGCATTATGAGCGGTATTGGGGCGATTCCTTACCAGATGCTTCATATCTCCATTGGCTATATCCGCGGTACGATTTTTGACTTTGGTATTTTTGGGCTTTTGTATGAAAATACACATTGGCTGAACCTTATCCTTCTGGGAATTGGAAACTTCATCGTGTTCTACTTGGTGTTCAAATGGTTTATTGTAAAATTCAATTTGGAGACACCGGGACGGGAAGGGTTTGAAATCGAAGAATCGGCAAGCATTCTTCTGAAGGAAAAGAACTGGCCGGCTATTGCGGAAGTTGTTATTAAAGGATTGGGCGGCAAGGATAATATTCTGAGTGTGGAAAACTGTATTTCCCGCCTGCGGGTGGACTTAAAAGACCCAACCAAGGTGGATCAGATAAAAATCAAGGATTCTGGCTGTGCGGGTATCTTCTTTCCGTCAACGGATCACATTCACGTTGTATTTGGGCCCCATGTGGAATTTGTCCGGCATGCGGTAGATGATGCTATGAAGAAATAAGAGGTGTACGATGAGAGCTTTCTATGATTCTAAGAGTAAACTGGATGACAGAGGAATTAAAAGACTGTTAAGTGAAACGTTCAAATATGAGACGTGGCTGAAGGTGGAGGCTGCTCTGGCTCTTTCCCAGGCAGAGGAAGGCTTCATACCAATGGAAGCTGCTAGGGACATTGGGGCGGTTCGGTTTGAAGATCTGGATCTTGAGGAAATGGACCGGATCAAGGCAAAGGTGGGCCATGGGTTTGTCCCCTTTGTAAAGGTGCTGGTGAAAGCATGCAGTGATGAGGGCGGAAAATATGTTCACTACGGGGTTACTACCCAGAACATTCAGCAGACATCCCAGCTTTATATCGCAAAGCAGGTAAATTCTGTTTTCAAAAGCTTTCTTGCAGATATCCTTGAAAATCTGGGCAGGCTGGCCTTAGACCATGCAGATACAGTCATGGCAGGGAGAACCCATGGCAGGCATGCCATACCCATTACCTATGGATATAAGGTTTCCGTCTGGATCAGCGAGCTGATGAACACTCTGGAACGGCTGGAGGAAAGCGAGAAACGGGTGTTTGTAGCCATGATGGGAGGGGCAGTAGGGGGTTTTAATTCTACGGGTCTTGTTGGCCGTAAGATCCAGAATCGGGTTGCCCATAAACTGGGTATGGGCTCTATGGATGTGCCCAGCCGGAACATGAGTCAGATGAAACTGGAATATTTAATGAATCTGTCTCTTCTATGTAATACGTTTCACAAAATGGCGGAAGAGGTTTATTATACCGGCGTTGAAGAATTTTCTGAGGTCAGCGAATCCTTTACCCCGGGAACCATCGGCAGCTCCACCATGCCCCAGAAGATCAATCCCAAGTTGGCCAAGGGGATTATCGCCAATTCCCAGAAGCTTTACTCCCTTCCTTCTGTCGGGCTTTATTCTGCAGTGCGGATGTTTGAAGGGGACAGCAGCTCCTATATGCTGTTTGAAGGAATTATGGAGGAAGGCCTTCAGTTGACGACCGAGGTCCTTATAAGAGCCGAAGAACTAAGCCGCACCCTGCGGATCAACAAAGAGCGGATGCTTAAAAATGTAAAATTAAATCAAGGCCTTGATAACAGCGAACTGGTAATGATGAATGTGGCTGAAAAAATAGGCAAGGACAGAGCTCATGAACTCATGTATGAAAAAGCCATGATGGTGGAGCTTGAAGGAAATGATTATTATCATGTGCTGACAGAGGATGAAACCCTTTCCTCCATGTTTACGGCAGATGAATTAAAATCCATGATCGACCCCGCAAACTACACAGGGCTTTGCAGCGTTCTTGCAGAGGAGATGGCCCAGAAGGCTCTTATAGGAGCAAAGAAGCTGAAGGAAAGACTGGAGTCAGAAAAGAAAAACGGCGTTACGGAAGCTGCGGCTGGCGAATAAAAAGCAGTATTTATTCAAACAAGGGGATGCGGCAGTGATTTGCGGCATTCCCTTTCATGATTAAGAATACAAGGAGAGTAACATGAGAAAACAACATGTGATTACAATTTCCGGAGCGGGGAGTGCCCGCGTTCCGGCACTTGTGGGTACGCTGGTCAATTATAAGGAACGTTTTCCCCTTTCTAAAATTATCTTTTATGATATAGATAAAGAACGCATGGGACTAATGGAGGCTTACGACCGTCTGGTATTAAAATCCTATTATCCGGAATGTGAGGTGGTATTTACAACGGATGAGGATGAAGCTTACAGGAATGTTGACTTTATCTTCTGTCAGATGCGGGTAGGAAAGACAATGATGCGCTCCCTGGATGAAAAGATTCCCCTGCGCTACGGACTGGTTGGACAGGAGACCTGCGGTCCCGGCGGATTTGCTTACGGAATGCGTTCTCTGGGAGCCATGAAGAAGATGGTGGAAAAGGTCCGTTCCTATTCTAAGGATACCTGGATTTTAAACTATACTAATCCTGCCGCTATTGTAGCATTGGGACTTGACAGGCTGTTTCCTGATGATAAGCGTATTTTAAACCTGTGCGACCAGCCTTTTTCCCTGATGAAGAGCTACTCCAAAATTCTTGGAGTGCCTCAGGAAAGCCTTCGGGCACGTTACTTTGGACTGAATCATTTCGGGTGGTTTACGGAGCTTACGGACAGGGAGGGAAATGATTACTTTGACACGCTGCGTTCTTATTTAAAAGATCACGACTTTAAGCCCTTTAATGCGGAACAGCGTTCAAAATCATGGCTGGATACCTATGTAAGGGTGAACAAATACATGAGATTAATGGATGAATATATCCCTACCACCTATATGCAGTATTACATGTTTCCCGATGAAATCGTGGAGGAAAGCGACCCGGATTACACCCGTGCCGATGAATCCCGGGATTCCAGGGAAAAGGAAGTGTTTGAACTTTGCGCCAGGGCTGCCAGGAAAGATCACATGGATGGACTGGAAATGCTGACCAACAGTGTGTTTGGAAATCTGATGGTGGAGGTTGCGGAATCCATTGCCTATGATCTGAATAAGGAATTTATTGTGATGGTGAAAAACCAGGGGATCATTGATAATTTTGAACCCGAGGCAATTGTAGAGGTAGCAGGGACCATTGGAAAAGACGGAGCAAAGGGGTATCCCTTTGGGCCCATAAAGCCTTATTACAAGGGACTGATGGAAGGACAGTATGCCTATGAGCTTCTGACTGTGGAAGCATTTTTGGAAAAAGATTATACTAAGGCATTGATGGCACTGACGCTGAACCGTACGGTTGTAGACCCTTCCAAGGCAAAAGCGGTGTTAGATGACCTAATGGCTGCAAATAAAGATTATTGGACGTTAAGGTAGGTGGATTATGGTACTTTATTCAAAGCATATCATTCTTGAAAACCAGGAATTTGACGGATTTTTAGAGATGGAACATGGGAAAATAAAGGCGCTGCATAAGGATTATATAGGGCAATACGAAGACTTTTCTGATTTTGTTATCTTGCCTGGATTCATTGATATCCATATCCATGGCTGGGCAACAGGCTCTTTCTGGTTTGAGAAGAGTGCAGACGCATTAAAAGAAATGTGCCGCACCCTTCCCTATGCAGGAGTTACTTCTTATTTGGCGACCTCGGGAGCGGATACCATATCGGAAATCGGGCGCTGTATCAAGGCTGCGGATGATGCCTATGAGGCGGATTATCCGGGAGCTGAGATGGTAGGAGTTCATCTGGAGGGACCTTTTATCAATCCCCTTTACCGGGGGATGCAGAGGGAAGAATGCTGCATTCTTCCAAGCCTTAAGGTGATGGAGGAAATCTATAACAGCTTCCGGAACAAAGAACTTTGCCGGTATATGACCATTGCGGTAGAGCAGGAGGGGGCAAGAGAGGTACTGGAATTCTGCAAAGAGAAGGGAATACAGACCTCTGTAGGCCACAGCGGGGCTACCTTTTCCCAGATCAAAGAGATAAAGGATGCCGGCCTCGGCGGTTTTACCCATACCTTCAGCGGAATGCGTGGATTCCATCACCGGGAGCTGGGAGTGGCGGGCGCCGCACTTTATTTTGATGATATGATGTGTGAATTTGCCAAGCAGACAGGTATGACTGTGTCTCATGAAGCCTTTGACATCGCTTTCCGGATCAAAGGCAGCAAACGCATGATCATGACCACGGATTGCAGCGGCCTTGCCCAGACCCGGACGGAATTTGATCATTATGTCAGGAAAATGAAATTTATAAAGGAGGGAGATAAGGTACGGATATCTCACTATGACGGCAGAGAGGAATGGATGGACCCAAAGGATTATCAGGCAGTCAGAGAACTGGAGTTAAGTTACATAGGTTCCATACAAAACATGGCCAGACATACCTCTGTGGATTGGTTCGATATCATGAGAATGACCAGCTTAAATCCGGCCCGGTATATTCATGCAGATGACAGAAAGGGCAGCATTGAACCCGGCAAGGATGCAGACCTAACAATCGTAGATTCAGATTTGAATCTGGTTAGCGTATTTTGCCGTGGAAAGGAGATACGGGAATAGATGAAATGTGCTGTAAGTGACTTTGACAGGACCTTATATATAGATGGCTGTATTAGTGCCAAAAACTTAAACGCGGTTGGTGATTGGCAGGCAGCAGGAAACCGGTTTGTCATTGCCACAGGACGCAATGAATCTTCAGTCCGTGTGTTTTTGGAGAAGTATTCGATAAAGCCTGATGCCCTTATATTAAACAATGGCGCTCTCTTGTTAGATGAAACAGGAAAAGAGCTGTTTTGCAGGACCATAGATGATCATACGGCTAGAGAAGTGCTTTGGTACCTTCACGGTCTTGGTGAAGAAGGAAGCGGTGTATCCATGCGAAACGGAAAGGTGAATGTGCTATCAAGTTCCGGAGCTACCACCCAAAAGCCCTGTAACGGGCAGATTTCCATAGACCGGATCCATTGCCTGAAAGAGATCATCCAGATTCACAGGCGCAGGCAGGATGTGCAGTGGATCCGAATGCTGTGTGCCCGGCTGAACGAACGGTTCCCTTTGATATCCGCTTATGCCAATGTCTGGAATGGGGATATTGTGGCTAAGGGCGTGAACAAGTCGGCGGCTGTGGATTGGATCTCCGGGTATTGGGGCGGGTTTGATGAAATAAGAACCATAGGCGATAGTTTCAATGACTTACAGATGATTAAGGATTATGGCGGTGCAACTCTGCGAAGCGGGGATTCTGAGGTTCAGGCAGCTGCCTCGTTGATTGTAGAAGATGTTGCAGAATATTTATCAATGCATTAAAGGACGTCATAAATAACCTTTGAGAGGCTGAAGGTGCAGCCTGTACGGATTTTCCTTAAGGATTCATATAGAATGGTGATAGAGGGAAACAGTTACCTGCCGGTTAGAACCAGTTTTTTACTGGATCTGGCCTGCAGGCTGCTGTTTCCCTCTTTTTCACTGGTGAAAATACAACTATTACTTTACTTTAAACATAAGTAAAACATTGATGAGTTTGATTGCAAATACTTTTTATTAGTTTAATACTATTTCGTATGGAAGAAAATGGGTCGATATATATAATAATGAAAAATACATCCTGAATAGGACATAAAACAACATAAAACACAATGAAATACAGTATAAAACAAAATAAATAAATAAAATCAAATAAAAATATTGCAAAACCGGATACAATATGCTACAATTTCTACAGGAAGGACAGGTTGGGTGTGTCCGGAATAGAAAACTATATTTTATATCTTTAAAGGAGGTTTACTTTATGAAAAAGAGGTTAGCAATGGTGCTTGCAGCAGCAATGGTATTGTCAACAACTGCATGCGGCAGCAGCGGCACAGCAGCAACAGCTGCACCGGCATCCACAGAAGCAAAGACGGAAGCAGCTAAGACGGAACCGGCGACTACAGCGGAGAAGGTTGAAAACGCCCAGTCCACAGGCTCTCTTGCAGGAAAAAAGATCGCCGTTGTGCGGAACCTGGCAGCAGGAGACCATACCCAGCAGTTTTTAGATGGCTGTGTATCCGAGGGGAAGAAGTTTGGCTGGACCGTAGACACTTTTGTGACAGACGGCGATGATGCAAAGGCTCAGGAGACAGTAGCTCAGGTTATTGCAAAAGATTATCAGGGAATTATCGTATCTCACGGACAGCTGTCTTATTCCTATGATATGTTAAAGCCTGCCAGAGACAAAGGCATGGAGGTTGTTACCTTTGATACCATGCCATTTAAGGGCGGAGATGCAAGCGGCGAGCTTCTTTCCGGAGTAACTTCCACCGCTCAGAACGATCAGGCGCTGGCCGAGCTTTCCCTTGGCTACATGATGAAAGAGTTTGAAGCAAAAGGCGGAAAGTACCCTATGAAAGTTTTAAAGACCTTCATGGGCCCTGGAATCCCTCCGTTAGACAGACGTAACGAAATCTATACCAAGCTGGAAGCAGAAGGCAAGATCCAGACCCTGGAAGTGATTGCGCCATCTGATTCAGCCAATGCCCGCGGCGATATGACCAACAAGACAGCTGCTATTCTTCCTAAATATCCGGAAGGTTCCGTAGATGCCATCTGGGGCTGCTACGATGAGCTGGCAAAGGGTGTATTACAGGCATTGAACGACGCTGGACGTACCGATATCCCAATGTACACCATTGATGTATCCAACGATGACATTCAGTTAATGGTAAAGAATCCTGACGTGTGGAAATCTACTGCAGCCGTTGATCCGAAACTGATCGGTATTGTAGATGCCCGTCTTTTGGCTCTTAAATTTATGGGAGAAGAAACACCGGATTACTTTAACCTAAATGCATGTAACATTGAAACAACCCAGCTCAATGCTCAGACAACCATGAGTGATTTGAGCAGCATCATTGATGGATGGGGCGATGCCGAAGATCCTAAGGGCGCACTATATACTGATACAATCAAGAACAAATATGTAAATTAAAGAAACGCTCTGTATTCATTACATAATTAAGGAAGAGATGCCATGACCGAAGTAAAACTTGAAATGAAAGATATATCCATCGAATTTCCTGGAGTTAAGGCTTTGGATGGAGTTGATTTTGGTCTGAAAAGTGGTACGATTCATGCGCTTGTGGGTGCTAATGGCGCAGGTAAGTCCACCTTAATGAAAGTGCTTGCCGGTGTCAATACGCATTATACAGGACAAATTTACGTTGGAGGGGAACCGGTGGAAATCCGGTGCCCCAAAGACGCTAAAAATCTTGGGATAGAAATCGTATTTCAGGAAGTTGACACCGCGCTGATTCCCTATCTGTCCGTGGCTGAGAATGTAATGTTCAACACGCTGGTCAATAAAATGGGGCGAAAGCAAATCGTGCACTGGAAAGAGATCAGGCAGGCAGCAGAAACGGTATTAAAGAAATTAAATGTAGAAGTGGATATTAATAAACAGGTATCAGGACTTACCCTGGCGCAAAAACAGATGGTTCTCATAGCCAGATGCGTGGCGGAAAAGTGCAGGTTCCTGATTTTGGATGAACCCACGGCCCCTCTTTCCAATTCCGAGACACTGGAATTGTTCCGGGTGGTGCGTGAGCTGGCGAAAGAGAATGTGGGAGTGGTGTTTATTTCCCACCGATTAAGTGAGCTTTACGAGATTTGTGAAAATATTACCATTATGAGAGACGGCAAACTGGTGACTGAACTGCCGCTTTCTAAAGAACTGGAAGTAAATACTCTTGTCGAATATATGTTAGGCCGTAGCTATGAGGATAATTACATCAAGAAAAAGTGCGAGATCGGCGGGCCGTTGCTTGAAATAGAAAACCTCTCCGAAAGGGAAGGGAAAGTAAAAGATATCAACATGACCGTTTGCAAAGGAGAGATTATCGGAGTAGCAGGATTGGTGGGCGCTGGCAAGACAGAGCTTTGCAAGACCCTGTTTTCCGCTTACCAGCAGTCAGGCGGCACCATGAAGTTAAACGGAAAAGTGATCAAGGCAAAAGGGCCTACCCAGGCCGTGAAGCATGGGCTTGCACTGGTTCCGGAAGAGCGGAGAAAAGAAGGCGTCCTGATTTCGGACCCGGTTGTCTCCAATATCTCTGTGGCAGCCATGGAAAAATATACGAACCGGCTTTCTGTAGTAAACAAGAAGCGGGAAAAAGAGGACGCCAAAAATATGATACGCGGCCTTGGAATCAAGACCCCATCCGAGAACCAGGTTGTTGCCCTGCTATCCGGCGGAAACCAGCAAAAGGTGGTCGTTGGAAAATGGCTGAATAAGGATTCAGAGGTTTATATTTTTGACGAGCCGACCAAAGGGATCGACGTGGGAGCCAAGCAGGATATGTATGAGTTAATTGAAGGTTTGGCAGCCAGGGGAAAAGGTATAATTTATGCCACCTGCGAATTCCAGGAAATATTAAGTATCTGCGACCGCATCTATGTGATGTATGACGGAGAAATTATTAAAGAATTAAACGCAGCAGATACGAACGAAAAAGAACTGCTTTACTATTCGACAGGAGGTAAATGATATGTCTGGGGCAGAGAAGGTAAAAAAGAAAAGGAACGTTGGGGATTTTGTGACAAAATGGGGTACCATCGCAACGATGCTTATCATGTTCATCCTGTTTACGTTTGGAAACTGGAGCAAGGATACGGGAACGAGCATGTTTCTTACCCAGTCTAATATGATCACGATCCTTCGTGCGGTATCCATCACCACCATCATTGCAATCGGTCTTACGTTTGCCCTGGCGGTAAACGGCATGGACCTTTCCATTGGAGCTACGGCTCAGTTTGCCAATGTTTTTGTTATGACGTGCTTTGTATGGCACAACATCAATATAGGTGTTTCCATCATTCTTACGGTACTCATATGCCTAAGCGTTGCAGTCATCAACAGTATTTTGATCGTAAAATTCAAGATACCGGATATGGTTGCGGCACTTTCCGTAATGTTTATGTATCAGGGAGTTTCCATGACCTATTCCAAGGGCGGCGCTATCACTGAGCGTATGACACGCGCCGATGGGACCCAGGCTCCCGGCCTAGTTCCCGAAGCCTTCCGGGCATTGGGAAAGGAACCATGGCTGATCATCATCATGATCTGTGTGGTGCTGTTTGCATACTTTTTCTTAAATTATACCAAACACGGCAGATACATGTATGCTGTAGGCGGAAATCCTGAGGCGGCCCAGCTTTCCGGTATTCCGGTAGCAAAGTATAAGATCCTTGCATACTTTCTGTCAGCTGCCTTTGCTTCGATCGGCGGAATCTGCCTGGCAGCACGTGTGGGAACGGCGCAGATTTCAGCAGGTGATGCCTACCTGATGCCATCTGTATGTGCGGCTTATATCGGGTTTTCTGTATTAGGTGCCGGAAAAGCCAATGCATTTGGTACCTTTGCGGGAGCGGTGCTTGTGGGTATGCTGGAGAATGGTCTTATCATGATGTCCGTGCCATATTATGCCATGAACATCATAAAGGGAGCAGTCCTTGCCATTGCCCTTGCCATGACCTATGCAAGCGGCAAGACAAAAAATGTAAACTAAAAACGTTATATTGATCAGGGGAAGGTGACAGGAATGTCTAAATACGACAGTTATTTTTTGATGAAAGCGGAAGAGGTACCGGATTATGTTAAGGAGAAGCTCACTTATTTTGATGCGGATGCCAGGCTGGAATGTAAGGAGATCGGAGACGGAAACTTAAACTATGTGTTTCGTGTAAAGGATCCTGCAAGCGGGAAAACCATCATCGTGAAGCAGGCAGGAGAAGCGCTTCGTATTTCAGCAGAAATGCATGTTTCCACCGACCGCGGAAGAATTGAAGCAAAGATTCTTGGGATCCAGGATTCTTATGCTCCGGGGCTGGTTCCAAAGGTTTACCTGTATGACGGAACCATGTGTGCCATGGTCATGGAGGATATGATCGGTCATACCATGATGCGTACCGGTCTGTTAAAACATGAGACTTATCCTAAATTTGCGGATCATGTGACCACTTTTATGGTTAATTCCCTTCTGCGTACAACGGATATTGTCCTGGGACACAAAGAGAAAAAAGAACTGGTTAAAAGCTTTATCAATCCGGACCTTTGCGAGATTTCAGAGGATCTGGTATACAGCGAACCCTTTATTGATTACAACCACAGGAACAATGTATTTCCACCCAATGCAGATTTTGTAAAGAAGGAACTGTACGAGGATCAGGCCTTGCATCTGGAAGCAGCCAAGCTGAAGTTTGAGTTCATGAACAATGCCCAGTCTCTGATTCATGGAGATTTACATACTGGCTCTGTGTTTATTAATAAAGAGCACACTTACATCTTTGATCCGGAATTCGCCTTCTTCGGACCTATGGGCTATGATATCGGCAATGTCATTGCAAATATGTTTTTTGCATGGTGCAACGGTGACGCCACCATTGAAGATGAAAAGGAAAAAGAGGAGTTCTGCGGCTGGTGCCTAAGTACGATCTCCGACATTGTGGACTTGTTCATTGAAAAGTACAACAAGGTCTTTGATGAGCACGTAACGGAAACCATGGCAAAGGTACCGGGATTTAAGGAATGGTATCTGGAAGGCATCCTTTCCGACACTGCAGGTGTAGCAGGACTTGAATCCATCCGCCGGACTGTAGGAATGGCTAATGTCATTGATATTACCACAATTCCTGACGAGGAAAAACGGGCCAGGGCCGAAAAGATCGTCATTACGCTGGCAAAGAATTATATAATGAACCGCCGCAGCTTCCGGAGCGGAGAAGATTATTTGAATGCAATTAAAGAGGCTATCGGTAAGTTTGGAAGCCGGTAATACGGGATTGAAAGCCGGTAACAAGAAAGGGATAACTAATGAGCGAAGAAACAAAAAAATCCATCATGGACTATGATACTGTTGCGCTAGATGAAGTGAACAATGCCCTGGTCATTATTGACCAGACACAGCTGCCGTATCATACGGAAATACTTTCCCTGACAAAACAGGAGGATATCTGGAATGCAATCTATCTTCTTCAGGTAAGAGGGGCACCTGCCATCGGTGTGGCGGCAGCGATTGGCATTTATCTGGCCGCACGGGAGATCAAAGCAGATCGTTTTGAAGATTTTTATGCAGAATTCCAAAAAGCAAAGGACTATCTAGATTCCGCACGTCCTACTGCCGTCAATTTATCATGGGCGCTGAAACGGATGGAACAGGTGGTTCTGAAAAATACAGAGAGGACTGTTCCTGAGATCGTTGAACTCCTTCATAAAGAGGCAATAGAGATCCGGGAAGAAGATATCTGGGTCTGCAAGATGATCGGAGAATATGGTTTGTCTCTTGTAAAGCCGGGCGACGGCCTTTTGACCCACTGCAATGCCGGGCAGTTAGCTACGGTAAAGTACGGAACTGCGACAGCTCCCATGTATCTGGGACACGAAAAGGGCTATGGCTTCCGCATCTTTTCGGACGAGACAAGACCCCTTCTTCAGGGCGCGAGACTGACCTCTTTCGAATTAAAGGAGTCTGGTCTTGATGTTACAGTGATTTGTGACAACATGTCAGCGACCGTCATGAGAAATGGCTGGGTCGATGCCGTATTTGTAGGCTGTGACAGGGTGGCTGCCAACGGTGATACTGCAAATAAGATCGGAACCTCCATGGTAGCCCTGGCAGCCAAACGCTACGGTGTGCCCATGTATATCTGCGCCCCAACCTCCACCATTGATATGAACACTCTTACCGGTAAGGAGATCCACATTGAGGAACGCCCGGCAGAGGAAGTGGTGGAGATGTGGTATAAAAAACGGATGGCACCGGAAGGCGTAAAGGTATTTAATCCTGCATTTGATGTGACGGATAATGATCTGATCGCAGGGATCGTGACGGAATACGGGATCGCCAGAGCACCCTATACAGAATCATTAAAAGAAATATTCAGGAAGAAGGAAGAAGCCCTGAAAGCAAAGGAAATGTAAGTAGTTGTTGCTGAACCTTACATAGGAAAAGAGGATGTCTCATAGGAACTGGGACATCCTCTTGCCAAAATCAGATTATGCTTCCGCGGCTTCAAGAAGCTCTACGTTGTTTTTTAAAAGATATTCTCTCCATTGTTCGTTCATCTGCTTGTCGGTGACCAGTCCTTTGATGGTTTCAAAACCGGATATCCGGATGAAGGAGGTTTTATCGAACTTGGAGTGGTCGGCGATCAGATACACATGATTGCTCCGGGTCATCAGTGTCTGGCGTATGGCGGCAATGGCTTCGTTGGAATCGGTGATTCCATGTTCTATGGAAACGCTTCTGCAGGACATGAAGGTCTTGTCTAAGTAAAAAGATTCTAGGTTCCGGATTGCTGTATTTCCTACAAAGGCTTTGTCCCGGGGGGTATAGGAACCTCCGATGGAAATGAGGCGGATATCTTCTTTGTCATAAAGTTCATTGATGATCAGCAGGGAGTTAGTTACCACGGTAAGGCGCATCCCCTGGAGAGCTTTTGCCAGCTGCAGGGATGTGGTAGAGGCATCTAAGAAAATGGAGTCGCCGTTGTGGATCACGGACAGGCATTTTTTTGCAATAGCCTGCTTGCTTTCCATATATGCGGTTTCCCGGATCGTTAATTCTACGTTATTCTCAACCCCATCTTGTATGAATGCACCGCCGTATGTTCTGGTCAGGAACCCGTCATCCTCCAATTGCTTTAAATCCCGCCGGATGGTTTCTTCGGTCACGGAGAAAATCTTGGAAAGTTCGGTCACCGTAACGCTTTTCTTTTCTAAAATAATATCTTTGATCTTGGCTTTCCTTGTTACTGCTAACATAGGCATATTCCTTTCTTTATGACAATAAATGATAATTAAAATAAAATGCAATACAAAACCATAAAAATCATGTGGTATATAAGTATATTGTATAATTTTTTTGCTTAAATGTAAAGAAGAAATAGTTGAAATAAAAATAAAACAGTAAAAACAGAAATAAAACAACATAAAACATTGACAAACAGACATAAAAATGGTAAAAATACAGTATAAAAGAGGAAAGTTCGGACAGGGAAAACATGTAGTTGTTTGGACTTTGGAGGTAAAGATATGATGACAGTTCAAGGCGTAAAGTACATGTCTGATTTTGAGGCCAAAAAGGCAATTTTGGATATCGGCAGACGTATGTACGAAAAGGGCTTTGTAGCCTCGAATGATGGAAACATCAGCTGTAAGGTAGGACCCAACACCATCTGGACGACTCCGACCGGGGTATCAAAGGGATTTATGACACAGGATATGCTGGTGAAGATGGATTTGAACGGAAAAGTGCTGATGGGAAGATGGAAGCCCTCCTCAGAAGTAAAGATGCATTTAAGGGTTTATAAGGAAAATCCAGATGTGCAGGCAGTTACCCACGCCCATCCTTTGGTGGCGACCAGCTTTGCCATTGCCGGGATCAGTCTGGATGCCGCAGTCCTTACGGAAGCGGTTCTGGGGCTTGGGTCTATCCCGGTTGCAAAATACGCCACACCGGGTACAGAGGAAGTTCCTGATTCCATTGCGCCCTTTGTGAAATCTCACAATGGCGTGCTTCTTGCAAACCACGGAGCGCTGACCTGGGGAAAAGATATTCACCAGGCGTTTTACAGGCTGGAATCCATTGAATATTACGCGACCATATTGATGTATACAGGCAATATCATCGGACGCCAGAATCTGCTTTCCTGCGATCAGGTAGATAAGCTGCTGGATATCCGGCATAAGCTTGGCATCACGGCTGGCGGGATTCCGCCTTGTTCCGTAGAAGTGACGAATATGAAGGATGTGATTACGGCAGCAGATGTCCGTCCGGCAGAGCAGACAGGGACGGTACTAAAAGGGGTAACATCCATTGTAAGGCCGGGAGAAAACCTGCCGGTCTCCAGCTGCGGCTGTACCGGCGTGACACAGAAGACCTTGACCATAGAGGAACAGAAGCCTGTGGAGGCGGAAGCTTTAGGTAAGGCAAAGAAGGAAATTATAGCCGAAGTAGTGAGAAGAGTGATAGAGCAGCTAAACTAGGAGGCAATCATGGAAATTGGGGCAAAAGAGATAGAACTGATTGTAAAGGAAGTGCTTGCAGGCATAGAGAGCAGAGGCGTAAAGCCATCTTATTTTCCCTCTCAAAGTGAAAATGGGGTATTTGAACGGGTAGAGGATGCCATTGCAGCGGCCCACACGGCCCAGCGTGAATGGGTAGAGCATTACAGGATAGAAGACAGACGGAGAATCATTGAAGCCATACGAATGACCGCAAAAAGCCATGCAAAAACCCTGGCAAAGATGGTTTGGGAAGAAACCGGCATGGGGCGCTTTGAGGATAAGATCCTGAAGCATATGGCTGTTATTGAAAAAACACCTGGCGTGGAATGTCTGACTACGGATGCCATTTCAGGAGATGAAGGACTGATGATAGAGGAATGTGCTCCTTTTGGGGTAATCGGAGCCATTACGCCGTCCACCAATCCTACCGAAACCATGATCAATAATACCATCAGTATGATAGCCGGAGGAAATTCCGTAGTGTTTAATGTCCATCCGGGAGCCAAGAGATGCTGCGCCCACTGCCTGAAGCTTCTTCATCAGGCCATTGTGGAAAACGGAGGTCCGGAAAATTTAATCACCATGCAGAAAGAACCTAACATGGAGGCCGTGGGCAAAATGACGGCTGATCCCAGAATCCGCCTTATGGTTGGTACAGGAGGAATGCCTATGGTTAATGCCCTGCTTCGCTCCGGAAAGAAGACCATCGGAGCAGGTGCGGGAAATCCGCCGGTCATTGTAGACGATACGGCGGATATAGATCTTGCGGCAAAAGAGATTTACCGTGGAGCTTCCTTTGATAACAACATTCTGTGTCTGGCGGAAAAGGAAGTCTTCGTCATGGAACGTGTTGCGGATGTGCTGGTGAATAAGATGGAAAAGGAAGGTGCATACCTGCTTAATTCCATGGAGTTAAATGAAATCCTTAAGTTTGCCATGATAGAAAAAGACGGTAGCTATGAAGTGAATAAAAAATGGGTTGGAAAGGATGCGGCCCTGTTTTTAGAAGCCATAGGCGTTTCCGGGCACAAGGATGTCCGGCTTCTGATCTGCGAGACAGACAGAAGCCATCCCTTTGTAATGGTAGAGCAGCTGATGCCCATACTACCCATCGTACGCTTAAAGACTTTTGAAGAATGTGTGGAGTGCGCGGTAGCGGCAGAGTCAGGCAACCGGCATACGGCATCCATGTTTTCCAGAAACGTTGAGAATATGACCAAATTCGGAAAAATTATTGAGACAACCATTTTTACGAAGAACGGCTCAACCTTAAAAGGGGTAGGAATCGGCGGAGAGGGCCATACGACCATGACGATCGCAGGTCCTACCGGAGAGGGTCTTACCTGTGCAAGAAGCTTTACCAGAAGACGTAGGTGCATGCTGGCAGAAGGAGGCCTGCGGATCATCTAGAGAGGGGAAGGTACATATGGCAATCGGCTTTTTGGAATGTGCAGGATATGGCGCAGTTCTTTATGCTATGGATAAGGCCTGTAAGGCAGCAAATGTGAGGATCATTGGGATCGACACCATCAATCCAAAGGATGCGACCGCATTCATTCCCCTTACGGTCCAGGTGAAATTTGAAGGCGGAATCGATGATGTGAAAGAGGCCTGTGAGGCAGCAAAAAGAGCGGCTCTTAAATTTAACAGTCCGGAAGAGGTTTTGGTAGAGATGATCGAAAAACCATATGAGGGAACAAAAGCGTTGTCTCATATAACAAAGGTATCATTCGAGGAAGAAAACATTATAAATTTCAGGAGGTAGCAGGATATGGCATCCACATCAATTGGGTTAGTTGAAACAAGGGGTTTGACGGCATCCATCGAAGCAGCAGATGCAATGTTAAAGGCGGCAGACGTTGAGCTTGTAGGGACCGAGAAAATCGGCTCCGGTCTGGTAACCGTCATTGTAACCGGAGAGGTAGGCGCGGTAAAGGCGGCCACCGAGGCAGGAGAGGCGGCAGCTTCCAGAGTCGGAGAACTGGTAGCAGTTCATGTGATTCCAAGGCCGCATCAGGATATTGACAAAATTTTACCAAGGATCAAATAGTCTTCAGCAAAGGTGGGCGTCATGAAAACAAACCGAAACGCCATAGGGGTTTTAGAAATCAATTATTATGCCAATACCGTAGTGGTGGTAGACCAGGCCTTAAAGGCGGCTGAAGTGGAAATCGTAAGCTGCCACAAGAAGCTGGGAGGAAGGATGTGCCACACAGTATTAGCGGGTGAGACCTCGGCGGTTCGTGCCGCAGTGGAGGCGGCCAGAGAGGCAGGGCGGATCGTGGGAGATGACAATGTAAAAGTATCCGTGTCCATCGAAAACCCTCATCCGGAGGTATTGAAGCTTTTAAATATGATAGACAGGCATGAAAACGAAAAGAATCCTGTAAAACCAGAGGAAGAAGAACACAAACTTAAGGAGGATAAGTAAATGGCAGAGACAGCAGTAAAAAAGGGAATGTTAGCACTGGGAATGATTGAGACAAGAGGCCTTACCGCATCGATCGAGGCAGCAGATGCCATGTTAAAAGCTGCGGACGTAGAAATGGTGGGAACTGAGAAAATTGGCTCCGGCCTGGTGTCGGTTATGGTTCAGGGAGACGTAGGAGCTGTCAAGGCGGCAGTGGAAGCAGGAGAGGAAGCGGCATCCAGAGTGGGAGAGGTAGTAGCAGTTCATGTAATCCCGAGACCGCATAATTCCATAGGCGGAATCCTTCCATTCCTTAAATAAAAAGAACAGGAAAATGTTTAAAGGCGGAGGCTTACAATGGAAAACAGGGAAGAACTGATTCAGAAGGTAACCTCACTGGTCCTGGATAACTGGAAGAGGCTTAGCACACAGCCTTACCAGGTTCCCGTAGGAATCTCGGCAAGGCATGTGCATCTGTCAAAGGAACATGTAGAAGCGCTTTTTGGAGCCGGATACCGGCTGACTCCCATGAAAGCATTAAGCCAGCCGGGACAGTTTGCCTGTGAGGAACAGGTTGCTGTCTCCGGTCCGGCAGGAACGCTTCCTAAGGTACGGATTCTGGGACCGGAGAGAAAACAAAGCCAGGTGGAAATGGCCTCCGGTGACTGCAGAATCCTTGGAATACAGCCACAGGTAAGATCATCGGGAGATCTAAAGGGAACTCCCGGGGTAATGCTTAAGGGGCCAAAGGGAGAAATCCTTCTGACAGAGGGCGTCATCATTGTGGACCGTCATATTCATATGACGCCGGAAGACGCCCGGTGGTTTGGGGTATCGGATCAGGACCGGGTAAGTGTTTCAGTAGATGGGCCAAAGGGCGGCGTGCTCGGCCATGTACTTATTCGTGTTACCCGTGACAGCAGGCTGGATTTCCATGTGGATACTGACGATGCCAATGCGTTCCAGTTAAAGCAGGGACAATGGGTAACCATTAGAAAGGAAGAGGCCAGGTGATATTAGGAACAATAATGGGAACTGTGGTTTCCACTAGAAAATGCAGGAACCTGGTTGGGTTCAAGCTTCTTTTGGTAGAACCATATTATGGAGATCATAAGGATACTTTTGTAGCGGCCGATACCATTGGTGCTGGGATTGGGGAACTGGTATTAGTAACCACTGACAATACGACTCAGTATGCGCTGGACCGTTCGGCACCTGTTGATGCCTATATCGTTGGCATCGTAGATGCGCCGCCGCAGCCGGGAAGGTAAGGCTTAACGTAATAGGAGAGGTAGTGCTTATGGAACAGGAAACGCTTAAGATTTTGGCAGTGGCAGATCCGGCGGTGGAAGGCTATCTGGATAAAGAACTGGGGATTATAGACGGATATGGTGGAAACGTTGATTTTCATATCGTGCCCTGGGCGGATTACTATCCGATGATGATGAAAGCATTTGCCGGAGAAGCAGATTATGACATTGTCATGGTTGCAGGCCATTTATGGCTTCGTGATTTTGTAGAAAACGGATACCTTTCGGAACTTGCGCTTGAGGAAGAAGATATCCTTCCGGTCATTGCAGAAGAAATGAAGTATAAGGGAAAGACGTATTTATCTCCCTCTTTCTGCGACGGACATATGATCGTCTACCGTAAAAGCCTGCTTGAACAGGTACTGGGGAAGGAACTTGGAAGCGTCATCACTCCCCAGGAATACATAGAAACGGCAAAAGCTTACAAGGCGGCCTGCGGGGAACGGGCAGTAGCCATGAAGGCTGATAAGTCTGAGATATTTACCGATGCCCTTCCCTTCCTGCGCATGTACGGAGGAGATGCTTATGATCCCGATGGATCTGCGGCCTGCGGAAAGGAAGATGCGGTAAAGGGTCTGAAATCCTATGCGGAACTGAGATCCTGTGCAGTTGGCGGTACGGATAGATTCGGCAATGGGGAAATTGCAGAGGCTATCCGCCAAAAAAGAGCAGCTATGGCAGTTACCTGGAGCGGTCAGATGGGTGAAGTGTTTAAGGAAGGCTGTCTGGAACCAGAGGATCTGGGATTTTCCACTTTTTCCACGGCATGGAACGTGACCTGGTCCTTTGGAATCTGTTCAAGCTGCAGGAAAAAAGAAGCTGCAGAGGAATTTCTTTCGTACCTTCGGTCACCGGAGGTGGATCAGAAGGTGGGAAGAAAGAGTGGTGCTCCAGTAAGAAGAGGAAGCTATCTGAAAGGGGCCGGTGACTGCCCCTGGTTTCCGGTACAGCAGAAGATGATAGAACTTGCAAGACCCCTTCCCGATCTGTCAAAGGCAGGGGAGAAAAACGGAGTCCTTTATGAGAAAATCTTTGAGGCATTTTCCGGAAAAAAGACAGCAGAAGAAGCCATGAAGGAAGCCGGGCATAAGATAAATAGCATGACCGAACGGTAACGATATAATCAGGGAGAAAACATGAAGATTATTATAATTGGAGGAGTAGCGGCAGGAATGAGTGCCGCCTCCAAGATCCGCAGGGTCGACCCGGACGCGAAAGTAACGGTCTATGAAAAGGGAGGCTTTCTCTCTTATGGAGCGTGCGGACTTCCCTACTATGTAGGGGACTATAACGATGATTACCGCAAGATGATCGCCCGTTCACGGGAGACCTTCACTAAGATGGGCATAGAAACCTTCCTCCGCCACGAGGTACAATCCGTTGACGTGGAAAGGAAAGAGGTCCTTGTAAAGAACCTTGAAAACGGTCAGGAATTTACGGATTCTTATGATAAATTAATGATAGCTGTTGGGGCATCGGCTGTGGTTCCTCCCTTTCCGGGCAAGGAGCTTATGGGAGTCCATGTTCTTAAGTCCATGGAAGACGGCATCTTTTTAAAGGAATATGCAAAAATGCCGGAAGTCCAAAACATCGTCATCGTTGGAGGCGGATATATCGGAGTGGAGTGTGCGGAAGCATTTTTGAATCTGGGAAAGAATGTCCGTATGCTTGAGGCAGCGCCCAGAATCCTTATGCCCTTTGACGAGCAAATCGCTGCCCTGGCCCATGAGGAGTTGGTAAAGTCAGGGGTCCTTCTTAACACCGGAGAAAAGGTGGAAGGGTTTTATGGAGACGGTCTTTATGTAAAAGGTGTAAAAACAGATAAGGGAACCTACGATGCGGATCTGGTGATCGTTGCCGTGGGTGTCCGTCCCTGTACGGAATTTCTGAAGAACACAGGAATCACCATGGGGAAAAACGGTGGCCTCATTGTGGACCAGGAAATGAGAACCTCTATTCCGGATGTGTATGCGGCGGGAGACTGTATTTTAGTCTATAACGAAGTATTAGAGGAAGACAGCTTTTTGGCTCTTGGAACAGTTGCGAACAAATGCGGCAGAATCGCAGGCGCCAATTTAGCAGGGGGCCATGAAGCGTTTATCGGTGCCCTTGGGTCTGCGGCGATCAAGGTTTGCGGGCTGGAGCTTGGACGTACGGGTATGGGAGAAGGAGATGCCATACGACTAACTAAGGATTATAAGACTTTGGTTATCCAGGCCAATGACCATCCGGCGTACTATCCGGATCCAACGCCGATCACCATAAAGCTGATCTATGAAAAAGGTACAAAAAGGCTGCTTGGTGCACAGACCTGCGGACAAAAGGGGGCTGTTTTGCGGGCAGATGTATTTGCTGTGGCAATTCATTGCAGGATGACAACGGCAGAGCTTGGAATGACGGATCTCATTTATGCACCTCCCTTTTCCGGGGTATGGGATGCCATCCAGATTGCCTGCAATGCAGCGAAATAAAGGAGTGCAGGATAGAAAGTGAGGTCAGACCATGAGCAAAATAATGACTTTGCAGGAGGCGGCCGCCCGGATCTATGACGGAGATATTCTTGGCCTAGGCGGCAATGTGCTCCATCGGGCGCCCATGGCGATGGTACGGGAACTGGTGCGTCAGAAAAAAAGAGACTTAAAGCTGGTAAAGACAGCAGGAGCCATGGATGTGGACATGCTTTGTTTCGGAGGCTGTGTTTCCAGCGTAGATGCCGGCTTTATCAGCTATGAAAGTGAATATTCCCTGGCCGGACATTACCGCAGGGCCGTTGAAAGCGGAGCTGTCAAAGGGAACGAGCACGCCTGTTATACGGTGATCTCCGCGCTCCGTGCCGCCAGCTACGGAGTGGGATTCATGCCTGTAAAGGGGCTTGTGATCAGCGACTTAATCGATGCCAATGATTATTTCATACGGGTCGAGGATCCGTTTACAAAGGAGCCGGTGACAGTGGTAAAGGCCATAAGGCCGGAGGTTGCGGTTATTCATGTACAGGAGGCGGATGAAGAGGGGAACGCCAGGATCACAGGGCCATTATTTGAGGATGTCCTGTTTTCCAGGGCAGCCAAAAGGGTCATCCTGACAGCAGAGAATATCGTCCATGGATCTGCGTTTACCGGAAGTTCAAAAAAGGCGGATATTCCTCATTTTCTGGTGGAAGCAGTTGTCAGGGTCCCCAAAGGGGCTGCACCATGTTCTTGTCCGGGTTCTTATGATATTGACGGAAAGAATCTAAAGGAATTTAAAGGGCTGAAAGATTTGGACGGCCTGAATGTCTATTTAAAGGCATTTGAAAAGTCCGATTACAAAGGATAAGGGGGACATGGCATGATGGAAGAAAAAAACAGAGTCTGCGATATTATGGTCTGCGCCATGGCCCGCCTCATACCTGACGGCAGCAAGGTTTTTCACGGAGTATCCTCCCATATGCCCATGATTGCGCTGCTGCTTGCAAAAGCGCTTCATGCACCGGGAGCTGTACATTTGAATATCCCGGGAGGAACAGACCCGGATCCGGTGAGGCTTAAAAAGTATACCAGTGCAGGCCCGGAGCTTTTGGAACGTTCCACTTCATATTTTCCTTTAATGGAAGTATTTGACCTGGCCATGAGAGGGGGGTTAGATGTGGCATTCTTAAGCGGAATCCAGTTTGATTCCCATGGCAATGTCAATGCGTCGGTTATCGGAGATTACAAAAAACCAAAGGTGAGGATGCCTGGAGGAGCAGGAAGTGCTGTTCTTATACCAACGGCAAAGAGGGCGATTCTCTGGAGGACAAAGCATGATAAGCGCACCTTTGTGAATCAGGTGGATTTTGTAACTACCAGGGGAAATGTGGAACGGATCATCACCCCCTTATGCATCTTTAAAATGGAACATGGAGAAATGGTTCTTGAAACCATCCACCCAACTTCCAGCTTAGAGGAGGTACAGGAAAATACCGGATTTCCAATAAAATACTCCCATATCGCCTATACGCCCCTTCCTACAAAGGAAGAACTGAGCGCGCTGAAACGGATCGATCCGGGAGATTTCAGAAATATAGAATTCTAAGGAGGCCATTTATGGCACTTGAGAGGATCAATGCAGTAGGGACCAGTTTTTTTGGCCGCGGTTCCATCGGGCTGCTGCCGGATGAGCTTAAGAAACGGGGGTTTAAACGGGGACTTATCGTTACGGACCCCTTCCTGTATAAAAATGGTACCGGTGACAAAGTGGGAGCCTGTCTTTTAAAAGCCGGGATGGAATACGCCATTTACTACTTGGTTGAGCCCAATCCCACCACCATGGTTGTAGGTGACTGCCTGGAGGCTGCTAAGGCCCTGGAAGTGGACCTTCTGGTGGCTGTGGGCGGTGGCTCTGCCATAGATACGGCAAAGGCAGTCAGCATTGTGATGACAAACGGCGGTAAGGTGGAGGACTATGAAGGGGTAGAACGCTCTCTTAATCCAGGAATGCCCATAGTTGCGGTGAATACCACTGCGGGAACCGGTTCTGAGGTTACCTCGTTCTATATCGTGACCGACCCGGTGAGACATTCTAAAATGTGTATGGTAGACCCGAACTGTATGGTTACCATAGCCGTTAATGATGTGGACTTAATGATGAGCATGCCAAAAGCCCTTACGGCTTCCACAGGAATGGATGCCATGACCCATGCCGTTGAAGCGGCTGTGGCAAAACGGGCGACCCCATATACGGATAAGGATGCCCTTTGGGCAATGGGCGTGATTGGTACATACCTTCCGGAAGCGGTGGCTGACGGAAGCAATGAAAAGGCCAGGGAAATGATGGCTTATGCGGAATACAGCGCAGGCATGGCATTTTCCAATGCAGGTCTTGGCATGGTGCATGCCATGGCCCATTCTCTTGGAGGGCTTATGAACCTGCCTCACGGCATCTGCAATGCGGTTTTGCTGCCTTTTGTCATGGAATTTAATGGAAGCAGGCCGGAAGCCGCGGAACGGTATAAGAAGGTGGCAGAGGGACTTAAACTGCCTGGGGCGTCTGCCATGACAGGGGAACAGGCCGTGAAGGAAACGGTGGCCTGTATCAGGCGGCTGTCAAGAGAGGTTGGGATTACACAAAATCTTAAAGAGCTTAAGGTAAATCCTGAAGATTTTAAGGCTCTGGCAGAAATTGCGCTTAAGGATTCCTGTATGGAGGACAATCCATTTAGACCGACACTCCAGCAGGTCATAGAAGTGTATCGGAACGCATATGGTTGAACTGCAATAAATTGTGGGAAGGAGAAGGAATAAATGAAAAAACTGATTAATGTACCGGAAAACTATGTGAATGAGATGCTGGAGGGAATCTACCTTGCTCATCCGGACTATGTTACTTATACGGAAGGTGACTTGCGCTGTCTGGTTACCTCCAATAAGGTAGAGGGAAAAGTAGGGATTGCGACCGGAGGGGGTTCGGGGCATCTTCCTCTGTTTCTGGGTTATGTAGGAAAAGGGATGTTAGACGGCTGTTCGGTGGGAGATGTTTTCCAGTCTCCCAGCGCGGAGCAGATGCTTAATGTAACGAAACGCATTGATTCCGGAGCCGGTGTTCTTTATATTTACGGTAATTATAATGGGGATATCTTTAACTTTGACATGGCCGCAGAGATGGCAGATATGGAAGAGGATATCCATGTGGAAAGCGTTGTTGCAGGGGAAGATGTGGCATCTCCCAAGGCGGCTTCAGGAGAAAAGAACACCAGAAGAGGAGTAGCAGGCATCTTTTTTGTATACAAATGCGCCGGAGCAGCAGCGGCAGCCGGTAAGGATTTACAGGAGGTAAAACGGATTGCAGAGAAAGCGGCTGCCAATGTAAGGACCATGGGAGTGGCACTAACCCCCTGTACAGTACCAAGAGTCGGTCATCCGGGATTTGAGATCGGAGAGGATGAGATGGAAATCGGTATGGGAATCCATGGAGAGTCTGGAATCCGCCGGGGGAAACTGGAAACAGCAGATGAAATCACATCAGAAATGATGGAAAAAATCCTAGAAGATATTCCATACTGCGCCGGAGATGAGGTTGCGGTTCTGGTAAACGGACTGGGAGCTACTCCTCTTGATGAGCAGTATATTGTGGCAAGAAAGGTCAATCTGATTCTGGAAGAGAAGGGAATCAAGGTGCACCGTTATTATGTAGGTGAATATGTAACCTCCATTGAGATGGCAGGCTTATCCATTTCCCTTTTGAAAATGGATGAGGAACTGAAGGGCTATCTGGATGCTCCGGCTGATACACCATTCTTTAAGCAGGGAATTGTCTAAAGATCCGATTGGAGTAGATGGTATAAGCGCATATCGTTTGTCACGATTATTTATGCCGCCGGCATCAGCGGCAGAATGGAGGCTGATATGAACCAGCAGGAACTGATAGCCATGCTTGGCAGAATAAGTAAGATTATGGTGGAAAACCGAAACTACTTAATTGAACTGGACAGTGTTGTGGGAGACAGTGATCTGGGACTTACGATGACGGATGGATTCCAGGCGGCCTACGACGCGGTTTCGGATGGATCGGAGCCGGATCTGGGCAAGTTATTATACAAGGCAGGAAAGACCATGGGTAATAAGGTCCCTTCAACCATGGGAACGTTGATGGCAGCAGGACTG
The DNA here is from genome assembly GCF_002797975.1 of [Clostridium] celerecrescens 18A. Taxonomy (NCBI): domain Bacteria; kingdom Bacillati; phylum Bacillota; class Clostridia; order Lachnospirales; family Lachnospiraceae; genus Lacrimispora; species Lacrimispora celerecrescens. The sequence continues at coordinate 1,935,180 of NZ_PGET01000001.1, read as the reverse complement.
ATGCGTGCCGGGAAGACACTAAAAGGAACGACAGAATTGTCCGGTGCAGATGTTGCTGATATGTTTGAAGCCTATGAAGCAGGTGTTGCTGATCTGGGTAAGGCAAAATTAGGGGATAAAACCTTTTTGGATGGATTTCATCCCGGAGTACAGATACTAAAAGCCGGAGTGGAAGCCGGAGTATCCCTTGAGAAAGCCTTTGAGGAAGCTGCAACAGCTGCATGGGATGGTTTTGAACATACAACGACAATGATAGCCGTTCATGGAAGGGCAGCAACAAGAGGAGAAGCGTCCCGCTCCTTAAAAGATCCCGGGGCTGCTGTGGCAGCTCTTATCATGAAGGCAGCTGCAGACATATAAAATGAATGACCGGAGCAAACGGACATGTTTTGCTCCGGTCATTCATTTTATTGATTGTTAGCAAAAACGCTTTATTTTTGTAAATAATAGACGATTTTTGCGTTGAAAAATTGGGAAAAATGCAGAAAAATTTAAAATTAGTTGCATCAATTTGCAAACAGTGTTATATTGTATTCAGTTGAGTACAACTAAATAGCAAAACAGGAAGACGTGTTACTGGTAATGCAGGCAAGATCGGATTGAGCAAAGAGTGATAAGGCTTATTATTTTTAGCCTTATGATTTGTATCGCTTGGTCGGGTCTTTTTTATTTTGTCATTTCGGCCGGGTGATAAGATATGATAACACTTGAAAGGGGTTTGGAAAATGAATTATAATCAAATAGCCAAAGACATTATAACAAATGTCGGCGGTTCTGATAACATAAGGGGACTCACCCATTGTTTTACCAGATTAAGGTTTGAATTAAGAGATACAAAGAAGGCAAAGAAAGAAGTAATTGGACAACTGGAAGGTGTTATCTCCGTAGTTTCCTCCATGTTTACTCCCATGGTTCCGGCGATCGCAGCCTCCGGACTTTTAAAGGGTCTTTTGACCATCGCAAGAATTACTGCCTCCAATCACCGGCAGCGTATTTACCGGAATGGTGGTGGGGGCTTATGGAATTTCCCAATTGGTGTTAAGGTTTCCCATAGGCCTTTGCGCAGATTCTGTTGGCAGACATAAATATTTTATAATGGCAGGAGCGATAGCCTCTGGAACCGCATCTGTTTTCCGGGTATTCTGGTGCAATGGCACAGGTTTTCTGGTTGCCAATTTCTTCTCCGGACTGGCTTCTGCCATGTGGATTTCCTATATGGTGTTCTATACCTATCATTTTTCTGCAGGAGATCAGCAGGCTGCCACCAGCCGGATCGTACTGTTTAATAATTTTGGAATGCTTCTTGGCTTTCTGTGCAGTACAATCAGCTATCATCGCATCGGCATGGCGGGAATCTGCATGTTGAGCATGTGCGCGGGCCTGATGGCTTTTCTTCTTTCAATTGGAATTAAAGAGACGGCTGTTAAACCCTGTATACATAAGAAAAGAGAACTGCTATCTGTCTGCAATTTCAGGCACTTATGGCTGTTCTCTTTCCTGGCTCTGATTCAACAGGGGATCCAGCTGACGACTGCCATGTCGTTTACGAACCAGATATTAAAAGAATTGGGCGCATCGGACGTAATTGTGGGGATATCCTCTGTGATCTACATGATATCATCCGTAGGGTTTGCGGCTTTCGCAGCTTCCGGGACCTGCAGCCGGAAAGGCCCAAGGTTCTGGATTCCGCTGGTTTTTGCTGTTGTGGCTTTCTATTGTATCCTGGTTCCGGCCGCAGGGAGCATACCTGTGCTTTTGCTGCTGCAAATATTACCGGGGATGTCCACTGGTATCTTGTTCTCGTTTGCAACCTCGGAAGCAATGCGCGGCATTCCGGCCGGCAGCAAATCTACGGCCATGGGAATGTACCAGGCTATATATGCACTGGGCATGACAACCTTCCCGATCTTTACCGGGGCGCTGGTCGTCAGAGCAGGTATACAGACCGGGTATTTGCTGCTGGCCGGGATTGCCTGCCTGTGTGGAATAGGGGCAGTAGTGTATTATAAAAAAATAGCTGCCAACCATGGGTTAGACAGCTAAAGCTACTTATCATATTCTTAATACCAAATGCATCAAATCACAGATATCCTTTGAAACAGTTTGTATACGTCTATCTGTCCGTATCCACAGCTCTCATTGGGATAAGAATAGGCGCTGTCTCTCTGTGCTCCCCGCATGATCATATGATTGATCTGGACGCCGGTGACGGTAGTGTGGTTGCCTTTGCAGTACCCCCATTCCATGACCATGGCAGAAGCTCCCGCTGCGTGTGCGGCGGCGGCTCCGGTACCAGTTAGGCTGCCATATTGATTTCCTGGGAGTGCGCATGGAATCTGGTATCCGGGAGCGGCAATATTAGGATTGATTTCCCCGAATCTGGAAAAGCCTCTTCCTGATTCACCCAGAATTCTGCCATCAAACTGGTTATAGGCGGCAACTGTCAGGGGATTTCTGGCATTTCCCGGGGCTGTAATGGTAGTGTTGGGATTTGCCTGATAGAAATATGTTTCGTTTGAAATCAAGTTCCCTGACGGAAGCCAGGAATGGAAGGAAAAAGGTTCATTTTCTATGCTTGTGACCTGGAAATACCAGATTCCTGGAGTCGGATTGTCAAACCGCAATAAAATAACCTGATCCCCCGTTGAACCTTCCAACAGGATATTGTTGATCCAAATGGTAGTTTGGCCCATGGCAAGGCTGAATTTTTGGCAAACTCCGGCAGGGGGAGATATGCTCTGAATGAATTCCTGGTTAGGCGGGAATATTTCAATACTTACTTTCCCAGGAGGAAAGGGCCAGATTTCCATTGTGAATTTTTTATCGTTTCTCCCTATTTTTAAATTAAAGCCATTGCGGAAAGGAGTAGCCGCCGAATGGTGGAAATAATGTCTGCGGCTGTCTCCTTCATTCCCTGCGGCTATCAATACGTCAGTTTTGGGCATTTGTACGATGTGTTCTAAGTAAGAGCTGATAACTCCCAAACCATCATGGCCTCCCTGGTTGCTTCCCATTGCTATGCATATAACGAGAGGCAGCTCTTTTTCTTCCGAAACGGAGAGCAGGTAACGGATTCCCAGCATTATATCAGATTCCTGATAGCACAGGGAATTATCCGGAGCAAAGAACAGCTCTTTTAAATTTTGCTTCGCTTCTTTTAATTTTACTATGATAAGCTCGGTTTGGGGAGCAACACCGGTAAAAGAGTTTTTTTCATCGGGACTGCCGGCGATTACACTGGCGATTGCCGTACCATGTCCATTGCTATCAACAGTAGGCACCATGGATAAGGGGTTCTTGGATTTCAGTGCGGTATTGATGTGTTTTTTCGTGTATTCTGAGCCGAAACTAAAGTCCTTGGGAGGCTTGCCGGTCTGGTCGGTCTGGTCCCATATGGAAAGAATACGGGTGGTACCGTCATGATATTTGAATGCGGGGTGCTGGTAGTCGATGCCGGTGTCTATGATGCCGATGGCAACCCCAAGCCCCATCAGGCTTAAATCGGGATGTCTCCGGACATTGGCAATGCCCGATTTTTCTATGCTCACTTTAGAAGTAAGTGTAAAAAGGGAAGGGAAATTATCATAAGGATACCGTCCCAGGTCACAGGCGTCCATATTGCTTTTCCATATATGCATCAAAGAATATCTATCATTTAAAACCGTAAGATTATTACCGGTATCAAAACCGGGAACTAAAGAATTACTAATGATCAAGTCATAATATTCATTATCCAATATTTTATTCATGCTAAAGCCCCCAACCTGCTATTTTAAACGCAGTATATAGTTATCTTATGCATGCATATGGGGGTTCATGAAAGGTTACCGTTCTTTGGAGGAGTCAATGCCGCTATAGGAATTATAGAAAACAGTATGGTCTATAGGAAACCGTTTCTCATGAAGAGGGTGAGGAGCACAGTTTTTCCCGGGATAGCCCATAGGAAGCAGAGCAACTGGAATTAAATGCTCCGGGATATTAAATGACGAACGGATGCACACAGGGTCAAAATGACCTACCCAGGTACTGCCTAATCCTAATTCAGCCGCTTCAAGTATCATCTGCGTGGCAACGATGCTGGCGTCAACATCTCCCATATCCTTATTGTCGTAAGACCTTTTCCAGCTGACCGTGGAATCATAACATACCAGCAAAGCCAGAGGAGCATGAAAATGATAAGGGGTGCAGGATTTTAATTTAGCAAGGTTTTCTTCGCTGTCAATGACAAGAATTCGCTGGGGCTGATAATTCACTGCAGTAGGAGCGACCCTTCCGGCTTCCAGGATCAAATCCAGTTTTTCCTTTTCTATTTTCCGGTCGCTGAATTTTCTCATTGAGTAACGTTCTTTTGCCAATTGTAAAAATTCCATTAAAACATCTCCTTCTGTTTTTTATAAGCTAACTATAGCATAAAAAGGAAAATAGGAAAAGACGGTACCGGTCCTTAATGATATGGGTAGCACACCATAAGGACTGTCCGTCTTTTTCGTGTATAATCATCCCAGCGGAGTTGTCTTTCCTGTTACTTCATCGTACTGAAAGGCTACATTGCTGGTTTCATAGTCAAATAAATAGGTTGCTATATAAATCAGAGTACTGTCAGGCTGGCGTTTGTATGTCCTGACTGTATAGTAATTTTTTCCGCCTATTTTAGATATACCAGGTGATGCGATAAATTCATAAGAGTCGGAAGCTTCCGCCAGGCCAAGCTTTTCCTGGCTCAGGGTGCGGACGGCATCCTCTGCCTGTTCTATGGTATTGGTCGCTTTTGGCAGTTTTTCAAAATCAGCGATTATCTTTTTCTGCTGATTCCACTGGTCCTTAAAATAGGTGCTCCAGGGCTGGCTTTCTTTACTGGTGGTTACGGTATAGCTGTCTACTTCGGATTCCAGGGTAATGGAAAGATAGGAAGCGGAATCTTTAGACGGCCCGGCAAGCTGATAGAATTCTGAGCTTGTCTTTGGGGTCTCTTCTGAGGAAGGCTGTCCGGACTCTGGCTGTTCGGACTTATCCGTTATATTAATGAAATTCTTTTTTTCCTCCAGATAATCCATGTAGCTTTTTATATCAGCGGAGGTATCTTCCACATGAAGATATTTGTAACTGGCTTCCAGGCCGGATGTTTGTGAAGCAGTGCCGGAAGATGATTCCGTTGTCTGATCAACGGTTTCCTTCGTTTCTGCTTCAGAGCTGGCTTCAGAAGCCTCCAGCTTTTTAAAATCGCGTGCGCCAACAATTTCAGTAACCGAAGAAATATCTTCTTCTTTTGAAAAGTAGTAGGTTGGTGCTACTTCTGCCTTTTCGTCTGACTCACCCTTCTTTTGGGACGTAAGCATAATAATGGCCTGAACAGATCCCATAATAACGATCAGCAGGGCGGCTCCCATCAAAACGAGAACTCTTTTATTTTTAGGTAATAGACCTTTTCCTTTGTCTTTTGAAGCTTTTGCCGGTTTCGCTTTATTTTGTTTATTATTTACTTCCTTCCCTTTTATAGGGGGTGTTTTTGGAATCTTCTTATCTTTGGATTTTATATTTTTCAGCATAAAGTTCATCCTTGTGTAAGTATTGATGCAGCATACAGTTAAATGGCTGTATGACATCGCTATCCATATATCGGTTGATTCCTGGCGAAAAATAAGGATTTATGACAAAAAATGATTTCTTTAAACAGCAAGGAGCTTTTGCGCAGTTCCCATGATCATCTTATCCACAAATTCGGCTACCTCTTCCTTTGGCTGCTGCATATCCGTATCAAGCCATTGCTTCAGGACACCGGTCAGTCCGTATGTGATAAATTCAAGGTAATAGTTCAGGGTCACTTCCCTGGCAGCAGGATACTGTTCCCTGATGATCGCAGTTCCGTTTTTTAAGACAAGGGTATGGAAGCGGTTTACAAAATCATTGGAGGAGCTGTTCTCAAAAAGGATCTTACATATCTTTTTGTTCTCCTCAATATAATGAATGATTGGTATAACAACGGGCAGGAGCGAACCCTTTTTAAAGGCATAGCGGCAGTTGCTTACCATATCCTGAAAATCATCTAAGACTTCGGATTCCATCTCCTGTAACAGGTTGTAGGTATCGGTATAGTGAAGATAAAAAGTACCCCGGTTTAAATCTGCCAGTTCCGTGATGTCTTTCACGGAAATATTCTTAAAGTCCTTTTTTTCCATGAGTTCAAGAAGGCTTTCTTTCAATAGCTTCTGAGTTTTTCGGATGCGGCGATCCTGTTTTTGAGTTTCCATACGATTCCTCCAATTGTGCTTCTTGGCTTGCTTCTTAATTTCAGAGCCTGAATCCCTGAAAATAATGAACACAACATCAAAGAGTGTTGAATATTGCATTAAAAAAGACTTTGTGATCATTAATAGATTCTTCTTAATTGATTGATTATTGAAACTTATTTACAAGAGTATTATAATGTACACGTGTTCAAAAGTCAATAATATATCTATTAACAGAAAAAGGATGGGTAATGGAGGAAACTATGAAGAGAGACAGAAGTTTATTTGATAGAATCGTACATATTATTGTGTTCCGCGGGAAGGAAATAGAGACTTTTTTCTTTCTTGCGGCCATCATTTGTGCCATCTGTTTTCCTTTTGTAAAGGTCAATTACGATTTAAGCAAATACCTGCCGCAGTTTGCCCAAACAAAACAGGCTCTTGATGTGATGGAGGATGAGTTTGGATATCCTGGAATGGCCCGTATCATGGTAAAGGATGTAAGCCTTCAGGAAGCAAAAAAAATAAGACAGCAAATATCGGACCTGGAAGGGGTGGATCTGGTAATAGGTCCGGATTTAACCACGGATGTTTATATGGGAGCTTCTTTTGTGGATCAGGGGATTACCGATATGATGTCTGTGGATGCGTTTTCCATGGAAGATTATTATCGTGACGGGTATGCTTTGATGGATGTAATATTTGAAAACGGCGATGATAGTCAGGTAACCCGGAAAGCGGTAGACGGGATTTATGAAATTGTAGGAAAAGACAGAGGCTATTTTGCAGGAAGCGCCGTTTCCAGTAAAGAGCGGGAGGAATCCATAACAAAAGAGATTACCATGGCGATTGGAATGGCGCTCGTAATCATCTGGGTGATCTTAACCCTTACCACAACATCCTGGATGGAACCGTTTTTGTTTATCTTCGTCATGGTTGTGGCCATTGTCTTGAATATGGGATCCAACCTGATGTTCGGAACCATATCATTTTTTACGTTTTCCACGGCAGCCATTTTACAATTGGCGGTATCCATGGATTATTCCATTTTCCTTTTACATACTTTTACGGCAATTAAGAATACCGGCGTCGAGATCCATGAGGCCATGGAACTGGCAGTAAAGGAATCCTGCAGTTCTATTCTTGCGAGCGGGGCCACCACCATAGTAGGGTTTCTTGTTATTGCATTCATGCGCTTTACCATTGGTAAGGATGTGGGATTTGTACTGACCAAAGGGATCATTTGCAGTCTGGCTACCGTACTATTCCTTATGCCGACTCTGATCCTGCACTTTAATGATAAGATTGAAAAAACAGCCCATAAACCGTTCATCCCTTCTTTTGACCGGTTTGCAAAATTAATGAACCAGATCCGGAAGCCTGTTTTTGTTATTGCCATTTTTCTGGCTGTTCCCTGTTATTTCGGTCAGAATATGAACGTTTTCTACTACGGCGATGATGCCATTGGAGCTGGACCTGGAACAAGAGTTTATGAGGATACCAGGGCTATCAATGAAGAATTCGGAAAATCAAACATGATCATTGGAATTGTTCCCAATGGATCGATTGTTACCGAACGGCAGCTGACGGACGCCTTGGAGGAGCTGGATTTCGTAAATTATGCAATGTCTATGGCGGGGACTATTCCCAAGGGAATTCCGGAAAGCTTTCTTCCTGAAAAAGTGACTGAACAGCTTCGGAGTGAAAAATACGCCAGGCTTTTGATTTCCCTAAACACGGTCCAGGAGAGTCCGTACGCCTTTGAATGCAGTCAGGAGCTGGAACAATTGATCAGGGAGTACTATCCGGAAGATGCCTATGTGATAGGTATGACCCCCACGACAATTGATATCCGTGACATTTTAACGGATGACTACAATAAAGTGTCACTGTTGTCTTTGGCGGGAGTGGCTTTGGTTGTTTTTGCAACCTTCCGGTCTGTTCTGGTACCGATTCTTGTAATTATACCGATTGAAGTGGCCATTTATTTAAATATGACGTTACCATATGTGCTTGGAGACTACATGGTGTACATCGGATACATCATCGTAAGCTGCCTGCAGCTGGGAGCTACCATTGATTATTCCATCCTAATGACCAATAATTATCTGGGCTTCCGTAAAACCATGAACAACACGGACTCTGCCAAGGCTGCTATTTCAAAAAGTACTCTTTCCATTTTTACGTCAGGCGGTATTCTTACGGTAGTCGGTTATCTTTTGTATTTTACATCGTCCATACAAGCGATTTCCCAGGTGGGACGCCTGGTGGGAAGGGGAGCACTTTTAAGCATGGTTTTGGTACTTTCCCTGCTTCCTGCCTTGCTTAGCACCTTTGACAAGCAGATCCAGAATCAGCAGCTCCGTGCGGTAAAAAGAAGAGAAAAACGACGTTTAAGATATGGAAAAGTGAAAATCAAAGGAGAGAACGATCATGAAGAAGTATAATAGAATCATAAGTATGGGCCTGGCTGTCATAGTCTCCCTTGAATCCATACTGCCGGCCCTGGCCTCGCCTGATGTGCCCCAGTATGATGAAACTCTTTATGTGACCATGGATCCTTATGGGGAGATCAAGGAAAGCAGCATTGTAAAGAATTACCAGATGAATGGAAACAGCATGGTAGTAGATTACGGGGTTTACGATAAGGTAATGAACTTAACGGACCATTCGGAACCTGTAATAGGGGAGGATGGCTCTGTCACCTTTTCTCCCGAAGAGACAGGAAGCCGGTTTTATTTTGAAGGCCGGACCCAAACAGAGAAATCCCAGCTCCCCTGGGATATTAAAGTAAGTTACCGTTTAAACGGTGTAGAGAAAAAGGCAGAAGAGCTGGCCGGCGAAAAGGGCCTGATTGAGGTCAATGTGGATCTGGTTCCCAATCAAGGAGTTTCCGATTACTACCGGAATAACATGGCCCTAATGGCCAGCACAGTTGTTGATATGGATAAAAACTTAAGCCTGGAAGCGGAAGGCGCACAGGTGCAGTCTATCGGTAATTTAAATATGGCTGTATTCTTTCAATTGCCAGGTGAGGAAGGCCATTATTCCATCCACATCGGTTCAGAAGATTTTAAATTTTCCGGCATGATCTTTACCATGGTACCTTTGACAGTTAGCCAGCTTGATAAAATTGCAGATTTAAGAGATGCAAAGGAAACCATGGAGGATTCTGCAGATGCGATCAGCGACAGCCTGGATGTGGTTTTAGACTCCATGGGAAACATGCAAAAAGGCATCGCAGATACGGCGGATGGTCTCAGGGGACTTGACAGGACCAGGCAGATATTTGCCGATTCCAAGGGTAAGGTGTATGAGAATGCGGATGAGGCTTTGGCAGCTCTTGACAATTTGTCCCAGACCATGCGGCCCTTTTATAACCATACGCAGAATGCCGGAAATGCTTTAAATGAGATCAGGACCCAGACAAATCATATGGTGGGAATTCTTGACGACCTGTCCCCTGATCTAGGAGATCTGCAGGACAGTGTCCGGTATTTAAGAAATGAAGTGGATGACCTGCGGAAAATGGCGAAGAGTTCTCAGACGGATATGAAATCCCAGGCTTTTATGGGGCAGGTTAAAAAAATAGAAGGACGCTTAAATACTCTGACAACGGAGCAGCAGCAGCTGGCAAAGGAATTAGCCTCTCTTGGTCAGTCCCTTCCTAATCTGGCGGCCCTTAGCAATACCCTAAGTACTTCGGCGGCAGGAATGAGAAATACTGACTTACAGGATCTGATCCAGGAGATCCAGGATGAAGGTCTGATGGATGAAGACGAGATATCTTCCTATTTGTTTAATGAGAAGGACTATTCTATTCCGGAAATCAATGCTCTTACCGGTTATCTGTCTTCCGCTTTGGCAACCGGCCGTAAGGCTACCCCAAGCAATGGATCCAAGGAAATAATGGAAGCAGCCGCACCTTTAGCCGCACTTCTTCCGCAGATTGTTAACAGCGGTGCGGGGCTGACCGGAGATCTGGGAACAATGCTGGGGATGACCGGTATGCTGATGGCAGACTTACAATCCTTAAGAGGCCCTATAAACGGAACGATAGACGGATTAATTGACATAGCCACTGCTACAGGGAATATCTGTGATACGGCCGATGATCTGATCAACTCAGTGGATGAATTAAATGGCATCCTAAACCGTCACCATGATGATATGATCGCGACTTTAAATGATATTGGAAAAATGACAGACAGCGCCTCCAGAGGCATTGATTCCATGAATGTATTTTTCCGGTCCCTTGAAAATCAGATGAAAGTGGTTGGCGATTCCTTAAACAGCAGTACGGAGAAAACCTTAAATGGCCTTGCTGGTACGTTAGATGAGGCAGGGAATGGGCTGAATCAGACTGAGGTTTTGAGAAATGCAAAAGACACCATTAAGGATATGATTGATGACAAATGGGATGAATATACGATAGAAGATACGACTATTTTAAACATTGATTTGGAAGCCTCTCCGGTGTCCATGACCTCGGCAAAAAATCCGTCCCCCAGGAGCATTCAGATGATTCTGCGTACTGAGGAGATAAAAGATAAGCAGGACAGTGAAGATGTAAAAGTTGATGAAGACTTTCATTCTGACGGAAATATTTTCCACCGCATCGGGAATATTTTCAAATATATCTGGAGTACTATCACTTCTGTTTTTAAATAACAGTACAAAAGGACCTTTCCCATCTTGAAACATGAAGAGATCATGGGAAGGAGCATTGTATCCATTATTGTGTCCATTATTGTATCCAGCTTTGTAAGGTTTCTAAGCTCCCGCCGATTGCTTTATCCAGATGGAGGAGATGGAGGATAACGAAGCAGAATTTTACGGATAAGTGCCGGAACCGGCAAATGGATCAACCGCAGGGGGCGAAAGATTTCAGGTTTATGTATAGGCAGCAGAAAGAGAGCGCGTGCATTTCCGCCTCCTTTCTGCTGCTTTTTAAGCATGTTTTACCTATTTAAAAGATTCCATTTTTCTATCTCTGCGCTTATATCTTGTACATCTTCGCATCTTGTGGCATCTTCCTATTTGGACATTTCATGAGCCCAGACTCTGTTAAATCTTTAAAATTAAGAACATACATTCGAAAATGCTTGAAAAAAAGGTTTGACTATGCTACAATAAAAGAAAAGAACGTGTGTTCGAGGTGGAGAGATGCTGATTCAGGAAGAATTAAGTGTACAGGAAAAGCTTGAAATATTATCAGATGCCGCAAAATATGATGTTGCCTGTACATCCAGCGGAGTGGACCGAAAGGGAAAAGCGGGGACCCTCGGGAATACGAAGGCATGCGGAATCTGCCATAGCTTTTCTGCAGATGGCAGATGTATATCCCTTCTGAAAATATTGTTTACCAACCAGTGCATCTATGACTGCAAGTATTGCATCAACCGATGCTCTAACGATGTTGTGAGAACAGCTTTCACCCCTGAGGAGGTGTGCCAGCTGACAATCCAGTTTTACCGCCGTAATTATATTGAAGGGCTGTTCCTCAGCTCTGGGGTCCTTCACAGTGCTGACTATACTATGGATTTGATTTACCAGACCCTTAAAAAGCTGCGGGAAGAATACCATTTTCACGGTTATATCCATGTAAAGGCCATTCCGGGTGCAGATCCGGTATTGATCGAAAAAACAGGATTTCTGGCAGATCGTATGAGTATCAATCTGGAGCTTCCGACTGCCGACGGACTTAAGAAGCTGGCTCCCGGCAAAAGCAGGAGCAAGATTCTTACTCCCATGAAGCAGATTCAGAAAGGAATTACGGCTAATCGTTACGAACTGATGGAATACAAGAAAGCTCCGTCCTTTGTACCCGCCGGTCAGAGCACACAGATGATCGTGGGGGCCACTAGGGAAAATGATTTTCAGATGATGATGGTAGCAGAGGCTCTTTATCAAAATTATGATTTAAAACGGGTTTTTTATTCTGCATTTGTTCCAGTCAATCAGGACAGCAGCCTGCCGGCTCTTCCTGGGGGACCTCCTCTTTTGCGGGAACACCGGCTGTACCAGGCAGACTGGCTCATGCGTTTCTATGGATTTCAGGCAGGAGAGCTGCTTTCCGAGGATCGTCCGAACTTCAATGTATTTCTGGACCCAAAGTGTGACTGGGCCTTGCGTCATCTGGAATTATTTCCAGTGGAAGTGAACCGGGCAGACTATTATACCCTTCTGAGAGTCCCCGGAATGGGAGTGAAGTCGGTGAAGCGTATAGTCGCAGCCAGAAGGAATGGCCCGCTTGATTTTGATGCTTTAAAGAAGATCGGTGTTGTACTGAAGCGTGCGCTTTATTTTATAACCTGTTCCGGCAGGATGATGTATCCGGTTAAGATCGAGGAGGACTTTATTACCAGTCATCTTGTAGGAGAGGAACATAAAAAAGTATGGGACATCGGTTCCACAGGAACTTTCCGGCAGCTTTCTTTGTTTGATGACATGAGTGTACCTGCTTTGACAGAGTTAAAAGGAGTCCGGTTATGAAGACAGTCTATTTGTGTGAGAATAGCGTAGAAGGCATTCTCAGCGGTGTATATGCAGCATGGACCAGCAGAAAGGGCCACGCGAATGTGCAGCTTGGGCTTATGGGGGATGAGGATACCATGGAGCTGTTCTGCCAGTATGAGGAGGTTCCGGTCAACGCCCAGAGTGTTGATAAGGTGGTACAGGCTATCAGGGGGAAGATTTCGGAGGAAGCATATATTGCTGTATACAAGGCTGCGTTAAGTAAAGAAAGAGACCGTGGGGATAAAATATACCGTTTTTTAATTTACGGTTTTCATTTTGGTGCAAAGATAGTTCATATGCTTCAGGTTCAAGAGGTATACGAAATATTTCAGATGTGCCGTAATATTGATAATGAGACTCATCTGCTCTCAGGCTTTGTGCGATTTGTGGAGATGGAGGGTGATCTTTTGGTGAGCCGGATCGGACCAAAGAATGATGTAATTGTTCTTCTGGCTCCCCATTTTATGGACCGCTTGTCAGGAGAGAATTGGGTTATCTATGATGAAAACAGGAGAAAGGCAGTTTTGCATCCGGCATTTCGGCCTTGGTTTTTGGTGGATCTGATTTCACCGGAATGGGAGAAACAAATGAAAAAAGCGTCGGATGAAGACGAATACGAAAAGCTTTTTCAGCGCTTTAGAATAAGCGTTTCCATAAAAGAAAGGACAAATCCGGTCTGTCAGCGTAATCACATGCCGCTCCGTTACCGGGCCTATATGCCTGAATTTTCCCATGGCTTAAAGGATTCCTGATTCTTTCGGAATCAGGCAGATGAGAGAAAAACATTGCCATTTTCCTTTTTTTCGGTTATCATAAAATCAGGTTCCGGTTCAGGAACATTCCAGATGCGTTTCTGCATGTTTTCCAAGCTTGTAATTATGAAACAGAATCATAAAATCCCCTGCCCAAAAGCGTAGGCAGGAAGAATGAAAGGAGAGGCAATTTTTGTACAGTAAAGTTCATAGTGTGGGAATTAAGGGAGTAGAAGGGGTTCCTATCCTGGTGGAAGCAGATGTTAGTGATGGACTTCCGGGTTTTTCCATGGTTGGTTATCTCTCCTCTGAGGTAAGGGAAGCTCAGGACCGGGTAAGAACGGCGTTAAGAAATTCCGGCTTCCGGCTGCCTGCAAGAAAAGTCACTATTAATCTCTCCCCGGCCGACATACGCAAGGAGGGAACTGCGTTTGATTTGCCCATCGCGGTGGCCATTTTGGCGGCTTCCGGCTTGGTTAAACCTGCCGCTTTGCGTAGTTGCGTGATTTCCGGGGAATTGGGACTAGATGGGGAGATTAAGCCTGTAAGAGGAGCCCTTTCCATTACTGCTGCTGCAAAAAAGGACGGAAAGATCCAGTGTTTTCTTCCCAGAGAGAACGTCAGGGAGGGCTTAGTAATAGAAGGAATAGAAGTAATTGGAGTGGATCATCTGAAGGATTTAACGGATCAGTTAAACGATCCGGAGAAGCAAAAAGCAGGCTCCTTAGGAAATGGGGAGCTGATGGGGCAGCAGGAAGCTTATGACGTCGATTTTTCAGAGATCGGAGGCCAGCTTTTTTTAAGACGGGCCACAGAGGTGGCGGTGGCGGGTATGCACAACATTCTTTATATCGGCCCTGCGGGGACCGGAAAGACGATGCTTGCAAAGAGGATTCCAACGATCATGCCGTCTCTGTCAATGGAGGAAGCAGTGGATATATCAAAGATATACAGTGTATGCGGGCTGCTTTCCAAAGAAGAGCCCTTGGTGGTGAAAAGGCCCTTCCGAAGCCCTCATCATACCATCAGTCCAACGGCTCTTGCCGGAGGAGGACGAATACCAAAACCAGGCGAGATCTCCCTGGCATCCGGAGGCGTTCTGTTTCTGGATGAACTACCCGAATTTCAAAGAACTACCATAGAGCTTCTAAGGCAGCCTCTTGAGGAGAGGAAAATAACGGTTACCAGAATATTCGGTGCCTATGAATTCCCAGCGGACTTTATGATGGCAGCGGCTCTAAATCCCTGTCCCTGCGGCTTTTTCCCGGACCGGTCAAGATGCAGATGTTCTGAACTGCAGGTGCGCAAATATTTAAGCAGGATTTCAAAACCGTTGTTGGACCGGATCGATATCTGCACAGAATCCGGGGCGGTCACATACGAAGAACTGCAGGAGAAAAAAGGAGGCGAATCCTCTGCAGCCATACGAAGACGGATTGAGGACGCAAGAAAAATTCAAAAAAAGCGGTTTAAAGGCTGTGGGATATACTTTAACAGTTCCATGAATAAGGCCCAGATTGAGGAGTCCTGCAGTCTTGGAAATGAGGAGCAGAGGTTTTTAAAGAAGGTATATGAAAACCTGGGACTCAGTGTGAGAGGCTATGAGAAGATCCTAAAGGTTTCAAGGACGATTGCGGATCTGGACGGCTCTGAATGGATAAGAAAAGTCCATCTGGCAGAAGCGGTAGGACTGCGCAGTATAGAAGGAAAATATTGGGGAGGAATTTATGGACGGTCATGAAGAACGGGAGTATTTATACTGGCTTTGTCATGTTCCCGCTCTGGGAGCGGTAAAAATAAAACGGCTTTATGATTACATCGGAAGCTATAAAGGAATATATAATATAGAAGGAAAAGAACTGGAACAGTCAGGATTTTTAAAACAGACAGAAGCTACCATTTTTGAGGAGATGAAACGTAAAAAAGACGCTTGCATAGCAGAGCTGGAAAAGCTGGAAAATAGAGGAATTCATTTTGTTACACCTTATGACAAAGAATATCCGAAACGGCTTCTTTCGATTTATGGATATCCTATGGGAATCTTTTTTAAAGGAAAGCTGCCTGATGATGAAAGACCTGCGGTTTCCATAATTGGAGCCCGAAACTGCACGAATTACGGGAAGCAAATGGCCTCCTGCCTGGCCAGGGAGCTTTCCGGAGCTGGAATTCAGATCATAAGCGGATTGGCATGGGGAATTGATAGTGCTGGTCATCAGGGTGCGCTGGAAGCCGGCGGAGACACCTATGGTGTTTTAGGCTGCGGAATCAATATTTGTTATCCTAAAGAGAATTATGGATTATATGAACAGATGGCAGTCAAGGGCGGAATCATTACGGAGTTTATGCCGGGTGATGCGCCAAGACCTTGTAATTTTCCTATGAGGAACCGGATCATCAGCGGGCTGTCAGATGGAATTTTAGTTATTGAAGCGCGGGAAAAAAGTGGTTCTCTGATCACAGTTAACTTAGGACTTGAACAGGGAAAAGAAGTTTTTTCTCTTCCCGGAAGGGTCACAGATCCCTTAAGTGCAGGCTGCAACCGGCTTATTTCAGAAGGCGCAGAAATTTTGTTAGGTCCTGATTCTGTGCTGGAATATTTCAAATTGCAGAGTGGTAATATATTAAGAGTTCATGAAAAAAACGAGAACGGACTTGTCAAAAAAGAAAAAATGGTGTATAGTTGCCTAGATTTGCAACCGAAGAATCTGGAAGAGATTATATCTTTAAGCGGATTGTCTGTCAGTGATTGTTTGAGCACTCTTCTGGAATTAGAACTCAAAGGCTGTGTTGTACAGACATCCCATCAATATTATGGTAAGAAACTATAGGCGAGGAGTTTGGTATGGCGAACTGTTTAGTAATTGTGGAATCACCGGCAAAGGTAAAAACGATAAAAAAGTTCCTGGGAGCGAATTATGAAGTAGATGCCTCTAACGGACATGTGAGGGATCTTCCGAAAAGCCAGATGGGAATTGATGTGGAGCATGATTTTGATCCCAAATATATAACAATCAGAGGAAAGGGGGATATTCTGGCCAAACTTAGGAAAGAAGTGAAAAAGGCCGATAAGATTTATCTTGCGACTGACCCTGACCGGGAAGGAGAAGCGATTTCCTGGCATCTGATGAAGGCTTTAAAGCTTGATGAAGTGAAGGATAAGCAGGTATACCGGATCAGCTTTAACGAGATTACAAAGAATGCGATAAAGGCTTCCTTAAAAACCCCGAGAACAATTGATATGAATCTGGTAGATGCCCAGCAGGCCAGAAGGGTTTTGGACCGTATGGTTGGATATATGATCAGTCCCCTCCTTTGGGCTAAGGTAAAGAGAGGCTTAAGTGCCGGCAGGGTCCAGTCGGTGGCATTGCGTCTGATCAGCGACCGGGAGGAAGAAATCAATGCATTTATTCCGGAAGAGTACTGGAACCTGGAAGCCGTTTTAAAGCAGGAAGGAAGCAAAAAGCCTTTGACCGCAAAATTTTACGGTGATAAAGACGGCAAGATTGCCATTGGAAAAAAGGAAGAACTGGATAAGATACTGAAAGGTCTTGAAAATCAGACGTATCAAGTGGAGGAAGTTAAAAATGGGGAAAGAGTTAAAAAGGCTCCCATACCATTTACTACCAGTACCCTTCAGCAGGAAGCATCTAAGGTACTTAACTTTTCAACCCAGAAGACCATGCGTCTTGCTCAGCAGCTGTATGAAGGTGTGGAGGTAGCAGGACATGGGACCGTGGGTCTTATCACCTATTTGAGAACCGATTCCACCAGGATCGCAGAGGAAGCAGATACTGCGGCGAGAGAATATATTGGAAAGCAGTACGGCAGCCAGTACGTAGCAAATGGGGAACAGGCGAAAAAAAGCAATGCAAAGATCCAGGATGCCCACGAGGCGATCCGTCCTACGGATATTGCTCTTACGCCGGTTATTGTAAAAGAATCCCTGCAGCGGGATTTATTCAGGCTTTACCAGTTGATCTGGAAACGATTTACAGCCAGCAGAATGCAGTCTGCCGTTTATGCGACTACTTCAGTCAAAGTGGGGGCAGGAAGCTATGTCTTCACACTTTCCGCTTCCAAACTGTCCTTTGATGGTTTTATGTCCGTATATGTTCAGGAAGATGAAAAGGAAGATACCAATGTATTGCTTGGAAATCTGGAAAAGGGCAGCATCCTGAAACTGGATAAACTTGAGAGCGGACAGCATTTTACTCAGCCGCCGGCGCACTTTACGGAGGCATCTCTTGTAAAGGCTATGGAAGAACAGGGGATAGGACGCCCAAGTACTTATGCTCCCACCATCACAACCATTATTGCCAGACGGTATGTGGCAAAGGAAAATAAAAATCTTTATGTGACGGAGCTTGGCGAAGTAGTAAACAGCATGATGAAGCAAAGCTTCCCAAGTATCGTTGATATTACGTTCACCGCCAATTTGGAGTACCTTCTTGATAAAGTGGGAGATGGTTCTGTTCCGTGGAAGACTGTTGTGAGAAACTTCTATCCCGATTTAAAAGAAGCGGTAGACAAGGCTCTTGTGGAATTGGAATCTGTGACCATCGCTGATGAAGTGACGGATGAGATTTGTGAAGTGTGCGGCCGGAACATGGTTATAAAGTACGGTCCTCATGGTAAATTCCTGGCTTGTCCCGGATTTCCGGAATGTAAGAATACAAAGCCTTACCTTGAAAAAGTCGGTGTGCCTTGTCCGAAATGCGGAAAAGAGGTAGTAATAAAGAAAACCAAAAAGGGCAGAATTTATTATGGCTGTGAGGCAAATCCTGAGTGTGATTTCATGTCCTGGCAGAAGCCTTCCACCAAAGCCTGTCCCAAGTGCGGAGCTTATATGGTTGAAAAGGGAAACAAATTACTTTGCTCCAATGAGCAATGTGGATATAGCACTGACAAATAGGAAAAAGAATAATTATTAAGAAAATCGAAAATCTTCAAAAAACTATTGTTATTTGAAAATAATAATGTTAATATTTAATCATTAGAGGTGTATTTTAGTTTTTCACATAAATTCTTAAGGAGGTTTTCGGCTATGAGCGTACAGTTGTTGGACAAAACTAGAAAAATTAACAAATTATTGCATAACAATAATTCGCATAAGGTTGTATTTAACGATATCTGTGAAGTGCTGACCGAGATCCTGAATTCGAATATTCTTGTGATCAGCAAGAAGGGAAAGGTGCTGGGCATAGGCCTGACACCGGACATCGAGGAGATTCAGGAGCTGATCGCGGACCAGGTTGGCGGTTATGTTGATACAATGTTAAATGAGCGTTTGCTCAGCATATTATCAACAAAGGAGAATGTTAATTTGGAAACGCTGGGTTTCACTGGTGACAATATCAGAAAATACCAAGCTATCATCACACCGATTGATATTGCAGGGGAAAGATTAGGAACCCTGTTCATTTATAAATCCGATTCTCAATACGATATCGATGACATCATTTTAAGTGAATATGGTACAACGGTGGTAGGACTTGAAATGATGCGGTCTGTTAATGAAGAGAATGCGGAGGAAACCAGAAAAGTGCAGATTGTCAAATCTGCGATCAGCACCTTGTCTTTTTCCGAATTAGAGGCCATTACTCATATCTTTGAGGAATTGGATGGCAATGAGGGAATCCTGGTAGCCAGCAAGATTGCTGACCGTGTAGGGATTACCCGTTCCGTCATTGTCAATGCCCTTCGGAAGTTTGAAAGTGCTGGAGTGATTGAATCCAGATCCTCAGGTATGAAGGGAACTTATATTAAGGTATTGAACGATGTGGTGTTTGATGAATTGAAAACCATTAAAGCCGGAACCATTAAAAATATACCGGAGCGCCGGGATATCAAAGATATATAAAGCCATTGTCAGAAGAAAAAGGAGCAGAGTGAAAGCTGCTCTTTTTTATATGGAAGGTTAAGGAAAAACCATTCAGACCTGAATTTATGAATCAGTTGAATATGCTTGTATATCCAATTGTTTCATCTGTACACAAAATATGGTAGGTTATGTTTAATTTGAACACAAAATGTAAAAAAATACTTGCATCGTATAAAAAGATATGCTATACTGGCTAAGCTGATAAAAAACACGTCTGCGGATTCCAGAGGATGGTGCCGGATACCGGTCTCCTTGGAAGCATAAGAAGCGGGCGGAAGTAAAACCAAATGGAGGTAGTAACATGAGCGTTATTTCAATGAAGCAGCTTTTAGAAGCTGGCGTACACTTCGGTCATCAGACAAGAAGATGGAACCCTAAGATGGCTCCATACATTTACACAGAGAGAAACGGCATCTATATCATTGACTTACAGAAGTCTGTAGTTAAGGTAGATGAGGCTTACAAGGCAGTTTCTGATATTGCAGCTGAAGGCGGCAAGATCCTTTTCGTAGGAACAAAGAAGCAGGCTCAGGATGCCATCAAATCTGAGGCAGAGCGTTGTGGTATGTATTTTGTTAATGAAAGATGGCTTGGCGGTATGCTTACAAACTTTAAGACAATCCAGTCCAGAGTAGCAAGATTAAAGCAGATCGAGACCATGTCCCAGGACGGCACATTTGAAGTTCTTCCTAAGAAAGAAGTTATTGCTCTTAAGAAAGAGTGGGAGAAATTAGAGAAGAACTTAGGCGGAATCAAAGATATGAAGAAGATTCCGGATGCGATTTTCGTTGTAGATCCAAAGAAAGAAAGAATCTGCGTTCAGGAAGCTCATACACTGGGAATTCCGTTAATTGGTATCGCTGATACAAACTGTGATCCTGAAGAACTTGACTTCGTGATTCCAGGTAATGATGATGCGATAAGAGCCGTAAAATTAATTGTATCCAAGATGGCAGACGCAGTAATCGAAGCAAACCAGGGCGAGGCAGTAGCAGAAGAAGCAGAAGCAGCTCAGGAAACAGAAGAGACTGTAGAGGCTTAATTATTCAGGCGATTGAATGCTTCGACCTGCTTTGAGAAGCGGGTCGAAGCTTTTTTTACTGGAAAAAGTTTCCTGTGAATAAAACGGCCTTTGAAAATATCAAAGATTAAATGAACGCCCTGCGGGCATATCTTTATGCCCCGAAAGCATGGGCAATAACGATGAAATCAATTGATGGAGGGAAAACAAATGGCAGCAGTTACAGCTGGAATGGTAAAAGAATTAAGAGAGATGACCGGCGCGGGCATGATGGATTGCAAGAAAGCTCTTGCGGAAACAGACGGTGATATGGACAAAGCAGTAGAGTTCTTAAGAGAAAAAGGACTTGCAGCTGCTTCTAAGAAGGCAGGAAGAATTGCAGCAGAAGGTATCGTTACCACAGTTGTTTCAGAAGACGGAAAGTCTGCAGCTATCGTAGAAGTAAACAGTGAGACAGACTTTGTTGCAAAGAATGCTCAGTTCCAGAACTATGTTGCTGATGTTGCAGCTCAGGCACTTACTTCCCAGGCGGCAGATATGGATGGATTCCTTGCAGAGGCTTGGAAACAGGACAGCTCCTTAACCGTTGCCCAGGCATTATCCAGCCAGATCGCAGTGATCGGGGAAAATATGAACATCAGAAGATATGAGAAGATCGTTTCCGGCGGAGTCGTTGTTGATTACATCCACGGCGGCGGAAGAATCGGTGTATTGATTGAAGCTGATGCAGAAGTAGTGAATGACACTGTAAAGGAAGCTTTAAAGAATATTGCCATGCAGATCGCTGCATTAACACCAAAGTATGTGAAGAGAGATGAAATTCCTCAGGATTTCATTGATCATGAAATGGAAATCTTAAAAGTTCAGGCTAAGAATGAGAATCCGGATAAGCCAGATAACATTCTTGAAAAGATGATTGTAGGCCGTTTAAACAAAGAATTAAAAGAATTCTGTCTGGTAGACCAGGCTTATGTAAAAGATGGAGATTTAACTGTTGGAAAGTACTTGGAGCAGGTTTCCAAGGAAGTCGGCGGTAAGGTAGATGTGAAAAAGTTCGTACGCTTTGAGACTGGTGAAGGTCTTGAGAAGAAGGAAGAGAACTTTGCAGAAGAAGTTGCTAGGCAGATGCAGTAATCTTGTAGCAGGATTCTGGGGGGAATCCCATGGGTATCCATGGGATTTTTCTTTTAAAACAGTGTCCGTTTACCATTGACAGATGTTTCCATAACTGACGGACATCACTATACCAAAGGAGTTGAGGAAAGTGGCTAAATATATTATAAAGCGTATCGCTATGGCGATCGTAACCATCTTTGCTGTTGCAACGGTTACTTTCTTTGTCATGAATATGGTTCCAGGAGGCCCATTCATGTCAGAGAAGGCCATAAGCCCACAGGCCCAGGCGGCCCTTAATGAAAAGTACGGCCTGGATAAACCGTTAAGCGAACAGTATATTACTTATATGAAGGATTTGCTTCACGGCAATTTAGGATTAAGCGTAAAACAGCGCGGCCGTACGGTAAACATGATCATTGAAACAAAATTTCCTGTATCTGCAAAGATCGGCGGAATTGCAATTCTGACCGCTGTTCTCGTTGGAGTTCCATTAGGCAGTATTGCTGCATTCAAGCGCGGAACTGCAGTTGATAATATTATTATTATCTTCAGTACATGCGGTATTGCAGTACCAAGTTTTGTTGTCTGTACTATTTTAATGTATATTTTGAGTCTAAAGCTGGGACTTTTGCCTACGTTTGGACTGGCATCGTGGAAAAACTACATTATGCCTGTCATGGCTCTTTCATTCTATCCGTCCTCCTATATCGCACGTCTGATGCGTTCTTCCATGTTGGATGTTATGGGACAGGATTACATGAGAACAGCCCGTGCCAAAGGGCTTTCCCAGATGGTCAGCATCTTTAAGCATGCACTTCGTAACGCCATTCTTCCGGTTGTTACATATTTAGGACCGCTTTTGGCCTATACCGTAACAGGAAGTTTTATTGTTGAAAAGATATTTACGATTCCGGGCCTGGGATCAGAATTCATTGGTTCCATTACAGGACGTGACTATCCTCTTATCATGGGTACTACGATCTTCCTTGCTACTTTAATGGTTATCATGAATGTGCTGGTCGACGTTGCTTATAAATTCATCGATCCGCGAATTAATCTGAAGTAAGGGAAAGGAGAAAGAAATGCCAAAGAATAAATTATCATTACAGCTTAATGTAGAAGACTTTCTCCCGGCAAGTGATGCAGAAAAAGAAAGCCTGACAGTCATGCGTAAGAGCGTTGGATTTTGGAAGGATGGAATCAGACGCCTTAAAAAGAATAAGATTTCAATGATCAGCCTTGCTGTTATCATTGTTGTATTTATTTTGTCTTTTTTAGTCCCTCAATTTTACCCATATAGGTATGAACAGCAGATCCGTGGAAGTGAAAATCTTGCTCCCATGCAGTATTCTGAAAAAGAACTGACTGCTATAGAATCAGGAGAGAAAGTATTTCCTCATATTTTAGGAACGGATAACCTGGGTCGTGACTATGCGGTCCGTGTCATGATGGGAAGCCGTGTTTCCCTGATGGTCGGTTTAATCGCTTCCTGTATCATTTTACTCATCGGATCCCTTTACGGTTCCATCGCAGGCTTTTTCGGCGGCTGGGTGGATATGATTATGATGCGTATTGTTGATATGATTTATACAGTACCTGATATTTTGATTATCGTATTGCTATCCGTTGCATTTGACCAGCCTCTAAAAGCCTTGTCTCAAAGGCCTGGTTTTCAGTGGATCCAGGTCATTGGTGTTAACTTAATCAGTATCTTTGTTGTATTTGCCCTGCTTTACTGGGTAGGTATGGCACGTATCGTACGAAGCCAGATCCTGATTTTAAAAGAGCAGGAATATGTAACTGCGGCAAGGGCCCTTGGAGCTTCCAGCGGTCATATCATTAAGAAGCATTTACTTACAAACTGTATTGGTACCTTAATTGTAACGACTACCCTGCAGATACCATCCTCAATTTTTACGGAGAGCTTTTTAAGCTTCCTTGGCCTTGGCGTTGCTGCGCCCATGCCTTCTTTGGGAAGCCTTGCAAGCGCTGCGTTAAATGGTCTGCAAAGCTATCCGCATCGTTTGTTTGCACCGGCTCTTATGATTTCTATCATTATTCTAAGTTTCAACCTGTTGGGCGATGGTCTGCGTGACGCATTCGATCCAAAGCTGAAAGATTAAGGAGGAGAGATTCGATGAACGAATATTTGGTTAATATTGAAAATGAACGTCTTTCCTTCTTTACACCGGCTGGAGAAGTTAAGGCTCTTAATGATGTATCCCTTCATCTTCGTGAAGGAGAGGTTCTTGGCATTGTAGGTGAGTCCGGTTCCGGTAAGTCTGTAACAGCCTACAGCCTTATGGGACTTACGGCTTATCCTGGACGCTTGATTGATGGATCCCTTCAGTTTAACGGCCACCAGATTGAAAAAATGACAGAGAAGGAAATGAGAAAGATCCGTGGAAACGAAATCTCTATTATTTTCCAGGATCCCATGACCAGCTTGAATCCGGTTTACACAGTTGGAAACCAGATCACTGAAGTGATCATGCTTCATACAAATAAAAATAAACAACAGGCGAATGACAGAGCAAGGGAGCTTCTGACCCTGGTAGGGATCAATGAGCCTGATAAGCGTCTGAAGCAGTATCCTCACGAGCTGTCCGGTGGTATGCGCCAGCGTATCATGATTGCCATTGCTCTTGCATGTGAGCCAAAGCTTTTGATCGCAGATGAACCGACTACCGCTCTGGATGTAACCATTCAGGCACAGATTCTGGAACTGATGATGGAACTGAAAGAAAAGCTAGGTATGGCGATCATCATGATCACTCATGACCTGGGTGTGGTTGCGAACATGTGCGACCGAATTGCAGTTATGTATGCAGGAAAAGTAGTAGAATACGGCAATACGGATGATATTTTTTATAATCCAAGCCACGAATATACAAAAGGCCTGATCCGAAGCATTCCTAAGCTTACGGAAAAAGAGCACAATAAGCTGGTTCCTATTGAAGGAAGCCCTGTGGATATGTTAAATCCGCCGGCTGGCTGTCCTTTTGCGCCCAGATGCCGCGCCTGCATGAAGATTTGCCTGCGTGAAATGCCGCCGTATACGGATATATCCGATATTCATTATAGTGCCTGCTGGCTGCTTCAGAAGCAGGAGTATGAACAGGCACAGAAGGGAGATGCATGATGGAAAATAAAAATCTTGTAGAGGTGCAGAATTTACAGCAGTATTTCCCTGTTGCCGGAGGCAAGTTATTTGAGAAAAAAGTCGTAAAAGCAGTAGATAACGTTTCTTTTGGAATTAAAAAGGGCGAGACTCTGGGACTGGTTGGAGAATCCGGATGCGGAAAAACCACCACAGGCCGTACTTTGCTCCGGCTATATGAGCCTACCGCAGGAAAGATTTTCTTTGACGGTGAGGATATTACCAAGGTAAACATGCTCCCTTACCGCCGAAAGATGCAGATCGTGTTCCAGGATCCCTATGCCAGCCTGGATCCCCGTATGACCGTTGGTGATATTATCGGCGAGGCGATTGACATCCATCATCTTGCTTCTAATAAAAAGGATCGTCAGGACCAGATCATTTCTGTTCTGTCAACAGTAGGACTTAATTCAGAGCATGCAAACCGTTACCCTCATGAATTTTCCGGCGGACAGCGTCAGCGTGTGGGTATTGCACGTGCTCTGGCAGTGAACCCTCAGTTCATCGTCTGTGACGAGCCGGTATCGGCTCTGGATGTTTCCATTCAGGCACAGGTTGTCAATATGTTTGAACAGCTTCAGGAAGAACTGGGACTGACCTATCTGTTTATTGCACATGACCTTTCCATTGTGAAACACATTTCCAACCGGATCGGAGTTATGTATTTAGGAAAAATGGTAGAGCTTGCAGACAGCTATGAACTGACCTTCCACAGTGTGCACCCATATACTAAGAGCCTGATTTCTGCCATCCCGATTGCGGATCCGGAAACCAGCCGTAAATCTAAGAGAATCGTTCTGGAAGGGGATGTACCAAGCCCGGTAAATCCGCCATCCGGCTGCCGCTTCCGTACACGGTGTCCTTATGCGGATGAACTTTGTGCTGCCCAGGAGCCGGAGTGGAGAGAGGTTTCTTCCGGTCATTACGCTGCATGTCACCATCTGGAAAAGGTAAATTGATTTTCATTGCCATTTAATAGTTTTTATGCTATGCTGAGAGAGAATCGGCACAACAGACGATGGACGTATTGCTGTGCCGATTAAATATATCTATAGGAGGGAATTTATGAAAAAAATGTCACTTGTATTGGCTGCTGTTATGGCAACCGGCATGATCCTTTCCGCTTGCGGCGGTAATAAATCGGCTGGTCCATCTGCAGGCGGTACAACCAATGCAGCCAACGGGGAGGCAACTACCCCAGGAGGAGAATCATCAGGAGGTCTTGACCTTGCAGTTCAGGTCGGTCCAAACCCGGAAACCATTGATCCCGCTTTAAATAGCGCGGCTGATGGTGCTAATGTGATCGTACATGCCTTTGAGTCTCTGCTGATCGTAGATTCAGAGAACAAAATTGTAGGCGGTCAGGCGGAATCCTTCGATGTTTCTGAGGATGGACTTACCTATACCTTCCATCTTCGTGATGGCTTGAAGTGGAGTGATGGTACGCCCCTTACAGCCAATGACTTTGTGTATTCCTGGAAGAGACTGGCAGATCCTAATACAGCAGCTCCTTATGCTGCAGATATGCTGGGCTATGTAAAAGGCTATGAAGAGGCTGCTGCCGGAAATCTGGATGCCCTTGGCGTATCCGCTTCTGATGATAAGACTCTCGTAGTAGAATTATCTGCTCCATGCGTGTATTTTTCAAAGCTGGTTACTCATGCATCCATGGTTCCTGTACAGCAGGCAGTTGTAGATGCAGCTGGGGATCAGTGGTGCTTAAAGCCTGACACTTACATCTCCAACGGACCGTTAAAGATGATTGAGTGGGTTCCAGGCTCCCATATTACTTTTGCAAAAAATGAAAATTATTGGAATGCAGATAAGATTACTTTAAATACTTTAAAATTCGTCCTGATGGAAGATGCCAATGCGGCTTACAGCGCTTATCAGACCGGAGAAGTGTCTATGATTAAGGATGTACCTACAGAGGAGATCCCAGCTCTTAAGGGAACAGAAGAGTTCCATGTAGAGCCAGGCATGGGTATTTCCTATATAGATTTCCAGAACCAGAAGGAGCCATTTAATAATCCGGACGTGCGTAGAGCTTTAAGCCTTGCCATTGACCGCGATTATTTGGCTAATACCGTTATGCAGGGAATTGGTGCTCCTGCGGCTAACTTCGTTCCACGTGGTGTTTCTGATGCAGAAGGCGGAACCTTCTTTGAGGATGTAACACGCAAGAACAACGGCGGCGACTTCTTTAATATTGAAAATTATGAATCAGATGTTGCAAAAGCGAAAGAGCTTCTTGCAAAGGCAGGATATCCAGACGGAAAAGGCTTCCCTGTTGTTGAGTATATGACCAATGATGCAGGCTATAACAAACCGGTAGCAGAATACTTGCAGAGCTGCTGGAAGGAAGCACTTGGCATTAACGTAGACATTAAGATCCTTGAGTGGGCTACTTTTACACCTACCCGCCGTGCAGGAGATTATCAGATTGCCCGTGATGCCTGGAGTCTTGATTATGATGATCCTTCCAATCTTTTAAACCTGATGATGTCTACAAGCGGCAACAATAATGCTTTGTACAATAATCCGGAGCTTGACAAGCTGCTTAATGAAGCCAACTCCACAGCTGATGTTAAAGAGCACTATGAGAAGCTTCATGAAGCAGAAAATATAATCCTTAACGATGCAGCCATTGCACCGCTTAATTACCGGAATGAATTCTGGTTACAGGATTCTAAGTTAAAGGGTACATGGTATTCTCCGTATGGATACTGGTTCTTCCAGTTTGCTACCATGGAGTAAAAAGTCTGTTATTTTCAAATCACCCAGGAATTTTTCTGGGTGATTTTTTTATTTAACCTCATCAGATAAGTCCTACGTTTCAATCACGGAAAGGCATAAATGGCTGGTTGGGACATACTTGCGGATTGCGAATATCCCATTAACTGCATTCTTATCTAATAAACCATTTTCTCATTGCTATTTTTCTGATTTTATGTTATGCTAAAGAATAAGTCGCTGCAGTAACTGGTTAAAGCGTTATTGCGTTGATCGAATATAATTTTTTATTAGGAGGACGGTCTATGAAAAAAATGTCACTTGTGTTAGCTGCCGTTATGGCCTCCGGTATGATTCTTTCCGCTTGCGGCGGAAATAATACTGCTGGCACGAAAGCGGGTTCTGACACCACAAAAGCTGGGGAGGCTAACAGCGAAACAACAGCTCCCGCCAATGGAACTTCTACAGCACTTGATCTTGCAGTGCAGGTTGGTCCAAATCCCGAGACCATTGATCCGGCACTGAACAGCGCTGCAGATGGTGCCAATATTATTGTTCATGCGTATGAACCACTGATGATCGTTGACCCAGAGAACAAGATTGTGGGCGGTCAGGCTGAATCTTTTGATGTATCTGAGGATGGCCTTACCTATACCTTCCATCTCCGTGATGGCTTAAAGTGGAGCGATGGCACACCGCTGACAGCCGAAGATTTTGTATATTCATGGAAGAGACTTGCTGATCCTAATACGGCAGCTCCGTATGCAGGAGATATGCTGGGCTATGTAAAGGGATATGAAGACGCAGCATCAGGCAATCTGGATGCTCTGGCTGTTTCCGCTCCTGATGATAAAACCTTTGTGGTTGAGCTGTCTGTTCCCTGTGTATATTTCTCAAAGCTGATCACTCATGCATCCATGGTTCCTGTACAGAAGGCTACAATTGAGGCAAATGGCGATCAGTGGACCTTAAAGCCGGAGACCTATGTGAGCAATGGTCCTTTAAAGATGGTTGAATGGGTACCAGGTTCTCACATTACCTTTGGTAAGAATGAAAATTACTGGAATGCAAGCAAGGTTACTTTAAATACCTTAAAATTCGTCCTGATGGAAGATGCCAATGCAGCTTACAGCGCATACCAGGCTGGTGAAGTATCCATGATTAAAACCCTTCCTACGGAAGAAATACCAACCCTTAGAACTACCGATGATTTCCAGATAGGATCTACTATGGGTACTTATTATATAAGCTTCCAGACCCAAAAGGAACCGTTTAATAACCCGGATGTGCGTAAAGCTTTGAGCCTTGCCATTGACCGTGATTATGTTGCCAATACTGTTATGCAGGGAATTTATGCTCCGTCAACAAATTTCGTTGGCCCTGGCATCTCTGATGCAGAAAATGGTTCTTCCTTTGAAGACGTGACTCGTAAGAATAATGGCGGCGATTTCTTTAATGTAGCTGATCATGAAGCTGATATTGCTAAGGCAAAAGAGCTTCTTGCAAAAGCCGGATATCCAGATGGCCAGGGATTTCCAACCATTGAATACATGACGAATGACCAGCTTTTCCATAAACCATTAGCTGAGTATTTACAGAGCTGCTGGAAGGAAGCACTGGGAGTTAATATGGACATTAAGATCGTTGAATGGTCTACCTTTACACCTACCCGTCGTGCAGGAGATTTCCAGATTGCACGTAACGGCTGGTTATTAGACTATGACGACCCATCCAATATGCTGAATTTATTTAAGTCTACCAGCGGTAATAACGATGGTAAGTACAATAACCCTGAAGTTGATAAGAAGCTTGATGAAGCAAACTCAACTTCTGATGTTGCAAAGCACTATGCATTGCTGCACGAAGCAGAGAATATGATTTTAGAGGATTCCGCTATAGCTCCGGTTGCTTATTACAGCCAGCCGTGGTTACAGGATCCTAAGTTAAAGGGTACATGGTATTCACCATACGGATACTGGTTCTTCCAGTATGCTACCATGGAGTAGTAAGGATTATCTGAATTTTAGAAGCATCCGGGAATTATTTTCCGGGTGCTTTGCTTTTGCCCGGTCTTTATTCCCCGCCTGCAAACTTCCTCTTTCCAACCCTACGAAAGTATGTTATAATCTCCTAAGACAATACAAAAGTACAGGAGAGTTAAGGCTATGAATCCAAGACGTGTATTATTAAAGCTTAGTGGCGAAGCTCTTGCTGGTGCGAATAAGACGGGCTTTGACGAAGCGACTGTTAAGGAGGTCGCACGGCAGGTTAAAATATCCGTAGATGCAGGTGTCGAAGTAGGCATTGTCATTGGCGGAGGTAACTTCTGGAGAGGCAGAACCAGCGATGCCATTGACCGTCCTAAGGCGGATCAGATTGGTATGCTTGCTACAATAATGAACTGCATTTATGTTTCAGAGATTTTCCGTAATGCCGGGATGAGTACACAGATACTAACCCCGTTTGAGTGTGGTTCCATGACAGAACTTTTTTCCAAGGATAGGGCTAACCGATATTTTGATGAGGGTAAAGTTGTATTTTTTGCCGGAGGAACAGGCCATCCTTATTTTTCAACCGATACAGGCATTGCGCTTCGCGCCATTGAAATGGAGGCAGATTATATTTTACTGGCAAAATCCATTGACGGTGTATATGACAGTGATCCGAAGACAAATCCCAATGCTGTTAAATATGAGAAGATTTCCATTCAGGAGGTCATCGAGAAGCAGCTTGGTGTCATTGATTTAACGGCTTCCATCATGTGTATGGAAAATAAAATGCCCCTTGCGGTATTTAGTTTAAATGAAAAAGATGGCATTGCCAATGCAATGCAGGGAAAAATAAACGGTACCATAGTTACCGCATAAACCAGGAGGACGATATGCAGGAAAGTTTACAGGTTTACGAAGACAAGATGAACAAGACATTAAAAGCGCTGGAGAATGACTATATGACAATCCGCGCAGGACGTGCCAACCCGCATGTTCTGGATAAAATAAGAGTGGATTATTATGGTACACCGACTCCTATCCAGCAGGTGGGCAACATTTCTATTCCGGAAGCCCGTATGATTGTGATCCAGCCATGGGAGAAGAGTCTGTTAAAGGCAATTGAAAAAGCAATTCTCACTTCTGAACTGGGAATCAACCCAACGAATGACGGCAATATAATCCGCCTTGTATTTCCGGAGCTTACGGAGGAACGCAGAAAGGATCTGGTTAAGGATGTTAAGAAAAAAGGAGAGGCTTCCAAGGTCGCTATCCGTAACATCCGCCGTGATGCCAATGACTTATTTAAAAAGCAGTTAAAGGCAGAGGAAATTTCTGAAGATGAACAGGCAGAGGCTGAAGACAAGATTCAGAAGCTGACAGACAAGATGATCGCCCAGGTAGACAAAATGATTGAAGAAAAGTCAAAGGATCTTCTTACTGTATAAAAATCTTTAACAAGGGCAGGCATTATGCCTGTCCTGTTTTATATATCAGGAGATTTCTCTGGAATTCCCTGATAATAAAAACGCGCTCCGCTAGGATGCGCACTCTGCGCTAAGGAAGTATGGTTGCTAAAGAACCGCGCTCTTGCGCAAGAGTCTGCTTTAAAGACTCTTTATTCTGTTTTAAAAGGAGCGGCATTATATGGACAAAATGAATGAGAATATGGTGATTCCGGAGCATGTGGCTATTATATTGGATGGCAATGGCAGATGGGCAAAAAAACGTGGGCTTCCAAGAAGCGTGGGCCATAAAGAAGGATGCGTGACCGTAGAAAGAACGGTAGAGGATGCAGCAAGGCTTGGAATAAAGTATCTGACGGTTTATGGTTTTTCAACGGAAAACTGGAAACGTACCACAGATGAAGTGGGAGCCTTAATGCAGCTGTTCCGCTATTATATGGTCAGGCTTTTGAAGATCGCCAAAGCCAATAATGTGCGTGTAAAGATGATCGGTGATAAGGATCGGTTTGACCAGGATATTATAGAGGGAATCGGTAAGCTGGTGGAAGAGACGAAAGATAATACAGGTCTTACCTTTATTATTGCTGTTAATTACGGCGGCCGTGATGAGATTGTTCGTGCTGCAAGGAAACTCATGAAGGATTCGGCAGAAGGAAAGCTTTTGCCGGAGAATATGACGGAAGAAGTTTTTTCTTCTTATCTGGACACGGAAGGACTTCCGGACCCGGATCTTCTTATACGCACCAGCGGGGAACTGCGGCTTTCCAATTATCTGCTGTGGCAGCTGGCCTATACGGAACTCTATGTTACGGATTGCTTTTGGCCTGATTTTAATATGGATGAAATGAAAAAGGCAATTGCTGCGTACAATAGTAGGGAACGAAGATTTGGGGGAGTGAAGTGATTCGGAGGGAGGAAACACCATGTTTACAACCAGACTGATAAGCGGAGTCATTCTCGTTATCATAGCTCTTTTTACAGTTGGAAGCGGGGGAGTATTGCTTTTTGCCACAACCCTTTCCATATCTATGATTGGTTTGTTTGAGTTGTATCGCGTGATGAAGATACAGAAAAACCCATTGGGATATATGGGATATTTAACAGCCTTGTCCTATTATGGGCTGCTGTGGTTTCATGGAGAGCAGTTTATGATGCTCATGTCCATCGCATTTTTGATGACCCTTATGAGTATTTATGTATTTGCCTTTCCAAGGTATCAGATGGAAGAGGTAACGGTGGCCTTTTTTGGAGTTTTTTATGTTACAGTCATGCTGTCCTATCTTTATCAGGTCCGTGCCATGGCAGACGGGAAATATCTGGTGTGGCTGGTATTTTTAAGCTCATGGGGGTGTGATACCTGTGCTTATTGCGTGGGTATGCTTATAGGAAAGCACAGGCTGGCTCCTGTACTCAGCCCTAAAAAGTCCATAGAAGGGGCAATCGGCGGAGTGGCCGGCGCAGCTCTTCTTGGTATTCTTTATGCAACTCTTTTTGGAGGATCCATGACAGAGTTACGCAATCCGCAGGCAGCCTGTGGACTGGCTTGTGCCATTGGCGCGGTAATCTCCCAGGTTGGGGATCTGGCTGCATCTGCAATCAAACGCAATCATAAGGTTAAGGATTATGGAAAATTGATTCCGGGCCATGGGGGAATTCTGGACCGTTTTGACAGTATGCTCTTTACGGCGCCTGCCATTTATTTTGCAGTAACATTTTTACGTTAAAAGATTATTTTGCTAAATAAATTGATAAATTGGAAAAGAAAAGGAGTAAGCAGCATAAGATGAGGAAAATAGCAATCCTGGGTTCAACGGGATCCGTCGGGAAACAAACTCTGGAGGTGGCTGAAAATCAAAAAGATATAGAAATAACCGCCTTGGCGGCAGGCAGTAACATCCGCCTGTTAGAGGAGCAAATCAGAAAATTTCATCCAAAGTTAGCATGCGTATGGAGAGAAGATAGGGCCAGGGAACTGGCGGCTTCGGTAAAGGATTTGCCGGTCCGCATTGTTTCAGGAATGGAAGGCCTTATTGAAGCTGCCACAGAAAGCTCTGCTGAAATTGTGGTCACTGCCATCGTTGGAATGATAGGAATCCGTCCTACCATCGCAGCCATTGAGGCGGGAAAGGACATTGCTCTTGCCAACAAGGAAACCCTTGTAACTGCCGGACATATTATTATGCCTTTAGCAAAGGAACAAGGAGTGAGGATTCTCCCTGTGGACAGCGAGCACAGTGCTATTTATCAGTGCTTAAACGGGGAAGATAAAAAAGCCATACATAAGATCCTTTTGACAGCGTCCGGCGGTCCTTTCCGGGGAAAAACCAGAAAAGAGCTGGAGTCTGTGCAGGTGGAGGATGCGTTAAATCATCCCAACTGGTCTATGGGCAGGAAAATTACCATTGATTCCTCCACTATGGTCAATAAAGGCCTGGAAGTAATGGAAGCAAAATGGCTTTTTGGCGTGGATATGGACCAGGTAGAAGTGGTGATCCAGCCTAAGAGTGTGATTCATTCCATGGTGGAGTTTGAGGATGGAGCTGTCATGGCCCAGCTTGGAACGCCTGATATGAAGCTTCCGATCCAGTATGCTCTTTTCTATCCGGAGAGGAGATATCTTCCCGGAGATCGTCTGGATTTCTGGACCATGAATCAAATAACTTTTGAAAAACCGGATATGGTAAATTTTCCTGGTTTAAAATTGGCATATATTGCCGGAAAAAAAGGCGGAACTCTTCCAACTGTTTTCAATGCTGCCAATGAACGGGCAGTTGCCAAATTTTTAAACAGAGAAATTTCATATCCAACCATAACTGATATGATAGAGGGAGCTATGAACGGGCATACTGTAAAAGAGAATCCAACAGTAGAGGAAATTCTTGAAGCAGAGGCTGCAGCTTATGAATATATAGAAAGCAGGTGGTAAATTGTCCAGCGTTATCGTAGCGATTCTGGTTTTTGGGCTGATCGTATTAATTCATGAATTAGGGCATTTTTTATTCGCAAAAATGAACGGAATCGCGGTGGTTGAGTTTTCAATCGGCATGGGGCCAAGGTTGGTCCGTTTTAAAAAAGGTGAGACTATTTATTCTATAAAGGCGCTGCCTTTGGGCGGTTCCTGTATGATGCTGGGAGAAGATGAGGAAAATCCCGATGAGCGGGCATTCCAGAACAAATCGATTCCTGCCCGGATGTCAGTAATTGCAGCCGGTCCTATCTTTAATTTTATTTTAGCCTTTTTCCTGGCTGTTATTCTCGTAGGGCTGAACGGATATGATACGACCTATATAAAGGAAGTAACAGAAAATTCGCCTGCTTATGAGGCAGGAATCCAGCCGGGAGATAAGCTGCTTCGGATCAATGGGGAAAGTGTATCCATGTATCGGGATTACATTCTTTATAAGCTTTTAAAGCCTGAGGAAAAGATGAATCTTGTGGAATATTCCAGAATGGATCCAACGACCGGAGCTGAAAGCATTCATTCTGTTTCCGTTAATCCACAGTACTCAAAGGAAACCGGGAAATATCTGATTGGTATTATCATTGCTCCGGAGAATAAAAAGGCCGCCTCTTTTGGTGAGCTGGTAAAATATGGTTATATGGAAATGAAATACGATGTAAAGCTGACAGTTAAAAGCCTTGGCATGCTCTTTACCGGTAAGGCCAGTGTTAATGATTTAAGCGGTCCGGTGGGCATTGTGGTCATGATTGATGATTCTGTTAAGGCTGGGCTTACAGTCAGCGTTGTAGCGGCACTTATGAATGTGATCAGCATGTGTATCCTGCTGAGCGCAAACTTAGGCGTTATGAATCTTCTTCCGATCCCCGCCCTTGATGGGGGGAGGCTTTTGTTTCTGATAATTGAAGCCATCAGAGGCAAGCGTATGGATCCGGAAAAGGAGGGCCTGGTTAATTTAATCAGCATGGCAGCTCTTATGGCCCTCATGATTTTTGTGGTATTTAACGATATCAGCAGGTTTACGTGAGAAAACCATAATTACTCAGGCGGGTGTCAAAAGAATATGCATGCATGTTCACTTGACGTCTTCCGCTATAACCGGATGGAACTCGCGCAGCGGGTTGCTTCCGGTTTTGAGGTATATGCAGAATGGAGGAACGTATGAGCAGAGAGAAAACAAGAGTTATCCGCATTGGAGACAGGGTGATCGGCGGAGGAAATCCGGTTCTGATCCAGTCTATGTGCAATACGAAAACGCAGGATGTGAATGCGACAGTAGGTCAGATTAAAGCTCTGACAGAGGCTGGCTGCGATATCATCCGGGTTGCAGTGCCGGACATGGAAGCGGCGGCTGCCTTAAAGCAGATAAAGAAGCAGATCTCCATTCCACTGGTAGCGGATATTCACTTTGATTACCGGCTGGCCATCGCTTCCATAGAATCCGGAGCGGATAAGATCCGGATTAACCCAGGGAATATCGGTTCGGCCGACCGGGTCCGGGCGGTTGTGGAAAAGGCCAGGGAATATGATATTCCCATCCGGGTAGGTGTAAACAGTGGTTCCCTTGAAAAGAATCTGATAGAAAAATACGGTGGAGTGACTGCAGAAGGTATTGTGGAAAGCGCTCTTCAAAAGGTACGGATGATTGAGGAACTGGGATATGAAAATCTTGTCATCAGTATTAAATCTTCCAATGTGCTCATGTGCGTAAAAGCCCATGAACTGATTGCCAGGCGGTCGGATTATCCTCTTCATGTAGGAATAACCGAAGCAGGCACTTATGTCTCCGGGACAATCAAATCCTCGGTGGGTCTGGGAATCATTCTTCATGAAGGAATCGGAGATACCATCCGTGTATCTTTAACAGGAGACCCGGTGGAGGAAGTGAAGACCGCAAAGCTGATTTTAAAGACACTTGGTTTAAGAAAAGGCGGTGTGGAAGTGGTATCCTGCCCGACCTGCGGAAGGACCAGGATCGATCTGATCTCTTTGGCAAACCAGGTGGAAAAACTGGTTTCGGAATTCGACCATCTGGATATTAAGGTAGCTGTTATGGGCTGCGTAGTAAATGGACCGGGAGAAGCCAGGGAAGCAGATCTTGGAATTGCAGGAGGAATCGGAGAAGGCCTCTTGATGAAAAAAGGAGAGATTATCCGTAAGGTACCGGAAGATGAACTGCTTCAGGCCCTAAAGGAAGAGCTTATGAAGATGCAATAGGTGATAGAATGTCAAAAAGATTTTTGGAGGTTTTTCCAAGTTTACATATTACAGAGGAATTAAGGGAGCTTTTAAATCTGGTGGAAGTGGAGAAGGTCGCTTTAGGCAGGGATAGAAGCTCTATTCGCATTTACCTCATGAGCCCGAGACTTATACATAAACAAAATATTTACGGGCTGGAAAAGGGGATCAAGGACCAGCTTTTTCCTTCCAAGCGGATTACCATAAAGATTATCGAACGGTTCCGTTTATCGGGCCAGTATACGCCTCAGAAGCTATTAAAAGCCTATAAGGAAAGCCTTTTAATGGAACTTAAAAATTACAGCATTATTGAATATAACATGTTCCGTAAGGCGGAATTCCAGTTTCCTGAACCGGATCTTCTTAAGATGACGGTGGAGGATACCATAGTTACCCATGAAAAGGCCGGGGACTTAAAACGGGTTCTGGAAAAGATTTTCCAGGAACGGTGCAGCTTGCCGGTAGAGGTCCAGTATGAATATGTGGAACCCAAGGAAAACGAGCTGGCAAAACAAAAAGAGCTTCAGATGCAGCGGGAGGTAGCGGAAATTGTAAGCCGTACCTCCTTTGCGATAAAGAATGATGAAGACCAGATTGAGTATGGTGCCGGGACCGGTGAGGGAGCTGGCGGTCCTTCCATGGCAGATGGCATTTCTTTGGATGCCCTGACTGCAGAATATACGGCTTTTGCTCCAGCAGACCAGGCTTCTAAGGCTCCTGCGCCCGCACTGCGTATGGGAGGGAAGAAGGAAGCTGCTAAGACCGGCGATTCAGATTCCGGGAAAAAGGAGTGGAAGGACTTTAAGAAGGGCAGCGGCTCCTACGGACGCCGTTCAGACAATCCGGATGTATTGTACGGACGTGACTTTGACGGGGAAATCATAGAGATTGAAAAGATTGATGGTGAGATCGGGGAAGTTGCCATCAGAGGCAAGATTTTAACTGTGGACAGCAGAGAACTGAGAAGCCAGAAGACCATCATGATCTTTGATGTGACGGATTTTACAGATACGATCACGGTGAAAATGTTTGCCAGGGAAGAGCAGATTGATGATTTAAAAGCAGCAGTGGTACAGGGAAGCTTTATACGCATCAAGGGTGTTACCACCATTGATAAATTTGACGGTGAGCTGACTCTCGGATCAGTGGTTGGAATCAAGAAATCCGAGGACTTTACCGGGAAGAGGGTGGATAACAGCCTTGAAAAGAGGGTGGAGCTCCATTGCCATACAAAAATGAGCGATATGGATGGCGTATCAGAGGTCAAGGATATCGTAAAACGGGCAAAGCGATGGGGAATGCCTGCGATAGCCATAACCGATCACGGCTGTGTCCAGGCCTTCCCGGATGCCAATCATGCTCTGGATAAAGGAGATCCCTTTAAGCTGATCTATGGCGTGGAAGGATATCTGGTAGATGATTTAAAGCAGTTAGTGGAAAATTCCAGAAACCAGGGCTTATCGGATTCCTATGTTGTATTCGATATCGAGACAACAGGGTTTAGTTCTTCCAGGAACCGGATCATCGAAATCGGAGCGGTAAAGGTAATTAATGGGATCATTACGGATAAATTCAGCTCTTTTGTAAATCCTGATGTGCCCATTCCTTTTGAGATCGAGCAGCTTACAGGCATCAATGACAATATGGTTCTTCCTTTCCCTAAAATCGATGAAATACTGCCGCAGTTTCTGGAGTTTTGCGGGGATTCGGTCCTGGTAGCTCATAATGCATCCTTTGATGTGGGCTTTATCGCCTATAATGCATCCAGGCTTAACCTGGCCTTTGATCCTACAGTTATTGATACGGTGGCGCTTGCAAGGCTTCTCCTTCCGAAGCTTAACCGCTATAAGCTGGATACGGTTGCAAAGGCGCTTAATATTTCCCTGGAGAACCATCACAGAGCGGTAGACGATGCAGGTTGTACGGCTGAAATATTCGTGGCATTTGTGAGAATGATCCGGGAACGGGGTGTGGAAACCCTTGACGAGCTTAATGGTCTAAGTACCATGACGGCGGATATGATTAAAAAGCTTCCTACCTATCATGTGATCATATTGGCTTCCAATGATGTGGGAAGGGTAAACCTTTACCGTTTGATCTCTTATTCCCACATTAATTATTATGCCAGAAGACCCAGGATTCCCAAAAGTGTTCTGAATAAATATCGGGAAGGACTGATCGTAGGCTCCGCCTGTGAAGCAGGGGAACTGTATCAGGCCCTTCTTCGTGGCGTTTCCGACGCAGAGGTTGCAAAACTGGTTCACTTTTATGACTATTTGGAAATACAGCCCTTGGGAAACAATGCCTTTATGCTTAGGGATGAGAAAAGTTCAATAAAGTCGGAACAGGACTTGATCGACATTAACAAAAGGATCGTAAGCCTTGGAGAGCAGTTTGGTAAGCCGGTTTGTGCCACTTGTGATGTTCACTTTCTGGATCCGGAGGATGAGGTTTACCGAAGGATCATTATGACCGGCCAGGGCTTTAAGGATTCCGACGATCAGGCGCCTTTGTACTTGCGTACCACAGAGGAAATGCTGAAAGAATTTGGATACCTGGGGCCAAATAAGGCGGAAGAGGTAGTAATAAAAAACACAAGAAAAATTGCCGACATGTGTGAAAAGATCTCTCCGGTACGTCCGGATAAATGTGCTCCCGTCATTGAGAATTCCGATGAAGACTTAAGAAAAATCTGTTATGACAGGGCCTATGCCATTTACGGTGAAACCCTTCCGACAATCGTTACGGAGCGGCTGGAGAGAGAGCTTCATTCCATCATATCCAATGGGTTTGCGGTTATGTATATCATTGCCCAGAAGCTGGTTTGGAAATCCAATGAGGATGGGTATCTGGTAGGCTCCCGAGGCTCTGTCGGTTCTTCCTTTGTAGCTTATCTGTCAGGAATTACGGAGGTAAACTCCTTAAGCCCACATTATTATTGTGCGTCCTGTCATTATTATGATTTTGATTCAGAGGAAGTTAAACAGTTCTCCGGTATGGCGGGATGTGATATGCCGGATAAGGTTTGCCCGGTGTGCGGACTTCCACTGGCAAAAGACGGATTTGATATTCCCTTTGAAACCTTCCTGGGCTTTAAGGGGGACAAGGAGCCGGATATTGACTTAAACTTCTCCGGTGAGTATCAAAGTAAGGCTCATGACTATACCGAGGTTATTTTTGGCAAAGGCCAGACGTTCCGGGCAGGGACCATTGGTACTCTGGCAGATAAGACTGCCTTTGGTTATGTAAAAAATTATTATGAAGAGCATGGGGTAAGAAAGCGGAATTGTGAGATCAGCCGGATCGTGCAAGGCTGTGTTGGGGTCAGAAGAACCACCGGACAGCATCCGGGTGGAATTATTGTACTTCCTCATGGAGAGGAGATCTATTCCTTTACTCCGGTTCAGCGGCCTGCCAATGATATGACCACCATGACGGTAACCACCCATTTTGATTACCATTCCATTGACCATAACTTACTGAAGCTTGATATTCTGGGGCACGATGATCCTACCATGATCCGTATGCTTCAGGATCTGATTGGTTTTGATCCGGTAAAGGATATTCCTCTTGACAGCAAGGAGGTCATGTCGCTGTTTCAGGACACCTCAGCCTTAAAAATCACGCCGGAGGATATTGGAGGATGTAAGCTTGGAGCCCTTGGGGTTCCGGAGTTTGGTACGGACTTTGCCATGCAGATGTTAATTGACACGCAGCCCAAGTATTTCTCTGACCTGGTACGTATTGCCGGCCTTGCCCATGGTACGGATGTGTGGCTGGGTAACGCCCAGGCCCTGATCCAGGAGGGAAAGGCTACCATTCAGACGGCAATCTGTACCCGTGACGATATCATGGTCTATTTAATATCAATGGGAATCGAAGAGGGACTGTCCTTTTCTATTATGGAGAGCGTCCGAAAGGGAAAAGGGTTAAAGAAAGAGTGGGAGGAGGAGATGACCGCCCACGGAGTTCCGGACTGGTATATCTGGTCTTGTAAAAAGATCAAGTACATGTTCCCTAAGGCCCATGCTGCCGCCTATGTTATGATGGCCTGGCGTATTGCCTATTGCAAGGTGTTTTATCCTCTGGCTTATTATGCCTCCTTCTTTAGTATTCGTGCCAATGGCTTCAGTTATGAGCTGATGTGCCAGGGACGGGATAAGCTGGAATATTATCTGGCTGACTATAGGAAGCGGATCGACACTCTTTCAAAAAAAGAGCAGGATACACTAAGGGATATGAGAATCGTACAGGAGATGTATGCCAGAGGGTATGACTTTATGCCCATCGATATTTACCGGGCAAAGGCAAGGCATTTCCAGATCATTGACGACAAACTGATGCCGTCCTTAAGCAGCATTGACGGATTGGGTGAAAAAGCGGCTGATGCCGTCGTGGATTCGGTGAAAGATGGAGCGTTCCTATCAAGGGAAGATTTCAGAAACAGGACAAAGGTCAGCAAGACCGTCTGTGATCTGATGGGAGATTTAGGACTTCTTTTTGAACTCCCGGAATCCAATCAGCTGTCCTTATTTGACCTGGGCTGACAGAGGGGGATAAGACCCCTTCTGAAGCCCGGGACTTTTCCGGACAAGATAGTAACAGAAATTTTTTGAAATTTTTCCAGAATTTTAAAATAATAAAAAAATTTTGAAAATAAGGTTGACATCCGCTGGGATTTGTATTATACTACCTAACGTAATCGAGGCGTGGCTCAGTTTGGTAGAGCGCTGCGTTCGGGACGCAGAGGTCGCAAGTTCGAATCTTGTCGCCTCGATTCTGTATCAATAATATGCTGTAAATGGCCTATTGGTCAAGCGGTCAAGACGCCGCCCTCTCACGGCGGAAACCCGAGTTCGATTCTCGGATAGGTCATAGTAAAAACCTTCAGGAGCAGCCTGGGGGTTTTTGCGTTAATTGGGACAGTTTTAAAACAGAAGCGCTGTCATTTTTTGATTGATGTATAAAACGATTGGGAATACATAGGTTTGTCATAGATAAAGAATATAGGAGGAGCCTGTTATGAAGAAGATTGCGGTAGTATATCAATCAAAATACGGAGCGACCAGAAAATATGCAGAATGGATCGCCGGGGAATTATCCTGTGATCTGTTTGAAGGTAAAGATATAAAGGCGGGTGATCTTTTACCATATGATACCATCATTTTAGGTGGCGGCCTGTATGCCGGGGGTGTCAACGGGATTAAGTTATTGACAAAGAACTTTTCTAAGTTCTCCGACAAGAATCTGATACTTTTTACCTGCGGTCTGGCTGATCCTTCCGATACAGTTAATACGGATCATATTAAAAAGAGCCTGTATAAGGATCTTACCGAAGAAATGAAGGATAAGATCAAAGTTTTCCATTTACGCGGGGCCATGGATTATTCTAAACTCAGTCCCATACATCGGTCAATGATGGCTTTTGTCTGCAAGATGACCGCAAAAAAAGACCAGGATTCTTTGACGGAGGAAGACAAAGAGATGCTGGCAAGCTACGGAAAAAAGGCTGATTTTATAAATAAAGAATCGATATTGCCACTTATAAGTTATATACGGAATTTATAAGCATTACGGGGTTAAAATGGATAATATTTCGCTGGATGAGATAAAAGACAAATTGGACTTTTTTTATAAAATGTATGATATCGTACGTTTGGTTGATCCGCTCAACAAAAGGGTGCTGGACTATCGGCAGTCTTCTTTAACCGGGACACCGGATGTATGCTATCATTATTGGGAAAACAACAGAATTTGTGATAACTGTATTTCCATAAGAGCTTATCAGGAAAATAAAAGCTTTGTAAAAATGGAAAAAAGCGGGGAAGAGGTTCTTCTTGTTACAGCTATTCCCATTGATAACGCCGATAGCCCGGCGATACTTGAGCTGTTAAAAAATGCTACTGACACAATGCTCGTGGGGAATGGTGATTATAATCAAGGAGAAATATTTACCCGCTTTATAAAGGAGCTTAATGATGCGGCGGTGAGAGATCCCCTTACAACCCTTTATAACAGGCGTTTTGTGGATGAGCGCCTTCCGGTTGATATTATTAATGCTTTGCTAAAGCATAAACCATTGTCCGTATGCTTTATTGATCTTGATAACTTTAAATCAATTAATGACCTTTATGGGCATAAGGCGGGGGATTCAACGATCAAAGAAGCAGGCGAAGTCATTTCCCGGAATATTTCTTATGAAGATGTTTGGGCGGCGAGATATGGCGGAGATGAGTTTCTTCTTTGCCTGAGCGGTGTCAATGAAGATCATGCACGTGAAATTGCAGAAGGCATACAAATGGAAATTGAAAAGATGCCGGTAAGCCAGGCTGTAAAAGGGGGCCCTCTTTCCATCTCTTTTGGGATAGAAACCATGAAGGATGTTCCTGTGACTGCGGAGGAGCTTATACGCAGGGCAGATGAAAAGATGTATAAAGCAAAAAACGAAAAAATTCGGATATATGAGAAATAAGATTAATAAATGAAAAAAACCATCCTGTGTAAGGATGGTTTTTCCATTTCTGTTTTTACCCTTTCTCTGTACTGTCAGCAATATCCTTGCTGATGTTTGCAACAATTACTTCGTTTGCCGGTTCATTTATATTTGTACCGTCAGGAATTCCGGTAATATTTACATTTCTGGTTACCTTAGCATCATATGTATTTGCCTTCATGATCTCTGTGATATCCAAACCGGTTGTTTCTTTTACAGATTCGATCGTCTTAGCTAAGACGGCGGGTACATAGCTCCCCATGGAAGTTACGCCTGTATCACCATTCCCGCTGTCAATAATAGTGACCTTATCAATTGCTGCTAATGGTTCTGCAATTGCCTTTGCCATCTCAGGCAATGCCTGCACAATCATTTCCATCATTGCAGCCTGCCCGTATTTCTTCATTGCGTCCGCTTTCTTTTCCATTGCTTCCGCCTCTGCAAGACCCTTCGCCTGAATAGCAGCAGCTTCTGCTTCTCCTTTGGCCTTAATACCTTCGGCTTCCTGGAGCATAGCAAATTTTTCTGCTTCCGCCTGGGCTTTTCTTGCTTCTGCCTCTTTTTCCTGTTCGTATTTCTTTGCTTCCGCTTCGCGCTGCCTTCTTGCTAAGTCAGCGGAAGCTTTCTGTTCTACCGCATAGCGTTCTGCATCGGCTTTCTTATTAATTTCGGCTTCCAAAGTCTGCTGCATAACGGCAACTTCTTTGTTCTTTAGTTCTGCTTCCCGTTCTGTCTTTGCAATCTGGGCATTTACTGTAGCTGTCTGAACAGTTTTTTGCTGTTCCTGGTTCTGAATTTCATAAGCTGCATCAGCTTCCGCACGTTTTGAATCAGATTCCTTCTTTAATTCAGCCTTCCTAATCTCAAGTTCATTATTCTTCTGAGCAATTTCTGTTTGAGCAAGTACTCTCGCGTCATTAGAGGCTTTATCTGCTTCCGCCTGGGCAATTGCAATGTCTCTTTCCGCCTGAGCTTTTGCGATAGAAGCGTCTTTCTTGATTCTTGCCGTATTGTCGGCACCAAGATCCTTAATAAGGCCATTCTCATCGGATATATTCTGGATATTGCATGATACAATTTCAATCCCAAGTTTTTTCATGTCTTTTGATGCTTTTGCCATTACCTGATCGGAGAAGGAATCTCTGTCAGTATTGATTTCCTTTAAAGTAAGAGTACCAATAATCTCACGCATATTACCCTGAAGGGAATCCTGCAAGTCTTGGGTAATCTGATCCTGGTTTTTATTTAAGAAGTTCTTAGCCGCTAATTTGATTCCTTCTTCCGTTGGTTCAATTCTAACTTTCGCAACAGCGTCAACATTCACGTTGATGAAATCATTTGTTGGCACAGATTGTTCTGTCTTGATATCCACCGTCATCTGACCAAGGTAAAGCTTATCCAATCGTTCAAGGAATGGGATTTTAATTCCGGCGCGTCCAATTAAAATCTTTGGCTCTTTTTTTAATCCTGAAATAATGAAAGCCCTGTCAGGCGGAGCCTTTACATATCCGCTTGCTAAGATACCAAGAAGGATAATTACAGCTGCAGCAGTAAGAACGAATGGTAAAATGATCTCTAACATAATTTCTCCTTTCAAACATAAAAAGTTTCAATCGCATCGTGTAAGTAAATCTTTATATGAAGAAAAAACCTCGTATAAACGAGGTTTTTATAAAGCTCCCGGGGGGACTCGAACCCCCGACCCACGCATTACGAATGCGTTGCGCTACCAACTGCGCTACGGAAGCAATCCGATTATAATATTTAAGGTCTGAACCTTTGATAGTATAACAGCTAAATGGTAAAAAATCAACCCCAACTTGAAAAAAAAACTTAAATTGCGAAAGGATTGCCAAACTCCCCATAAAAAGTTATAATTAGTAAAGGATTCCAGGAGAGAACGCTTATTTCTGAGGAGTTTTTTTACACAAAATCATGGAAAAAATCAGCCGGAAAACCAGTTCGTTTATTATAGTAAAATATATGAGACCATTGATGAGACTATTATTAAATAAAGGAGAAACCCTGCCACGGAGGAGGTCAGGGTGCAGGTGATTGCGATGGAAAAATGGGATAAAATCCGAAA
Organism: [Clostridium] celerecrescens 18A; assembly: GCF_002797975.1. NCBI lineage: Bacteria > Bacillati > Bacillota > Clostridia > Lachnospirales > Lachnospiraceae > Lacrimispora > Lacrimispora celerecrescens. The sequence continues at coordinate 1,890,541 of NZ_PGET01000001.1, read as the reverse complement.
GCATGTTTATGTAAGCGGACGGGTACAGGGGGTGGGATTCCGTTTCCGAACCCAGCAGCTTGCCCGGGGACTTAACCTTACCGGCTGGGTGAGAAACTTAGATGATGGGCGGGTGGAAATGGAACTGCAGGGGCTGGAAGAAGTAATAGACCGCCTGTTTGACCATTTAAGGCAGGATCGTTACATTATGATTGACAGCCTCCAGGCGGCAGAGATCCCGCCAGTGGAGGAAAGTGGATTCCGGGTAAGGTATTAAATGAGAAGGATTGACAGCGGCTGCATACCCATGCTATACTACCAACACAACAGAATCGCTCATGAGGGAGTAGTTTGCGCGGACTGCCGCGTGTCAAGTCAACATACTGACCATGATGGTCTGGCTTGTCTTAAAAAACGAGACTCATGTATAGCCCAGGCTATACATAGGTCTTTTGCTTTATATTGGCTCAAGTATAACCTGACAGGGTTGTACGGGAGTCTTTTTTTGTTGAATAAACGATTTGGTACGGAGGAAGTAAAATGAATTTAGTCGAACTCTTTATTCTTGCAGTGGGGCTTTCTATGGATGCCTTTGCCGTTGCAATCTGCGCCGGGCTGACAATGAAGAAAGCAACAGTAAAAAAGGCAATGATTGTCGGTCTGTACTTTGGTATATTTCAAGCTGTTATGCCGCTTATGGGGTATTATGCTGCCACGTGGTTTGCGGACAAGATTATCTCCTATGATCATTGGATCGCGTTTGTATTGCTCTGTTTTCTTGGCGGTAGAATGATTTTTGAAAGTTTCAAAGGAGGGGGCTGTCCTGACAGAGTCTGTCCGGTTGAAACGTGCAAAGACAGAAACTGCCCTGGAGGAAAGCGGCCTGATAACAAGGAAGCCACTTTAAAGCCCGACGAGATGCTGCCCCTTGCCCTAGCCACGAGTATAGACGCTCTGGCAGTGGGGGTATCCTTTGCCTTCCTTCAGGTCAACATCGTTCCGGCGGTTTCTTTTATCGGGATTACAACATTTGCCTTATCCATGATCGGTGTTAAAATAGGAAATGTATTCGGTACAAGGTTCAAATCGAAAGCGGAGCTGGCTGGAGGTATAATATTGGTTTTGATTGGTTTGAAAATATTGCTTGGGCATTTGGGGGTGATTCCTTTTTAAATTATAGCGAGGATATGCATGGAGAATGTTAAGAAAAATAATTGCACATTGAAATGGGATATGCTGCCATAGTTACATGGAGCAATCGTGTTACTGCAAGGGCGTTGGCCTTCCATTATACATAGATGGGAAGTAGTGCGGATGAAATATGAATTTAAAGACCTTATGGCCTTTGGTATGTTCATAATCGCATTACTTACCTAAAAAAAGAAGACTATCCAAGTTGTTTTGGAAGTCCTCTTTTTCTTTGTAAATAAAAGGTTTAGAGCAGATAACGGGAATCGGACCCGCCTCCTCAGCTTGGGAAGCTGATGTTCTACCAATGAACTATATCTGCTTATTTTATTTGATACGTTTTATATTATAGCATAGGGTATTGGAAAAGTTCAATACTTTTTTATGAATTTAGCAAAAAAAATGCCAGAAACTTGCCAAAACTGGAAAAGGCATTGTATAATGGGATATGACAATACCAGATGTGGAGGAGTAACATGGCAAAAGCACAGTATAATGCGGATAGTATTACCGTATTGGAAGGCCTTGAGGCGGTTCGAAAACGTCCGGGCATGTATATAGGCAGTGTTGGGACAAAGGGATTGAACCATTTGATTTATGAGATTGTAGATAACGCGGTGGACGAGCATCTTGCCGGTTACTGCAGTCAGATATGGGTCACCCTGGAAGCAGATGGATCCTGTACCGTAAAGGATGCAGGACGAGGAATTCCGGTGGAGATGCACAAAAAGGGAATATCGGCAGAGCGGGTCGTACTGTCTACCCTTCATGCAGGCGGTAAATTTGATAATGACGCCTACAAGACCAGCGGCGGCCTGCACGGAGTCGGTTCCTCGGTTGTGAACGCCCTGTCTGCCCACATGAAAATTAAAATATATAAGAATGGTCTGATTCATTACGACGAATATGAGCGGGGCATACCAACGGTAGAACTGGTGGATGGCCTGCTTCCCACGTTAGGAAAAACAAAAGAGACAGGAACAGAAATCAACTTCCTGCCTGACGGGGAGATTTTTGAAAGAATCCGTTTTAAAGCGGAATGGTTAAAAAGCCGTCTTCATGAAACCGCGTATCTGAATCCGGAGCTTCATATCACCTATGTTAACAAAAGGCAGGGAGAAGAGGAAACCGTCATTTATCATGAACCGGAAGGAATCATCGCCTATGTAAGGGAGTTAAATTCCGGAAAGGATGCAATTCACGATCCGATTTATTTTAAGGGAACCCTGGATAAGGTTGAAGTGGAGGTTTCCTTGCAGTTTGTAGATACCTTTGAGGAGAATATCCTGGGCTTCTGCAACAATATTTTCACACAGGAAGGGGGAACCCACCTGGCTGGATTTAAGACCCGTTTCACTCAGATGATCAATAACTATGCAAGAGAACTGGGGATTTTAAAAGAAAAGGATGCTAACTTTACAGGAGCCGATACGAGAAACGGTTTAACTGCCGTGGTGGCGGTAAAGCATCCGGATCCCATCTTTGAAGGACAGACAAAGACAAAGCTTGCAAGCGCCGATGCCACAAAGGCGGTATTCACTGTGGCTGGAGATGAGCTTCAGCGGTATTTTGACCGAAATCTGGAAGTCTTAAAGGCAGTGATCGGCTGTGCGGAAAAATCTGCAAAGATCCGTAAAGCAGAAGAGAAGGCAAAGACCAATATGCTTTCCAAGTCAAAGTTTTCCTTTGACAGCAACGGAAAGCTTGCAAACTGCGAAAGCCGGGATGCAAAAGAATGTGAAATTTTTATCGTAGAGGGAGATTCTGCGGGCGGTTCCGCAAAAACGGCCCGCAACAGGCAGTACCAGGCCATTCTCCCGATCCGAGGTAAGATATTAAACGTAGAGAAGGCATCTATGGACAAGGTTCTGGCCAATGGGGAAATCAAGACAATGATCAATACCTTTGGCTGCGGATTTTCTGAAGGATACGGCAATGATTTTGATATTACAAAGCTGCGGTATCATAAAATCATCCTTATGACCGATGCCGATGTGGATGGAAGCCATATCGATACCCTTCTTCTCACCTTTTTGTACCGGTTTATGCCGGAGCTTATTTATAACGGCCATGTGTTTATAGCCATGCCGCCTCTGTTTAAGGTTGTTCCAAAGCGGGGAGAAGAACAGTATCTTTATGATGAAAAGGAGCTGGAGCGCTACCGCAGGACCCATACGGGAGAGTTTACCCTGCAGCGGTATAAGGGACTTGGAGAAATGGATGCAGAACAGCTGTGGGAAACCACTCTGGACCCTGAAAGGCGGGTGCTGAAACAGGTGGAAATCGAAGATGCCCGTATGGCTTCGGAAATTACCGAAATGCTCATGGGAAGCGATGTGCCTCCAAGGCGGCAGTTTATCTATGAGCATGCGGATGAAGCTGAGATTGACGCGTAAGGAGAAGGAGTAATGGCAGAAAAAATCATTAAAACAGAATATTCCGAGGAAATGCAGAAGAGCTACATGAACTATTCCATGAGCGTAATCACAGCCAGAGCGATCCCGGATGCAAGAGACGGATTAAAGCCGGTACAGCGGCGAGTATTATATGACATGAGCGAGCTTCGCTTAAACCATGATAAGCCCCACCGGAAGTCGGCGCGTATCGTGGGCGATACCATGGGTAAATACCATCCCCATGGAGACAGCTCCATTTACGAGACATTGGTAGTCATGTCCCAGATATTTAAAAAGGGGATGCCTTTAGTCAACGGCCACGGAAACTTCGGCTCCATTGAGGGAGACGGAGCGGCAGCCATGCGTTACACGGAAGCCAGACTGGAAAAATTCGCAGAGGAAGTCTATTTAAAGGACTTAGATAAGACGGTTGATTTTGTCCCCAATTACGATGAGACGGAAAAGGAACCGGAAGTCCTTCCTGTGCGGGTTCCAAATCTGCTGATCAATGGGGCGGAGGGGATTGCAGTGGGTATGAGCACCAGCATTCCTCCCCATAACCTGGGAGAAGTCATTGATGCGGTCCGTGCGTATATTGATAATCAGGATATTACCATAAAGGAATTAATGGAGTATTTGCCTGGACCGGATTTTCCCACTGGCGGTATTATAGCCAATAAAAGTGATCTGCCTGCCATTTACGAAACCGGCGTAGGAAAGATCAAGCTCAGAGGGAAAATAGAAGTGGAGCTTGGAAAACGGAAGGCAGATAAAGATAAACTGTTAATCACAGAGATCCCCTATACCATGGTCGGAGCCGGAATTAATAAATTTCTGATGGATGTGGCAGACCTGGTTGAGAGCAAAAAGCTTACGGATGTGGTTGATATTTCCAACCAGTCCAACAAAGACGGGATCAGGATCGTCCTGGAGCTGAGAAAGGATGCGGATGTGGAGAAAATCCGCAACATCCTTTATAAGAAAACTAAGCTGGAAGATACCTTTGGAGTCAACATGCTGGCCATTGCAGGCGGGCGTCCGGAAACCCTGGATTTAAGGGGAATCCTTAAAAATTACCTGGATTTCCAATATGAAAATGCCACCAGAAAATATCAGACCCTTCTGGAAAAAGAGCTGGAAAAGAAAGAGATCAGGGAAGGCCTTATAAAAGCCTGTGACATCATTGATTTGATCATCGCAGTTTTAAGGGGTTCTAAAAACCTGAAAGACGCAAAGAACTGTCTGATGACCGGAGATATCTCCAATATAAATTTCCGGGTCAAGGGTTTTGAAGAGGATGCAAAGAAGCTGCACTTTACGGAAAAACAGGCTGGAGCTATTCTGGAAATGCGCCTCTATAAGCTGATCGGTCTAGAGATCCTCCAACTGGAAAAGGAGTATAAGGAAACGCTGGCTAAAATCGCTGAATATGAAAAAATCCTGTCCAGCCGCAAAAACATGGATGCGGTCATTAAAAAAGACTTAGACAATATCAAAGCCGAATATGCGACGCCAAGAAGGACTCATATTGAGGATGGCAGGGAAGCCGTTTATGAGGAAGATGCGGTTGCCGTATCAGAGGTCACCTTTGTCATGGACCGTTTTGGCTACTGTAAGGTGCTTGATAAGAATACTTATGAAAGAAATAAAGAAACCATTGAAACAGAGAATCCTTATGTGGTAAACTGTTTGAATACGGATAAAATATGTATCTTTACCAATACAGGAAACTTACATCAGGTGAAAGTTCTGGATATTCCAGGCGGCAAGCTGCGGGATAAAGGGACACCCATTGATAATTTAAGCAAGTTTGATGGGACCAGGGAAGAGATCATATACCTGGGCCATGCACAGAGCTTCAAGGGCCGAAAATTTTTGTTCGCTACCAGACAGGCTCTTGTAAAACTGGTACCGGGAGAGGAATTTGAAACTAATAACAGGACCGTAGCGGCCACTAAGCTTCAGGACGAAGATGGTGTCATCAGCGTTCAGCTTGTGGGTGGACAGACGGATGTGGTGCTGCAGACGTCGGCAGGCGTATTTTTACGTTTCCAGACGGAAGAGATTCCTGAGATGAAGAAGAATGCAAGAGGCGTGCGGGGAATCAAACTGGCGCCTGGCGAGGAGTTAGAGACCGTGTATCTTTTAGGCGAGGATCCTATCATTCATTACAAGGAAAAAGAGGTTCATTTAAACCGGCTGAAGATCGGAAAGCGTGACGGAAAGGGCAGCAAGGTGCGTCTTTAATGCTTTACTGCAGCATACATTTTAAAGAAATGTATGTGCACGGCGTACAAATGTATTTTTCTGGCGAATAAATATTGATTTTTTTTTCACTTTGTTATAGGATAGTTAAGAATTTAGCATATGATAAGATTACAAAATGAAAAGAAAAGAGGAGAAAGCGATGGAAAAAAGATTGCGAGTTGGCGTTTTAGGAGCAACCGGTATGGTGGGACAGAGATTTATTTCTCTTCTGGAGAATCATCCATGGTATGAGGTGGTGACAGTGGCAGCAAGTCCTCGTTCTGCTGGCAGAACTTATGAGGAAGCAGTGGGCGGCCGTTGGAAAATGACCACTCCAATGCCTGAGGCCGTAAAAAACCTAACTGTCATGAATGTAAATGAAGTGGAAGCGGTTGCTGCCAGTGTTGATTTTGTTTTCAGCGCTGTGGATATGACCAAGGAAGAAATAAAGGCCATTGAGGAAGCATATGCAAAGACCGGAACACCGGTTGTATCAAATAACAGTGCCCATCGGTGGACGCCGGATGTTCCTATGGTGGTGCCTGAGATCAATCCTGAGCATTTTGAAGTCATTGAGGATCAGAAAAAGCGTCTGGGCACAGACCGTGGATTCATTGTGGTAAAACCCAACTGCTCCATTCAAAGCTATGCACCTGTTTTGACAGCCTGGAAGGAATTTGAACCCTATGAAGTGGTGGCTACGACCTATCAGGCAATTTCCGGAGCCGGAAAGACCTTTAAGGACTGGCCGGAGATGGTAGAAAACATCATTCCTTATATCGGAGGAGAAGAAGAAAAGAGCGAGCAGGAGCCGCTTCGTCTCTGGGGAAAGATTGAAAACGGGGAGATCGTAAAAGCCAGTGAACCGGTCATCACCTGTCAGTGCATACGGGTACCCGTATTAAACGGACATACGGCGGCTGTATTTGTAAAATTCCGCAAAAAGCCCACCAAAGAGGAATTAATTGACCGCATGGTGAATTTTAAGGGCCTTCCGCAGGAACTTGAGCTTCCAAGCGCTCCCAAGCAGTTCATACAGTATCTGGAAGAGGATAACCGTCCACAGGTTACTCATGATGTGGATTTTGAAAAAGGAATGGGAATTTCAGTAGGACGTTTAAGAGAAGATTCGGTTTACGATTATAAATTTGTGGGTCTGTCCCATAATACGGTCCGCGGAGCGGCCGGCGGTGCGGTTCTCTCAGCAGAGCTTTTAACCGCAAAGGGATATATCAAGGCCAAAGAATGATTGGATCATAGAGCTCTCGACCTTCAGGGAGAGAGCTTTAAGTAAAAAGGTATATGGAGGAAGGAAAATGGCATACAAGAAAGAGCTTTGGGGAAACATGCAAGATGGAAGGGAAGTGTATCTGTATACACTTGTAAATAGAAACGGAGTTTCCGCTTCTTTCACAAATCTCGGTGCAGTTTGGGTCAATATGAATGTGCCTGACAGGGATGGGACCGTAGTTGATGTGGTCCTGGGATTTGACAGCGCGGATGAATATCTTTTAAATCCGCCACATTTTGGAGCTCCCATCGGAAGGAATGCCAACCGTATTGCAGGTGCAAAATTCAGCATTAATGGAAAAGAGTACAAACTGGAACCTAATAACGGGCCTAACAATCTTCACAGCGGACCGGATCTTTACCAAAGCCGTCTTTGGGACAGTGAGGCGGAGGAAAATGATCTTGGAACAAGTGTCAGCTTTTCCCTGTTTTCACCAGATGGAGATCAGGGATTCCCAGGGAATGCAAACATTACAGTAACCTATACACTAACACCGGATAACAGCCTTGAGATTTCCTACCATATGATCTGCGATGCAGATACCGTAGCAAACTTTACCAATCACAGTTATTTCAACCTTGATGGACATGATGGCGCAGATGCCATGAAGCAGCGTGTCTGGATTGATGCAGATACATATACAAGGGCAGATGAAGGTTCCATTCCCACCGGGGAGTTCACCCCTGTTAAGGGAACTCCCATGGACTTCACTGTAATGAAACCCATTGAGCAGGATATCAATGAGAAATATGAGGCGCTGATCTTTGGCGGAGGTTATGACCATAACTGGGTATTAAACCACCCGCAAGGTGAGGTTTCCCTGTGTGCCGCATCGGAATCAGATAAGACAGGCATCCGGATGGAGGTTTATACAGACCTTCCCGGAATACAGTTCTACACTGCGAACTTCTTAAAAAATGGAATGACGGGCAAAGGCGGAGCGGTATACGAAAAGCGCTGCTGCTATTGCTTTGAAACCCAGTATTATCCTGATTCCGTAAATAAACCGGAATTTCAGTCTCCAGTCTTAAAAGCCGGCGAAGAATATAAGACAACAACCATATACAAGTTCTCTATTATAAAATAGAAATGAGCAGGTAAAATAAACCAGGGACGCAGGATACTGCGCCCCTGCTCTTTTGTGAAAGGACATCTAGGTGTACATATGAATAAACAGGACGGAAAAGGGATTAAGGCATTATCTGCCTTGGGTCTGATTATAACAACCATCATATGGGGCAGCGGCTTTGTTGTGATGAAGAATTCGGTGGAAGTGATCACCCCGGCTTATTTACTGGCTTTACGCTTTACCATTGCGTCTGTTGCGCTGGTGGCCGTATTCTGGAAGCGGGTGAAAAAAGTCAGTAAGCCGGATTTAATGTGCGGCGGACTTTTAGGAGTTTTTTTGTTTGTCAGTTATTTTTTTCAGACCTATGGGCTTAAATATACTACTGCCAGTAAAAATGCTTTTATCACCACATTGTACGTGATCCTGGTACCGTTTCTCCATTGGTTTTATAACAGAAAAAAGCCTTCCCGGAACAATGTGGCGGCAGCAGGTATCGCAGTGCTGGGACTTGCGCTGTTGTCCCTGGAGGGAGACCTTTCCGTGAATATTGGGGATTTGATGACTTTTGTATGCGGCTTTTTCTTCGCGTTTCATATTGTTTTTATTGATCGTTATACTGAAGACCATGATCCCATTATCCTGACTGTGATCCAGATGGTTATGGCGGCAATCTTAAGCTGGGCAATTGCTCCGGTTTTGGAAGGTTCCTTAGATGTAACCGTGATTGACACTTCCATGGTGACCGGCCTGCTGTATCTGGGAATCTTTTGCACGATGATCTGTTTTCTTCTCCAGAATATGGGACAAAAGCATCTGACTCCCAATACTTCCTCCATTATTTTATCCTTTGAAGCTGTATTCGGCCTGATGTTTTCCGTTCTGTTTTTGGGGGAGCAGGTGACGATAAAACTGGCGGCTGGATGTGTGCTGATGTTCACCTCCGTTATCTTATCTGAATATAAAAGGAAAGGTTCCGCAAAGGCATAGTTATCAGAAAGATTTGCCATTCATCAATTTTAGTGTTATAATGAACAGGTTACTATCATAAGGCGGTAGGGAGATATATGTCGAAATCGTTATACATTGCAGAAAAACCAAGTGTGGCCCAGGAGTTTGCCAACGCTTTAAAGGCGAATGGAAGACGCAGGGATGGATATATAGAATCGGATCAGGTGATCATAACCTGGTGCGTAGGGCATCTGGTAACGATGAGCTATCCGGAAAGCTATGATCCCAAATTCAAGCGGTGGAGCCTATCCACCCTTCCTTTTCTTCCCAAGGAGTTTAAGTACGAGGTGATTCCAAACGCTGAAAAACAATTTAAGATTGTAAGCGGCCTGCTGAACCGTCCTGATGTGGATACCATTTATGTATGCACGGACTCCGGGCGGGAAGGAGAATACATATACCGCCTGGTGGCGCAAATGGCAGGAGTGGTGGACAAGAAGCAGAAACGTGTGTGGATTGATTCCCAGACTGAGGATGAGATTTTACGAGGCATCCGGGAAGCAAAGGATGAATCCGAATACGATAATCTTTCGGCCTCAGCCTATTTAAGGGCGAAAGAAGATTATCTCATGGGAATTAATTTTTCCCGATTGCTTACACTAAGATATGGGCAGCATATTTCCAATTACTTAAAAAGCGGGAAGAATACGGTAATATCCGTCGGCCGGGTCATGACCTGTGTCATGGGGATGGTGGTGCGGAGAGAACGGGAGGTCCGGGACTTTGTTAAAACTCCGTTTTACCGTGTAATCGGAACCTTTTCTAAAGAAGATGCAGTAAACCCCGAATTATCGGGTATGGATTTTGACGGGGAGTGGAGAAGCGCTCCTGGATCCAAGTATTTCGAATCCCCATTCCTTTATAAGGAAAACGGCTTTAAGGAACGAAAATATGCGGAAGAGCTGATAAACACCCTGTCTCTCATGGATCCCATGGAAGGAACCGTTGCTTCCATAGAAAAGAAAAAGGAAACAAAGAATCCTCCCTTGCTTTACAATCTGGCTGAGCTTCAGAATGACTGTTCCAGAATGTTTAAGATCAGTCCTGATGAGACCTTAAAGCAGGTCCAGGAGCTTTATGAGAAGAAGCTGGTCACTTACCCAAGAACTGATGCCAGAGTTTTATCCACGGCGGTTGCAAAGGAGATCCATAAGAACATAGCCGGGCTTAAGGGCTTTGAACCTTTGGCAGAAGCAGCTGCAGAGGTTATGGAGAAGGGCTCTTTTAAGACCATTGAAAAAACCAGGTACGTCAATGATAAGCAAATAACGGACCACTATGCCATCATACCCACCGGTCAGGGACTTGCCGCGTTGAGAGGACTGTCTCCCCTGGGATTGAAGGTTTATGAAGTCATAGCAAGAAGATTTATAAGCGTCTTTTATCCCCCGGCTGTTTATCAGAAATATGCCCTGGAGCTTGTGGCGGATACAGGGAACCCCGCTGCAGAACCCGCCCCGAATCAGTTGTCGGGAAAGGAACATTTTTATGCCAATTTCCGGGTCATGCTGGAAGCGGGTTATTTAAAAGTTGCTGAGGTGTCCTGGGGAAAAAAGAAGCAGCAGGATGAAGGAAATGGTGAAGCACCTTCTGAGGACAACGGACAAGAGGAGAACAATCAGGAATCCTCTCAGAATCAGATGGATAATCCCGCATTCGTTGCTATGCTTGGCACCCTGAAAAAAGGAATGAAGCTTCCTCTTAAAAAGCTGACGATTAAGGAAGGAGAAACCTCTCCTCCCAAGCGCTATACATCCGGTTCCATGATCTTAGCCATGGAAAACGCCGGACAGCTTATTGAAGATGAAGAACTCCGCGCCCAGATAAAGGGAAGCGGAATAGGAACCAGTGCTACACGGGCTGAGATTTTAAAAAAGCTGTGCAATATCAAATACCTCTCCCTAAACAGCAAGACTCAGATAATTGTACCCACTCTTTTGGGAGAGATGATTTTCGACGTAGTCAATGCTTCCATCAGACAGCTTCTTAATCCGGAATTGACGGCAAGCTGGGAAAAAGGGCTGACTTACGTGGCCGAGGGGTCCATAACCCCGGATGAATATATGCAGAAGCTGGAGAATTTTGTTGCCGGGCGGACCGCAGGAGTTTTAAGACTCAACAATCACTACGATCTGCATGGTGTATTTGATGCCGCGGCAGCTAATTATAAAAAACAAAAATAGGAGATTATAAAATGAAAAAAGAAGATATGACAAACCAGGACTTATTTGATACTACCCATACAATAGCAAAATTATTATTTGAACAGACTACTTACCCATGGGAGATCCTTCCCAAAATCAGCGAATTCATCGTCTCTCTGGGAGCGCGTCTTCCAAAGGATGAGTTTGTTCACGTGGGTAAAGCAGTATGGATTCATAAATCCATCAATCTTCCGCCAACTGCATGTATGGGTGAGAATGTGATCATCTGTAAGGGCGCACAGATCCGTCATTGTGCATTTATCAGAGGCAATGCCATCATTGGAGAAGGTGCTGTAATAGGAAACTCTTCTGAAATTAAGAATTCCATTCTTTTTGATGGCGTACAGGTTCCTCATTACAACTATGTAGGAGATTCCATCTTAGGCTATAAGTCACATATGGGTGCTTCTTCTCTGGCTTCCAACGTAAAATCCGATAAGTCTTTGGTAACGGTTCATGCAGAAGACGGGGATATTGAGACCGGCCTTAAGAAATTCGGTGCGATCATAGGCGATTTCACGGAAGTTGGCTGCGGCGCAGTCTTAAATCCAGGAACCGTAATCGGACCGAAGTCCAATATTTATCCTCTTTCCTGTGTCAGAGGCTGTGTAGATGCTAACTCCATCTATAAGAACCAGGGAGAAATCGTAGAGAAAAAAATTGAGGAATAAGGAACAGTACAATGGATAAACAACACACTGCGGCGAAGAACGGAACCTTTGGTTCGCGGATCGGATTTATCCTTGCCTCTGTTGGCTCTGCGGTAGGTATGGGAAACATCTGGATGTTTCCCTACCGCCTGGGCCAGTATGGGGGAGCCGCTTTTTTACTGGTGTATTTTGGTTTTATTTTTTTGTTTGGCATGGTTGGGCTTTCCGGCGAGTTTGCCTTTGGCAGGCTGACCGGGACAGGCCCTATTGGTTCCTATGACTATGCCATGAAGACCAGAGGAAAAAAAGGAGGCGGCTTTATTGGAGCCATCCCTTTGATCGGGTCTTTTGGCATTGCCATTGGCTATGCCATCATTGTAGGCTGGGTTCTTAAGTATCTGTTCGGATCCTTAAGCGGCGTGATGATGAATACGGATGCAACGGTATATTTTTCCAGCATGACTGGAAAATTTGGCAGCATGCCCTGGCATTTCCTTGTTGTTGTCATTACTGTGGCAGTGCTGGCTGGCGGTGTCTTAAAGGGGATTGAAAAAGTAAATGCAATCATGATGCCATCTTTTTTTATCCTGTTTGCAATCATTGCGGTCCGGGTCTTTTTTCTTCCAGGCGCTCTGGCTGGTTATGAATATCTGCTGGTTCCCAGATGGGAGTACTTGCTGAAGCCGGAAACCTGGGTGATGGCCATGGGACAGGCATTCTTTTCCTTATCCATTACAGGCTCTGGAATGGTCATTTACGGAAGCTATCTGGATAAAAAGGAAGATATTCCTAAGGCAGCCATCACCACTGCATTCCTTGATACGATTGCTGCGCTTTTGGCCGGCTTCGCCATCATTCCGGCGGTATTTGCTTTTCAGATGGACCCTGCAAGCGGTCCGCCGCTCATGTTCATCACAGTGCCAAAGGTCTTTTCCATGATTCCGGCGGGAAGATGGGTGGCAGTGCTGTTTTTCCTTTCTGTGCTGTTTGCAGGGGTGACCTCTCTGGTAAACATGCTTGAGGTGTGCTCAGAGGCGGTACAGACTCATTTACACTTATCACGCAAAAAGGCTATTTTTTTGGTAGGAGCCGCGGTGTTTATTCCAGGACTCTTCATAGAATACGAGCCTTATATGGGATTCTTTATGGATCTGATTACAATATACGTAGTTCCCTTTGGCGCTGTTTTATGCTCCATCATGATTTACTGGGTATTAAAAGATGGAAAGATCATGGAAGAATTAAACAGGGGAAGGAAGAAGCCTTTAGGGGCGGCTTATCTTTTTACTGCAAAATACATCTATGTTTTTCTTGCTGCGTTAGTATTTGCACTTAGCATCCTATATAAAGGAATCGGATAAAATATAGTCAAAAAGAAACGCGCTTTGAAGCGGCAGGATATGCCGGATCAAGGCGCGTTTTTAGTGGTTCTTAGTTGTCTGTTATTTTGTACCGAAGATTCTGTCTCCTGCATCTCCCAGACCAGGACAGATATAGGCGTTATCATTTAACTGGCGGTCCAGATGTCCGATGTAGATCTGGATGTCCGGATGTGCCTCACGAAGTCTCTTTAAGCCTTCCGGAGCAGCGATAATGGCCATGAATTTGATGTTTCTTCCGCCATGCTGTTTGATGAAATCCACAGCGGCTACTGCGGAACCGCCGGTTGCCAGCATAGGATCTGTTACAACAATGGTTCTTTGCTCGATTGGGCTTGGCAGCTTACAGTAGTATTCGTGGGGCTCATGGGTAACTTCATCCCGGTACAGGCCGATGTGGCCTACTTTTGCAGAGGGAACCAAAGCCAGGATTCCGTTGACCATGCCCAGTCCGGCACGAAGGATAGGAACGACAGCCATTTTTTTACCGGCAATCATTGGAGTCATACAGGTCTCAATGGGAGTTTCCACCTCTACGTCCTGTAAGGGGAGATCTCTTAAGGCCTCAAATCCCATCAGCATTGCGATTTCTTCGATGAGGGCACGGAACTCATTGGTGCCTGTCCTCTTATCTCTTAAAATAGAGATCTTGTGCTGAATAAGCGGGTGAGTAAAAACGGTTACATTGTCCATTGAAAAGTCCATAATTGTTTTAAATCCTTTCTTTATTCTCTTAGAGTATCAGGGGTTTCCGGTAATATGAGGTTTATGAGAACAACGATTATGACTACAAGAAACAAAGTAAATTGTATCTTGTAATTGAGCCTGCTATAACATTAAGTTCTACAATAAGCTATCCTTTAAAAGTTTTTCCATGCAACAGTTCCATTAGTCGTAATGCTCCATATACTTCATAAGAATTACGCAGGGAATGGGAGTGAAGGAAGGGATGGCCCCCAGGGCGAAAATAATTCCACCCTGTGCTAAAGGTACGTTTCCTGGGATCGCGGTTTCTTCCGGCCGGATAACTGCGGTGGCAGCGGCCAGAAAAGTGAAGGATAACCAGGAAATAATGGAACCTTAATTTTAGTACAGCAGTGGAATATTAAGTTGCCGGCACCTGTGGAAAGTAATGCCAGCGATGGATTGTGACTTATCAGTAACGCTATGCACGGTTGCACCGAAGGCGGCGAACAGATGCTGGATACTGAGCAGATAATCTCGGGTTGTCAGTTTTACGTTGTTACTCATTTTTCTACCCCAATTCCTTTTATTTTCCGTCCTATTTTAACAGAGAACGAAGTAAAAGGCAACTATTTTTCCTATTTTGTCTCAGGAGTATATTTTATCAGCGCAAAATCACCCAGACTATGGGGGACCGGAATGGAAACAATAATGGTACCGCGGTCTTCATAGCTAAAGGATTCCGGAAAGGCAGGAGTATGTCCAGAGGATGCTGTCTCCATGGGAAAATCCGCTTTTTGGAACATTTTGGTATATGTTTCCAGGCTGGTTTGAACCAAATAAGGAATCAATGCTTCTGTAAGTTCAGGAGTGGCATCATAGAGCTGACAGTCATCAGAACGGATGTATTCAGCCAGCGCATTGGGATCTACATAATCCGTGAGTCTTAGATCCTTTGCCATGGACAGATCAACCGTATTGGTAAAAAACACATTAACCGGATGCGCCGCGCCGTCCCCGGAAAAAAGTCCGGTGTATACAACTGTGACGCGCTTCCTGTCTACGGAGTTTACTTTTGCTGTAAGAGAAAGGCTGTCCTTTTCCTCATTGACGGAATAGGCTTTTAATATCTCAAGGGCATTGCTTTTTAACAAAGCATTGATTTTTTCTTCCATAGCCCCATCCTCCAATCCGGAGACGACTGGATACTGAATGGAAACTTTTCCCTCTTTATAGGTGTGGAGGGCAGCAGTGATGCCGGCGGCAGAGGTGTTCTTGACAGCTTCCTCTTGCTGAGCCTGGGAATCCGGGTTTTCAATTTTTACAGGTTCTGATGCTTCTGCGGCAGCGGACATGGTCTCTCCGGATGCAGCTACAGAGGTGGCTGGTAAGTCGGTTTTAACATAATTTTTTTGCCCGCAGCCGCTTAAAATCAGGGTGCAGCCGATGAAAAGGGCTGGGATAACATTGTATCGTTTCATAGGATTACCTCCCTTCAGTTTTACGGATTTTTTTACAGTATATCACAAATATTGAAGATGTGCCCGTGATTTTCCCCGAATTAAGAAAAATATAGGAAAATTTTGGAAGGAAGGTGCTGCAGAAGATGCCGAAAAGTGCGAGATGTACTAGCCGCAGAATAGAGAAAAGACTCTGGAAAACTGAACTTTTTCAGCTTTCCAGAGCCTTGCTCCCTGCCAAGGGTGTAGTGCCGGCAGTGGGACTTGAACCCACACGATGTTGCCATCAACGGATTTTGAGTCCGCCTCGTCTGCCATTCCGACATGCCGGCCTTTCCTTACAACGCTCATTATTTTATCATAGGATTTTCCATTTGGCAAGTGTTTTTTTGCGATTATTAAATTGAAAATGAGTAAAATATATTGTATGATAGACAAAAGATATAATAAAGGAGGTGTCTGGACCATGACATGTAAGGAAGCAGAACGTCTTGTTATGCCATACATCAATGATGAACTGACAGACGAAGAGCTGAGTGAATTTCTGGAACATATGGAATCCTGCCTGGATTGCCGGGAGGAACTGGAAATATACTTTACTGTGGACGTGGGAATCAGGCAGCTGGATTCCGAAACGGGGAATTATAATATAAAAGGAGCGCTGGAGGCAGCCTTAGAACAGTCCCGACAAAGGCTTCAGGTTATACGGTGTATTAAAATTGCCAGGTATGCGGTGGCTACGGTAAGCGTAATGGCCCTGTTTTTTACGGTCCTACTGCAATGCCGGATATGGCTGCAGTGGGGCCTACTATGATGGAAGAGAGTACCTAAATGGGTATACTGGCATACCTTTATAACCCAATAGCATAGGCAGAAAAGAGGAAATACCCTGCGGGTATACCTTTATGCCCCAAAAGATGGGCAGGAAAGAGGAAACACCCTGCGGGTATACCTTTATGCCCCAGAAGATGGGCAGGAAAGAGGAAACATGAGCAGAAAAAATATTGTTTTAGTAGATGGAAGCAGTATGCTGAGGAACGCCTTTTACGGGCTTCCTTCCAATGGAGCGAGAGGGGTTCAAAGTCTGATCGTGAAGCTTCTAGAGGCAAAAGAAGCGGACTATCTGGCAGTGGCCTTTGATTCCGGACCAGAAGGAAGTCATAAAGAAATGTATAAAAACACAGCGGTGTACGAAGGACTTTTAACGGAGGAAGAGCGCTTAAGGGAGGCAATGCTTTCCCTGGATATCCCTGTTCTGGATAAAAATGGATATACTTCCGCAGATATTCTGGCCTCCTTGGCAAAAAGATGCCTGGAAGAGGAAGGGGAAATACAGCTCCTGTCTGGGGATCGGAGGCTTTTGCAGGCAGTGGAAGAACATGTAACCCTTAAGATGCCGGTTGTCAGAGAAGAGGGCCTGGAGTTTAAGGCCTATTCCATAGAGCTTATACGGGAAGAATTTGGCCTGGAGCCGGAGTCTCTTGGCGGAGTATTTGCGCTTTCCGGATCAAGGGGGATTGGCGAGAAAATGGCTTGTCAGTTAATAAGGGAGTATCACAGCGTAGAAAATATTTATGACCACATAGAAGAAATAGGGTCTCAGAGAATCCGGGAGGCGCTTACCGGGAATCCGGAAGCAGTAAAGCGGAAGGAAGAACTTGCTGCCCTTCGCAGGGATTGCGATATCCGTCTGGATTATACAAAAACCCTCCAGCAGGCAGAGATTCAGAAAATTATTGATATGGATTTCGTCCAAGCCGTTTTCCCTGGAGAAGATGAGGAACCGTCCCTGGAATCTGGCTTTCAAGCTGTTACAGACCTTTCAGAAGCTGAAGCAATATTTTTAAAGTGCAAAGTGGATTGTCGGTTGGGACTGCAGCTGGTCATTGAGGACAAGGCTGTGTCAGCCCTGTCTCTTTGCCTCAGTGAAACAGAGTGCTACTGCTTCATTCCCCAGGGGACTCTTACGCCGCAATATCTGGCAGAGAAAGCAGAGGAGGTCTGTAAAAGAGCGGGACAGACAACCGTCTTTCACTTAAAGAGCCAGCTAGCGTTTTTAAAGCTTTCGCCGGAACAACCGGTGTTTGATGCTGGAGTCGCCGGATATCTGTTAAACCCGTTAAAGGATTCCTATGAATACAATGATCTGGCGGAGGATTACTTAGATCTCTCCACCCCGTCTAGATCAGAGCTTATAGGAAAAAGCTCCTTTAAGCGTGCACTGGAAGAAAACAGGGAAAAAGCCGTTACCTGCATCTGTTATATATCCTATGTTGCCTTAAAAAGCCATGACCTGCTTCGTGAGTCACTGGAAAAGGCAGGTATGGATAAGCTGTTTTATGAGATTGAAATGCCTTTGATCTACAGCCTTTTTCATATGGAAGAAGCAGGAATCCGCGTGGAAAAGGATCGCCTGAAGGAATATGGTGACCGTTTAAAGGTCCGTATTGCAGAGCTTGAGCAGAAGATATATGAAGAAACGGGAGAAACCTTTAATATCAATTCCCCCAAGCAGTTAGGAGAGGTTCTCTTTGACCATATGAAGATTCCGGGAGGAAAAAAGACAAAAACCGGTTATTCAACGGCAGCGGATGTATTGGAAAAGCTGGCGCCTGACTGGCCTGCGGTCAACCTGATTCTGGATTACAGACAGCTGACGAAATTGAATTCTACCTATGCAGACGGGCTGGCAGCTTACATCGGACCGGATGAGCGGATTCACGGAACCTTTAACCAAACCATTACAGCTACGGGAAGAATCAGCAGCACAGAACCTAATTTACAGAACATTCCGGTCCGCATGGAGCTGGGAAGGGAAATCAGGAAGGTTTTCGTACCTCAGGAGGGATGCCGGTTTGTTGATGCGGATTATTCTCAGATTGAGCTGAGAGTACTGGCCCATATGTCAGGGGACCAGCGTCTTATCGGTGCTTACCGGCAGGCGGAGGATATCCATGCCATAACGGCTTCCCAGGTGTTTCACGTTCCGCTAAATGAGGTGACGCCTCTTCAGAGAAGGAACGCAAAGGCCGTAAACTTTGGCATTGTTTATGGAATCAGCTCCTTTGGACTGAGTGAGGGCTTAAGCATCACCAGAAAAGAGGCTTCGGAATACATCAGTAAATATTTTGAAACCTATCCGGGTGTGAAGTCGTTTTTAGATGGGCTTGTGTCTGAGGCGAAAGAACAGGGGTTTGCAGTCAGTATGTTTGGCAGACGCCGTCCCGTACCAGAGCTGAAATCCTCTAACTTCATGCAGCGCTCCTTTGGAGAGCGGGTCGCCATGAATTCTCCCATCCAGGGTACTGCGGCGGATATTATCAAGATTGCTATGATCCGGGTGGACAATGCTTTAAGAAAGCAGGAATTAAAATCCAGGATCGTCCTTCAGGTTCATGATGAGCTTCTCATTGAAGCATATCATGATGAGGTTGATAAGGTAAAAGAGCTTCTTGTGGAAGAAATGAAGCATGCAGCGGACCTTGCAGTGTCCCTTGAGGTAGAGGCAAATGTAGGAGACTCCTGGTTTGATGCAAAGTAAAACACCTTGCTGCAATGTATTTGATAGGCTGTCGCCAGAAGGACATCCAGGTATGTCCTTTTGGGCCGCTGCCTTTAGGAGAATAAATGGTTGGTGACAGGATGAGAGTGATTGGATTGACCGGAGGGGTCGGAGCCGGAAAAAGTCTGGTTCTTTCTATTTTAGAAGAGGAATATGGTGCGCAAGTAATCAAAGCGGATGAAGTGGCCCATGAGCTCATGGAGCCGGGAAAGGAAGGCTACCTGGCTGTTAAGACAGCCTTGGGGGAAGACCTCTTAAAACCTGATGGAACCATCGACCGTAAAGCTTTGGCCGCACGCATCTTTGAGGATGACAGCGCAAGGAAAACCGTAGATGGAATCATTCACCCTATGGTATGGAAAACCATTGAGGATAAAATTTCTGCTTCCCAAGCAGGGCTTATTGTGGTAGAATTTGCAATTATGAATGAAAATATGGATGACAGCTGGGATGAGATGTGGTACGTCCATGCATCAAAGGAGAACCGGATCCGCCGTTTGGCGGAAACCAGGAGCTATACGAGAGAGCATTCGGAGCGTATCATAGCGAGTCAGGCCTCTGAAGCTGAGTTTTTAAACCGCTGTACGCGGGTGATTGAAAATAACGGTTCCATGGAGGAGGTAAAGCAACAGCTGGCTGAATTATTGAAAAGCAGAGGGTAATACCCTGCGGGTATCTCATTACACCCGGAAAAGCGGGGGGATCATCCGGAATGCAGGGCTGAAAAGAGGAAAATATGAGATTGGTAAGTATTGCAAGCGGAAGCAGCGGAAACTGCATTTATGTGGGCTCCGATACCACGCATATCCTGGTGGATGCCGGGATAAGCAACAAGCGGATCGAACAAGGATTAAATGAAATAGGAGTAAAGGGCAGTGAACTGACTGGAATCGTCATTACCCATGAACACTCCGACCATACAAAAGGACTGGGAGTTCTGGCCAGGAAATATGGGGTTCCTATTTATGGGACCAGGGAAACCCTGGAGGAGATATCAAAACAGAAGTATTTAGGGGAATACCCCAGGGAATTATTTTGTGCCATCAGGCCTGATGTTGATTTTAATGTTGGGGATCTGGAAGTAAAGCCTTTTTCCATTGATCACGATGCGGTGAAGCCGGTGGCTTACCGGATCCAGCATGGCCGCAGGTCTGTTGCGGTTGCCACAGATATGGGGCATTACGACCAGTATATTATTGAGCATCTTCAAGGACTTGATGCGGTGCTGATCGAGTCCAATCACGATGTGAATATGCTGCAGGCAGGGCCTTATCCCTACTATCTGAAACGCAGGATCCTGGGAGATCACGGACACCTTTCCAATGAGAACGCGGGACGGCTTTTGTGCTGTATTCTTCATGAAAACTTAAAGAAGATTTTGCTGGGCCACTTAAGCAAGGAGAACAATTATGAAGAGCTTGCTTATGAAACGGTAAGGCTTGAGATCACAGAAGGAGATAATCCATTTAAGGCATCTGATTTTTCCATAACGGTTGCAAAAAGGGATCAGATGTCAGAGATTATTACGATATAATGAGCGCAGGAGAGCGAAGATGAACTTGCTCATCGGCACGAAGGTTGAATGTTGATCATGAACTGCAGGTCCATGATATAATCTAATGAAAGAGGAGAAACATAATGAACAAAACGATTATTACAGTAGTTGGAAAAGATACCGTAGGAATCATAGCAAAGATTTGTACTTATTTAGCAGGCAACCAGGTGAACATATTGGATATTTCCCAAACCATTGTCCAGGGCTTCTTTAACATGATGATGATCGTGGATATTAATGATGCAACGAAGCCTTTCGGTGAGCTTGCTGATGAACTGGAACAGATTGGCGATGAAATCGGAGTAAAGGTAAAATGCCAGCGTGAAGAGATTTTTACCAGCATGCACCGTATCTGATGACAAGTTCAAGGCATAAGAAAAGGATGGGTTCCCGATATGTTAAATATGTTTGAAGTTAATGAAACCAATAAAATGATCGAACAGGAGCTGCTTGATGTACGTACCATTACCATGGGCATCAGCCTTCTTGACTGCAGTGACAGTGACTTAAAAACGGTGAATGAAAAAATTTATAATAAAATCACAACCGTTGCAAAAAATCTAGTGGCAGTGGGAAAGGAGATTGAAAAGGATTTTGGAATACCCATTGTAAATAAAAGAATTTCTGTAACTCCCATTGCCATAGTCGGCGGTGCGGCCTGCAAGAGTCCGGAAGATTTTGTAACCATTGCACAGACCCTTGACCGTGCGGCCAAGGAAGTGGGCGTTAATTTCATTGGCGGCTATTCTGCCCTGGTGAGCAAGGGAATGACCGCTGCGGATAAAAATCTGATCTGCTCCATACCAAAGGCCCTCTCCTGCACGGACCGTGTATGCAGCTCAGTCAATGTAGGTTCCACAAAGACAGGCATTAACATGGATGCAGTGGCTCTTATGGGAGAGACCGTAGTGGAAACGGCAAAGGCCACCAGGGACATTGATTCCCTCGGCTGCGCCAAATTGGTGGTGTTCTGCAATGCGCCGGATGATAATCCTTTTATGGCTGGAGCGTTCCACGGGGTGACGGAAGCGGATGTCATCATTAATGTGGGAGTCAGCGGTCCTGGGGTTGTTAAGACCGCCATTGAAGCAGCCAGAGGAAAGGATTTTGAAGTTCTCTGTGAAACGATTAAGAAAACCGCTTTTAAGATAACCCGTGTCGGCCAGTTGGTTGCCCAGGAGGCATCAAAAAGGCTGGATGTTCCTTTTGGTATCATTGATTTATCTCTTGCACCGACTCCAGCCGTTGGTGACAGTGTGGCTGAAATCCTGGAAGAGATCGGCCTGGAACGGGTTGGCGCACCGGGTACCACGGCTGCCCTTGCCTTGTTAAATGACCAGGTAAAAAAAGGCGGCGTAATGGCCTCCTCCTATGTGGGCGGTTTAAGCGGTGCGTTTATTCCGGTCAGCGAAGATCAGGGAATGATCGATGCGGTAGCCATGGGAGCGTTAAATATCGAGAAGCTGGAAGCAATGACCTGTGTATGCTCGGTAGGACTTGATATGATCGCAATTCCTGGAGACACACCTGCCACTACCATTGCAGGTATTATTGCAGACGAATCCGCGATCGGAATGGTAAATCAGAAGACAACGGCAGTCCGCATTATTCCGGTTATTGGTAAATCCGTGGGAGAGACGGTGGAATTCGGCGGTTTATTGGGATATGCTCCTGTTATGCCGGTCAGCAAGTACTCCTGCGAGAAATTCGTAACCAGAGGCGGACGGATCCCGGCGCCTATTCACAGCTTTAAAAATTAAGTACCGGTGGAGGAGGGATACAGGGAATGAATATCTATTTGATTCGCCATGGACGGCAAAACAGCAAACTCTGTAATATCGATGTGGATCTAGCCGAAGAAGGCCGACGCCAGTCGGCCTTAGTCGGGAAGCGGCTTGCCTCCGTAGGCATGGAAGCGGTATATTCCAGCCATTTGATCCGGGCGGTGGAAACCGCCAGGGAAGCGAACCGGTACTGGAATGCAAAGCACATCATAAGGCAGGAGCTTAGGGAGATTTCCTTCGGAGATATGGAAGGCATGGCGGATGAGAAGATAGCGGCAATATACGGAGATTTTCAGAAAGAACAGGCACGGCTGGAACAGGATTTGCCCTATCCCGGAGGCGAGTGTGCCGGGGATGTAATAAAACGGGCCATCCCTGTCCTTGAAGAAATAGCCTCAAGCGGTTACCAGAATGTAGCTGTTGTGACTCACGGCGGCGTGATCCGCTCCGTGACATCGGCATTGCTTCATATGGAACCGAAATTTTATCGTCTCCTTGGAAATTCCCTTGAAAACTGCAGCATTACAGAAGTTCACTGGAACGAAAAAACAGGGCGATTTTTAATGGAACGTTTTAATGATTATGCACATCTTGAGCCATACCCGGAGCTTTTGCGGGCAAGCTGGGTGGATGCAGAAAACTGAAACACCCTGCGGGTATCCCTCTATGCCCAAAAAGCATGGGCGAGAAAGAAGAAACACCCTGCGGGTATCCCTCTATGCCCAAAAAGCATGGGCGAGAAAGAAGAAAGGAATTGCCTGATTTCATGGAAGAAAAGGAAAAAGAACAATTAATTCAGATTGGAAGAGAGTTTCTTGATGAAAATCTGCTTCGGATCGTAATCAGCAATCCATCAGATAAGCAGGGCGTTTCCAAAGTAAAGGTACGCCCGCTTTTGCTAAAAGGAAGCCTGATCTTTCAAGCGGAAGAGCTGGTGGGAAACCAGGCCTTTCATAAGAATTTTTCAGTGGGAGAATGTATCTCCTATATCGTGGATCTGCTGGATGGAATGCTGCGCCAGATGGAACTGGAATCCAGAAAGGGCCAGGTTAGAGTGCTGATGAGCAAAAAGGGTAGTCCAAGCATCAAGATAAAACGGCAACAAAAAATTGCGGCAACTTCTACAGTCCCTCAGCATAACAGACAGAAAAGTTATATTTTAAAAGAAGGCACACCAGTTCCCTTTCTGGTGGATTTAGGAGTCATGACGGCGGAAGGAAAAGTCATTGCTTCCAGATATGATAAGTTTCGCCAGATCAACCGGTTCTTAGAATTTATTGAAGATATTCTCCCAAGGCTTGACAAGAGCCGAGAGAATGTAATCATTGATTTTGGATGCGGGAAATCCTATCTGACCTTTGCTATGTATTACTATCTTCATGAACTGAAAGGGTATTTGATCCGTGTTATCGGGCTGGATTTAAAGCAGACGGTCATTGATGACTGTAACCGCCTGGGAGAGCGGTATGGATATGATAAGTTAAAATTTTATCATGGAGATATCGCTTCCTACGAGGGTGTGGACCATGTGGATATGGTAGTGACTCTTCATGCTTGTGATACCGCTACGGATTATGCCCTGGCAAAGGCCGTCCGTTGGGGAGCCTCTGTCATTTTGTCGGTTCCCTGCTGTCAGCATGAGCTGAATAAAACCATACATCAGGAGCTTATGGCTCCTGTATTTCAATATGGTCTGATCCGGGAACGGATGGCAGCTCTTTATACGGATGCGCTCAGGGCAGAAATTCTGGAAAGCCAGGGATACCGGACTCAGATTCTTGAATTTATCGACATGGAGCATACACCGAAAAATATTCTGATCCGCGGAGTGAAGCAGGGCGGAAAGAAGGATAACCGCAGGGAGATCCAGGAGATCATGGAATTTCTCCATGGGAAGCTGACGCTTGCGGACCTGCTCATAGAAGAGGATAAGAATCAGAAAGTGGATGGTAATTTTTAATTATATGTGGTATGATATAAAAAACGATTTAAGGAGGAGAAATCAGTGCCTTTCATCAACTCGAAAGTAAATGTCGCATTATCAGAAGAAGAAAAAACAGCACTAAAATCAAAGCTTGGACAGGCCATCAGCCTCATTCCCGGCAAATCGGAAAGCTGGCTCATGGTTGGCTTTGAAGATAACTGTTCCCTTTACTTTAAAGGGAATAATAATACAAAGCTTGCATTTGTGGAAGTAAAGATTTTCGGTCATGCATCCGAACGGGATTACGACAGGCTGACCGCTGAGATCTGTAAAATCTATAAAGATGTGCTTTCCATTGCCCAGGATAAAATTTATGTGAAATATGAGGAAGTGGATCACTGGGGTTGGAACGGAGGTAACTTTTAGCTGCACAGCTGATTCTTAGGTCGGGAGGAATGGTTTATGGAGCTTTGGGATGTTTATGATGAAAATCGGGTGGCCACTGGAAAAACACATGTCCGCGGAGTACCCCTTGGTACAGGAGATTATCACCTTGTGTCGGATATCTGGCTTGTAAATGGAAAACAGGAGATTTTGCTCACCAAAAGGCATCCGGATAAGCCTTACGGCCTTATGTGGGAATGCTCCGGGGGCTCTGTTCTTGCGGGTGAAACCAGCATAGAAGGAGCTCTTCGGGAGCTTTCTGAAGAGGTTGGGGTCCGGACGGAAAAAGAGCAGCTCATCCTGATTCATGCAATCCGTCTGAAGGAGCGGTTTGTGGACACCTATATCACCAGGCAAAATGTTACCATAGATGACATAACCATTCAGCAAGAAGAAGTGGTAGATGCGAAGTTTGTTACGTTTGAACAGCTCCTTGAAATGTGGAAACAGGGAATCGTAGTTCCTAAATCCCGGTTTCTTCTATATAAAGATAAGATCAGGGAATTCATTCAGCTGCCATCATAGGATGACGACGGAATGAGTGAACTCATTTTTCATTTTTATGCGATATTTGTCCTGTACAATGGTCTGATAAATGTGGGAGCAGTAAAAATCCTGGCGGAGCATGGACCAGGCTGCTCCGGAAAGAATGAGTCTTGCATCGGCAGTTTTTGTGATGAGAGGGATGCTCCCTCTCTTTTTTATTTCTCCCATAAGACCTGCGGAAGTTTTTTTAAAGCCTAAAACCCGGGCATATGGGGCGTAACCGGCGTTCCGGCCTAAAACAACCTGATGGGCAGTGATTCCAAGGGCGATATGGAGAAGAGCCCGGCTGATCCGCGTATAAGTATATTGTCTTGTTTTTAAATGGTTGATTTTTTCCTCAAAAGGAAGGAAATCCGGAAGCTGCCTTAGGAGTCTGGCAGCCAGTTCTTCTGAAACGTCGGCAAATTTCTCAAAGGGAACCCCTTCGCAGTCCAATTTAAGCAGTGTGGTATTTAATAAGGCGCTGATATCGTCAGGAAACACAGGGAAGCCCTGGGACATCATCTGTTTTACAGAATCCGGCACTTGTATCAGGGAAGACTCCGCCTGTTTAAGGATATCCGGATTTTCATAAATGGCTTTCCGGATTCCGGTAGCAGAACTGAAACCTTCGGAGGCAAGACTGGTATCATGATATCCGTATCCTTTTCTGGATATTGTAACTGGAGTTATTGAACTTTTCTGCCTGTAAAGAGCCTTACAATATTCGATTCCCAGGATGTTATTTGGGGAGGCCAGAATGGAAGCCTCATCCTTATTTAAGATTCCACAGGAAATAAGGGCCAGATTTCTGGCCTGAGGAAAGGTGGCCCCCTTTTTCAGCTCTCTGCGCAGCTCTTTCGTATAAACAGGGGGTTCTGTGGCTAAAATAGAAGCAATACCGGTAAGTTTTTCCACATTACCGCATTCGCTTCCAAAGCAGACACTGCCAACTACTCCCAGATTGTTAAGAAGGGCGATCCCACTGGCTGCAAAATCCTCTGCACTGCTGGAGGCAAATACAGACGGAAGCTCGACCACCAAGTCGGCTCCGCAAGACAATGCCATGGCTGTTCTTGTATATTTATCATAGATGGCAGGAGCTCCTCTTTGGACAAAATCCCCGCTCATAGCCACGATGCAATAGTCTGCATGAGAGATTTCCTTGGCCTTCCTGATATGGTAGGCATGTCCATCGTGGAAAGGATTGTATTCAGCGATAATACCAACGGCTAGAGAACTTTTGTTTTTCATGTTAAAAGATATCCTTTTTCTTTTTCTTATCCTCTATTATGCGATTGTTTCGCAAAAAATGCAAATTATTTTAGTACAACACTTGAAAATTTTAGCGAATCCTCATAGAATAGAGTGAGAATCGGTGAAAAACATCGATTAAAAGAACAGGAGAATAGATAGGTATGAATTTTATCGTTGAAACATCAGCTCGACATGTACATCTAACTCAGGAACATCTTGAGATTTTATTTGGAAACGGCTATGAGTTAACAAAGAAAAAATCTTTATCCCAGCCAGGCCAGTTTGCCTGTGAGGAGAGAGTAACTGTTGTTGGTTCCAAGGGCGAGTTTAAAGGGATTTCCATTTTAGGCCCGGTTAGAAAAGCGACTCAGATAGAGCTTTCCGCAACCGATGCCCGTTCCATTGGAATTGCTGCGCCTTTAAGAGAATCCGGTGACGTTGCGGGCAGCGGTGCATGCAAGATCATTGGACCTGCTGGTGAAATTGAGATAACAGAGGGCGTGATCGTTGCAAAGCGTCATATCCATGCAACTCCTGCAGAAGCAGAAAAGCTTGGTGTTAAAGATGGTGAAGTTGTTTCTGTGAAAATAGACACAGACGGTAGAAGCCTTATTTTCGGAGATGTAGTTGTGCGTGTAAATGAAAATTATGCTTTGGCTATGCACATTGACACAGACGAATCCAACGCAGCAAGCTGTGGCAGAGAACAGTACGGCGAAATTATTAAATAAATGAAGGAGAATCAAAGGAATATGAAAATTTTAGTTATTAACTGCGGAAGCTCTTCCTTAAAGTATCAGCTGATCGATATGGAGAACGAGGGAGTCTTAGCAATAGGCTTATGCGAGAGAATCGGCATTGCCGGTTCCAAGCTGACTCACAAGTCAGAAGGCAATGAGGATTTGGTAGTAGAGAAAGAGATGCCGAACCATACCGTTGCTATAAAGCTGGTTTTGGATGCATTGGTTGATCCAAAATACGGTGTAATCAAGGATACCAGTGAAATTTCTGCAGTAGGACACAGGGTTCTTCATGCAGGAACGATTTACAGCGATTCTATCGTAGTAAATGAAGACGTGAAAAAGGTTATCCGTGACTGCTTTGATTTAGGACCTTTGCATAATCCGGCAAACCTGATGGGAATTGAAGCATGTGAGGAAGCTGTACCGGGAGTTCCAAATGTAGCAGTATTTGATACTTCTTTCGGTATGGGTATGCCTGACAAAGCCGGTATGTACGCAATTCCTCATGAATATTATGAGAAATACAGCATTCGCCGTTACGGTTTCCATGGAACAAGCCACAAATTTGTATCCAACGAAGCATTAACATATTGTGATCTGGATCATAAAAATGGCAAGGTAATCGTATGCCATTTAGGAAACGGAGCCAGCATTTCTGCTTCCATCGGCGGCAAGTGCGTGGATACCAGCATGGGACTGACTCCATTAGAGGGTCTTATTATGGGAACCAGAAGTGGTGACATTGATCCTGCTGTTGTTCAGTTTATCTGCAACAAGGAAGGCAAGAGCGTTAACGAGGTTCTGGATATTTTAAATAAAAAATCCGGTATCCTTGGTATGTCCGGTGGTATTTCCAGCGATTTCCGTGATGTTCAGAAGGCACAGGGAGAAGGAAATCATCTGGCTGATATTGCTATTCAGGCATTTATTTACCGCGTGGCAAAATACATCGGTTCCTACGTAGCAGCAATGAACGGTGTTGACGCTATTGTGTTTACCGCAGGCGTGGGTGAGAATGATAAGCCAATCAGAGGTGCAGTTTGCGAATATTTAGGCTACCTTGGTATTTCCATTGATGCAGAAGCCAATAAAGCAAGAGGAAAACGTGTCATGATCTCCACACCGGAATCTAAGGTAAAGGTATGCGTAATTCCTACCAATGAAGAGCTGGCCATTGCAAGAGAGACAAAAGCTCTGGTATAATCCGGGATAAAACGGTACATGATGTTGTGTATGGGTTACAGTTCAGCCATACCATTCATAAGTATGGCTGAACTGTTACTTCAAATATGGAAATATTTGTTGACAAATGTTGCACCCATATGTATAATAACATAGGTGCGTATTAGGAGACTAGTATGCTTATTAATTTAACTGAGTTGTTCACCCTTGAAGGGAAAGAGAAAACTTACACACCCGATCTTGATATGAAGGTCTATCACGGGCCAGGCGGTGATTATGAAGTAGTAGATGCAGAACCTGTGCTGCTGCGGATTATGAATCTTGGAGACAAAAAGCTGGTGGTGGAAGGAAAAGTGAAATTAGCTTTGATCATTCCATGTGACCGCTGTTTGGATCCGGTACGTGTTGACCTGAGTTTTGATGTAATCCGTGCTCTTGATTTAAGTGAAACGGATTCGGGAATTGTAGAAGATTTCGAAGAACAACCATTTATTAATGGTTATAATCTGGATGTAGACCAGTTGGTTTGTGATGAACTCATACTGAACCTGCCTATGAAAGTTCTCTGTAGTGAAGACTGCAAGGGGATTTGTAATAGATGTGGAACAAATCTCAATCATGAGACTTGTGACTGCGATATTAGGTCTACAGACCCTAGAATGGCAGTCATCCAGGATATTTTTAAAAAGTTTAAGGAGGTGTAACCATGTCTATCTGTCCAAAGAACAAATCTTCTAAAGGAAGAAGAGACAAACGTAGAGCAAACTGGAAGATGAGCGCTCCAAACTTAGTGAAGTGCAGCAAGTGCGGTGCACTTATGATGCCTCACAGAGTATGCAAGGCTTGCGGTTCTTACAACAAGAAAGAAATTATCAATGTTGAAGCTTAATTTTCTACGGATTTTGTGGAAATAAGATTTAAACCGTGTAAGAATTATTAGAAAATTACATTAAAAAAAGCTGTTACTTAAGGAATTGAGTAGCAGCTTTTTTAATGTTATCGATTATTTAATAAATGGTATTTGTATGCGGACCGAATTGCTTCCTTTGCGTTGTTATTGATAAGAGGAATCCCATGACCTCCTAATATAATATTTGGATCTAAATTGAGTTTCCATAATTTTAGCCAACTTTCAGAAGCACGGCGGCAAACGAGAGACTACCGCCGTGCTATTTTTTACCATTCTTCCAGTCATAATAACTGTCATGGATTACCTTCTTATCTGGCACTATTTTCTGATTACACAAAAAAATCCAAATCATTTGTAAAAAATGATAAAAAAGGCTTTACATTCGTTATACAATATGTTAATATGCATATGTAACCGGTTACATAAAGGAGATACTAATAATGAATATACGGGATATTGCCAAAAAAGTAGGTGTTTCTTCTGCGACAGTGTCCAGAGTGATTAATCAGTCCGGATATGTAAAGGACGAAACGAAGCAGAAGGTTTTAGCTGCAATTGAAGAAGCTGATTTCGTACCGAATGCCATTGCAAGAAGTTTAAGCACCCGTGACTCTTCCAGTATCGGTGTTATTGTTCCGGATATAGCCAATGAGTTTTTTTCCAGTGTTATAAGCGGAATGGGAGAGATAGCGGTCAATAACCAGTATAACATTGTTTTGTTTGATACAGGTGAAATGCAGGAAAGGGAACATCAATACCTTCAGATGGCAGAAGGCCAAAGACTTTCCGGTTTGATTATTACCCCGGTTTCCGAGCTTGATATGGTGACTCGGGATAAGCTGATTCAATTTGAAAACAAGGGAATTCCGGTGGTTTTAGTTGACCGGAATATTAAAAATTCCAGTTTGGATGGTGTTTTTGTAGAGAATGCCGCCGCTGCTTATAAAGGAGTGGAATCTCTGATCCATGCCGGACACCGAAAGATCGCAATCATTACAGGTCCAAGCACTTCTATGCCGGGGAAGGACCGGTTAAAGGGATACAAGGCGGCCTTAATGGATTATAGGATTGAACTTAAGGAAGAGTATATTGTATCCGGAGATTTCAAGATTATCAAAGCCTATGAACGGACAAAAGAATTGCTGCGGCTTCCGGATCCGCCGACTGCAATTTTTGCCTCCAATAACCAGACCAGTCTGGGAGTCCTTAAGTATCTTACCGAGCAGAAACTTAAAATGGGCAGGGACATATCAATGGTAGGCTTTGACCAGATTGAATCTCTTAAAATAATCGATTACAGGCTATCAACCATCGAACGTGATGCAAAGAGGCAGGGATATGAAGCGATGGCAATGCTGATTGACAAGCTATCCCATAAGGAGAGTAAAAGCTCCGGCAGGAAAATCTTTGTTCCATATCAGGTGGTGCTTCGCGGGTCAGAATTAATAAAATAGGCTGCGGTTTGCAGTTTATTTTTACCCCGGATATGTAACCGGTTACATATACGGGGAGATAGAGAATGAAAGAAAAGAGGAGAAGAAAATGGAAATTGCAAAATTAGTGGATCACACGATGTTAAAGGCAGATGCTACGTCAGAAACAATTAAAAGATACTGTTCAGAAGCAAAAGAATATGGATTTGCATCGGTGTGTGTGAATACTTGCCAGGTACCTCTCGTTGCACAGGAATTAAAAGGAAGCGGTGTCGCTGTTTGCTGCGTGGTAGGTTTCCCTCTGGGCGCAATGTTAGCTTCTGCAAAAGCTTTTGAAGCCGCCGAGGCAGTGAAGGCAGGGGCAGATGAAGTAGATACGGTAATGAACATCGGCGCCATGAAGGATAAAAATTATGATCTGGTGCGTGACGATATAAAAGCAGTTGTAGAAGCCTCCCAGGGGAAAGTTGTAAAAGTTATTTTAGAAAACTGCCTCTTAACGAAAGAGGAAATTGTAAAAGCCTGCGAGCTTTCTATAGAAGCCGGAGCAGATTTTGTAAAAACGTCCACAGGTTTTAGCACGGGCGGTGCTGCGGCTGAAGATGTAGCACTTATGAAGCAGACCGTAGGAAGCAGGGCAAAAGTAAAGGCTAGCGGAGGAATCCGTACACCGGAAGAGGCAAGGGCCATGATAGAAGCCGGAGCGGACAGGATAGGAGCAGGCAACGGAATCGCCTTGCTATAAGAAAGAGGAGAAGGATTATGGGGAAAAAAGTAACAGTTTTCGGAAGCTTTGTAGTGGATCTGATGGGAAGAAGCCCTCATCTTCCGGTCCCGGGAGAAACCGTTAAAGGAAGTGTTTTTAAAATGGGTCCGGGAGGAAAGGGATTCAATCAGGGGGTAGCTGCCCATAAGGCGGGAGCTGATGTGACCATGGTAACGAAGCTTGGGGAGGATGCATTCGCAGATGTGGCCTTAAATACCATGAAAATCCTGGGAATGGACACAAACCGGATATTCCGCACAGGACAGACAGAGACCGGCTGTGCGCTGATCATGGTTGATGAAAACACCAGCCAGAATGAAATTGTTGTCATTCTGGGCGCCTGTGACACGATTACAGACGAAGAAGTTGAATCCATTTCAGATTTGCTGGATCAGTCGGAATTTTTGCTGACTCAGCTGGAAACCAATATTTCTTCCGTGGAAAAAGTAATTGATATCGCATATGAGAAAGGTGTAAAAATCATTTTAAATACGGCACCTGTACAGCCGGTCAGTGACAGCATTTTAAGTAAAGTGGATTTAATCACACCGAATGAGGTAGAAGCTGAGATATTAACCGGGATACCGGTGGATGGGGAAGAAAATGCAGGAAGAGCTGCAGATTACTTTTTTGAAAAAGGGGTTAAAAATGTACTGATCACCTTAGGGGGAAAAGGTGTTTACTTAGCAACTCCAAAGAAGAGGGGCATCCTGCCAGCTTACCGGGTAAGTGCAGTAGATACGACCGGTGCCGGAGATGCGTTTAATGGCGGCCTGGTGGCAGCCTTAGCAGAAGGAAAGGATCTATGGGAGGCGGCAGCCTTTGCCAATGCATTAGCCGCTATCTCGGTACAAAGGATCGGAACCACACCGGCCATGCCCGACAGGGAAGAAATTGACTCATTTATTAAAGAGCAGGAGAAGGAGAATCGCTCATGTTAAAAACAGGAATTTTACACCCACAATTAGCAAGAGTCATGGCAGAACTCAGGCATATGGATATGTTGGTAATCGGAGATGCAGGACTTCCCATTCCCAAGGGAGTGGAACGGGTGGACTTGGGTTGGAAGCCGGGAAGTCCTGCTTATCTGGAAGTACTGGAAGAAATAGAAAAGTATATGGTAACGGAAAAGGCCATATTTGCAGAGGAGGCACTTGCAGTAAGCCCTGAACTGCATAAAAAGGCGCTTGCTCTCTTGCAGGAAGGAATTCCGGTGGAGTATGTGCCCCACAAAGAATTAAAAAAGATGACTGAGGGGGCCAAGGCAATCATCCTGACAGGGGAATTTACTGGCTATACCAACGTAGTATTGGTCTCAGGATGTGCATATTGACCGGAATCAAAGGGGAAGTGGTGAAAACATATGGGAGGAAGGTTAGTTTTAAAACTGGAATCAATCGTAAAGACGTTTCCCGGTGTTAAGGCTCTTGACGGGGTTCATCTGGAGATCTTTGAGGGAGAAGTCCATGCCCTGTGCGGAGAAAACGGGGCAGGAAAATCTACCTTGATGAAAATAATCGCGGGAGCACAGCCTTATACTTCTGGTGCCATGTATCTGGATGACAAAGAAGTGGTGTTTCATTCTGCCAAAGATGCGGAAAAACATGGAATCGCCATGATCTATCAGGAGTTTAATATGGTTCCGGAGATGTCGGTTGCAGAGAACATGTATCTTGGAAGACTTCCGGTAAGTCCATTGGGGAAAGTGGATTGGAACAGGCTGTACCAGGATGCACAGGAGAATCTGGATCATCTGGGCTTAAAGTTCAATGCAAAGACTAAGGTAAAGAATCTATCAGTGGCGGAGGCTCAGATGACGGAGATTGCCAAGTGCCTGACCATCGGGGCAAAAATCATCATTATGGATGAGCCTACCGCAGCACTGGCAGATGAGGAAATCCAGATTCTCTTCCGGACAATTGAGGAACTGAAGAAAAAGGGAATTGCAATCATTTACATATCCCACCGCATGGATGAGATCTTTCAGATCTCAGACCGCCTTACGGTTTTCCGCGACGGAAAATTCGTCGCATCTAAAATCATTGGAGAGACGGATTACGATGATGTGGTATCCATGATGGTCGGACGCAATGTATCCAACCTGTATCCGGTAAGAGATTACAAAACCCAGGAAGTGGTATTTGAAGCCAGGAAAGTAAACAGCCGTGGGGTCCATGATGTCAGCTTAAAGCTTCACAAAGGAGAAATATTAGGGATTACAGGTCTTTTGGGTGCCGGTACCATAGAACTTTCCAAGCTGATTTACGGTGCCATTCCAATGGACAGCGGAGAAATATACGTACATGGTAAAAAGAAGGATTGTTCTTCTCCCAGAAAAGCATTAGAAGCAGGAATCGGGTTTGTCTCAGATGACAGGAAGCAGGAGGGGCTTGTTTTATTAAGAAGCATCAAAGAAAATATCTCCATGTCATCTTTAAAAAAACTGACCAAAGGATTCCGGCTGGATAACAGGCTGGAAATGGACCGTGTAAAGGAACAGGTGAAAGCGCTTAATATTAAAGTCAGTTCTGCACAGCAGCTTGCCGGAAAGTTAAGCGGCGGAAACCAGCAGAAAGTAGTGTTTGCAAAGGTGCTTTTAGCGGATTCTGATATTCTGATTTTAGACGAACCCACACGAGGAGTCGACGTTGGGGCCAAGGCGGAGATCTATACCATTATGAACAAGCTGACGGAAGCGGGAAAGAGCATTCTTGTAATTTCTACGGATCTTCCGGAATTGATTGGAGTCAGTGACCGCGTCATTGTTATGCGGGAAGGACGAACGGTGTTAGAAATCTCCAAACAGGAAATGAATCAGGAAAAAATATTAGCACATGCGTCTGGAGGGGTAAGTGAAAATGAATCAGGAAACTAAGAAACGGTTAATCAACCAAATTAATATATATCGATCAGTTTTGATCTTACTGGTAATCTGTATCTTTGCCGCCTTTCTGTCAGAAAGCTTTTTAAGTGTTTCTAACCTGTTTAATGTTTTTAAGCAGGTGACAGTTGCCGGCATCATCGGATGCGGCATGACCTTTGTGATCCTTACCGGCGGAATCGATTTGTCCGTAGGCTCCATTCTGGGGTTTGCCGGAGTTGTAGCCTCTGGTGTGCTGGCTTCCACCGGCAATACCTTTCTGGCGGTACTTACAGCAGTCGCAATCGGAATTACCTGCGGAATCGTTAATGGATTTTTTATTTCCCAATGCGGGATTCCCCCGTTTATCGCTACCCTTGGCATGATGACCCTGCTACGGGGCTGTGTTTTGGTCTACACCAAGGGTTCTCCCATTCCGGTAAAGGTAGATTCCTATAAGTTTATTGGAAAAGGTACGGTTCTGGGGGTTCCGGTACCTGTTATTATACTGATTGCTCTTTTCTTGCTGGCACATTATATATTGACACAAACCAGCTTTGGACGCAGCATTTATGCCTTTGGCGGAAACCGGGAAGCAGCCCGCTTATCCGGAATTTCCGTGAAAAAGACGGAGTGGATGGCTTACATCATTAATGGCTTTTTAAGCGGTATTGCGGCAGTGGTTTTAACAGCCAGACTGGGGTCTGCACAATCCACCAGCGGACAGGGGATCGAGATGGATGCCATTGCGGCGGTCATACTTGGAGGCACAAGCTTAAGCGGGGGAACCGGATTTGTGCTGCCAACTGTGGTAGGTGCTATGATCATGGGAATTATCGATAATATTCTTACACTAATGAACGTAAATCCCCATGCTACCAATATTGTAAAGGGCGCAGTTGTACTCATTGCAGTTCTGGTGGATAAAAAGGTTAAGGATTTATCTGCGAAAGCAGAATAAATAAAACTATTAATGTAAAAAGAAGGGAAGGTAAAAGATTATGATCAAAAGAAAACACATGGCAGCTGTAGCAGCTGCAGGACTTGTCCTTGCATCATTGGCAGGATGCAGCAGCGGAGAGAAAGCGTCTGAAACCAAGCAGGAGACCGTACAGACAGAAGCAGCTACGGCTACAGCGGAAGCAAAGACAGAGGATAAGTCAGGGGAAAAGAAATACGTAATAGGACTTGCTATGAATACTCAGACAAATCCATTCTTTGTGGATGTAAAAGACGGGGTACAGAAAGCCGCAGACGAATTAGGAGTAGAACTTTATATTACAGATGCGCAGGATGATCCTTCAATTCAGATGAAGGATGTAGAAAACCTGATCACCAAGAAACCGGACTGCATCATCATTGATACTTGTGACTCGGATGCAATCGTATCTTCCATAGAAGCATGTAACGAAGCCGGTATCCCGGTGCTTACCATGGACCGTGAGGCAAGCGGCGGAGAAGTGGTTTCTCATATCGGTTACGATGCCATCAAATCCGGGAAACTGGCCGGCGAGTATCTGGTAGATACACTGGGAGGCAAAGGAAATATCGTAGAAATCCAGGGTATTATGGGAACCAATGTGGCTCAGAGCCGTTCCAAGGGCTTTAACGAAGTGATAAGCCAGAATCCTGACATGAAGATCGTTGCCTGCCAGGTTGCAGATTTTGACCGTGCCAAGGGCATGAGCGTAATGGAGAACATCCTTCAGGCCAACGACCACATCGACGGATTATATGCAGCCAACGATGAAATGCTTCTTGGAGCTTTGGAAGCGATCGAAGCTGCCGGCCGTCTGGATGAGATTACCATGATTGGCTGCGATGCCATTGATGACACCATTGAAGCCATTAAAGCAGGAAAGGTTAATGCAACGATTGCAGAACCGCCTTTCTTCCTTGGAAAAGCGATTTTGAATTCTGCATACAATTATCTGCAGGGCAAAGACGTGGACAAGTATGTGATTCTGGACAACGAACTGGTAACTGCTGATAACGTAAATGATTTAGTTACAAAAGAATAATTGATATTTTTATTAGCTGCAGCATCAGACTGATTAATCGGTCTGATGCCGCAGCTTTTTTAGGGTCGTGTCAATATTTGTAAATTCTGAAAAGATTTTCGTTATTGTTTGTGATATAATTTCTACAGTTTTTAAGAATGATGAGCCGCATTCAAAAACATGAGACAGGAGGTGTTGTCATGATTATATCACTTGATCCAAAGACCGTAGATAAGTTAACAAAAACCGAGCTTGAAATCGTAAATTTTATTAATACTCATGAAGATACCCTTCCTGAGATGTCAATTGTAGATATTGCATTTGAGACCTATTCTTCTCCCTCCACCGTTTCCAGATCAATCCGGAAGTGCGGATTAAACGGATTCAATGAGCTCCGGTACCGCTCCGTTAATAAGGCAAAGAGCGAGGAAATACAAGGCATAAATGAAATACTCAATAAAACTCTTATCGAGGCACAGAAAGTACATGAACGTATTTCCCTTACCGATGTTCTGGAAATTATTAAATGCCTGGATTCTGCCCGGCAGATATCGGTTTTTGCAAGAGGGCCGACAACTTATGTAGGGCAGGAGTTTTCATTAAAGCTTCAGCTTCTGGACTATGATGTCTTTTACACAGACGATCCCAACATCATGCAGGTAAAAGCTTCAAAACTAAAGGCAGACGATGTTTTGTTTCTCTTGTCTTTAAACGGAGAAACTCCGGAGCTGATCGCCTCTGCATTTACAGCCTTTCATCGTGGAAACCGTGTGATTACCTGCTGCTGTAATGAGAAGTCCAAGCTGTTGCTATACAGCAATTATTCCCTTATCGGATATAAGCATTCCCATCAGGCTATTAAGGAATTTGAGGTCTCATCAAGAATTGCATTGCATATGATTTGCA
The DNA here is from genome assembly GCF_002797975.1 of [Clostridium] celerecrescens 18A. Taxonomy (NCBI): domain Bacteria; kingdom Bacillati; phylum Bacillota; class Clostridia; order Lachnospirales; family Lachnospiraceae; genus Lacrimispora; species Lacrimispora celerecrescens. The sequence goes on along the minus strand of NZ_PGET01000001.1, from coordinate 1,853,135 downwards.
GAATTATCATTGATTACATATCAACCTATCGCAAAAAATAACAGGGCGGATGAAAAATCCAGCCCTTTTTTTATATCTTGGCTTTGCTGGGTTTTCAATTTCTGAAAAGATTTTCATGGAATTTCTATATATAATGGCAAATGAGCAGAAGTTCTGAAAAAAGGTGAGGTGCAATAGAAGATGATCTATACATTGACTACAAATCCTGCGATTGATATGAATATTTCAACCAATGGAATACAGGCAAAAGTAGTAAACCGGACGTATGGTGCAGTTTATACTCCCAATGGCAAGGGGCTGAATGTAAGCTATTGTTTGAAACGGTTCCATATCCAATCAAAAGTTCTTGGCTTTTTCGGGGACTTTTCAGGAAAGTATATTGTTGAGGAGACTCAGAAGAAATCCATTGAAACCTTTCCGGTCTGGGTGGAGGATATCACACGGATTAATATTTTTATAAACGATGGGAAGGAGGAGTACAAGTTTGTAAATGAAGGGTCCTATGTATCTGACCGGAAGCAGGAGGATATGCTCCGGATGATGAACGGACTTGTTGATTTAGATACGCTGGTAATCAGCGGAAGCCTGCCAAAGGGGATCGGAAACCAGTTTTATGATGAGGTAATGGAAATCTGCAGAAAAAAACAGGTAAAGGTGATTTTAGATATCAGTTCCGGTTACTTAAAGGACTTGATGCATTACCGGCCATATTTAATTAAGCCCAATGATGAGGAAGTAAAAGATATCTTTGGAATCATTATGCGGGATGAAGCTGATATGGTTGATGCCCTCCACTATCTGCACGAGAAGGGGGCACAAAATATCCTTATTACACTGGGGGATCGGGGATCCTATTTTTATAATGGAAAATCTGTTTTTTTTGCGGGTACAAAGAACGTTGAACTGGTCAGCTCTGCCTGTGCGGGAGATGCGTGTCTTGCCGGATTTTTAAGCGTATGGCTTGACCAGCCGGGGGAGGTAGAACAAGCATTAAAGCGTTCTGCGGCAGTAGGGGCAAATGTGGCTGAGAGCAACGGATTGGGCCCCATGGATAAGGTGGATGATTATGAGAAGGAAATTGATGTAAGAAGGGTGGAATGAACATGAGGCTGTTTCATGATTGTCATAAGAATAGGAGAGAGAAAAATGCCGTTAGTTACTTCTAAAAAAATGTTACTTGATGCCCAAAAAGGAAACTATGCAGTCGGAGCCTTTAATGTGGAAAACATGGAAATGGTTATGGCTGTCATTAGTGCGGCGGAAGAGCTTCACGCGCCGGTGATTCTGCAGACAACGCCGTCTACTGTAAAATATGGAGGCTTAAACCTGTACTATGCCAATGTAAAAGCAGCAGCCGAACGCGCTTTAGTCCCTGTGGCTCTTCACCTGGATCATGGCAGCAGCTTTGAACTGGCGATGCAGGCCCTTCGTGAGGGATATACCTCCATTATGATAGACGGTTCCCATTTGTCCATGGAAGAGAATGCGGCTATATCAAAGTCTGTTGTAGATGCCTGCCATCCGTCTTACATACCGGTCGAAGGGGAGCTGGGACGTGTGGGAGGAAAGGAAGATGATCTGGAGGGGGGTGACGGAGGATTCACATCACCGGATGAAGCAGCTTATTTTGTGGAAAAGACAGGAATCGATTATCTTGCGGTATCCATCGGAACCGCACATGGCGTATATTCCGGGGTTCCCAATATCCGCATTGATATACTAAAGGAAATCAGGAAAAAGGTTTCCATACCCCTTGTCCTCCATGGAACCTCCGGGCTTGCAGATGAAACAGTGCAGGAATGCATCCGGGAAGGCATTTGTAAAGTCAATTATGCAACGGATTTGCGAATTGCATTTAGCGATGGGGTGAAAGCAGTTCTAAAAGAAAACCAATCCGTTATTGATCCAAAAATTTATGGCAAAAGAGGCCGGGATTCTGTAAAGCAGTATGTAAGGAACAAAATTACAGTTTGCGGCAGCGGGGGGAAAGCAGGAAATTATGAATAAGCTGATCAATAGCCAGGATCGGCTGGTACCGGAGATGCTGGAAGGCTATCTTTCCTTAAATCCGGACCTGTATTGCAAGGTTCCTGGCGTTATGGGAATTAAAAATAAAAGGGAAGAAGATAAGGTGTCGGTGGTCATTGCCGGAGGATCTGGGAATGAACCATGGGTTCTGGGATTTGTGGGAGATGGCCTGGCTGACGGAGCTGCCCTGGGAAATGTTTATACGGCGCCGCCTTCCCGTACCGTATTGGAAGTGACAAGGTCAGTGCCTCATGATAAGGGGGTCATTTTTATCGCGGCAAATCATGCCGGAGATGTACTGAATTTTGAACTGGTGCGGGAGCTTGCTGAATTGGAAGGTATTAAGTCCCATTGTATTTATGTATCTGATGATATTTCATCGGCTCCCCTGGAAAAAAAGGAGGAGCGCAGGGGGATAGCAGGAATTTCCTTTGTGGTTAAAATTGCGGGGGCAGCATCCAAAGAAGGCTATGGTCTGGAAGAAATGAAACGGGTGGTTGGGAAAGCAGGCAAAAACACCAGAACCTTTGGTGTAACCACCTCCCCGGGATATATGCCCGGGTCAGGAGAGGCGATGTGCGAGCTTCCGGATGGCTTTGTGGAGTTTGGAATGGGATTTAATGGAGAGCCTGGAATGAAACGGGAGGAGCTCTCGACAGCAGATGAGATAACAGAAGCGCTCATGGAACAGTTGTTAAATGAGGTCCCGGCAGGCTGTGAGGCTGTATTTATGGTGAATGGTTACGGTTTTACCAGCATGCTGGAACTATGTATCGTAAGCCGGAAAGTAAGTGAAATTGCAGAGGCAAACGGAATTGTCAATGTTCATTCATTTATTGATACCCTTTTTTCACCTCAGGGAACCGGTGGCTTCTCCGTGTCAATACTGATCCTTGATGATGAGTTGAAAGAATTATACCGAAAACCCTGTAAATCCCCATTATTCCGGTTTCGAGGAGGCAGCAGATGAATGTGGATCAACTAAATGCGGATCAGGTAAAGCAGCTTTTTCTGTGTGTTGCCGACCGGATTGTGATAAATGAGCCGTATCTGACAGAAATTGATATGAAAATAGGTGATGGAGATCACGGCACGGGTATGGAACTGGGATTTAAAGCGGTCCTGGAACAGCTTCCTTCCATGGAAGCTGAATCCGTGGAATCTGTATTTCAGGAATTAGGGCGGATCCTGCTTGATACCATGGGCGGAGCCTCAGGCGTTTTGTTTGGTACCATGTTTATCAGCGGTGTTATCCGGCGAAAACCGTCCTGTTGTTTTGGACTTCCGGATTTTGCGGAAAGCTTCCGGGTATCCCTGAATGCCATTATGCAGAGAGGAAAGGCCAGGGTCGGAGATAAGACAATGGTGGATGCTTTGGAGCCAGCCGTAGCTGCGTTAGAATACGCCGCTTCCCAGGGGCTGACCATCCATGAGGGATTCTCCATGGCTGCAGCAGCGGCAAAAAAAGGTGTTGAATTTACAAAAGGGATAAGAGCCAGATTTGGAAGGGCTAAATATTACGGGGACAAGGCGATTGGACTTCAGGATGCGGGTGCTACATCCGTATGGCTGATTTTCCAGGCTATGTCGGATTGGGTATCAAATAACTTGATATAAATAAAAATTATGGGAGGTTACGCAACATGAAGAAAGCATTAAAGAGATTTTTAGTCGCAGGAGCAGTAGTTTTGAGTCTGGCGGGATGCCAGAAAGCCACACAGGAACCGGCAGTGGCAACAAATGGGGGAAGCGAGGAGGCTTCAAAGCCTAAGGAAACCAATGACAAAAGCATCACAGTGGGTGTCAGCCTGTTAAACAATGCCCATGTTTTCTATAATAACATAGAGGCAGCAATGAATGAAAAGGCAAAAGAAATGGGATATCAGCTGATCATCCAGGATGCGGCCGGAGACGGCAACAAACAGCTGAATCAGGTACAGGATTTTATTACACAAAAGGTAGATGCAATCGTCATTTGTCCTACCAACTCCGCCGGAAGTAAATCCATGGTGGAACTGGCTGACGCAGCCGGTATACCGGTATTTACCATGGATGTTGCATCGGATGGAGAGGTAATCAGCCATATTTCAACCGACAATTACAGAGGCGGGGAACTGGCCGCAGAATATGCGGTGGAACATATCCTGAAAGAAAAAGCCGGTCAGGCGGCAGTTATTACATATGCAGAGATTGAAGGCTGCGTACAGCGTGAAAAAGGGTTCACAGAATGGCTTAATAAAAATGCCCCCGATGTATCGGTTGTGGATGTACAGAATTATTCGGGAGACCAGGGAAAAGCGGCAGAGGTTATGCAGAATATGCTGTTAAAGCATGAAAACCTTGATGTGGTATTTTGTGTTGGAGATCCCGCAGCCGTAGGTGCCATGTCTTCCATTGATGCGGTGGGAAGTAATGTAAAAGTAATTGGTTTTGACGGAAACCCCGAGGGCGTTGAAGCGATTTTAAGCGGCGGAAACTGGATCGCAGATATTGCTCAGGATCCGTCAGCCATTGGAATAACAACATTGGAATGCATTAAAAAGCATCTGGCCGGTGAATCTGTTGAAAAATTAATTCCGATTCCCCCCAGAGTGATTGACGCAAGCAGCTTAAAATAGTACAACCTACAACGGAAGGAGTGAGATGCAATGAAAGAACAGGTTTTCGTTGCTTTAGAACACATTAGTAAATCCTTCCCTGGCGTAAAAGCACTGAATGACGTTTCCATCAATTTTTCCCCTGGCAGAGTCCATGTTCTGCTGGGGGAAAATGGTGCAGGGAAATCTACAATTATTAAAATCATCTCAGGGGTATATCAATCGGATGAAGGAAATCTGATTGTCAGAGGAAATAAAGAAAGATTTGAAAACACCAGGGAATCCTTAGGAAAAGGAATCAGTGTGATCCATCAGGAACTCAGTGTGATACCGGATCTTACGATTGCTGAGAACATCTTCCTAGGAAGGGAACCCAAAACCCCCTTAGGGCTGATTGATAAGCAGAAGATGAATCAGGAAGCCGGTAAGCTGCTTGAATCATTAGGAATGCAAATAAACCCCAAGACATTTATCAGAAAGCTGGCCAATGGGGATAAGCAGATGGTCGAAATCGCCAGAGCGGTATCCCAAAATAGTTCAATGGTCATCATGGATGAGCCTACCTCCTCCTTATCGGAAAAAGAAGTGGGGGCCTTGTTTAAAGTCATAAAGTCTTTAAAGAAAGAAAATGTAGCGGTTATTTACATATCCCACCGTTTGAAGGAGATACGTGAAATAGGGGATGATATTACGATATTAAGAGATGGAAAGGTTGTAGCAACTCTGCCTTTATCTCAAATTTCAGAAGAAGAAATGATCAACAAGATGGTGGGAAGAGAAATGAAGCAGTTCTATTTCCGGTCTGAACATGCAGTAAAGGATGAAATTGTGTTATCCGTAGAAAACCTGGGACGAGGCAGAACGTTCCACAATGTCACGTTTCAGCTTAGGAGGGGAGAAATCCTGGGTGTTGCAGGATTGATCGGTGCCGGACGGACAGAAGTAATGAGAACTGTTTTCGGAGCGGATGCCCCGGACTCTGGTTCTATGTTTGTCTATGGCAGACCATACCGGCCGAAATCTGTAAAGGATGGGGTTGCATCCGGGATTGGCCTTGTTCCGGAGGACAGAAGGGGCCAGGGGCTGCTTCTTGAAAAGAATGTAGCCATCAATACGACGATATCCAGCTTGTTTCAAAGGTCTAGAAAGGGATTGATCGACTTCGCCTGGGAAAAGGCGGCGTCAGAGGAATATGTGAAAAAGATGGGGACGAAAACTCCCGGGATCAGGACCAGGATTAAAAATCTCTCAGGAGGTAACCAGCAGAAGGTTGTCATTGCAAGGTGGCTTCTTGCAGGCTCACGTATTTTGATTATGGACGAACCTACCAGGGGGATTGATGTCAATGCAAAAGCTGAGATCTACAACTTGATGAAGGAGTTTGTAGAGGCCGGAGGCAGCATTATCATGGTTTCTTCTGATCTGCCTGAAATTCTTGGAGTTGCAGACCGGATCATGATAATGAGGGAAGGGACTGTTTCAGGATTTATAGATACCAAAGAGGCTTCGGAAGAAAAAATCATGGGATTGGCAAGCATCAGCACAGAAAGTTCCGGGAGGGAAAACGAATGAATACACAAAAACCAAATAAATATCTGACATTTGTAAAAGACAATACCATGCTGATTTTCCTGATCCTTTTATTTGCACTTTGCCTGATGTTTGTTCCCAGGTTTGCAACCATCGGTAACTTTAAGAATGTATTGATTCAAATTGCGATTAATGCATTGATCGCAACCGGCATGACGTTTGTGATTCTTTCTGATGGAATTGATTTATCCGTTGGCTCTGTTGCGGCACTTGCCGGTATTGCAGCAGCAGCCTGCATCAAGCTGTTTCCGGATGCCGGCATAGGGCTGAGCTTGTGCGTGATTGTGGCAGCATCTGTTGTGGTCGGAGGAATTTGCGGCAGCATCAACGGATTATTTGTATCTGTTTTAAATGTTCCGCCCTTTATCGCCACACTGGCGATGATGAATGCCGCAAGAGGTCTGGGATATGTTTTTACAGATGCAAAACCGATATTCGGACTGCCGGCTTCTTTTGGCTGGGTAGGACTTCGCTCGGTTGGTCCGGTGCCGGTTTCTGTTATACTCATGTTTTTAGTGATCGGTACTGCTATTTTTATTCTTGGAAGAACCTGTTACGGCAGATACATTTATGCGGTAGGAAGCAATACGGAGGTTGCAAAGCTCAGCGGCATCCAGGTCAGGAAGATCAAAATGTCTGTTTATATCATCTGCGGTATCTTAGCGGCCCTTGCAGGCGCTGTATTGGCTTCTAAACTGCAGAACGGTCAGGCAACTGCAGCAGCCGGATATGAGCTGAATGCCATTGCTGCCGTAGCTATGGGAGGCACCAGCATGTCCGGAGGGCGGGGCGGTATGGTGCAGACGATCTTTGGACTCTTTGTCATCGGAATCATAAATAATGCATTGAGTCTGTTAGGCATATCCTCTTACTGGCAGACCATTGCCATGGGAGTTATTATTCTCATTGCAGTGGTAATTGACCGGTTACAGAGCAATGAGTGATGCTGATAATGATATAGTTTCCGGCAAAGGTTACTTCTTTTAACCAGAGGCATTGCATGATATAATAAAGCCGGAAAAGGAAGTGGAATATTAAAGCAAGGAGTCCTTTGTTGATAAAAATCCGTGTTTATCCGCATCAAAAATATCAGGATTTACATCTAAAACTCAGGTATGATTGTTTTGAAAGGAGGAATAAGGCAATGAATACGCTGGCTCAATTTAATGATGCAATGGCATATATTGAAAGAAATTTGATGCTTGATATTGAACCTAGTCAGATCGCACGTATATCCGGCTGTTCAGAATATCATTTTCGCAGAATGTTTTCTTTTCTTGCAGGAATGCCATTAGGTGAATATATTCGCCGCAGGCGGCTCTCGGCAGCAGGACTGATGTTACAGAATGATTCGGTAAAGGTCATTGATTTAGCATTACAGCTTGGCTATGAGTCACCTGAAGCTTTTAGCAAAGCTTTTCAAGTGATGCATGGAGTAACCCCTTCACAAGCCAAAAAAGCAAACACTGAACTTAAAGTCCTGCCGCCAATGACCTTTCAATTAACAATCAAAGGAGGAATAGAAATGAATTATCGTGTTGTGGAAAAAGACGATTTTTATGTTGTCGGATTTAAAAAAAGAATTAAAGTGCAATTTAAAGGGATCAATCCACAGATGGACTCATTGGTGCAAAAACTAACTCCTCAAATTATTGACGAGTTAAAAGGATTATGCGATGTGGAACCAAAAGGAATGCTCAGTGTTTCTGCGAATTTTCAAGAGCGTACCACGGAAGGCTCACAGCTTGACCAGTATATCGGAGTTGCTACTTCCAAAACGGCTTCTGACGGCTATGATATCCTTCATGTTGCGGCATCTACTTGGGCGGTATTTAAAGCGGTTGGTACGTTTCCGGAGGCGATACAGGACACATGGGCTAAGATTTATGGGGAATGGTTCCCGGCATCGGGATATGAATTGACCGGGGGACCGGAGTTATTGTGGAATGAAACCCCTGATACGGGCAGACCAGATTATAAAAGTGAGATATGGATCCCCGTTCGTAAAATTGACGGTTAAATTCACGAAAACATATTTAAACAGCCGGACGGTATATAAAAAGCCGTCATTTGGCAGACAATATGTTATACCAATTGAAAAATGTATAATTAAACGGCGGTTTTGTAATCGAATAGATTCAAAGCCGCCGCTTTGTTTAGTATATAAATTGGGGAAGCTGATGCCTGCTTGATATTTTGACTCAGTTATGTAATGATAGAGGTATGGAAATTATGAAAAACATATGATACCGAATTGCGCCACCTGCTGTTTGGCGGCAATTACGTTAATAGAATAAATTTAAGCTCAAAGGTGAAATAATAATAAGTAAGGGCGCAAAGCATATAAAAACGGGGCTTCTGAATTTTCAGAGTCCTGTTTCTCATTTTCTGCAACTTTTTTGCATCTGAAATCATCTATATAACAGAACGGCAAAAATGTCTGGCAAAGGACAGAAAGGGTAACTAATGAGACAAGAGATTTATGATAAGATGACAGGCTACATCATTGAAAACCAGAAAAAGTTTTACCGGCTGGCATTCAGCTACGCCCAAAACCAGGAGGATGCACTGGATATTGTTCAGAATGCGGTATTAAAAGCGCTGGATCATTATGAATCCTTAAAAAATACCGATGCCATTAAAACATGGTTTTACAGGATACTTGTAAACGAGAGCATTTATTTTCTCAAGAAAAATAAAAAAGAGATCGCCTCAGGAGAAGACCTTGGTCTGGAGATCCCCTATTATGAACAGGGCTTTGAACCATCGGATGACCTTTATAACGAGATCAACCGGTTGGATATAGAAATACAAAACATCATAAAGCTTCGTTTTTTTGAAGAAATGTCGCTGAAAGAGATTGCTGAGATCACCGGTGCCAATTTAAACACGGTAAAGGCAAGACTGTACCGTGGCTTAAAATTGTTAAAGCAGAATATTCAGGAGGTAAACATATGAACCAGTTGGATGATGCAAAAAAAAGATACGATGAGACTCCCATTCCCGAGGAATTAAGCGGACGCATACAGGGTGCCATCGAGCAGTTCGAAGGAAGAAAAGCAACAAGCACCAGGAATCATAATGGGAATGGAAAGAAGCGGTATTATAGCTGGGGATTGGGAACAGCAGCAGCTTTCCTTTTAACATTTACTGCGGCTCTGAATATAAACACAGCTTTTGCAGAGGAGGTGCACCAGATTCCGGTTGTAGGTGCCATCGCCCGGGTCCTGACCGTAAGCTCCTATCAAAAGACTGTTGGGGATGAAAAAATTTCGGTAGAAGTGCCGGGAGTGGAATTTATCCAAAATGACACTCATGGACTTTCCATGCAAATAAATGAAGAAATCCAGGAAATCTGCAGCAGATATTCGGATGAATCATTGGAGCGTGCACAGGAATATAAACAGGCGTTTCTGGATACAGGAGGAACAGAGGCAGAATGGGCGGAACATCAGATCGAGATCAAGGTGTGGTATGAGATCAAGGCCCAAAGCGATGACTATCTTTCTTTTGTGGTAAGGGGAACAGAGAGCTGGACCTCTGCATACAGTCAGGAGAAGTACTATAACATAGATTTAAAATCAGGAAAGCTATTATCACTAAAGGATGTTCTCGGAGAGGATTACATCAATAAAGCAAACGAGAGCATTAATAGCCAGATGGAGGAAAAATCAAAGGAAATTGGTATTTCATTTTTTACCCCTGAGGAGGGCGGTTTCGAAAGCATTACGGATGAAACGAAATTTTATATGAAGGATAATGGAAATCCGGTTATAGTTTTTGACAAATATGAGATAGCGCCTGGAGCTGCCGGGTCAGTTGAATTTGAAATAGTCAGGTGAAGAGCGAATCGTGTTATGTCTCTGTAAGGCTGGCTGACTGGAAAACAAGTGTATCGTCCCGATGGACGATATGCATGTTTTCATTTGCAGGCAGGCCGATATCATTTACACCTTGCACTTTTTATTCTCATTCGTTACAATTGAACTCTCCACTATAACACCAGGCTTTTAAACGATGTTATTATGGTAGAATAGAATGGTGGTGATAGATGAAATGAAAACATACATGACGTCTGAAATTGCGCGTAGTATAGGGATCCATTCCAATACAGTACGGCTTTATGAAGATCTTGAGCTTATTCCCAAACCAGAGCGGAAGGAAAACGGTTATCGCATTTTTACAGATTTTCATATGGAGCAGATTAAATTCGTAAGAATCGCGCTAAAGGTCGAGGTCTTGCAAAATGGATTGAGAAAGCAGGCAATTACGATTATTAAGACCTCAGCTTCCGGAAATTTTGACAAGGCGATTGCCTTAACGGAACATTATTTGCAGCAGATAAAGAATGAGCAGAGTAATGCGGAAGAGGCCATAGAGATTACCCAAAAGCTGTTACCAGGCAACAACAAAGAACCCGGAACAATGGTTTTAACCAGAAAAGAAACGGCCGATTATTTACAAATTTCAATGGATGCCTTAAGAAATTGGGAAATGAACGGTCTGCTCACTATAAAACGAAAGCAAAACGGCTACCGGGTTTATACGGATGAGGATATTCTGCGGCTCAAAATCATACGTACCCTGCGCTGTGCAAATTACTCCCTTTCAGCAATTTTGCGAATGCTGAATTCATTATCCCAAAATCCCAAAGCAGATATCCGGCAGGTAATTGATACGCCGGACGAAAGCGACGATATTATTTCCGTATGTGATAAGCTTCTCACTTCTTTGCATTATGCGGAGGAAAACGCGAAAGTTATGCTGGCGCACCTTGGGAAGATGAAAAAACAATTTGAATCAAACCCTACACTTTAACACCAGACTTTGCTCTGGTGTTATTCTTTTTGTGAAAAGAAAAAAGGAGGAATTTTATCGCATGGAGACAACCATTGAAGTAAAAGGGCTGAGCAAGTCTTACGCCCAAGTAAAAGCGATAGAGAACATTAATATCTCAATTTCCCGCGGGGAAGTGTTTGGCTTGCTGGGAGCAAACGGTGCGGGGAAAAGTACGGCTATCGAATGTATCCTGGGAACGAAAAAGCAGGATAGTGGAACGGTATCCATTTTGGGAATGAATCCGCAAAAAGACCGGAAAAAACTTTTCGAGAGGGTCGGTGTTCAATTTCAAGAGGCCAATTATCAGGACAAAATCAAGGTAGATGAGCTTTGTGAAGTTACTGCTTCGCTTTACAAAAGCACCCTGGATTATGTTGTCCTTCTGGAACAATTCGGGCTTTTGGAAAAGTCAAAAAGCCTGGTCAGTGAACTTTCAGGAGGTCAGAAGCAACGGCTTTTTATCGTGCTTGCGCTGATCCCGGATCCCGAAGTAGTATTTTTAGACGAACTGACAACAGGATTGGATGCCAGGGCACGGCGGGAAGTGTGGAGGAGTCTTTCCCAGTTAAAAGAAAGAGGAATCACCATTATGCTGACCTCCCATTTTATGGATGAGGTGGAAGCCCTTTGTGACAGGATCATGATTTTGAAGGACGGGAAGAGCATATTTTGCGGTTCCATAAAAGAATCGGTCGCAGCAAGTCCTTATGAAAAGCTAGAGGATGCATATCTTTGGTATACTGACGGGGAGGGTGAATATGAAACCATTTAAAACGTTACTAAAAACAGAAGGAAAATTGTCACTTCGCGGACTGGACATGTTTATTTTTGCTATTTGTATGCCAATTGTCGTGGTTGTGATCTTAGGAGCAGTGTTTGGAGACAAACCCGCCTTTGATGGTGCAGATTATACGTTCCTGGAACAATCCTTTGGTGCGGTATCAGCCATTGCTATTTGTGCCGGAGGCGTGATGGGGCTTCCCCTGGTTGTTTCTGATTATCGAAGCAGAAAGATTTTAAAGCGGCTTAAGGTAACGCCCGCTGACCCTGCACTTATCTTGGCGGTGCAGGTTGCCATTTATGCATTTTATTCCATTGCATCCCTTATTCTCGTTTATGTAACAGGGGCGTTATTGTTCGGATATCAATTAAAAGGCTCATGGCTTCCGTTCCTTGGAGCGTATTTTCTGGTTATGCTGTCTATGTTCAGCATTGGGCTCCTGGTGGGCGGGATAGCGCCGAATACGAAAATAGCTGGTGCCGCTGCCAGCCTGCTGTACTTTCCAATGCTTATTTTTTCAGGCGCTACTCTGCCTTATGAGGTAATGCCTGCTGCGTTTCAAAAGGTAGCAGACATCCTTCCCTTGACACAGGGAATTAAACTTCTTAAGGCTGCTTCATTGGGGCTGCCAATGAACAGTGTTTTCCTTCCGGTTTTGGTGATGATCGCCATTGCAGTGATATGTATCAGTATTTCCATCCGTTTTTTCAAGTGGGAATGAAAGATTGGATTGATCGGCCTGACAGAGCTTACCGTGTCTGAATTACAAAATACAAAAAGTTTGGTCTATGGGAACCTGCTTTTCTTTTTTTACACTACTTCCTTCCCTAGGACGAACATGTTATAATGACAAAAGAATCGGGGCAAAGCAGGGGGAAAATCATGTTAAAAGTATTAATAGCAGATGATGAAGAAAAGATCTGCCAGCTGATCGAGAAGTTGATTGATTGGCAAGCACTGGATATGAAGCTCAGCGGTGTGGCAAATAATGGGATCGAGGCGCTTGAAAAGATAGAAGCCCTTTCTCCTGATGTAGTGATTACGGATATCCGGATGCCGGGATATGACGGCCTGGACCTGGTGAAAAAGACCCGGGAACTGAATGTTGGCGTGGAATTTGTGATTATCAGCGGATACCGCCATTTTGAATATGCCCAGACAGCGATCAAATATGGGGTCAGTGATTATTTGTTAAAACCTATTAAAAAACAGGAACTAACGGAAACTCTGGAAAAAATAAGAGTAAGGTATAATGAAAAAAGTGAACAGCTGACCTACGAGGAACGGGTCAGGCTGGCAAGGAAGAGTGACGCGGAGAGGCTGCGTACCACCTGGTTTTCCAATGTCCTGTACCGGGACCGGAGCGAACAGGACTGCTCCAGCCTGGAAGAAATCAATAAGCAGTATTATTATCAGTTAAAACAGGGATGCTTCCAGATCGTTTGTGTCAAATTTGATGGAATTTCCATGCCAGACGAGAAAAACCTGGAATTCCTGACAGAAAAGACAACTCAGATTGCAGAGCAGATGCTGAAAGGCCACGTGTTCGACTGGGAATTGTATGTGGAAAACAGTCATATTTATCTATTTCTGAATTATGGAGAGGAAAACAGGAAATTCATTCGCCGGCAATGTAAAAATATATTAAATGAGCTTGCGGTGCTGGAATCCATTCTGGAAGGGCTTCGGGTGACCATAGGGTTTGGAACTACCGTATGGAATATTGCCCAGCTAAGAAGCTCTCTTAAATCCGCCAGGTATCTGGTGGAGCAGCGGCTGGTGGCTGGAAACGGCAAGCTCCTGGAGGGGGAGCTGCGCAGTTCTTTTCATCTGGCATCAAGCCAGTGGTTTACTCAATTTAACCAGAATATGAACACGGCTCTGGAAAGTCTGGACAGGCAGCAGGTGGGGGATTGCCTGATGAAACTGAAAGACGGGCTTTTGGAGCAGACTGATATGACCGGGCATGAAATTTTGCAGATGTGCAGAGAGGTCTGTAATCTCTATCTGTTTTTCATGAAAAACCATAAGATCCCCATTGAACAGAATTTTATGGAACGGTTTAATCAGGGAGTGGAATTCTGTTCATCTGCAAGAGAGGTCCTGCGCTATCTCATAAAAGAGATTTCCGCTTCCTACGATAGGGCCGTGGCCGGAAAGATGCAGGAGAATAACCGCCCCATCCGCATAGCTAAAAAGTACATCAGGGACCATTATAGGGAAGCTATTACCTTAGAAACAGTCAGTGAAGTCGCCGGATTCAATCCTACATATTTCAGTTCCCTGTTTAAGAAAGAGACAGGCAAGAACTTTTTGGAGTTCCTATCCGAGGTGCGCATGGAACAGGCGAAAGGTCTTCTAAAGGAAACAAATTTAAGTGTTGCATCCATATGTGAGGAAGTGGGCTACAGCGATGTAAAATATTTTACAAAGAACTTTACCAAATATTCCGGTTTAAAGCCAAACGAATATCGGAAGCTTTATTCCTGATGGGAGGCGCATTATGAAAGAGAAGTTTCGGTTTCTGTCCGTCAGAGTAATTTTTCTTTTGGCAGGTATTTTGACCGGGTTCATGCTAATGCTTTGTTATGCCCTTTACTTAACCAGGGGTCAGCCGGAGCAAATTTGGCTTTTAATGGCGGCTTCCGTTCTCCTTGTCTTGTTTTTTTACAACGGATATTATGGAATTTATAAGCCCATGCAGGAAACCAAACGGGTGGAACGGCAGTTTGCCTCTGGCAGTGTTTTAAATGACTTATTTAAAATACGCTATCCCTATTGCCCGGAATCCGAGAAAGTAAATCAAAGGTTCCTGGAAATGCTTGGAACCAGGGAACTGATCAATGTATCAAAAAAGCAGGCGGAATACCTAGCCCTGCAAAACCAGATCAATCCTCATTTTTTGTACAATACTTTGGAAGGTATACGGAGTGAGGCGTTGAGCCTGGGAGTGGACAGTATAGCGGAGATGACGGAGGCTCTTGCCACCTTTTTCCGATATACCATTTCCAATGTAGACCATCTGGTAAACTTAGAGGATGAGCTTGCAAATATTGAGAACTACTATTACATCCAACAGTTCCGCTTCGGCAAAAAATTACAGCTGAATATCCAGTATGCATGTTCAGAAGAGTTGGATGAAATGGAGATACTGCAATACCGTCTGCCAAAGCTGACTTTGCAGCCTGTTGTTGAAAATTCCATTTATCATGGGATCGAACGGAAGATAGGGGAGGGGCATCTGATCATTAAAATTTCGGTGACGGATTCCCGGTTGATCATCAAGGTATCTGATGACGGACTTGGCATGGTGGCTGAAAGGGTGAAGATGCTGAATGAAAAGCTTAAAAGCTTATCCCTGGACGACGTGAACCCAGATATAGACCGGAAAGGCGGCATTGCAATCCAGAATGTCAATAACAGAATCAAGCTGCTCTTCGGAGAGGAATATGGTATCCACGTCTACAGCCAGGTGGAGGCAGGGACGGATGTGGAGATATCCCTTCCGCTTGTAAAGGATTAACAGGAAAAAGAGGTGATGAGATGAGAAAGGAAATTCTCCGGCTGAATCATGTTACCCTGGAAGAAAACGGAGAACGTTATCTGGATAATCTGGATTTTTATATTCTCCAGGGAGAAATTATGGGGCTCATCATATCCGATGCAAAGGGCTGTTCCCAGTTGATCCGCCTCATCTGCCATAATATTCCCATAAGCTTTGGCGGAGTATACTATGAAGGAGACCGGATAAATCACTATTCCCATGCAGACTTTACCGACAACCGGGTTTATGTCATTGAGGAGAGGGGACGGCTCATAGACAGCCTGACCATATCTGATAACCTGTTTGTAATGCGGAAGGGATTTAAAAAGTATATTATTAACAGCAGGGTGCTGGATCATCAGGTGGAACTTTTGATGGCGGAGCTGGGGCTGTCCATTGATCCCAAGCGCCGGGTTTCAACCTTAAGCGCCTTTGAGCGCTGTGTTACTGAGCTTTTAAAAGCCATTCTGGCTGGGTGCCGGTTCATTATTCTGGACAGGATCAGCAATTTCTTAAGCCAGATGGAACTAAAACAGTTCCAGGATATTATCAGGGAGCAGGCAAAGCGGGGGACCGCATTTCTTTATATGGGCAACCATCATCAGGAGGTGTTCCAGATTGCGGACCGGGCAGCTCTTTTTCATCAGGGAATCATATGGAAGGTGTTTGAAAAAGAAGAAATGGTGGAAACGGCCCTTCAGCCTTATACCATATCTTTTGACTTGTCCGGCAGCCAGATCCGGGAACCTAAGGAGGAGGCCGTTCTTAAGTTAGATGGAGTGTATCTGAATGGGAAAGAGCCGGTTGGGTTTTCTCTGCGAAAAGGGGAATGTCTGATGATACTGGATACGGATAACCAGACATGGGAGCCTCTGGTGGAGGTTCTCTCCGGCAGCAGGGGAATCCGGACCGGAAGGATTTACCTGGGAGAAAGGGTCTTTGCAGGGGAGGAGCCTACGGACTTTTTTAAGGAGGGTGTAGCCGTCATTCCGGATGATCCGGCAGAAACCTTTCTGTTTAGAGATATGAGCTATATGGAAAACCTGACCTTTCTTCTGGACCGGAAGGTGTGGTTTGGGAATTTAAAGCGCAGCCATCTTCGCAGTGTGCGGAAGGAATATATGAAAAAGGTGGGCTCCTGTATTGATGCGGGAAAGATTGACCGTTTAAGCGTGCGGGAAAGATACGGCCTTGCCTATTACCGGATCCATCTCCTTCACCCCAAGGTCGCCGTGTGTGTACAGCCGCTGGCAAAAGGGGACATGTACTTAAGGCGTTATGTGCTGGATCTGATCCAGGAGCTGAAAAACAGCGGGATCTCGGTACTCATTCTTACCAGCAACCTTGCCGACAACATGGATGTATCAGACCGGATGATAATCCTGCAGGATGGAAAGGTGGCGGCAGAATATGCGAAAGAGGAATTTTATAAAGTTGGCTGGTAATAAAAAAGATTAACAGGCGGTCAGGCTGCCTGTTTTTCATTTCTGCAAGGGATTTGATTGCCAAAGAATACCCCCCTTAAACGGAAGAATCTCCCCTACTATCCATGGGTTTCCGATGATATACTCTTTACAGAAGCTAGAATTTGAGAGAAATATGAGGGTGATAGGTATGCAGGAAGATATTGTGCGGATGCAGAATATTATGAAGACGTTCCCTGGTGTAAAAGCACTTGACGATGTCTCGTTTTATTTAAAATCAGGAGAAGTTATGGCATTGCTGGGTGAAAATGGTGCAGGAAAATCGACGCTTGTTAAAATATTAAGCGGCGTTTATCCAAGAGATGGAGGAACCATTGAAGTATTCGGCGACAATATCCGGGAAATGACCACACAGAAGGCAAAGGAACTTGGGATAGCGATCATCCATCAGGAACTGAACATGTGCCAGCATCTGACCGTAGCGGAAAACATTTTTCTGGGACGGGAACGGACAAAGGGAATGCTCCTTTCTGAAAAAGAGATGAACAAGGCGGCAGCCGAGATCTTAAGCCGTATGAATATAGAATTAGATCCAGAGGAGCTGGTGGGCAATCTGGCAGTATCCAAGCAGCAGATGGTTGAGATCGCCAAGGCGCTTTCCATGAATGCCAGGGTCCTGATTATGGATGAGCCTACGTCAGCCCTGACCTCAAAAGAAATCGCAGATCTGTTCACTATCATTAAAAAGCTAAAGAAAGAAGGCTGTGGAATCGTATACATATCCCACCGCCTGGAAGAACTGAGGCATATCGTGGACCGGGTCACTATTATGAGAGACGGAAGATTTATCACAACCATGGATTTTGATCAGAAGCGGATGGATGAGATCATTTCTCACATGGTCGGCCGTGAAATAAAACAGAAATTCCCACGGGTCTCCTGTCCAAAGGGGAAGAAGATTCTGGAGATCCGCAATTTAAATGCCGGACGGATGGTACGCGGCATCAACCTGGAGCTGCATGAAGGCGAGATCGTGGGGATTGCAGGATTAATGGGGGCAGGAAGGACAGAGACCACCAGGGCTATATTTGGAGCGGATCCAAAGGAATCCGGGCAGATTTTTCTGGATGGAAAAGAAGTTATCATACATAAGGTAGAGGATTCCATAAAAGCAGGCATCGTACTGGCTCCGGAAGACAGGAAAAAGGACGGACTTTGTACGAAACTCAGCATACGGGATAACATCGCCCTTCCTAATTTGGATATGCTATGCGGAAAGCTGGGAATTGTCAACAGAAGAAAAGAGAGGGAAATGACGGATAAAACAGTGGTTTCCTTAAAAATCAAGCTGCCGAACGCAGAGGTGGATGCCGGAAGCTTATCCGGTGGTAACCAGCAAAAGGTGGTGGTGGGTAAATGGCTGGCAAGGAATTCACGGGTGGTTATTTTTGATGAACCCACCAGAGGCATCGACGTGGCGGCTAAGGTTGAGATCTATAACCTGATGAACGAATTAAAACAGAAGGGGATCGGCGTTTTGTTCGTTTCATCGGAAATGCCGGAAGTCCTTGGCATCAGCGACCGGATTATTGTTATGTGCGACGGGAAAATTACAGGGGAAGTGATGACAGCTGAGGCGACACAGGATCTGATCCTCAAATATGCGACTCAGTTTGAAAGCAAGATCAGTTAAGAAAAGGGCAAGGAGAGGTAACATGAATAGTAAAAGACAGAGTTGGTATAAAAGGCTGTTCGCCGTTCGCGGGATGGGGCAGGTAGTCACAGTAAGTTTAGGACTTATCGTTATGTGCGTTGTTTTTGGCATCATAAACCCTACATTCTTTTCCGGGAAAAATGTTGCAAATCTTTTGCGCCAGATTGCGCCGATCCTGTTAATCGGCATCGGACAGTCCTATGTATTGATCACCGGCAATATTGATTTGTCCATTGGTTCTGTTGTCGGCATGAGCTGCATGATATCTGCGACCATGATGACAAAGGGCATGAATCCATGGGTTGCGGTAATTCTTACCCTGATGTGCTGTCTGATCGTAGGAGTTGTCAACGGCTTACTGGTAGCCAAGTGCAAGCTTCCACCCTTTATTGCAACCTTAGGCACCATGACAATTGCCAGGGGCGTTGCTCAGATAGTCAATAACAACTACAATACCGATGCCATTGGAGACGGGGCAAGGGGATTTCGGGATTTCTTTTATTATGGAAAGGTCGCCGGAGTGTATAACACGGTAATCATATCCATTGTTTTATGGCTGGTATTTAATTTCCTTTTAAGCAAAACAAGGACCGGACGGCATATTTATGCAATCGGAAGCAACATAGAGGCCTCCAAGCTGTCCGGGGTAAATATCGTAGCCACCACTACAAAGGCTTATCTGGTCAGCTCCTTTTGCTCCTGCGTCGTAGGACTTGTGATCTGTGCAACAAGCGGCATGGGTACCATGGATGCCGGCAATGCCTATGAAATGTATGCTGTGGCGGCTTCCGTAATCGGAGGAGTTTCAACTTTGGGAGGCCAGGGAATTCTAATTGGTACGGTAATCGGTGCTTCTATCTGGGGCGTGCTCCAGAATGGACTTCAATTTGCAGGTGCCCCGGTTGCAATCCGAAATATTGTCATCGGCGCCATTGTAGTGATCTCCGTATTGATTGATGTGATTGTACGAAGCGGAAAGCTGGGAAAGAAAAATAAGATAGAACCATAATGATGGTATTGGAGCCTGAGGCTTTGATATAGGCAGATTTTAAATTATCCAATTTTAAGGAGGAAAAGGTTTATGAAGCGGAAAGTATTGGCGGCTATTCTTTCAATGGGAGTGATTGCGGCTATGGCAGGCTGCAGCAGCGGGCAGAAGGAGGCTGCAGCTACGACCGGGGCAACAACAGCAGCTGCAACAGAAGCTGCAACTACAGCTGCAGAAACAGCGAAAGAGGCGGCTTCCGGCGGAGGCTCACACAAGGTTTATCTGATCACCATGGATCAAATGGATCAGCACTGGGTAAACGTGGATGCAGGCGCCCAGAAGGCTGTAAAGGAGCTTGGAAATGTAGATTATAAATGGCTGGCTCCTGATGTAAAGGATGATGCAAAGCAGATTGAATGCATTAACAATGCCGTAGCAGGAGGCGCCCAGGCTATTTTGCTGGCTGCTAACGGCCCTGATGCAGTTACTGCTTCGTTACAGGAAGCTATTGACGCAGGAGTAAAAGTGGTATATGTAGACTCTGCAGCATCTCTGCCGGCGATCCAGACCCTTGCAACAGATAACAAAGCTGCTGGAAAAACTGCAGGTGATGAAATGATCAAAGCCTTAAAGGAAAAAGGAATCGAATCAGGCAAGATCGGCATCGTAAACGTGAATGCTGCAACCGCATCCACAGTGGCCAGAGAAGAAGGCTTCCGTTCTGCATTTGAAGGAACAAAGTTTGAGATCCTGGAAACTCAGTACGGCGAAGGCGATGCTGCAAAATCCAAGGATATTGCTGCAAACTATATTACCCAGGGCTGTGTAGGCATTTTCGGAGCCAATGAAGGCTCTACAGTAGGAACAGGCAATGCCATTCAGGAAGCAGGCGAGACTGTAATCGGCGTAGGCTTTGATAAATCTGATATGATCCTTCAGCTGATTAAAGATGGCTATCTCCTTGCAACCATGGCTCAGAATCCAGATGTTATGGGATATGAAGGAATGAAGACTGCTGTAAATGCCCTGGAAGACAAGGATACAGGAGACAAGAATGTAGATACAGGTGTTTCTGTTCTTACAAAAGATACATTGAAATAAGTGAGATTTAATCGCAGATACATTTTATAACAGGAAAAGAGCAGGGCCGGTTCGCCGGTTCCTGCTCTGTTGGCATATATTACTTAATGAAGGCAAGTTGGCCGTTTGGCCAGCAGCCAGGCGAATTGAACTTACTTATAATAATAGAAGGCTGAGGTATAATGATGCATATCATGGGATTTGATATCGGAGGAACAAAGTGTGCGGTGTTTCTTTGCCGGCTGGAGGGCGATACGATCATATGGATCGACCGGAAGGAAATACAGACAACATCAGACTGGAGAGCAGTGTTGGATATGTTATGCGTTTATGGGGAAAGTATGTTAGAGACCCATGGAGTTTCCCGGCCTGATTGCCGTATTGGAATATCCTGCGGAGGACCTCTGAGTCCTGACCGCATGGTCATCTGTTCTCCTCCTAACCTGCCGGGATGGGTTTCAGTTCCCATTGTTTCTTATCTGTCGGATGAACTCCAGATGCCTGCCAGGATGTTAAACGATGCCGATGCCTGTGCCCTTGCCGAATGGAAATATGGGGCTGGCAGAGGAGCTCTTCATATGATATTTCTCACCTTTGGGACCGGCCTTGGCGCAGGGCTGATTTTAAACGGGCGTTTATATACAGGAACCAGTGGCCTGGCAGGAGAAGTGGGGCACATCCGTCTTAAGGAGGATGGACCGGTGGGATATGGAAAGGCCGGGAGCCTGGAAGGTTTCTGCAGCGGAGGCGGAATCCGGCAGATGGCGATAAATAAGGCGGAGCAGATGGAACAATGCGGGAAAAGGGCTTCCTTTCAGACGGGAGATAAGACAGAAATTACGGCAAAGGATGTGGCAGAGGCAGCCAGGGCAGGTCAAGAGGATGCCGTTAAATTATTAGGAGAGTCGGGAACATATTTCGGAAGAGGGCTGTCCATGCTTATTGATATCCTGAATCCGGAGGTAATAGTAGCCGGCAGCATATACGCAAGGACCCATGAATTCATGGAAACAGCCATGTGGGAGGAAATTCACAGGGAGGCTCTTGCCTCTTCCGCAGCTGCGTGCAGGATCGTACCTGCACAGTTAGGGGAGCGAATAGGGGATTATGGAGCTGTTATGGCTGCTGTTTATGAATAGGTATGCCTGATTTTTTGAAAAGGAGTGACAATAGAAGAGGAACGTGATAAAATAACCCTTGCGCTTCTATAATGGGCGACAATATTTTTGAACAGAGGATGGAAAAAAATGGAAACTGATATGACTAGAGGCAATCCTCTTCCGATCATTTTAAAATTCACACTTCCGCTTCTGATGGGTAATATCTTTCAGCAGCTTTATAATATGGCAGATACCATTATCGTAGGCCGTTTTGTAGGGCCGGATGCACTGGCAGCAGTGGGATCTACCGGTACGATCATGTTCCTGGTCATTGGTTTTTCCCAGGGCATGAGCACCGGGTTTACGGTCCTTACCAGCCAGCGGTTTGGAGCAGGAGATGAAGACGGCACAAAGCGCTCCGTAGCAAATGGGATTATCCTGTCATCTTTCGTTATTGTGCTTATGACAGTCTTAAGTCTCTCCTTTATGAGAACACTTTTAAAGGTAATGAACACACCCGGCAATATTTTCGAGGATGCTTACACTTACATTTCCATCATCTGCATGGGAATTGTTACAAATGTATTTTACAATCTGTTTTCCTCTTATCTCCGTTCCGTTGGGAACAGCCGGATCCCCCTTTTGTTTCTGATGTTTTCTGCCTCTCTGAACGTAGTGCTGGATCTTGTTTTTATAATTAATTTAAAAATGGGAGTGGCCGGAGCTGCCTGGGCAACGAATCTTTCTCAGGGGATATCCGCGCTCCTGTGTATCTTCTATATTTATAAAAAAGTTCCGGTTTTAACTCCAAAGAGGCATCATTGGAAGCTGAATGTGCCGGATACAATGCGCCAGCTTTCCGTGGGAATTCCCATGGCTCTTCAGTTTGGAATCACTGCATCAGGAACCATCATCATGCAGTCAGCTGTTAATTTATTCGGTTCAGCTGCAGTAGCAGCTTATACGGCCGCTAATAAGTTTCAGGGTCTGGTTCTGCAGGGAATGGTCGCCATGGGACAGACAATGGCGACGTATTCGGGTCAGAATTACGGAAAAGGAGACATAGGAAGGATCCGCCAGGGTGTCAGGCTTGTACTTTGGGCAGAGGTCGTTTATTCCGCGCTTTCTTCTGTCATCGTCTGTTTAGTCCTCCCATATGCATTAAGGCTGTTTTTTTCGGGCAATGTGGATATAACGGAAATGCTGCCTTGGGCGAAAACCTATATTTATTTATGTTCTGTTTTTTATATTCCTCTTGGAATGATTTTTATATTCAGAAATACCATGCAGGGGTGCGGCTACGGCCTTCTTCCCATGCTTGGAGGAGTTGTAGAGCTTGCGGCCAGACTGATCACTGCAGGATTGGCGATTCGGCTTTTAAGCTTTCCCTTGGCATGTGCCTGCGATCCGGCAGCCTGGTTAAGCGCCGGGCTGTTCACTGCAATCTCATATGTCTATATCATGAAGAGGGTGGAAAAAAGCAGAGAAAACAAAGGTCGTGTCTGATCTTTTAATTTTCTTAATTTATTATTGATTTATAGTATAATATTTAGTATATTATGTAATAGATTATCTTAGGCGATATGTGAAAGGAGAATCATGATGATAAAAGTAGCTGTTGACGCCATGGGCGGCGACTATGCACCGGTGGAGATGGTTGCCGGAGCCGTAGAGGCGGTAAACGCGAATAAAGAAGTCCAGGTTCTCTTAGTAGGGCAGGAGCAAATTGTATCGGAAGAACTGAAGAAGCATACGTTTCAAAAGGATCAGATACAGATTGTGAATGCGTCAGAGGTAATCGAGACGGATGAACCTCCGGTTAACGCCATACGAAAGAAGAAAGATTCTTCCATCGTTGTGGGAATGAATCTGGTAAAACAGAAGGAGGCGGATGCTTTTGTATCGGCTGGCAGTTCGGGCGCTATACTGGTTGGCGGACAGGTGATTGTCGGACGGATAAGAGGGGTGGAACGACCACCGCTTGCACCGCTTATCCCAACGGAAAAAGGCGTTTCCCTGCTGATTGACTGCGGAGCCAATGTGGATGCGAGACCATCCCATTTGGTACAGTTTGCCAGGATGGGATCCCTTTACATGGAGCATGTAGTGGGAATAAAGAATCCAAGAGTGGCTATCGTTAATATCGGCGCAGAAGAGGAAAAGGGAAATGCGCTTGTAAAAGAAACCTTTCCACTGTTAAAGGAGTGCAAGGATATCCATTTTACCGGAAGCATTGAAGCCAGGGAGATTCCGCATGGCGGTGCAGATGTCATTGTATGTGAGGCATTTGTAGGCAATGTAATCCTGAAGCTTTACGAAGGAGTAGGAGCAACCTTAATCGATAAGGTTAAACGCGGTATGATGGGAAGTTTGAGGAGCAAAATCGGAGCTCTGCTTGTAAAACCTGCTTTGAAGGAAAGCCTAAAATCATTTGATGCATCTCAGCACGGTGGAGCGCCGCTTCTGGGACTGAATGGCTTGGTTGTAAAAACCCATGGGAATTCAAAGGCAACAGAAGTGAAGAACTCCATACTTCAGTGCGTGACCTTCAAAGAACAGGGAATTAATGATAAGATAAGAGAAAGTCTTAAAAAGAATGATGAAACGCCCTCCGGGCATACCGCTATGCCCAAAAAGAATGGGCAGGAATAAGGAAATCAAGAATAGGAGAGAGGAAGGAAAAGAGATGGAATTTGAGAAGCTACAGAACATAATTGCAGAGGTGTTAAATATTGAGCCGGATGAGGTGTCCATGAACTCCACATTTGTGGATGACCTTGGCGCTGATTCCCTTGATGTGTTCCAGATCATTATGGGCATTGAGGAGGAATTTGATATTGAGATTCCAACAGAAGTGGCAGAAAACATCGTAAGTGTCAGTGATGCAGTAGAACAGATCAAGAATGCTTTAAATTAATAGATGTGGGTGCTGCCGGGGACTTTTTGGTCTGTCCGCAGCACCTTCTTTCATAATGAGAAGAGGTGTATAATGAGCAGGAAATTAAAAGAACTGGAGGAGCGTATCGGCTACCGTTTTTCGGACAGCCATCTCATGACACAGGCCATGACACACAGCTCCTATGCCAATGAACACCGGTTAAATAAGCTGGAGTGCAACGAACGCCTGGAATTTTTGGGAGACTCTGTGCTGGAAGTAGTTTCCAGTGACTGTCTGTATCACAAGTATCCGGAAAAGCCGGAGGGGGATTTGACAAAGATACGTGCCAGCATCGTCTGTGAACCGACTCTTGCCTATTGTGCAGAGGATATAAGGCTTGGAGAATACTTGCTTTTGGGCAAGGGGGAAGAAGCCACCGGAGGCAGAGGACGTGCATCGATCGTATCTGATGCTATGGAAGCGCTGATTGGGGCCATTTATCTGGACGGTGGTTTTGCTAATGCAAAAGAGTTTATCCTTCGATTCATCATGAATGATCTGGAACATAAGCAGCTCTTTTATGATAGCAAGACTATCTTACAGGAGATCGTGCAGAGTAAGACGGACGAGCCCTTAAGCTATGAGCTTTTACGGGAAGAGGGACCGGATCATAACAAGGTATTTGAGTCTCAAGTCCTTATAGGCCAGGAGATAATCGGTCAGGGGACCGGACGGACAAAAAAAGCGGCGGAGCAGGTGGCCGCCTATCATGGGATTCTCCGCCTTAATAATAAGGAAACACCCTGCGGGTATACCTCTATGTCCAAAGAGCATGGACAATAATAAGGAAAAGAAAGGGCAGGTCCAGTAGAGCCTGTCGGCGTGAACTATGTATTTAAAAAGTATTGAAATCCAGGGTTTTAAATCTTTTGCCAATAAGATCGTCTTTGAATTTCATAATGGGATCACCGGCATCGTAGGCCCTAACGGCAGCGGCAAGAGCAATGTCGCCGATGCCGTGCGCTGGGTGCTTGGTGAACAAAAGGTAAAGCAGCTTCGAAGCTCCAACATGCAGGATGTGATTTTCTCCGGAACTGAACTGAGAAAACCTCAGGGCTTTGCCTATGTTGCCATTACCCTTGATAATTCCGATCATCATCTGGCCATTGATTACGACCAGGTAACAGTATCAAGAAGGGTTTACCGTTCCGGCGAAAGCGAGTACATGATCAATGGCAGTGCCTGCCGTTTAAAGGATATTTATGAATTGTTCTATGATACCGGAATCGGTAAGGAAGGCTATTCCATTATCGGCCAGGGCCAGATTGATAAGATTTTAAGCGGTAAGCCGGAGGAGCGAAGAGAATTATTTGATGAGGCCGCCGGCATCGTTAAATTTAAACGGCGCAAGCTCATTGCCCAGAAGAAGCTTGAAGATGAAAAACAAAACCTCATCCGTGTCAATGACATCCTCACAGAGCTTGAAAAGCAGGTGGGCCCCCTGGCAAGGCAATCTGAGGCGGCAAAGGAATATCTGCGATTAAAAGAAGATTTAAAAAAGTATGATGTTAACCAATTCCTGATGGAGACCGAGGGAATCCAGGTACAGATGAAGGAAAACCAGGAAAAGGAAACCATTGTAGCGCATGATCTGGAGGAGGCAAAGCAGACATCAGAAGGCATCAGGGAAGAATATGATGTTCTCGATACATATTTAGCGGAGCTTGAAGAGGCTATCAGCAAGGCCGGCAATGAGAAAAATAAATCCAACATGGAAATAGGAAGTCTGGAAGGCCGGATCAACGTTCTAAAGGAACAGATCAATACGGAACAGATGAATGCGGAGCACATTGCCGGACGCATGAGGGCTATTCATGCTGAAATCCAGATGAAAATGTCTCAGGCTGCTACTTATGAGGAAGAACGTTCCCTGATTGCCGACCAGGTGAAATCCGCCGTAAATGAACTGAAAGATGCAGAAGTAGTCCTGTGTTCAGAAGATGAGAAAATCCATCTTTTTGAACAGCAGATTGAGGAAGGAAAGAGCGGCATCATTGATATCCTCAATGAAAAAGCTTCCTTAACCGCAAAACAACAACGGTATGAAACCATGCTGGAACAGGTGAATGTGCGCCGTTCTGAGGTTTGCCAGAAGCTTTTAAAGTTTAAAAGTGATGAGTCGGAACAGGATGAGCGGCTGGAAGCTCTTCAAAAGGAAGCAGATGAGATAGAAGCCAAAATCTCAGAAAGCCAGGAAGCCCAGGCGTTCAGTGAGAACCGGGCTGAGGAGTTAGAAGGCGAGGTCAAAAGGCTTAACAAGAACTTAAATGACAAACAGCAGGAATATCATACCAGTTATACAAAGCTGGAGTCTTTAAGAAATATAGCTGAGCGTTATGAAGGCTATGGCGGCAGCATCCGCCGTATCATGGAGGTTAGGGACAGGATCCATGGCATCCACGGGGTTGTAGCGGATCTGGTCAAGGTACCGAAAAAATTTGAAATTGCCATTGAGACCGCTCTTGGCGGAAGCATTCAGAATATTGTGACTGATTCCGAAGAAACTGCCAAGCAGCTTATTGAATATCTAAAGAAAAACCGGTATGGAAGAGCTACCTTCCTTCCCTTAACCAGCGTTGGCAACAGGGATTCCTTCCGCCAGGACAGGGCTCTTACGGAACCGGGAGTACTGGGGGTTGCGGGTACCCTGGTGGAAGCGGAAGACCGGTATAAAGGCCTTTTAAATTATCTTCTGGGCCGTGTGGTTGTGGTGGATACCATTGAACACGCCATTGCACTTGCAAAAAAGTTCCAGTATTCTTTCAGGATCGTAACACTGGAAGGAGAGCTTCTCAGCGTAGGCGGATCCATGACGGGCGGTGCCTTTAAAAATTCCAGCAATCTTTTAGGGCGCAAGCGTGAGATGGAGGAACTGGAAGAGATCTGCTCCAAGGCTCTTTCTGATGTGGAACGGCTGGAAAAAGAACTGGTGTTAAGCGAGGGACTCCTTGGGGAAAGCAGGGAGGAACTGGAAAAGATCCGGGCAGAAAAACAGCAGCTTTATTTAAGGCAAAATACGGTTAAAATAAATATACGCAGGATTGAAGATAAAAAAGAAGAAATTAAGGAATCTTACGGAGACTTAGAGCGGGAAAACGGCCAGCTTGAAGTGCAGATACGTGAAATCAGTGTCAGCCAGCAAGAGCTTCTTTCAGCCATTGATAAGCTGGAGATACAGAATCAGGATACGGTCGGAGAACTGGAACGTTTAAACGGCCGGCTTGAAACCGCCAGGGCAGACCGTGAGCAGTATTCTAAGGACTTATCGTCCGTCCAGCTGAAAACCTCAAGTTTAAAGCAAAAGGATGATTTTGAACTGGAAAATATCCGGCGTGTAAAGGAAGAAACCCATCGTCTGGAGGAGGAGCTTTCTGGGCTTTCAAACGGAACGCATGGTTCTAATTCCATTATCGAAGAAAAACAAAAAGAAATTGAGGTATTAAAGGGCAGGATCGCGGAAGAAAGGGTATATTCAGAAGAACTGGAAGGCATCATAAATGAGAAGTCCACACAAAAAGAGACCAGTTCCAGAGAGCAGAAGGAACTGTTCCGAAAACGAGAAGAGCTTACGGGAAGGATCAGCCTTTTGGATAAGGAACTGTTCCGTTTGCAAAGCCAGAAGGAAAAGCTTGATGAGTGGATGGAGAACCATGTCAATTACATGTGGAATGAATATGTACTGACTTTCTCCACTGCAAAGGAGTTAAAGAACCAGGAATGGACATCACTTCCAGAGATCAAACGAATGATCCAGTCCTTAAAAGAGGAGATCCGGAAGCTTGGCAATGTCAATGTCAATGCCATTGAGGATTATAAAGAGGTATCAGAGCGCTATGAATTCATGAAGACCCAGCACGATGATCTGGTAGCCGCAGAGGGCACCCTGTTAAAGATCATCGATGAACTGGATACGGGAATGAGAAAACAATTCGAGGAAAAGTTCCGGGAAATACGGCAGGAGTTTGATAAAGTATTTAAGGAACTTTTTGGAGGAGGACGGGGCACATTAGAGCTGGTGGAGGATGAGGATATCCTGGAAGCAGGAATTCAAATCATATCCCAGCCGCCTGGCAAGAAGCTTCAGAATATGATGCAGCTTTCCGGTGGGGAAAAGGCATTGACGGCTATTGCGCTGCTGTTTGCTATCCAGAACTTAAAGCCCTCTCCATTCTGCCTTCTTGACGAGATCGAAGCAGCCCTTGATGATTCCAACGTGGACCGTTTTGCAAAATACCTGCATAAACTGACGAAATATACTCAGTTTATTGTTATTACACACAGGCGTGGTACCATGTTATCTGCAGACCGTCTATATGGTATTACCATGCAGGAAAAGGGTGTTTCAACGCTAGTATCTGTAAACCTGATTGAAGAAGATTTAGAAAGTTAAGGAGGCCGACTATGGGTGAGAAAAAGGGATTCTTTGGTAAGCTGGTTGCTGGGCTGCAGAAGACAAGGGATAACATCATCGCTGGCGTAGATTCCATATTCAGTGGTTTTTCAGCCATTGATGATGAATTTTATGAAGAAATTGAAGAGATCCTGATTATGGGGGATCTGGGGATTCAGACC
Organism: [Clostridium] celerecrescens 18A; assembly: GCF_002797975.1. NCBI lineage: Bacteria > Bacillati > Bacillota > Clostridia > Lachnospirales > Lachnospiraceae > Lacrimispora > Lacrimispora celerecrescens. The sequence continues at coordinate 1,823,940 of NZ_PGET01000001.1, read as the reverse complement.
ACCATGTCCATTATGGAGGATTTGAGAAAGAAAGTAAAAGAACAAAACATCAAGGATCCCATGGAATGCAAACAGCTTCTCATGGACAGCATCATGGAACAGATGGATCTGGGAGAAAATGCCTATGAATTTGAAAAACGGAATTCCGTTCTTTTGATCATCGGCGTAAATGGAGTAGGAAAGACCACATCAGTGGGCAAACTGGCCGGGCAGATGAAGGATGACGGAAAAAAGGTGATCGTTGCCGCAGCGGATACCTTCCGTGCAGCAGCCATAGAACAGCTTAGTGAATGGGCTAAGAGGGCCGGAGTGGATATTATCGCCCAGCAGGAAGGTTCCGACCCTGCGGCAGTTGTTTTTGATGCGGTAGCAGCGGCAAAATCCAGACATGCGGATCTTTTAATCTGTGATACTGCAGGCCGTCTGCATAACAAGAAAAACCTTATGGAAGAGCTAAAAAAGATCAACCGGATCATTGACAAGGAATACCCTGAGGCCTACCGGGAAACCCTGGTAGTACTGGATGGGACCACGGGACAGAATGCTCTTGTTCAGGCAAAGCAATTTATGGAGGTTGCTGATATTACCGGGATTATCCTTACAAAGCTTGACGGAACCGCAAAAGGAGGCATTGCGGTCGCTATCCAGTCTGAGCTGGGAATTCCTGTAAAATATATTGGGGTAGGAGAGAAACTTGATGACCTGCAGAAATTCAATGCAAAAGAATTTGTAAGTGCATTGTTTCACGTTGAAGAGAAAGAAGAGGCGTAAAGTATGTTGACATTGGAAAAATTTGAAGAAGCATCGGAAGCCGTTAGCAAAGTTATCCTGGAAACAAAGCTGGTATACAGTGAATATTTCTCCGCTCAGACTGGCAATAAGGTATATTTCAAGCCTGAGAATATGCAGTATACCGGAGCTTACAAGGTGAGAGGGGCTTATTATAAAATCAGCACCCTGTCTGAAGAAGAAAAATCCAAAGGTCTTATTGCTGCCTCTGCAGGTAATCACGCCCAGGGTGTTGCCTATGCTGCAAAGCTGGCCGGCATTCCGGCAACCATTGTTATGCCCACCACGGCACCCCTGATGAAAGTAAACCGTACCAAGGGCTATGGAGCGGAGGTCCTATTAGAAGGCGACGTTTTTGATGAGGCTTGCAATTATGCCTACAAGCTTTCAGAAGAACGGGGGCTTACCTTTATTCATGCATTTGATGACCTGGACGTAGCAGCCGGGCAGGGAACCATTGCCATGGAGATCATCAAGGAACTTCCTACTGTTGATTATATCCTGGTACCCATCGGAGGCGGCGGTCTTTGCACAGGAGTTTCTACTCTGGCCAAGATGTTAAATCCCAAGATCAAGATCATCGGCGTGGAACCGGCAGGTGCCAACTGTATGCAGGAATCCTTACGGCAGGGGAAGGTGGTTTCCCTTCCAAGTGTCAACACGATAGCAGACGGAACAGCTGTAAAATGCCCTGGAGAAAAACTATTCCCCTACATCAAGGAAAATGTGGATGATGTCATCACCATAGAGGATTCTGAACTGATCGTGTCATTCCTTGACATGGTTGAAAACCATAAGATGATCGTGGAGAATTCAGGGCTTCTGACGGTTGCGGCATTAAAGCACATGAACGTGGATAATAAAAAAATTGTCTCTATCTTAAGCGGAGGAAACATGGATGTGATTACCATGGCTTCCATAGTCCAACTGGGCCTGATGCAGAGAGACCGTATCTTTACGGTATCTGTTCTGCTTCCGGATAAACCAGGAGAGCTTGCAAAGATATCTGCGCTACTTGCAAAAGAACAGGGTAATGTCATCCGTCTGGATCACAACCAGTTTATCAGCATTAACCGGAATGCGGCAGTGGAACTCCGCATAACCATGGAAGCATTTGGAACGGAACATAAGAATACCATTATGGCAGCACTTACGGCCCAGGGTTACCGGCCTAAGTTGGTTAAATCAAAAGGGACTTATGCGGATTAAGTTTCCATATTTTCGGTAAACGATCTGACGAATTTTTACATTGTCAATTTAGCAGAATAAGAACGATATGCAAATAAAAGCACGGGGTTACCGTGCTTTTATTATTGGCAGATCATCCATAAATTGAAAACCTAATATTGAATGTTGGCAGGCTGTGTGATATTCTACTCGTATAAAATGATTTAAAGAGCGAAGGGAGAATTTTAATTGGATATCTTTAACGTGGATAAATTGCCTGAACAGTTTATTTGGGATGATGAGATCGGTTTGGTAACAAAGCTATTGGGGGAGGCTGCCGGAAGTCAGAAGATTTATGTGAATATTGATTATGTTCCGCCTAAAGCATACAGTACGAGATATCATAGTCATTCACAGCAGGAAGAGTTTTTTATGATCCTTTCCGGTACTGGAACTTTACGCTTAAACGAAGAGGAGAGAACCATAAAACAGGGAGACTTTATAGCAAAACCGGCAGGGAAAAATATCGCCCATACATTCTATAATTCCAGTGACGAGGTTTTGGCAATTTTGGACATTGGAACTAATCAAAGTGAAGATACTTGCTATTATCCTGATGATGATATGTATATGCAAAAATCTTATGGTTTGAGGCGGGTTTTTAAAGGAACTGACTTAAATACTTCATGGCTCCCGGAGCCGAATCCAAAAGAGTAGGTTTTTGATTTTAATTGTTAACATTAAAACTATCAATATTAAGTTGGTAGTTTTTTTATTGCCGGAATGAAATTAACTTAATATTGATAGTAGTCATAGCATCTTGTATTATAAAATGAAAAGATGAAAATTATTGCCCCGGTCATTCAGCCGGATGTGATTGGCCTGTAATTTACAGGCTCTTCTATTACGTGGTCATAACGGTATGCTGAAAAAACAAGCCCAAGAAGTAACATATTGAGGAGTATGCTTAGCTGCCCCTCTGAAATCAAGGGAAGATTGGGAAAAATCGCATATTGATAACCAAAGTTTCCCAACAGGTAAAATACTCCCTGCCAAAGCAAGCATTGACCACAGCAAAAAGCAAGAGATGAAGCCAGATTCCCATGGATCCGTCTGATGTATGAAAAAAGGATCCAATAAAACAGGCCAATGGTTCCTATCATAGCCAGCCCCGGAAGCCAGCCAAACAGGAAGATACATACAGCAATCAAATAATTATTATGGTAGTGCTGAGGAAGAATATCCCAGAGGGTCACATCATCTGCCTGGTAATGGATATATCGCGGTCTTCCTCCTTGCTTTTCAATTGCCTCCACTTTCTCCTGAAATTCCTGCTGCTGTTTGTCGGTATGAATGCCTACTATGCCAATATGCCGCGGATCACGGGAAGCGAAATACCATGCACCGGTACCGTAATCCATCATTTCCTCCGGGGAGAGTAAAAGGCCGTGAGTAAGAGAAGTTCTTGAAAGCAGCTCCTGAATCAATATTCCATTGTACGTATCATCCCAGGTGGTGTAAATCGCAGACTGTGGAGTTACAAAAGCTTTTATTTTTTCACGGCCGGAAGATGTTAAAAAAAGCGGACTTCCGAGAAGAACAAGAAATGCCAGTGTACAGGAATAAAGATATTTCTTCTTACCGGAAAGAATCCCGCGGTGAATCATAAAACACACGGTTCCAAGTATACTCAGCAGAAAAATGGCTGCTGCAGTATCACTGATAAGATACAGGCCGGATGTATACATGAGAAGCATCCATGTTCCGGCGCACACAAGAGCGGCTGTCAGAAATTTCTTCCTGTTATGGCGGGAACAATACAGCAGCACTGTGATCACTGGAACTAACAGTAATGTGGCAAAATAGGCAGTACTTACAACCCCAAACCGTCTACCGCTAAAGTGTGACAGGAAAAATATCACTATTTGAGCCAGATACAGCAGGCATATAGATGATGCCAGAATCTTTCTGTGCCGGATTAAGAGGGGGTACCCCTTTAATACTGTAAATACAAGCAGAATCCCTCCTGGTATGTAGTAAAGATAGCCATTTGACATCTGCTCCGGCGTCCATCGGAAAAAGCAGGAGAGAACAAAGCCTGTCAGAAGCAGTAAAGCGGTGATGAAGGCAAGTCTAGGGGATTTTTGAATCTTGTGGGCCTCATTCAGTCCGGTACCAATGGCAATTGCATCCCCCATGCCGCGAAGAGCCTTACGCTCTGCATCAGCAAGAGATAGGCCCTGGGATTCATACTCCTCAATCCGGTCCTTAATATGTGATTCCAGCTCCTGATGAATGGAGGGACGTAACGGTTTATAAGAAATCTGGTCAGTTACATCTTCAAGAAAATGGGTGACTGCAGAATCAGAGATTTTTTTATTCAAATAAAACACCTCCCATCACCTGGTTGACGGCAGTCTGGTAAACCTTCCACTCTTTTGATTTTTCTTCCAGCATCTTCTGCCCATAAGAGGTAATTGCATAATATTTGCGGCTGCGGCCATTGTCTGCAGTCTGATGATAACTGGTGACTGCTCCCTGTTGTTCCAGAGTGTGCAGAATTGGGTAGAGTGTGCCTTCCTGAAGCTGAAATACATTCTGGCTTTGCTGTTCCAGTATACGAATTATCTGGTACCCGTACATGCTTTGCTCTTTCAGAAGCTTCAGCACCAGCATAGAAGTGCCGAGAGCCATATAGCGTTTGTCCATAGGATTTCCCCTTTCTCAGAATTTGTCATTCTCCTGACGCTATACCTAGGTGATCTAAGTATTGTAATCATTATACCTAGACAATCTAAGTATGTCAAGTCATCTGAACTGAATTAAACGGAATTGAAGTCAAAGCGATCAGAAGATAGTTCATCCAGACATGCCCAAGACATGCTTCAGAATACAGAAAAGGGGAAAGACCAGATAATGATCTTTCCCCAGAATTTTATATCTTACTTTAAAACGTTTTTCATAGATGATTTAATTTTCTTGCTGTCTGCATAAGCCTTGGAAGACAATGGTCAAAAAACAACTGATAGGATTTGCAGAAGTAATTACGGCAGGTTTTTTCCATGGACATGATACGGTGCCGGTAGCAGCCTCCCCTGCACAGAGCAAAGTAAGAACAGTTCTGGCACTGGCTGTCAGGCGCTTTCTGGTTAGAGAGAAAACCGATTTCCATTCTTTTTTTGTGTATTTCATCAAAACCGGTATCGTTTAAATTCCCCAGCTTAAATTCATCCAGAACAAAGAAGTCACAGGGATATACCTCGCCGTCGGCTTCGATGACGTTTTGGATGCTGCAAAAACCGTTCATGTCACAAGATTCTGCATTTCCGTTCAATAGAAGTGAGAGGTAATTATAAAACTGTCGGATGTAAATTTCCTTTCCGGCGTTAAAATCCTCATACCATAAGTCAAACAGGTCACAGAGGAATTGTCCGTATAATTCCGGTGTAAGAGAATATTCCATAGTACCAGGGGCAGCCTCCAGGGGATCCAGACAGGGAATGAATTGGAGATAAGAAAAGCCCATTTTCTTATAGTATTGATATATTTTTTTGATGGAGGCTGCGGTTCTTTTATTTACCACTGTGAGGATATTATATTCCACTCCATACCTGTTGAAGCTATCCACTGTTTTCATGATGTTTAAAAATGTGGCACTGCCGGTTCCGTTTTTCCGGTAAGCATCATGGGTATGTATGGTCCCGTCTACGGAGATTCCAACCAGAAAATGTTCTCTGGCGAAAAATTCCGCCCATTCCGGGCCCAGATTATAGCCGTTGGTCTGAAGGGCGAAATGTATTTCTAAATTTTTCTTATTATATTCCTTTGATAACCTTACGGCCTGTTCAAAAAAAGGAAGACCGGCCAGAGTAGGTTCTCCTCCCTGAAAAGCAATGGTGCAGGCAGTGTCTGCGTGGTCCAGGGCTTTTTTTAAGACATTCTTTAAAGTTTTCTCTGACATAAAGCCATATGAGCCTTGTGTTCGCTTTTCCGTAATATCGTGATAAAAGCAGTACTGACATCGCATGTTGCACATGCCGGAGGACGGTTTGATCAAAAGATTAACTGGAGGCATAGTTAACTCCCTTCGTCTGTAAATGGATAAGTGACCCGGTTTTCGTGTTCTCTCGGCGATATGCCCGTAACCTTTTTAAATACCTTACTGAAATAATAAGGATTATCAAAGCCAAGCTTATCAGAGATTTCGTACATCAGGTACTGGTGGGTATCTATAAGCTCCATGGCATGCTGAATCTTAACCTGGGCAATATAGTCTGACAGGGTAGTTCCTGTAAGTTTTTTAAAAGTATTGCTTAAATGTCCGGAGCTTATGTTTAAAGCTTCGGCAACATCGGCCAGAGTCAGCTTTTCCATGTAGTGCTCCTTGATGTAGCTTCTGGCCAGATCCACCAGCTTGTCGGAACGAGTGGATTTCCGGTCCTCCAAAAGACGGCACAGCTTCTGACAGAAACTTCTCAGCCATTCCAGAATGTCCTCCAGGCTGTTAAAATGATTCAGCTGCTCTGCAATGTTAATGGTATAAGGAAAGATCTCCTGATAGCTGTCATCCCCTGTTTCAAAAAATGAATAGAGATAGGTGTAAATGTTAATGCAGGCGCTGGTGGCCTGTTCCTTGCGGGGTCTGTTTTCCCGGAACAGGGTGATGATTTCTTCAAAAATGGAAGCCAGCTTTTCACTGTCGTTCTGGCTTATATAAGCGGCCAGATCTTTTTTAAAAACATTGATATTGAATTTTTTTGCTTGACTGAAATGAGAGTTCTGTCCGTCATAAAAAACCACTTGGGATGAAGATTCAAAGTAGTAATACTCCAAGGCCGTCAAAGCTTCTGAAAATGCCTGGGGGAGTTCTGAAATCTTTTCCTTTGTCCTGCTTACGCCGTAGACGGCAGAAAGTTCAAAGTAAGTTTTTAAAGCAACGCTGAACTTCTGGCAGAATTCCCTTATAACGTTTTTGGAAAAGGCTTCTTCTTTAAAAGAGGCTGTAAGAAGAAACGTATCCTGCCGGTATTCCAGAATCGTGTAATGAAAGAAAAACCTTGCTGCGATTCCGCCCAGTATATCCATAAGCTGCCTGCTGACGGAATGCAGATCATAGCTTCCCCCGCCTGCTTCAAAGTCTATGTGAATTGGGCTTAAGGAAAATAGGATGACAAAAGGAGCCGGATACTGCTCCTCCAGTTCTTCGGGAATATCAGATACTGCCTCCTGAGAAAGAAAGAGACGGCGGAACTCTGTCTTTGCCAGATCCTCCTGGTTATTCTTAAGCTGGCTGTCCAGGAGGCGGTTCTGCTTATTGACCAGCAGGTCGCAGGCCTCCTTGGCCCGTTCCAAAGCGTTCACAAGCGCTTCTTCATTCAGATCGATTTTCACCAGATAGTCGGAGGCACCCAGGGATAGGGCTTTTTTCACCAGATGGAATTCCTCTAAGTTTGTTAATACAATAAAAGCAAAGTCACAGCCGTTTTCTTTGCATTTTTCCACCAGATCAAGCCCGCTTAACACGGGCATCCGGATATCCGTTATAACGATATCCGGATGAAGATCCATGATCATCTCATAGGCGGAAGGACCGTTGGTCGCCTTTCCTATAATCGTGCACTCATAGTTTTCCCATATGATCAGGGAAGCGATGCCCGCCAGGATGAGTGGCTCATCGTCTATAATTATAATTCGATACATGCTGTCTTTATACCCCTTTGTCAGCCCTTCTTAAAATTCCAAAGGAAGGGCAATGGTAATTAATGTGTATTGGTCTAATTCGCTTTCCAGCTTTATTCCGTATTCTTCTCCGTAAACCAGCTTTAATCTCCGGTCCACGTTTGGAAGCCCGATTCCGCTCATATTGCTTCTCGTGATGCGGGAAGTATCAGTTAACAGCGTTTCAATGCCTTCTGGAGAAATGCCGATGCCGTTGTCTCTTATCGTAATATAAAGAACACTGTTTTCAGCAAAAACGTGTATCTGTATCAGCCCGTTTCTTCCGCTTGGTTCGATTCCGTTAAAGATGGCGTTCTCCACAATGGGCTGAAGGGTCAGCTTCACAATTTTCGCATCGTATAAAACTTCCTGATCAACCTCTGTGGTTACATCAAAAAGTTCAATATATCGGATTTTCTCTATAATAACATAATTCTGCAAAAAATCCAATTCCTGACGAAGGGTTACCTTTTCGTTGAATCCCTTTGCCATGTTCTTTAGCAGGGAGGACAGGGCAGTGACCACCTGAACGATCCCGCTGTTTTTCTGCATGGTTGCGATCCATTTGATAGAATCCAGTGTATTGTATAGAAAATGAGGATTGATCTGGGCCTGAAGCATTTTAATTTCCAAATCCTTTTTTTCTTTTTCACTTTGAACTCTGGTTTCCAAAAGATCGGAGATCCGGTCAGACATCTGGTTGATCTGCTTTCCTATGCTTCCGATTTCATCATCTGTTTCAATGGAGCGGTCCGGTTCGAAATTTCCCATGGAGATGAATTCCAGACGTTTTTTCAAACGGCTGATAGGAGCGCTTAGCTGGCGGGATATAAACCAGGACAAGGTTAAGCCAATGGTACAGCAGAAAAAGAATATGAGAGCAATGGTACCCCCAATCATGCCATGGTCAAGGTTAAGGTCTGAAATTGGCAGGATCTGAAAAAAGATCAGACCGCTGATTAATTGCCTCTGATAGGATATGATACAATCCTTTCCATTCAGCAAAGTTCGGAAATTGCCCTGAGGGTCTTTTAAGTTTCTAAGAGTGACCAGCAGATCAGAGACATCATAATCCTTTCCATTCACAGAAGAAATGATACTTCCATCTAAAGTGGATGCAAAGATGATCTGCCCATCTCCCATGCTTTCCAGGGTATCGGAAAACAGGCGGGGAGAAATGGCCAGAAATATCCAGGCATCCTCCGGATTACTGCTTGAGGAATATTTTAATGGTCTAAGAAGAGGGAGCAGCTTAGGGGTGTAATTCATTGGAGAAAAAGGGTTGTCCTCCAGGGAGAGAAGATACTGGGTATTTTCTCTGGAAAGCATATCGTGGAACCAGGGCGCATTTTGGATGTCTCTATAATCGAAAGAGGAGCCGTAGGCGTTTCCTGCTTGCAGGATTTCTCCGTTACTATAAAGAGTGATCTTATAGATATATTTGCTGTATCCTGAAATTGCGCAGAAATCCCTCAGTACATTGGAAGCGTACAGCTTAATATAAGCAGCATCACCGTATTCCGACTGTTTTAGGGATGGTGTGTAAAATAAAGACTTTCTTTCTGAACAGGTTACAATGATGTTAACCATTTCCTCATAAGCAACTTCCATCCGGTCGGACAGAATCTGTATGCGGTTAACAGAGTTTTCCGTTTCATTTTGAATGGCATCCTTATAATAGGAATGATAGTTATAAAAGCTTACGGCACAGGCGATACTTATAACTACCAGAAGATTATATAGAAGAAGCTTATACTGGAATGTGCGGGGCATGACAGAGATCCTTTCTAAACCCCGTGAGCAGTCGTCAAAGTTAAACATGCTTGACCTTGATTCGTTGCCTTCACGAGAATAAATTTAATAATATCATATCCTTTATTACACAGAAATTCAACGAATATAAAAATTAATCTTAAAAAAGTATAAGAATCTAAATAAAGTATATGTTTGGAATCATGAAAAACGGTTATGAGTAAAAAAAATAATAGAATTATGCAAATCGTTTATTTTGATATTGCCATAAATCTGTTATTCTTATACCACAAAGAACACATACGCGCGTAGTTCTAAAAAAAGGGAGGTTTCAATCTAATGAGATTAAAACGAGTTTTAGCTATGGTGTTAGCAGCCGGAATGGTATGCGCATCTTTAACTGCTTGTGGTGGCAGCAAAACAACTGAGAGCAGTGCTGCAGGTTCAACTGAAAAGACAGAAACAACAAAATCAGATGAAAAAGCACAAAGCACAGGAGAAAAGAAAGTACTTTCCGTTACTACATGGGACTATGATACATCACCCACATTCCAGACGGTAGTTGATGCTTACATGGCAAAACATCCGGATGTTGAAATTAATGTTATTGATACATCAGCCGATGAATACAACAATTCCCTTGGAATCAGCTTATCTGCAGCTCAGCCGGATCCAGATGTAATCTGGGTAAAAGACATGGGTTCCATGCTTCAGATGGCAGATAAAAATCAGCTTCTTCCTTTGGATGATTTCATGAAGAAAGATAATTTGGATTTATCCATTTACAATGGTGCAGCAGAGCAGCTTCAGTATAACGGAGCTACCTATGGACTTCCATATCGTTCCGACTGGTATATCTTATACTACAATAAAGACCTTTTTGATGCGGCAGGCGTTCCTTATCCATCAAATGATATGACTTGGGATGAGTATTATGATCTTGCAGCAAAGCTGACTTCTGGTGAAGGCAGTTCAAAGGTTTATGGCGGACATAACCACACCTGGCAGGCACTTGTATCAAACTGGGCTGTTCAGGATGGCAAACACACAGTTGTTGAAAAGGATTATTCCTTCTTAAAGCCATGGTATGAGCAAGCTCTTGCTTTACAGGATAATGGTTATATTCAGGATTTCTCTACTTTAAAGACAGCAAATATCCATTATTCATCTGTATTTAAAAATCAGCAGTGTGCTATGATGCCTATGGGTTCCTGGTTTATTGCAACTATGATCCAGTCTCAGGCATCTGATGAAACTTCCTTTAACTGGGGCATTGCAAGGATTCCACATCCTGCTGATACAGAAGCCGGTTACACGGTAGGAGCTCTCACTCCTGTTGGAATCAGTGCTTATACCGATGAACCTGACTTATCCTGGGATTTTGTGAAGTTTGCAACCAGCGAAGAAGCAGCTAATATTTTAGCTGAACAGGGCGTATTTACCGGTATCCAGACAGAAGAGTCATTAAAGACCATTGCTTCTGCACAGTTCTTCCCAGAGGGAGATTCAAATATTGAAGCACTGACTTATACTCACTATATATTTGACCGTCCTTTAGATCCAAAGATTACTGAAATCAAAACTGTACTTGAAGAAGTTCATGAGATGATCATGATTAAGCAGTATACTGTTGATCAGGGAATCGAAGAACTGAACAAGCGTGTTGCGGAGATCAAGGGCTGGTAAAAAATTGATTGCCCGGAGAGCGCCTTTTCTAATCATATGGCAAGGCGCTCTTTTTGTGGCAAAAAGCAGGTGAAAAGGAGGTTAACCCTGTATGAAAGAATCAAAAAAGACAATGAAGTCTCATCAAATGAAGGCAATCCGAAGTAACCTGATTGGTTATTCCTTTATTCTACCCAATTTAATCGGATATGCAATTTTCGTATTTATTCCCGTTATCTTTTCTTTTGTTTTAAGTGTTATGAAATGGGATGGGTCCCGTACCCCCATGGAATTTGTAGGATTAAGTAATTTCGTTCAGATTTTTAATGATAGGATTTTTGTTCAATCCTTTTTTCACACGATTCAATATGCACTGCTTACTGTATTACCAACCTTAGTGCTGGCACTTTTACTGGCAGTTTTGTTGAACCATAAGTTAAAGGGAATCGCAGTTTTCCGTACAGCATTGTATTTCCCTTATATTGCTTCCATCGTAGCAGTAGGTGCGGTGTGGAATATGCTGTTCCAGCCGGATTTTGGACCAATCAATGAATTTCTGAGATTCATCGGCATTTCCAAGCCCCCCAGATGGGTTGTGGATGTGAAATGGGCCATGGTGGCTATTTCCATCGTAAGCGTATGGAAATACATGGGATACTATATGATCGTGTATCTGGCAGCGCTTCAGGGAATCTCAGGTTCTCTTTATGAAGCAGCAGGAATTGACGGAGCCAACGGCTTCCAGAAGCTTCGTTATATTACCATTCCTATGCTGACTCCAACCACATTCTTCGTATTGATCATGCTGACCATCCAATGCTTTAAGGTATTTGACCTCGTATACGTAATGACAGGCGGAGGTCCTGGTAATGCCACTAAGACTCTGGTCAATTATATATATGAAAAGGCGTTTACAAGCTGGGAGTTTGGACCGGCAAGCGCTGGCGCACTTGTTCTGTTCTCAGTAGTCCTTGTTGTCACCCTGATTCAGTTTGCTGGTGAAAAGAAGTGGTCTAAAGATTTGATGTAAGGAGGGAAAGCGATGAAAACAAAAACTAAGAGTTTGAACATTTTTCTGTATCTGGGATTGATTGCTTTATCCCTTTTTATGCTGGTGCCCTTTTATTGGATGGTGATTTCTTCCTTAAAGCTTAATAAAGACGTATTTTCCATACCTATGACGTGGTGGCCGGAATCGATGCATTGGGAGAACTACAAAATCATCTGGAAGAAGCTGCCCCTTGTGACCTTCTTTTTCAATACCGCCAAGCTGACGGTCATTACGACCGTAATCCAGCTGTTCACCAGCTGCTTTGCTGCTTACGGTTTTACGAAGACACGTTTTAAAGGCAGAGATTTAATATTCCTTATGTATGTTACGACCATAGCCGTTCCATGGCAGGTTTACATGGTTCCCCAGTTTATTCTGGTTTCCAAGCTTGGGCTTAACAATACTCACTTAGGATTAATCCTGATGCAGGCCTTTTCCGCATTCGGCGTATTTTTAATCCGGCAGTTTTATATCAGCATTCCTGACGAATTATGTGAAGCAGCCAGGATTGATGGATTAAACGAGTACGGTATATTTGCTAAAATCGTATTTCCTCTTGGTAAGCCGGCAATGGCAACCCTGACCATTTTTACCTTTACGAATGTATGGAATGATTTTATGGGACCATTGATCTATTTAAAGACAAAAGAATTAAAGACCATTCAGCTTGGTATCCGGATGTTTATATCCCAGTTCGGAGCGGATTATGCATGGATCATGGCAGCCTCTGTATGCTCTTTGATCCCGGTCATCATTGTATTCTTAAGCTGCCAGAAGTTCTTTGTTGAGGGCGTCGCAGCCAGCGGAATCAAAGGCTAAGCTGATACACCCTATAGGTATACCTTTATGTCCAAAAAGATGGACAACAGGAGGAAAGGAGAGGCATATGGCACAAACATTGGAACAAATAAAAACCTATCCTGGAATGGAAGAGGGCATGGTTCAAAAAGCTCTTGATGATGCGGTAATGATCGTCAAAGAAAACCTAGCAGTATTTACGGATAAATTCCAGTCTTCCAACAGTTTTGACGAATTTTATGAAGCAACAGAAAATGTAGAATGGACAACAGGATTCTGGACAGGAGTGATCTGGCTGGCTTATGAGCATACCGGCGATGAAGCGTTCCGGAAAGCGGCAGAAGTACAGGTAGAAAGCTTTCTTGACAGAATTGAGAATAAAATTGATGTAAACCATCATGATATGGGATTTTTATTCAGCTTATCCTGCGTGGCAGCCTATAAGCTGACCGGTAATGAGCATGCAAAAAAGGCGGCTCTATTGGCAGCGGACCATTTGGCGGAACGTTACCGGGAGAAGGGAAAATTCCTTCAGGCCTGGGGAAATCCGGGAGAACCGAAGGAATACAGGCTGATCATTGACTGTCTGTTAAATCTTCCATTGCTTTACTGGGCAACAGAAGTGACGGGAGATCCTTCTTATGAAGAAAAGGCGGAAAATCATATAAGAACTGCTATGAAATGCATTCTTCGTCCTGATCATTCCACTTATCATACTCATTTCTTTGACGTAGAGACCGGGGAACCGACCTATGGCGTGACCCATCAGGGTAATCGCAATGGCTCCGCATGGGCCAGAGGCCAGGCTTGGGGCATATATGGAATCGCCTTAAGCTACCGGTACTTAAAAAATACAGAATACATGGATCTGTTCTGCTGGGTAACGGATTATTTTATCGAACACCTGCCAGATGATCTTGTTCCTTACTGGGATTTTGACTTTGACTCGGGAAGCACGGAGCCGAGAGATTCCTCCGCTTCTGCCATTGCTGTCTGCGGAATCTTAGAAATGGCAAAATATTTAAAAAAAGATAAAGCTAAGGTATATTTAGATGCGGCTGACCGCATGCTAAGGGCACTGGTAGATCATTGTGCCAACAAGGATTACAATAAATCCAACGGACTGCTGCTTCATGGCACTTACGCCAGGGATTCCAAGGAGAATACCTGTACGAACCGTGGCGTGGATGAGTGCAATACCTGGGGCGATTATTTTTACATGGAGGCTCTTACCAGGCTTTCAAAGGACTGGGAGCTGTACTGGTAAGAACTGTGGAAGAATAAGGAGAAAAAAATGAAAACGAATCTGCTGTATGTTTTTGCCGACCAGTGGCGGGCTCACGCCATGGGATTTATGAACATGGACCAGGTGGTGACTCCAAATATTAACTCCTTTGCCCAGGAGAGCATGAGGTTTACCAATGCTTATAGTACGTTCCCCTTATGTTCTCCTCACAGAGCTTCCCTGATGACAGGGAAATACCCATTCCGTGTAGGGATGTGGACCAATTGCAAGATAGGACTGGAAGAAAAAGTCATGCTAAGGCCCCAGGAGCTCTGTATCGGAGATGTACTGAAGGCCGAAGGATATCAAACAGGTTACATTGGCAAATGGCATCTGGATGCTTCAGAGCTTAACTTTTCCTCCAATCCTAAATCGGGCGCAAAAGACTGGGATGCCTATACACCGCCTGGAGAGAGAAGACATGGATTTGACTACTGGCTGTCTTATGGAGCCTGGGATGACCATTTGGATCCTCATTACTGGCAGGATGATGAAAAGCAAATAAAACCCGGAAAGTGGTCTGCGGAATTTGAGACAGATAAGGCCATTGAGTATATGGAAGCCAGGAAAGAAGAAGAGCAGCCTTTTGCGCTGTACTTATCCTATAATCCGCCCCATCTTCCCTATGAACTGGTACCGGACCGGTATTATGAGAAATTTAAGGATTTAGAAGTTCAATACCGGAAAAACGTACCGGAAGAGATGAGGGAAAAAGGCGGACTGCTTGAAACCCAGACCAGGCAATATTATGCTGCAGTCCATGGAATCGATGAACAGTTTGGTAGAATCCTTCAATATTTAAAGGACCATAATATGGAGGAAAATACCATTGTCATCTTATCTGCGGATCATGGGGAAATGCTTGGTTCCCACGGTCTGATGAGTAAAAATGTCTGGTATGAGGAGTCCATCCATATTCCTCTTATGATCCGTCAGAAGGGAAGAATTAAGGCTGTGGACAATGACGGAATCTTTGCAAGTCCGGACCATATGCCGACCATTTTGGAACTTCTGGAGCTTTCCATACCTGAAACGTGCGAGGGTTACAGTCATGTGAAAGGTATGTTCGGAGAAGATGAGAACGAACCGCAGGATATGTTGATCTGTTCCTATCCAGGCGGTGCGGATGCGGTAAAGGCGTTTTCCGACAAGGGGCTCACCCATAAGGCTTATGGCTGGAGAGGCATCAAGGATAAACGTTATACCTATGTCATTTTTAACGGCTATGCTCCTGGAGAGGAACAAAAGGAATATCTATATGATAATATGGAAGATCCTTACCAGATAAATCCGGTACTGTTGGAGCCGGACTGCCAGAGAACAGAAATTCTTGCATACCGGGAAAAACTTAAAAATTACCTGTGTAAGACAGAAGATCCGTTTTTGTGGGACAGGTAAAATTAAAAGAATCAGGGATTGATATTTAAGATCATGCCAAACTTACCATGAAATAGAAAGAATCAATTAGGCACATACTATTAGCGTCGGACTTTTTCCGGCGCTTTTTATGTGCCTTGACCCAATAGAGCATGCAAAGTGCAGATATCTATGCAACCCGCTAAGCGGCATAGACGATGGTCTTAACTATGGTCAGGAGATGCTTTTGTATAAAATGCGACATAAAAATGCATCTTTACAATTGATTCTACATCATATATACTAAAGATAAATGTTCGACTTGCCGCAGCTATTATAACCTAATAGTAAGGAGAACAAAAATGAGTAAAAATAAACCCAATATCATTTTTATATTATCGGATGATCAGGGTGCCTGGGCTATGGGCTGTGCCGGGAATCAAGAGATACTTACGCCCAACCTGGACAGGCTGGCAGCAGAGGGGATCCGCTTTGACAACTTCTTTTGTGCTTCCCCTGTTTGTTCCCCAGCCAGGGCTTCTCTTTTAACCGGAAGAATTCCATCACAGCATGGGGTCCATGACTGGCTTCGTGACGATAATAAAGAACAGGAGGATATAGAATATCTGGCGGGTCAGACCGCTTATACCGATGTATTGGCTCGGGAAGGTTATGTATGTGGTCTGTCCGGTAAATGGCACGTTGGCAGGAGTTCTGTTCCTCAAAAGAGTTTTACACACTGGTTTGCGCACAAATCTGGCGGAGGCCCTTATTATAATGCTCCTTTTTATAAAGAAGGACGACTAATCTATGAATCCGGTTATGTCACTGATGTGATAACCGATGATGCCATATCTTTTATCAAAGAAAACGCAGGCAAGCAATCTTTTTATCTTCATGTAGGCTATACGGCACCTCATTCCCCATGGGTTAACAACCATCCAAAAGAATACACAAAAATTTACGAGGACTGTTCCTTCTTGTCATGCCCTATGGAGGAAAAGCATCCGGATCATATTTATTTAACAGAAGAGGTTATGAAGGATTTAAGGGCTAATCAGATGGGATATTATGCAGCAGTCACTGCAATGGATCAGAATATCGGCCGTATTCTTGATGAGCTTGATCGTCTGGGTATCAGAGAAGAGACGCTGATAGTGTTTTCCAGCGATAATGGATTCAGCTGCGGACACCATGGTTTCTGGGGAAAAGGCAATGGTACCTTTCCGATCAATATGTATGAATCCTCAGTTAAGGTTCCTTTTATTGCCAGCCAGCCTGGCAGCATTCCTCAGGGTATGGTAAACACTTCTCTTGTTTCCGCTTATGATTTTATGCCAACTCTGCTGGAATATGTCGGAGCAGAGGACAGTTTCACGGATCATCTTCCTGGCAGAAGCTTTCTTCCGGCTATGATGGGACAACCCTTTATTCAGTCAGAATCTATTGTTGTATTAGATGAATATGGGCCGAACCGAATGATACGGGGAACCAGATATAAGTTTATCAAACGTTACCCTTATGGACCCAATGAACTCTATGATTTAGAGAAAGATCCGGTAGAGAGGAGCAATCTTCTTTTATCTGAAGACGGGGAAGCGGCAACAATTAAAAATAAACTGAATTATGAATTGGAGCAGTGGTTTTTAAAATATGTAAATCCGGAGATTGATGGTGCGAAAGAAGCTGTATACGGTTCCGGGCAGATCAATCTGGCGGGAGTCTGGAGTAAGGAGAAAGAGTCTCATAGCTGTGATGATTATATTAAAGAAAAACTGCAGAAAACTAATTGTAAAGATGAAAAAGGAATGGAATAAAATGAAAAAGGGATTTAGTACCCTTAAGGCACAGCTGCGCCTGGGATATGGGCTTACGTTTGCCTTGATTTCCCTTCTTTTTGTTATGTTTTTATTCCTAGGGATCAAAAGCCTTATGCTGGATCAGATCGGACAGAGCAGACTGGATGTATTAAAACAGATCTCAGAACGATCCAATACCATAAAAAGCAATACGATTACCATATCCAATCTTTACCGCTATGATGAGCATATGAGAAGCTATCTGTCTGAAGAAAAGGATCAGTTCCTGGAAAGCAGGCAGAAGGCCATCAATTATCTTGATGAGTTAAAAAAGACCTATGACCAGGTTTTTCATGATATAGGTCTGAATTATGATGTGGTCATTCTGGGCAATAATGGTTTTCAGTACTCCTCAAGGGGGAAAGGGGATTATGACTTTCAGGGATTAGAAAGCCAGTTATGGTACAGGCAAAGCTATGATTCTGAGGATGATATGGTGTTTATCAGCAGTTTTCGGGAAAAGTTTGACAGCACAGGCTTAGATAATCCTTATGTATTCGGTGCATTTCGTCAGGTCATGGATCAGGAGGGCAATATACTTGGTACGATCCTGGTTAATATAGATGAAAAGTATCTGGAGGGTTTATATAGTTCTGTAGAGGAAAACAGCAACTTTTATATTTTTGATAAAAAAGGAAATATAGTATCCAGCAGAGATAAGGATTTGCTTGGCAAAAACTTCATTGGGGTTAAAAACTTCAGACAGTTTTATGGAATAAATCAGTACAATATGATTAGGAAACTGGGGCAGGATTATCTGCTGTCCAATTATTATGATCCTGAAACAGGATGGACAATTGTAGAGGAGATGCCTTGTTCTGTGATTTTTAGGCCTCTCCATCAGGCCATTGCCATTCTGCTCCTGCTTTTAAGCTTCTGCATTTTTGCAGGAGCGGGAGCTGCTTATTACTTATCTGGCAGAATATCAAAGCCGATCCAGAAGCTGTGCAGTCTGATGGATCAGGTACGGCAGGGTGATTTTGATGTGATCAGTGACATTAAAGGCTATGAAGAAGTCAATCAATTGAAAGACAGCTTTAATGAGATGGCAAAAGAGATTAAAAAACTGATGGAAAGTGTAAAGCAAAAAGAAATAAAAAAGCGGAAATCTGAGCTTGATTTTCTCAGGGCCCAGATCAATCCCCATTTTCTTTATAATACCCTGTTTTCTATTCAGTGCATGATTGAACTGGGAAATAACAAGCAGGCGGTTTTAATGATGTCAGCTTTTATAGACCTGCTAAAGAGGACCTTGTCAGTAGATACGGATTTCATTTTGTTGGAGGAAGAGTTTGAAAATACGAAAAAATACCTGGTACTTCAGCAGATCCGCTATGGCGATAAAGTGCATTTTGAATGTGAAATAGAAGAAAAGACAAAGGGGTGCCTTGTGCCTTCTCTTATTATACAGCCAATCGTGGAAAATGCTATATTTCATGGACTTAATGCAAAGGAGGAGCCGGGGCTTATTGTGGTCGAATCTGCCATATACGGAGACTGTCTTTTGATTACTATTTCCGACGATGGAGTTGGTCAGAGCGATGAGGAACTTATACAATTGAGAAATCAGCTGGAGGACAGAGAGTACCATACCGGAGGTTCCATTGGCATTTTAAATGTGTTAAATCGAATCAGAATCAATTTTGGAGATTCTTATGGGCTTCTTGTGGAAAGCGAATCAGGAATCGGGACAACAGTTACTTTAAAGCTTCCTGTTATAATGAGAGAGCATATCAATGAAGAGGATTTCGCATGAAAATACTGATTGTAGATGATGAAAGAATGATTTGTGAGTGGCTGCAGTTTTGTATTCAGAGCTATCCGGGCTGTGAACTGGCAGGCTGTGCGCATAACGGAGAGCAGGCTCTGTCAATTTATAAAGAAAATGAGGCTGATGTCGTATTCACAGATATAAAAATGCCTCTCATGGGAGGTTTAGAGCTTTTAAAGGAGATTAAAAAGTTAAATCCCAGAACGATCGTCATATTACTGACTGCTTTTGCAGATTTTGATTTGGTGCGGGAAGCCATTCGCCAGGGTGGTGACGATTATCTGCTGAAAACAGAGATGAATCAACAGTCCTTTCAGGAGATGCTTTCTAAGCTGGAACTGCAAATAAAAAGAGCGGGTACGAAAGAAGTTCGTGGAGAAACGGAGAGTACAGGACAGCAGCACTCCATAATCAGTGATATTTTAAGAAAAGACGGACCATTGGAAGAGGATGATATCAGGCAGCTGAGAGATTGTAATATCAGATGGAGGGATGGAGGACTGTTTTCCATTGCTGTCTGGAAACAGGATTTAATGAAAGATTTTGTCCTGCCACAGAACGCCTGTGTCCGTCATGTAGCCAGCTTTGAGTATGACAGATATACCTATGTGATTATTGGTAATCTGGCAAGGGATTTAACCGAGCTTAAGAAGAATCAGATCTTGTATGAGTATGCATCTGCAATTGTATTAAATAACGGCTGTATGGCAGGAGTCAGCACCATAACGGACCGTTTATGCAATGTGCCCGATGCTATTGTTCAGGCGGTTTATGGTCTTGGAATGGGATATTATGAAGGGAAAATAAAGGTTTGGCAAGCTAAGAGCAGTGGAAGTGAAATCAGAAAAAAGGAATCAAAGTGGGAGTCTGTTTTCCGGAAGAAAAGACGGGAATTATATGATGTGCAAGGTGACAAATTTTATGGAAGAACGGAAGAAACCATGGAAGAAGCCAGGAATGATACAGGGGTTCCTATCAGTGGTTTTACCTCCTTTTGCTGTGATGCAATGGAAATGGCATATATGCGGTTTGCAGAAGAGGACGCACAGCTGATGCACCATATGCTTTTAGAAGAAAAAAGCCGGGTCTATAGAACCACAGACTATGCAGAAGCCAGGTGCAAAGTTTTGGAGTTTATCAGAAATGTGTTGGCATATCAGGATGTGGATGAAAGACGATTGTCCAAAGGAGTATCCGCAGCCGTTGATTATGTGAGAAAGCATTACAGCGAAGCTATCAGCCTGGAAATGGTTTCCCAGGAGGTCCACTTAAACCCGGAATATTTATCCAGAATCTTTAAGGAAGAGGTGGGCTGTACCTATAGTGCCTTTGTCTCTGAGATAAGGCTTAAGAAAGCTGCTTATTTGCTGTCCCACACAACAGAACGTGTTCAGAAAATCGGGGAAGCGGTGGGATATCCTAATGTGAGTTATTTTTCCACAACCTTTAAAAAACGTTATGGGGTCAATCCCTATGAATACAGAAGAGGGGAGTAAAAGAAATCATGAGAGTTTTGATGGTCATGTTTGATTCATTAAATAGAAATATGCTGGAGTCCTATGGAGGAAGATTTGCAAAGACTCCTAATTTTAACAAACTGGAAGAACATTCGGTAACTTTTGACAATTGCTATGCCGGCAGCCTTCCCTGTATGCCTGCGCGGCGGGAACTGCACACTGGGAGATATAATTTTCTCCATCGAAGCTGGGGGCCATTGGAGCCCTTTGATGATTCCATGCCTGAGCTGTTAAATCGCAATGGCATTCATACCCATATTGCTACCGATCATTACCATTATTTTGAAGATGGCGGAGCAACCTATCATACCAGATACAGAACGTGGGAAGGATTCCGTGGACAGGAGGGGGATGCATGGAAAGGGGTTGCAGGAGAGAACAGGGCTCCAAAGGAATATAAAAACCGGTGTGATGGAATTGCTGACAGCTGGGAGCACAACTGGGTCCCCCAGGATTTTATTAACAGGTCCTATTTAGATACAGAAGAGAAGCAGCCCCAGAGTAAAACCTTTGAAGCCGGTAAAGAATTTATCAGGACCAACCACAATTCAGACCAATGGTTTTTGCAGATAGAAACCTTTGATCCCCATGAACCGTTTTTTACTCATGATAAGTTTAAAAAACTGTTTCCCCATACTTATAATGGGGCCGTTTATGACTGGCCGGATTACAGAAATCTTAATGAGCGTGATACACCAGAGGAAATTCTTCATTTGAGGTCAGAATATGGAGCCCTGTTGTCTATGTGTGATGAAAAGCTGGGTGAGATCCTGGATCTGATGGATGAGTATCATATGTGGAAGGATACTATGCTTATTGTTAATACTGATCATGGGTTTCTTCTGTCAGAACATGGGCAATGGGCCAAATGCCACTGCCCGTTTTATAATGAAGTGGCCAGGATTCCTTTGTTCATATGGGACCCGGTCACTGGAAATAAGGGAAAACGGGTAAAAAGTCTGGTGCAGACCATTGATCTGCCTGCAACCATATTGAAACAATTTGGGCTGGAGCTTCCAAAAGATATGGAGGGAATTCCCCTTCAGTCTGTACTTCAGGAAGATAAAGCCATACGGGAAGCTGCTCTTTTCGGAATCTATGGAGGCCAGATCAACTGTACAGACGGACGCTATGTTTATATGAGAAGTCCTGTAAATTATGAGACGAAGATCTATCAGTATACTCTGATGCCAACTCGCCATGGAGGACGCAGGGCTTTTATAAAAGAGGAAGAGTTAAAGCAGATGACTTTGTCAGATGGATTTTCATTTACAAAGGATCTGCCTGTTATGCAGATTCCCTATGGCAGAGAAGCCGGGCAAAATACATATCCTACGATGTTGTTTGATTTAGAAAAAGATCCGAATCAGGAATCGCCCATTGAGGATGAAGCAGCAGAAAAAAGAATGATCCATTTCATGAGAAAACGTATGAAGGAAAACCAGTGTCCTTTGGAGATGCTGGAACGATACGGATTCTAAAAAGAGGGGATGATATTGTATGACCGCCAGCCGTTAACTGAGCGGTCATCTTTTTTATGTAATAGAAATTCTGCAAAATGGCTGGAAAGGTGCAGCCGCAGGAGGAGAATCCTGCAGCAACAGTATTCTGTCAAAATATCAAAACAAATGTCAAAATTGGAAAAGTCAACAATTTCATTTTAGCAAAATCCATCCGAAAAGCAAAAGAAAAATAAAATAATAAAAAAACAGAGGTACTATGGCTATTATATAATCATAATACAAGAAGGAAATACGAAAAAATAAAGAGTTGGTTGCGGCAAGTCGGAAGAATTCGTATTTCCATTTGTAAACAGGATAGGGGAAAATGCTAGAAACTATTATACGAGGAGGATGTAATATGAGAAAAAGCAAAAAAGTAATGAAGGTTGCAGCAGCGGTTCTGGCTTTGTCCATGGTACTGGCAGCTTGTGGAAAGGGAGGCGGAAATGCTTCTGTTCCATCAGAAGGAAACGGTGGAAATTCAAGTACAGAGGCAGCAGGAGATTTGCCTGTATTAAGAGTTGCTATGATGCCATTTATCACCAGCCTGCCCACAGAGTATATTAAGAAGAATAAGCTGGATGAAAAAGCTGGTTTTAAAATGGAAACAGTCATGTTTGCAACAGGTGCACCTATGAATGAAGCATTGGCAGCAGATTTATGGGATGTTGGAGCAATGGGTGCAGCAGCAGTGACAGGTGTTGCCAATTATGACATGATGATTATAGGAGAAGTTCTGGAGTCTACAGATGGTCTGGGAGTATTTGTAAAGCCTGATTCTGCTATTGCAGGTGCTAAGGGCTACAACCCTTCTTACCCCAATGTACTTGGCAGTCCTGAGACTGTAAAGGGAGCCACAATTCTCCTGCCAATAGGAACAGCACAGCATTTTACCACATTAAAATGGCTGGAGAAGCTGGGGCTTGGAATTACAGATGTAAATATTGTTAATATGGATACCGCCCAGGCTTATCAGGCCTTACAGGCAAATCAGTGTGATGCCGTAGCTCTTAACGTTCCCACATTTTTTGAAGCAGTGGATGACGGTATGGTTCAGGTAGGCAATCTGGCTGATCTTGGAACCAGATATGTAGATATGGTAGTTGCTAACAGAAAAGCAGTGGAAGGAAAACCGGAACTGGTTCAGAAATACATGAACTGTATTATGGAGGCCTGTAAGGCACTGAATGAAGATACTGATATGGCCGCAGATCTGATGGTGGAATTTTTAAAAGAAGCAGGTGCAGAGACCACAAGAGAAAGCTGTGTCAGTGATTTAGGCAGAGTTCAGTTCATCACAGCGGAAGACTGGAGCAATCGTGATCTGGGCAGCTTTGCCAGGGAGCTTGGCGAATTCTATATAAGCCTTGGTCAGCTGGAGCCTGAGCTCATAGATAAGTTTGACAAAAATATTGATCCGGAATTCGTTAAAAACAATTAGGAGGAATGGAAATGAAGAAGGAGAAAGCAAAATATAAATACTGGCTGATGTCAGTATGTTCTGTTCTTACTGTGCTCTTTATCTGGGAGCTGGTAACCGATATTTTGCACCTGATCTCTCCCATGATGCTTCCCAGTCCGGCAAAAGTACTGAATACATTTCTATATAAACTAACAGGAGGGGTCAATCCAGATGGAGCGACCCTTCTCCAGCATATAGGAGCCAGTATGAAAATAGCACTGGGAGGTTATACCGTTGGAGTAGTCATTGGGGTGCCTCTGGGGATTGCCATGGCATGGAGCAGGAGATTTGAGATGTTTGCCAAGCCATTGTTTGATGTAATACGTCCCATTCCCGCCCTTGCCTGGATTCCTCTGATGATTCTGTGGCTGGGAATTGGTTACTGGTCAAAGGTTGGAATTATATTTTTTGCAGCTTTTATCAGTGCTACCATCAATGCTTATGCAGGGATCAAGAGAACCAGCCGGGTTCATTTGTGGGTTGCGAGTACCTTTGGTGCTACTAATAAGCAGATGTTATTTAAAGTGGCTATTCCAACTGCGCTTCCAATGATTTTTACAGGGTTAAGGCTTGCACTGGGGTCCTCCTGGGTTGCACTGGTGGCAGCAGAGCTTCTAGCGGCAACAAGAGGTCTGGGCTATATGATTCAGGTAGCAAGAATGCTGGGACGGCCAGATGTGATTTTAGTAGGAATGATCACAATAGGAGTGATTGGTTTTTTGTTGTCCTATATACTGGAAAAATTGCAGACTAAGTTTGTAAAGGGAGGGAAATAGCCATGGCAGCCAGATTGTTCAGAAAAAATGTTGCAGTTTTTATGACTGTGATTGCCTTTGGATCTCTGCTGCTTTTATGGGAACTGGTAGCCAGGTTTACAAATGCCAGAATGTTTCTCCCTCCTGCCTCAGAGATCATTATTAAATTCTTCGAAAGCTTTACTGTCCCCATTGGCAGGCATACGATGATGGTACACATTGGTGTCAGTCTGTACAGAGTGGGTGTTGCTTTCTTTTTCGCAACTCTTACCGGGATTACTTTGGGAGTTTCAATGGGGTATTCCAGAACAGTAGAAGCAATTGTAAAGCCCATCTTTGAATTTATTCGTCCGATACCGCCTCTTGCCTGGATCCCTATGTCAATTCTGTGGTTTGGGCTTGGAGATCAGAGTAAATTCTTTATTATTTTTCTGGGGTGTTTTTGTTTTATTACAGTGAATACATACGATGGAACGAAAAATGTAGATCCTGTTTTACTGGGAGCTGCCAGAATGTTAGGCGCATCAGAGCGTCAGGTGTTCTTTCGTGTTGTTCTTCCTTCCTCGGTTCCGTATATTTTCGCAGGTCTTCAGATTGCGATTACAGCAGGCTGGTCCGCGGTAGTAGGAGCTGAAATGGTACGGTCCGATGAAGGTGTCGGCTGGTTAATCGTTATGGGAATGACCAATGGAAATACCGTTCAGATTATGGTTGGAATGCTGGCAATCGGCCTTGTTGGATATATTCTGGCTACTGCCATGGCAAAGCTGGAAGGGAGGTTATGCATATGGAATCAGCAGCAGGGACTTTAACAGGAGTGCTACAGTGCAGTCACGTATCCAAGGAGTTTGACAGCTTTGACGGTACCGGCAAGAATCTGGTATTAAAGGACATTGATTTTTCTGTTAAGGAAAATGAATTTCTGGTGTTATTTGGACCGGGACAGTGCGGAAAAACCACTTTGCTTAACATTTTGGCAGGTTTAGAGCCGGCCACTTCCGGAGATGTGTTGGATCATGGAAAAAAAGTGACTGCCCCTGCTCCAAAACGAGGAGTTGTTTATCAGAAAACAGCATTATTTCCATGGCTTACAGTCATGGGAAATGTGGAATTTGGGCCGAAGGTCCGTGGATTTAAGAAAGAGGAGATAAAAAAGATTGCAGATCATTATATAGATCTGGTAGGTCTAAAAGGGTTTGAAAAAAGTTATCCCTCCCAGTTGTCAGGCGGTATGAGACAAAGAGTCGGAATTGCCAGAGCTTACAGCAATAATCCCGATATTATGCTGATGGATGAACCTTTCGGCCATTTAGATGCCCAGACCAGATATATGATGGAGGAAGAGCTTCAGAGAATCTGGCAGAAAGAAAAGAGAACGGTTATCTTCGTTACCAATAACATTGAGGAAGCGTTGTTTCTGGCAGACCGGATCATCCTGATGACCAACTGTCCTTCTGCCATTAAGAAAGAATATAAGATTGATCTGCCTCATCCCAGAAGTTATGTTGACTCTGAATTCCTACGATTACGGCAGGAGATAACAGAAAATATGGACAAATCGCTGTAAAGGAGGAGTTTATGGAAGATAAAAGAGAAACAAAAGTTAAGGTAATGAATCTGACAAAACAGTTCGACCAGCTTCTTGTTCTGGATGACATATCCTTTGACGTGAAAAAAGGAGAATTTCTTTGTATCGTAGGGCCTACAGGCTGTGGCAAGACAACATTTCTAAACAGCCTCACTAAGCTTTATCAACCCACAAAAGGGGAGATATTAATTAACAATGAACCTGTAGATTTAAAAAAGCACAGCATTGCATATATTTTTCAGGAATATTCAACGATGCCGTGGCTTACGGTAGAAGAAAACATCCGGTTTGGTCTGGACATTAAGCATACTTCAAAAGAGTTGGCGGATCAGAAGGTGGAGGAGTATTTAGAGGTGGTAGGACTAACGAAATACCGTAAATACTATCCTGATCAGCTTTCAGCAAGTATGCTCCAGCGGGTAGTCATCGCCAGAGCATTTGCTACAGAGCCGGAGTTATTGTTAATGGATGAACCCTATGGGCAGCTGGATATTGAACTTCGGTTTAAGCTGGAGGATGAGCTGTTAAGCCTGTGGAAACGAAACGGGACAACTGTTATTTTCATTACCCACAATATCGAAGAGGCAGTTTATTTAGGGGAAAGGATTCTTGTTCTTACAAATAAGCCTACAACGATAAAAACAGAGATCAAAAACGATCTGCCAAGGCCGAGGGATATTGCTTCTAAGGACTTTGTGGAATTACGGAATAAAGTGACGGATTTAATTAAGTGGTGGTAGGATTTGTTTAACGATCATACATCAAAAGCAGCAGCTCCATTAGCATTCTCTAAAGGAATGACAGGGGCTGCTTTTTTTAACTGTGCTGCAATTGCCCAGCGCATCTATTTAATATGAATGTTATTTAAAGCTTTCTGCACTTTTCCCATCATACGAATCGATACGGAATAGGTTTCTTTATTATTCATATGAAGTATAGCATTTTCCTTGGAATACTTTAATACATGTTTCATATTTATAATGGTGGAACGGTTGCATTGGCAGAAACCGGAATTCAAGGTTGCATGAAATTCTTTCAATGAGCCTGAGATCTGACGTATTCCGGTTTTGGTATGAACGATGATTTTGTGGGAATCGTCGCTGGTCGTAATTGCTACAATGTCATTTTGATCCAGAACCAGTGAATCTTTATCCAGCTTTATGGATAAAAGACGATTGGAGGTGTCAAGCTGAGCCTTATAATTTCTTTCTGCATTTTGTATACATGAGCAAATCTGATCTGGTAAGGTTTCTGTTTCATCTTTTGTAATGAAGTCCATTGCTTCCACCTTATATCGGAAGGTAAGAATAGCCATTTCACTGTGAGTAGTTACAAAGACAACATATCCCCTCGGATCATATTTACGTATTTCCTGAGCCAGTTCAATTCCATTTTTATTTGACTGCAAATCAATGTCCAGAAAATAAAGTCCGGTGGTGTTGGAGCGCTTTCGCATGGAAAGCAGTTCTTCCGGGTTTGAGGTTGCGCAATAAAGCATGGATTCTGTCTGATTTATTATCAGATATTTTTCTATGATGTCTTTCCAGCGGCTTAATTGCCTGTTATCATCTTCACAAAGGTATATGTGGATCATTTTTGTACTCCCTATTAATCATTATGCATTAGGATTAATTCTTGTGTAAAATAAGGTTCTTCATATGTAGTATTCCAGATAGTATTTTCGTAATTTTTTAAAATCATATCTACGTTAAAAAGGCCGATTCCTCTATTCTCACCTTTTGTTGAAATTTCGTGACTGCGAAGCTCTGATATCGCATACGTTGGAGGGAGTGCGGTGTTTTGAATGATGAGATGGAGATCCTTCTCTTTATAAAACATGCAGAAGCGCACTTCTTTTTCTTTTGTTTCTATAGAAGCTTCCATAGCATTATCTAAGAGTATGCCTAGAATTCGGGAGAGGTCAAGGCAATCCATGTTAAGATCATTAACAGGTTCAATCAGTTCTATTTCCGTTTTGATGCCTATTTCCATCATATATACGAATTTGGAGGATAGCAGGCTTTTTAAGGCAGTATTTTTAATGTTGGAGAGAGTTCCCAATTTGGTATCTGATTCTGTAAATGCATGGCTGATAGGTAGAATTCTTTCTCCGTAATATTCCTTTAGACCTACCATATCATTTTCTTTCATAAATCCTGACATGGTAATAAGTATGTTCATGTAATCATGCTTAAATTTGCGCATAATTCCATAAGATTTTTCTAGGCGTTCCGCATAAGTACGGAGATTTTCAAACTGTGCCATGCGGTGTTTATAGGACTGTTCACTTATGGTAATCTTATAGACTGAATACATGAGCAGGACTGTGATTGAAAATAAAAAGATAAAGATGATTCCATTTACTGCGATAACACCGTAGTTATAGCCAAGACGCTCTCCGTAAGAAAAATTAAAGATATAAAACAACACTAAAAGAAATAGGTCAATAAAAATCGCTTTCAACAGATGACGATTGGTTAAATATTGAGAAAGTTTCAATTTTTTGTGAAAATACCAGCCTATCAATTTTGTTGTTATACCACAATACACACAATAAACCCAAGAAAAGATTATGATTGCTTGACCATTATTCGAAAAGTCGGTTATATCTATTTTTAGAAAAAAGGTCATTATCCACATAAATAAGTAGCTGAAAGAAATACTATAAAGGTATCCGAATAAATAGCATGATAGACTTAGATAATGATTATTGGTAAAGCAATAAACTAAAAGTATTATGCCAGAAAAAGTGAAAAACGAGCCAGATTGACCGTATATTCTATTAAAAAAATAGAGTGTACCAAAAGCATATAAAAATATAATAATTCGTTTGAGAATAGATATTTTATTAGGAAGCAAATGTACACAAAGAAAATAGGTACATAAGGCTCCTGTAAGTGTATAGGTAAAATAAGTCATGTTGTATCTCCTCGCCCGTAGATGTATGTTTATATTTTACATTGTTGTAATTGGAAAGTAAAGGGAATTGTATGAAAAGCAAATGCATTTAACGCTTAGGAAGAAAAACACTACGGAAATTGCAAAAATATTTTGTTGGCCTAAAGATATGGTAGTATAAGGTCAAATGGTGGTGATAAAATGAGTATTAGCAGAATTGCTGTTGGTTTTTGCGACTGGTTGAATAAAGTAAGCCCCAAAAGTCAAGAAGAAAATAAAGTGATTCAATATGGAATGGAACTATTACTTGACAATGTTATTAAGCTTATTATTATCTTTCTTATAGGAGTTGTCTTAGGAAAAGGATTTGAGACACTTGTTGTATTATCTGCATTTTGCGGATTAAGATTACAGGCTGGCGGTATTCATGCTAAAACGGGTTTGGGCTGCGGATTTAGTATGATGCTGGTTTGGGCATTATCAATTTTAGGAGATGTCTTCTTTGAAATAAAAGTGTTACTTTTGCCGTTTATTTATATAGTTTCCGTTATTATTATTGTTTGTTGCGTTCCACGTACAATAAATATCGAACACTTTAGTTCACAAGATAAACTAATTAAGAAGATACATTCCATTATTGCCTTAACGTTGATGATGGGAATTGCATATTTAAATCCGACCCTTAGAGGACTTATTATTTATCCAGTTATTTTGGAAGTCTTAACTTTACTTCCTAAAAATAAAATAAATGTTAAAGGAGAGAACTAATGATGAAAAAGATGGTAGTAGAAGAATTACAGAAAGTATTAGTAAAAGTATCTCTTAATTCTATAGGGAGAAGTTTTCCTGCTGGAATCTATGAGAGAAAAATTCCGGAAGCAGTGTTAAAAATGCATAATGATAATACTAAATAAGGAATTGACGAGAAAAAGAATTTTGGTTTTAAATTTAAGTGCAGATTGTCCGGTATGAGTTATATAATGATAATGTATTCATTATAAAAAGAAAAAGCGCCGTGATGACAATGAAAATAATACATATAAATCATTGTGAGATCTTCAAATCCAACTAGTTGGAATATGTATTGTATGACTACAGTAGTAACAAGGGGGAAACTTCGTCTGAATTAATTGAGATTCCTATAAATAGACTAAGTTAAAAGATATGGAATTTGTATTCATTCAGAAGTTTTATGGATACTCAGTAGAATAAAGTAAAAAGATGCTGCCCTTTGAATTAAATTCAAAGGGCAGTTAGTCAATTTTATGAAATTGGATAGGTATTGTTTTAGACTGATTTATCGCATGAAGTCTGGCATATCTTTCCTGTACTAGGGGATAACAAAGATTGGAGAATAGCAGATGAGAGAAAACTTATTTTGTAAAATTCTAAAATTGGAAAAGAATTTAGCAGATGCTTCTGTGCAAAAGAATATCAAGTCAAAGCATAGAAAGAGGAAGATCATTCCAGATGAATATTATATAGATGTAATAACGACAGTACCTGAAAGAAGAGCTATGGTAGAGATGGAGTGTATTGATATTTGACAAGAGTAAGTAATTGGTGGAATTTAAATAAAAGCAGGTAACGTGAAAGAATGTTATGTTCTTCCGTTACCTGCTTATTTTGAATTCAATATTGTTAATTTATATCATTTTCTTCCCTTCAACGGCTCAATAAACGATTACGAGCCTTCCGGAATGGATTTACTTACATTCTTCCAAAAGAATCTTTGGCTCAGCGACCATGGAATAATTGGTATGGTAGATAACAAAGCCAGGCGCCGCTCCAGCCACCTTTTTTATCTGCTTTTTTTGCACATAATCCACTTCCACCTTATCGTTTTCACGACCCTTAGAATAGTAGGCTGCTAAAGCTCCGGCTTCTTCAAAGGCCCGGTCGGGAAGCTCTTTTCCATCGGATTTTACGATCACATGGGAGCCTGGGATCCCTTTTGCATGGAACCACCAATCATTGCCGCTTGCCACTTTAAAAGTCAGCTCTTCATTCTGGTAATTGTTCTTCCCTACATAAATATGGAATCCGTCTGAAGAAAGGTAGTGGAAGGGCTTGCTTGTGATCTTAGGCTTTTTGTCGCCGGATCGACGGTGCTTAATGTATCCGTACTCCATCAATTCTTCTTTAATCTGTACAAGATCCTCCTCCATTAAAGCGATGTCCAAAGCAGTACTAACTGATTCCAGATGGTCAATTTCCTGTTTGGTTTCGGCAATCTGATCTGTTACAGCTTCAAAGGTGCGCTTTAACTTATTGTATTTATCGAAATACTTCTGAGCATTTTCTTTTGCTGATAACTGATCATCCATAGGAATGGTAATTTCTTCGTTGGTGTAATAATTAAGGCAGACCAGCTGCTTTTCACCTCCGGTTAATTCATATCCATAGGTATTGATAAGCTCTCCGTAGACCTTATATTTGTCCCGTTTGTCCGTATCCTTCAGCTGCTTGGCCTGCAGGTCGTATTTCTTATAATTTCGTTCCAAAGCAGTCTGGACGATTTTCCGTAAGTCCACGGATTTTTGCCGGATTCTGGTAATGGTATTTTTTGAGGAATAATAGTTTTCCAAAAGTGAGCTGATGGAATCAAAGCATTGGGAAACATAGCCTTCTCCCTGATAACAGGTTAAGGGAAGGGCGGAGAATTCCACTGGTTCTTCCTTTTTATATATAATGTTTGGTGTAAAATGTCCATGCTTTATATCATCCATAATAAAGGAAAACATGTGATACAGATGGACCAGTTCCAGCTCCGTCATTCCATTGGCAGAACGGTCCCCGTCAATGGAGGCCAGATTGCAAAGCTCATGGCCCATAATGGGGCTTAGACCGGTCAGTTTCATATACAGCGCTTTTTGTATAGGTGCGGCTGTCTGGCCGATTACATCAATGAATTCTTCTTCCGTGATGGTAAGGGGATCTTTTTTCTCCATGGTCTGTGGGATAAAATAGGTTCTTCCCGGCAAAACCTCACGTACAGAGCTGACCTGGGCGGAGATGTGCTTTATGCTGTCTAAAATCAAGTCCTCTTCATTGCAAAAGATGATGTTGCTGTGCTTTCCCATGATTTCAATAATCAGTTTTTTAATTCGTTTATCACCTAATTCATCAAAATGCTCCACTTCCATGCATAAGATCCGTTCCAGTCCCGGCTGGCTTACCCGGATGATGCGCCCGTTTCCGATGTGCTTTCTTAAAAGCATACAAAAATTTGGGGCGGTCATGGGGCTCTGTTTGTTTGCCTCTGTAAAATAGATGAGGGGGAGACTGGCACTGGCCGAAATCAGGAGTCTCCATGTGTTTTTCTGGTTTTTAATAGTAAACAGCAGTTCGTCCTTTTCCGGCTGGGCAATTTTTGCGATTTTTCCGCCTTCCAGCCGGTTTTTCATCTCTGCTGCGAGATTTGCCATAACAATTCCGTCTAATGCCATTGTCTGTTCCTCCGGTAAATGGTCTATATAATAAGGATAGTATAGCACAGAATCAACTTTCTGTAAAATTTAAAACCAATTGACTTGTATTTTAATATGAATTATAATGGATGATATCTATGGCGAAAGAGAGGCATATGGAATGATCAAAAGCATGACAGGTTTTGGCAGATGCGAAACTGTCACGGATGAATATAAGATTTCCGTAGAAATGAAGGCTGTAAATCACAGATATCTGGATTTAAGCATAAAGATGCCGAAAAAGTTTAATTTCTTTGAAGCAGGGATCAGGAATCTATTAAAGAATTATATCCAGCGCGGTAAGGTTGATGTATTTATCACCTACGAGGATTACACAGAGAATAAGTTGTGTTTGAAGTATAACAATGCGCTGGCTGCTGAATATATGGATTATTTCGCAAAGATGGAGGCACAATTCGGAATTCAGAACGACATCAAGGTATCGACCCTGGCCAGGTGCCCGGAGGTCCTTATCATGGAAGAGGTGCCGGAGGATGAGAATCAGATGTGGAAGCTTCTTTCAGAAACCATAGAGGAAGCTGCAAAACGTTTTGTGGAAACCAGAGTGACAGAAGGAGAAAACCTAAAGAACGATCTCCTTGGAAAGCTTAAGTTTATGACTGAGCTTGTGGAATTCATTGAAGAACGGTCCCCCAGGATTCTTTTAGAATACAGGGCAAAACTGGAGGACAAGGTGAAGGAATTGCTGGCAAATGCTTCCGTTGATGAAGGAAGAATTGCCGCGGAAGTTACGATATTTGCCGATAAAATCTGTGTGGATGAAGAAACCGTACGTCTCAGAAGCCACATTGAAAATACTTGTACAGAGCTTAATGCAGGCGGCAGTGTGGGAAGAAAACTGGATTTCATCGCTCAGGAGATGAACCGGGAAGCGAATACCATACTTTCCAAAGCCAATGACCTGGAAATTTCCGATAAGGCCATCGCTCTGAAGACCGAGATTGAAAAGGTAAGGGAACAGATCCAGAATATTGAGTAGGAGTGTAACGAAAAACATGAATGAGAATGGCATATTGGTAGTCGTATCGGGATTTTCAGGGGCAGGCAAGGGAACCTTGATGAAAGAGCTTCTGAAACGGTATGATAATTATGCGTTGTCCATATCCGCTACTACCAGAAATCCCAGAGAGGGAGAAGCAGACGGCAGGGAATATTTCTTTGTGACAGAAGAACGTTTTAAGGATATGATACAAAAGGAAGAATTGATCGAATATGCCCAGTATGTTAACCATTACTATGGTACACCCAAGGAATACGTTTTAAACCAGATGAAAATGGGGAAGGATGTAATCCTGGAAATTGAAATTCAGGGGGCGCTAAAGGTAAAGAAACATTTCCCTGCTGCGATTTTGATTTTTGTCATGCCGCCCAACGCAGAGGAATTAAAGCGTCGTCTCATAGGCCGCGGTACGGAAAACATGGATGTGATCAATGCCAGACTCCGCCGGGCAGCTGAGGAAGCGGAAGGCATGGAAGGCTATGATTATATCCTCATTAACGATAAGATAGACACTTGTGTGGAAGAGATGCACCGCATGATACAGGTACAGCATAACCGTGCTTCCAATAATATGGCATTTTTATCCCATATCCGGGAAGAATTAAAGAATATATAGAGCCGATTGAGAAAGGGGAATGAAAGATGTTACATCCATCTTATTCAGATTTGATTAATGTAGTAAACAGCGAGGTAGAGCCAGGAGAGGCTCCTGTTGTACAGAGCCGTTATTCTATCGTAATTGCCGCAGCCAAGAGAGCTAGGCAGATTATCGGCGGCTCAGAGCCGGAGATTTTGGGAGCTGGTAAGAAACCGCTTTCTGTTGCCGTAGAAGAACTATATGAGGGCAAAGTGAAGATTTTAAGCGAAGCGGATGCAACAGAAGAAGACGATAATTAGGAAAGAGGCCGTCTCCCTTTTGGATGAGATGGCCTTTCCCATTATAATGAAAGACAGGAGTTAAAACATGAAGTTATTATGTGTTTCACTGGGCTGCGACAAGAATCTTGTGGATACAGAGATGATGCTGGGCCTTCTGAATAAAGACGGATATACCTTTACGGATGATGAGTATGAGGCGGATGTGATTGTGATCAATACCTGTTGCTTCATCGGTGATGCTAAAGAGGAAAGCGTAAATACCATACTGGAGTTGGCGCAGAGAAAGATTGATGGCAAATGCAAGGCATTAATCGTGACCGGCTGCCTGGCCCAGCGGTATAAACAGGAGATCATAGACGAGATTCCTGAAGTTGATGGAATTTTAGGTACTTCCACCTATGACGAGATCTCTCACGTTCTGGCGGAAGCTTTGGGCGGTAAAGAACACGTTCAGCGTTTTCACGAACTGGATGAGCTTCCGGAAGTGGAAACAGACCGGATTCTTACTACAGGGGGACATTATGCCTTTTTAAAGATTGCGGAAGGCTGTGACAAGCATTGTACTTACTGTATCATCCCGTCTCTGCGTGGAAATTACCGCAGCGTTCCTATGGAACGTCTGGTAAAGGAAGCAGAGAGACTGGCTGAGAAGGGCGTAAAAGAGCTTATTTTAGTGGCTCAGGAGACGACTCTGTATGGCGTGGATCTATATGGCGAGAAGTCGCTTCCAAAGCTTCTCAAAAACCTGTGCCGCATATCCGGGATTCAGTGGATCCGGATTCAGTACTGCTATCCGGAAGAGATTACGGATGAGCTGATTCAGACCGTTAAGGAAGAAGAGAAAATCTGCAAGTACCTTGATCTGCCTATTCAGCATGCCAGCGACAGGATTTTAAAACGCATGGGCCGTAAGACCACGCAGACCCAGCTTCGGGAAATCGTGGAAAAGCTTCGGAGAGAAATCCCGGATATTGCACTTAGAACTACATTGATCTCAGGATTCCCAGGGGAGACCCAGGAAGATCACGAAGAGCTGATGGAGTTCGTGGATGAGATGGAATTCCAGCGTTTGGGAGTGTTTGCATATTCGGCAGAAGAAGATACTCCTGCTGCGGAATTTCCGGATCAGGTTTTGCAGGAAGAGAAGGAGGAACGCCGTGACGCCATCATGGAGCTTCAGCAGGAGATCTCCTATGATTTTTCCAGATCTATGATCGGGAAAAGCCTGGAGGTTATGATAGAAGGCAAGGTGGCGGATGAAAACGCTTATGTTGGACGTACCTATATGGATGGGCCTGGTGTGGACGGAATGATTTTTGTTCAGACGGGAGGAGAACTGATGTCAGGTGATTTTGCAAGAGTCCGCGTGACAGGGGCTATGGAATATGATTTGATAGGAGAGTTGGAGGATGAATTTACCGAATAAGCTTACGATTTTAAGGGTTATTATGATTCCATTTTTTGTTCTGTTTCTGCTGCTTGACGGAGGTGCCAATGCATCATACCGATACATTGCGGCGGCTATATTCATTGTGGCCAGCTTTACGGATCTGCTTGATGGAAAGATTGCAAGGAAGTATGGCCTGGTGACTAATTTTGGCAAGTTTATGGACCCACTGGCAGATAAGCTGCTGGTTTGTGCAGGACTTATCTGTTTTACGGCCTTGGGCCAGCTTTCTGCCTGGATCGTTATTGTGATCATTAGCCGTGAATTTATTATCAGCGGGTTCCGTCTGGTGGCTTCTGATAATGGTGTGGTGATCGCGGCAAGCTATTGGGGAAAGTTTAAAACAGTGTCCCAGATGATTTTGTCTGTTTTACTTATCTTAAATATTCCGGCATTGTCTATCCTTACAACAGTGTTTATCTGGCTCGCCACAATTCTTACCTTGGTTTCACTAGTTGATTATGTAGCAAAAAATTACCACGTTCTTACGGAAGGGAGTATGTAATCATGGTTGTTGAACTGATTTCAGTTGGAACAGAACTTCTTCTTGGAAATATTGTAAATACCAACACTCAGTATCTGGCGGAAAAATGTGCTCTCTTGGGACTCTCCATGTATCATCAGGTTACAGTGGGCGATAACAGGGAACGTCTTTCTGAGGCATTTGAGACTGCCTTAAAGCGCTCGGATGTTGTCATCCTGACCGGAGGCCTTGGACCTACGGAGGATGATCTGACAAAAGAAGTCTGCGCAGAGGTCATGGGATTCTCTTTGGTGGAAGACAGCCATACAAAGGAGAGAATCAAAGAGTATTTTAAAAACAGCATTTATAAAGAGATTCCAGATAATAACTGGAAGCAGGCACTGGTTCCTCAGGGAGCGGCTGTACTTGACAACCATAACGGTACTGCTCCAGGACTGATTTTGGAAAAAGATGGAAAGGCGGCAATCCTGCTGCCTGGACCTCCAAATGAGTTAAAGCCCCTGTTCCGCGATCAGGTATTTCCTTACCTTCAGAAGCTCCAGCCTGACGTGATCCGTTCTCAAATGATCAAGATCTGCGGACATGGAGAGAGCCAGGTAGAAAATAAGCTTCTTGACCTCATTGACGTACAGTCCAACCCAACCATTGCCACCTATGCAAAGACGGCTGAGGTGCATTTAAGGGTAACAGCTAAGGCATCAAGTGAAGAGGAAGCCAAAAGTCTTTTAAAACCGGTGGTAAAAGAAATTAAAAACCGTTTTGGGAATGATGTGTATACCACAAAAGAGGAAGAAACCCTTGAAATGGCAGTAGTACGCCTCCTGAAAAAATATGAGCTGACGGTGACTACAGCAGAATCCTGCACCGGAGGACTGATTGCAGGACGTCTGGTGAATGTGCCGGGGGCTTCCGAAGTTTTTCGGGAAGGCTTTATCACCTATTCCAACAAGGCAAAGAGGAAACATCTTGATGTAAGCAAAAGCACCTTGAAGAAGTACGGTGCTGTCAGCGAACAGACTGCCAAAGAAATGGCGATCGGTGGTGTATGTGCGGCTGATTCAGATGTCTGCATCGCAGTGACAGGGATCGCAGGACCGGATTCTGATGGGGAAAAACCAGTGGGACTTGTTTATATGGCCTGCTATATGAAGGATAAGGTTTCAGTGGAAGAATATCATTTTAAGGGAAACCGGGAGAAGATCAGGGAACAATCTGTAGTAAAGGCACTGGATCTGCTGCGCCGTTCCATTCTTAAGAATTATCATTCATAAAACCTTCCGGGAGGAGATAAATTTGGAGACCCGTTTGCTGAAAAAACAGATGACTTCAGCGTACCAGTATTCCTACGTAAGACTGGTGCTGAATTATTATACTTTATTTGAAACCGTAGGGGAGGAACCGGTGATTCCGGAGCGGATCATTGCTTACTGCCGGCAGCTTAACGGGCTGCTAAAAAGTCATTTTTCCGGAAAAGATGCGGAAGAAGAACTGCTTAAGCTCCGCGAGGGTGTTACTCATGAAGTGGAGGTCCTAACTTCCTACACGGACTGCTTTCAGATTTATGAATATGTTATAAACCGCCTGGAACGGAAGTTTATGTCTTTGCCGGAAACCGAAGGGGATGATGAAGGCTTTGCAAAACGTCTTATCGGATTCGTTACGGATACGAAGGAAACGGCCGTTATGAACGGAAGGATCAGGCAGATCATCGGGCAGCTTCCGGTCCGTCTGACAAAACAGAAGTTTTTCAGTCTTGTTATGGAAGGACTGTCCGTTTACATTGGTTCTCCCATAGAGAATCTTAAGGATATGATGTATAACCTCCGCACCGAATCCATGGTGAAGCTTCCTTCAGGAATGGAAGAAGGGCATAAGGAACTTTTTGGGCTTTTGGAACAGTTCCGGATTATGGATTACGGAAATATGACCGCGGAAGGTTTTGAGGAAGCTTCTGAAAAGCTTGGCCTTGCCTGCGAGGGTCTTATGGATGAATCCGGCCTTTATATCTTGCTCCAGGATATCATCAATGACTTTTGTGTTCTAGTATTTGCAAGACCGGAAGCAGTTGTTGATGTGAAGGAGGAAGAACTTTACTGCTCCATGGTTACAGAGATTTTAGAAAAGTTCATAAAAGATGATTATTCCCCAGCAGCAGAAGAGTTTTTTGACAAGCTTACCCAGCTGGAGGGAAGGCAGGAAGCTTATTATGAGCGGTATTTAAGGACCGAGCTTCCGGAAGAGAGCGACGATTGGAATAAAGATCCGGATTACGTGAAAGCTGTAAACGTAGACAGGCTTTTATCCGGAAGCTCTTTTGTAGAATTAAAAAGCCGGGATGAGTGGAAAGAAACAGGTAAGGCAGATGAAGCGGCTGTTGTTGACCGTTCCTATCTGGAGAAAACGGCGAAGGAGTATTTTAAAGAGCTTGAGGAGGTATTCTCTGGCGTCTCCAGACCTGTGATCCGGGCTATAATGGCGAAGGTTTTATCAGGCCTCCCTGTCTATTTTAATTCAATTGACGAAATACAGGCATATATCGAAGGAAGCTTAAAAAGCTGCCTGGATGAAGCGGAAAAGGAAACTTGCAAGGAATTATTGGAAGAGCTGATGGATGATGAAAATAAGCTGGTTTGACCGTTTGTACGTTGGTGAGAAAGCGAAGAAGAAACGTTACCGGATTATTCAGGGAATCCGCAGGTTAAAGCCTGGACCAGGGATTTATGTGATTACGCCTGCTGCAAATGGGAATAATATACTTGATATCTATCCGGCAATAACACTTTTGTGGCCTCTTTACCGGGAGGAGGAATTTCTCATTTTAGGCATTGCGTCCGGTTACTGGGAAGCGTTAGAGGTGGCTGGGAATATCATCGGTGATATGTACCGGAAAACTGGAGGCTTCGATCTGTCTGCTTTTATAGGGAAGCCCCTTTCAGGGATACCTTTATGCCCAAAAAGCATGGGTGAAAGCAACGAAAAAAGCCGGTAAGGTGTGAGGTGTTCATGCTTCATATAATTTTGTTTATACTTAAAATTTTAGGTCTGCTGGTGCTTATCGTATTAGGGCTTGTCCTCACTGTTGCTCTGTTAATCCTTCTGGTCCCGGTTCGGTACCAGGCAGAGGGATCCTATGACGGAAAGGTGAAGGGGAAAGCCAGGATTACCTGGCTGCTACATATCCTTTCCGTAACAGCTCAGTATGAGGAAGACTTAATCGTGAGGATCCGGATTTTTGGCTTCCGCAAAGGAAAGCCCAAAAAGATGGATTCAGAGCTTAAGGAAGCGGAGGATATTATGGTTCAGGCCATGGAAATAATGGAACCGGAACCCATAAGAGAAGCACAGGAAGTGAAGGATGAAATTCATGACAGGGTCAAGGAAATACCAAAGAACCTGCCGCCTCCAAGGGAGGAATTAAGAAATCTGACGCCTCCAAAGGAAGAATCAAAAAAGAAAAAAGGATTCCGGGTCATGGGAGTGTTTGAAAAGCTTAAGAAGAAGGTTCTTATGGCTTTTACAAAACTTAAGTTTTTTTTCCTGCGGATCTGTGATACACTGAGAACAATAAAAGACAAAAAAGATGAGATTTATGCCTGGGTTTCCAACAAGGAGAACCAGAAGACAGGAAAGCTGCTTTTTAGACAGGTAAAAAGATTGATCCGCCATATCCTTCCCCGCCGGGGAAAGGGAAATATAACCTTTGGCTTTGATGATCCGTATCTGACTGGTCAGGTGCTTACCTATGCAAGCGTTATTTATCCGCTTTGCCATAAGCATTTGAACCTGTATCCGGTTTTTGACCAGACGGTGTTTATGGTGGAAGGAACGTTTCGCGGAAGGATTCGTCTGGGGACGGCTCTTTTTATAGGATTGCGGATGCTTTTGGACAGAAATTTCAGGCGTTTGCTAAAAGGATGGCTTCATAAAGGAGGAATTGCTTAACGTGGCAGAGAATAATTTTACATCTACGGTAGAGTCGCTGTTTAAGGGAATGGATTCTTTCGTGGCGACAAAAACTGTGGTAGGAGATGCGGTAAAGGTGGATGATACGATCATTCTGCCTTTGGTGGATGTGACCTGCGGCATGGCCGCCGGATCCTTTGCGGGAGATACAAAGCATAACGGGGCAGGAGGCATGCATGCAAAGATGAGCCCCAGTGCGGTGTTAATCATTCAGAATGGAGTAACAAAGCTGGTTAACATCAAACAGCAGGATGCTGTAACGAAAATTCTGGATATGGTTCCGGATTTTGTCAATAAATTTGCCGGCGGAACAAAAGAGGTTTCCTCGGAAGCATTAAAGGTGGCGGAGGAGATGGCCGCTTCTGAAGAGAAGAAAAAAGCGGAAGAATAATAAAGGGATAAGCCGCATAGTATGTTATATAGCCTGAATGGATTGAGGGATGATATGAGAAGAGTATGCGGACTTATGCTGTTCTGCTTTGGAGC
Source organism: [Clostridium] celerecrescens 18A (assembly GCF_002797975.1). NCBI lineage: Bacteria > Bacillati > Bacillota > Clostridia > Lachnospirales > Lachnospiraceae > Lacrimispora > Lacrimispora celerecrescens. The sequence continues at coordinate 1,783,257 of NZ_PGET01000001.1, read as the reverse complement.
GGGCATGGCAATTCTGCTTTTTATCCCGGCGACTATCGTAACGATCCTTTTTATTATCGGATGTCTGGTACTGGGATATAACCTGTTCTGCTGCTGAATAAGCAATGCTGTTAAAAATAAATGAGGCCAGCCTTTTAAAGAGTCCGGCCTCATGAAAAAAAGGCAAAAAAATACTCCTGACTGTCATCAGCCAGGAGTTTCCTTCGATTAAGCTCTTTCAACTAATCCGGATCTTAAGCAGGAAGTACATACGTACATCTTCTTATTAGCGCCGCCATTAACTTTTACTTTAACGGACTTTACATTTGCTTTCCACATCTTATTGGATCTTCTATGGGAATGGCTCACTGCGTTGCCAAAGTGAGCGGCTTTTTCACAAATTGCACATTTAGCCATGATTGCACCTCCTTAAAAGCGACTTGGACTTTTTATGGTTGAAAAATCCACAACAAATGTATGATAACAGAAAACACATGGATTTGCAAGTGAAAATTAAAAATTTGTTTCTTTTTTTGGTAAAATCATGTATAATCAAAACAGACAGAAAGAACGGAGGTAGAGACTATGAAGGGTTATATTAATAATAAACTGGGCGAAATCCAGGTGAGCCCTGATGTTATCGCTATGTATGCCGGAACGACCGCAGTGGAATGCTTCGGTATCGTCGGTATGGCGGCTGTCAGTATGAAAGACGGACTTGTTAAGCTTTTAAAACGGGAAGGCCTGACTCACGGAATCAATGTGAATATCCAGGACAACCATATCACCATCGATTTCCATGTAATTGTAGCCTATGGGGTCAGCATTTCTGCGGTGGCGGATAACTTGATTGAAAATGTAAAATACAAAGTAGAAGAATTCACAGGTATGGCAGTAGATAAGATTAACATCTTTGTCGAAGGCGTAAGAGTGATTGATTAAGGAGGAAACTACCCGTGGGTATGAAGTATATAGACGCCAAAATGCTGCAAAAGGCATTTCTGGCAGGAGCAAAAGGACTGGAAGCAAAGAAAGAATGGATTAACGAACTGAATGTGTTTCCAGTGCCGGATGGAGATACCGGTACCAACATGACCATGACGATCATGGCAGCGGCAAAGGAAGTGGCTGCCATTGAAAATCCCACCATGGAATCGTTAGCAAAAGCAATTTCCTCCGGTTCATTAAGAGGAGCGAGAGGAAACTCCGGTGTGATCCTGTCCCAGTTGTTCCGTGGTTTCACAAAAGAGATCGCTGCCGCCAATCAGGTGACTGCCACCGTTTTAGCCAATTCCTTTGTACGGGCAACAGAAACTGCTTATAAAGCAGTTATGAAACCAAAAGAGGGAACCATTCTAACTGTAGCCAGAGGAATGGCAGAAAAGGCTGCGGAGCTGGTGACCGAGACAGAGGATATCCTTGAGTTCTGTCAGAAGGTAATCGAACATGGTGATTATGTATTAAGCCAGACGCCTGAGATGCTTCCGGTTTTAAAACAGGCTGGTGTTGTAGATTCCGGCGGCCAGGGCCTTATGCAGGTAATGAAGGGTGCCTTTGACTGTCTGTCGGGCAAAGAGGTTGACTTATCCGTAGAGGTCGAAAAGCGCCCGGTTGATGCTGCCGGAGCCTCAGGAGCAACAACTGCTGACATTGATATCCGGTTCGGTTATTGTACCGAGTTTATCATTAATCTGGAAAACCACTATGATGATAAGAAGGAACACGATTTCAAGGGATACTTGGAATCCATCGGTGATTCCATTGTGGTTGTTTCGGACGATGACGTGGTAAAAGTCCATGTCCATACCAATGATCCGGGACTTGCAATCCAAAAGGCCCTTACTTATGGTTCCTTATCCCGCATGAAGATCGATAATATGAGGGAAGAGCATCAGGAAAAATTGATTAAAGAATCGGAAAAACTTGCAGCACAGCAGAAGGCTGGGGTCGAAAAAAAGGCGGAGCAGAGAAAGCCCTATGGATTTATATCCGTATCTGTCGGGGAAGGTCTTGATGAAATATTCCGGGGGATCGGCGCAGATTATCTGATCCAGGGCGGTCAGACCATGAACCCAAGTACAGAGGATATGTTAAATGCCATCGAAAAGGTGAATGCCGACACCATCTATATCCTGCCAAACAATAAAAACATCATATTGGCTGCTGAGCAGGCCAAGAGCCTGGTGGAAGACAAGAAGGTTATTGTGATTCCTTCAAAAACCATACCTCAGGGCATTACTGCCATCATCAATTTTGCTCCGGATTTATCGCCGGAGGATAATGAAAAGATTATGACAGAAGAGATGTCCCGAGTGAAAACAGGACAGGTTACCTATGCGGTCCGCAATACCATGATCGATGATATTGAGATCCGGGAAGGGGATATCATGGCGCTTGGCGACAGTGGTATTCTGGCGGTTGGAAAGGAAATTGAGTCAACGGTGTTAGAAGCCATGGAAGCCATGGTGGAAGAAGAATCTGAATTAGTGACCATTTATTACGGCAAGGATGTCAAAGAAGAGGCTGCAAAAGAGCTTAAGGAAAAAGCAGAAGAGCTGTTTTCCCATTGCGAGGTAGAGCTTCATGCAGGCGGCCAGCCGATTTATTATTATCTCATATCAGTAGAATAAAAAGAGCCAGCGGCATTTTATATACCGGGCAGACGAGGCCTGTCTGCCCGGTTTTGCTGTGCAGGTAAAAAGAAAGGAGGGGAACCCGTCTTTGAATGGTGAGTCTATTGATTCCTTAAAGGGAATCGGTGAAAAAACAGGGAAATTGTTTCAAAAGGTGGGAGTGATAACCGTTGGGGATCTTCTGGAATATTATCCAAGGGCCTATGACACCTATGAGGAGCCATGCCCTATTGGGGAGCTTAAACCGGATCAGGTGATGACTGTGGCCGGTATGCTTTATAAGACTCCGGATGTAAAACGGTACAGCCATATTCAGGTCATCACAACAACTTTAAAGGATATGACGGGAACTCTTTTGCTCACCTGGTACAATATGCCCTATCTTCACTCCACTTTAAAAGCGGGGACACGGGCTATTTTCCGTGGCAGGGTGGTAAAGAAAAGCGGGCGTCTTACTATGGAACAGCCTGAGGTATTTACGGAAGAGGCTTATGAGCAGGTGGTGCATTCCATGCAGCCTGTTTACGGTCAAACCAAGGGACTGAGCAATAAAACCATTGTAAAAGCTCAACGACAGGCGTTAAGCCTCCGGAGTATGGTACGGGATTATATGCCTGCTGATTTGCGAAAAAAACACGAACTGGCGGAATATAATTTTGCAATTGAACATATTCATTTTCCGACGGACCGGAATGAACTGTTATTTGCCAGAAAAAGACTGGTGTTTGACGAATTTTTTCTTTTTCTCATGGCGGTCCGGCGTTTAAAGGATGGCAGAGAGGATAAAAAAAGCGCATATATCTTGAGTCTCTCTCCCAAAGTAGAGGCCTTGAGGAAAAGTCTTCCCTATTCTCTTACCAATGCCCAGGATAAGGTTTTAAATGAGGTATACGGCGATCTCTCGGGAGGCAGGGTCATGAACCGGCTTATTCAGGGAGACGTAGGCTCCGGTAAGACGATTATTGCCATACTTGCCCTTCTTCAGGCGGCGTATAACGGATATCAGGGAGCTCTTATGGCGCCTACGGAGGTACTGGCAAAGCAGCATCTTGAATCCATGACAGAGCTGTTTGCTGCGCATCAGATTGACAAAAAGCCCATACTTGTTACAGGCTCCATGACGGCGAAGGAAAAAAGGATTGCTTACGAAAAGATTGCTTCCCATGAGGCGGATATCATTATCGGAACCCATGCCCTCATACAGGAAAAGGTGGTATACGATAATCTGGCACTGGTGATCACCGATGAACAGCATCGGTTTGGAGTCGGCCAACGGGAATTGCTGGGGAAAAAGGGAGAAGAGCCTCATGTTATGGTTATGAGTGCCACACCCATCCCACGGACCCTCGCTATTATCATTTACGGAGATCTGGACATATCAATCATTGATGAGCTGCCGGCAAACCGTTTGCCTATTAAAAACTGTGTTGTAGATACCGGCTGCCGGGGGAAGGCCTATGAATTTATCCGGAAAGAGATAGCAAGCGGCCGGCAGGCCTATGTGATCTGCCCTATGGTGGAAGCCAGCGAGATGATTGATGCGGAAAATGTAGTGGATTATACGAAAACCTTAAGAGAGGCACTTCCGGGAATATCTGTTGAATATCTTCATGGGAAAATGAAGCCTAAGGAGAAAAATGAAATCATGGAGAGATTTGCCGGCGGGGAAATCAAAGCTCTGGTTTCCACGACTGTAATTGAGGTAGGAGTGAATGTTCCCAACGCAACGGTAATGATGATTGAGAATGCGGAGCGCTTTGGGCTGGCTCAGCTTCACCAGCTGAGAGGGCGTGTAGGGCGGGGTAAATATCAGTCTTACTGTATTATGGTAGGAGCGTCGGAACAGGAAGGGACGAAAGAACGCCTGGAAATCTTAAACCAGTCCAATGACGGCTTTTTTATTGCCTCAGAGGATTTAAAGCTCCGGGGACCCGGCGATATTTTCGGAATCAGGCAGAGTGGGGATCTGGAATTTAAACTGGGGGATATTTTTACGGATGCAAACCTGTTAAAGACTGTATCTGAAGAAGTGAAACGGCTTTTTCATGTGGATCCGGAGCTGGAAAAAGAGGAACACCAGGAACTGAAAGGTAAGCTGCAGGAGTATCTTGAGAAAAGCTATGATAAGCTTAATTTATAGTTAAAATTATCTGATTGTCTGATTTTTGCAGAAAATATTTGCAATAATCGACTGCAAATGATAAACTTATTTACGTAAAATTATGAATGCAGGGAAACAGGAGGAATGTAATGAGTAGAAAAACCTTAAAATTTGATGCAAAGGATGCCATGAGGGATGCGATGGTAAGTCCTTATATGGTTACAATAATTGTTGGTGTCATCATGGTTATATTATCTGTTGTACAGGGATTTCTTGATATATGGCAGGAGATGATAGGTAATGCGAACGCTTACGGGGATTTAGGCCAGAGCGGAGCATTTGCAGCCAGCAGCATTATTTTTTTAATTATTAATATTGTTGTTAGTACTATTATCCAGTTTGGGTATCAGTCTTACTGTTTAAAAGTTGCAAACAGGGATGATACTATGTCATATGGGGATTTATTCGGATCTGTAAGGTATTTTTTTAAAGCTCTTGGATTGATTCTCATGGTGTCTTTACTTACTTTTTTGTGGACCCTGCTTCTGATTATTCCGGGTATTATAGCTGCTTACCGCTATTCACAGGCTATTATTATTATGGTTGAGGATCCTAGTAAAGGTATTATGCAATGCATTCGTGAAAGTAAGGAAATGATGGTAGGACATAAGTGGGAATTCTTTGTTCTGGAGCTGTCCTTTATTTTATGGCAGCTTTTGGGCCTTGTCACCTGTGGTATTGCTTTCATTTATGTATATCCTTATATGAAGGTTACCTTTGCTAATTATTATTGTGCAATAAAGCCTAATGCGGTTGTATATGAAGAAGCGACTGTAATTGAGTAATGATAAAAGGGTTCAAACTTTTTTAAGAGGTTGAACCCTTTTGTACGGCAAATGAGTGGAGGAGCACGGAAGATGAAGTGTGTGATAATTGGAATTGCCGGAGGAACCGGCTCAGGGAAGTCGACCTTTACCAACCGGTTAAAGGATGCATTTTGTGACGATATCGCGGTTATTTATCATGATAATTATTATAAAAAGCAGGACGGGATCTCTTTTGAAGAGAGAAAGAAAATGAATTATGACCATCCCGAAGCTTTTGAAACAGAACTTTTGCTGGAGCAGCTTCAAATGCTTCGTGCAGGAGTAGCGGTTGATTGCCCTGTTTATGATTATTCCATGCACAACCGTTCTCAAAATATAGTGAAAGTGGAGCCTAAAAAGGTTATTTTAGTTGAGGGAATCCTGGTTTTTGCGGATGAGCGCTTAAGAAGCATGTTTGATATAAAGATCTTTGTGGAGGCTGACGCCGATGAACGGATCCTTCGCCGGGTGATCCGGGATGTAAAGGAAAGAGGCCGGGATATCGAGGGTGTTGTGGAACAGTATTTAACCACAGTTAAGCCAATGCATTATTTGTTTGTGGAGCCTACGAAACCAATGGCGGATGTTATTATAAACAGCGGCATGAATGAGGTAGCGTTTCAATTGGTGAAAACGAATATTGAAAAGATTTTGGAGTCTGGTAATCAGGGTTAAAAATGTATCTGTATGAGAATGTTTTTGAAGGCTCGATTTTTTCCAGAAAAAAACATTTTACGAAAAACCTTCTAGTGTATTTCATTCTATTCCAGCCATAATAGGAGTGTAGCACAAAACACACCATGAATTATTAAAAAAACAAAATCATGGTGAATAGATGAAAAGGAGGCATATCATTATGTCAGGTAGATCTAATACTACAAATGTACCAGAGGCAAAAGAAGCAATGGATCGTTTTAAAATGGAAGTAGCCAGCGAGATTGGTGTTCCGTTAACCAACGGTTATAACGGTAACTTAACTTCTGCTCAGAACGGTTCCGTAGGCGGTTATATGGTTAAGAAGATGATCGAAGCCCAGGAAAGACAGATGGCAGGTAAATAATCTGTAAAAAAAAATGAAACACCCTTCGAATATAACAAGAAATAACATTTAGTCCAATAGCATGGACGATTGAAGGGAAGCAGGAGCTGCAGTTTCGTAACTGATAATCAGTTATGGGGGCTGCGGCTCCTGTTTTTTTTGATTTGGGGTGGGAGAAGTGGCTGGAAAGGGTTGGTGCGGTAGTTGAGTCCGCCATGGAACCCTGACTGCACGGAGCGCAGTCAGGGTCGCGGGCTTCGCCCTATGAAAAAATACAGAAGTTCAGGTGCTTATGTGCAAGCACAACGCGCCTGAATTTCTGCATTTTTTCACCATGGCTCATTGCTGGCGCGAAAAATCAGTTGTATATCTACCGATTTCATACTATAATGGTTTGGAAAAATAAAGTGAGGAATTGTTATGAGAGTAATAGCAGGAAAAGCCAGGAGGCTTGTTTTGAAGACCATAGAGGGGCTGGATACGCGGCCTACGACAGATAGAATTAAAGAAACACTTTTTAATATGATACAAGGGGACATGCCTGATTGCTGTTTTCTGGATTTATTCTCTGGCAGCGGGGCTATCGGAATCGAAGCGCTGAGCCGGGGCGCCAGGCTGGCGGTCATGGTGGAACAGAATCCGGGGGCAGCGGAATGTATCCGTGAGAATTTAAAGACCACCAAACTGGAGGATGGCGCAATTGTGATGAACTGTGACATCATGACAGGACTTGGAAGGCTTTCTGGGAAAGGGTATGTGTTTGATTTTATATTTATGGACCCTCCCTATAATCAAGATTGGGAAAAAAAGGCTTTGCAGGAACTGGCTGATTCCCGGCTGATTGATGAGGATACGACAATTATTGTGGAAGCTTCTTTAGAGACTTCTTTTGATTTTTTGGAGAATCTGGGATACCGGACGTTAAGGGAAAAGAATTATAAAACCAATAAGCATGTTTTTATAACAAGGAAAAAACTATAAGAAATTGCCTGAAATACATGGACAACAATAAGGAAAAGGAAGAGACCATATGAAAAAAGCAGTGTACCCGGGTAGCTTTGATCCGGTGACTTTTGGTCATCTGGATATTATTGAACGTTCTGCCAGGATGTCGGACCATCTGATCATAGGAGTTTTAAATAATAATTCAAAAACTCCGTTGTTTTCTGTAGAAGAACGTGTTAATATGTTAAAGAGCCTTACGAAAGATCTTCCCAATGTGGAGGTAGAGTCGTTTGGAGGGCTTTTGGTAGATTTTGTACGAGCCAATCAGGCGGATGCAGTGATTCGCGGGCTTCGGGCTGTAACGGATTTTGAATATGAATTGCAGATCGCACAGACAAACCGGGTCATGGCCCCAGAGATTGATACTGTGTTTTTGACAACGAATTTAAAATATTCTTACTTGAGTTCCAGCATTGTGAAGGAGATTGCCGCCTATGGTGGAGAGATAAACACGTTTGTACCTGCATGCGTTGCAGAGCGTGTAATGAAGAAGATGGAAGATAGAATGAAATAAGGGTAAGGAGTGTTCGTATATGATGAGCAGAATTGAACAGTTAATCGGTGAAATTGAAGAATATATTGACAGCTGTAAATACCAGCCGCTCTCCAACAGTAAGATTGTGGTCAACAGGGATGAACTTGAAGAGCTTTTGGTAGAGCTTCGTCTGCGCATTCCGGATGAAATTAAGCAGTATCAGAAGATCATCAGCAACCGTGACGCCATTATGAATGAAGCCCGCCAGCAGGCGGATTCTATTTTGGCCCAGGCCAATGCTCAGACAAATGAGCTGGTTAATGAGCATGAAATTATGCAGAAAGCATACACCCAGGCCAATGATATTATTGAACAGGCCAACAGCCAAGCCCAGCAGATTGTGGAGCAGGCGGTTTCTGACGCCAATGGAATCAGGCAAAGCTCTGTCCAGTATACGGATGACATGTTAAAGAGCCTTCAGACTATAATCAGTCATTCCATGGAAGGAGCTCAGGGCCGTTTTGACGCGTTTATGACTTCCATGCAGTCAAGCTATGATATCGTCTCCTCTAACCGCCAGGAGCTGACAGGAGCTGTCATGCCCGTGGAAGGAACAGAAGAAAACGGGACAACAGAATAAAAAGTATGATGGTAAGGAAGCTGTGAAGTACTTTCCAAGCTACATAGTGCCGGATGGATAATCCGGCATTTTTTATAACACTCTTTGTCTGAAAGATGCCGGATAATCCGCCGAATGCGGTTACGGTTCCGATCCATAAGCCTGCGGAGATTCCTGTAAAAGCACGAGAAACGGCCTTGATTCCTGTGGTCATTTCAACAAATCCCAGGATAAGGGCCTTATACTGAGGGAGGTTTATGGGGAGCTTTGTTATGTAGAGGGCCAGTATGGAAAAAAGCATGATATATCCCCCGATTTTTACCATAACTTCGCAGGAATCCATTAAGCTGTCATCAAAGGATTTGGAGGATTCTCTGGTTACAGGAAGGGACAGGGCAGGTCCGTTTATGCCATAACAGCTCCGGGCTGCAATGGAAAGAGGAATTATGGGCAGGTAGACGCAGACAAGAAGGAGCCAGACCGGTACGGATGATGGAAGCCCTCCGGCAGCATAGCCTAACAAAAACATGGGGCTGGGATGATTGCAGATGGCTAAAAGATATCTTCCTTCTTTTTCGGAGATACGTCCATTATCCATGAAATCACTGCAGGTTCTGGCTCCCATGGGATAACCGCAGAGCAGTCCGGAAACAAGGGTATAGCTTCCTGCATCCGAAAGGCAAAAGAATCGATGAAGGATCCTTCTGACGGGGAAAATAAGGATGCGGATTGCATTTAAGGCAACTATGACATTGGAACAGATCATAAAGGGCAAAAGGGTGGGTATCACGACTGAGCCCCATAATACAAGTCCGTTTCTTGCCCCTTCAAAGGCTGTGGACGGAAAACGGAGCAACAGAATTAAGGCAGCAACGGAAAGCAGACGGAAAAAGGATTTTTTCATGTACACCTGAATAGATTGTTTTATACAATTATATGAAATGGCATGACTGATATGATGGTGATTCTTCTTTTAATACTGATCCTTTCTGTTTTCCAGGTAACCATGATCGATTACCTGTATAATAATCCTACCTTTTACCAGCTCGACGCTTATACCTGGGAAAGCGATGACTTCAGAAGCTTAAAGCTTGGAAAAATGGTGGCGGAATGGGATTTACTTGATTATGATACTTTGACTTCCCTAATGGTGGAGCATCAATATGATCTGACTGGGGTCACAGACAGTGATACCCATACGGACCGACTATTAAAGGTAAAGCCGGCGGAGTATAGAAAGCTCCGTCAGGCCTATGAAACTATTTTATATGATTTAAAGTTTTTTCCGATCCCATTGTCCCTTGAGTCCGGTTCTCCGGATATAAGCTATCAAAACGGCTGGATGGACAACAGGACCTACGGAGGAGATCGAGGGCATGAAGGCTGCGACATTATGGGCGAGGAGCAGCCCAGAGGGCATTATCCGGTGGTCAGTATAAGTGACGGAGTGGTTGAAAAGGTAGGGTGGCTGGAAAAGGGAGGATGGAGGATCGGGATACGGACTCCAAAGGGAGCGTATCTTTATTATGCCCATCTTTACGGCTACAGCAGGCAGTGGAAGGAAGGAGACGAGGTGACAGCGGGAGAACTTTTGGGATTTATGGGGGATACCGGTTACAGCCAGGTAGAGGGGACTACCGGCAACTTTCCAGTCCATTTGCATTTGGGAATTTATTTGCGGACCGATCATAATGAGGAGATGAGCGTAAATCCCTATTGGGTGTTAAAATATCTGGAGAAATACCGGTTGAAATATTCGTATTAATGTAATATCGGTTGGCTGGGTAAAAAAGCAGCTCTTTTACCGAAGCTTGCTTTGCATGTTCCGGTAAGTTATATATTATCAGATGCAAATATCGCTTCCGATAATCGGATAAATGGACGATAAAGCCGGCCTTTTATCGAAACTTGCCTTGCAAATTTCGATAAGCTATATTAAGATTGCTTACATAGGCATAGTTTATTTAATGAAGGCAGAATAACGCGCCTTACTTTGGTAAATTAGCCGTTCGATGAGCCTAAGGTAAATCGAACTTCCTTGACGCAAGATGGGAGCGACAACGTGAAAGAACGGAAGATTTCAGAAGAATTTTTTAACAGAATGAAAGATTTATTAGGGGAAGAAGAGTATGAGGCGTATTTAAAAAGTTTTGAAGAGGAACGGCTCTATGGACTGCGTATCAATACCCTTAAAATAACCCCGGAAAAATTTACAAACATGACAACCCTTAAGCTAAAGCCCGTTCCCTGGATTTATAACGGTTTTTACTATGAGGGAGAAGAACGTCCGGCAAAAGATCCTTATTATTACGCCGGGCTTTATTATCTCCAGGAACCCAGCGCTATGACGCCGGCAAGCCTGCTTCCCGTAGTTCCGGGAGACAAGGTACTTGATCTTTGCGCAGCGCCAGGGGGGAAAAGTACGGAGCTGGGGGCAAAGCTGAAAGGCCTAGGTCTTTTGGTGTCCAATGACATCAGCAATTCCAGGGCAAAGGCTTTGCTTAAGAACTTAGAATTGTGGGGAATTGAGAATATTTGTGTCACCAGTGAGGAACCAAAGAAATTAAAGGAAACCTTCGGTGAATTTTTTGATAAGATACTGGTTGATGCGCCCTGTTCCGGAGAAGGGATGTTCCGCAAGGATGCGGATATGGTGAAAAGCTATGAGGAACACGGGCCGGAGTATTATGCTGCGATCCAAAGTGAAATTATGGATCAGGCAGTAGGCATGCTTGCTCCCGGGGGCTATATTTTATACTCCACCTGTACGTTTTCTGCCTGTGAAAATGAAGACATTATCAGACGGACTCTGAAGTTCCATGAGGAGATGGAGCTTATCAGGCTTCCTCTTTTCGAAGGAGCCAGCGGTGGGATCAGCCTCCCCGGCTGCCTCCGCCTTTTTCCCCATAAGATCAAGGGAGAAGGGCATTTTATGGCGCTGTTAAAAAAGAAAGGCAGTACGGCAGGATATAAGGATTATGGAAAGGCCGGAAGCAAACAGTCTCCCCTTCCTGCTGAACTTTCTAATTTCCTTACCATGGTCTCAAAGCCACTGGAGAGTTCCCGGATCCGGATAAAGAATGATGCGGTATACTATTTGCCCGAACATTTCCAGGAGAATACGAAAGGACTGCGCTTCTTAAGGACCGGACTTTTGCTGGGAGAGATGAAGAAGGACCGTTTTGAACCGGGACAGGCCTTTGCTATGGCCTTAAAGCCAGAAGAGTTCAAACAGGTTGTCTCCTGGGAAAAACAGGATGATAGGGTGATCCGCTATTTAAAGGGAGAAACCATTTCCCTGAAAGACGGAGAGGACCCTGTAAAAGGCTGGTGTCTGATCTGTGTGGAGGGCTTCCCCCTGGGCTTTGCAAAGGGAAGCGGAGCAACTATAAAAAACAAATACTATCCGGGATGGCGGTGGCAATAATGAAGGAACTGAGACTTGATAAATATTTAACAGAGATGGGAGAAGGAACGAGAAGCCAGATCAAAGAAATGGCCAGGAAAGGCAGGATTCTGGTAGATGGCATACCGGAGAAAAGGGCAGAGCGCAAAATCGATCCGGAACAACAACAAGTATCCGTGGATGGGCGTCCAGTGTCCTATGTCCGGTATGAATATTACATGCTAAACAAGCCCCAGGGCGTGGTATCTGCCACAGAAGATTCCCGTTATGAAACCGTGATCAGTCTCATTGAGGAGCGGAAACGGGATGATCTTTTTCCTGTGGGACGGCTGGATATTGATACGGAGGGGCTTCTTCTTATCACCAATGACGGAGACCTGGCTCATCGGCTGCTGTCTCCTAAAAAGCATGTGGATAAGGTTTATTTTGCACGGGTTGAAGGGGAGCTTCCGCCTGATGCAAAGGAACGCATGGAGGAAGGGCTTGTGCTTTCCGATGGAACGCCCACAATGCCAGCCCTGCTGGAAGTACTTAAGCAGGGGAAAAATAAGGTACCTTCTGAAATCCACCTGACCATCCGGGAAGGAAAATTTCATCAGGTCAAACGGATGTTTGAAACTCTTGGGTGCTGTGTGATATACTTAAAGAGAATGTCTATGGGAAGCCTTATATTAGATGAGGCATTAAAACCGGGTGAATACCGCCCGCTTTCAGAGGATGAAATCCTGAGTCTAAAAAATCATGGTAAATAAGGAAACACCCTTCGGGTATCCCTTTATGCCCAAACTACATGGGCAATCTTAAGGAAACACCCTTCGGGAATCTCTTTATGCCCAAACTACATGGGCAATCTTAAGGAAAGGAAGACAAAAGCAGAGGATGTTAGAGGAAAAGAAAGCAGTGATTTTTGATCTGGATGGAACACTGGTTGATTCCATGTGGATGTGGAAATCCATTGATATAGAATTTCTTGGCAGCAGAGGGCTTGCATGTCCGGAAGATTTACAAAAGGAGATTGAAGGGATGAGCTTTTCGGAAACCGCTTTTTATTTTAAAGAGCGGTTCAAGCTGAAAGAATCCCTTGAGGAAATCAAGGCTGTGTGGACGGATATGTCCATTGAAAAATACAGGAACGAGGTTTGGTTAAAGCCGGGAGCAGGAGATTTTCTTAAATATATCACTGAAAGAGGATTAAAGGCTGGAATCGCCACCAGCAATGGCAGGCAGATGGTGGATGCGGTGATTGATTCCTTAAATATCGGGCAATATTTTCAGGTAGTGGCTACTTCCTGCGAGGTGACTTATGGTAAGCCTGCGCCGGATATTTATTTAAAGGTTGCAGGGGAGCTTTCCGTATCTCCTGATCAATGCCTGGTCTTTGAGGATGTCCCTGCAGGAATTCTGGCAGGAAAGCGTGCAGGCATGACGGTCTGCGCCATTGATGATGAATTTTCCAGAGAGATGGAAGAAGAAAAACGGCAGCTAGCTGACTATTTTATATACGATTATCACCAGATACTGAAAAGAAAGGTCGAAATATCATGATGCACGATTATCTTCCCATGAGCCGGGCTGATATGAATATCAGAGGGTGGAAACAATGTGACTTTATCTATGTCACCGGAGATGCCTATGTGGACCATCCGTCCTTTGGCCATGCCATTATCAGCCGCCTTTTAGAGGCCCATGGCTATAAAGTGGGGATTATATCCCAGCCGGACTGGAAGGATCGGGCAAGCATTCAGGTCTTAGGAGAACCACGCCTGGGATTCCTGGTTTCCGGCGGCAACATGGATTCCATGGTAAATCATTATTCTGTTTCGAAGAAACGCAGACAGCAGGATGCTTATACACCAGGGGGCGTTATGGGAAAGCGTCCTGACTATGCGGTTACGGTATACTGTAATCTGATCCGGTCCGCATATAGGAAAGCGCCTGTCATTATCGGCGGCATTGAAGCCAGCTTAAGGCGTCTGGCTCATTACGATTACTGGTCGGACCGGTTAAAGCATTCCATTCTGATTGATTCCCAGGCGGACTTAATTTCCTATGGGATGGGGGAAAAGTCCATTGTGGAAATTGCAGACGCATTGAATAGCGGGATCGACATCAAGGATATCACTTTTATCGATGGCACAGTCTATAAGACGGACAGCCTGGAATCCGTATATGATGCCCAGATCCTTCCTTCTTTTGATAAAATGAAGGCTGAAAAACAAGAATACGCAAAAAGCTATTACATTCAATATAATAATACGGACCCATTTACCGGAAAGCGTCTGGTGGAGCCATATAAAGACAATCTGTTTGTTGTTCAGAATCCTCCGGCCAAGCCTCTTTCCATGGAGGAAATGGATGAGGTTTATGCTCTTCCTTATATGAGAAATTACCATCCTTCCTATGAGGAGCTTGGAGGAGTTCCGGCCATCCGTGAAATTAAATTCAGTCTGATCAGCAACCGGGGGTGCTTTGGCGCCTGCAGTTTCTGTGCTCTTACCTTTCATCAGGGCAGGATTATACAAGCAAGAAGCCATAATTCCCTTCTGGATGAGGCAAAGCTTTTAACAGAGGAACCGGACTTTAAGGGATATATCCATGACGTAGGAGGACCCACAGCGGATTTCAGATACCCGGCCTGTGAAAAACAGATGACAAAAGGGGCTTGCTCCAACCGGCAGTGCCTGTTCCCGGAACCATGCAAAAATCTGAAAGCGGACCATTCGGATTATATCGAGTTACTGAGAAAGCTAAGAAGCCTGCCAAAGGTGAAAAAGGTATTCATCCGTTCTGGCATCCGGTTTGATTATGTGCTGGCGGATCCCGGGAAAAAGTTTTTAAAAGAGCTTTGTCAGTACCATGTCAGCGGACAGCTAAAGGTGGCCCCGGAGCATGTATCGGACAAGGTGCTTTCAAAAATGGGAAAGCCCCAAAATCAGGTATATCGCCAGTTTGTAAAGGAATATAAGGACATGAATGGGCGGCTTGGTATGAAACAGTATCTGGTTCCCTATTTAATGTCATCCCATCCAGGCTCCGGACTTTCGGAAGCCGTGGAGCTTGCAGAATATTTACGGGATTTGGGATATATGCCGGAACAGGTCCAGGACTTTTATCCTACCCCTTCCACCATATCCACCTGTATGTATTACACGGGATATGATCCCCGTACCATGGAAAAGGTATATGTACCGGTCAATCCTCATGAAAAGGCCATGCAAAGAGCGCTTATCCAGTATCGGAATCCGAAAAACTATGAATTGGTTTCCGAGGCATTAAGACTGGCAGGCCGCACCGATTTGATCGGGTATGATAAAAAATGCTTAATCCGTCCGAAGACAGGTTCACCAGGAGGTTTCTCAGAGAATAAAACAGGGAAGAATCCTGGCAGCGGGAAAAGAGGGGCGGCTTCAGAGACAAAAGATCGTCGGGAGCAAAAGAAAAAGACCATTAGGAACATCCATAAAAAAGCAGGTAAAAAATAATCCTGTATTCAAAGTATACCCTTCGGGTATATTCACATCCGAAAAAAGCGGGGTGGGCTCTGCCCCAGATATGCAGGCAAAAATAATAAAAAAGAAGGGAACGATTATGAAGATTGCCATTGTAACAGGTGCGTCTTCCGGCATGGGAAGAGAATTTATCATGCAGATTGCTGACCGTTTTAATGGGATTGGGGAAATATGGGCCATCGCCAGAAGGGAAGACCGGCTGGAAGAGCTGTCCCCTCATGTTCCGGTTAAGGTCCGGACCTTTGCCATTGACCTGACGGATAAAAGCAAACTGATGAGCTTAGAGGATATCCTGGCGAAAGAAAAGCCAGAGGTAAAGTGGTTAATCAACGCGGCAGGTTATGGAAAAATCGGCGCCGTGGGGAGCATAAATATAGGGGATGAGATGGGCATGGTGGAATTAAACTGCGAAGCCCTTTGTGCTGTGACTCATATGGTCCTTCCCTATATGTCAAAGAACAGCCGCATCATACAGTTTTCCTCTGCTGCTTCCTTTCTGCCCCAACCCGGATTTGCCATTTATGCGGCTACAAAATCCTTTGTGTTAAGTTACAGCAGGGCGCTGAATGAAGAATTGAAGCAAAAGGGAATTTATGTGACGGCGGTATGCCCGGGACCAGTGAAAACCGAATTTTTCGATATTGCGGAAACCACAGGAAAGATCCCTCTTTATAAGAGGATCGTCATGGCTGATCCCAAGAAAGTGGTGCGCATTGCTTTGCGGGACAGCATGATGGGGCGTCCGGTTTCTGTATATGGAACCACCATGAAGTCTTTCCGGCTTATGTGCAACACAATTCCACACTCCGTGATCTTTCGTATTATGAAGGGACTTATGAAGACTATTTAACCTCATCAAGTAAGTCCCACGCTTTGAATGCCGAAAAGGCAGAAGGGGTGATTGGGAATTGCTTGTGTCAGAAGGGTGTAAGCCCTTTCTGACAAGCTGCAATATCAGCTATGAGGTTATGTCTGGTGAAGAGGGGCACGCTGTGAGCAAGTAGCGAATGGATTACGAATATCCAGAAGGCAAAGGAAGAGGAATATAAAAGTGAAACGATACAGGAAGGGACAGTACGGTTACCGTAATTATCATAAAAGAACAGAATTAGGGAAAGTCCTTGCCGGGGCGGCCCTGATACTCATACAGCTATTGGCCCGTACAATGGCAGACAGCTCATCCTTTAAAAATATCCTGACGGTTACAGCCATTCTATCCGTCCTTCCGATGGCCAATTGGGCATCCCCCCTTTTGGCCTCATGGAAATACAAAACGCTGAACCAGGAACTCTATAAAAAAGCATGTTCCCATGAAGGAAAAAGCAGAATGCTTTACGATCTGATCATCACCTCAAGGGATGCGGTCATGCCGGTGGATGTGGCTGCGGTTCATCCAACCGGCATCTATGCTTACTGTTCAGCCAGAAAACAGGACACAGGAAAAGCAGAGTGTTTTTTTAAGGATATGTTCCTCAGCCATCAGGTAAAGCTGGATATAAGGCTCATTCTGGATGAAGAGGAATTTTTCAATTGCCTTTCCAATCTGAGACCGGAAGCAGAGTACAAGGATGACGGCAGCGTGGAGCGTGGTGTTACGTTGTTAAAAAGCTTATCCATGTAACCGGCAGGACAGAAATACCTTTCTGGTATACCTTTACACCCGATAAAGCGGGGTGGGCCTGTCCAAAATACATGGTAGTAATATGGAAAGGATAAAACATGCAGTCATTGATTGTATCGAAAAATGAAGCAGGGCAGCGCCTTGATAAGCTGCTTTCCAAATATTTAAACCTTGCAGAAAAGAGCTTTCTCTATAAGATGATGAGAAAGAAGAACATCACCTTAAACGGCAGGAAATGTGAAGGCTCGGAAAAGCTTGCAGAAGGAGATGAGGTCAAACTTTTTCTCTCTGATGAAACCATTGAAAAGTTTTCCCAGGTAAAGCTTCAGGAGGTAAAAAAAGTATCATTAAACATTATTTATGAGGATGAGCACATACTTTTGGTAAATAAGCCTGCAGGCATGCTCTCCCAGAAAGCTAAAGAGTCGGATGAATCCATGGTGGAATACATGATCGATTATCTGGTTTCGAGCGGACAGCTATCCAAAGATCAGTTAAGGAGCTTTCGGCCTTCCGTGTGCAACCGTCTGGACCGGAACACCAGCGGCCTGGTGGTGGGAGGAAAGTCGCTCCCAGGCCTTCAGCTCATGTCAGCATCCTTTAAGGACAGGAGCATCCACAAGTATTATCAGTGCGTGGTAAAGGGGCAGATTTCAGATAAACAGGTGATCACAGGCTATCTGACCAAGTCGGAAGCAACCAATCAGGTGACAGTCTATAAGCAGGAGGTTCCCGGATGCGCTCCGATAGTTACGGAATATGAGCCGGTAAAGTGGCAGGAAGGATACACTCTCCTTAAGGTCACTCTGATTACAGGACGTACCCATCAGATCCGTGCTCATTTATCCTCCATTGGACACCCGATCGTAGGAGACTATAAATATGGGGACAGCAGGGTTAACGAGGAAGCAAAAAAGCTTTATCACATTCAATCCCAGCTCCTACACTCTTATCAGGTGACATTCCCTAAACTGCCGGAGCCGCTTGCCTACTTATCTGGCCGCACCTTTTATGCGCCTTTACCAAAGACCTTTTCCAAGATATGCAGGGAATGGAGATAGGAGGCAGAGATGGGAACCTGGAATACAAGAGGGTTAAGAGGTTCAGCTCTTGAAGATCTGATTAACCGAAGCAATGACAGCTACCGGGAAAAAGGGTTGGCTTTGATCCAGAAGATACCGACGCCGATCACCCCGATTTCCATTGATAAGGAAAGCCGCCACATCACCCTGGCCTATTTCGACCAGAAAAGTACAGTGGATTATATCGGGGCTGTTCAGGGGATTCCGGTATGCTTTGATGCCAAGGAATGTTCGGCTGGCACATTTCCCCTTCAAAACATCCATCCTCATCAAGTTGCTTTTATGGAAGAGTTTGAAAGTCAGGGAGGAATTGCTTTTATCATTTTATCCTATACTCAGAAGGATGAGATCTATTATCTCCCATTTGACCAGCTGAAACGGTTCTGGAAACGAATGGAAGAGGGCGGGCGGAAAAGCTTTACCTATGAAGAGGTGGATAAGACCTGGCGGATACGGAGGTTACGGGATATTTTCGTCCACTACCTGGAACTGATTCAGAAAGATTTGGATAGAAGAGATTGACAAGAAACGCTTTTTCCCCTATAATCGACTATACGTTATCAAATTATCACTTTACTACAAGAAAGTGATATAAAATAATAAACTGTGAAAATATTTTTCTTCACTGCATGTTTTGGCGGTTTATCATGGAAGATCGAAGCAGAAGACGGAGGTTATTATGGCAAATAAACTGTTACATACGCCGGATGGAGTCCGGGATATCTATGGAGTAGAGTGTACGAGAAAGGCTGCTGTACAGGAGAAGATGTTAAAGGTTTTCCATCTGTGCGGATATCAGGACATTGAAACTCCCACCTTCGAATTTTTTGATATTTTCAACGAGTCCCGGGGAAGTGTCAAGGCAAAGGAGATGTTTAAGTTTTTTGACAGGGATAACCAAACCTTGGTGCTGCGTCCGGATGAAACGCCTGCCATAGCCAGATGTGCGGCCAAATATTTTCTGGATGAGGATATGCCCATCCGTCTTTGTTATATCGAGAGAACCTTTATCAATAATTCCAGCTATCAGGGCCGGCTTAAGGAAGCCAGCCAGACAGGAGTGGAGTTTATCGGAGACGATTCTCCGGATGCAGATGCAGAAATTCTTGCGATGGTAATCAGGGCCTTAAAGGCAGCAGGATTAACGGAATTCCAGGTGGAATTAGGTGAAGTGGATTTCTTTAAAGGATTGATGGAAGAAGCCGGCATGGATGAGGATATGGAAGAGGCCTTAAGAGAGCTTATTGAAAATAAGAATTATTTTGGTGTAGAAGAACTGGTGATGGCACAGCCTATTAAAGCGGAGTTAAAACAGGTATTTTTAAAGCTTCCGGAACTGTTTGGATCCCTTGATCAGATCCAGGCTGCCAGGGAACTGACCTCCAATCCACGGGCGCTAAAGGCGATTGAACGCTTGGAAGAGGTAAGCCGGATTCTTGAATGTTATGGGCTTTCTGATTACGTTTCCTATGACCTCGGCATGCTGAGTCAGTATCAGTATTACACCGGCATTATTTTTAAGGCTTATACCTACGGGACCGGGGATTACGTAGTGAATGGCGGAAGATACGATAAGCTTTTGGAACAGTTTGGTAAAAATGCTCCTGCCGTGGGATTCGGAATCTCGGTGGATGAGCTTTTACTGGCCCTTTCCCGGCAGAAGATCGAGATGAAGGTTGATCTGGTGAACACCATGATCCTTTATGAGAAAGAAGCCAGGGAACATGCAATCCGTCTTTCCAGCCATTTCCGGGAGTCCGGCATGGCGGTTCAGCTTCAGCGGAAGGATCCGGCCCGTTCCCTTGAGGACTATCAGGCTTATGCAAGGCGCCGGGATTTAAATAATCTGCTGTATCTGGACCAAAGCGGGTTTTCCGTAAAGGTCATGAACCTTATTCTGGACCGTACAGATGAGATACCTCTGTCGGAATATTTAAAATAATCGGGGGTACGTATGAGATATCTGACTTTTGCCCTGGCAAAGGGGCGGCTTGCAAAACAGTCACTTGAAATGTTTGAAAAAATCGGGATCACCTGTGAAGAAATGAAGGATAAAGATTCCCGGAAGCTGATTTTCACCAACGAGGAGCTGGGAATTCGGTTCTTTCTTGCGAAGGCCAGTGATGTGCCTACCTACGTAGAGTATGGGGCGGCTGACCTTGGCATAGTGGGAAAGGATACCATTTTAGAAGAAGGAAGAAAGCTTTATGAGGTCATGAACCTGGGGATTGGAACCTGCAGAATGTGTGTCTGCGGCCCGCCATCGGCAGGAGAGCTTTTAAAGCATCATGAAAGGATTCGTGTAGCCACCAAATATCCGGCGATTGCCAAGGACTATTTTTACAATAAAAAACATCAGACTGTTGAAATCATAAAGCTTAACGGCTCCATTGAGCTGGCGCCTATTGTAGGGCTTTCCGAGGTTATAGTGGACATTGTGGAAACAGGTGCCACCCTTAAGGAAAACGGGCTTGCGGTATTGGAGGAAATCTGCCCCTTATCCGCCCGTATGGTGGTCAATCAGGTAAGTATGAAACGGGAGAATGACAGGATAACAAAGCTGATCCATGATCTGCGTACCTTGCTGCAGGAGGAAAACCGATGAGAATTGTAAAACTTAACGAAACTTCCAGACAAAATATTCTTGCTGATCTGTTAAAAAGAGATCCTAATAATTACAGCGCATATGCCGACACGGTCCAGGAAATCGTAGAAACGGTGAAACGGGATGGAGATCAGGCAGTATTTGCCTATACAAAGGAATTTGATCAGGCGGAAATAAAGGCCGAAACCCTAAAGGTGACCGGACAGGAAATTGAAGAAGCCATGAAGGAAGTTGATCCGGAGCTTATAGAGATCCTTAAAAAGTCCATGAGAAATATCCGCCAGTTTCACGAAAAGCAAAGACAGTACAGCTGGTTTGACAGTAAGCCGGACGGCACCATTCTTGGCCAGAAGATCACACCATTAGAAAGCGTGGGTGTTTATGTTCCAGGCGGAAAGGCTGCTTACCCGTCCTCGGTCCTGATGAATATCATTCCGGCAGAAGTGGCAGGTGTTAGACGCATTGCCATGGTGACTCCGCCGGGAAAGGATGGAAAGGTCAATCCTGTCACCTTAACGGCAGCTCATCTTGCGGGGGTGACCGAAGTTTATAAGGTAGGTGGGGCACAGGCTGTAGCGGCCCTTGCCTTTAGTACAGAAACCATCCCTAAGGTTAACAAGATCGTAGGTCCAGGAAATATATTTGTGGCTTTGGCAAAAAAGGCTGTTTACGGACATGTAAGCATTGACAGCATTGCAGGCCCAAGTGAGATACTGGTGCTTGCAGATGAGAGCGCCAATCCCCGCTTTGTGGCGGCAGATTTATTGTCCCAGGCAGAACATGATGAGTTGGCTTCGGCTATTTTAGTAACCACCAGTATGGAACTGGCTGAGAAGGTGTCAGAGGAAATAAAAACCTTCACCCAGGAACTGCCCCGTAGAGAGATCATTGAAAAGTCCTTGGATAATTACGGATATATCCTAGTGGCGGATACCATGAAGGAAGCCATCCAGGCTGTCAATGAGATCGCTCCGGAGCATTTGGAGATCATCACCAAAAATCCTTTTGAAGATATGACCAGGATTCATAATGCAGGCGCAATATTTATTGGAGAATACAGTTCGGAGCCTCTTGGAGACTATTTTGCCGGACCAAACCACGTGCTTCCTACCAATGGGACGGCGAAATTTTTTTCAGCCTTAAGTGTGGATGATTTTATAAAGAAATCAAGCATTATTTATTACTCAAAGGAAGCGTTGGAAGAGATCCATGAAGATATCGAAGCATTTGCCGAGGCAGAACATTTAACCGCCCATGCAAACTCTGTAAAGGTACGCTTTCCTCGAAAGCAATGAGCAGTGCGGAATAGTGCTATGTGCGAGCGCAACTGCGGACTCACCTAATTATAAACATGAAAGAAGGTTAAATATGGGACGAAGTGCAGAGATTTCCCGGGTAACCCGTGAGACAGATATCCGGCTGAACCTTGATTTAGACGGAAGCGGAAAAGCTGACATCCAAACGGGGATTGGATTTTTTGATCACATGTTAAACAGCTTTGCCCGACATGGCTTTTTTGACTTAACCTTGACGGTGAAAGGAGATCTAGAGGTAGATACCCACCATACCGTTGAAGATACGGGCATTGTCCTGGGAACTGCCATCAAACAGGCCCTTGGTGATAAAAAATCCATCAGACGTTACGGAAGCATGATCCTCCCTATGGATGAAACCTTGGTCCTCTGTGCCATTGACCTATCCGGCAGGCCGTATTTAAGCTACGATGTTTTGCTTACCAGCGAACGGGTGGGTGAATTTGAGACGGAAATGCTGAAGGAATTTTTCTATGCTGTTTCATATGCTTCTGAAATGAACCTGCATATCAGAAAAATGGCAGGAGAGAATAACCACCATGTGATCGAGGGAATCTTCAAAGCATTTGCAAAAGCCTTGGATGAGGCAACATCCCCTGATCCAAGAATTACAGGGGTACTGTCTACAAAGGGAACATTATAAAGGAGAATCCATATGCAGCTTTATCCAGCAATTGACTTAAAAGACGGACAGTGCGTCCGTTTGAAACAGGGAGAATTTAAGGAGATCACCGTATATTCCCAAAAGCCGGAGGAGGTAGCTGCCCTCTGGCAATCCCAGGGAGCCACATTCCTTCATCTGGTAGATCTAGACGGGGCTTTGGCCGGCCGTTCTATAAATGAAAAGGTGATCAAAAGAATAGCGGATACCGTTTCCATACCAATCGAAATAGGCGGCGGCATCCGAAGCGAAGAGGCTGTCGGGTCCATGCTTTCCCTGGGAGTAGCCAGGGTAATCATCGGGACAAAGGCCGTTGAAAATCCGGAATTTATCCGGGACATGGTGAAAAAGTTCGGGCAGGACCGGATCGTGGCAGGCGTTGACGCAAAGGATGGTATGGTAGCGGTGGAAGGCTGGGAAAAGATCAGCGGAATCACCGCATCAGAGCTTTGCAGCAGGATGAAGGAGTACGGCGTCCGTCATATCGTTTATACCGATATATCCAGGGATGGGATGCTGACGGGCCCCAATGTGGAGTACACGAAAAGGCTGACGGAAGAAACCGGAATGGATATCATTGCCTCCGGAGGAATGTCTTCCATGGAAGATTTAAGGCAGCTTTATCATGCAGGTGTCCGTGGTGCCATCATCGGGAAGGCGTTGTATGAAAATCGGATCGATTTAAAGGAAGCCATTGAAGCCTTTGAAAAGCAGAATCATCAGGGGAGGATATGATGATGGAATATAAAAAACTAATTGCAGGTTTTGGAATCCGGGAGGGGAAGGCAGTAAGGCTTGATGATCAAAAGGCGTGCTATGGGGAAAATCTTTTGACACTGGCCTGTTTTTACGGTGACAGCGGAGCCGACGAGCTCTTTCTGCATGATTTATCTGAGTCAGAGGAAGATCATGAACGGACAATCGGCCTTATGAAGGAAGTTGCAAGACTGTCTGATATTCCTGTGATTTTAGGAGGAAGAGTCAGACGGCTGGAGGATGTGAAGAAATACCTTTATGCAGGAGCAAAGGCAGCATTTCTTGATGTAAGCCTTGATGAAAATGTGGATTTGATGAAGGAAGCGGCGGACAGGTTTGGAGATGATAAGATTTATGCTTATCTTCCGGACTGTTCGTATTTGGAGCGGACCAAGGAATACGCCCAGCTGGGTGCTTCTTTCATGATCCTGGGGGAGGGCGTTACAGAGGAAAAACTCCAGGCCGTTTCATCTTGTGAGGAGGACTTTTTGATCACCGGCTGCGGGGAAGATGCAGATCTCTTAGCCTATGCCCTTGGGGTGGAAAATGTGAAAGGCCTGGTGGGAAGCTTTGACGGGGAAGCCAACTGCATGGATTTGAAGCAGGATTTAAAAGCCCTTGGAATCGGAGTGGATACCTTTGAAAGCCCGGTAAGCTTTGACCAGTTTAAGCTGGGCGATGATGGCCTGATTCCTGTAATCACCCAGGATTACAGGACAGGAGAAGTGCTCATGCTGGCCTATATGAACGAAGAAGCCTTTCACGAAACACTTAAGACCGGATGTATGACCTATTACAGCAGAAGCCGTAAAAGCCTTTGGCGGAAGGGAGAAACCTCCGGCCACTATCAGTATGTGAAGTCCCTGGCCCTGGATTGCGACAATGATACGCTGTTAGCAAAAGTGAACCAGATCGGAGCCGCCTGCCATACAGGGGCGAGAAGCTGTTTTTATCAGAATCTTGTTAAAAAAGAGTATCAGGAGAGCAATCCCTTAAAGGTGTTTGAAGAGGTATTTCATGTAATCCTTGACAGAAAGACAAATCCAAAGGAAGGTTCCTATACCAATTATCTGTTTGACAAAGGTCTTGACAAGATATTGAAAAAGCTGGGAGAAGAGTCAACGGAAATTGTAATAGCAGCCAAAAATCCAAATCCGGAGGAAGTAAAATACGAAATTTCAGATTTCCTTTATCATATGATGGTGCTTATGGCTTATAAAGGAGTATCCTGGGAAGATATTACCAGGGAACTGTCCAACCGATAAACCTTATAAAAACGCTGGGAAGGCTGCTTGCTTTTCCAGCGTTTTTTGTGTACATAGAGCCATGGACAGCCTGATTGTTCCATGGTATAATAAAAAAATGGAAATTATGGGAGGCTATGGGTATGAAAGAACAGATGTCTGGCAGGATGAAACGGATGACACGGATTTACCACTGGGTGTTACCTGTTATTTTCCTGTATATCACCGCCGTTTCGTTTTTTGTTGCAGGAATTGGCATGAAACTTGTGGGAAATACGAAGCCTGATGTGGAACCGATGGAGTTTCATGTGTATGATGGCGCAGATATTTACAGCAGCTTAAAGGCTCAAATGATGACCTGGGAGTTTGCGTCGGATTTTAAGGAAACCAATCATTATTACTTTGCTTACGATGAAAACCTGCTTCCTTATATCGTACAGGTCCACGGGAACCTGCCTGAGGAATATTTACAGATTCAATCCTATTTGTACGATGAGTCCGAGGAAGAACCGGAGCCTGTGGTTTTTTACGGCATGTCGTCGCGCATTGAGGCTGATATCCGGGAGTATGCCATAGAGAGCTACAATGAGATGTGGGGAGAGAAACTTGTAACGGAGGATAATTTTTCGGATTATTTCGGAGAATACTATCTGGATACCACCAGAATGCCGGCCTCCAATGCTTCGGAAACAATTTCTCTCGTTTTTTCGTACGGATTTCTGGCCGCTCTGGCAGGAACTTTGATTTTGGTATGGAAGCTTAACAGCCGGAGGTTTAAGATAAGCCGGATTACCTTAAAGGCATGGACAGGAGAAAGACTGCTTGCATTAGACAGACAGCTTAATCGGGCCAATACCTCCTCCTATGAAAAAGAACAGCTTTATTTGACCAATGATTATATCATTGCCAATGCAGAGGGATTTGATATCATCCCATATGAGGCTGTTGCGCGGATTTATGATACCTCCTCTGCAACGGGAATAAGGCTTATGGTTGAAACAAAGGATCAAAAATACCATACCCTTGCTATGGGGGGAAGAAAGAACAAGGATGGGTTCTTGGAACTAATCTCCCAGGTGAAAAGGAAAATTGAGGATAAAAAAGAGGAATTGCCGGAAGATATACTGGACGGTACATACCGCATGTACCCTGAAAATGTGGATCCGGAAGCAATCCTTCAGATATCCGCATCCCTTGATCAGAAGCCGTCCAATCCACTCTTTGGTATAATCGGGGCCCTGTTTGCCTCTCTTTTAGGAGTGGGGCTGTGGGTGCTCATCGGTCAGGTTGGATTTGTTGCAGGAATAGCAGGGTTTGTTATGCTGAAGCTTGCCTTAAGCGGCTATCAGAAGTTTGGAGGATCACTGGATAAAAAGGGAGCCGTCATTTGTCTTATTATAACAGCCGGAATGATCATTGGAGCCAATCTTCTGGATTATGCCGTATCCATAACAAGGGGATACTTCCAGTATGAAGCCAGCTTTGAAACCTTGGCCTATGTTTTCTCCAATTTTGGAAAGCTGATGTCCGATATGGATATGTGGAGAGGATTTTTCATTGACCTAGCCATTGGTTTCGGCCTGTCTGTATGGTCCGCGGCAGGAGCTATAAAAGCCATTTTAAATATGGAATAATAAATTTTAGAAAAAGAGGCGATTTGAATATGTCACAAGTATTAGATAATTTTTTAAAGTATATATCCTTTGACACACAGTCTAAGGAGGATATGGAGGCAGTTCCCAGTACGGAAAAGCAGCGGGTGTTAGCCAGAGAACTGGCGGCCCAGCTTCAGGCCATGAAGGCGGAGCATGTGATGGTGGATGAGCATAGCTACGTTTACGCTACCATACCTGCCACCATGGATAAGCCTGTCCCGGTACTTGGCTTAATTGCCCATATGGATACCGCACCTGCATATTCCGGGACGGGAGTAAAGCCGCAGATCGTGAAAAATTATGACGGCGGTGATATCCTGTTGAATAAAGAAACCGGACTGGTCATGAGTGCAAGCGATTTTCCGGATTTGTTAAAGTACAAGGGGCAGGATATCATTACAACGGACGGAACCACCCTGTTGGGGGCGGATGACAAAGCCGGAGTTGCCGAGATCATGGCTATGGCGGAGTATCTTTTATCCCATCCGGAGATTCCTCATGGAACCATCCGCATTGGCTTTACACCGGATGAAGAGGTTGGAAGAGGCGCAGATTTCTTTGATGTAAAGGGCTTTGGAGCAGATGTGGCTTATACCGTAGACGGCGGTGGATTAGGAGAACTGGAGTATGAGAATTTCAATGCTGCTTCCGCAAAGGTCCGGGTGCACGGCTCAAGCATCCACCCAGGATCTTCCAAAGGAAGAATGAGGAATGCCCTGCTGATGGCCATGGAGTTCCACAGCATGCTTCCAGCTGCTGAAAATCCTATGTATACAGAAGGATATGAGGGATTTTTCCATTTGGATTCTATGAGCGGAACGGTGGAAGAAGCCCGTATGGATTATATTATCCGGGATCACAGCAAAGAAAGATTTGAAGAGAAAAAGGCATTTATGGAGAGGGTGGCGGAATATCTCAACAGCCGCTATCATGCAGGGACCGTGGAACTTACTTTAAAGGACAGTTACTATAATATGAAGGAAAAGATCCAGCCTCACATGTACCTGATCGATATAGCAAAGACTTCCATGGAGGAAATCGGAATAGAACCTCTGGTAACACCCATCCGCGGAGGCACGGATGGAGCCCGTTTGTCTTATGAAGGGCTTCCTTGTCCAAACCTGTGCACCGGTGGTTATAACTACCATGGAAAGTTTGAGTTTATTCCCGTTCAGTCCATGGAGAAGGTGGTAGAACTGCTTCTTAAAATCGTAGAGAAATTTACAGAAAGATAAAATGCAGAGGGAACAGTACCCTGCCATTCCGATTAAAAAGGCAGCTATTGACAAAGTAGAATCCTACTCATAAACCATAGTAGAATTCTACTTTGATTTTTGGAGGTGATTTTATGCTTTCAGCCTTAAGTAAACCATAACGAACCAACAAGCCCGGCTGTTGGGTGGAGCTGGTAGAAAGGATGGAATAAGAACTTTGAAACAATATTTTGTTATTGGCAGTTACACGGAACCAATTTTATTTGGAACAGGTGAAGTATTTCAAGGAAAAGGAAAGGGAATTTCATTCTGTACATTTGAAGACGGCAAGATAGAAATAAAAAAAGAAATTGCAGTCAAAAATCCTTCTTTCCTATGTGTAGATGAGATAAATAAAAAGATTTATGCAGTTAATGAGATGAAAGAATATCTGGGAAAGACCGGCGGCGGTATGACCCAGCTCACTTATGATGAAGAAGGCAATATGAGCATAGAAGGTAGCTGGAATACTTATGGGGAAGACCCATGTCATATTGCGATTGGGCCAAACGGACAATTTGCTGCTATAGCTAATTATTCCAGTGGCTCCGTGACTGTGTATCCAATTGATGAAAAAGGAAATGTTAAAAATGATTGCCAGTTATTTAAACATGAGGGAAGCAGTATTCATCAGTCACGCCAGGAAAGGCCCCATGCACATAGCTGTATTTTTGCACCGGATCAGGAATCGCTTTATGTCTCTGATCTGGGAATTGATAAGCTTGTGGCATATCGATATGAAGGAAGCGTTGCATATACTGAGGATAGCGCTTCGGTTCGTGTGCCTGCAGGAAGCGGCCCCAGATACGGAGAGTTCGGAAAAGATGGGAAGCATTTCTATTTGATTAATGAAATTAGTTCGCAGGTAATGCATTTTACATATGTTGACGGCAAGATGGAATTTCAGAATGCCGTAAATACACTTCCATCGGATTTTACCGGGAACAACACATGTTCTGACCTTCATATTACTCCAGATGGAAAATTTCTCTATGCATCGAATCGTGGACATGATAGTCTGGCTTGCTATCAAATCGAAGAGGATGGAAGTCTGACATTCGTCGAAAGACAATTCTGCGGTGGAAAAACGCCTCGGAATTTTGCAATTGACCTGACTGGAGCGTATATTTTAGTTGGCAATCAAGACAGTGATACAATCACAGTTTTTGAAATCAAAGAAAATGGTCATATGAATCAGGTAAATCAGATAAATACCGGGGCGCCGGTGTGCATCCGATTTTTCCGGATGTAATTAGTGGAAATGGCAAAAGCCTGTATAACAATAGCAATCTTATAAAGAAAACGACTGGTCTGTCAACATTTGAAGACTGGTCTTTTTTTGCGTGAGTCCAATTTTGCGCAATGGGGAAATTGATAATTGTACACAACGGTTGTAGATAAGGGGATAGTGCAATGGTATAATTTGCACATAACAAATTGCTTGATTATTACCGGTAAATGATAAGCATTAAAGGAGGTTACATTTGAAAAAGGATATGTTATTTCGGGACCTGGTTCAGCTGGACTTAGAAGCGGCGGACCAGACCGAAGTATTTAAACGGATGGCAGACATTCTGTTTAAAAGAGGATTTGTGAAAGAAACTTATCTGGAGTCACTAAAGGTAAGGGAAGAAAGCTATCCCACAGCACTACCCATTAAGCCCTATCCGGTTGCCATTCCCCATACAGATATCAGCCAGATCATCCGGCCGTTTATTGCTCCTATTCGGCTGAAAGAAGCTGTTGAATGGAGGGAAATGGCAAACAATGATGAAGTCCATCAAGTCAGATTTATATTTATGCTGGGATTTTTAAAATCAGATGAACACATCGATCTGCTGCAGATATTGGTGGAGAATTTTCAGAATGAGGAATTAATGGAGCGTTTAAACAATGCCAAAACAGCAGATGAATACTTTGAGCTGGTCTGCGGCATCAAGGGTATGGAATCGTAAGGATCCGTATGAAATCAGAGGAGGGTTTTGACCATGGGAATCAGAGTTATTGTAGCCTGCGGAAGCGGAGTGGCTACTTCACAGACAGTAGCAAGCAAGGTAAACCGCATGTTAAAGGAAAAGAAAGTGGATGCTTTAGTGGAGGCAGTGGATTTAAAGTCTGTTGACCGTTATATGGACGGCAGCGCAGCCTATATTACCATAGTAAAAAATGCCAAGGAATATCCGATTCCTGTGATCAATGGAATCGCATTTCTCACAGGCATTGGGAAAGACCAGGAGTTTGATAAACTGCTGAAAGCAATCGCGGACTACAAAAAGATGAATCTATAAATTTAGAGTTTGTAAAATAAGGAGGTAAAGAGGATGCAGATGTTAGCAAATACTGTAAATTTCTTTCTGGGGCTTGGGGCTGCTGTATTTGTACCGGTAATCATTATCATAGCCGGGTTAATTGTTAAAATGAAAGTAAAAGACGCTGTTTCATCAGGCATAACCCTTGGTGTAGCATTTTCCGGAATGAGCATGCTGATCAACTACATGACCGGAGTGATCACACCGGCAGCAACTGCCATGTTAAAGTTTTCCGGTATTGATCTTCCCATTACCGATGGGGGCTGGACCACAATGTCCACGATTTCCTGGTCCTGGCCTTATGCATTTTTGATGTTTCCCCTTTTAATCGTCATTAATATTATCATGCTGGCCATGAACAAGACGGATACCTTTAATGCAGATTTATGGAATGTATGGGGTAAAATCTTTACGGCTGTTGCAGTATACTACATAACCGGCAATGTAATCGTGGCGTTTGTCGTTGCGGCAGTTCAGGTGGTTTTTGAACTGAAATCCGCTGATTTCCATCAGCACCGTATCAGTAAGCTTTCCGGTATTCCGGGAGTCACCTGTACTCATAAGATGGTTTTTCTTACGGCACCTATGTATATTGTAGACTGTATCCTTCGGAAGATTCCTGGACTTAATAAATCATTTAATGCAGAGGATTTAAAAGAAAAGCTAGGTATTTTTGCGGAAAATCATATTTTGGGATTCCTTTTAGGAATTATTTTCGGAGCTTTGGCAAGGTACGATTTAGCAGGGATATTAACTCTTGGAGTACAGTGTGCCACTGCCCTCACCTTATTCCCGGTGATCTCAAAATACTTCATGCAGGCTTTGGAGCCGATCTCCAATGCGGTTTCAGAATTTATGCAGAGCAAATTTGCAGACAGAGAGATGTATGTAGGTTTAGACTGGCCGTTTCTTGGCGGGGCCAATGAGATTTGGCTGGCTGTTATCTGGACGGTGCCAGTGACCCTTATTATGTCCTTTATCCTTCCCGGCAATAAGATCTTACCTTTTGCGGGTATCATTAATATTGCCATTGCAGTACCAGCATACCTGGTGTGCAGGGGAAACATCCTGCGCATGCTGATTCAATGTACCATTTTTACACCGGTATTTTTATGGGTGGGTACTGCCTTTGCTCCCTTTATGACAGAGCTGGCAAATACCACAAAAGCGGTGGAGCTTGCGCCTGGGCAGATGATTTCAAACTCAAGCATTGACGGCCCTATATTTACTTATGCATTTTCACACGCAGTAAAGGCGCTGCAGGGAGATTTCCTTCCGTTAATTATTCTGGTTCTGTGGATTGCGTCCTTTGTACTCTATTCAAGAAGCCTGATTCAGGAAAAGAAGGAAGACCTGGCAAAGGAAAGAGCGTAACATGAAAATCGGCCAACGGAATTGCTTGATTTTGAAAGAAATTATTAATCATAGTGCATCTGTTACGGGAAAGGCTCTGGAAGCAAAATTGCATCTGTCAAGAAAACAACTGGAGTATGGGATTACTAGAATTAATGAATATCTGGAGGAACAGCAGCTGCCGATTCTGGAACGGGTGAATAACGGGAGGATTCTCATCCCAAATGAGATCATAGAACAACTGGATTTCACCCGTCTGGAACAGGAAAATCAGGATGTCTGGCTTTCCAGGGATGAGCGGGGAGATATCATACAGCTGATGCTGCTTTCAAAACAGCAGGAACTTTCGCTGCAGCATTTCATAACTGAGTTAAAGGCCAGTAAAAATACCGTACTTTCGGATTTAAAGCGCTTAAAGGATGAACTGCCTGATTCAAGCATTCAACTTACATACAGCAGGGTAAAAGGCTACCAGCTTGAAGGCCGGGAATATGATTTGAGGCAGCGGCTGTTTCTGGTACTGCGAAATATTTTGTCAGGACGTGGGCAGCAGGCAGCGGTTTTTCGGATCGGAAAGATCACTCAAAAGCAGATGGAGCATATGCGGAATATGACGGAAACCATTGAAGGAGAATTGAAGACCCGTTTTACGGACGAAATGATCGAAGTGAACCGGTGCTTTTTCGCCCTGGTGCTGAGGCGGATCCGGGACGGTATGGCTTTAGATATAGTTCCGGAAACCTTCCGTCATGTGGCAGGAACAAAGGAATATATGGTGATCAAATCCTGCCTGTCTGCCGAGGGGGTAAACAGCATTCAGGAAACAATGTACTTTACCGCCCATATCCAGAGCATGAAGATCAACACCCATTTGGAGGCTGTTGCAGGGCAGGAAGAGGTTTATCAGGCAGTGGAGGAAACCATCCGCAATTTTGAGCGGATCGCCTGCATTTGCTTTGAGAATAAAGAGAATACCTTACATTTGCTCATGAACCACAGCCTGCCTGCCCTGTACCGCATCAGATATAATTTTCATATAGGCCCCGATATTTCCGAATACGTACTTCCTGCTTACCAGGAAGTACATGACATGGTGAAAAAGTCTGTGACGCCTCTGGAAAAAATAATCGGAATGTCATTTCCGGAAAGTGAACTTGTTTATATTACCCTGATTTTTATTGCCCAGACCAGCAGAGAGGATGAGGAAGAGAAAACAGACAGACGCCCAAGGGCGGTGGTGGTATGCCAGAACGGTATTACAGTATCCCATTTTCTTCTGACCTCATTAAAGCACACCTTTCCGGAAATCGACTTTCTGAACTATATGTCGGCGCGCCAATTCTATCAGTACGAGGAAGACTTTGACCTGGTATTTACGACAGCGTCCTTAAAGACATCAAAAAAACAATTTGTGATTGAACCTTTGCTGGACAAGGAAAGAAGAAAGAAGCTTCGTAAAAATGTATTTGATAGCCTGAAAAGTTCAGGGGAGATCTTTCCCCAGGTAGA
The DNA here is from genome assembly GCF_002797975.1 of [Clostridium] celerecrescens 18A. Taxonomy (NCBI): domain Bacteria; kingdom Bacillati; phylum Bacillota; class Clostridia; order Lachnospirales; family Lachnospiraceae; genus Lacrimispora; species Lacrimispora celerecrescens. The sequence goes on along the minus strand of NZ_PGET01000001.1, from coordinate 1,750,264 downwards.
GACTATCCTCCAAATCATAAAAAAGCATACAAATGAAAGTGTGTTTCAGAAGCTGAGAATGGAAATTGACTCATACATGGTACAGTCTGACCGGAGAGAAGGAGAAACCATAGAGAAAAGGAAACCGGAACTAAGGGAATTGCTGACAAGATCCAACATCAGGATCATTAAGGAACGCATGGGCTGGAAGGAAGCCATAGAATTTGCAGCAGTTCCCCTGCTTTATAAAAATATTATCAAATACCAATATGTTGAAACGATTATCTCTAATATTATCGAACATCAGCAGATCATGCTAATTGCAGACCATGTCATGATTGCTCATGCTGGAATCGATGCAGGAGTATATGATGTAGGATTATCCATGCTTTTGCTTCCTCAGAACATAATGGTGCATGATTACATGGAGGTAAAGGTGATTTTTGTACTGGCAACTCCGGATTATGAGAGCCATTTGGCAGCGTTAAACCAGTTAATCAATATTTTAGAAGATGAAAAGAAGCTGGCTTCCATAAAGGAGGCAAAGACAGCAGATGATATTTTGGAATTACTGCAGCTGGTCTGCGAAAATGAAGAAGAAAAGAGGAGATTAGAATGCTTGAAACATTAAAAAAGGATGTGTGTGAAATTGCAAAACGTGCTCAGAGAGATGGTTTGTGTAAGCATAAGTCCGGAAATTTCAGTGCAAGGGATTTAGTAACCGGTTATGTAATCATTACTCCAACTAGCGTTGACCGGGACTTGCTGACTCCAAGGGATATGGTAGTTATGGATCTGGAGGCCAGGGTTATTGAAAACTTGTCTGGCTTAAGGCCGACCAGCGAAACCCTGATGCATCTTATGATCTACCGGCAGAGACCTAAAGCAGCGGCAATTGCCCATACACACTCTGCCTATGCCACTGCATTTGCCTTACTAAACAAGCCGATTCCGGCAGTTGTGTATGAAGTGGCTAACTTAGGCCTGACAAAAGCCCGCGTCCCTGTTGCTCCCTATGGACGTCCGGGAACCACTGGACTGGCGGACAGCGTCATTGAAAGCTGCCTGGAGGCAGATTGCTTTTTACTGGAAAAGCATGGAGCCGTTGCGTTGGATGAACGTGATGTTTATGAAGCATTTTTAAAGGCCGCTTATATTGAAGAACTGGCAGAATTATATTATCTGGCATTGACAGCAGGCGGAGGAAAAGAGCCGGTTGGCTTTGCTCAGGAGGAGCTGCAGCGGTGGGAATATCCGAAAGAGATTTCGTTTTCCAATGAAAGATAAGGAGGAAATTGATCTTTGAAGCTGTATCTGATCCGGCATGGACGGCAATGTGTTAAACGATGCAATGTGGATGTGCCCATTTCGGAAGAAGGGATCCGCCAGGTTTAATGATTATGCCCATTTGGAGCCATATCCGGAGCTGCTTCGCAGTGCTTGGGGAGTAAAGGAAAATTAGGTAGATCTGAACCATAGAAAGAAAGGGATTATATGAAAAAGATTATCAATAGTGCGGACGCGTTCGTGCAGGATACCATGGAAGGCATTATCTGTGCATATGGTGATAAGGTGAAGCTGTTACATAATGATTATCATGTGCTGGTTTCCAATTATCCGGTCAAGGAGGGGAAGGTCGGCGTAGTAACAGCAGGGGGAAGCGGACATCTTCCGGTATTTTTAGGATATGTTGGGAAAGGGCTGCTGGACGGCTGTGCAGTAGGGGAAGTCTTTGCTTCCCCGGCAGCGGCTAAGATGGCTGACATGATCCGCGCCTGTGACAGGGGAAATGGCGTGCTGTGTTTATACGGAAACTATAACGGCGACCGCTTTAATTTCAATATGGCTTGTGAGGAAGTGGAATTTGACGATATTCAAACAAAAGCAGTACTTGTAAAGGATGATGTTGCCAGCTCTTCCCAGGAAAATGCAGAGAAGCGCCGGGGTGTTGCAGGCATGGTATATGCCTTTAAAATAGCGGGAGCAGCAGCCGATAACAGGAGGAACTTAGAGGAAGTGGCGGATGTAACAGCCAAAGCCTTAAACAACATTCGTTCTATGGGCGTTGCCCTGTCTCCCTGCATTGTTCCCAAGGCTGGAAAACCGACCTTTTCCATAGCAGATGATAAGATTGAGATTGGAATGGGGATTCATGGAGAAGCGGGTATTGAGGTGAGGAAGATGATGACCGCCGACGAAATAGCAGAAACGCTGGTGAATACGATCACGAAGGATATGCCTTTGAAAGACGGGGACGAAGTGTCCGTAATGGTCAATGGCCTTGGTGGAACCCCCTTGGAGGAACAGTTAATTGTGTACAGAAAAGTGCATCAGATCCTTTCCCGTTCAGGAGTCAGCATTGTAATGCCCCACATAGGGGAATATGCTACATCTATGGAAATGGCCGGCCTTTCTGTAACGATATTTAAACTGGATCAGGAATTAAAGGAATTGCTTCTGGCTCCGGCAGAAACTCCGTTCTATACAAATGCAAATAAATAGGGGGAATAAGCATGAATCGGGAATCAGTAAAAGGAATCCTGGAAGCGGTCAGTAAGGAAATGTCTGTAAACCGGGATTATCTGGTGGAACTGGATCAGGTAAACGGGGATGGGGACCTAGGAATTTCTATGGAGGACGGCTACCGGGCAGTGGTGGAATTTTTAAAAACTGCGGAGGAAAAGGATCTTGGGAAACTTTTCCTGGCATGCGGCAAGGTGTTCAATGCCTCCGCCCCATCTTCCTTGGGAACGATCACTTCTTTTGGCTTTATGGGCTTAGCAAAAGCGTTAAAGGGAAAAGAAGTGGCGAGCTTTGAAGAGGCAGCCGGGGCGTTGCTTGCGGCAGTGGAAAACATCATGGAAAAGGCGGAATCAAAGGTGGGAGAGAAGACCATTCTTGATTCCCTGTATCCGGGAGCAGAGGCCCTGGTTTCATATGCATCTGATCCTGAAATGGCAGTAATAGAAGCGGAGAAGGCAGCAGGACAGGGTTCAGAAGCCACACGGCAGATGCGGGCAGTCCATGGACGTGCCGCTTATTCGGCAGATCGAAGCATTGGCATTTTAGACGGCGGTTCGGTTGTTGGAACGTTGATATTTAAGGGGATTGCCAGTTATTATGGGGCTAAGTAAAAAAATATTATGATCAGGGGAGTATTGATGTGGAAGCGTGAAACCGGCATTGCCGGTTTCGCGCTTTTAATCATGGATGCCGAGATTCGGGCTTACATTAGGATTAACGGTATCCTGCTCATCGGCCACAACTGCCCTTGTACTTGCTGAAGGAATGTACTATAATGTTAGGAGGCCATGGGCATTAGGAATTAAGGAGATATTGGCATATGGGAAATGAATCAAATATAAAGTTTACTGACCACATCGGATTTCACATGCTTTTGGCTGCAATAGGCGGATTAATGGATGCTTATTCTTATGTTGACAGAGGCAATGTATTTGCCACCGGCCAGACAGGAAATTTCGTTCTGGCTGCAATTCGTTTCCTCTCAAAGGATTATAAAGGCATGGGGCAGGCATTTGTACCCATCGGAGCGTTCTGGCTGGGGGTTTTTCTCGCAAGGCATATTTTTTATAAAATTTATAAAGAAAAACACACCCATTGGATATCGGGTATTTTGTTTCTGGAAATTGCCGTATTGTTTTTGGTCGGCTTCATTCCTCACACCCTGCCACACCTGTTTGCCAATACAGCGGTTTCATTTGCCGCTGCGGTGCAATTTTGTACCTTCCGGAACTTTGGAGGAAATGCCGCCTATGCGCCGGTTTTTTGTACGGGAAATATGCGTTCCTGTGCGGAAATGTATTATGAAGGTTTTGTCAGAAAGGATAAAATGTGCCGGAGAAGAGCATATCATTACACAGGAATCTTGTTGGCCTTTTTCACCGGAGCCCTTACTGGGGGCTGGCTATCCTACCGGTTGGGAGAAAAGGCGATTTGGATGGCCTGTGTGCTGCTTTTGGTATCCTGGATAACCGTTGGTATAGAAAAGAAAGGACAAAAAGCTGGCCAGCCTCTGCTTTAGTAAAGAAAGAGATTCCAGCTACGGATGCCGGGTAGCCTATTTCTGTGTTCTATGAGTTTTTCCAAGTCCGGATCCCCACAGGTAATTTTGGAGTTGATTAATCACCGAAAGTATCCTATAATTATGCAAAGTATCATTAAGAATGGTTCGTTGGGGAAAACGAAGCGGCCGCAATGTCAGGCAACCGCTGGTTTTCATTGACAGCTTTACAACAGATATCTACTAAATAGATGCATAAACTGCAAATAAAAAAAGGAATGACCATGAGAAAATTAGCACTAAGCGATGAGATTTTATTGAGAATTGAAAAACCGGCCCGCTATATCGGCGGCGAGGTAAATATGGTAAAAAAAGACCAGTCTGCCGTAGACATCCGCTTTGCCATGTGTTTCCCGGATGTATATGAGATTGGGATGTCCCACTTAGGAATGCAGATTTTATATGATATGTTTAACCGTAGAGAGGATATTTACTGTGAGCGCATTTTTTCCCCCTGGACGGATTTAGATCAGATTATGAGGGAGCAGCATATTCCTCTTTTTGCTTTGGAATCCCAGGATCCTATTAAGGAATTTGATTTTATTGGAATTACCCTTCAATATGAAATGTGTTATACAAACATCCTCCAGGTTCTTGATTTGGGACAAATTCCCCTTCACTGGGAGGACCGGTCAGAGGAAGATCCTATTATCATTGGCGGAGGCCCGTGTGCCTACAATCCTGAGCCTTTGGCGGAATTCTTTGACATGTTCTACATCGGCGAAGGAGAAACCGTTTATTTTGAGCTTATGGACCGTTATAAGGAAAATAAGAAGAATGGAGGAACCCGCCGGGAATTTCTGGAGATGGCTTCAGAGATTGATGGTATCTACGTACCGGCTTTTTATGATGTATCCTATCATGAGGATGGAACCATAGAGAGCATGAAGCCCAACAATCCCCATGCAAAGGAAAAGGTAACGAAGCAGTTAGTTGTAACCATGGATGAGGCTTATTACATTGAAAAGCCGGTGGTTCCTTTTATCAAGGTAACTCAGGACCGGGTGGTCTTAGAGGTCATGAGAGGCTGCATCAGGGGCTGCCGTTTCTGTCAGGCCGGTAATGTTTACCGTCCACTAAGGGAACACAGTCTGGAATACTTAAAAGACTATGCCAGCAAGCTCTTAAAGAGTACCGGGCATGAAGAAATTTCCCTAAGCTCTTTAAGCTCCAGTGACTATAGCCATTTAGAGGGAATTGTAAATTTCCTGATTGATGAATTTAAGGACAAGGGAGTCAATATTTCTCTGCCTTCCCTTCGTATCGATGCTTTTTCCCTTGATGTCATGAGCAAGGTACAGGATATCAGAAAGAGCAGCTTAACCTTTGCACCAGAGGCGGGTTCCCAAAGACTTCGTGATGTTATTAACAAAGGACTGACAGAAGAGATCATCTTAAAAGGTGCGGGAGAAGCCTTTCAGGGCGGCTGGAACCGGGTAAAGCTTTACTTTATGCTGGGGCTTCCTACAGAAACTGTAGAGGATATGGAAGGGATAGCAGAACTGTCGGAAAAGGTGGCGGAAGTCTACTATGAAATTCCAAAGGATCAAAGAAATGGAAAGGTCCAGGTAGTAGCAAGTTCTTCCTTCTTTGTTCCAAAGCCATTTACCCCGTTCCAGTGGGCAAGGATGTGCACAAAAGAAGAATTTTTGGAAAGAGCTTATATCGTTAAAGATAAATTCAAGAAGATGCTGAATCAAAAGAGCTTAAAATATAATTATCACGAAGCTGACTTGACGGTTCTGGAAGGTGTTTTGGCACGCGGTGACAGAAAAGTCTCCTCCCTGATTGAAGAGGTTTATAAAAACGGCGCCTTGTATGATTCCTGGTCCGAACATTTTAAAAATGATATCTGGATGAAAGCTTTTGAAACCTGCGGCCTTGATGAGGATTTCTATACGGTCAGGGAAAGGGATTTAGAGGAAGTGTTCCCCTGGGACTTTATTGATGCAGGCGTATCAAAAGAATTTTTAAAGAGAGAATGGCAGAATGCCATCAATGCGAAAGTCACCCCCAACTGCAGGGAAAGATGTTCCGGCTGTGGGGCTATGAATTTCAAGGGAGGAGTCTGCTATGAAACTGAGATTTAAATTTTCCAAGCAAGGCCCGGTCAAATTCGTAGGCCACCTGGATGTGATGCGTTATTTTCAGAAGGCTATGAGAAGGGCCGGGATTGATATCAAATACAGCGAAGGCTTCAGCCCTCATCAGATCATGTCCTTTGCAGCACCTTTAGGAGTGGGCCTTACCAGCAATGGAGAATACATGGATATTGAAGTGAATTCCATGGAGGATTGCAAAACCATGGTGAGCCAGTTAAATGAAGTAATGGCTGAGGGAATCCAGATCATGGAATGCCATATCCTTGATGAACGGGCGAAAAACGCCATGTCTCTTGTTGCTGCCGCAGACTATACACTGACGTTCCGGGAGGGAAAGCAGCCAAACGATTTGGAGGCATTTCTAAACGGCCTTTCGGATTTTATGGGACAGGAACATATTCTTATCATCAAAAAAACTAAAAAAGGCGAAAGAGAAATAGACTTAAAAGCTTTTATCTATGAACTCTCGGTTCATGGAGAGACGATCTTCATGAAGATATCTGCCGGAAGCGCAGATAATTTAAAGCCTGAGCTGGTGATGGAAGCTTATTACCAGTGGCTTGGACAGACCTGCCCGGAGTTTGCCTTCCAGATTCAGAGAGAAGAGGTTTACGGAAACAACGGAGATGAGGAACATAGAAAGCTTGTGCCTTTGGGGCTTATAGGAGAATCCCTTGAATAAGTTAATCATAACAAGATGGAACGGCTCGGTCATCACACTTCTCCAGTCAGGAAAAGAGACGGTTCAGGTCAACATTGAACCGGAAGAAAACCAGTCCGTTTTGGGAAATATCTATATAGGAAAAGTAAATCATATCGTTAAAAATATCAATGCGGCATTTGTAGATATAGGTGGGGGACAGATGGGATATTTAAGTCTGTCTGACGCCAATATCCTCTTTGTGGATCAGAGGCCTTATAACGGCAGGCTTCGTCAGGGCGATGAAATCATCGTCCAGGTAGAACGGGATGCGGTGAAGACAAAGGCTCCGGTTCTCACTGGAAATTTAAATGTTACCGGCCGCTATTTTGTACTGACCTCCGGAAAGAAACAGATTGGCTTTTCAACCAAGATCACGGATCAGTCATGGAAACAGGAGATGAAGTCTTATCTGGAATCCAGGAAGGATGAAGACTTTGGCATGATTGTCCGCACCAATGCCTATAAGGTTCCAAAAGAGGAACTGGAATCGGAACTGATCCAGTTAATGGATTCATTTAAAGAGATGCTGGACAATGCAAAGCACAGAACCTGCTACAGCCTTCTGTACAGCTCAGCCCCTTCCTACTTGACCGGTTTAAGGGACAGCCTTAAATCTTCCCTGGAAGCAGTCATTACCGATGAACCGGATATATACGAGGCTATAAAAGATTATCTCACCCAGTGCCAGCCGGAGGACCTGGGGCTTCTTACAAAGTATGAGGATCATTTGCTTCCATTAGGAAAGCTATACCGGATAGAAAAGACTATGGATGAAGCTTTAGGGAAAAGGGTATGGCTGAAATCAGGTGGTTACCTGGTCATTGAACCCACGGAAGCTCTGGTAGTCATTGATGTAAATACAGGTAAATATTCCGGAAAAAAAGAACTCAGGGAAACGATCAAAAAGGTTAACTTAGAGGCGGCTGAAGAAATCGGGCATCAGCTTCGGCTCAGAAATTTATCCGGTATCATTATTATTGATTTTATTGATATGGAAGCAGAAGAAGACAGGCGTATGCTTATGGAACGTCTCGAAGGGATTCTGTCCAAAGATCCGGTCAAAACGACCGTTGTTGAAATGACAAAATTAAATCTGGTGGAAGTGACCAGAAAAAAAATAAGAAAGCCTCTTTATGAGCAGGCATTGCAGATGAAGGAGAAGGTTTCGTTATGAAAATCATAATCGTGGGTTGCGGTAAGGTAGGTGCAACCCTGGCAGAACAGCTGAACAATGAGCATCATGATATTATGCTCATTGATAAAAGCGCAGATGTCATTAACTCTATTACGGAGAGAATCGACGTCATGGGCGTCGTGGGAAATGGGGCAGTTTATAAAGTACAGATGGAGGCAGGGATTCAGGAGACAGACCTTTTAATTGCCACAACTAATTCTGACGAGCTGAATATGCTATGTTGCCTGATTGCGAAGAAGGCAGGAGACTGCCATACCATTGCCAGGATCCGTAATCCGGAATATCACTCTGAAATCAACTATATCAGGGAAGAGCTTGGACTTTCCCTGGCTATTAATCCGGAGATGGCTGCAGCCATGGAAATCGCCAGGCTGCTCCGGTTTCCGTCTGCAATCAAAATTGATACGTTTGCCAAAGGAAGGATTGAAATTTTAAAATTCCTGGTGCCGGATCATTCCATCCTCCACAACATGAAGGTGCGGGAGGTCCTTTCAAAGCTTCATTGCAATGTGCTGATCTGCGCCATTGAGCATGGCAGTGAAGTCATCATCCCTAGCGGGGAATCCGTCGTGATGGCTGGAGATAAAATCTCGTTTATCGCATCGCCTGCAGAAGCCAACGAGTTCTTCAAACAGGCAGGGATTGATAACAATACAATTCGGACAGTCATGATGGTAGGCGGCGGAAAGATTACATATTATGTTGCAAAATTGCTGGAAAGTACAAAGATTAACGTAAAGATACTGGAGCAGAATATGGAACGCTGCAATGAGCTGAGCGAGCTTCTTCCAAAGGCTATGGTCATTCATGGAGATGCCTCTAATCAGGAACTGCTGCTTCAGGAAGGAATCGGGCAGATCGATGCCTTCGCTTCTCTTACCGGTTTTGACGAGGAGAACATCATGCTATCTCTTTATGCAGCAAGCCAGTCCAAGGCAAAACTTATTACAAAAGTAAACCGGATCGCTTTTGAAAATGTCATTGATTCCATGAATTTAGGCAGTGTGATTTATCCCAAACTCATCACAAGTGAAACCATTCTCCAATATGTCCGCGCCATGCAGAATTCCATGGGGAGCAATGTGGAGACCCTCTATAAAATTGTAGCGGACCGGGCGGAAGCTTTGGAATTCCGTGTTGCAAATGAGCCAAGTATCGTAGGGATTCCACTTGAAAAGCTTGAGCTTAAAAATAATCTTCTTGTGGCCTTTATTAACCGGAAGGGGAGGTTTATCAGCCCCCGCGGAAAAGATACCCTGGAAGAAGGTGACCGGGTGATCGTAGTCACCACAGTGACCGGGCTTAATGACTTAAAGGACATACTAAGGTAGAAAAGGCGAAAAGGCAATGAATAAAAAAGTTATCATCTATCTGATGGGCTGGATTTTAAATATTGAGGCAGTTTTCATGTTGCTGCCGTGTATCACTGCATTGATCTTCAGAGAAACCAGCGGTTATTGGTTTCTGGCAGTTATGGCAGTCTGCGGAAGCATTGGAATTATATTTACACGAAAAAAACCTGAAAACATGGTTTTCTTTGCAAAAGAAGGTTTTGTTTCCGTTGCACTAAGCTGGATTGTCTTAAGCTTTTTTGGGGCAATGCCCTTTTATTTAAGTGGGGAGATCCCTAGATTTGAAGATGCCATGTTTGAGGTGATTTCCGGCTTTACGACAACTGGATCCAGTATTTTAACGGATGTGGAATCTCTTTCCCAATGCATGATTATGTGGAGGAGCTTTACCCACTGGATTGGCGGTATGGGGGTTCTGGTATTTATTTTATCCATCCTGCCTCTTGCAGGCGGTTATAATATGTATATTATGAAGGCAGAAAGCCCTGGCCCTTCCGTAGGGAAACTGGTGCCAAGGGTGCGGTCCACCGCTAAAATCCTTTATACAATCTATTTATTTATGACGGTGCTGCAGATTATTCTTCTGCTGATAGGAGGTATGCCGCTGTTTGACTCCCTGGCAATCAGCTTCGGAACAGCAGGTACCGGCGGATTTGGAATTAAAAACAGCAGTATGGCTTTTTATGACAGTTACTACCTGCAGGGAGTTGTTACCGTATTTATGATTTTATTCGGTATAAACTTTAATGTGTATCACCTGCTTTTAACCCGCCATCCCAAAGAAGCCTTCCGATGTGAGGAAGCCAGGGCATATCTTGGAATCATTACAGCGTCTGTTTTATTTATTACCTTTAATATCCGCGGCAGCTTTGGAAGTCTGTTTTCCGCGTTTCATCATGCGGCCTTCCAGGTGGCCTCGATTATTACAACAACGGGCTATTCAACCGTTGACTTTGATTTATGGCCGGAATTTTCAAAAGGGATTCTGGTTGCTCTCATGTTTATCGGTGCATGTGCAGGAAGTACGGGCGGAGGTTTTAAAGTATCAAGAGTCGTCATTCTTTTAAAGGCTGTAAAAAAAGAACTGGGATCCTTGATCCATCCCAGAAGCGTAAAGGTATTAAAGCTGGATGGAAAGCCCATTGAACATAATGTACTCCGGTCTATCAATACATTTTTATGTGCTTACATCGTAATTTTTACGTTCTCTGTCCTGATTGTCAGTCTGGATAACTTTGATTTTGCTACTAATTTTACTGCTGTTGCAGCAACCTTTAATAACATAGGACCAGGACTTGCAGGAGCAGGACCTCTCCAGAACTTCTCTAATTTTTCTGCTTTGTCTAAATATGTCATGATGTTTGACATGCTTGCGGGACGTTTGGAGGTATTCCCATTGTTATTGATTTTTGCACCTTCTACATGGAAAAATAGTTAAAAAAAGATTAGGCCGCAGATATTTTGCGGCCTTAATGCGTGGAGAGAGTAATGAAATGCTACAGGATTCCCGTTGTGCCTTTTTCTGGAAGATTCTCATATCTGTTTCCGTTATGATTGCCGCAGTAGATTCCTTTCTTTATAGGTGAGAATAAAAAGCCAAGGACGCAGCCTAACAGAAATGCTGACAGGATTGACAATCGCTTTTCAGGTAAACTCCATTCTCTGTTAAAAAAGTTTTTCATAGTTTGATCTCCTTTCGTTCGCTTATGAACATGTTAAGCGCTGTAATCCGAACGCTCCTTATACTGATAGCATGTTTATGACAGAGGCTGGTAAATATGTGATTATTTATGCCCAGCTGAATCTATTCGTATCCCCTTGTTTTATTTGATGGCTTCTATTATACTGGACACCAGAAACAAATACAAGGAAAAGCCTTGCTGCAGGCGGAAAAACTGATTATTTTTTATTTAAAAGATATTGACAGAACAGTTTAGGAATGATATATTAATAAAGTATGCCGCACAATGAGGTTGAAAAGTTTCCATTTGTATGGAACACCACAGTTGGCGAGTAATGATAATAGGAGGTGCCATATGTACGCGATTATTGCAACAGGTGGAAAGCAGTACAAAGTAGCGGAAGGCGATATCATTAAAGTGGAAAAGCTTGGTGTTGACGCTGGCGAAGCTGTCACATTTGACCAAGTACTTGTTGTTAACAATGGTGAATTAGCAGTTGGTTGCCCAACCGTAGCAGGTGCTACCGTAACAGGTACAGTTGTGAAGGAAGGCAAAGCTAAGAAGGTTATTGTTTACAAGTATAAGAGAAAATCCGGATACCATAAGAAAAATGGTCACAGACAGTCTTATACTCAGGTTAAGATCGAAAAGATCAATGCTTAATTATGATAAGAGTAACCGTATTGGTTGATTCAGAACAGCATTATACAGGAATCCAGATGTTAGGACATGCCGGTTTATCTGATGATCATCAGGAAGGACAGGAACTTGTCTGTGCTGCGGTGTCAGCACTTACATTTAATATGACCAACAGCGTGGAACAGTTTACTGAAGATTCCTTTGAAGTAGACCAGGAAGAGAAGTCAGGTGCTTTTCATTTCCGTTTTACATCAAATATCAGTTCAGGATCACAACTCCTTATGAACTCTTTGGTATTGGGCTTACAAGATATTGAAGAAGAGTATGGAGAACCATATATTAAAATCCGATTTAAGGAGGTGTAAGTAATGTTAAGAATGAACCTTCAATTTTTCGCTCATAAAAAGGGTGTTGGTTCTACCAAGAACGGTAGAGATTCCGAGGCTAAGAGATTAGGTGCCAAGAGAGCTGACGGTCAGTTCGTGTTAGCAGGCAATATTCTTTATAGACAGCGCGGAACTCACATTCATCCAGGCATCAACGTAGGCCGTGGCGGTGATGATACATTATTCGCTTTAGTGGATGGCGTTGTAAGATTTGAGAGAAAAGGCAGAGACAAAAAGCAGGTTTCTGTTTATCCAAAAGCAATTAACGAATAATTGGACCGGCTTCATACCTTAGACGTATGGAGCCGTTTTTTAAAATACAGGACCTGTCTGGCTGCCTGTATTCAAAAATTCGCTGCTCATGCTCAATTTAGGGTTGAACCCTTTAAGAAAGGGGCTTAACCCTTTAAAGGAAGGGTTAAACCCTAATTTTAATCGAAAAGAAAGGTAACAGGTGAATGAATGTTTGCCGATAGAGCAAAAATATTTATAAGGTCCGGAAAAGGCGGTGACGGTCATGTCAGTTTCCGCAGGGAAATTTATGTTCCGTGCGGCGGTCCTGACGGCGGTGACGGCGGCCGCGGCGGTGATATTATATTTGAGGTAGATGAAGGCCTTAACACATTAAGTGATTTCCGGCATATTCACAAATATACCGCACAGGACGGGGAATCAGGCGGAAAACGCCGATGCCATGGAAAAGACGGCGGAAACCTGGTGATCAAAGTTCCGGAAGGCACAGTGCTCAAGGATTTTGAGTCCGGAAAAGTTATTGCCGATATGTCCGGCGAGAACCGCAGGGAAGTTATATTAAGAGGTGGCAAAGGCGGACAGGGGAATATGCATTATGCAACTCCTACCATGCAGGCCCCCAAATATGCCCAGCCTGGCCAGCCTTGCCAGGAACTTTGGGTACAGCTTGAATTAAAGGTGATTGCGGATGTAGGTCTAGTTGGTTTTCCAAACGTTGGAAAATCCACACTTCTTTCCAGAGTCAGCAATGCAAGGCCTAAAATAGCCAATTATCATTTTACAACCTTGAACCCACATTTAGGCGTTGTGGATATGGATGGAGGAAAGGGCTTTGTTATGGCTGATATTCCAGGGCTTATTGAGGGCGCTTCTGAGGGTGTTGGATTAGGACATGATTTTCTCCGTCATATTGAGCGGACAAGAGTCCTGGTTCATGTGGTGGATGCCGCATCTACGGAAGGAAGAGATCCTATTGCGGATATCCATGCAATCAATAAGGAGCTGAAGGCTTATAATCCGGAATTGATGGAACGTCCTCAAATCATTGCAGCCAATAAGACTGATGCGATATTTGATGACGGTGAAGATCCGGTTGAAAAGCTTAAGGCGGAATTTGAACCCCAGGGTGTTAAGGTTTATCCTATATCTGCAGTAAGCGGTAAGGGAGTAAAAGAATTGTTATATGCTATCTATGAATTGCTTCAGACTGTGAATTTAAGTCCGATTATATTTGAAAAGGAATTCGATGTTAAGAGCCTGGGGGATGCACTTCTTCCTTATTCTGTGGAAGTAACAGAAGATGGAGTTTACGTGGTAGAAGGTCCCCGTATTGAAAAGATGTTAGGCTATACGAATCTGGAATCAGAAAAAGGTTTTACCTTCTTCCAGAAATTCTTAAAAGAAAACGGAATTTTAGATGAGCTGGAACAGGCGGGAATTGAAGAAGGAGATACGGTCCGCATGTATGGTCTTGAATTTGACTATTACAAATAGCAGAGGAGAATAATATGACAAGTAAGCAGAGATCCTATTTAAAGGGATTGGCGATGAATATAGATCCTATCTTCCAGATTGGAAAGTCCAGCCTGACACCTGAGATCACCAATGGGGTTGCAGAGGCACTGGAAGCCAGAGAATTAATAAAGATTACGGTACTAAAGAATTGCCTGGATGATGGAAGCAGTATTGCTGAAGTATTAGCAGAGAGAACTCACTCCGAGGTCGTTCAGGTGATCGGAAGAAAGATTATCCTTTATAAGCAGGCGAAAGAGGAAAACAAAAGGAAGATCGTGCTTCCAAAATAATCCTGTTTCATTTTTGGGTCAGGGAGTCGAAGATTATGGGTAGAATAGGCATTATGGGCGGTACGTTTGATCCAATCCACAATGGACATTTAATGATTGGCAGGCAGGCATATAAGGAATATGGCTTAAATGAAGTCTGGTATATGCCTTCCGGACATCCGCCTCATAAAAAGAACCGTAATGTGTCAGTACCGGCTACCCGTCTTGCCATGACAGAACTTGCCGTGAAAGATCATGAAGGCTTAGTCTGTTCGGATTTTGAAGTAAGGCGAACCGGAAATACGTATACGGCGCAGACGTTAAGATTACTGCACGAAGAATATCCGGAGCATTCTTTTTATTTCATCATTGGAGCTGATTCTTTATATGAGATTGAGAATTGGTATGAGCCGGACCAGGTGTTGACCCAGGCAGTCATATTGACTGCCCGGCGGGAATATGAGGAAGCGGACCGTCCCATGGACAGGCAGATAGCTTATCTGGCCAACAAGTATGGCGCGGATATCCGCACGCTTCACTGCGGGGAAATGGATATCTCTTCTGCAGAGCTACGCCGCATGATTGCCAGTGGGCAGTCCATATCAGACTATGTACCGCGGGAGGTCATCGAATATATTGAAGCCCACGGTTTATATCAGGAGTTGGAACCATGAAGGATCTTATCTTAGAGTTGAGAAATGATTTAAAGGGGAGTTTAACTCCTTCCAGGTTTGAGCATACGATCAGTGTATCATTTATTTGCACCGCATTGGCTATGCGCTATGGATGTGATTTAAATAAAGCGGAGCTGGCCGGCCTGCTTCATGATTGTGCCAAGCCTTATGGTGATGAAGATATTATTAAAAAATGCAAGAAACAAGATCTTCCATTGACTGACGACGAATTGAGGGCCCCGGTCGTACTCCATGCAAAATATGGGGCATGGCTTGCTGAGCATAAATACCGCATCAATGACGATGAGATCTTAAACGCGATCCGGTGGCATACCACCGGCAGAGCAGAGATGTCCATATTGGAAAAAATCGTTTTTACGGCGGATTATATTGAACCCAGACGCAACAGAGCGGTGAATCTGGCTCTTGTGCGGTCTGTAGCTTTTGTGGACTTAGATGAGTGTGTTTATCAGATCCTTAAGGAAACCTTGGATTATCTGGAAGGAAAAGGCAGTTTTGTGGACTCTATGTCAAAGCAGGCATATGCTTATTATAAGCAGGTTCACGAAGAAAAGAAGGGAGAACAAGGATGAATCAGTCAGTAGAGATGGTAAAAACCGCTTTTGCGGCTTTATCAGATAAAAAAGGGGAAGATATCAGAATTATTGATATCTGCAAAGTATCCGTAATGGCAGATTATTTTATTATTGCCAGCGGTAACAATGCAAATCAGGTACAGGCCATGGTTGACAATGTAGAGGAAGAACTTGGAAAAAAGGGATTTGTCTGCAAACAGATAGAGGGCTATCAGTCTGCTAACTGGATACTCATGGATTATGGTGATATCATTGTCCATGTATTTGATCGTGAAAATCGTTTGTTCTATGATCTGGAAAGAATCTGGAGAGATGGAAAGAAAATTGAGGCTGACGAATTGGAAGCTTTATCATAAGAATGGAATTTAATTGGGTAAAACGGCTTAACAGAATCTGTGAGCCGTTTTTTCATTGCAGTTTTTATTACAGTCTTATTGCAGTATGAAACTGCTAATATTCCTGCAAAATAAGTATCGTATCATTTGTGTCTTATTTATGTTTTATTTTATGCCTTGTTACAAGTCTTGTAATAATTGATAAATGAATGTTTTAGTCTGCTCAAGGTTTACATAAATTAATTATGTAAACCTTGAGACAAAATCACGTTTCTCAATTAAAAATCTCAATGAATTAAAAATCTCAATGAATCATTCTCAATGAATCCCCAAACGGAACAGACCGATTACTTTACCCAGGATCTCAACATTGTCTACAATAATCGGATCCATGGAATCATTCTCTGGCTGCAGGCGGTAATGTCCCTTTTCTTTAAAAAACCGTTTTACAGTTGCGGAATCATCAACCAATGCCACCACAATTTCGCCGTTATGGGCTGTCGGGCAGTGTTCAACAATAATCTGATCACCCTCAAGTATGCCTGCATTAATCATGCTGTTTCCCTTAACTTTTAACATGAAGGTCTCAGCGTTTGGAAGAATGTCAGCTGGTATGGGATAATAATTCTCAATGTTTTCCTCTGCATAAAGAGGTTGTCCGGCCGCTACGGTACCAAGAAGCGGAACGTTTACAACTTCCCTGCGAGTCAGCTGAAAGCAGTCGTCTATGATCTCAATGGTTCTGGGCTTGGTTGGGTCTCTTCTTATGTATCCTTTTTCTTCGAGCGTTTCCAGGTGAGAGTGAACGGATGATGTTGATTTTAAACAGACCGCTTCGCAAATCTCCCTGACTGCCGGTGGATAACCCTTCTTTAATATTGTTTCTTTTATATATTCCAAAATTTCCTGCTGTTTTGGGGTAATTCTCTCTTGCGCCATGGTACGGCCTCCTCAATCCTTATTCATTAAAACTATAGTAACATATGTTCGATAAAAATGCAAACCTTTGTTCGAAAAAATGCAAAATCAATTGACAAACATATGTTCGCAGTGGTATGATGATGACAGAAAAAGAACCTATGTTCTGTTTGGGATTGTTTTAAAGGAGGTATGCATATGATGAAGCAATTAATTGCACTGTCATTGGTCGTTTTACTTGGTTCTCATTTTTTTGGCAATTCTATAATGAATGCCCTTGCCGGAGAGACGGAAATTCCGGCGTTGGAGAAGTATTATACCAGCATTGAGATCCAAAAGGGGGACAGCTTATGGAGCATTGCCGGAACGTATCTGGAGAACAGTGGTATGACCACTGCCCAATATGTAAAAGAATTAAAAAACATAAACGGATTAAAAGAAGATACCATACACAGCGGACAGTATCTGACTGTCGTATACTTTGCATCTGATTCTGATTCAGGAGTGAGATAAATAGAAAAATAAGCCGCTATTTTTAAATCCATTGATTTTATTGGAATTATATCTTAGAATAATAAATGCAACGTCTCTTATAGAGGCATAAATCATGCATTATTAAGTTCAGAATTATTCTTATAGTCAAAGGATTAAAAATAATTATGAAGATAACTTTTGGAATTTTGGCCCATGTAGACGCCGGAAAAACCACTTTTTCGGAGCAGGTATTATACAGAGAAGGGGTAATCAGGGCTCTGGGCCGTGTAGATGCTAAAAACGCATGTATGGATCATGATGATATCGAAAGGGAGAGAGGAATAACCATATTTTCAGATATGGCCGGCTTTACCCATGGCAAAGATACTTATTATCTGATTGATACGCCTGGCCATACAGACTTTTCCGCTGAGATGGAACGGGCCTTGGAGATCATGGACTATGCAGTTCTTATGATCAACGGCACAGATGGAATACAGGGCCACACAGAGGCCATATGGAACCTGCTGGAGCGTTATCATATACCTGTTTTTTTATTTATTAATAAACTTGATGTGATATCTGCATCTTATGAAAGAGTTTTAACAGAGATTCGTGAACGTTTTTCAGGTAATATCCTGGATTTTCAAGGCATTAGCATTAAGAAGGGAAATGAGGCTTCCCTGACAGACGATTTCATTGAGAATGTATCTGAATGGGATGAAGCATTACTGGATAAATGGTTGAATGGAAGTATTACATTTGATGACGTAAGACCTGCCGTTGTTTCTCAGATTAAAAACCGGAAGCTATTCCCCTGTTTTGGCGGCAGCGCTTTAATAGGAGAGGGAATAGAAGCATTTCTTAATATCTTTTATAGTTACACAGACACTTCCTATCCGGTATCAGCTCCTTTTAGAGGAAGAGTGTTTAAGATCCGATATGATGTACATGGAGAGCGTATGACGTATTTGAAGATATTAAGCGGCATTCTCAATGTCCGGGATTCTTTATCAGCGGATGAGAAGGTTCATCAGATAAGGACATTTCAGGGAGAACGTTTTACGGCCCTTCAGACGGCTTCTGCAGGAGATGTGGTGGCTGTCACCGGGCTTCGGACTACCAGGGCAGGCCAAGGGCTTGGGGAGTGCTGTGATACGGTAGTTCCGGCACTTCAACCCACCCTTCAGGCAAGAGCCCTGTACTCGCCTGAGATACCCGACCGGGCAATCTTAAAGATGTTTCACATTCTGGAGGAAGAAGAACCTGGGCTAAGTGTGGTATGGGAAGAGTCTTTGCGGCAGTTAAAAGTGAATATCATGGGTAAAATACAGCTTGAGGTTCTGGAACAGGTTGTGTTAGAAAGATTTCAGACAAAGATATCCTTTGGACAGCCAGAGATCATCTATATGGAAACCGTAGAGGAACCGGTTACAGGGTATGGACATTTTGAACCCCTTCGCCATTATGCGGAAGTAGCATTAAGGATAGAACCCGGTGAGCGGGGGAAGGGGATTACATTTGAGAGTCAATGTCATGTGGACAGACTTGGGATCAATTATCAGAATCTGGTGCGTACCCATGTGTTTGAAACCATTCATAAAGGAGTTTTGACCGGATCTGAGTTGACGGATATTAAGGTTATTCTGGTTGATGGAATTTCTCATATTAAGCATACTGAGGGCGGCGATTTTCGTGAAGCAGTATACCGGGCGGTTCGCCAGGGGCTTATGAAGGCCAAAAACCTACTTCTGGAGCCTTATTACAGTTTTACGATATTAATCCCGGATCCATTAACTGGAAGGGTATTAACTGACATTACAAAATATTCCGGCCGGTTTGAAGCTCCGGTTCCGGATGGAAGTGGAAGAACTGTAATAAGAGGTCAGGGTCCTGTTGCCTCATTTATGAATTACGGAGAAGAGCTGATGGTAATGTCCGGAGGCAAGGGAAGTATATCTATGGCGTTTTCTCATTATGATAAATGTCATAATGAAGCCCAAGTTCTTGATCATTATCAATATAACCCAAATGAGGATATTAATAATCCTTCTTGTTCCGTATTCTGCCAAAAGGGAACTTCGTTTGTAGTTAATTGGGATCATGCAGAAGAATATATGCATACTCTTAGGTAATTGTTGCATTTTATTTTTATACTTAGTTTGAGTTTATGGATCATTGTTAAAGATTCTGAAGTTTGAAAAAACACATAAAGAAAAGCCGCAATGAATTGTTGCCGCTTTAGGCTGTCAACATTCGATATGTTGATAGCTTTTTTATATCTTTCAAAAACAACGAGCTATCATATAATTAACATAAGAAGGATAGGGTGAAAATAATTAATAAGATCAAAGGAGATATTATATGATTACATATAAAAAGGTGGATAAGACATATTTCACACAATATGACTTAATTCCTATGCGTGTTCATGTTTCTAGTTATTATAAAATAGATAAAATTAATCGTGGATTAAGTGGTTTCAATCTTGTCGAAACCCCTATAAAACCTTATGTAAAAGACTTTTGTACTGGCGAAGACGAAACGGTAATGCGTTGGGGAAGTCAATGGGATATTTCAACTTGGGCTTTTTTCATGGCTTTTGATGGTGATAAACCAATAGGAGCAGCAACAATTGTATCACGTACAAAAGGAATAAATATGCTTTCAAATAGGGATGACCTTGCAGTATTATGGGATATTCGTGTGGATGATACATACAAGCAGCAAAAAGTTGGTCAAACATTATTTGACATGGCTGCAAATTGGTGTCGCAGTCAAGGACTTGTACAAATGAAAATAGAATGTCAGAACAATAATGTTCCTGCCTGTAAATTTTATCATAAACAAGGAGCAACTCTTAGTGTGATTGATGAGTATGCATATTATAATGAACCTGAATATAGGCATGAGACTCAATTTATTTGGTTTTTAAATTTATAAATTATCTTAAATAATTTTTACCATCTATGCAATACTGCGAATGCAGATTGCAATAGGCATTGGTCTCGTTGCAGGTTTGCTTAAATTACTTTATTATAGTTACGTTTTGTTTGTTAAAACTGAAAATGCATTGTATAATAAGTTAAATATATAATGTGACGGGGGAAGAGTACCTATGGTCAAATTAGAAGAAGTCTTCGGGGTTAGTAGAAAACCTGTGCTAAGCTATATTGAACGCCAGGAAGTTGATGGGTCATTTGAGAACGCACTAAGGTCAGATAAACAAATAATAGTTTATGGTGCATCAAAACAAGGAAAAACTGCTTTGGTCAGTAAATATTTGCCATATAGTGAATGCTTAGCTGTCAGCTGCAGTCCCAAAAGTCAGGTTTCAGATATTTATAAATCGATTCTTAGAAAACTTGGTATTGAAATATTAACCGATAAGCAGAAGAGTAAGAGCGGAGATGTTGAAATTGGAGCTGTAGCAAAAATTAAATCTAAATTACCATTTTTAGCGGCTGCGGAGATCGAAGGGTCTGCAAAAGTTAATGCATTAGCTGAACAGCAGCTTAATTATCGATCAATAGAGTTTAACCTAGAACTGCCACAAGACATTTTTGATTTATATAAACAAGCCAATTCTGATAAATTTGTAATTCTTGAAAATTTTCATTATCTTTCTAGTGATGTTCAAAAACAATTAGCGTTTGATTTGCGCACTTTTCAAGAGCTAGGATTAAGATTTATAATTTTAGGTGTATGGAAAGAAAAAAACAGGCTTATTCAATTTAATGGAGATTTACAAGATAGGATTGCAGAAATACCGGTTGAGCCGTGGGACAACACAGAATTTATTAGTGTAGCAAAAAAAGGAGCAGAAGAGCTTAATATTGAAATTTCTGATGAAATATTACTAAGGCTCTGCGAGGAATCGATGGGAAGCATAGGAGTTGTTCAGGAGCTATTAAAACTGTTATGCCTGGAAAATGGTATATTACAAAAACAAGGACTCAGAAAACATATTGTTGACCAGATGACTCTTGATCACGCCATTACAGCAAAATGTGATGATTATTCTTCGAGACATGTTCGTGCACTGGAGGATATTGCAAAGGGGCAGAGAGATGTTAAAGATAAGGAGAAAAAACCTCTTTTCTTGCCATACTATTTTGTTATTGCAATTTTAAGTATGGATTTTTCCACTATTTTAATGGGTGTGCCGCGTAAAAAGATAGAAGAAATAATTAAAAGCCGTCATCACAGAAGTACCGATATAAGGCCTAGTGATATTGGGTATCTATTGAGTAGTTTGGCAAAATTGCAAACAGCTAAGAAAATCCAACCACCGTTGTTTGATTATGATATCTCTCAGCGTACTATTAATATAATTGATTCAACATTTTATTTCTTTTTAAAACATTGCGATAAAGGGGAAATAATAGATAATATTGAAAATCCATTAGAATAAGTTAATGGTTTTTAATATTGTGCCAAGAACTTGAGTTTCTCGAACAGCACCTTTATATCTTTTTAATCTTTTCATCAGGAAAAATTTCTGTTATACAAATAGAAAACTTGACAATTGTCAGATTTATACTATACTATTAATTATATGTTATTTGAAACTCTATGTGATTTTTTAAATAATAAATAAAATAAGTTTGTATTAAAGAAATAAATTCAAATTTAATTTAGGATAACTTATTTGAAATACATTTTCTTTGAGAAATATATTTTCTTTTGACAATTTATATTTTGTTATTTTAAATCACATTGAAATTTAGGTAACAGGTTTTCATCATTGAATCATAAGATTTTAGATGATTGCCATAATATAATTATAAATCAAGGAGGCTTCTAACTATGGAAAATACTGGAGTTATGAACGTTGAGTTAAGAAAAAGTACCAGAAAGGGTGACAATAATCAGTTAAAAAGAGAAGGATATTTACTGGGAAACATAGCTGGTAAAGGTGTTGATTCAATCTCAATAGCTGTTAAGAAAGATGTATTTAGAAGATCAATGAAAGAGTTTGGCCGGAATGGCATTTTTAAACTGGTTGTTCCTGATGGCCAGAGTTATACCGTAATGGCAAAAGAAATACACATTGAACCGGTTAAGAACGAAATCTCTCATTTGGATTTTCAAATGGTATCTTTTTCTGAAAAAATCAAACAAGAAGTGGCTATAAAAATTACCGGAGCAGAACTTCTTGAGTCAAAAAGATTGTTGATTAACAGTACCATAGATTCAATTTTACTGGAGGGATTACCTCAGGATATTCCCGATGAAATAGTAATTGATGTTTCTAATATGGAGGCTGGTGAAAGTATTCAATTTAGTGATATTAAACTTCCGGAAGGACTTACCTCAACTATTGATCCGGAACAAAAGATGATAACAGTTGTTGGCTCTAAGATACGTGAAGCAGTTGAAGGTGAAGAAGAGGCCAAAAGCTAAGAGGAATAACGGCATTCGCTTTTCGTATGAAAATATTATAAGAGCCTGATGATAAAGGTGAAAAAAGAAAGCTCTAATTTAGATATTAGATGCTTTCTTTTTTATAACAAAAAATTAAAAAGATAGATAGCAACTTCCCATTATATTTATATCAGGTCCTTACGTGCATGCGTCATGTCCTCTTACATAAGACACATGCTCGCAGACCATTCGCCAAAGCTTTCAAAGTTCCCCAAAAGACAAAAAGGAATCCGCCAGGGATACAGTTGCTTATGATATATATAGTCTCTAGAATTTTTAGTTTTATTATTTTACTTTATAATTTATTTTCATTACATTTTTTCCCGCAATTTAACCTTATTTCTGGCACTGCGCCGGCGTTCATCCTCCAAAGCAGCATAGTGTTTTTTCGTAGTGTTAACATCTGAGTGTCCTAAAACGTCTGCAACCAGATAGATGTCCCCGGTTTCTTTATACAGGCTTGTTCCGTAGGTGCTGCGCAGTTTATGTGGGGTGATCTTTTTTAAAGGTGTTACGAGTTTGGAATATTTTTTAACCAGATTTTCGACGCTGCGTACTGCAATCCGTTTCTTTTGAAGGGATAGGAAGAGTGCTTTTTCATGGCCTTCCTCAGGAATGACAAAACTGCGTTCGTCAAGATAATCAAGAAGGGCATCCTCAACTTCGGTACCAAAGTAGACAGTGACTTCCTTTCCTCCTTTTCTATGAATCCGGATCCCGCCATTTTTTAAATCAATATCATCTACGTCCAGACCAACACACTCAGAGACCCGGATACCGGTTCCTAACATGAGAGTTAATAGTGCAAGGTCACGGATCTTAGTTTTCGCATGATAGGATTTTTGCTTCTCAGTTAAAGATCCCCCGTTTTCTACTTCATCGAGTAAAAGAGCCACCTCATCAATATCTAACCGGATAATATCCTTTTCATGCAGCTTTGGAAGCTGCACCAGAGAAGCGGGATTTGTTTGAAGCCGCTCATTCCGGTAATAATAATTATAGAAGCTTTTCAGTGAAGAGACTTTTCGCATGATTCCTCGCTCTTTGTTGGTCACTTCCTGATTTTTATCATTAAAACGGTATTTTAAATATTCCATGTATTCTTCAATGTCTACAACCCGAAGCGATTCCAGGTGGTCTAAAGTAATATCCTGAACCTGAAGCTTGCCGATAACGGGGTTTTCTTTAATTAGAAAGTCAAAAAATACCTTTAGATCATAAGCGTAAGCGATCCTGGTACGGGAAGAAGTGCGAGGTTCAATCCCCCTGAAAAAATCTCCGCAGAATTTGGGAAGTTCCTTTACCAACTGACGCAGGTGCTTTACGTTTTCAATATCTTTTTGCTGGTGGTAGGAGAGAGAAGAACTCATAATTGGACCTCATTTCTTTTAATATTTGGATTGTAAATGATTATTGAAAGACCAGTCATTTATATTTCCCTCATTTTTAATTTTACTTTTTAATATAATCTGATTCTTAGGCAATGGTATTAAAGAACTTTACATACTTTGGAATAAAGAGGGTAAGTATTGGGAGCATATCAGAGTAATGGTAAGCAAGGATATGAAAGATAAAGTTCTTAAGTGATATAATTAATTATGTAATTAACAGTTCTATTGTTTTCTTTGCCAACTATTCGTTAAACTAGACTTTCGCGAATAGTTGGAAATCACTCTATTAATCTTACCATTTCTGCATAAATCTATAACCGAAAAAAATTTCATGATCTACTGATAACCGAAAATAAATTCCTTAAAATAACCGAAAAAAAAATTCACTGCTGTTTTGTCGTTTTTCACTGTTTTTCCCGGAAAACCGAAAAACTCAAATCATGGGGGTTTTGTCGTTTTTCTATTTAATACTATCATTAAGTATATCATATTGGCATTATCTTAGTCCAATGATATTCATAAAAAATGATGCATTTTTCTGCGCAATCCTTTACAATACGGACAAGGCTCCTTTTTCCTCTTTTGATAATATAACCTCTTTTTTGGACTCATAGCATAAGAATTTTGACACTCGGAACAAGTCCACCAAACACTATCCGAATAATTTTCTATAATATCATCTGGATCAATAAAGAGCCAGTTACCTAAATTCCATTCCTTCATCAAATCAGAATGTAATGCTTTGAATGAAGTTTTTCCACGTATAGCTTCTCTTCCATTACAATAAGGACAATCTATTTCTTCGTTCACTCTATCTTTCACTGAGCCTTTACAAGACATTTTACAAACGAGACAATCCCATTCAACTAGAGGTGAATATGTAGATAAAATAGTATCTGAAGTTACTTCATTATTTGAAGAATATTCTGCAGCCTTTTCAGGATACAGTGCTTTAAAAGAGGTTTAGCCTGGAATGGCTTTCTTACCACTACAATAGGGGCAGATTACACTCCCATCTACTCTATCTTTTACAGAACCTTTCCAAGCCATAGCGCACTTTGAACAATCCCAAGTAATAGGTAGACTATATGTTGGAAGAATGTTATCGAGATCCACTTCATTCGTTATAGAGGCTTCTGCATCCAATTCGGGATACAGTGCTTTAAAAGAGGTTTTGCCCGGAATGGCTTTCTTACCACTACAATAGGGGCAGATTACACTCCCATCTACTCTATCTTTTACAGAACCTTTCCAAGCCATAGCGCACTTTGAACAATCCCATGTAATAGGTAGACTATATGTTGTTCATAAATAACTATATAACATTGGATATGACCACTTCTGTGCTGCCGATCAAAACGGAGACGGCGCTGGCTTTCTAGCTGCAGTGATCGCTGGCTTACCGACTCCCGATCAGTGGCTACTCTTAACTTCTGTTGGCACCATAATAAAAATCGGTTATGACGCTTTTCTCTCCCTATCTCCACCTCTATCTCTCTATATATAGTTAATAAAAAAGCGACAAAACCCTTTCAGTCCTTAGTTTTCTATACTTCCCAGACTTCTGGAGCTTTGTCGGAAATTTTTCGGTTTTTATCTTAGCATTTCTGCACTTGCTCTTTATAACCGATATCTTTATCTTACGGAATCCTCATTCCATCCTCATTCACGATATAGCCATCAGGTGTTACCGTATTCCTCAGCATGTGTCCATAATATCTATCTTCCTCTTGTGACAGGTAATAATATGCATTCTTGTATTCACACCAGCCAGTTAGCATTGATCCATCCGCTCCAAAATAATACCAATTATCCTGATAAAGTACCCAATCAGATTTTATCATTTTTCCGGTTCCCGGATCTAGCCAATACCATTTCCCCTCCTGCTGCAGCCAACCAGTCATCATATAGCCAAGTCCGTCGAAGTAATACCACTCTTTATTAATATGTTTCCAGGACACACTTGGATAACTGCCATCTTTATTTTGATACCACCAGCCAACATCATCCTTCTTCCATGAACCAAGAGTCCCTGAAGAAGAGGATGATGATGAAGATCCTCCCCCACCCGAACCGGAAGAGCTCACAGAGTTAATAGTAATAGACTTACTAATCCTTTGAGAGACAGAACCCAACCGTATTTCGCACTCATATATTCCACTGTTGGATTTCTGTACATTCAGTTTAGTTAATGTTTTCCCACTCTCTCCTGCCAAAAGAGACTTATTAAAATACCACTGATATGCGATAACATCCCCTCCATCAGGATCGATCATGAGTGTTAACGTATCACCTGCGTAAATAGATTCTTTCCCAGATATGACTGGGTAAGAGGAACCTGTTGGAAAACCATCAAGGTTCTCATACACAGCTCCATCCTCTACCAGCAATAAAAGTGGCGTGGTAAAACTCTCCCTCTCAATACTAGGTTTTATTTTGGGTAATAAGATACTTTTAAGGCTTTCACAACCATAAAATGCATCACTCTGCACCCAGGAAACATGCGTTAAGTCCACTCCCACAAGTTGCTTGCAGCCTGCAAAAGCATACATCGATATTTCATTCAGGTCAGAAGACAAATTAGTCCCTTTTTTCAAAGTAAGATTATCACACCCACTAAAAGCATAGCGATCCAGTGAAGATACATGTGTCAAATCCACTTCTGACAACTGCTTACAGTCTTGAAATGCATAAATTGGTATTGATTTCAGCTCCGGTGACAGATTGGTCCCAACTTCCAATGTAAGATTTTCACAACCATTGAAAGCGTAATACTCCAGAATTGAAACATTCGTCAAATCCACTCCCGACAACTGTTTGCAACCTTCAAACGCATACATTGGTATTACATTTAGTTCCGGTGATATGTTGGTTCCAGCCGCCAATGTAAGATTTTCGCAGCGCGTAAAAGCACAGAATTCCAATGAAGAAATATATGACAAATCCAATCCGCTCAACTGCTTGCAGTCCTGAAAAGCATACCTTGGAATTTTAGTTAACTCAGGAGATAAGTTTGTTCCTTCTGCCAATTTAAGATTTTCACATCCTGCAAAAGCCCGCTCCCCCAATGAAGTAACATGCGTCAAATCCAATCCAGTCAACTGCTTGCAACCCACAAAAGCATACTCCGACACTTCATTTAATCCCCCGGATAAATTGGTTCCTTCCGCTAATGTAAGATTTTCACAGCTGGCAAATGTACTTCTGCTTATTGATATGACATGGGATAAATCTAAGCCAGTTAACTGCTTACAGCCAACGAAGACTTCATGTGGAATTGTTTTCAATTCAGGAGATAGGTTGGTACCTTCTGCCAAAGTTAAATTTTCACACATATAAAATGCATTTTGCTCTAACAAAGTAACATGAGACAAATCTATGTCAGACAGTTGCTTACAGTAGGCAAAAGCATACAAGGAAATTCCTTCCAAATCGGGGGATAAATTGGTTCCGGCTTTCAAAGTGAGATTCTCACATCCTTTAAAAGCCCTAGGACCGATTATCGATATATTGGACAAATCAATTTCAGTAAGTTGCTTACAGTCATCAAACGCACTGGCTGGTATTTCACTCAGAGATATCGGCAAAATAACTTCTTTCAAAGTCTGGGAATTAGCAAACGCATAGGTAGGAATTGTCGCGTTATCTACATCACTCAGATCTAAAGTTTCTAATCTGCTTAGGTTCATATTTATATAATGATAATCAGACGACCCTAATATTCCGGATACAGTAAGATCCCGTATTTTTTCCTCAGATACAAACTGAGGATTTGCCTCAATGAAAGTTTTCAATTGACCAGGCATTACGCCACTTATCACAATTGAACTCCCCATCTGTTCTGTTAATAAAGCGTTGGATGATGTTGCATTAGATGGTGTAGCCGATATGCCTTCTATATTGGTTAATGACAATACTTTACCAGTACTATAATCCGCCATTGCTGTACTATGCAAAGAAACAATTGCAAGACAAACCCCCGTTATCATTCCCCAAATTAAACGCCTTCTCATAATACTCATAAAATATTCCTCCTCATTCGTTTACAAAAAATGTCTCAAGGCAAATCATTGTACTGCAACAATACTTATAAACTATACTATAATATAAAGCTAAGTTAAATTCAATTAGTAGCAATGCCTTAGGTATAATATATTTTAAAGAGCCACTCTAATTGTGCAATACCGATACATTTAACAGCAAATCATGTTTCATATCAGTATTTTCGGCTGGAGGTGCGTTTCTCGTCCTACAATGCCTTGTACTCCTCTTTCGGCGCGTCCATCTGTGGGGAGCTTGCCACCCGCCCAGCAGATGGTCAAAGGTAGCCCGCGCAGCTCTGTGGAGCTGGATGTCGGCCTCATGCTCCGCAAGGCATTTGCGGCTGTACCGCGCCGCCTTATAAGCGTCGAAGAGCGGGCGGGTTTTGGCGTTGTCCACAATGGCCCCTTTCAACTCATTGTTGCGGGCCATTGCCACCTCCGTCGCCTTGATTTTGTCGGTTAGCGCATGGGAGCGGTCAACGGCCCTGGCGGCCCGCCGCTCCAAATCCTCATATTGTAGCAAGACCTTTTTCTGCAAAAATTGAAGGGTCGCAGCCATCTGCTTTAGGTTGAAAATCTTGGTCCACCGCTCATAGCCGAGGCCTTTGCCCTCGCCCAGCGTGTCAGACCGCAAGCGGGTGAAGAATTCAGCGGCCCCGGCCTCACGGAAACTAATGGAGCCGCCCCTGTATATGAATAGCCTGTAGGAACTCGTCAAAGCTGGCGGGCTGCTAGGCTAGGCAAGCGTCAATCTGCGCCACAAGGCGCTGCTGCTAGGTGGGCGGTCTGCGGTTGTCCAGCCACTCGCCATAATATTCGGCTGGGCGATATACGACAGGCCCCATTACAGACAGATACGGTCAGACAGCCGCCGCACCGTCCAATAGGAACCCTTGCCTGCTAGTGTGGCGCTCCCCCGTTCGGTATTCGGTTGTCCTCTCAAATGCTCTGTATGCTATCCTTTAGATCGTGCAGCTTATCCACTATCCACAGCCCGGCGCAGGGTATGCCGAAGGGGGAAACAAGAAAGCCCATTATCAGTAAAACAATTCCATCGGTCATACGCCCGCCCCACGCCCATGAAAATGAAAATAGTTTTCTGAGCAATCACCATCAGTTAGTTTTGTCGCTTTTATCTTACAGCATTTCTCTCAATAATATTTTCGCTTATAAAAAAACGACAAAACCTAGCTGATTTGAATTGTCGTTATCGAGGTTTTGTCGTTTTTCAAATGTATACGACAAAACCCCTTCCAGCCCCGTATTTACAAGGGTTCCCGGATTTTCGGAGTTTTGTCGGAAATTTTTCGGTTATCTGTTATGTCGTTTTTCACTGTTTTATCCGGAAAACCGAAAAACTGAAATCATGGGGGTTTTGTCGTTTTTTTATTTAATACTATCATTAAGTATATCATATTGGCATCATCTTAGTCCAATGATATTCATAAAATAGATGCATTTTTCTGCGCATTCCTCTACAATACGGGCAACGTTCCTTTTTCCTCTTTTGATAATACAACTTCTTTTTAGGTCTCATATCATAAGAATTTTGACACTCGGAACTGGTCCACCAAACAATACCCGAATAATTTTCATAATATTATCGGGGTCAATAAAGAGCCAGTTACCTATGTTCCATTTTCATCATATTAGAATATAATGTTTTCCACGTATTCTCTTCTATTACAAATATGGACAATCTAATTCTACGTTCACTCTATCTTTCACTGAGCCTTTCCAAGAATAGGGACAGATTACGTTCCCCTCTACTCTATCTTTTATATCAAGTAATCTCCCATTTTCTCAATCAAAGGGATTATCTCTAGCTTTCACTACTGTTTTATCCATTACTACTTTGGCACATAAAGAACGAGACTATTCGTTACCGTAGATATATCTACTTTAACAATAGCCCCGTCTTAAAATATTTTATACTTTTTTCATGATTCTTCACTGATATCTTAGAAACTGAAATAATCAACGATAACTTATTTTTTGTCTTCAAATACTATCCAAATTGGGAATTTATAAATCTCATTCCAATCTTTATCCCGATATGAGAATCCAAAATACATAGGCTCTTTAGATAAACTTTCAAAATCGTCTGATAAAACTGGAATGTAGCTGACACGACCATTTTCAAGATCTGTCATTAAATCGCCTGCATATTCTTCTTTTGAATTATAAACAGTTGAAGTAATGGATGTTGCATTTGTATTAGTTGTTATGATATCAAAAATACGATACTTATTATCACTATTTTTCTCTGGCTTTTGAACAACAATTGCAGGTGTGGGTTGACCGTTAATTGTAATATCTCTTCCCTCAATAAAACCTGGCACCATTATCTGATAATTTGTATCTCCCCAGTTAACAGCTTGATCTTCAGCGGCGCTTGCAGGAATAATCAACATACCAGCAAGTAATATTGTTGTAAATATAACCCTAAAAAACCCCTTCATACATAAAACCTCCTTTTTTAAACATAATATCATAATAAATCCATATCTTCAATTAATATACAATACTATTTTATTGAAATTTCTTGGCCATCGTTACGATTTCAAAATGAAGGCGGCGCTGGCATTCTAGCTGTTGATCTTAGATTCTGTATCACACATAACATCAAGCAGTTTTGTTGTTTTTCTTTCCCTATCCCCTCTTCTTTCAATAAATCAGCTATACTTCGTTAGCACTTTTTCACTGGAATCCACAATTCACAGAACAAACCTATTTTTCCGTTTTCAAAATAGATTTCGTAGTCGGTATGATCAGATGCTTCATATCCCATCTGTGGTAAAAATTCTTTAAAAAATTGAATCCATGCTTCACTAATACAATCGCCATTTTCTCCAAAGCATTCAAATACCACATACTGTTGTTTTAAAGTAGTCCAAATGCGATATCCTTTCAGTTCCATTTCACTTTGATTAAATACTTTTGTTTCGTCATCAACAATGACTCCTATTCCATACTCAAATGTTGTTTTTCCTTCCTGGTTAGGTGAACAAAGTCCATATAAATCTTTTTTACCCTCTGGTCTCAATTGTCGCAATACCTCTACCAGGTTGGCCTTATGGCATTCATCCCAGAAATCTGGTATTTCATGATTTCCCTCTTCATTTATACTTTCGTTAGAAAATGCTCTCGCTAAACATATAAACCTCTGTTCCTCTTTAACTTCCATACGATAGTCCATACTTTTACCGCCTTCCATTGATATCTTAATTTTCAAGGGATTAAAGAGGCATAATTTAGTTCCTTGCTTTTTGGCATATTTGGGTGAAACTCCGTGAAAACGTGTAAATGCTTTCGTAAAGCTTTCTGGAGTATCATAGCCATACTTTAGAGCTGCATCTATCACTTTTACATCTGTTTCCATTAATTCCACACCTGCAAGTGACAATCTACGATTTCGAATATAAGCATTAGCTGTCATTCCGGCCATTATACTAAATGTTCGATGGAATTCGTAACTTGACATATAAATCATATCTGCTACATCTTCATAATTAATTTCATCCAGTAGATGATCTTCCATGTAGTTAATTGCCTGCTGAAGCATCTCTATCCATGCCATCTTTTATCCTCCCTTCGTTACATCATCATAATATCAAATCAAGCATTACGTTTCCTGTCCTATCTTGTGTATTTTTGACATATTCAACTTAGTATAAATCATAATAAAGAGTTCCAATTTAACTTAGCCTCTTGCATTTTTAAACAGGTGATACTTAAGAAAAATTAAGACCAGTGCGTCTGTTGCTATTATAGCAAAGAAGCACTGGTCCAGAACCCATGAATGGATAATTGATCCAACAGTTCTGCAAATATTGAATTAGCCCAGGCAAACCAGGTCCTGGTAAATTCTTCTGGATTCTCCGGATTAAAGGACTCATGCATATAATTAAGGCCGGCATGGGTAGCCGCTATCATTCTCAGACATTCCAGTATCTCAGCCCTGTCAGTGGAAGTTAAAGCCTGCATTGTTAATCCGATGTGCCAGATGAAGCCTTTTGGTATATGCTGGCTTCCAATGCCCCGGGCGTATGTACCGGAATAAAAGTAAAGATTATCCTCTGACAGGATAAATCTGCGGGTATTCTGATATATCTCATCCGAAGCATCTTTGTAACCCAGATAAGGAATAGCCAGAAGGCTGGGGGAATTTGCGTCATCCATCAGAATATGATGTCCCATACCGTCGGTTTCATAAGCATAGATATCACCGTACTTTTCGTGATGGACAATTTGTATCATCTTAATGTCCCGCACCGTTGGCGCTCTCATTAAACTCATTGGCATAAGGATCGATATACCTTTTTATATTCATCCTCCAGCTCCCCACCCCTTGACAAAAGGATATCCGGTGATTTTTCCAACATTTTCTGCATCTGTTCACGTCCTTTCCATTTATGCTCTTATTATACCAGAGTGGGCGATATATTGGCTAGAGCCAATATGTACGTTCCGGTGTTGAGATGTTTGTTCTGCAACAGAGAGCTGTCGGACATACTTTCTGCTGCAGGGCAGATTAGGATGTTCAGAAAATTTTACCGTTTCTCTATATCAATGACCCTTTGCGCCCAATCTTTATAAAATGCTTCTTCATGTGAAACCAGTAAAACAGTCCCCGAAAATTCCGATAAGGCTGTTTTTAAGGAGTCTTTTGCCTGAACGTCTAAATGATTTGTCGGTTCGTCCATAATCAGAAAATTGCATGGTGTTAATGTCAATAAACACATTTTCACTTTTGCCTGTTCTCCGCCGCTTAATGTCCCGATTGATTGCATGGCATGCTTACTCGAAATACCACATCTGGCTAATTTTTTTCTGACGTCTTTTATTACCAGATCCGGACAGGAATTTAAAACAATCTGAATGGGAGTTCTTGTATCATCAGGCCATGATAAATCCTGTTCAAAATATCCAAGAGTTACTTGGTCGGAGTATTTATATAAACCCTGTATGGACGGAATCTGCCCGACCAGAGTTTTTAAAAGCGTTGACTTTCCGATTCCGTTAAACCCGGTGATCACTACCTTTTGTCCGCCTTTTATGCTAAAATCAATATCAGACAACACAGGGGAATGGTAGCCAATTGTTAAATGTTTAACTGTTAAATGCTCTGTATTCGTCAAAGGTAATTCTGGAAAATAAAAATATGGCTTTATTTCCTTCTGCGCTAAAGCCTCCATTTTATCCATGCGATCAAGCTGCTTCTGACGGCCTCTTGCCATTTTTGATTTTCGTCCGGCTATATTTTTTCTTATAAATTCTTCTGTCTTTTTGATTTCCTTTTGTTGTGTAGAATATTGCCTGATATAATCTTCTCGCAGCAGAGTTTTCTTTTTCAAAAACTCTGAATAGGAACCATAATATTTTGTAATGGTATCATTATCTATATCACAAATTCGATTTGTTATTTTATCTAAAAAGGCAAAGTCATGTGACACTATCATAAAAGCATTTTCCAATCTGGATAAATATTCGGCAAGCCATGTAATGTGTTCTTTATCTAAAAAGTTTGTTGGTTCATCAAGCAAAAGAACATCAGGTTTTTCTAGAAGTAATTTTGCTAAAATCACCTTTGCGCGCTGGCCTCCGCTCATTTGCTCAATCGGACGGGTAAGACCAATAGCAAGCAATCCCAATCCGTTTGCCACTTGTTCGATATGTGTATCAATTGAATAAAAATCATTTCTTTCAAGTTCTTCCTGAAGTTTAGCTGCACGTTCCAGGTATCTCGTATCGCCGTCTGCTGCCATTTCATATAATGCCCCCATTTCATTTTCAATCTCGTAAAGTCTTGAAAAGGCTGACTTTAAAAATTCTTTCATAGTTAAGCTATGGTCTATTTCCGCATACTGGCCAAGATAACCAACAGAGATATTGGACTGCCAGCTCATTCGTCCGGCGTCCGGCATCACCTGCTCGGTGCAAATTTTAATCAAAGTGCTTTTTCCAGTTCCGTTCTGTCCAACGATACCAATATGTTCGCCTTTGTTGAGGGTCAATTCCGCATTTTTGTAAAGCAGATTATCTCCAAAAGAATGTGATAATCCGTTAATTTCTAGTAAGCTCATGTTAATCAAAGTCCTTTCATTTCTGTTATTAAACCAGCAACCATGTGTAAAAACGCAAAAAGGCAGAAGACAATACACATATGTGTATTTGCCTTCTGCCTCTCAGTTCTATACAAACCGATATTTTAAAAGCAAAAGGCTACGGACAAAACATTGTCCATAGCCTTTTATACGCTAAATTTACACACGGAAAGAAGCAATAGCATACTAACTTGTATTAGTATGAAAATTGCCCTGCTTTCCGATGAAATCTTAATGCGTCATCTATACGCTATACTCTGTACAATGTTTCACCGGCATGAATTGTACAGAGTTGAGTTTCTTAACAAGTTGATTGGTCAAATAGAAGTTCATAGTATTCTCTCCTTTACTGAAACGCAATCATTATATCACAGCATTTTGGTGCTGTCAATTCTTAGTCTGTAGCAGACATGAAAGTCAAGCGGACATTCGAAATCCGCGGCCTTACATGCTCACTACCATATCGCATTAGGTTTTTTCGTGAAAAAGATGAACAATCACATAAATTGTCCATCTTTCTGTCTTTTATTTTAATCCGTTTAATGATTAATTTCACCTGTTTATTTTACCTGATTTTCTTACGATGCTTATTTGCTATCACTAGTAATTCCTTCTCATTTACATAACGTGTTAAACATCCAATCCCTTCTACACATAATCCGCCGGTAATGTTGCCAAACAGTATGGCATCTTTAATATCATAGTTATGATATAAACCATAAATAAAACCGCTTAAAAATGCATCTCCTGCTCCTGTAGCATCAACCGCTTTAATATTCTCTAACGGCGGAATGATATGTGTCGTATCACCTTCTACAAGCATACAACCGTTCTTGTCAAGCTTGATAATTACCTGATCAAAATATTCTTTTAGTTTATCCGCAGCCTCCTGCAAATTATTTGTTTTCGTAATCTCTAACGCTTCTTTCTGATTAGGCGTAAAATAATCTGCTAGCTTAAGATACTCTGAATATTTTTCTAAAGACATCCCGTCTTCCCAGCCCACATCAAAAACAAGTATTGTTCCATCCTCTTTCAAACGCTTATAAACTTCTAAATACCCCAGCTGCATATCTGCTATTTTTGCACCTTTTAGTTTATCGTATATCTTATCCTGATCTTCTTCATTCAGTGTAAAATGATTACGATAAGAAATAAAGGTACGGTCCCTTTGTGTTGTGACTATGGAGGTTATGGCCAGGGGCATACCGTCTCCATTATAAATATTATGATACGATGTATTATAGTGTTTTAACTGGGATTTTGCATAATTGGAGAACATATCATCTCCTAAGAAAGTGCATAGTTCAGTAGGAATCCCAAGGCGTGCTAGGTTAATCATAGTTGCCGGAATTCCCCCACCTAACTGAATATCAAATTCCTTGGAATATATTTCTTCCCCTTCATTGGGAATTCTGTCAATTCCTGAATAAAGGATATCCACATTAATCATTCCGACTCCTGATACGTGCTCCATCCTACTTCCACTCCTTAATATATTCTGTATTGATACTTAGGTATTGTTCCATTAAGGCCTTAGCCAGGGAATAAGAATTCACAAGCGGATGCAGCATGAGACAATCCACTGCTTCTTTTCTATCCCGGTTCCGAATGGCGGAAGAAGCCAGTCTTTCATAAGACTTTACTCTTCTTATCAGTTCCATTTGAAGTTCACCGGGTTCTTCAATCTTGTGAGGAATATAACCATCTCTGGTAATGGTACAGCTGACTTCAACCACATCTGTATCCTTTAATCCTTCAATAGCCCCATTGTTGGGAACGCAAAGAATCATATCTTTTGACTCCCCAGATAATTCTGCTTCAATATATTTTAAAGCGACCCCAGCATAGCCACCATTATCTTTCTCATTAATATCAAACTTAAAAGGAGGTTTATGGCTTTTAATCCCCGTTTCATTAGCCATATAAGCGCTTTCTCTTCTGTCATACCATTGCTCATATACTTTTAAACAATGATCAAAGTCACCTTCTATATCCATCTTAGATAATTCTTCTGTCATATGTAGATTAATGTCTTTAATCACTTCACCTCGTGTTACGTTTGCTGTAAGAATATTGGATATGGCTACCTCACGATAATAAAAGTAATACAAATATTCATTTAAGATACAGCCCAGATGCAAAGCTAATTCTTTATCAAAAAACCGCATATCAGTAAACTCATAAACACGGTCATCTGCCAGCAAATCTGCCATAATCTCTTTCCCGTTTAATTGAATGCTCTTAAAGAAGGAAAGATGATTAAGTCCATAACATTCTCCTGTTATTTCATCCTGGCTGACACCATACAGTTTAGCAAAGGAATGCAGCAAACCGCTGGGTGCATCACAGATCCCATAAGTAAAATCAAATCCCATATCTCTTAACGTCTGGGAAACTACTCCCGCAGGATTGGTAAAATTAAATACTTTCACTTCTTTTTTTGCATGTTCTTTTATTAGCTCACAGTATTGTACCAAAGCAGGAACGGAACGCATTGCAAATGAGAAACCTGCCGCACCTGTTGTCTCCTGCCCTAACAAATCATAGGAAAGAGCGATTCTTTCATCTTTAACTCTCATGTCATCTTCTCCGACACGTATGGTAGTAATGACATAATCGGCATCCGTTACTGCTTCGACAGGATCGGTTGTGAGAGCAAATGTAAGAGAAGAATCAATTCTTTTTGCAACTTCTCTTGCCATTTTTCCATAAATATTTAATTTTTTCTCATTATTATCCATGAATACCAGATCAGTGATTCCTAATCTTTTCGCATTTTGGGACAGGCTCTTTGCAAGAAACATTGAGCGTACCCCTCCCCCACCTATTACTGTAATCTTCATTCTTATTCTCCTATCCTTTTTATTAATAATCAGACTCACTCATACGGAACAATTTATTAATAGCAAAAACAGCAAAGATACCTAAGATAATTAATAAAACTCCCATCATATTTGCATATCCATAATTATTATCTGTCAAAGAGGTTTTATATAGATATAGAGGCAGATTAAGGGTAGTATCGCCAGGTCCTCCGTTGGTAGTAAGATAAATTAATTCAAATTCTCTTAGCATACTGGTTGCCGATATAATTACACAAGTTCCAAGAATTGTACGTACCAATGGCAGCCTTATTTTAAAATCAATC
The DNA here is from genome assembly GCF_002797975.1 of [Clostridium] celerecrescens 18A. Classification (NCBI taxonomy): domain Bacteria; kingdom Bacillati; phylum Bacillota; class Clostridia; order Lachnospirales; family Lachnospiraceae; genus Lacrimispora; species Lacrimispora celerecrescens. The sequence goes on along the minus strand of NZ_PGET01000001.1, from coordinate 1,712,993 downwards.
TGTAAACCGGAGGCCCCGTCTATTTTCGCCGCCTCCATTACTTCATCAGGAACGGACATGACACCTGCCAGAACTAGTATCATAACCAGACCTGCATACAACAACCAGCTCCAGGTCACGGTAAGAAAAGCTGAGTTTTGATCAAAGTACCAATTTTTAGAAAACTCATTACCGGTTAGTGTACTGATCATGGAATTAAGCAGTCCATATTTGGGGTTAAATACATTTAAAAAGATAACGCCTAAGGCAGCTGCTGATATAACATTGGGTATCATGAATATCGTTCGAAAGATCTTCCAGCCTTTTATTTTACGGGATAGTATAAATGCGGTAATGGTACCTATTCCTACGTGGACAGTTGATTGAAGCAGAGCCCATATTCCGGTATTTTTTAATGCCTGATGCATTCTTGTATCATTTATAAAGGCCTCAATGTAATTACGAAGACCAACAAAATGAAAAACTCCGCCAGATTTCCACTCAAAGAATGAGGTTACAAATACAATTCCCATGGGTATTAGATAAATTAAGGAAAATAGCAGGATACAAGGTAATAAGAAACATACCATCATTCTTTTTTTTACACGCAATCTCTTTCACCTCTATTCTTCTCTCCCCTGCCGGTAAAGGCAGAGGAAAGAATTGATATTGTCAATTAATTTTTCTCTGCTGCTTTGGTTAATGCGGTTGCAAATTCTTCCGGAGTTATTTGTCCTTGGGCAAGCAGTGGATATTGAATGCTTATCTCATCAACTACGTTGGCATACCATAAGCTTTGAAAATCATTAATATTTCTAGCTGCCTGGTTACCGTTTTCTACAACATCATTTACAAGCGGATAAATGGTATCGGAAGTCACATGAATATCAGCCGGAATTTCTCCTGTCATTTCCAGCATTTTTTGTTGGCTTTCCGCAGATGTCATAAATTTAGCAAATTTAAGAGAAGCATTTAATTGATCTTCTGATTTAGATGCAATATTAAAACCAATTTTTCCGCTGTTATACATAACATTTCCCGGAAACATAGCTGTTCCTATCTTGTCCGCAAAACCTTCTTCTACCATGGAAGTATCATAGAAATCACTGACCATCCAAGGACCATTTGCTATCATTGCTGTCTGTTCCATAAAGAAGTTACTGGCTCCATTCTCATATTTTCCGCCAATTGCATCCTGAGTCGTATATTTCTGGAACAATGTTTGAATCATTCCGGCTGCATCTATGAATTCCTGAGTATTATAGTTTTTAGGAAGTGACGTATTCATAAACTTTTCACCTTCGTCATTAGAAGCAACCATGGCACCTAACAATAATGAAGTCAGCCAGCCTGAATCTGCAGTATCCATTGATACTGGAGCAATACCTGCTGCCAATAATTTGTCACACTGATCAAAGAATTCATCCCAGGTTTTTGCCGGTTCTTTGATTCCCGCTTTTTCAAAAAGCTCTTTGTTATAGAAATATCCAATCACCTGTCTGGAATACGGAATTCCATAAATATGTCCGTCTCTTGAATTTACATCCCAGCATACTTCACTGGTAGAGTTTTTCCATTGATCGTCCACATAAGGCGTTAAATCAACCAGCTGATCTTTCATGGAATCAATGAGGTTGTAACCTCCTGTACTAATAACATCCGGTAAGGATTTGGAGGAGTATAGAACTTTTAATTTATCCACATAAGCCTGATCACCGGCAATCTCTTCTACTACAACTTTATATTTATCCGAATATTGTTCATTAAATGCGCTTAAACGATCATTAAACCACTCTGTACTTGAACTTACACCAACCCAGGAGGTGGGAAAATTAATTTCAATTATCTTACCAGCCTCGCTGCCGCCATCCGTTACCTGTGTATTGCCGGTATCAGATTTGCTTCCGGTTTCATTGTTTTTTGCCCCACACCCTTGCAACATACCGATAACCATAACCCCTATTAATAGTACCCCTACAACTTTCCCAAGATCTTTTTTCATCATAAATCCCCTTTCTTTGATACATTATATTTGAGACACCATTGTGCCAAAGCCCCGTTAACCAGCCTAACCTTTAATTGATCCGGCTACCATACTATCTGTTACTTGTTCCTGCAGGAGTGTATAAATTAATATACTTGGAATGATCACCATGGCTAATGCTGCAAACATCGCCGTGTAATTAAATGAGAACTGAGATGTAAAATAATTGAGTGCTAATGGCAATGTTCTTGCCAATGTACTTTTTGTTAAGATCAATGCGAACATGAATTCATTCCATGAAGTTAAGAATTGGAGTATTGCTGCAGTTGCAAGCCCCGATTTAGCAATAGGAAATACAATTAAAAAGTAAGTTTTCGCAAAACCCGCTCCGTCTAAATAAGCGGCTTCTTCCAATTCTACCGGTATACTCTGAAAATAACTCTTTATAATAAACAGCGAGGAGGGAAGCCCTAATGCTGCGTATACAATGATCAGTCCTGTTTTCGTATCATACAGACCAATCTTTGTCATAATGATATAAATTGGCATTAATAAAGAGGAAGTAGGTATTAATAACGAGGAGGAAAGTAATAATGTTAAAAATGTTTTCCCTTTAAACCGACATCTTGCCAAAATATATGCTGCCATTGATACTACAAGTATATTTAGAATTGTACTAACCATGGAAATCAATAAACTGTTATTGTAAAATTTAAAGATAGGAGCCAGTTTAAGTGCTGCATTATAACCTGCCAGACTAAAATTTGAAGGTAATGCGAATGCAGATGATAAAATTTCTTTGTTCGTCTTAAAGGAAGACATGATAATCCATAATAATGGTCCAATTGAGATGAACACAAAGAATATCAGATAAATCTGTCTTAATAACTCAGAAACGAATGCCCCTATTCTTTTACTTTTCATATATGTTTACTCCCTTATTCACCGTGCAAGTGTCACGCTTTACAATCTTATATGGCAGTGTGATCTCTACTTTATCATTTACATTGTCTAAATCCTGAAAAGCCTCTAAGGTTTTCGTAACAAATTCTTTGATTGGCTGATGTATCGTAGTTAACCTTGGTATGAATCTGCTTGCCATGGCAATATCATCAAATCCCAAAACCGATACATCTTCCGGTACCTTAAGCCCAAAATCATGCAACGCAGATATTCCTCCCATTGCCATCTCATCACTAAAGGCAAAAATAGCGGTAAAGTCTGTTTTCTTGTCCAAGAATTGTTTTGTTAACCGGTAACCAGTTTCATAAGTAACAGTTCCGCATCCTAACATTTCATTTTCATTTAAATCAACTCCAATCTCATCAAGCGCCCGCTTACAGCCAGTAAACCGCTGAAAAGAAGATCCGATATTTTTTAAAAAGTCTGATAGAATTATTATCTTTTCATGCCCCAGGCTAATTAAATATTTAGTTCCTTCATAGGCGGCTGCAATATCATTGATATGAACCATTTCTGACCTGCTGTCAAGAGACCCTCCGGCAAACATTACCGTTTTAATTTTCTTGGATGCGATGTAGTTAATAATATCCAGGTCTATGAATTCATCAAAATATATCACGCCTACAATGTTCATTTCCTTAAAGAATATCTTATAATGTTCACTGTCCGGTATGGTTGGTATAAATACAATTCTGTAGTTATATTTTGGAATTTCTTCAATCAATTCTTTTAACACTTCACCGTAAAAGCCCAGTTGCAAGTTAGGTACCAAAACAGCTATGACACCATTATCTTTGCACTTTTTAAATCTTGGTGTATACCCTAACTCTTTGGAAGCATGCTCAATCTTTCTGGCCGTATCTTTACTCACAACACCACTGCCAGAAAAATATCTTGAAACAGTAGCTGGAGAAACACCTGCAATTTTTGCAATATCTCTAACTGTCAATGGCATTACTTTCACCTCTTTCAATTTGTTTCAGAAACAATAATTATATATAATTACTATATTTTTCATTTTCAAACCAATAATTATATCATAATTAACAATTTGATCATAAAGTAATAAAATATTTTTGTCAATATAGTCATAAGTTTTACATTTGTTTCATGATTGTTTCATTTGTTTCATGGGTTTTCTGCTATCGCTTCTGTAGCCATGCTTATGGAAGGCCGTATAAAGATTTCTTAAAAGATAGTTCTATTGATAGCCGCCCCTGCGAGAAATAGGAATCAATAAAGAAAAGGCACCAATCATTTCTGATTGATGCTCTTTAAAGTGTTCCGATTTTTAATTTTATTTTCCTATTTAAGAAGGACATCTTTCTTACTAAGAATTGCTGCTACAGCAGCACAAGCCGGACAATCACAATATTTCTCTCCGGCAGATTTTATTTCAATTGCATGTGCCTCAATATTCTTCGCAGTTTCTTCACCAAAAACCTGGATTCCAGCCTCAGATCCTGCAAAACCGATTAAACTGTCAACAGGCAAGATATCTGCCTCAAGTTCATCAATATACTTTTTGGTTTCTGCGGCTTCCCTATCAGTTCCAATAGAATCCAACCAGGTCTGAGCCGCTGCTTTTGCCTCATTGCTACATGATGGTGCACTCATCAATTCGTGAGTTTTCTCAACAGCATAATCTAATACTTCTTTATCCATAATTGATATTCCTTCTTTCTTCTGGGATTTTTCTATATTTTACCATAATTATTTTGCCTTTGCAATTTAAATATTTATCCCTGCTCTCCTGCTCTTTCACGGCAAGCTGTATTATGTTTTTATACTGACGGAGCCGTTTCGTTTATAAAGGAGTAATGATTTGTTACATGATTTATCATAGATTATTCAGCTTCATTTTATTGAGCATTCTTATTGTTTAATGCTCTTTATCGATATGCAGAATTGTATTTAAAAGTACATTCGCACCTTTTAAACAGTTTTCTACCGGAGTATATTCGATCTCACAATGGCTATGCCCTCCTGCACTTGGCACGAATATCATGGTAGTAGGAACCAGATCTATAGCAAACTGTGCATCATGACCTGGGCCGCTGTATATTCTACGATGGGAATAGCCCCATTCCTCTGCACTTTTTTCCACATAATCAACCAGTTCAGCAGTAAAGCTCACGGTCTCACGTGACCATGCTTCCTCATAACTCACATCGCATTGCTCCACAATGCTTGGGATCTTATTAATGACTGCAAGTACCTGTTTGATCACTTCCGGATCCTGATGTCTCGCATCCAGGGTAAATTTTACTTCATCCGGTATTATGGTGTGAATGTTCGGATGGGCAGAAATCTTTCCCGTGGTATAAACCAATTTGCTATCTAACTGGTCCAGTTCATCATGGAGATATTGAATGGTTTTAACCGCCGCATAAAGTGCATCCTTACGGTATTTCATAGGTGTTGTTCCTGCGTGACCTGCCTGTCCGGTAAATGTAAATTCGTAATTGATCATTCCGCAGACGCCTTCTACTACTCCAATATCTATTCCTTCTGCTTCGAGCACCGGGCCCTGTTCAATGTGAAGTTCCACCAAAGCCTTTGTTTTAGATGGATCCAGCCGGTTCTCTTCCTTTCCTTTAAATCCACTTTTCTCCAAAGCTTCTCTGAAGGTATATCCAGGAATGTCTTTTGCCTGTGAAGCAAGCATAATTTCCTTGTTAAACTTTCCACAAACAACACCGGAAGACATCATTGCCGGTTCAAATCTGGCGCCTTCTTCGTTTGTCCATACTATAACCGTAATCGGATGTCTGTGATGTATTTTATCATTAACTATGGTTTCTGCCACTTCCATTGCGGTTAAGACACCCAGAATTCCATCATAATTCCCGCCCTGGCGTACAGAATCCATATGGGAACCTGAGACAATGGCAGGTAAATCTTCTGTACCGGCAATGGTTGCATATATATTTGCCATATCATCTGTTGCCATGGAAGCACCGATTGCCTCCATGCGCTTTACGAATTCTTTTCTTGCGGCTAAGGCTTCATCTGATAAGGAAAATCTGGTAATTCCACCCTTTCCAGTATCTCCAAACCTGCTGAAAGTTTTAATCTTATCTTCCATTCTTTCATAATTGCACTGAATCATGTTACTTACCTTCCTACTTCATTTTTTATAAATATTATCATAACATAAGGTTGTTTATATTACAAATTTTGGATTGAAGGACAATCTATATTCGGAGGAATTTCAAAAAAATAATGGATGCTGCAAAACAAACATCAGTTAGCAAAGCAGCATCCATCAACTTTATTATCTTTTACAAAAGATTAACAGCCTGACACTTATTGATTCCATACTCCATTGCTGTCAACCATCCAGCCATCTGGAGTCACACCATTCATGTATAACGATCCACGCGGGCGTGAGTACCCTTCTGGCTTTTTATATTCCCATTTCTCCTGATTCAGTGCCCAGCCGGATGAACCCTCTGCTTGTGTGGTCAAATAATACCATTTCCCATCTATGCAATTCCAGCCTTCTGCCATGGTTCCGGATGAATCCAGATAATACCAGGAGCCGTCCATCTGATCAAAGACCCAGCCGGTATGCATAGCTCCATCTGAGCTCAGCCAATACCATTTTCCATCGGCTAAAAGCCAGCCTGTCGCCATATTGCCCTTATCATTGAAATAGTACCACTTTCCGTTCACCATCTTCCAGACAGAGCTAGCTGGTCTTGATTCATAGTTTCTATCTTTGTCCTGGCTTCCCTCTCCGTCCAGATTGGTTTTCCGGAATTCACCTGTAATATAGGTATTCTGCAAGAGCAGGAACTCATATTTTCCGTTTTTGTCCAGCGACACTGTCTTTCCGTTAACAGACAGACGTTTTAAACGATATCCAATATCAGGAACTGTCTTAACAATTACCTTTGTTCCTTTTTTTCCTTCGGTGAGATTGGCAGTGATGCTGCCGCCTTCCAGATTGTCATCAATGGACACCTGAAAGTGTTCTTCTCCTCCTGTGGTACTGTCAATTATTAAGGTCACTGTTCCGTTATCCGTTATCACAAATGAAATTTTATCTGTTTTGTGATCCCAATATACGGGCAATTGTCTGGTTTCTCCACCTGACCCCTTAAATGTCGCAGCAATGGAACGATTGCTCTTTTCCTGTTCAGGAATGTCCATCCATACTTTCACCGGAGCATTTAATGATATGGGCTTTCTATTTCCATACTTATCCTCCAACTGAAGCTGAAGCCCAAAGGATTTTCGGAATTCTTCTTCTGTTTCGGATACATTGCCGTCTGTGACCGACAGAACTGCAGTACGGATTTCCTGATCATCTTCCTCATCTTCAAAGATCCGGAAAGCGGATGAGGGAGATGCCTTGCTTGCATTGGAGGCAGTCGCTCTTACCGCACTGGAGGGAGTTGCACTGCTTCCTGTAATTTTAATGGGTATGCTTAACGCAGCCCCTGCAATTTGTATACCAGTCATTTCTGTTTCAGTGGAATCCACTCTGCTGTCTATCATACAGTCTTTTGCAGCCATGGCAGCCTTATACAGTTCTTCTAATGTGATCAATTGATCCATTAAATACGTTGCCAATTCTTCATTTGAAACGGCAGTTAAGGCATTGACTGCTGACCTGATAGATTTTTGTACCTTGTAATCGCTGTAATCATCGTTGCTTATGGCCTCTTTTACCGCATCTTCAATAAGAGACTGGACTTTTTGAATGTTTTTCGGTAATTCTGGTCCAACTTTTCCGCCTAAGGATACAAAGGCCTGAAGCTTTATCCCATTTTCAAGTTCAGCAGTCACGTTTAACCGGCTGCTCTCTTCAAAATCATCAATATCAAGACCGCCTTCTTCATCGATTCCGGTACCTGATTCCAGAGGCTTATCTCCTGTGACTTTCCAGGTAACATTCCCTGCATCATTGGTGTAATCATTGACTGCAAAGGATATACTCTGCCCAGGAGAAAGGGTAACGGCTTGCGGAGAAAGGGAAGCCGCCAGCTGCATTGTTGCATAAGAATTGGAACCGTTGGTTCCTTTTGCCTGAATGGTAAGTTTTGCACCGTATTCTGTCAGTTCTGCCTTAACATTCTCGTCTGATGAAAGAATATCTGTCACAGGTTTATTTATTTCGATTACAATAGTACCTGTATTTTTCATCGTTGGATCAGAGGCAGAGACAGTCAGATTTCCATTGTCGTCTTCTTTTGCCATGAAAGAAGCAGCACCTTTAACGGAGAAGTCTCCAATTTTTGCAGCAGTATCTGTCCATATATTGGCTCCAAGTATATTTTCGGATCTGTCGTAAACAGCTTGTATCTGTGAAGTGTTTGACAGGACCGTTATTTGTGGTTCCCTGGAATACTGTTCTGTTTCTTCAGCAGTCTTTCCTGGCAGAAGAACATACTCATATGTGGCATTTTCAGGATTTTTCCCATGGTCAAACCACATTTCCAGATAGTTCTCTTCCGCTTTTCCATTTGATGTTCCGACCATTGACCAGTCTCCGGCATTCCTTGCTTTCCTTACCGATATTGTTTGAGAACCGACAGGGAAATAGTAACCGATATCGCTTCCGGCTGTATTACCTTTTAAATGGGCCCATGAAACATCAGAAAGCGTTGTTCCTGACACATCCACTTTTCCTTCTACAATATCTTTTAAAGATGCGGACTCTGTCATAAGATCTTTTGGCTCTCCGTTGATGATCAGAGGATTGTCACCATCCTGTCTCAGACGCCTGTTTTCAATAATGCTTTCCACCGGATATTCTTCTCCGGAATTAGATATGCCGGCTCCAAGACATACGATCTGTTCCCCGAGCATAAACCAGGATTTCTTAGCGGACAGATTAGGGGAATATGTCACGGAAGGAGAACCTTCTCCCTCTTTGACACGGACTTCTCCGGTTAACGACATTCCGTTTATTCCGTCATTCTCTATGCTGCTGCCTCCGACCCAGGATTCCCTTGAGCGGAAATCACCGCCTTGGGCAAAGCCTGAGCTGTCCGGCTGACCGTTGCCGATATTCTTGGAAACCAGGGTAGTTCCCGCCAACCGGAGGGGATTAACAGTGTTCCAGAAATTTTCCGTATACTGCATCGTATCCTGATTGTATAAGTAGGTCATGCCGCTTCCCTGATGCCAGCCAAAACGGTTTTCATGATTCATGATTTCCGTATTCTGAATACGTTCTGAATACATGGACAGAGCCATCAGGAACTTATCTGTACGGTGAATCGCCCGGTCCATGAGAGGCAGATTTTTATGTATCGGAGCAATGGAGGTGGTGATAGAATCATCTCCCTGAATTTCCAGGGCTTTTTCCTTTATCGATATATACTCTGCTCCGCTTAAGGTTTTAATAAATCCGGGATCAATCTCCATCCAGGCTTTTAATGAACTTTTTAATTCTTCCTGTACTTCAGGGGATACGGAATCCATTAGCTGGATCATTAGAACCATAGCTTCTCTTCCTGCACCACGGTTACTGCCAGCAGGTCTTGATACAGAACGTCCTTTCAGAGAATCCAGCATCATACCATCGTACATCCCATTCAAAAAACCTTCTTTCAAATAGAATTCCAGGTTTTCCTGCACTTCTCTTGGATATTCCCAAGGTGTTCCGGCAAATAGAGGCGGCATTCCTGCCCCGCCTTTCAGAAACTCTATTCCGTAGGACCCTAAATATGGCACATGGGAATGGTCAAGATAAGAACCATCTGCATAGAAACCGCTGGTATAACCCTGATCCGCAATTTTGGTGCTGTCTTTTAAGCTCTGGATTATAAAAGTCTCTGAAGAAGCTTTTTGAGCCATATAAACAAGCTCATTATCTTCTCTGATAATTCCCAGTCCTAAGGCGGTCCTGGAACAGTCAATGATATTGGCTCCCTGGGCCGTCCGGTATCCCTGAGCATGGGTGCTTCCGGTTCCAATGATGCCTTCATGATAAGGATCCGGCTGAAAGAAATATAGCCCCTCGGTATAAAGGTTGATTTCTTCCTCCGTCAGCTGGTCATATATAAGGACCAGTATAGGAATAAGATCTTTGGGAACGCCGATTTCCCACGTCCACCAGTTATCTGTCTGGGTCTTTGGTGAGTAACACTGGGAACACAGATAGTTCATGATCTGTTTTATGTCCTTTATCAGCTCATCATTTTGGTAATAGGGGTTTCCCTTTGCTGCATATGCCTTTGCCATTGCCAGCACCTTTTTAAAAGCCGGACGAAACTCTACCGCATCATTCTCATAGAGAATCTCCGGGTTACCCTCAGCTCCTTCATCCTTTAGCCAGGGGATTCCGGCACAGGAATCCTGTCCTTTATAGGCATACGCTTCCCATGCAGATTTTGCCTGCGCCTGAATGTCGTCAAGGATCACTCTGCCTCCATCAAGTTCAGTCAGATCATTACCGATGAGAGAATCTTTCCACCGTTTACGGATTGTCTCGTAATCTTCCGGTTCTGTCTGTGGTAGATTTGCAGGATCTTCATATAGGACTGTTACGTTCCACTTTTTTTGTTTTCCGTTTTCATCAGTGGCCAGTACTGTGGCAATTCCTTTTTCATTTGCCATCAGCAGTGCGTCTTCACCGGAAAGCTTTTTAACAGAAGCGATGTGGCTTCCATCAGCATCTCCGGCTTTTCTGGTTCCATCTGTTTCTCCTTCCAGCAATTCTCTCTTAATCTTACTACTTCCCGCATTGCGCACATAACTCCCGTCGGGCTTTGGTATTTTAACTTCCCAACGAATGCTGCCGGATAATTCAGCCGGTTTTTCAATCCGTCCGTCTTCTCCTCTTACCAAAACAATCTCATCTCCTGTTATTGCTTCAGCTGCCTTTCCTTCAATCTTCAGAACCACTGGCTCAGGACCCATTTCGGAAGCATCGAATTTAAGAAAAATGTTAGATCCAAAAGAGGAATCTGCCAATGCCTTTTGGTTCGAATTTGTTAGTATGCCTTTTCCCCTGGTTTCCAGTGTTACCTCCAGATAACCAACGGTTTGATTCTCGGGCTTTGCTATATTCAGCGTTATATTACCATTAGAAGGATCTTTTTTTATGGTAAGTGACATGCTCTCATTCATTGTCAATGGCACTATCTGATTATCCAGTCTGATGCTGTCGGAAGACCACTTGTTTACAGATACAATCCCTTCTGCGTTGCTGGAAGCAGCCTGTATCTGCGGAGTATTTATCAGAAGCCTTGCATCGGTTTTGTAGAGGCTTGAATTTGAATAATCAGCGGTTGTTTTCCCTGAGACCATGGTATACTGGTAGGTTTCTCCGGGAGCTATAAAAAACTCGGCTAACTGAGCCGTATCAGACTCTTTCGTGTTCAGCCGATAGTATACGTTTGAAGTAGACAGGAACGATCCGGTCTCCCCGTCTCCAAACACATAGGACCATTGCAGTTCATTATTGTTCAAGTCAGATGCGCTGAGCCAGTTTCTCTGGGTATGGACCCCTTTCGTTGGTGTATTAACGAGGGAACTCCACTGGTTTGTGCTTGCTGCCAGTACATTTCGGTATCCGTTGTTGGGATTTGTTAATGCCAGCTTTGTATCTTTTGTAACCGGAATATTATCTACAACGGTTATGAGCTGCCCGCTGCTTCCTGTTTGCGCCATAAGGCCTGCTCCGGCACAAAGGATTTCGCCGCCGAATAAAAACCATGATTTAACGCCATGAACCTCATTCCCCAGCTTTACTCCTTGTACACCGTAAGTTTCCGAGAGTGACTTCATTGACAGCTCTGTTGTGATTTCAGCCCCTCGAAATTGGTTCCCCCCTTCCCAGAACATGGTTGTTCCAGGTATTAATTCTTCATTCATGGTGTTCCATGCCAAAGTCGTATCATTGCTTTTTGATAGTGACAGACTTCCCCCTCCCACTGTAGGATTAATGGACGCTGCATAATGCCGTGTGTTTAATAATTCTGATCCGGTTATTACCGGTAACGTCTGTCCGGCAGATGGAACTGTCATGATCATCTGTATTGCCAGACACATGCTTGTCACCCGCTTCCACTTGTTCCTAATCTTTTGCTTCACACAAAATTCCTCCTTTTTTATTAAAATAATTATATTAGTGATCTTGAACCTGTTAATAAGTGATCCTGCCTATCCCATAAAAACAGTCAGAGATATAATATAAAAATTTATTTAATTATATGGAATTTTTTTGCTATAATAAATGAACTATTTTAAAAATAATTGTAATATTTTCATGTTTTTAATAATTATAAATTTAATTTTATAATATTTTTGTAAAAGATGTATTATTTGTAGAAAATGTAAAAGCTTAATCTAATGTTGAAGTGTACTGAAGATAAAAGCTATTTTAATGAATCATAATCAGCTCCATCTATTCATGAAAATATGTTACATATGAGTTGTATTAATCCCAATACTTTTTTATTCTTCTCAATTTTTATTCATCTGGCTTCAGCCTACATGTCTTGGTCTTTACATTTTTTATTTGTGAATATTCACTAAAGCAGTTTTTTTCTATACTGTTGACTAAGTAACAACTTTACTGATATAATTAAGTTGTTACTATAACATGAAATTGATTTAACCAATTTAATCTGACATTATATTCCTTCATCATATCTTAACTAGTAACGTTTCATTTTCCAACAAGCAAACACCATTCCCGGTTTTTCGTTGCCAAAATCTCCATAGGAAGTTTGTTTTTTACGGAGAAAATAATATATAAGGAGAAATTATATGGGAAAAAGCAAAAAACAACAGGTATCAATTGAAAGAGCAGAAGAATTAAAGGGGCGAATCGAAGATTTTTTAGAGGCACGCAAGAGAATTCCAAAAGGAATGGATTTAGAGGAAGAATTCATGAAAAGGAAAACCAGAATATTAGAGGTACTGGATGCTACAGAAGAAAATTGGAATGATTATCAATGGCAGTTAACTCATAGGGTAACGGATGTTGAAACTTTAAGTAAAATCATTTCCTTAAGTGAAACAGAAAAAATGCGCATTAAAAAAGTCGAGAAAAAATTCAGATGGGCGGTTTCTCCCTATTATTTAAGTCTGGCAGATCCAGATGACAGATATGATCCTATTCGGTTATTATCGATTCCAACCTATAAAGAATTGGATGACTCCTGCATGGATCTTGATCCTATGGGAGAAGAATTTACAAATCCGGCAGGCTGCATTACAAGACGATATCCAGACCGGTTAATTATGAATGTGACCAATGAATGCGCCATGTACTGCAGGCACTGTCAGAGAAGAAGAAATATTGGGGAGGAAGACGTTCACCGGTCCCGCAGCATGATCCTGGAGTCCATTGATTATATAAGAGAAAATGAAGAAATCAGGGATGTGCTGATCACCGGCGGGGATGCCCTGTGCCTTTCTGATGAGTACCTTGAGTGGATAATAAAGCAGTTGAAAGAGATCCCTCATGTTGATTATATCCGCCTGGGAACCAGATGCCTGGTAACCATGCCTCAAAGGATTACAGATCAATTATGCTCCATGCTGAAAAAATATCATCCGATCTACATAAACACTCATTTTAATCATCCCATAGAAGTTACAAAAGAGTCAAAAGCGGCATGTGAAAAACTGGCAGATTCCGGGATCGTTCTGGGAAATCAGGCCGTACTGTTAAATGGAATTAACAATGATAAGTACATCATGAGGGTGCTCAACCATGAGCTGCTCAAATGCAGGGTAAGACCATATTACATCTTTCATGCAAAGCATGTCCGGGGAACCGCTCATTTTAATACATCCATTGAAGACGGCATAGAGATCATGGAATATTTACGAGGCTACACTTCTGGTATGGCAATTCCTACATTTATAGTTAACGCACCCAAGGGATTGGGAAAGACTCCTATCTTTCCTAATTACATTGTATCCCGGGGACCAGGCTATGTTCAATTGAGAACCTGGGAAGGAAGTATCGTTAAATACGAAGACCATGAAACAAAGGATATCCGGGATTATATTGAATCCTGAGTGAGCTGATATCATATGTCGGAACCGGAATAATAAAGAAAAGCATAGATTGAATACCAGACAAGATGATGACTTTGTTAGTTTCTTGTTTGGCATTTCAATCTATGCTTTTTATAATTTTAATATGAAGAGGTATACTTAACAACAACTATTTGTCTTATTGGGGCTCACCATTGTAATTTCTTTTATAAGCTTTTTCACATGTTCTGTCCCGGACTCACTGATTGAATAATGCATCCATTTCCCATCCTTACGCCCTGCCACTATCCCGGAATCACAAAGAATTTTCATATGGTGGGACAAGGTTGACTGGGTAATATCCAGCTTTTCCAGCAATTCGCAGGCGCACTTTTCTCCGTCCTGTAGTAACTCTAATATTGCAAGTCTTTGTTCATCACAGAACGCTTTGAATATTTTAGCAGTTTTCTCGTGTTTATCCATAATCACTCCACACATTCATATATATCAATATGATGCCATTATATACTCCTGCTTAAATTTGTCAATATTTTTTATTTGGTTATTATCAAACAGTTGTATTTAATCTTCTATTTATTATCATTTTGTTTAGCATCACAATTTCTTATGGAAGGTATGGCAAGACATAAAAATGAGGCAAATAAGACAAGTGCTCCTGCAATTAGGAACCACTTCTCCACCCCATATCTTTCTGCAAAAACTCCGGAAGCAGAAAGCCCTATTGGGCCGCTTATTAACCGGATACTGCTTGATAATGATATTACCCGCCCTAAATATTTCGCTTCAAAGTTACTTTGCAGCAATGGTGTATACATTCCCCAATAAAATGGGCCGGATATTCCCATTAACCAGGAGCATACAGCAAATAATATAAAACTGTCACGCGGCAAGAATCCAGATACAAACAAACTAAAACTCATTAACAGAAAAGAACCGATTATGGTATAAATTCTATTTTTAGTTCCTCCCCATCGGCCCAATATCAAAGATCCAATCAGCAGGCCAATGGAAAATACAATTTCAACAACACTTGCATTTGTGCTGGTACCATGAAAATATGACATACTCATCAGAGGAAACAGTGCACTGGTCGGCATCATTGCCAGGGTATAAAGAGTACCTATTAAAACCAGGCCCAGCATTCCTTTTTTGGTACGAAGTATTTTAAATCCTTCTTTTGCCTCTTTTAAAATATGTATCTTTCCTATTTTTTCATTATGATTTAATTCCGGGATTACTGATATCACAAGCATGAATACTGCAATTAACGCTCCAATGACATCAAGAAAGATGATGCTGCTTAAGCTCCATGACTGATAGAGAACAGCCGCTAACGCAGGGCTGAATAATTGAGAAACAGATTCCAGAGCCTGTGAATATCCGGAGCATCGTGTTAGTTGATCTTCCGGTACAATCTGAGGCGTCACAGCCTGTAGGCAAGGTGTATGAAAGGCAGATCCTATGGATCGAATCAGCAAAACCAATAAAATCAGCTCCGTGGATAAAACGCCCATCTGTCCAGCAATAACCATGATAAAGCTGGCCGCAGCAATGAATAAATCTGAAACTGCCATAATCATCTTTCTGTTATAGCGGTCAATGAACACACCTATGAAAGGACCTAAGATTCCTTGCGGCAGAAATCCCATCATCATTGCAGCAGATAAAACCAAAGCGGAACCGGTTTTATCTGTCAAATGCCATACAATCGCAAACTGTAGGACAGAACTTGAAAATTGAGAAAATGCCTGGCCTGCCCATATGGTATAAAAGTTTCGTTTCCAATTTGTTATAGATACGTTCATAATATTCCCCCAAATTTAGTAGCTAAGAAAACATTATAAGTTTCATATCGATAAATGTCAATATATTAAACGGTAATATGCTATAAATAAATTTTTGACCCCATAATGCTATAAGAAGTCATTATAGATTTTGCAAAATTGTGTCCAGGTATTTTCAAAGCTATATTCTTATACTATAATTGGAATACAGGCTAAATTGGACATAAATAATACATAATTTATAAATACACGTTTTTAGGTTAGAAAGGTAAACGGTATTGTGATGATTGTAATTCTCCATTCTTTGGAAACCTATGTGTTGAACCCAAAATTAATGTCTGCAAAAACAAAGATCCCCGTATTTTTAGTATTTATTATTCTAATGGTGAGCGAACATTATATTGGAGTCTGGGGTCTGCTTTTTGGCATTCCGCTGTTCATGTTTTTCCTGGATATTTTGGATATTAAGGTAGGGTCAAATAGTCGGTAGAAAGTATGAACGATATAAGAGATTCAACAAAATAAGAGATCAAGGCCGCCGATAAGTCCGGTTGGCCTTGATCTCCTTTTTCGTTACGAATCCATATCCATAAAAACCTTAGAAGCCGTTGCACCCTTTTGCCCCTGATATTTTCCGTTGTATGGATTTAAGGCATGATCATCTAATTGTGCAAAAACAAGCTGTCCGACACGTCGGCCTGAACATAGCTCGATCGCACATCTGTTTGCGTTAAAAAGCTCTAACGTGATTTCGCCTTTAAATCCCGGATCCACCCAGCCTGCATTTTGAATGAACAGCCCCAGTCTTCCCAAGGAACTGCGGCCCTCCACAAAGGCCGTCAGATCATCTGGCAAAGAGAAATATTCCATGGTGGTAGCAAGTACAAACTGTCCGGGCAGAAGCAGATACCGATCCGTTTCAATGGTCTTATACCGTATCTCATCATTTAAGGAAATAATCCCATTGCTTGTATCCTCCACGACACAAAACGTATTCCCAAGTCTGATGTCTACGCTTGCAGGCTGTATCTGGTGCTTTTCCATAGGTGATATCGTCAGCGTTTTATCCTCCAGCATCCGAAGAATTGTTTTATCAGATAAAATCATAAAATAATTTCCTTTCTCCTTATACTCCAGGACCGATCTCTCCGCCAGATCCCGGACCTTCCCGTACTCCCGGATTTTCTTCGGTTTCTTTTTCCGGTTTTGTTTCCTTTTCCGGATTCTTTTCCTTTTCCGTATCTTTCTCCGGTTTCTTCTCTTCCTTTGTTTCCTTTATATTTGCTCCAGGTCCAACCAGGCTTCCGTCATCGTTGGTGGGAACTTCCGTCCTCTCCTGCTCGGTTGTTTCCGGAATCACTTCTTTCGTACTTTCTGCCGTGGTCTCTATCACACGTTCCTCAGTGGCAGCTTCCGTTTGTGCAGGAGCGGTATCTTTTGATGACGATTGATTCTTTTTCTTGCCTCCTGAACTTCCGCCGGTCGGAGCATTCTTACCAGGATCTTTCATGCCGCTTTCCTGGGCGATCTTATCGCTGATCTTTTTCACCGCAGATGATGGAGAATAATCAGCCTGATTATAAAGAAACTGGTGGAGCTGGACGACGTTACTCTCCAATGTGGTAGGGATAACACAATCCATTCTGCCGATCTTCATGGTAGTGCGTGAAAATGGGAAACCGTTTGTTTCACCTATGTGATATTTGCTGATTCCTTTGGCTAAGGACAGAACATCATTCATGCCAATGCTGGTAGAGACCTGAGGAAATACAGTAGAAACCAAAGTGCTTAATGTACCAAAATCAGCATTTTTTGCTTTCTCCATTGCAAGGCTTATTACTTTACGCTGGCGCTCTGTCCGGTTAAAATCCGTATCCATGAGACGTAATCTGGAATAGGCCACAGCTTGTACACCATCTAAATGGTTCATCCCTGCTTTCTTCAATTGATAAGAGCCGATTCCTGTGGAATTAACAGTTTCCGTAATAAAACCATTGATATAGGCGAATTCTGAATCTGTAATTTCCAAATCGATTCCGCCTAGAATGTTAATGGCATCAGCAACAGCTTTCCAGTTAAAGGTAGCATAATCATCAATGTTAAGATCCAGATTCTCATTTAGTGCATCCACTGCCTGTTTATGGCCGCCTTTAAAATAGGCCTCATTAATTTTGTGATAGGTTCCTTTGCTGTCAATCTTTAAATATGTATCCCTGAAAACCGATACCAGTTTTATTTCACCGGTAGCCTTATCGATGTTGCAGATCATCTCCACATCGGACAGAGCTCCCTTTTCGAGCTTTCCATCCCGGGAATCAACACCAAAAACGGCAATGGTCCAATAACCTTTCTGATGGGTGCGCTGTTTGAACAAAAAAAACACACCAAACAGTACCAGCGCCAAAATTACAAGCTCCACTAATATGACTCGCTGCTTGTGCTTTCGCTTCCGTTTTTTATTCGCTTTATGTTTGGTGCCGTTTTGCGGACCATTATATCGTACACGCGGATTTCTTCCGTCACCTGTACTGTAATAGGTTCTATCTCCTCTTACCGTCTGCGGCTGGCGCTTTTTTTCTGTCGGAGGAGTTTTATCTGCGCTCCTCGTCCTTTTACTGCCCTCCCGGCTTTTTCGGTCCCGCATACGGTCTAATTCATCCTCATAATCCATGATCGAATAATCAATCCTTTCCAATATTTTCTTTGGCAGATCCCATCTATTCTATCAGAAATATGCCTAAGATATCTTGCTTTTCTCTTAATTTTATCAGTCAATCAGCTATTTATTGTAACACAAAATATTTACCTTGACCACTATTAAAAGTAATGATATTTTCCTGTATTGAACTACGGCCAATGGCCGTAACGCAGCCAGGTTTATTTGTACCTGTAATCCGGGGACTAAAAGAAAGAGAAAAAGAATTGATATATTTAAGATTGGTAAAAGAATCAATAATTTGCGGCTGCTTCTGAAAGGATCAAAGAGTCTATGGCGACAGCAACCCCATCTTCATCATTATTTCTGGTTATTAGGCGTGCGCTGCGTTTAATCACTTCCGATGCATTGCCCATGGCTATGGTATATCCCAGAGGAAGTCTAAGCATGGAAAGGTCGTTTTCACTGTCTCCAATGGCAAGTATTTCCCTGGGGTGGATGTTGGTGCCTGCCGCATATTCCATCAGGACAGATCCCTTTTGTGCACCTATGTGAGTCAGCTCCAGATTGGTGGGTGCCGATGAAGCAACTGAGATTCCTTCTTCATTTTCCAGAGCACAGCGGATCTGCATTAAGACCTCCGGGGTTTCATGGACAACAGACATTTTATATATCTCCCATGAAGATCCAAGCAGAACTTCTTCTGATGTAAAATGAAACCGCTTTGCAATGGTCTCATAGGTATGCTCATCGGAAACCATGGGGAGAAAAATTTTATCCTCAAAGCTTTTCCGGAATTCTTCCATGGTGGAGGTGGTGTAACTTCCCTCTTCTGTCATAAAATCATAAAGAACTGAAAAAGGGCGGCAAATATTAAGAATGCGGCTTACCTGGTCTTTTAACAGCGGTTGCTTTCTCAGCTGTCTTCCATAACTGTCAAAAACGGCGGCACCGTTCATACAGATAATATCACAGGAAATTCCAGCTTCCTTTAAGGGGCTGTAGGCATCAGCAAAGTTTCTGCCAGTACAGACAACAAAACCGATGTTTTTTCGCTTAAGAGCCTCAATGGCGGCAATATTTAAGGAGGAAACCTTTCCATATCGGTTTAAAAGAGTTCCATCCATGTCAGATGCTACTAATCGTATCATGTAATCTTCCTTTCTTATTTACAATTTCTTTTGCAATATCAGGGTAATTGGTTATGATTGCATCAATTTCCTGTCTGCAAGGTATTCCATCATGTCTTTATCGTTCACGGTCCAGACATGAATCGGAAGCTTCTTCTTCCTTGCTTCCTTAATCAGCTTTTTAGACCGGAGGTGATTGAGTGACGGATGAAGTGCATCCGCCCCTATTAATTTTGCGTATCCGGCAACGTTAATGAAACCATCTGAGAAAAGAAGTCCGGTTAATGCTTCCTTCTCAATTCCTTTGTAGCGGAAAACTCCTGTCTTCAGCTCAATATTAACAGTGAGATCAAAAGGCTTTACAAGCTCTAACACTTCAATGAGTTCAGGAATGACTGAGGTGCCAAATTCCGGCTGGATTTTGCTGCAGCATGCCAGTTCAAATGCCTCCAGTGTGTTTTCCGGCGCATAAGCGGAAGCGCCTCTGTGAGCCCAAACTTTTGTTCTCATCTGTCAATATCCTTTCTAGATATTATCTAATTGTTAATAAGATTATAGTCTTCAATGGACTTATTAATGCTTTCTGCCATCTTAGCAACTGCATCTTCCGGGGTCCCCTTGTTGTTGATCATGTTCTCGATCTCCGTTTCCACGATCTGCCTTGCTTCAGGGAATACACTGAGAAGTGCCCCGGCGGACTGAGGGGTGGAATCATGAAGCTGATCAATGGCTGTTTTAAACTGAGGGTATTGTGCGATATTATCTTTGAACACAGCTTCATTGTGAGCGGCAACCGTAACAGGAAAATAACCGGTCTGGGAATTCCAGTAGGCCTGGCTTTCCGGGGAAACGAGGAATTTCACAAATTCCCATACAGCCTGCTGCTTTGCCGGATCCTCATTATTTAGTGCCCATAAGGAACCTCCGCCAATGGAAACGCCGCCTTTATCATCGTCACTCACCTTAGGAAAATATGCGGTTCCTACTTCGAATTTACCGTTCACATCGTTTAATATCTGTTTTAAAGATGCGGTGGAGCCCAGAGTCATAGCCGCTTTGCCTGCGCTGAAGTCGGCAAGACCTGCATCACCGCCCCGTCCGACATTAGGAGCATAACCCTTATCCGATAAGTTCTTCCATGCGGTTAAGGTTTTGACACCGGCTCCGTTTTTATCAAAATCTACTGTCGTTGCAGCTCCTTCTCTTCCATTTCCATTGTCGGCATACTGAGCCTGCTGCTTGCAGGTGAACTGCTCAAAGAACCAGCCATAAATGCCTAAGGATATTACCTCTCCTGCTCCGCCCTTGCCAATAAGATCCTCGCCGATTCTTTCAATTCCTGGAAGGCTGTCAGGAATTTCCGTGATGCCGGCTTTCGTAAAGATGTCTTTATTATAATAGAGAATCGGAGTAGAGGAATTAAAAGGCATGGAATACAGATTTCCATTTACGGTGTAATAGGCTGCAATGTTTGGTTCCACCTGTGTTAAATCCCATTGGTCCTCATCGATCAGCTCCTGCATGGGAATGACCCAGCCGGAATCGATCATGAAACGGGTACCGATGTCATAGATCTGGACCAGATCAGTGCCCATATTGCCGATCTGAGCACTCTTCAGCTTATTGATGGCATCGTCATAGCTGCCCTGATACTGAGCTTCTACAGTAATGCCGGAAGTGTTTTCCTTATTGAATTTCGTTACAAGAGTATCAATGGCTTCTCCGTTTACACCTCCCATAGAATGCCAGAAGGTTATGGTGGTGCCTGCAGGGCTGCCAGAGCTATCTGCAGACTGGGCGGCAGTCGTCTGGGCTTCCACTGTGGTTGAACCGGCACTGCTCGTTTCTGTTCCTGTCTGACTGGCGCAGCCGGACAATGCTCCTGCTGCCATCATAACTGCCATACTCATGGCAAGTGCTCTTTTCTTCATCTTCTTTCCTCCAAATTTTATTTTTAATATTGAAGACCGATTTGCCTGGCGGCTCGCCGGACGTCTGAACCAGGTCAGCCTTTGACTGCTCCTGAGAACATACCACGGATCAACTGTCTTTGCCCTGCAATGAAAACAGAGATAGATGGAACGATGATCATGACAACACCTGCGATCATCATGGAAATGGACTGTGAGTCCACGCTGTCCAGCATGCCGATTCCAATCTGAACCGTTCTCATGCGGTCAGAGCCGGTAACAAGAAGAGGCCACATATACATATTCCAGGCATTGATAAAGGTATAGACTGCCATGGCCCCGATTGCTGATTTGGTAAGAGGAATCAGGATGCTGTAAATAAATCTTAAGTTAGAACAACCGTCAATCCTCGCAGATTCATATAAGGATACAGGAAAAGATTTATAAAACTGACGGAAAAGGAAAATACCCATGGCTGAAGTAAGATAAGGAATAATTAATACCTTGTAGCTGTCAAGCCATTGTAACCCGCTTACGGTCAAATAATTTGAGATGATGGTGGCTTCTCCAGGTATCATCATGGTTGCCATAACAATCATGAACAGCAGATTTTTCCCCTTAAAATCCAGAAAGGAAAAAGAAAATGCCGCCAGGGAACAGGATAGGATCTGTCCGAATGTGATACAGCCTGCTACAAAAAAGGAATTGACAATAAACCGGCTTAAGGGGATTTTAACCATGGCCTGACGAAAGTTCTCAAGGGTCGGATTCCCTGGGATTAAGTTCATATCAGTTGTGAACAGTTCACCGGAAGGCATGAATGCAATGCTCACCGCATACAGAAGCGGAAGCAAAACAAAGACAGACATGGCCAGGTTTATGATCACCAGTGCCAGCTTTCCCACCCTTCTGCGCACAAGGGCCTTTTGATTGGCAGACTGCTTCAGTTTTTCCAGCTCATCCCGGTTCATATCTTTGGAGGCTGTGGTGATAATAGATTCCATCAATAGCTTACCCCCTTCTTTTCCAGGCGGAACATGCATATGGTGAGGATCATGATGATGAGGAACAACAGCACGGACTGGGCTGCTGCGCTCCCGAAGCGGTAGTTAAAAAAGGCGTCCCGGTAAATGGAGTAAACGATCAAATTGGTGGATTCTCCAGGTCCGCCCTGAGTCAGGACCTTGACCTGGCCAAAGGACTGGAATGCCTGAATGATATTGACCACCAGGGTGTAAAACATAATAGGGCTTAAGCCAGGAAGTGTCAGGAAGAAAAATTTCTGAACAGCATTTGCCCCATCCACGGAGGCTCTTTCATAAATGGTCTCATCAATGTTGCTGAGCCCGGCGCTGAAATAAAGAAAGTTGATTCCGCTGTTCAGCCAGGCGGTCAACAGGGCGACACAGGCCAGGGCATACCTGGGATCACTGATCCAGTTAATATGGAATCCCAGGATCTTATTAACGATTCCAATGGAAGGATGAAGCATGATTTTAAATATCATAGCAGCGGAACTGGAAGCAATGGCCATTGGCAGCGCGTAAGCAGTGCTGAAGATCCGGATTCCGGGAAAGGTCTTGCTGCAAAGAACTGCAGCAACGAGCCCTAACAGCATGCTTACTGTTACGACAATTAAGACAAATACTGCGGTTACCAGAAGGCTGTTGAAAAAAGACGGGGAATTTAAAAGGTCCGTATAGTTTAAAAGACCTACATAAAGCTTGGCCTGACCCATTTTATTGGTTTTATATAAGCTTAAATATATTGTTTTGAAAAACGGGAAAAACAAAAATACTGCAAATATTGTCATTGCCGGGACTATATAGGCATAAGGCCCTGCTTTCTTTACAATTGTTTTTAGGTTCATATGAAGGCTCCTTAAACGTATAAAATATTTTGCTCCGTATCCATATCGAACAATTTAATTCGGTCCATATCCGCATATACCGGTAAACGGTCGCCGCTCTCTGCCTTAACATTGGGACTTAACCGTACACATATCTCATCTCTGTTGATTCGGCCATGGAAAAGTATTTCGGCCCCAAGGACCTCTTTCATATCCACATCCAAAAGGAGCTTCTGTTCTTCTGGTCCTTCTTCATGGAAATCTTCTGGCCGGATCCCCAGGTACACACGCCTTCCCACATAACCGCCTTCCAACAGCCGCTTTGCGCATATTTCATTCGTAAAGAGTTTGTTTTTACCAAATTCCAGGCAGATCTTCTCTTCTCTTCGCTCTACCCAGACAGGCAGGAAGTTCATGGAGGGGGAGCCGATAAAGCCTGCCACAAATTTATTGACTGGATTTTGATAAATGTCATTTGGAACTGCAGCCTGCTGGATCACCCCGCTGTTCATGACTACGATCCTGGTGCCAAGGGTCATTGCCTCCACCTGGTCATGGGTAACATAAATGATGGTTGCATCCAGTTCTCTGTGGATTTTGGCAAGCTCTACACGCATTTGTGCCCGCAGCTTTGCATCTAGATTGGATAAGGGTTCGTCCATCAGATATGCCTTAGGCTGGCGGACAATCACGCTTCCGATTGCAACCCGCTGTTTCTGCCCTCCTGATAAGGCAGAAGGCTTCCGGTCAAGCAAATGGCTGATATGAAGGATTTCCGCCGCACGACCAACTCGTTTCCCTATTTCTTCCCTTGGGACCTTATGTACCTTTAAGCCAAAGGCCATATTCTGGTAGACTGTTAAGTGGGGATAAAGAGCGTAAGACTGGAACACCATGGATAGGTCCCTGCTTTGGGGGCTTGTCATATTCATAAGCTGTCCATTTATCCACAACTCACCGGAAGAAATGTCTTCAAGCCCTGCTATCATGCGAAGTGTCGTTGACTTCCCGCAGCCGGATGGGCCGACCAGGATCAAAAATTCCCTGTCTTTGATATCAAGATTAAAATCCTTTACAACGGTGAGGCCGTTTTTATAGGTTTTACATACATTTACAAAAGATAAACTTGCCATAGATCACAATTCCTTTCTGCATATCTAAAATTCATTTTATAGAATTGATGTAAAATGAAAAAGAAGCTTTTCGTAAAATGAATGTAAATCATAGTATTGACGCACAAACGATCAAAGGCTATAATAAACTAGATTTATGAAGGAGGCATAAATAACAATAGCAAAGCTAAGCGCCATGCACCAGTTGATGCGATCGTGAACATTTTTCAGGGAAAAATGGCATCAAGGGTTGACGAGGTGAAGGGTTATCGAATATTCGGCGGATGCCCTTCCATGCCCCTCCGGGCGTGTATCCTACGTGAAATATGCAGGTAACTGCAAAACAAACGCGTTGGAACCGGGGACTAAAAACAGAATGTAATAAAAAAGCTGCCGTTTTAAAATCTGGAGCCAGACAGCTTGTTTTTTGTTTGCCATTTTTAAGGACGAATGCAGCCACAAAATGAAAATTTAAGGAGATTATGAAATTATGTGTGGAATTATTGGATATACAGGACCATTAGACTCTAAAAGAATATTGCTCGAAGGATTGTCTCAGCTGGAATACCGGGGGTATGACAGTGCAGGCATTGCTCTTTTTATGGAGAATTCTCATACCCGACTGATCAGACATACAGGAAAAGTATCCAATCTAAAGGAAGAATGCAAAGGAATCACAGAGGTATCCCATTGTGGTCTTGGACATACCAGATGGGCAACCCACGGAGGTGTAACGACCCAAAATACCCATCCTCATCAGGCTGGGCGGATTACTCTGGTTCATAACGGCATTATAGAAAATTATCATCAGCTTACTCTTGATTTTCATCTGGAGGGAAAGCTCCGCTCCGAAACAGACAGCGAGGTGGCTGCCTGGGTTCTGGAGAGCATTTATCAGGGAGATCCCGTAGAAGCTATTTCAAAATTTACCGCCTATTTAAAAGGCTCTTACAGCTTTTGCGTGATGTTTGAAGATCATCCAGGTGATATCTATGCAATCCGCAATATCAGCCCCCTGGTTGTGGCCTATACAAGATCCGGTTCTTTTGTAGCTTCGGATTTAACTGCTCTCATTCCATATACCAGGCAGTACTTTGTGGTTCCTGAGAATCATATTGTAAAACTCACCTCCTATAAGGTACATCTTTATAACCTGGAACAACAGGAAGAAGTACCTGAGCTGATGGAGGTAAACTGGAATATGGATGCAGCCATGAAAAACGGATTCCCCCATTTCATGCTGAAGGAAATCCATGAACAGCCGGATGCCCTTAAGAACACCATATTGCCGCGACTGGTAAAGGGACTGCCGGACTTTGGCGATGACGGAATTCCGGACTCAGTGCTGAAACAGTGCACCCAGGTTCATATCGTGGCCTGCGGTACTGCCATGCACGCAGGGATGGTGGCAAGGGCTCTTATGGAACCGCTTCTTCGTATCCCTGTTACAGTTTCCATTGCTTCTGAATTCCGTTATGAAGACCCGCTCATTGATCGTAACACCCTGGTCATCATCATATCCCAGTCAGGGGAGACCATTGATACCCTGGCGGCTTTGCGGCTGGCGAAGGCCTGCGGCGCTTCTACTCTTTCTGTGGTCAATGTAAAAGGCTCTACCATTGCCAGGGAAAGCGATTATGTTCTTTATACTCATGCAGGCCCGGAAATTGCTGTTGCCAGTACCAAAGCATACTCTGTTCAGCTTGCTGCCCTTTATATGGTATGCTGCCGGATGGCCTTTGTCCGAGGAAATTATGACCACGAGGAAGCCGAGGACTTTATAAAAAAGCTGCTTGATGCCATACCGGCCATGGAGGCTATGATTGAAAAAAAGAATGAGGTAAAGGCCTTAGTAACGCACTTAATCAATAAGCCGGATGCTTTTTTTATCGGACGTGGTCTTGATTACGCCTTCTCACTGGAAGGGGCTTTGAAATTAAAAGAAATTTCCTATATTCATGCGGAAGCCTATGCTGCAGGTGAATTAAAACACGGTACCATTGCTCTTATAACGGATCAGGTTCCGGTTATTGCCATTGCAACACAGGAGAAGATTTTTTCAAAAACCATCTCCAATATCCGGGAAGTAAAGGCAAGAGGTGCATTTGTGATTTTATTGACAAAGGAGAAATCTAAGATTGAGCCAGGGATTGCTGATGTTCAGATCAATATTCCGGAGATCGGCGACCGGTTCACGGTATTTCCAATCGCAGTTGTGCTTCAGCTTATTGCATATTACGCTTCTGTGGGAAAGGATCTGGATGTGGATCAGCCAAGGAATCTGGCGAAGTCTGTGACGGTTGAGTAAACTCATAGGAAAAGAAAAAACATGAGGCGTGCGGCCTTTGCCGTTTCCCTCATGTTTTTTTTATGGAGCCAATCGGATATTCGCAATCCGCTTCACTACTTGATGAAGTTAAATTCCTTCCCGTCAATTTTTTAGAACCGGCAGAAAGGATTCTCCGTTTTGCGGAGCGTCTGTGCCAAAATAATCACAAACGGTTGCGCCAATGTCAGAGAGAGTATTTCTCCTTCCCAGCCTTCTTCCTGTTATTCCTTTTTTATAAACGAGAAGGGGAACACGTTCCCTGGTATGCTTACTGTGACCGATATTGGGATCATTTCCGTGGTCGGCCATAATCACCAGAATGTCCTGGGAAGTCAGTTCCGGTAAAAGCCTGCTGATTCCCTGGTCTGCGATTTCTAAGATCCTTTTATAAACCATGGTGGACTGGGAATGCCCGGCTAAGTCTGTTTCCTGCACATTGGTACATAAAAAGCCCTGATTTATGGCTTCTGTTTCCCGATATGTAAGGTCCATCACTTCCTGTGTGGGTACACAGGAAATGCTCAGCCCTCTGTCATTGGATACAATGTCCGCTACTTTTCCAATCAGAGTACAGTCATACCCTGCTTTTGTGAGAATCGTGGGGGCCTGTACGTTTTGATCCACCCCATAACCTAAGTGTCTGCACTGGTAGCCCTGATCATAGGATTTGGATTTTGCAGAGGCAATGCCGATAAAACGGCCTTCTTTCACTTCTTCAGCATTCCAGAGGTCTTCCATGGTATTTCCGGTTCCGCCAAATACAATCACCCGGCCTACGGTTACTACTTCTCTTACCTTTCTGGCTATGGCATATTCCTCTTCAAAGGAGATCAGATCCAAAGGAGCCGTTACATTGTAGCACATCCCTAAATCCGCTTCCAGATTATCAGCTACGGTTACGTAATGGTCTACCAGTAAATAGCGCAGCCCCTGCCGTTCTATGACCTGTACCTGATGTCCATTTGCCTCCAGGTGTGATTTTACTGCGTCTGCTTTCTCCTGAAAGGGATGGACTTCTGGTTTTTTAGGAAGTGTTCCCATAATCTCCTGATGCCCCATAAACGTATCTGCACCATAATGCATGAGTTCGCAGCTACCGAAATTTGCTTCAGGTGAGAATTTCATGGAAGCACTTTCCTTCCCATAGGCATTCATAAGTCCCAGCTTTTCCAGTGCCGGGAGCTTTAGATCGGGGTAGTCCTTTAAAATGCTTCTAAGGGTATTGGCTGTTTCATCTCCCGGCCTGGCCAGACGTGCATCTTCCATGGCTCCGATGCCAAATCCATCCAATACGATAACAATCAATCTTTTTTTCATAGCTTTTTCCCCATGCTGTCATATATTCCAACAATTTGCGGCTTTTTCTTTTTCAATCCTTCCAACAGCACCACATCCGACCGGGTAACGAAGATCTGATAACGGAATGCCATGACCACAGTATCTCCTACTGTTCCTTCTTTCGTCAGGCCGAAATGGTAATCAATGCTTTCATTGGAAGGCGGAATAATACCCATTTCTGTGTAATTATCAAAAGAGGTCCCAACCAGTGCAGACTTTACGTGGGAACGCCGGTAATAGCCGCCGCCGAAACAATAGGCCTGCCTCTTAAAATTGTGGGATATTTCACTAACATAAGTAACACACGGAACTTCCTCCAGCATATGGTACGCATGCATTGGAGTCGTTCCGGTCAGGCCATGGCCCGGCTCGGCACAGTTTCCTCCCATTTCTCTGATCTTATTCAGGGCGTAGGTGCAGGATCCTGATGGTGTATTGACGATGGTTACCTGGATTCCACACTCCTTTAAAATCTTAGCCGCAAATCTTACGGTATCCATATTATTGGTGGGGTTCAGGTCATGAGCGGTTTCTTCATACAAAAAACAGGGAAAAGATGTGACACCTGCAATTCTTACACAGGGATACTGTGTTTTGACCCGTTCTGCCAGAACTTTTAACGCATCAATATGGAACCCTGCAGTCTGCCCTGAATAGATCATATCCGAATCGCTGGTAACACGGAGAATGATCTCCTGGGAAAGTCCCAGTTTCTTTGCCGCCTGATGGATCTGACTGATTTTCTCTTCGGAATATACCGTGATCAACTGAGGACGGTATGCCACGATCTCCTCTACCTGGGCAGTGGGAATCTGTACCAGATGCCCGACGTTTGCGATCGGGATCTGGTGATCCATCATGACTTTGGCTTCTTTATAATCCACTACAACGGCCCCTTCGTAGCCCAGTTCCACCAGTTTCCCTGCCAGGTAGGGATTTCTTCCGGCCTGCTTCAGCATGAAGAACAACCGGATCTCCTTTTTCTTTGCTTCTTTTAACATGAAAGCTGCATTATCCAGAAAGGTATCCACGTCTATCACATAAGAATCCGGTTGGATCAGCCCGCTCTGATGAAGCTCAAAGGAGGCTTTGATCAGTTCCGGGTTTCGTTTTAAGGTCTGTTCTAAAAACATTTATATCACTCTTTCTACAGCTTCTTTTATAATGTGCATAATGGTATCCGCCCCGGACCGCATCGGGTTGATTCGGATCATACGGCTTTCCAGTGTTGGATCCGCACTCCGGAAGGTACCGGATACCCGGTAAAACATGGGAACCAGCTCATATTTTGATTCTGCCCCCACTGGATTCGGCGCTGCTCCCAGCTTTTCGGCTTCCATAAGGACTTTTTCTGCAATGTTCTCATAAAACTCGACCAATAGTACTTTTGACTGGGCATTTGCCAGAAATGCCTGTTTTACCTGAGGGATCTCACCTTCATTCAGCCTTTTTACACATATTTCATTTACCTGGGCCTGTATGGCCAGGGCCACAGGCGCGTAAACAAGGCCGTGGAGTACATCCAGGGCTTCATGTCCCTGTACCTGCATGCCTCCGGAATAACTTTCTTTCACTAATGTTTCAATATAGCATGCCTTTCCTACGATAATGCCTACACCTTCCGGGCCCAACAGCTTAAAAGAGGAAAAACAGGAAAGGTCCGCTCCGCACTGGATGCCAATCCGGCTCACTTTCATGGCGGCATAGTTATCATCGGTTAATATGGGAATATCAATGCATTCCTTAATTGTTTCTATCACCTGGGCTATGTCGTAGCGGTCATCCGCCTTTTGCCTTGTGTATTGGATGAGGGCACCTTTAATATCATTGTTTTCTTTTATCACCCTGCGTATATCGTCCGGATCATTATAATCGGCCTCTACAGCCGGAATGTATAACATTTCCAGGGAGGTGGCAGTCGTACTGTAAACAGGCGCCTTGTGTACCAAAATTTTTTCGGCCGGTTTTAATATACTGTGGAGTCCCATTCTTATAGCTCCGCTTCCGGCGCCTCTTACCAGGATACAGGCTTCCCCATCAAACAGATCCGCAATAACCCGTTCCGCTTTCTTTGTGGTTATCGGCTTATTAAGCCCTGGAATAACCCCTAAATCTCCACGATTTAAAATCTCGCGGCCGCTGAATGATTTTGTGATACAATCAATCACTTTAAACTGCAGTCTGGCGGCCGCCTCTACTGAGATGCTGGATAACGGATAGGTCTGCATTTTATCTTCCTCCTTATTTTAAAATCCGGTCCGGATTATTAATCAGCAGCATGTCGATTTGTTCCTTGGATAAACCATAATCCCGAAGCATGGGAAGAAAGGTTTCAAACAGATAAGCATAACCCAGACCTCCCCATGCCTTTAAATGAGATTTTCTGGTAATGTCCATAGATAAAACCACCTGCCCCAGGAAACCTTCTTTTGCGATTTGCTTTAGTGTTTCTGCGCGGAACCGGTCCGGACAGTAATTATTTTTTCCCACAGTATCAAATCCGATATTGACGCCTTCCTTCAGTACCGAAAGAATATAATCCGTGTCCTGAGAAAGGTCTAAATGGCCGATAATAATCTTTTCCGGCCGTATCCCGGCATTTTTTAAATAGATGGCCTGTTCCAAAGCCATTGTTCCAAGGGTGGTATGAGTAGTTACTACGGAACCGGTATGCACCGCGGCTAAAGCCATGGAATGAAATACCTTTTTTTCCATATCCGTCATGGTGCTTTTACTGGTCCCAAACTCTCCTATGACCCTTGCTTTGATGCCGGAATCCCCTATTCCTTCTGTCAATTCCTTCTCTGCCAGTTCGGCAAGTTCTGTTTCACACATGGAATACACAAAATCCGGAAGAAATGGCTCTTTATAAAAACCGGTCGACTGCAAGATCCTGATGCCGGTGGCTTTTTCCATACGGCTCACGTATTCCGGATTCCTTCCCATGCCCATATTCGTCACATCCAGAATGCGCCTGACTCCTAACTGATACAGACGGTGAAGCTCGCTTTTCGTTTCTTCAAAGCAGTCCAGCCGGCAATCCTGGTCTTTTTTTACTCCTGATAAGTCTATGGTAATGTGTTCATGCATCAAAGTATAACCGTTTTCCATGTTTTGTCTCCTAACGAATCAAGAGGATATGCCTGCATATCCAGTTGATACCCGGTAAAGCGGGGTACGCTGTTTACTAACTCAGCACTAGAAATACATATCAAAGTTCATAAAGTACCGCTCGATCAACTGGGATCTTTTACAGACCAGCAATCTGGCCTTTCGGAACATTGCTTCAATGTCCTCTTTTTTACTTTCACAGATCAGAACTATACAACACCCCAATTCACTGGAAGGTACGGTCAATGCGGATTTTCCGCACATATTGACCACCCGCATCAGACCTTTTCCCGAATGAGCCTGGCTCTTTTCTGTTTCCTTATCAAAATGGCCGTAAATGCTGTCCCCCATGGCATTCACATCCACCGGTCCTTCCTTTGAGATCAGGATGGTTCCCGGCTTTATAATTCCGTTTAAGTATTGGATCAATGGTTCCCGGCCCCCATAAATATCCGGCGGTCCTCCGCTTGGTACTTCTTGCCATTCCCAACCGATATTCCTGTCATCGGATTCCTCCGTCAGGCTTATTCCAAGCAATGGGTTTAAAACCTGTTCCAGGGTCTTTAAATCTCTGGTAATGGCACCAATGCTGGGGGAAAATATGATTCCATCAGTGGAAGCTTTTGAATACTGCCTCATATGATCCTGCTCGATTAACGGAGAGATAAATCCATAAAGATTGAGTGCAGCGGCAGGTGCAAGTACACTGCCGCCGCCGTCTGTTCCGATTCCGGCATCATTGATTCCATAGAAGACGTTTAGGGCCGTACCGCTGCTGGAACCGGTCATCCATTTTCCTGTAATGGGATTGATAAGCTGTAAATCCACCGCTCTCCCGCCTAAAGCCATTTTATCGGCGGTATGAAATAAAAAGCCACTTTCATTAAGCCGTTCTTTTAGTTTCCCGGGAATGACCGGAGTATCCTTAATACCGGTATAACAGGCAAACCCATGTTTTATCTGAGTTGGAGCAATCTGGTCGATTGCAAGGGGATTTACCTGGTTTACAGTGCAATAGGGATTTTTAAGTGCCAAAAATGTTTTTTTTGCATATGTTTCAAGTCGTTCCATATCAATTCCCAGCTACTTAGCCACCGGGACTGCAATGAGACCGATTATGAGAAGCAGGTTCAGCAGCACTCCGAATACGATACAGGCCACAGGACCGACCGCCAGGTCAACAATCGGTTTTTTCGCTTTCTTATTTAACAGGAAGGCCCCGATTACAAACAGTGCTCCGATTCCAGTGTATCCGGAAGAGGAAACGGCCATTTTTTCAGCAGCTACAATACCGCCTGCAAGCAAAGAAATTTCCAGAACCTTGTTCATGGATGTTCTCACATACTCTCCCATATCTTTTACACCCGGGAATTTATCCATGTATTTTGCAAAAATGTTGATCAGGAAAATCTCTGCTACCATGACTGCAAATCCCAGTACAAAGGCAAAAAGCGGGTTTCCATGGAGGAACAGTCCGACTACAAATACAAAAGTGCATCCAGCCGCGCCGTACACGCCTGTCACAATGGCTGTAGTAAATACCAGAGGTATGAAACCAATGGCTCTTGCCAGTGCAGTTAATCCAGCGTTGCTGTATTCCTGATTAGCCAAAAGGGCCAGGGAGGCGGGATCGCCGGCGATAATCGCCAGACTGGTTCCGGCTGCGATCAGACCGCCCATAACAGCCAGTAACAGCCAGTTTTTACGAATTCGTAAAATGTTGCCCTCAAAACCCTGGATCAGCCCTTCATTGGTATGTTCCGTTCCTTTCTGCTGAGCAGCATAAACGATCATCATAATCATACCTGCAAGCATAGCCATGCCTTCTGCATTTAAAGAAACCTTGCCTGCCCCGATAGGAAAGGTACCGAATTTTTTTACAAGGAAATATACAACTAAGGTTACTATTCCGGTGGTCAATCCTTTTTTAAAACCATGCTGATAAGCGATGCCCACTGCCGGGAATACGGCAAATGCAACTGTTATATAGCCGGAAACACTTCCTAAATCACTGGTGAAGTTATATGGCATGTAGCTGAACAGTTTTACGACAAACTCCAGACCGGCCAGAATCGCCAGGCCGTAAGCGGCTCCGATGACAGCGGAAAGGATCATCCCGTTCCTGCTGTTATTACAGAAGGATCCGATGATATCAGTAGTTAACAGCAGGCAGTGGATCAAAATAATGCTTGCTGCAATAGAGGTCGGTATACCAAAACCGATAACCAGACCGAAACTGATGGCAAAGCTCATGGCCGCCAATTCTTTTCGGTTGATCTCACCGTTAAAATACTGCCCCACAATTGGCCGGAAACCGTCATTAAATACTGCAATCCCTTGATTGGATAAAACGGAAGCCAATGCCCCGATTAATGCGATAACTATGTATTTCATACCTATGAAACCTCCTCTTTCTCAATGATTGCCTGAAGCAAAACCGGAAGGACCTCTTCTTTGTGCTGTGCTGTAAATCCAAATGCTTTTTTCCCCTTTTGTACCTCTTCCCTGATAAAATCTCCGCTCTTTACATTTCCTGGCATGGAAATCGTAGAACAGAGCCCGGAACCCAGCATGGCCATAGCCATAGCCAGCGCTCCGCCGCCGCCAGTATTGCAGGCACCTACATAATAATCATACTTTCCGTTTTTCACGCCCAATGCAGCATCCAGATCCCCCTTGATCTCGATCTCTGCACGGCCGTTCATCTGCAGGGACACCAGTCTGGCAATTTCCTCCTTGTCAATCTGACCACCAACCACAATCTTCATTGCTTCTATCCTCCTTTTATCCTTGTATCATTTCTTAAAAAGACCATTCGGTCCTGATACCTTATTATGTAAGCAGATTGCATAGATGAACGGTCAGAAAATTCCGTTCTGCTTCCGGGAACTGGATATCTGTTTCCTTTAACAGTTCCTCTTTTAACACTTCCGCTCTTTGGTAAACCGGCTCCATTTTTATTCCCTCGAGGAGCGTGTTATCCAGAGGGTGTTCCACAACCCCGTCTAGTACCCGTTGTCCTGCCATAGCCAGATGAGTAATAAACATTGCAGCCTTATCTTCCTCTGTGTCAGGTTTTTCTTCCAGGATCCGTTCCACTGCTTTTCTGGAATAATCCGCAACTTCTTTGCAAATTACATGATTTTCCTCCAGAATATCCAGACGCTGGTTTAAAATATCTCTTAAATCCATTGGATTTCCTCCCAATATCAATATACATTTTTTTGTACTTTGCTTCAAAAAGACAACTTTTAAAAATAGGGTTCTCTCTTTTTATCTCTTACCTCCCTGATGATCTCCACAACCTTCGGTACGCTGACATACTTTTCTAACAGTGCCTTTAGATATTCATCCTCCTTTCTGATAACCATTACAGCCGTCGAAAACAGGTTGTTATAATCGGATTCATCTAAGAAAACCACGTTCAGTGATTCGTATTTATGCTCCAGGATATCGTCATAGTTCCATACTCCTGCATCTATGATACCATCCATCAAGGCGCTTACGGTCTGTTGGGTCCGGATAGGGACCAGAGTAACCTTTTTGCCGTGGATAATATTTTTAGTAATGCAGCTTTGGTCAATGGAGCTGCTGTCATATGCTACCCGCATGCCATCCTGAATGTTTTCATATTTGGTATCCCCTAAAAGAAGCACGTGCCTGGAAAGGAAGCTGCCCGGTCCAAAATTAATTGCCGCTTCAATCTGCTTTCCTTCTTTTATGGATTGTTCCGCTGCATACTGGGAGCAGATAGCAAACTGATACGTTCCTGATTCCACCAGATCAATACGCCCTACTGCACCTCTGGCGTAAGCCATATTAAAGTTAAGCGGTGCAAACTGGGTATACATGGCCGTGGCAAAGCCCTCATAAGTTACGGAATAGGGAAGGGGCATGATTCCAAGAATTTCTTTGCGCATACAATTTTCCTGCAGCTTCTTATAATCAATCTCTTTGATGAAGGTACCCTGATGCCCATGGTTCTCCAGCGTCACAGCATTGCACTCTTTTAAACAGGCAAATGCGTTCTGAATGGTCCCCCTGGATACCCCGAATTTATCCTGATACTCTGAGATAGGCAGAATCCGGTCTCCTGCATTCCGGGACATTAAATCCAGCGCCAATAGATTTTTTACCAGGCCTATTTTTTGATATAGGTTTCCTGCTTCTAAACAATTGTTATTCATGAGTTTACTCGCTTTTATCAATTTACATTATTTTGTATATTCAAACAATATCATATGCTATGTACAATGTCAACAATATTATTTAACATATCTACATTTAATGTACAGAAAATACAAAACCGCGAACAAAAAACGGACATTTCAGCTGTATCATAGAA
The DNA here is from genome assembly GCF_002797975.1 of [Clostridium] celerecrescens 18A. Classification (NCBI taxonomy): domain Bacteria; kingdom Bacillati; phylum Bacillota; class Clostridia; order Lachnospirales; family Lachnospiraceae; genus Lacrimispora; species Lacrimispora celerecrescens. Next base: position 1,677,529 of record NZ_PGET01000001.1, on the reverse strand, counting down.
ATGTCCGTCTTTATTCAATTCAATAAAAATAGCATCTGTTTCTTAAGGATATTAAACCGTCAACGGTTCGCATTATTCCATTCCATTTTAGCATCAACAAAATTGTGGATCAGCTTTACGGTTCCATCTATCCCTACGGAGCTTCGATTAATGCATAAATCGTAGCTTCTTACATCTCCCCATTTTTTATTGGAATAGTAATTATAGTAGCTGGAACGCTTTTTGTCCGTTTTGACCATAATATCCTTTGCTTTGGTATCATCAACATGATAAAGTTCTTTTAAGGATTGAACCTTATCTTCTTCATCGGCAGTAATGAACACGGAAACAAGGTTGGGATAATCCGCCAGTGCATAATCGGCACATCTTCCAACGATTACACAGGATTCTTCATCCGCCAGCTGTTTGATGGTATCAAACTGTGCTAAAAAGATCTTATGATTTATTGGCATATCCATGTAACCAGAGGTTGTGAATCCCATGGAATATGTATCCATCACAAGGGAATACAGAAAACTGTTGGTTGGCTTTTCATCATGGGTTTTGAATAATTCTTCACATAACCCGCTGTTTTTTGCTGCAAGTGCCAAAAGCTCCTTGTCATAGCATTTAATGCCCAGTTCTTCTGCCAATTTCTGTCCGATGATTTTTCCAGAACTTCCGCATTGTCTTCCAATTGCAATTACTAAATTTCCACTCATATAGACAGCTCCTTCCGGTATCTTATAGTTATATTATACCTTAAAATTTCTGAAAAATCTAGATTTATATTACGATTTAACTGTTTTTTAAGAAGATGTCTTATGCCAAGCCTGTTAAGTTAACCGCAGTTTTCTCAATAGTTCTTCAAAATAGTCGGGAAGAGGCGCAGTAAACTCTATATATTCACCGGTTCTGGGATGGATGATACCTAATACGCCGGCATGAAGCGTCTGCCCGGTAAGACGGAATGGGCACTTTGCGGGGCCATAGACAGAATCTCCTAGAAGAGGATGGCCTATGCTTGCCATATGGACACGGATCTGATGAGTTCGGCCCGTTTCAAGCTGGCATTCGATATAGGTAAATTGCCGATACCGCTCAAGAACGCGGTAATGGGTCACTGCTTCTCTTCCATTTTTCTCATTGATGCTCATTTTCTTCCGGTCTACGGGATGACGGCCAATGGGTGCATTGATCGTTCCCTCGTCTTCCTTTAGGACTCCATGTACGATTGCAGCATATTTTCTGGTAATGGAATGCTCCTTCAGCTGTTCTGAAATGGAATTGTGGGCCATGTCATTTTTACATACAATAAGAACCCCGGTGGTATCCATATCAATCCGATGGACGATACCAGGGCGCATAACACCGTTTATTCCGGATAATTCATTGCGGCAATGAGACATCAGGCCATTGACCAGGGTTCCGCTGTAATGGCCTGCAGCGGGATGGACTACCATCCCCTTTGGTTTATTAATGAGGATGATATCCTTATCCTCATAGACAATATCAAGGGGGATTTCCTCCGGCATGATTTCCGGTTCCCTTATTTCAGGAAGGGTCAGGGAAATCCGGTCCCCTGCATTTACTTTATAATTGGTTTTTACCGGTTTTTCTTCAACCAGCACGGATTGTTCCTTTAAAAGCTTCTGAAGATAGGAACGGGAAATGTCCTGGCATTGGTCGGATAAATACCGGTCGATCCGGACACCGGCTTCCTCAGGAGCGACTATAAACTCTTGACTCAACCCAGCTCCTCCTTTTTATGAAAGGAAAGACAGGATAAGTCCTCCTCTTTGTAATAGAACAGAAACAGGAGCATAAAGACGAACATGGATACCGTGACGTAACAATCCGCAACATTAAAAATTGGAAAATCAATCAACTTAAAATATAAAAAGTCAACCACATAGCCTCTTAAAAAGCGGTCGATCATATTTCCCACCGCTCCTGCCGAAAGAAACATGGCAATCAGGTGCAGCGGCAGGTATTTTCTATCAGCAGGCATACGGCTGACCGCAAAAGCAGCTGCTGTAAGCACTAGCAAGGCAACCAGCAGGAAAAACGCCTGTTTACCCTGAAGCATTCCAAATGCTGCCCCCCGGTTTTCGGAATAATAAAGTTCAAATACTCCATTCCAGATGACAAAGGGAGGCCGGTTCATGAGATGCTTAACAACAAGAAGCTTGGTCCATTGATCCAGGCCAATGGAAAGAAAGAAGCCGATAATCATACCAATGATCAGTTTTGTTTTTTGATTCATGAAAATCTCCTTAAGTTAAGATATGGCGAAGCGCTTCTGCCATTTCCGTATCAGTGACAGTCTTGCAGGTGAAGGCTTTACCAATCTGTTCTAACAGGATAAACCGGATGGTGCCGGAATCCATTTTTTTATCACTTTTTGTTGTGAGAACAATATTTTCTGCAGAAAGACCGCTTACCGAAGCAGGCATACCAAATTGCTCCATCACCGTTAAAAGTCTTGGAAGTTCTTCTGAACGGATCATTCCTCTATTGATCGATATCGCCATGGCAGCGATGCAGCCAAGTCCCACACAGTGACCATGTACAAGCCGAAAATCCGAAAGCTTTTCAATGGCATGTCCCAGGGTATGTCCCAGATTTAAAAGAGCGCGCTCTCCCTGTTCTGTCGGATCCTTTTCCACTACATCCCGCTTGATCTGGTTGCTCACAAGAACCATTTCACTTAATACTGTTAAATCCCTGCTATGAATTTCAGCGGCATGCTCCATAAGCCATTGGTAATAGGAGGCATCTTTGATCAGTCCATGCTTGATAACCTCTCCCATTCCAGAAGAAAATTGCTCTTCTGAGAGAGTTTTTAAGGTGGCGGTATTGGAATATACCAGCTTCGGCATATGGAAGGCTCCTACCATATTTTTGTAGGAATCAAAATCAACGCCGGTTTTTCCGCCGATGCTGGAGTCGACTTGGGACAGCAGGGTTGTAGGCACCTGGATAAAGGATATTCCCCGCAGATAGGTTGCAGCCCCAAAACCGCATAAATCTCCCACAACTCCTCCGCCCAAAGCAAGCAGATAATCATGGCGGTCAAATTGTTTTACAACAAGAACTTCGTATAGGTTCCTGACGGTATCCAGATTTTTGTTTTCTTCTCCGGCAGGGAAAATAAAATGTTCTGTATTTTTGCAACAGGAAGACACAATCGATTCCACTTCCTCAAGGTAAAGAGGTGCCACATTGGAATCTGTGACAATACAAACCTTGCGTTCTTCCAGGTTCAGCTTTTTCAGTTCTTCTTTTAGTCTGTCAAACCCAGTTTCCATGACAATCTCATAAATGAAGGCACCGTTCATGTGTACCGGAATTCTGTTTCCCATGGTATTTTCCTCTTTTCTGTCCATGCTTTTGGGACATTCAGGTATGCCCGCAGGGTGTTTTACTGCTGTATTATTTTTACTCCTATATCATGGAAGAAAGCAAACAATCTTCCGTCCCGTTTCCTGCATTGCAATGCTGCAACGATTTGAGGAAACGTGTGATGTGGAAAATCGTCTGCTTGTACCATTCAAAGAAATGTATGATGTCTTATGCGGAACATCTGTTAAAGGCGTAAATTCATTCCGCCCATATCCAGACTTCCATTATTTAACAGATCTTGAAAATCACCGGAGAGCTCTACGGATTCCGGGGTCGCTATGAATATGTAATTTGATATTTTCTGTAAATTACCATTCATGGAGTAAGTGGCGCCTGAGGTAAAGTCGATGATTCTCTGGGCGACTTCTGTATGGATGCCTTCCATATTGAGGACAACAGCCTTTCCGGACAGCATATGATCGCAAATTTCCTTTGCATCTTCAATGGAGGTTGGTTTTACCATGGATACCTCCATAGTGCGGGACTGCTTCATGGGCACTACTTTAGGGGACCGGGATAGGAAACGAGGCTTTTGATCAAAGTCGTCGTCCTCCTCGTAGTAATCCTCTTCATTCTTTTTTGAGAAAAGGGTTCTCTTAGCAGGTTTATCGCTTTCATCCTCGTAGTCGTCATCTAAATAGTAATCGTCATCATCTGTATCGTTTAAGCGCATGCTATCCATCAGTTTGCCTAAAATGCTCATACTTTATTCTCTCCAATCTTATACCATGGTTCCTGAGTGAGAAAAAATCTATCCAGGGTCCAGGCATATATTCTCACTTAATTCATGCCCAATCATGCGGGTAAACGTTGCTTCGCATTTCCTTCAATCATTAAGTGTTCATATAATATCTTGTACCGAAAATTCCGGTACCGACTCTTACCAGAGTAGCACCTTCTTCTATGGCAATCTCATAGTCTCCGGTCATACCCATTGAGAGCATATTCATACTAACATTATCAACGTTTTTGCTTTGCATGTCAACATAAAATTGTCTTAATTTTTTAAAAACAGGACGATTTTCCTCAGATTTTTCTACAAAAGGTGCAATAGTCATAAGACCTTTTATCTTTACATGGGGAAGGCTGGCGATTCTACGAATCGCGCTCTCCGTCTCCTCCAATTTAAACCCATATTTGCTTTCTTCTTCTGCCACATTCACTTCCAAAAGGATGTCCACAATTAAGTCTTTTTTGGCGGCTTCCTCTTCGATCTGCTCCGCCAGGCGGATAGTGTCTACACTGTGAATCAACACAGTTTTGTCAATGACCTGCTTGACTTTATTTCTCTGCAAATGACCAATCATATGCCAGCGGATATCCTCCGAAAGGGCAAGGTGCTTTTCACAAAGTTCCTGCACCTTATTTTCTCCAAAATCCCGTACACCGGCAGAATATGCTTCTGAAATCATGTTATTGGGTTTTGTTTTGCTTACCGCTATCAGTGTTACTTCTTCCGGATTTCTTCCGGCCCTCTTACAGGCTGCTAAAATACGTTTATTTACTTCTTCCAGATTTTCCCTAACCAAACCAATCACCTCTTATTGATAAATTAATTCCCCTTCATTGACAGTTTCTGCTTTGAGAACGATATGATCGTATACCGCCAATCCATAAGTCATGTTCTTTTTCACCGTGTAATATTCGTCATTGGATGCCTGCACATCAATCTGTTTAAATACAGCGTACCCTTTGTTTATATTATATACGCCCTGAAGGGAAGCGCTTGTCCCAATTTGATAACGCTCCGTGGAATTGGGTTTTACAATATAATCTCCGGCTTTAAAGCCGTCTTCCGTACCCATTTCAATATAGTAATTATTCCCTTCGGAATAGTAAATCTCAGTAGGGACAAAGACTACTGAGGTCCCGGACCCAGAATACACTTCTTTGTTGAAACCGGTGGACTGGCTGTCTCCGCCCTGGGTGACATAGTCCATGGGGACCAGGTAAAAATCTTTTTTAGTAACAGATGTTACAGGAATCTTTAATCCATCTACCCGGTCAGAAACGATTTCAAAATCAACGTACCGGTCGGATGCAAATTGAACCATATATTTATCAAAGTCCAATTTTCCAAAAGCCTTTCCATCTGTTCCGGAAAACACGGAAAAGCTACCCGTAGCTTTTAAATCCCGTCCGGAAAATTCTACGGTAAGATTCGTTTTGTCTCCATATGATTTGGAATCTTCTTCTGTCATTGGGAACACGACTGACCATAAATCGGAAGTAATGACCTTATAAACGGGTGAGCCCTTTTCTATTAGATTTCCTGATTTTGTAAAGGTTTTCGTATAGCTGCTTCGGTTAAATACGGCATCTGAAACTCCCGATGGCTGAAGTCCCTCATAAGAATCCACTCCATAGGAGACGATACCTGCCCGGTCTGCTTTTACCTGCTCAAAATTAATGCCTGCCTGATCCATCTGGGCTCCGAGGTTGTCCAAAGCATTAAAATTCATATATTCCATGACTTCGGCTTCTAAAGCGTATTTGGCATCATATACAGATCGAAACTGGTCATTGTCATAAGTGAGGCTGAATGTGGTCAGCTGCTTTTTCAGCTCAGCAAGATTTTCCGGTGTCAGTGTAATCTTATCCTCTGAATTTTCCGCCAGAAATGAAGTGAGATTTCCTGTCTCATCAATGGAATAGACCCTGGTGCCGTTTGAAGCCCGTTTTCCTTCCCTTACGTAGTAATTGACATAGCCGGAACGGTCTGCATTTTTTACTTCTTCCTGCCGGAGGATTATTCCTGTGTAATTTTTATTATTGACGATGCTGCCTTCTTGTACTTCATAAAACTGTATCTTATCTCTACGAACATAGGCGAATACACTGAACACCATATAAACAAAGATCAACGCAAAGATGATCATGCCAACATTAATATTCAGAGGCCGCCGGTACCGGATGATTTTTTTATTCTTTTTTGGACGAACAGCCCTTTTTAATGGCTGCGCTGCCTTTTGTTTAGCCAACCTGACGCCTCCTTTCCTAATTACTGCCCATGTACTTTGGGCATAAGGTATGCCCCCACGGCGTTCCTTATTACTACCCATGTACTTTGGGCATAAAGGTATGCCCCAGGGCGTTCTTTTTAGTATTATAAAAGGAAATTCCAAAAAATTCAAGCAAAACAAAGGGGACTGCCGTGCAGCCCCCTTATCTTCATGTATGATTATAATGAAACAACCACATTAGCCCTGGCATTCTCAGGCATATTCTCCGCATCTATGGAAACACTGAGAACAAAGGTTACGTGATACTTTTCACCGATTTTTTCCAAAGTTGCAATGGTTTCAGATATATCTTCCCCTTCAAGGCAGGCCAGCTTTAGAAAGCTGTCAAAGAACATCATCTCTAAGTCATGATCTTGAGATATAATACCACAGATAAAACCTATAAATCCTTCGCTTGATGTAATCGGATACTCATTGACATTAATGAGGCGGATCTTGTTGCTTAATTCGTACATGTGCTTGGAACTTTTGTCCAGGTAGGCAATAGAACCTGATGATTCTTTAACAATGGAATTAGCTCTGTCTAACAGATGTTTTGTTTTTCCCTTACCCTTTTTTCCTGCTATTATCTGCACCATAGCAATCTCCTCCTTGCGTTATATAATTTGTATAAAAAGTCTATTCGGATTAATATAATTATAGTACAAATCCATAAGAAAGGCAATGACTATTCTACAATTTTATTCAATATATTTGTCATATTATCGTAAAGGCCTGCATGATTCGGTGCCTTTAAAACAACGGTAATATATTCCCGCTTAGAGGAATCCGAGCTTCCCATGATCAGGCAGCTTCCGGCCGCCTTTGTCGTACCTGTTTTTCCGCCCAGGACGGTAAGTCCTTCCGGCATCTGGCGCTCTCCTGTCATATACCAGTTGGTGCCTTTCCAGGTTGCATTTACTGATTTTCCCGCGCCATCCTGATAGGTGGTGGTGTACTCAGTTGTACCAACAATCTTGCGAAAATCGGGATACTTTAAAGCTTCATTAAAGATTAAATACAGGTCATAAGCTGTGGTGTAGTGATTATCATCGCTTAATCCGTGGGGATTAAGGAAATGAGTGCCTGTAGCTCCAATCTTCAACGCTTCATCATTCATCATCTGTGAAAACTGGTCTATCCCTCCGGCCATATGGGTTGCAATGGCAGCCCCGGCATCATTTCCGGATGGGAGCATAAGACCATATAAAAGCTGTTCCATAGTCAGCTTATCTCCTGGCTTTATCCCACATAAAGTAGCCCCGGCTTCCGTAATGACAGCATCCTTGGTCACCGTGACTTCATCTGTTAAATTTCCGTATTTTAAGGCTATAAGAGCTGTCATGGTTTTTGTGATGCTTGCAGGATACAAACGCTCAAAAGGATTCTTTGCAAACAGGACTTTCTTATCCGTTAAGTCAAAGACTGCGGCAGCTTCGGCAGTGACCGCATTGTCCTGGCTGGAAGGATCCTCTGAAACGATACAGAGATCATGAGCAAAGGGTTCTGCTCTGCCAGATACTGCACTGGACTGGTAAAGGGTGGTTCTTTCCGAATACACATAAGGATTATCCAGGCCCTTCAGACCGGCGCAGCCTGTCAGAAATACGGTACATAAGGCAATGCAGCCTGATTTTACAAAAACTCTTTTTTTCACGGAATCTACCTCTGTTATTTGTACATCTCTCGCCATTCCATGTCACCACGCTCCAGAGACTTGATCAAAAGTTCTGCGGTAGCCAGATTGGTTGCAAGAGGAATGTTGTGCATATCACAGGTGCTCATGATGTTTACGATATCCGGTTCATGGGACTTGGGTGTAAGAGGATCCCTTAAAAAGATAACCAGATCGATCTCATTGTGTTCAATCTGGGATCCCAACTGCTGCTCCCCGCCCAGATGTCCTGCCAGATATTTATGAACATTTAAGTTTGTTACCTCTTCGATCAGACGTCCGGTGGTTCCGGTAGCATATAACATGTGTTTACTTAAAATTCCCCTGTAGGCAATGCAGAAGTTCTGCATAAGTTTTTTCTTTGAATCGTGTGCAACTAGTCCTATATTCATGACGATATACCTCCTTATTAATTACCGATTTTGCGCTGCAGTCCAACATTCAGCACCAGTCCCATACCCATAAAGATGCTGATGAGCGAACTGACTCCCGAGCTGATAAAGGGGAGAGGAAGGCCTGTATTGGGAAATATCTGCGTTGCCACGGCGATATTGGCAAAGGCCTGGAAGCCGATTAAAGCTGCCATGCCGGTACAAATCAGTTTTCCTGACATATCTTTGGTTTTGGATGCCAAATAAAGGCATTCAAATACAACCAGACCAATAAGAACAATGACGATAACGCTGCCTCGAAATCCCATTTCTTCGCCGATAATGGCGAAAATAAAGTCGGTTTCCCCGGCTGATAAGAAGTTTCCATCTTTCACCGATGCAATGGTTGTATTAAAAAGTCCTTTCCCTTGAAGCTGTCCGGAACTGATTGCCATAATTGAATTTTTTTGCTGATACAGATTCTCCGCATACTGCTCTGCATGGGGATAAATCCATGCAAGGATCCGCCGCGCCTGATAATCGTGTATAAAAGGGATCAGTCCTTTGGTCAGCAGAAATATGAAAAGCGCTCCTGCCGGTATAGCAACGGCAAGGACGCCCCCGATCCAGCGGTAACTGATTCCTGCGGAAAATACCATACACAGGATAATAATGGAAACCACAAGGCTGGTGGATAAATTCGGCTCTGCAAAAATAAGACCGATGGGTATGGCCGCAAGCAAAGCGGCAAGCCCTATCATAATCGGCGTGTTCAGCCTTTCCTGGTATTTGTTCCAATACCAGGAAAAGAACACGATTAAACCGATTTTTACGAATTCAGACGGCTGTATCCGTCCGATACCAGGAATATTAATCCATCTGGTGGCTCCTCCAGCCGTATGTCCCATAACAAGAACAGCTCCCAGCAAAATAATGCAGCCCGCATAAATCAGAGCATAAAGCTTGATAATTCTATGATAGTCTATGATGGAAAGCCCAATAGCCAGGGCAAATCCCACCATTACGCCGATAATCTGTTTTGTCACTGTACTGGAATCCTGGTTGGAGGCGCTGGCCACCACAAGAACCCCGATAACGGACAGCGACAGCATGTACAAAACTAACCGGTAATTATAGTATTTAAAATTGTAATCAGAAAACATAATTAGTATATCCCCTTATCAGGTACGTCGCGAATAGGGATGTTTGCATAAAGAACCGGAATAAAGCGTTCGCAATCCGGCTGTTTAAGCTTCTTCATCTGTATCTCTATTCTGTCGGAATCTATATCCATGTATCTTGAAACAACACGGACCATATCGTCTTTTATCATCTGCATGATCTCAGGAGAACAATCAGCCTTGTCCGCAACCAGCAAAAGTTTCAGACGATTTCTTGCAATTTCTCCTGAATTCTTCTTGCGGAATACAGGAAACAGGCTCATATCACACCCTCCTATGCTCTCTTTAAGAGATGGGAGAGTTTAAAGAACAGGCCTTCACGTACTGCTGGGTTTTGAAGCGGTACGTTTTCCCCGGTAATCCGCCTGCAGATATCCATATAGGCCTGTCCGGCCGGGGTTCCCATACCAACGAGAGGTTCTCCCTGGTTTGTGGAAATGACGATGTCCTCGTCATCCGGCACAGCACCGATAATATCAACGGCAAGGATGTCCATGACATCGTCCAGAGACATCATGTCTCCCCTTTTTACCATATCCGCACGGATCCGGTTTACGATGAGTTCAATGGCTCCCATGTCAGCGGCATCTAAAAGCCCGATGATCCGGTCTGCATCCCGGATTGCGGAAACCTCCGGAGTTGTAACAACAATGGCTCTGTCAGCGCCTGCAATGGCGTTTTGAAAGCCTTGTTCAATACCTGCGGGACAATCCAGAAGGATGTAATCAAACTCTTCTCTTAAATCATCAACCAGCTTTACCATTTGTTCTGGAGTGACTGCAGTCTTGTCCCTGGTCTGGGCTGAAGGAAGTAAAAATAAGTTCGGGTATCTTTTGTCTTTTATCAGGGCCTGCTTCATACGGCAGTTGCCCTCTACCACGTCTACTAGATTGTAGACAATGCGGTTTTCCAGACCCATAACAACGTCCAGGTTCCGAAGTCCTATATCTGTATCGATCAGAACTACTTTTTTACCCAGAATCGCAAGTCCGGTTCCAACATTAGCAGAGGTTGTTGTCTTGCCTACCCCGCCTTTTCCAGAAGTGATTACGATAATCTCGCTCATACCATATCCTCCTGATTTTTAGGGATAACTTCCTTTTTATATTCTACCTTAGTTTTTGGAATATTTCCACACTTTTTTTCATTGGTTTAATTATGACCTTGTTATTTTCCATATAAGCCTTCATAGGACCTCTTCCCAGGCGCTTTCCTCTTCCGTCAAGGCCTGAGGTGTAATCTGCGATGCGCAGCTGGATTGGAGCCATATCCAGGGCAGTAATGAGCGCTCCCCGGTTTCCTGCTACACCTGCACATACTGTTCCTGAAAGTTTTCCAAGAACGATCACATTGCCCTTTGCCAAAACCTTCGCACCTTTGCATACATCACCGATGATCACAATGCTGGCTTCGGATTCCAAAGTCTCTCCGCTTTGTAGATTGCCTTTGAAGAACTGCCCTGTCTGGCAGGACAGCTCCATGAGTTTCTCGTTCAGTGCTTTTTCGCAGCGCTCCATACGGTTTATATCCGTATCAACCAGACAGATGATCTCCACATTGGAGTTTTCCGTGATCTGGTTGATGATTGCGAACTCTTCCTCGGAATTCAGTTCCCGCCCTTCCAGGGTCAGGGTCATTTGTGCGGATCCCCAGAATTTCGCATGATCCCCGAATTTTTTCCCAATATCAGATAGAAGCTGAGGGAAGGGGGTGTCTGGGTCCAGGATGACAGTCATACCTGCTCTGTTGCTTTTAATTACTACGGTATTATGCATCATATCACCTCTTATCCTAGTTAATCGCGAATGTTGACCTTCGCTGCATCCAGGGCACCGGCATTTATAATGGATTCTAAGTCCGTATAGCCGTAATAATACTTATAGACGTTCTTCGCAATATTGGCGGCGTTGGATGATGAATAGCCATACGGAATATTCACGGTAACACAGATTTCCGGATTGTCATATGGCGCATAAGAAATAAAGAAAGCGTGATTGGGCTTGTTGCGGGCCTCCTGTGCAGTACCGGTTTTAGCGGCAATTTCCACTTCAAGATCGGTAAATAACCTTTTACTTGAACCGTTTGCAATCACTTCTCTCATCCCCTGTTGTACAGTATCCCACGTTGAAGCCGCCGCGTCAATATGAGAAGAAATCTTAGGGGTATAATCTTGTATCAGATTACCTTCAGAATCGGTTGTCTTGTCCAATAAGCTGAGTTCAAATACAGTTCCCCGGTTTGCTATGGCAGACACGTATCTGGAAAGCTGGACATTGGTGTAAGCATGGCTTCCCTGTCCCATGGCAGAACGCTCTGGCGCTTCCTTTGAAATCTGTGGATCAAGCTCTGCGATCTCTACCCCGGACTTATGATCCAGTCCGAACATGGTTGCATATTTCCGCAAAACTTCAAGTCCCTGGTCAGGAGAATATACTCCGTTTGCATCCATTGACAAGCGGTGCCCCAGATCGGCAAAGAGATAGTTACAGGAATTCCCAATTCCTCCCACAATGTTCAGAGGACCATGCTGGCCTGGATAAATCCAGCACTTAATGGGCGGTTCTACATCCGTATAAATACCGGTACAGGTAATGGTTTCATCCATTGTGACGACATGCTCTTCCAGAGCTGCTACTGCAGTGATGGGTTTAAAGGTGGAACCAGGCGCTTTTCTTGTCTGGGTCGCATTGTTGTATAACGGAAGGGACATGTCCGCCTGCAGCTGGCTGAAATAGGTTCCGTCGCCAATCCTGTTGTTGTCATATCCAGGATAGGAAACCAAAGCAAGCACTTCTCCTGTTTTGTCGTTTGTAACCACTACTCCTGCATTACATGGGGATAATGCCAGCTGGGCAGGAGTGATCTCCAATGATGACAGCTTTTTTATCAGAAAGGTGTAAGCATCACCAGTTGCCCTTAAATCTGCGGCATCCTGACCGTTGTCTGTTAAAACACCCTGATCATATAAAGCAAGGCATAGCTCCTGCCCTGTAATGACATCGTCATTTATCAGATACCGGTATATTTTTTTCGTAAAGTTCCGGTCATCCTTAAGCTTGTCCAGAGCATATGCCACAAGGGCTTCAAAGGTGTCATCCGCATTTGAATATTTGGAACTGGTCCCCAGCTTGGTAGTGTCTACCCAGCCATTGGCAATTCCATAATACAGATAGTCTCTTAAACTGATTTCATCCGCTTTCCACGCCTGATATTCCCCGCTGGAGGTATCTATGGCATCTTCCTTAATAATTCCCACGGTAGGACCGGAAAGATAAGTATATATATAAAACATATAGGCTTTTAAGTCTTCTGAAAGATCCTTCATAGGCGTGGCGTGGGCGCTCATCAGCTCATTGTTTAAATTGGTAAAGATCTGCTGCTGGGAAGACATATATTTCCGGTATATGTTTTTTTCGGTTTCAGAGGCGTCCTCACCTTCCATTTCCTTCAGGGAAAGGACATTGTTGTTGATCAGCTGGTAGTAGGCATCCTTAACAGGTATCTTCATATTGGAGCCATCGGTGGATCCGTTTGTATTGAAATCGCCATTTACAATGGTCTTAATGAGAACTCCGGCTAAAGATTGTTCAATCAGATGGTAAATGCCCTTTTGAAGATCTGCATCCAGGGTTAAATACACATCATTTCCTGCGGAAGCATCGGTTTCATCTTTTGTTTCCCGTACTCGTCCCACACTGTCCTTGTAAATCGTTTTTTTCCCTTTTGTCCCCTGAAGCTCATGCTCCATGGTATATTCAATTCCAGTCCGTCCTACGATGTCATTGATGTCGTAATCGTCTTTCCTCTTTTGAAGGCCCTCTAACTGGTCCTCCGGGACCTTTCCGGTATAGCCGATGACCGGAGCTAAGGAAATGCTGTCGTTATAAGCGCGGATTGTGGTTTCCTCCACATTCACTCCCTGCATTTCACCGATATGCTCCAAAATATCCGCTACGGTTTCATCGGATACCTGACTGGCAACCGTAGTGGCTTCGTATTTTCGGTAGGACATGAGGCGAAGGGCGTATTTGATATTGATGATATCAAGGGCCTCCTGGTCTGTCAGGGGAACTGGCTTTCCATCCTGATCTTTCATATCGGTAAGGCCATTGTCCTTGCAGGCCTTCTCAAACAGCTCCCTTGCGTTTATATTAGAGGGATAGGCACCTTTTTCATCATCTAGGTCTTCCACCTTTTTCAGACCATAATAATCCCGCAGAAAGCGTTTTCTGGAGGACTCGGAGGAGGAAGTGTATACGATGTCGCCGTTGGTATCAATAGCAACTTCAAATTTTCCCTGTATGGTTTCCCCGTGCTTTTCAAGAATCTGTACCAACCTTAAATACATGTTATTTCTGGCGTTTGCATTCTTGTACGCTCCGGTATCCTGTACGGTAACGGAATAAGCCAGTTTGTTATAAGCCAGGACTTTGCCGTTCCGATCATAGATATTGCCTCTTGTTCCGGCGGTTGTAATGGTCTGTTCCGTAAGCTGCAGGTATTCGTTAAGGGCTTCTTCTCCATTAACGATCTGCATGTTAAAAAGTTTATTAATTAATCCGGCATACATGAAAAAACAAATGATTCCAAGTATAAAAAGCCGAGAAGATATGGTTTTTTTCAAAAAATCCTTTATAATGTCAAACAAATCACTAAACAATTGCCGAATCACCTCTTTTTCCTATCTCTTCCAAGTGCCGGTTCAAAATCAGGAATACCCGATAAAGAAGCAGGGTCGTTACAACGGTAAAAATGATTTCCGGAAGCATCAGATTGATAAAATAATACCCAACCCTGATTTTCTGACGAATCAGGAACCGGAAAACATAAATATACAGATTGTAAGCCAATTCGTTCAGTACACTTAGGATCAAGGGCAGCGTAATGTAATCTTCATAATAATATTTCGTACAGATTCCGTTGATATAACCTACATAGATAAAAATCAGGGTGTAAAAGCCAAAAGGCCCGCTGTAAAATAAATCCATGAGTAGCCCGGCCAAAAGCCCGTAATACATCCCTGCCTCTTTTCCATGCATGAAGCCGAAGGAAAAGGTGAGGATTAAGAGCAGGTTGGGAGAAGCCGATAAAAACGGCAGCAACGGAAAAAGGCAATTTTGTATCGTAAATGCAAGAATTATCATCAGCACATTAAAAAGTATCCGTCTCATATTACTCCTTTCCTCTTTCCTGTCCAAGCCTTCTGGCAATAAAGGTATACCCGAAGGGTGTTTCCTCTTTCCTGTCCAAGCCTTCTGGCAATAAAGGTATACCCGAAGGGTGTTTCCTCTTTCCTGTCAAAGCCTTTTGGACATAAAGGTATGCCCGAAGGTTATTTTTTCTTATTGAGAAGCGCTTTCCGATGTTTCTGTTTCAGAGGAATTCGTCTCCTGGGGAGCGGTCTCCTCCGTAGAAGAATCTTCTTCCTTCATCATATCAGCTTTCAGTTTTGTGATAACCAGAACCTCCTGCAGGCTGTCAAACTTTGCTGCCGGAATTAAATACCCTGATTTGGTAACGTTATTGGTATCATTGGTAATGCCGGAGGCATAACCAACCAGGATGCCGGGCAGGAATACGGAACTGATGTTGGATGTTACGATCTTATCTCCGTCTTTTACATCGCTTTCCTTTAACACGTTGGTGATCCGGAGCCTTCCCTCTTTAAACAGGGTCAAGTCACCGGCAACGATGCAGCTGTTTCCGGATTGCATGGCCATGCCGCTCACACGGCTGGAATCATCAATAATAGAGCGGACGGTTGCATAATTCGCCCCCACATCCGTGACAATGCCCACCAGACCGCCTCCGGCCACAACATTCATATCCGGGGCAATCCCATCCTTTGAGCCTTTATCGATTCGGAATATCTGAAACCAGTTGCTTGAGTCATTGGCAATGACCCTGGCTCCCACCTTTGTATATTGACTATAATCCTGATCCAGGCTGTAAAGCTGGCGAAGCCGTTTTAACTCAAATTCTTCCGCCTGAAGTCTGGTGTTTTCCTCGGTCAGCTGGGTGATAATTTCCTTCATCTCTTTATTTTCGTTCAGTGCGTCATGAAGCTTTGTATAATCAATAATTTCATCATAAATGGCCGAACCAACCGCATTGACACCCGATTGCACCGGAATCAGAAAATATCCTACCCCGGTCCTAAGGGGCGTAAGCCATTCGTCATGAATGGAGGTCAACCCGATCAACAGGACACAAAATACCGTTAAGGCAATTAGAACATATTTGCTGCGCTTTGATTCCATCTATAAGATTCCCCGTTCCTTCAAACTGATATAGGAATTATCTCCTATGATAATATGGTCCAATAACCGGATGCCAACCAGATCTCCTGCTTCTTTTACCCTGCGGGTGAAGCTTAAATCTTCCCTGCTGGGAGACGGATCTCCGCTTGGATGATTATGAACCAGTACCAGACTTACGGCATGATATTTCATGGCCTCAATGAAAATCTCCCTGGGAGAAACAGCGGATGTATTCACTGTTCCCTGAGAGATCATAATGTCCCTTATCAGGGCTCCTTTTGTATTCAGGAGCACGATATAAACCAGCTCCTGTTCTTTATGGCGCATATCCTCCACAAAGTAATTAACAATATCAAGGGGATTACGGAATGACATCCCATCGGAGCGTGCGGTTCTTTTCCAGATACGTCTGGAAAGCTCTCCCACGCATAAAAGCTGGGCGCCCTTTACGGTTCCGATTCCCTTAACCTGCATAAGTTCCGGCATTGAAAGATGCAAAAGCCCTAAAATACCCTCTTTGGGATAATTTAAGGCCAGTATCTTCTGTGCCAGCGTCAGGGAATTATTCTCCCTGGAACCTGTGCGGATGATAATAGATAAAAGCTCCGCATCGCTTAAGCCTTCCGGGCCTTCCTTTAAACACTTTTCATAGGGCCGTTCATCCGCAGGAATGTCTTTCATCGTTATTCGTTTCATATGCCTCCTGACCGTTACTCTCCAGGTACGTTAAAAAGGACATATGTAGGGCAGAGCGGATATTGGCAATCATTTCGCTCCTTGATCTCAGCGTGCCCCGCTTCATCGGGCATGAACGCATGCGTTCAGATTAACCGATATGTAATGAGGGCTGCTGCTACTCCTATAATGCCAGCCATGGTAATTTTAATGTTAATACCAAAGGTTATTACCAATATGCCGAGATTGACGATCAGCGGGGTATCAAATCCAAAGGATTGTCCTGCGTTCAGCCAGGACAGCCAGGAAATTCCCCGGGTCAGATCTCCGACAAAGCCTCCGAGAACTACGCCGGCCAGCATAAGAAGAAGCAGTACCCAGCAGTTTTTGTATTTCATCTGCTTTACTACCCCTTTTGGTTTTATGACAGGATTGTCCATACCTATCAAATTATTCTAACATAGTTTTGCAGTTGTGTATACCGTTTTTTATAATTTGCCTTCAAGGGAAAAGTGCAAGGACTTGTTCTTCCATTGGCCAGTAAGCACGATTGTGAAAAATTTATTATTTAAAACGGATCAGACCTGCTTCCAAGAGCTTTTGTACCGACATTAAAATCCCCAGCTTTGCATGGTACCAGGTAAGACCGCCCTGGAAGTAAACCGCATAAGGCGGTTTGATGGGACCATCCGCGCTCAGCTCAATGGATGAACCTTGTACAAAAGCACCTGCTGCCATGATGACAGGGGCATCATAACCCGGCATATCCCAAGGTTCCGGTGTGACAAAGCTGTCAACTGGAGCGGCCGCCTGAATCCCCTGGCAAAAGGCAATGACTCCTTCCGGTTTCCCGAAGGTAACGGCCTGTATGATATCATGGCGGGACTGGGTACCGTCAGGTACCACAGAAAAGCCCAGCTTTTCATAGACATTGGCGGCAAATACAGCTCCCTTTAAGGCCCCTGCCACTACGGTAGGAGATAAAAATAATCCCTGAAAAAAGGACTGGTTAAGACCCAGAGTGGCCCCAACTTCCTTTCCAAGGCCAGGTGCAGTCAGCCGGTAGGAAGCACGGTCAATGCAGTCTGCCCGTCCCGCAATGTAGCCGCCGATGGGAGCAATGCCTCCTCCTGGATTCTTTATGAGAGAGCCTACCACCATATCGGCTCCCACGTCAGACGGTTCAATCTTTTCAACAAATTCCCCGTAGCAGTTGTCAACCATACAGATCACATCAGGCTTTATCTTCTTCACGAAGGATATCAACTCGCCGATCTGGGATACAGAAAAGGTAGGACGGGTATCGTATCCTTTGGAACGTTGGATAGTTACCAGCTTTGTTTTTTCATTCACCGCTTTTTCAATGGATTCGTAGTCAAAGGTCCCATCGGCAAGAAGGTCCACCTGCCGGTATACAACTCCGTATTCTTTTAAAGAACCTACACTGTCCCTGATGCCGATCACTTCCTCCAGGGTATCATAGGGCTTTCCCACAGGTGAGAGAAGTTCATCCCCTGGGCGGAGATTCCCGGAAAGGGCTACGGTCAGGGCATGGGTGCCGCTGATCAGGTTCGGTCTTACGAGAGCGCTTTCCGTATGGAATACACTGGCATAAACTGCTTCCAAGGTATCACGGCCTAAGTCGTTGTAACCATAGCCCGTGGTTGCCGCAAAATGGATGTCACTGACCCGGTTTTCCTGCATGGCTTTAATGACCTTCATCTGATTATATTCGGCCGTTTCATCGATTTCTCGAAAGCGCTCCTTTAAAGCTTCTTCGATTTCTTTCCCGAAATCCATTACCTGTCTGCTGACCCCCAGGCTTTCGTACATTTCATTTATTTCCATTGTTTATTATTCTCCAATTCGTACATCTCATTTATGTCCTGCAACATTTTTATAAGCACCTGATCCAGGTCATTGTTAAAATCCGGAAGATCCAGCCATCTTACATCACGTTCCCGTTTAAACCAGGTGATCTGCCGTTTTGCAAAATGCCTGGTATCCCGCTTTAAAACATAAATAGCCTCTTCCAGTGTATATATCCCCTGTAAATAATCCAGGATTTCCTTATACCCAAGGCCCTGCATAGAAACCATGTCCCTGGTTAAGCCCATATCCTTTAAGTGCATTACCTCTTCCACAAGCCCCTGCTCAAGCATTAAGTCCACACGCCGGTCAATTCGTTCATAGAGGCGGTCCCGGTCAGTATTTACTACATAATAGAGGAAATCATAAGGAGACTTCTTTTGTCTTTCCCGTTTGTTGTGCTCTGAGATCCGTTCACCGGTCTGCCGGTAATATTCAATTGCCCGGATTACCCGTTTCATATTATTTTCATGGATCTCGTCTGCGGAATCCGGATCAATGTCCCGAAGAAGATTATGGAGAAACTCTGCTCCCCTCTCCTGGCCCAATTTTTCCAGTTCCATACGTATGAAGGTGTCTCCTCCATTTTCCGTAAAGTCAATATCATAAAGAAGGGCCTGGATATAAAAACCGGTTCCGCCGGCCACAATGGGTATATGACCGTGGGAATAAATCTCTTCCACGGCCTCCTTCGCCATCTTCTGAAAAACTGTCACATTAAATTCCTCTTCCGGGTCAAGAACATTGATCAGGTAATGAGGAACTCCGTCCATTTCTTCCTTTTTGATCTTTGCAGAACCGATATCCATATGGCGGTATACCTGCATGGAATCAGCGCTTATAATTTCTCCCCCAATTGCCTTCGCAAGCCGGACCGACAAAGCGGTCTTTCCCACTGCCGTCGGCCCGGTAATAATAATCAGCGGTCTCATCATACGATCCTCTTAAATTTCTTCTCTAACTCATATTTGCTCATGGAAATGATCGTTGGCCTTCCGTGAGGGCAGGCATAAGGATTTTCCAGGCTTAATAGCTGGTCAATAAGCTCGTTGGCTTCCGCTGCTGATAAGCGATGCCCTCCTTTTACCGCTGCCTTACAGGATAAGGATGCAACCCGTTCATAAATCATATCCGGGTTATGGGAAGAGCCATCCTCTGATAACCCATCGATCATCTCAATCAGAAGTTCTTTCTTGGCAATGGAAAAAAGGTTGGCAGGAACTCCTCTGACCGCATATTCCTTGCCGCCAAAAGGTTCAATTTCAAAGCCCATATCTGAAAAATACTTTAAATGGCATTTTAATAAAACTTCTTCATTCTGGTTTAAAGTCAGAATAATGGGAGGGCTAACCATCTGGGAAATGTATTCCCTATTCTTAAGTGTTCCCATGGTTTTTTCATATAAAACCTTTTCATGGGCAGCATGTTGATCAATTATAAAAAGCTGTTCATTAAATTCAACCAGCCAGTAAGTATCAAACAGCTGTCCAATGAGCTTATGCATGGACCGGGCCTTTGGCTCCAGAAGTTTTCCGTCAAACAAATCCAGCTGTTCCGGTCCCTTTTCTTTCTTGGGCACCTCATCTTTTGATGGAGCTTCCGGCAGTTTTTCTAAGGCTGGAGTCTGAGGTTTTATCCAGTTGTCCGCCAGATCATCCCTTTCCTTTACAAAGGAAGGCTGGGGCGGAGTTAATCTTTTAGGAAAAGCATAGGCCGTAACTTTCTTTTCTTCTGCAGCCGCCTGCTGCTCCATAGCCATAAGCCTGCGTCTTTCAAAAGGCTCTGGGCTGGGCTCATGTCTTTTTTCGGAAAAGTACTGTTTTACCTCTTCCTTTTTCTCTAACTCCACCTCAGGGATCAGTTCTTTGTGGGCCAAAGCGCTTGATACTGCCTGATACACCATGTGATAGACCATTTCCCCATCCCGGAACCGAAGCTCCATCTTGGTGGGGTGGACATTTACATCAAGCATCTCCGATTCTATGGAGAAATGAAGCATGGTAAAGGGATATTTATGCTGCATCATAAATGGACGGTAGGCTTCTTCTATAGCTCTGGAAATAATGCTGCTTTTGATATACCTGCCATTGATGAAATAGTTTTCATAATTCCGGTTGCCTCTGGCGATCACCGGCTTTCCGATGTAGCCATGAATGGAAACCTGAGGCTTATTCACCGTAACCTCCAGAAGGTTTGATGCGATTTCCCGGCCAAATACCGTGTATACAATATCCTTTAAGTTGTGGTTTCCGGAGGTGTGAAGCTTGTTCTGATTGTTCTGGATAAAGCGGATGGATACTTCCGGATGAGACAGCGCCAGCTTTTCCACAAGCTCAGCCACATGAGCACCTTCCGTGGAAGGAGTTTTTAAAAACTTCTTCCTGGCCGGAGTATTGTAAAATAAGTTTCTGGCGATAAAGGTGGTTCCTTCAGGTGCTCCGATCTCTTCCAGGGACCGTTCTTCACCACCCTCAATCTGAAACCTGGTACCGGTAAGTCCGACGCTGGTCTTGGTAATCAGCTCCACCTGAGAGACAGCGGCGATACTTGCAAGAGCTTCTCCCCGAAATCCAAGAGAGGAAATGGTAAAGAGATCCTCTACGGATTTGATCTTGCTTGTAGAATGACGCAGAAATGCCAGAGGTACTTCCTCTTTGGGAATTCCGCAGCCATTGTCGGTCACCCGGATAAAGGAGGTTCCCCCTTCTTTGATCTCCACGGTAACTGCGGTGGATTTAGCATCAATGGCATTTTCCAAGAGCTCCTTAACAACGGAGGCCGGACGTTCGATGACCTCTCCTGCCGCTATTTTGTTGATGGTATTCTGATCCAATACGGTTATATTCGGCATGGCACCTGCTCCTTTCTACTTTTTTGCCCACGCTTTTGGGGCATAAAGGTATGCCCGCAGGCTGTTATTCTACTGCCAACGGTTCTTTAGTTTTGTCTGCAGGCGGTACAGGGTATTGAGCGCGTCAATGGGAGTCATGTTGCCCAGCTCTAAATCGCCCAATTCCTTGATGATATCATCATCCTTTACGGTATCAAAGAGAGACATCTGCTGTAAATCCACCTCGTCGGGCTTTGGAACAGCCTTTCTCTGGGTAATATTGGAGTTGATCTCGGCAATCTCTCTGGCTTTGGCTGTGATGTCCGCATCTCTTAATTCTTCCAGCAGCTCTTTGGCCCTGGCAATAACGGTGTCCGGGACGCCGGCCAGCTTAGCTACCTGTATGCCGTAGCTCTTATCAGCCCCGCCCTTTATGATCTTTCTTAAGAAAACAATATCATCGCCCTGTTCTTTTACTGCGATGCAGTAATTATTCACCCCGCTCATGGTTCCTTCCAGTTCGGTCAGCTCATGATAGTGGGTCGCAAACAGGGTTTTTGCTCCCAGGATTTTCGGATTGCTGATGTGTTCTACCACAGCCCAGGCAATGCTGAGTCCGTCAAAGGTGCTGGTGCCGCGGCCGATTTCATCTAAGACAATCAGACTGTTTTTCGTAGCGTTCCGAAGGATATTGGCTACCTCCGTCATCTCCACCATGAAGGTACTCTGGCCGGAAGCCAGATCATCGGATGCACCCACCCGGGTGAAAATCCGGTCGCAGATTCCAATGCTTGCTTCCTCTGCTGGAACAAAGCTTCCGATCTGGGCCATAAGGACAATTAACGCAGTCTGGCGCATATAGGTAGACTTTCCTGCCATGTTTGGGCCGGTGATAATGGAAACCCGGTTTTTCCCATTGTCCAGATAGGTATCATTAGAAACAAACAGATCATCCCGCATCATTTTTTCCACTACCGGATGGCGACCGTTTTTAATGTCGATCAGTCCCTTTTCATTAACCTGAGGCTTTACATAGTTGTTCCTTGTGGCAACAGAGGATAAGGAGGCCAAAACATCGATCCCTGCTATGGCCCTGGCAGTCTTTTGAATCCGGAGAACCTGATCCGCCACCGAATCCCGGACCTGACAAAATAAACTGTATTCCAGAGAAAACAGCTTGTCCTCAGCTCCCAGTATCACATTTTCAAGTTCCTTTAACTCGTCGGTGGTGTAACGTTCTGCATTGGCAAGCGTCTGTTTACGAATAAAGTAATCGGGTACAAGATCCTTAAAGGAATTGGTCACTTCAAAATAATAGCCGAATACCTTATTGAATTTTACCTTCAGGTTCTTGATTCCTGTTTTTTCTTTTTCCCGTAATTCCAACTCAGCAAGCCAGTTTTTACCCTCTGTTTTGGCACTTCTCAGCTTGTCGGCTTCTTCATGAAAGCCGTCCTTAATAATTCCGCCGTCTCTTAAGGTGATGGGCGGATCGTCGATAATGGCACGGTCAATCAATTCCCTGACATCCTCTAAGGGATCCAGTTCCCCCCACAAGTCCGTGAGCATATCACTGGTGAATTCCGCCAAAAGATTCTTGATGTGCGGAAGCATCTCCAGGGAGCTTTTAAATGCGATCATATCTCTTGGATTGGCTGTCTTATAACTGATTCGTCCGATCAGACGTTCCAGGTCATAAATCGGATTCAAATATTCACAGATCTCTTCCCTTGATATGAAATTCATATTCAGCTCTTCAATGGCATTCTGGCGTTTTATGATCTCTGATTTATGGATTAAAGGCTGCTCTATGTAGGTGCGCAGCATTCTGGCGCCCATGGCTGTTTTCGTCCGGTCCAGAACCCAGAGAAGGCTTCCACGCTTCTGCTTTTCCCTTAAGGTCTCTAAAAGCTCCAGATTCCGCCTGGTAGAAGTATCAATAATCATGAATTGCCCGGTGGAATAAGGGGTAATGGTTGTTATATGGGAAAGGCTGTTTTTCTGGGTCTCGTACATGTACTCCATAACTGCCCCGGCAGCTATGACTCCGGTGTCATAATCTTCCAGCCCGAGTCCTGTGAGTGCGCCTACCTTGAAGTGTTCTTTTAGAATTTTCCGGCAGACTTCATCGGAAAAGAAATGATGATCCAGAGATGAAATAACCGCTTGGTGACGGTTCTTTATTTCTTCTACATCCACTCCCGAAACATAAAATGCTTCGTTGCAGATGATTTCGGAGGGGGTAAACTTATTGATCTCATCCATAAGTTCCCGCTCTGACTCTACCTCTGTTACAAGAAAATCGCCGGTACTGATATCCGCAACTGCGACCCCAAAGGTTTCGCCGATATAGACGATTCCCATCAGGTAGTTATTTTTTGTTTCATCAAGAGCCTGTGCACTTGTGATGGTTCCAGGTGTTACCACACGGATAACCTCCCGCTTTACCAATCCTTTGGCAAGCCTGGGGTCTTCCATCTGCTCGGCAATGGCAACTTTAAAACCTTTCTGGACAAGACGGTTTAAATATGTATCAACGGCATGATAAGGAACGCCGCACATAGGCGCCCGTTCCTCCAGTCCGCATTCTTTTCCGGTTAAGGTAATTTCCAACTCTCTTGATACGGTAACCGCATCATCAAAAAACATTTCGTAAAAGTCCCCCAGTCTGTAAAACAGGATACAGTCCGGGTACTCCTTCTTTGTTTCCATGTAATGGGTCATCATTGGTGACAGTCCAGCCATGCTCTTTCACTTCCTTTTTCTTCTGTTTATGGTCTTAAAGTTCCCATGTAGTAAAATCCTCTGGATTCATCCAGATATACGTCCACGATTTTTCCAATAAGAGAAGAATCCCCTTTAAAATGAACAGTAGTGTTATTGCTCAAGCGGCCGGTTAAAAGACCTTCCTCATGATCATTCACCTCTTCTGCCAGTACCTTCTGAACGGTATGTTCCTCTCTTCCACAGACCTCGGAAGAGATTTTCTGGACTTCAGCCAGCAGACGGTCAAAGCGGTTCTTTACCACGTCTTCCGGTACCTGCTCTTCCATCTTGGCCGCCGGTGTACCGGTACGCTTGGAGTAGATAAAGGTAAAGGCGCTGTCAAAACGTACCTTTTTCACCACTTCAAGGGTTTCGTTAAAATCTTCTTCCGTCTCTCCGGGGAAACCTACAATGATGTCTGTAGTCAGTGAAATATCCGGCATGGCTGTCCGGATTTTTTCTACAAGCTCCAGATACTGTTCCTTGGTGTATTTCCGGTTCATAACCTTTAAAATACGGCTGCTGCCTGACTGAAGGGGCAGGTGAAGATGAGTGCAAACCTTTTTTGAATTTTTCATGGCTTCGATCAGATCGTCTGACAAATCCTTTGGATGGGAAGTCATAAAACGTATCCGCTCCAGGCCTTCCACCTGATCGATCTGAGTCAGAAGCTCTGCAAAGCTTACGGGTGTTTTCAGGTTTTTTCCATAGGAGTTAACATTCTGTCCCAAAAGCATAATTTCCACAACACCGTCATCTACGAGCTGTTTTACCTCTTCCAGAATGTCTTTTGGACTGCGGCTCCGCTCCCTGCCGCGCACATAGGGCACGATGCAGTAGCTGCAGAAATTATTGCAGCCAAACATAATATTAACGCCGGACTTAAAGGGATACTTCCGGTCCGTTGGGAGATCCTCCACAATCCGGTCCGTTCCTTCCCAGATGTCTACAACCATCTTTTTTTCTTCCAGGCGTTCATACATAAGCTCAGCCAGTTTAAAAATGTTGTGAGTTCCGAATATAATATCCACAAAGCGGTAGCTCTTTTTAATCTTAGCAACTACTTTTTCTTCCTGCATCATGCAGCCGCATAGAGCGATCATCATATGAGGATTTTTCTTTTTTATACTGTTTAAATATCCAAGACGTCCGTAGACTCTGTCATTGGCATTTTCTCTGACTGTACAGGTATTATATAGAACAAAGTCTGCTTCCTCCGTATCGGTTTCCACAAAGCCGATTGCTTCTAAAATTCCCTGAAGCTTTTCGGAATCCCTAGAGTTCATCTGGCAACCGAAGGTAGCGATGTGAAAGGTAAATTGTTCTTTCCCTGATGATTCCTTTAATTTATCCAGAATATCCCGGTAACGTTCTATAAAGTAGTACTGTCTTGCCGGCTCTTCCTTTGGTGCCTGGCTGAGGGTTTCCTCATAAGTCATATTTATATAATCCATTTGTATAACCTCTTGATTTTTATTCGGTTTTCCCATTATATCATAAATATTTTTTATTGCAAATATCAAAATCGGCTTTTCCGTTGGAAACACCCTTCATATGAGCAGTAATCTACCTGATTAATTTCAATTGCTTTCTTTTGTTGGGTAATGGGGCAAAAAGGACAGGGTTGAATGCCCTGTCCTCTGACGGTTGTGTAACGAATGCCGATAATCACGGCGCAGTATGGATTAAGATATTTCTTCAGGCAGCATGGTCAATGCGTCATATCGCCGTGTCATCAGACGGCAAGCCAGCCCGGTTGCCATGAGCGCAAGACCAGACCAGAAGAACCACCGGTCAATTCCAATGAGTTCGCTTACCGGTCCTGCAACAATGAGTCCTATTGGCATAGCCCATGTCATGGCGGTCATCATAAGAGAGAACACCTTACCCATCATTTCCGGCGGGATAGTTTCCTGGATATAGGCCATTATCGGCACATTCAAAAAAGTACCGGAGCTGCCCATAAGAAAACAACAGAAAAGGAAAACCCAAAAGCCCCCGGCGGGCAAAGCTCCACTGACAAGAGAGCATGCGCCCATAACTACGATTGCGAGAGCCGCCATAAGAAAGCGACGCCTCATACCACCCCAAACTCCTATGACAAAAGAAGAAATCAGCAGCCCGCCCGCAAAGACAAACTCAGCTGCACCGCTATGCCACGCCGTACCGCCGAAATGAACACGGATCAATAGCGGAAACAAAGAACCCAAAGGCATATAAAGAATGGTCATAATCATCATGGCGGGGAATATTGCCATAAGAGGCTTATTTGCCCGCATTGCAGAAAGCCCCATCTTCATATCTGCCAGCATATGCGGCATTTCACCACTTTGCGGTATATTGGGGATTCTGATGAACAACAGACATGCTATGGCGAAAACAGCTCCAAATATATCTATCAACATGATGGCAGCGATTGGGAAAATACCCATGAGGGCTGCGCCCAACGCTGGACCAAGCATATTGGAAACTGAAGTGACCATATTGCCCCAGCCACCAGCCTTAGTAAGCATCGGTGCAGGTACCAGCATGGGAATGGCAGCTTGCATGGCCGGGCCGTGGAAGGTGTTGCCAAGCCCCCGCAATAACAGTATAAGGTAGATGAATGTTAAGGGGGGATTTTCTGACAACAGGAAGGCACTGCCTAAAGCCACGCTGGAAAGAGCCACAAAACCATCAGCCGCGATCATAACAGTGCGTCGGTTATAGCGGTCAATCCATACTCCGGCAAAGGGGCCTATTATCATGCTCGGAATAAAGGCAACAATGGATGCCACTGTAAGTGTAACTGCAGATTCAGTCTGTATTGTCAGCCACCAGATAACAGCGAATTGTACAGCAGACGACCCTAGCAAGGAAAACGCTTGCCCTGCGTAAATAGTAATAAATTGTTTTTTCCATTTATTCATTTTTTATATTCTCCTATATTACAAAATTCGTTTTTTTAAAGTGAGTTATTGTAATACGGAATTACCGCAACATAACCCGCGGTTCTATCTTAACCTCATGGAATGCGTCATTAAATTATCCTCCTGATATATATTTTGTACGTAACGTACGATTCTTACCAACATGGTAAAAAAACATCATGTGCAAAGATTATAGCACAAGTCCACTGAAAATTCTACAACGAAGTCCTGGGCCGCCAAAGGACAAATCGTCATCAATTCATCAGTTTCACCACACCAGTTGCCACCTTCCCGGTAAATGCATCGTCATGCTCCACAAGCAGTATGGTCGGCTGGAACTTAAGGATTAAATCCCCGATCTGGATCCTGGAATATACATCAATGAAATTAAGAGGTTCATCCCAGATATACAGATGGGCCTGCTCACAGAGGCTGCGGGCGATGAGAACCTTTTTCTTCTGTCCTTCGCTATAGGATTCCATGGGTATTTCCAGCTGTTCTCTAGAAAAGTCCAGCTTTCGAAGAAGCGCCTTAAACAGATGATCTTCGATACCGCTTTCCATGGTATATTCTGTCAGGCTCCCTTTTAAAAATGAAGTATCCTGAGATACATAGGATATTTTAAGACCGCTTGGTATTTCCTTATACCCTTTAAAGGAAATAGTGTCTCCTGTCAGTTCCCTTCCGGCGATCAGCTTTAATATGCTGGATTTTCCGCAGCCATTTTTTCCCTGCAGGGATATTCTCTGTCCCTGTTCCAGTGTAAAGCAGACGGGCCCGCAAACAGGCCCTTCATAGTAAGGAACAACATCCTTTAATGAAAGGATTCTGGATGAGCGGTATTTTAAAGGATAAAGCTTAAGATCTTCTGCCTCTTCTATATTTTTCAAAAGCCCTTTTTTATCCTCAATGGCCCTGCCCTGCCTGAGTTCCAGACTCTTTCTGCGCATCTGCATCCGCCTGGACTTTTCGCCTATATAGGCCCGTGTATCAATGGACTTTTCACGGCCCATGGACTTTTTCCCGATCTTTGTTGACTCCACCTGATCCGCCCATTCGCCTGACTGCCTTGCGGCTGCTTCCAGATGACGGATGTCCTTTTTTAAACGGTTATTTTCGGACCGTTCGTACTGATCCTGCATTTGCTTGTTCTCATACCAGGAGGAGAAATTGCCTTTCTGAACTTCAATATTTGTTTTGTTAATGGACAGGATATGGTCCACAGATGCATCCAGGAATTTCCTGTCATGAGATACAAGGATAAATCCCTTTTTGCTGTTTAAATACTGGCTTACCAGCTCTCTGGCCTCCCGGTCTAAGTGGTTAGTCGGTTCATCGATCAGCAGGAAATGGCCTTCTCTTAAAAACAGGGCTGCTAAAAGAACCTTAGTCCTCTCCCCGTTTGAAAGTGTGTAAAAAGGCCGGTATAGTACATCCTCAGAAACTTTTAGTCTGGAGAGCTCTCTTTTAAGCTCCCAGAATAAATATTCTCCAAGGAGGGAATCCAGAATCTCCACAGTGTTCATTTTTTCATCCGGCACAGGAAAGGGAAAATAGTCAAATATGACATTTGAAATAATAGTTCCTGTGTAATTATAACGATTCATCAGAAGATTTAGAAAGGTAGTTTTTCCTCTCCCGTTTCTTCCAGTAAAACCCAGCTTCCAATCCGTATCAATCTGGAAGGAAACGTGTTCGAAGACAGGATCCGGGCTTCCTTCATAGGTAAATGACAAATCAGTGACCTGTATTAATGACATAGAGATTCCTCCATAGGCAGGAAATAAAATATTTCCGCACAAAAAACGACTGCAAGAATTCATTTTCTCACAGCCGTTCGCATCAAAACAAGCCCATAGGGCTAATATTCTGATTAATCCATGTCATCTATGACATAAAAAGGGTATGAGAATGAAACAATATTCTTGCAAAAACAGGCATGACAAAAAAAAGACAAAGTCTCTTTTTCTTCTCATCATGCAGTTACTTTAGCAAGAATTGTTATTTCATCCTTTCACCTCATTTCGTTTTTATATGCCCGTAGTCTATCATAAATAGATAAAAATGTCAAATATCACAAACGGAATACGGGGGATATTTCATAGTATGTACGAATCCTCTCTAATTAGCCCGTCCAGTAATGGTAATTTCTACCCGGCAGTTTTATGCTCTTCCATCTTCCGTATCATTGGAGGCAATGGGATAAGGCATTTCTGGCTACGTTTGCATTTTACCGCTCATTGATTAGTTTAATGAAATCCAGTGCTTCATCGGCCGGAACCATCTGGGCCGTAATTGCAACCCCCTGTTCCGACAGATACAGAAAATCTGCAATATCTTCTTCTGATACACTGACGGCTTTTTTTAACATTCGGGTGTTCTGCTTTCCTCCCATATTTCCCACATTCACCCGATCCATGTGGAAGCCTGCATCGTAAAGCCTGCATATGGTTTTTGGGCTTTTGGCAACCAGGAAGACCCTTTCCCCTTCGTATTTTTCAGCGCACAGATTTGCGGCAGCTTTTTCTACGGTAAGAATTGAAAGCTTGCACTGCTTAGGACATGCCAGCTTAAGAGCCTCCTTATTGATTGTATCCTTTACAACCTGATCATCAACTACCATAATCCTGGTTGCTCCTGTAACCTGGCTCCAGACAGTAGCTACCTGTCCGTGAATCAGGCGGTCATCAATCCGGACATTAACAATCTCCATCATTAAATAGTCCCCTTTCGTTAGTCTTTTACGGTTATAAACACAGGTGAGGTCCAGGCGGCATCTCCATTTTTCTGCCAGATGCGAAGCCGGAGGTTTCCGCTTTGCTCCATCCGGATCTTTCTTTTCCCGGTCAGTTTATAGGAGCTTTCAGGATATGCCTTCCCTATGCGGATTTTATAGGCATTGTGCCACCATGGATCATTCCGGTAATGAGTGATCTCACCCCAGTTTTCCTTTGTCAGGCAGTTCACTTCATCCCAAAGTGCCATAACCTGGGAGCTGTTAAGCAATTCCCTTACCGGAAGGAGATATTCCTTTCCATTGACAAACAGGTGCAGAACGCTGTCCACATCCGCTTCCACTTCAAAGATAAAGCCCTCTGCTGCAGCCTTCTCCGATCCCATCCATTTACCGGAAGCCGGAGACTGGTATGTAGTCATGGTAAAGCTGCAGCTCTTTTCATCATCCCGAAAAATTTCCTGACCATAGTGATTCCAGCACGGTTGGACGGAAAGCAGTTTTCCGTCCGTTTCCAGACGTCCTTCCCAGTCTTTCCTTAGGTGGTTATGGTAGACCCTGGTATCCGGTCCCCAGCCAAGCTCCAGACGGAACTTGAACCGGATCAATCCAACCGGCCTCTCCCGTTCCCATGTGCCTGAATGCACAACCATTTCCTCTAAGACATTATCTCTTAAAATCTCCACCCTGTCTACCGCTCCGGTCCCTTTTATCTGAAATTCCAATTCTACTTCTTTGCCTGCTTCAATTTCAGATCCCATTGGCGCTGAGTTCACACAATAGTCAACTTCGATCCTGCTCCGGGTTACCCCGTAGGTTCTCCGGTTTATCAATCCTTCCCAGATGGATTCCTTTGTATTATCCTCTGCAAGCACACACATGATTCCATTCTCAAAAACTCCGGGAATACTGTGGTTATCACCTGCCGCAATGATGCCGATTTTATACCCTCGTTCAAGGCCTTTCTCAAAGGTCGTCTCTCCTGTCCGCGGACCCATATGGACATGGCGGTCCATAGACAGAGGCCCATCGTCATTTTCACTGGAGCCGTGGCTGGAGTAAATTTCTGCGATAGGAGAAAACGTTTCGTTATGAGTATCCCAATTCTTACCTCTGGAGCCCGGCTGGTATGCCAGATGGTGAGGGATTCCAATGACCTCCTGCCCCTCATAGGCTGCGGCCAGGTCCTGATATCGCATCGGATGCTCCTGTTTCCCGTTATTGTGAAGAAAAAACACATTATGATCTCCATCCAGCCCGGCTCCCTGCCATTCATAACCCATGAACATTGGAAATCCCTGTCTGTTGGCTTCCTCAGTAAAGTTTCTTAATAATTCCCAGTCCCTGGCAATTGCTTCATCATCGTACCGGTCTTCGACCGCAAGCCCTGAAGGTGAGGGCCGCATGTAAAACGGATAATAAGCCACCGGCCAGAAATCCATCTGTTTTTTTATATGTTCATACCACACCGGGAGCTCGCTCATTTGCTCATGGTGAATATTACTATGCATATCTGTCCAAAACTTATTGTATTTCATGGAATCCTCCCAACTATTCTCTTGGATTTATGAGTGTGTTTTTATCTATTTTCATGGTTGCCCACTCTTCCGGTTTTTTTACCTGTCCCCATGCTTTTAACCGCCGCTGATCATCTCTGGCTTCCTGCTCCCGGTCAGTTAGATACTGCACCATAGGTTTACTCAGGTAGCCTCCGCTTTCTCCTATCTGTTTCATAAGCTCTTCTAATAAGCCTTTCCTCATCATTGACAGATCATGTTCTTCATCAGGATCTTCCTGTAAGTCATATAGACATATGGTTTCATTACCTGACTTGACTATTTTGTATTGTCCCAGAACCACTCCTTCTATGAGCTGCAGGCTGTCATCACTTCCCACCATCTGCTGGATTCTGATGAGTCTGGATGTTTCACTTCGGGTGCCACTGAAATCAAGTCTCTTTCCCTGATGCCAGGAGTAATTTTCATTCCTTCCGGTCTCTTCCAAAAGCGTGCGTGATACATCCAAAAGTCCTGCAGGCTCTTTTGAAATACCTGGAGCTATCCCTGTGCCTGCCGCCAGAAGAGGTATGCGGACCGCAGCTTCATACATGGTCTGCTTACCGAACAGTTTCCGTTTTCCAAGCTGTTCCCCGTGATCAGAGGTGTAGAGAAAGAGATATTCCCGTCCGGCTTCAACTGTCTTGATTTTATGATATAGTTCCTCTACATACCGGTCCAACTGCTCCACCAGGCCGCAATAAGCGGCCTTGCAGTTTCTCATATGTTCTGGTGCACATTCCTGCTGGAATTCATGATAAGCAGAAAAAGAAGGAAGCCTTGCCTCTTTCTCACATTCCTCTATAGTAAAGCGGCTTTGGTACTTAAGGTAATCCTCATTTTTACAGGTAAAAGGAAAATGAGGGCCATAGAATCCTACCACCAGAAACAGCGGTTTTTTATGTTTCTTCTTTCCCCAATTCTCAAGAAAATCCATGGCTGAGCGGAACACCATTTCATCATAAAGCATAACCGGGGAAATCCCCCCTCCAACTGCATCCAGGCAGTTTTTCCTGTTCGTGGTTCCGGCATACACGCCAAAGTCCAGGCGCTTTTTCCCGCCGGTTCCCCAGAATTGAGAGGTGATATCTCCGCAATACCGTTCATCAAATCCATGCTTCTGGTCTTCCCCTTTAAAATGCATCCGGCCAGCCAGAACGGTCTGGTATCCCAGACGTCCCATCTCATGGGCAATGGTGGGCACATCCCCGCCAAGAGCGGCATCATTATTAAAAATGCCCAGTTGTGAGGGTAATTTTCCAGTTAGAAATGACATACGGGAAGGGACGCAAAGGGGCGAATTGCAATAGCAGCGTTCAAACAGCAGACCTTCCTCTGCAATCTTTTTAAGACCTGGCGTATCAATCCGTTCCTCTGCAAATCCCGTGTAATCCCAGCCGTGCTGGTCTGACATTATTAAAACCATATCTTTCATAAGAAAATCTCCTCTGGTCCGTCTGCTTCTGTTCCTCCAGCATTTACATGATCCCTAAAAATACCATAACAGCTGTAAACGCAACGATGCCGAGAATTATCTTTGTCGCGGACCACTTCTTTTTATCCATCAGATACCACACTGCCAGTGTAAGCAAAAGGGGAAGTATCCCAGGCATTATTTTATCAAAAATCTGTTCCTGCAAAGAAAGAGACATTTCACCGCTGACAAACTGGTAAACCACATTTGCTTTTACAGTTGTTGCAGCAACTCCGCCTATTACGATCAACCCCATCATGGTGAGTCCGGTAGTGATTTTATCTGCAAGGGAACGGTTGGTGAAAAACAGGTTTGCCGCACCGATTCCCATATGATATCCTTTATGAAACAGATACCACTGCAGGCCAACCACACTGGTAAGCCATACTGCGCAAAAGAACAGGGGACCAACGGGATTTCCGTCATTAATGCACATGCTCATGGCAATACTCAGCAGAATCGGACTGTAGGTACCGATTAACATAGAGTCTCCAATTCCGGCAAAGGGCCCCATAAGCGCATTTTTGGTATTAACAATCAGCTCTTCACTGACATCTTCCCCCATGGCACGGGCTTCCTCCATGGCAATGGTAATGCCGGGAATCAGGGCGCCAAGCTGAGGCTCTGTGTTAAAAAACTGCATATGGCGCTGAAGGGATTTTTTGTATTCAACGGAATCATTTTTATAGAGTTTCTTTAAAATCGGTTCCAGCACATGGCAAAAGGCTAGTCCCATCATACGTTCAAAATTCTGGGTTGCCTGTATAAAGAAAATGTAAGACCAGGCAGCTTTATTAATATCCTTTTTGTTAAGCAATGAGTTTTCTCTTTTATTCTTCATAACAGCCATCCTCCTCTGCGCTTTGTACCGGAGCCGGTACAGCCGCTTGTGTTCCGCCCTGGGCCATAACAAAGATAAATGCAATTGCAGTTGCAAATACCGCCAGTGCAGTCACAGACATATTGGTGGAGCCGATCAGGATCCAGCCCATCAGAAACAATACAAGCATCCATTTCTTTGAAAGGGACTGCTTAAGCAGCATGGCAAATCCAATGGCCGGGAGCATCTTTCCGGCAACCTCAAAGAAGTGCAGGATTCCCTGAGGCATACTGGTGATCAGGAATTCTGCCAGGGGCGTTCCAAGATAACAGATCAGCAAGGCAGAGCCTCCCCTGAGAATAAAGCTTGGAACGGCTGCCAGGTAAGTAGCACGGTGAATTCCGGCCCCATCTCCTTTTTCTGCGGCAAGATCTCCCATATGAGGAAAATATGCATTGATCGTCATAATAAAATTAAACAGCCCAAGTCCCAGCATGCTGAGAGGAACCGATAAGGCCACTGCCTGTTCACCGGTACCTCCAGCCGCCAGTGCTAATGGTATCCCGATATAGGCTGCCCAGTTCACATCCGCCGGCATAGCACCTCCGGGCGTGATCTGTCCGATAAATAGTGCCTGAACCATAGCACCTGCAATGACGCCCCCTCTTACATCCCCTAAGATCACGCCAATAATCAAGCCGGCTACTAGTGGACGCCCAATCATATTCCACCCTCCGGTTACCCCAAAAAACCATGGTGTACGCTTACTGCCAAGATAGGCAAATATTCCAATCAGTAAAGCTTGTAAAAAAGTCATACCTTATTCCTCCGTTTATTATTCTTCGTAATCCCCATCCGCGACAGCAGATTCTTCAAATTGCACCATTGCATTTTTACCCGCAGTCAAGCTCCCTGCGGCAAGTTCTGAAGCACTGTCCAAGGAGCCTCTTGACATATATCCTTCCAGTACTGCCGGAAGGTTTGCGCCTCCGATTACCGCTATTTTGCCGGACCGCTCCATTTTCATGCGAACGGAGACATTAAACGGGGATCCTCCGGTCAAATCCGTATAAATCAAAATTCCGGTGCACTGGGAAAGCCTTTCAGCCGCCGCCGCTAATTTTCCGGTTAGAATCTCCAGAGAATCTTCCTCCAGGAAATCCACTGGTTCATAATACTCCGGCTCTCCAGCCAGCAGCTTCAGTCCGCTTGTGATCCCTGCGGCATAACTGCCATGGCCGGCTACAATCATTCCTATCATCCTTTTCCTCCTTTCATTTTCCAAAGCTGACGTAATCTTCTGGATTTTTTGAACTTGCGGTCTTACACTCCTTTCTGTTTATTTTCCATTCTGGTTTTATTGTAATTTCACCTTTCAGAATCGGATCTCCTGTATCTTCCTGATAAACCAGTAATCTATGGCTCATATCTTTCAAAACCGAAGCGTATTCCCCGTTATATGCCAGATTATTGCGTTCTCCCGGATCATAAAGAAGATCGTAAAGAGCTTCTTCGTACTTTGTCTGGCTTTCCAGATCCTGCTTCAGAAAATAATCTTTTGTCATAGATTCATCAATGTTTGACTGGTTAATCTTCAAATAGGCTGTATCATAAAAACGGATATATTTGTAACGCTTCGTGCGTACACAACGTGCCGGCTCATAGGACGTGTGGAAATTGATTTCGGCAAAGACATCGGACCTGATTTCTTCTTTCTCCCCTGTTAACAGGGGAACCATTGATTTTCCTTCCAGATATTCCGGTTTCTCCAATTCAAGGAGCTCGCAAAGCGTAGGAAATACATCCATATGGGAAACAAGACTGTCTGCAACGGTTCCATTCGCCAAAGCTCCCGGTGAACGAAGCATCAGATTCACACCGATCCCGCTGTCAAATAAAGTACATTTTGAAAAGGGATTTGGCAAACCGTGATCTGTAGTAAAAAGGATAATGGTATTTTCCCACAACCCCTCTTCTTTTAAGCAGGATATCACCTGGCCAAAACAGGCATCTGCGCATTTAACGCTCATCAGATAACCTGCAAAATCGTTACGGGTTTCCCTGGTGTCCGGAATCGGATAAGGGGGAAGGGCATATTCAGGGTCAATATCATCATCAATCTTATCAGGAAACCGCCGATGGGTTGCATACATTCCGTAAGAAAGGAAAAAGGGTTGTTTTTTATTATAATTTTTCAGCCATCGGCAGACCTTACGTGCATTTTCCTTATCCCAGTCCACCAGCTCTTCCTGAGAATATCCGGAATTATCTGTGGTCAGTTCTTCCTGATAGCCAATCTCGGCCGCCCCAAGTTTCCGGTCCAGATACCAGCCTGCTTCATGCTGGATTCCGCAAAGAACGGTATTATAGCCATTCTCGTTCAGATAATGAACCAGATGTTTGCTGTAGTCCATGGTAAAGCCTCTCTGGGCCAGACCTAACATGCCATTCTGATGTGGATACGTACTTGTCAGCATTGCTGCCCGGCTGGGGGAACAAGTCGGACCTGCACAGTACGCATTCCGAAACACGGCTGCTGTCCTGGAAAAGGATTCCATATTCGGCGTGGGAACCTTATAACCATAAGGACTTAATACCCGCCCGGAATCATGGGTATGAATATACAATACATTTTTCACTAAATGTACCTCCTGCTGTTAAAATGTATTTATCACTGCTTAATATGTATTATCATTTCTGTACATAATATACTACAGCCGCAAAGTAATGTCAATACATTTAATATATTTGTATTATCATGGAACATGCAGCTTCCTTTATTAGTTTGTTGCGTAGTTTACATATTAATTCAAATATGTATTGTCATTTATTTCAAAGTATAATACAATTAAAGAACTGGTTTTATTAGAAAATGAGGTGATAATTATGGCAGAAAAAAGAATTGCACAATATAAACAGATTGAAAATGACTTGCTTCAGAAGATAAATTTAGGTTATTACAAAAAAGACGATCTTATACCCACAGAGCTGGAGCTTTCTAACACCTATCATGTTTCAAGGGTGACTGTCAGAAAGGCCACAGATAATCTGGTTGCAAAGGGTCTTTTGACAAGAGTTGCCGGAGTTGGAACATTTGTGTGCCACCCTTCTGTTACATTAAACCCCAGTTCCATCCAGGGATTTTCAGAAGTAATGTGTGAACAGGGAATTTCTGTCCGGACAGAAGTTCCCACCTTTATGATCCAGAAAGCACCTTCAAACATTGCTTCCATCTTAAAAATTGAGACAGGGGAACCGATTTATTTTATTGAAAGAATCCGGTATGCAAATGATGAAATTTTTCAGTTTGAAACAACCTATATGTCCAGCCGGTTATATCCCGATATCTCTATGCAGGTATTGCAGCAGTCAAAATATCAGTACTTTGAAAAGGTAAAGGATATGAAAATCGCATACAGCGATCATACGGTAACACCCATTCATCCTACAAAAAATATTGCAGAAATGTTTGGAATTTCGTTGGATACTCCCATTCTGAGAGTTGCCAATACTACTTATCTGACCAATAATCAGATCATGGATTATACAGAATTAACGCTTAACTCACCGAAATACCAGTTGACTTATGTCAAAAGCTGATATCCGGCTTATTCATAAGAGGGAAAGATTCGCAAACGATATCTTTAAGTTTAAGAGCCAGTCTGTATGGTAGAACACCATATCAGCTGGCTCTTGAATCTTTTGTACAGTCACTCTGCTTTAAGTAGGAATACCAGAGACGTATATTTTTTCTTAAATAGCAGGTTTACACTCTCCTGTGATCTTGACCGTATATTCGAAACAACAATCATCCTCACACCACATCTTGAAATTTGTTCCCCATTTATTATTAAATAAATTATAAGAGAATCCCTTCTTTATATCTGGAAGATTCCGGTAATCACCGTACATCCATTTGCCACCCACGCTGACGAGAGGGGAATGGTGGTTTATAACCACGATTTTTCCGTCTGCACCGTGATAGGAGAGTTCTTCCACACAATGCTGTCTTCTGTTACCTCCCCGCACTATTTCAACCGGAGAAATAAGATCTCCCATCTTCTTCAGCCTCCAGCAGTATGGATTTTCTACATCAAAGCAAACATCAAACCAAAGTGCTTCCGGCATGCGGTTGGCATCCTTTCCGGACCAGCAGAGTCTTACTTTAATATCACCCCCAAAGGTATAGGTAATAACAGCTTGCTTCGGGCAGCCATATTTTGTATTCGCCTCTTCATTGCCTTTTAGCATGATGTGAATTTCATTACCATCTGCGCTTATTTTCTTTGCACCAAATACGTAATTCTGATTATCTAAATCCTCTACGAACTCAAGGCCCGGCTTAGAGAAATCTCCTTCCGACCAGCACTGATTTTGGCGGAAGGCCCGATTATAGCTGTAATAATTCTCCACACAGTTCCTGGCATTATAAGTCTCATAGGATAGCCTCCCGAACCCCCCATCCGTAATCCACTCCCTATCACCTTTCTTCAAATACACCATAGTACCACTGCCATCAAATGATACCGTCCATTCTCCTATAACCACCCGATCATAAGGATATATTGTTCTTCCGTCCTCTCTCTCCGCCATATCGCGGCAGTTAACAGTCAGACGGTCAAGTTCCTTTTTTGCCTCTTCCTTCAATTCACCCGGAAGGGTATCCACAGCCTTCCAAATGTATTCCATCTGCTCCGCATGGGAACTTTCATATAGTTTGAAGGATCCATCGAATTTCCCTCCGCGGTACTTGTGGAAATCCTCCTGTAAGACCTTTAACATACCGGCATTGCGGTTTGTAAGGAAATCCAGTGTTGTCACATCCGCTTTTCTGGCTGCCTGGAAATCAGTTTTTTCCCAATTCGTAAAATCAGCCAGGTATTTTTTATAATCTAGTCCCCACGTATGCTCTGCCACCAGAAGCAGGTTTTCCATGAAGTTTCCATAAAAACTGTCTCCCCGGCATAGTCTTCCTTCCCTTTCCATACGGTCCTTCCATTCTATCAGTCCGCGATAACGAGTAATCTTCAGCGGGTCGGAGGCAATGCCATGAATCCAGGTATCCCCTATTTCTTCTTCTACTACCGGAAGGTGGACTTTATATTGAAGCAGGCTCTCAGCATACATGTCCATGGTAGACGCTACGATTTTAGCCTGAGGATAAATGGCCTGTATCCGGTCCATCTCAGCCTCTACAGCTTCAACCGATTGAGGTCCTAAGTTATCACCGGTATGGGCGAATTCCAGTACCTCATCCATTCCTTCCACGTAACAAGGCGCACCGTATTCGATAGAGTACTGGATGATAATCTCCTTATCTCCCGATTTCCAGCGGTAGGTCAAGGGGACTTGAGGGACCATTGAAGAAGGATTGACACCGATGTGCATGTAAACCTTGCCGTGATCCGTCATAGGACCGATGATGGCTTTCGTATGGCCTGGAACATCTGTCATCTTGGCTGAAATGGTGTTCTTTCCGAACCGCTTATCCAACTTGTCAGAAAGGCTTAAATCGTATTCAAAAAGTTCCTTATCCAATAATTCCGTATGTGTAGTGAAGGCCAGTCCATGCCAGCAGATATCTCCCCGGCGAATTGACGCCTCAAGCCGTTTGCAGGCCTCCTCTCCAGCATGTCTGAAATAGTAATCTATGAGATAGGAACCGACAGTCCAGATAAACCGTTTTTCTTTTTCCTTATTTATCTTTATGGCCAAGTCAATGGCAAGCGGAATATAATGATTCACATATTTGTTCAGAACATTCTGCCCTAAATCAGTGAAGCCGATGTCGAGATGGGTCTTAAATACCACGTGTACCTTTTTAATCGCTGATTTATCCATATGCTTTATTTCCTCCATTATTTTCGGATTGCTGCAATTATCATCATGCACATACCATTACCAGGTACGATCCGGTATTCTCCTACGCTTGCAGGCACGATGACTGTTTCCGCATAGTGGACCTCAAAGGGTTGAAAGGTTCCGTCTACACTTTCGATACTGGCAGATTCTCCCTCTACCAGGTTCATCATTTGAACGGAATCCTCCATCTTAACGGAAACCGGTACCGTGAACGTATAGCGGAAGGTGTTGATGAATTCCTGGTTATGAAGTCCGGTACGTTCCAATTTCATACCCTCTCGTTCTTCCAGAATCTGCTCCTGATGAACGATTTCGTTATAGATCCAGTCTGTGTCCCGTTCCCACTGGATATTCTTTAACCCGTGATCCACATGAGTGGGACGTGGGATCCCATCCAAACCGACTCTTCCCCAATCCCACAACTTAAAGGTAAAGATGTAGGGAGTGGCGCTGATCTCAAGTACCATGGTATTTTTACCGGAACAATGGATGGTTCCCGCCGGGATCAATATATGGTCATGCTTCTTCACCGGTATTTCGTTTATATATGTTTCGGCAGGAAACTGGATTTTACCAATCTCAGCTTCACGCAAATCCCGTGCCATAGCATCCTTGTCCACACCTTTTTTTACACCTAAGTAAACATATGTATCCTCGTCTTCATCTGTATCCAGCAAGTAATAACTTTCATCCTGAGTGTAATGCATTCCGAAAGCGTCCTGAATATATTCCATCATCGGATGAACCTGAAGGGATAAATTTCCCCCTCCCATGGTATCCAAAAGATCAAAACGGATAGGAAATTCCGTGCCGAATCGGCCGTACACCCGCTCTCCTAAAAGATCCTTGGGACAGTAGAAAACGAGATCAATGGCAGGGAGTTTTACCTTCACCTCTCCAAAGGCCAAATTTATGGCATTCTCTTCCGGTACTCCATCAAAGCTCCAAGCGAAATTTTCTTTCTCTTTATCAAGGTTGAAGTGCTCCTTCATCCAGTGACCGCCCCAAACCCCCGGATCAAAGTAAGGTTCTAAACGGAAGGGGCGTCTGCTTAGTTCCTTCAGGCCTGCCCGGAATGCCTCACCGGTAATCAACTTTGGATTTCCCTTTTCTTCCGTTTCCAGTATGTAATCAAAGCTTTCAAACCGTTCCTTCTTATACCGGTCGGCTAGTCTCCACTCAATGAAAAACCCTCTTTTATACTTTTCCAGATTCGGTGCATCGTAATTGGTACAGTGCCAGTTAGGCATACCTTCACGGTAGCGAAGCTGAACCTCCCATCGAGTGATATCACAGTAAACCGTGATATCACCTTCCCTTAATAGCCCTGCCCCAACCCCGGCAATCACCACAAGCCCTTTTTTTTGTATGGAAAGCTGCTGCCTGGCTGCTGCCATTTTTTCAAAATCAAAAAAGTCCTCCAGCCGCTTATGGCACATGATTCCAAACACCCGGTCGTCCGTAATAAAATCACGAAATTCCCGGTTTAATACTTCCTCACTTTTTGCCAGTTCTTCCATATCAATGAGAATATCCGGCTTTAATTTCCTTGCCAAAGCAATGATTTCTTCCTTATTCACACCCGGATATAAGTCAAAACACACCACGGCAGATTCCTTTTCCCCAATATTCTGTTTCAATTTAGATATCACCGAATCGTAATCTTCCCATGCATGGTCATTGTACCCCTTAATTTCAGTATACGGATGTAGTTCATAATTGTTATATTTGTTTTTAAATATCATATTTGCCTCCTAATGAAACAAGCGAATATGCCTGTATATCCAGTTGTTTTGCAAATGATTTATAACACCAACGTTGAATGAAGCTTTTCTTTTCACCTTTTTATAAATCCACAGTATACTTGTACCGGTTGCCTGGATAATAACAATCAGAATATTCAAATATTTCCCCATCTGCTAAAAATGTCTTTCTAATCCTCTTAAATAAAGGCAGCTGTGGATCTACTTTTAAAAAATCCTGGATTTCCTTCGTGGATAACACGGCTTCTAAAGTATCCTGTCCTCTCACAATAATGATTCCATGGGTTTCTTGAAGATATTTATATAAGGATTCCATATAATATTCCTTTTCCATAGGCAGTTCCACGATCTCCTTCAAATACGTTACGGAATAGACCATAGGGATATTATCCACGCATCTCACTCTGGTAAGGCAGTAACATTGCTTCGTCTCAGGAATTCCAAGTACCATGGCTACTTTCTTCCCCGGTCTGACTTTTTCCATTGT
The DNA here is from genome assembly GCF_002797975.1 of [Clostridium] celerecrescens 18A. Taxonomy (NCBI): domain Bacteria; kingdom Bacillati; phylum Bacillota; class Clostridia; order Lachnospirales; family Lachnospiraceae; genus Lacrimispora; species Lacrimispora celerecrescens. The sequence continues at coordinate 1,635,911 of NZ_PGET01000001.1, read as the reverse complement.
ACAGTAGGATGTACTCATGGTGATGTTATGCTGCTTCATTTCGTCTGTAAAGCTGATGACACATTTTAAATGTTCGTCAATTTTTTCATATATTACCGTGGTTCCAATTCCCCTTGAACTTTTGATGTACCGGTCCAGTGTCAGCGCAGCCAAAGCCTGTCTTATCGTGACCCGAGATACATTGTACTCTTCCATCAGCATCTTTTCAGTGGGAAAAATATCACCCTTATTGAATTCCCCATGCTCAATCTGCTTCTTTAATATTGTTTCCAGCTGGGAATATAAGGGCTGCGCTCCTTTTTCGTGATTCAGCATTGTCTACACTCCTTCCTTCATGGAAATAAACAGTCCCAGCATTGCCAGCCCCGATGTGTCGTCTTCTGTGAAAATCTCGATATTCCTATCCTGGCATTCTTTTCGGATACCGTCTCCAAAGAAGGCGAAACTTTTTGATATCTGCCCCCCCATAACCAGTGCATCAGGTTTAAACTTGTCTATAAACGGCATCATAGCGTCTTTTAAATTATCCCCGAATGCCTGGAACGTAAGCAGTGCCTTCTCTACCCCCTGACAGGACCGGTCGTAAAGTTCCTTACCGGAAATACTGCTGCCATAAATTTCACCGGCAAGTGCCGCTAGACCTCTGACGGATACGTAATCATCAATTACTCCGTCACGATAAGGAGTATTGTAAAGCCAGCCATTTTCCGGCACTCCGTCCTTTTCTTCCTTTAGCACCTTTTTTGCTTTTACAAAAGCGGAGCCTGCTCCAGTGCCAATACAAAGACAAATGATTTTTTCCTTATCTGCAGCTTTTCCAAACCAGCTTTCCCCCACAGCAAACGCTTCCACATCATGTAGGAATTGAAAAGGAATATCTGACAGCCAATCCAGACGCTTTTTCAATTGGGGAACGAGAGGAATTCCATAGATGGAATCGTACTTATCTAGTCCTTTCATCAAACTGATTCCATGAACGTAATCGAACGGTCCAGGAAACGCCATGGCTATGCCGGCAATGGGATTTCCCCCGGCCATTTTCTTCATCTGATCAATCAGGAAAGCAAAATTGTCAAAGATAATCCCGCTTTCTTCCTTTGCTAAGGCCGGAAAACTCTCCGGTTCTTTATAAAACAACTGTCCCATTTGGTTTGCAACCGCGTATTTTATCTTCGTACCGCCTACATCCAGAAGTATATATCTGCATTCCGCCTTCACACTTATCTCTCCTTTGTCAATCTGTATAACAGGCAATCAGGCCCTGGTTTTCTGCCTCACATTCTGCATACATTTCCGCCTCGCCGCATGGCTCATGAACCATCAGCGTATAGAAAAATTCATAAAATCCACCCAGATTCACCTTGAAATTTGTCTCCCAATAGTTGTTCATCACCCAGGAGTAAATCGGGGAACGGTTTCTTCCAATATCCTTGCAATTACATAAGACGATTGGTCTGGCTTCCAGTCCGCCAAGACTAATGAGAGGCGCATCTTTCGTGATAATGGCAAGATTTATGTTGTCTGATTTTAAAACTACACCATTCTGTATCAGATAGAAGTCCTGACAGCTTCCCGGCAGCTGATCAATTCCCGGCCGGAAAATACAACCTGTTTTATCAAAATAAACCGTTGTGTCTTCTCCGGCAGTAAACGGAAGGGCCACGTATAAGTTTTCTGGCTCCCATACACTTTGTTTATGGACTCTTACCATAACCTCCAGCTTAGGCTGATGTTTATATGCCTTTACCAATACCGTATAGAATCCGGTTCCTTCCAGTTGATAATCCAATTCAATTACCGCGTAAACCGTTCCGTTTTCCACGATTCTCCGATCCTTTAACATGCTTCTGTACCTTCTGGTAGCTGTAGACTTTCTGTTGCGTCCCATTCTTCTTCTGGTTTCACAGGCGGATTCCGCCATATCCGTCACCTCGTATACACCGGCAAATGCGCCGTCCACACTGTCATTACGGATCAGTTCTGTGTGATCTGCTTTATTAATAATGGAAATAATCCCCTTTTCTCCGTCTAAAGTAAGAATTATATGGTCAGTCTCAATCCGGTCTGCATCCACCCTGTTATCCTTTTCTGAAAGCAGGTCCTTAATGCCTTCCGCCCCGATGTGGGCGTGATTTTCAGTTGTCTGATACTTCCGTTCATCAAGAGTAATCATCACCAACTTCTCTTCTTTCGGTCTCATAACAATTTCGATTTCTACCTGGGTAGCCCTGGCGATCCGTTTTACCTGGCTTGGGATCGTCTGTCCGGTTTCACAATCTACCACCCGGATCGGAATGGTCTCATCATAACGTACACCTTGGATATACTCCCAGAACTCAATATAAAGGCAGGCTTTTGTGTGAAGCGCTACGTCATGTGGATTGATAATCAAATAGCGCTGAGGCTTATCCTGGCGGATTGTCACTTCCCCTTTGGCTGCCATAATCTGATCTAAATTCTTTGCCACGTGAGTATTGGAATTAGCTGCATAAGCACCTTTTTTCAGTTCCAGCATCCCTACCAGACTTTCCCACGGTTCAGAAACGCTGGAGGAATACCCCCAGGTATGTTCCGCATACAGCATCTGCTCCTTTGCTGTTTTCTCCATCAGTTTCTGATTTCCAAGCAGACCATGGGGATCCAGTTTCCTGCAGAGGTCATATTTTCTCATAGCATCCCGGTATACCTTTACCTCAGCCGGTGTTGAGCCGATTCCGTCGGCCCACCAGTCGGTCCAGTCTCCGCGAAAGACGGGGATATCGCTGCAATGATTCCTTACAGCATCGAAGAACTGCTCCAGGGTCACCATGCGGAAAGATATGCGGTCTTTGAATATCTTGTTCAATTCATTGACCCGTTTTGCAATGCCGGCACTGGGCGGTGCATTATCGGTAATTGCTCCGGAAACCATGAACGGTACGATATCGTAGGGATAACCTTCCTCATTGAGATTATCTAGATACCTCTGGATTCTGGTCTTTACGATCTTCATCTCGTTCTCGTACGTGTCCTCTGTGTTCTGGTTAAGAATGAAATTCTTCCGGATTCCCGGTGAAAATTCATCGTTTATCATATAAGTTGTTCCCCCATGTGGAGCTAGAAACATCTCATTCCCCAGGTGGTAATGATCTCCGTTCCAGACTAATAGCTGGTTTCCTTTGGGGCTTTCCCAGTAGAACGGAAGTGTTTTTTTATAGAGAGGGAACATTCCGTGATGGGGATGGAGGCAGGAGTAAAAATCCCGGATTCCATAATCGTAAAGAGCATCCGCATATCCCCATGCCATTCCGTTGATATCAGCGCACATACCAGCTGTAATCGGATGCCCGATTGCTTTCCCATACTGCTGCGCTTTTTCTATTGCGTGTTCCAGAACCGGCATGCTTACCAGTTCAGTCATGTTTAAATAGTTGCCGCTTAACCCGATTTCACCGCTTTTTACGTAGGTCTCGAATTTTTTCCTTGTGGCCTTGTCTGCTATTTCATAAAAATTCTCCACCTGCCAGTAATTTTCACACTGCCATACAAAACCGTCAGACCCTGTGATTTCTCCGCTGTGGATTCCATCAAGAATACCCATGGCCTGGCGTATAAAATCGTAATGGTACCGCATGATCTTATCCTGTCTTTCCGTATAGCCAATATCTGTATGGGAATGCTGTATTAAATAAATATTCCACTTTTTTTCCATATACATCTTCATCCTCCTTATTCCTTTTATTTACTGGTGTAAGCCATACCCGCCTCAAAGTTATTCTGAAGAAATATGAACAGAATAATAGTTGGTATGGACACCAGTATACATGCTAAAAACAGTGCCGGTGCATTACCTTTGCTTAACATGGACATGCTTGCCATGACCGGTCTGACATTGGTTGATTTTGTAAAAGTAAGCCCGAACATCAAGTCGTTCCAGGACCAGGTAAACTGTGAAAGGAACAGAATGGATAAAGGCGCCTTTGCCATTGGTACGAAGATGTATAACAGCGTTTTCCAATCCGATGCTCCATCGATCTTTGCCGATTCGCAGACCTCTTTAGAGATACCAAGAAAAAAGTTGCGAAGGACAAACATACAGAAAGGAATACAGATTGCCGTATAGAACAGTACCATGCCCAGACTTGTATCGTAAAGTCCCAGCTTAAAGTATCCTTTGTAAATAGGAATCAAATAAACCTGAAATGGAAAGATTGTTCCGCTGTAGATAAAAAGGAACCAGAACATTTTTCCACGAATCCTTAAATGAGTAAGGGCATAAGCTGCCAAAAGGCCGATAAAAGCTGAAAAACCAGATCCTAAAACTGCGTATAAAAAGCTGGCTCCTATGGAACTTAATATCCCGCTGTCAATCACGGTTTTTATATTGTCCACTAAATTGAAACCTTCTGGAAGCTGCCAGAAGCTTCCCATGTTATATTCCTGCTTTGTCTTTACGATATTCAGTACTGTAAAGATCAAGGGGGTAATCCACACAAGGCCAAGAACGGACAGTATGGTATTGACAATGACTGTTTTATTTGTTTTCTGTGCCATGATGACCTCCTTGTCTAATCTTCCTTGAAAGTATTCCTGATATTAAAATAGGATACTATGAGGATTACGATAGTAAGAACGACTGCAACCGCAGCGCCAACGCCGAAATTGTTATAAATAAAGGATTCCTCGTACATGGTAAGAGCCAGAGTCTCAGATGTCCTGTATGGACCGCCTTTCGTCATAACCCATATGCCGTCAAATACTTTAAAACTGTTTACAAGTGCCATTAAAAGCACAACGATGATGGTCGGTTTTAAAAGCGGCAGAATCACTTTTGTGTAAAGCTTGATGGAACCTGCACCTTCAATCTTGGCGGCCTCAATGGGAGACGAATCCATGTTCCTGATTCCTGAAATGAACAACAGCATGTTTAGACCGATCCCCTGCCATACGCCGGTCAGGATCATGATAAAGGTATTTACATAAGGAATGGCTAGCCAGTCTCTCGCCAGTTCCGGCTTCCCAAGCCATAAGAAAATCTGAGGAAGTCCATAGGTGGATAAAAGAGTAGCCATGATCAAGCCTCCGACCGTGCCGGAAAGTGCTGTTGGAAAATAAAATATATTTTTAAAGAGTGTTAATGCGGAACTCCTTGTAATCAAAATCGCAAACAATAATGGAACAAGCACTGACGTAACCATGGAAGAAACTACCCAGATGAAAGTATTCATCACTGAAGTCTTGAAATTTTTATCCTGAAACAAATTGATATAATTATCCAGACCTTTAAACGTCATTTTTGAAAAACCATCCCACTCAAAGAAGCTAAGCCGGACCGTATAAAAAATGGATGATACAAAAAAAATACCGATAAAAAGGACTGCCGGAAGTATATATAAATAATCCTTCCAATATATTTTTTTATTCTTTGTTTCTATCGTCCTTGCCATACCAGATGCTCCTTTCTGATCGCAGACTCGGAGAGCGGATGTCCGCTCTCCGGTTCCTGACCTTTTCCTGACTATTTTCCAAATACTTCAGATGCTTTTGCCTGGATTGTATGTAATACATCATCCACATCTGCATCCCCAAGTTCAAACTTCATCAGTTCGTCCAACGCTGTATTACGAATTTCTTCCGGCGTATTTTCGTAGTAGCGGAGGAGCATCTGGTAATTATCTGAATCTGAAGTAAAGGCAAGCGTATCCTGGATGCATTTGTTATCAACCTGTACTTCACTGGTATTTACAAAGTTTGCGACTTCTGTCAGAACCGTCTGATGCTCTTTCTTAAACCAGGACCGTAACACTTCTTTTGCAGTATCTTTATCTGCGCTGGCCTTGGCGACACATAATGGAGCCACTTCATAGAAGATAACCTTCTTATGATCATTCATGGAAGGAAGGACGAATACACCCACAGTTTCTCCGGCTACCATGCCGTATTCTTTAATCAGGGAACCCACTTCATAGTTTGGCTCCAATTCCATGGCTACGGTACCTTGTGCTAAAGATTTATCCATATCTTGAATCTTCATGGGCATGGTGAAATATCCCTTGTCCAGCATGTCTTTCCAGATATTCATTACTTTTACTACGTCCGGATCCGTATAATCTTTTGTTCCGTTACAGATATCCAAATAAAGCTGCGGTTCATATGCACCAATTAAGGCCTGGAACCAGATGAAGCCCGCCCATGAGTCATTTTTCAATGCGATAGGAGTGATGCCGTTGTCCTTTAACGTCTGGCAGACAGCAAGGAAGTCATCAAATGTTTGGGGCTCTTCAAGATTAAACTGTTTGAAAATATCCATATTGTAAACCATGGTATTATAGATAACACTGTATGGTACCGCATAGACCTTGCCATCCACAGTAAACGCATCTGCCAAGTCCTTTGATACGCCGTTTGGAACAATCACTTCATCCCAAAGGTCTGATAAATCCTCTAGCAAATCATTCTTGGCAAGTGTTTCTAACTGAGGTCCGCTCCACCAGGTAAATAATCCTGGTGCCTTCTTATCGCGGATGGATTGCTGCATGGCTGTCTGATATGCTGCCGTATCCGGATACGCAATCTGCTCTACTTTAATTCCGCTTAATTCCGTAATACTGTTCATGATTTTATCTACATCAGACTTTTCCGAATTGGCAAATTTGTCATTCCAAAATTCCACTTTCGTTCCTACTGCTGCGCTTCCCCCTGCCGCTGCTCCTGATGTCTCTGCTTTTTCCCCTTCTGTTTTCACAGTCCCGTTGTCAGCGTTCCCTTTTGAACTGCTCCCACATCCGGCCAATGTTCCCATAATCATTGCCGCTGTCAGCGTCGCCGCTACAAACCTCTTAGTTTTTAACATAACGATTGCCTCCTTATTTGCTTATCCTGCGCCACTTGCGCAGGCATGTAAAAGTTATAACATTACAATATACTAATATTATCAATAAATCAATTCATTTCATACAAATAGCACATGTTCAGTAATTATATTTAATACTATTTGTGCAATATGCATAAATTTGATTTATAGTAAGTTATAATGGAGGATAAATCAAGTGTTTTCAATTATTTTTTCTTATTTTTAACCAGCAATGCCTCTTTGGATAATACATTTAATAGGTGATTTACGATTTTTACACAAAAAAAACAGGGTGTGCACATTCCTGTAGCAAACTCCCTGTTTTCCTTATATGTTTTAACCTAGCTATGGACGTACCTGGCCATCCCCATATATGATATATTTTGTGGTCGTCAGCTCTTTAAGTCCCATAGGACCTCTTGCATGGAGCTTTTGGGTACTGATCCCGATCTCAGCCCCAAAACCGAATTCGTATCCATCCGTAAAGCGCGTGGATGCATTGACATAAACGGCCGCTGCATCGATCTCATTTAAAAACTTCTGAGCGTTATTATAATCTGAGGTAATGATGGCCTCGGAATGCTTGGTGTTATAACGATTAATGTGGGAAATCGCTTCATCCACGGAGCCAACAATCTTTAAGGACAAAATATAGTCCAGGTATTCACTGCCCCAATCTTCCTCGGTTGCAGGGACAAATCCTTCTGCCATGGAACAGGCTTCTTCATCCGCCCGGATCTCTACGGATTTCTGAGCGAGCCGCTCTTTTAATAAAGGCAGGAACTGAGGGGCAATTGCTCTGTGAATGACCAGGGATTCGCAGGCATTGCACACTCCGATCCTCTGGGTCTTTGCATTAAATATGACATCTAAGGCCATATCAAAATCAGCGGATTCATCGACAAAAATATGGCAGTTTCCGGTTCCTGTTTCAATGACCGGAATGGTACTGTTATCCACAACGGTTTTTATTAATCCGGCGCCTCCTCTTGGGATCAATACATCCACATATTCCCTAAGTCGCATGAATTCCTTTGTTACTTCTCTGTCAGTATCAGTAATGAGCTGGATGGTATCCTCCGGAAGTCCTGCATTCCTGAGGCCGGTACGGAGACATTTAACTATAGCCATGTTGGATTCCAGAGCATCGCTTCCGCCCTTTAAGATCACAGCATTTCCTGATTTAAAGCAGAGCCCAAAGGCATCGGCGGTCACGTTGGGCCTGGCTTCGTATATAATACCTACAACGCCCAAAGGAACGCGCTTCTGGCCGATGGTCAGGCCGTTTGGACGGATCTTCATGGAAATCACTTCTCCCACCGGGTCATCCAGTGCAGCCACGGATAAAAGTCCGTCAGCCATGGCTTCGATTCTCGCAGGAGTCAGTTCCAGGCGGTCAATCAGTCCGGCGTTCATTCCGGAAGCAGCAGCTTTTATTACATCCTCCTGGTTTGCGGCGAGGATTTCCGCTTCTCCTTCCAGAAGGGCGGCTGCCGCTGCCTTTAATCCTTCATTCTTTCTTGCTGATCCCTGGATACCTATAATTCCGGCTGTTTCTTTTGCTTTTCTTCCGATTTCAGTAATCGTCATAAAAGGTTCCTCCAATCTTTTCGTCTTTCCTGCCCATGCTCTTTGGGCATAAAGGGATACCCGAAGGTCGTTTCTTAAACGGTGTTTCTTCTTGCTCTTAAGGGAATCCCTTAAGGAATGATAATCCGGTCCATACGTTTGTCATGTGGTTCTGTAGGAATATGGTCAAAGATCTGGAAGCCGTAGGCTATGGCAATGCGGGGATGGTTTGGTTCTCTTTCAAAGAAACGGTCATAATATCCGCCGCCGTATCCGAGCCGGTTTCCGGACTTATCAAAAGCAACTCCCGGAACAATCACAGGCGCTTCCGGATCATGGATTTTTAAACAGGTTGGTTTTGGCTCCATAATACCCATAACACCTTCTTCTAAATCTGCTTTTCCGGAAATGGAATAAAATTCAAGCTCCCTTCCAACGACCTTAGGTACTGCTATGTATTTTCCCTGTTTTAATAAAGCTTCCATGAACTTCCAGGTACCTGCTTCCTGACGAAAGGAAACATAGCAATAAACGCAATACGCCCGAAGGATATCATCAAGGCTTAAAAGCTGCTCACAGATGGCATCGTTCCATACATTCTCGGTAACCGTTTCCAAGGTTTTTCGCTGTTCCTTTATCAAACGCCTGATATCATTCTTCTCCAACTTTTCCATACTTTTTACCCAAATCCGTTACGGATCCGTCTTCCTCCTGAATGGAAATGTTGTTTAAATTTCCCCGTAAACTATTGCGGATGGATTCGATATACTCTCTTCGCAAAGCAGCCTGCTCCGCCTGTTCTTCTTCTGATAATCCTGTTGCTTTTGATTTATGATAAAGTGTATTGATTCTGTCGATCTTATCCTGATTCATAGGGTTCTCCTTAATATTCGTGATTAATATAGTCCATTAAGTCAAAGTCATGGTTTGGATGGGCCAGGAACAGGGTTCCTTTTTCTTCGCCTGTTACGATCTGCTCGATAACCTCCACCTGGTCACCGTTAGCAATGACCATATCAGAACCGCTGTCCGTAGCAATACGGGCGGCAGCGAGCTTTGCAGCCATGCCTCCGGTACCCACATCGCTTCCGGAGGTGGATTTTCCCATATCAAGCAGCTTAGGTGTGATTTCCTTTACCAAACCGATAAATTCTGCCTTCGGGTTTTGTCTGGGATCATCAGAATAAAGACCGTCAATATCCGATAATAATATCAAAAGATCTGCCCCGATCAATGCGGCAACAATGGCGGAAAGCCGGTCATTATCCCCGAAATTATCTACCAGAGGAATTTCGGAGGTGGATACGGTATCGTTTTCATTGACAATGGGGATGGTTCCAAGTTTTAAAAGTTCATCAAAGGTGTTCTGGGCATTATATCGGCTGCTGTCATTAACCATGGTGTTTTTGGTTAAAAGAACTTGTGCCGCTATTTGATTATATTCAGCAAACAGCTTTTGGTACACCATCATAAGCCTGGCCTGGCCTACGGCGGCGAATGCCTGTTTTTCTGATATGGTTACAGGTCTGGTATGGTGCCCAAGAGCCTGACGTCCTGCTGCAATTGCGCCTGAGGAAACTAAAACCACCTGCTTTCCCTGTCCTTTTAAATCGCTGATTACACGAACCAGCTTTTCAATTTTCATCAGATTCAAATCCCCTGTGTAGGCATGGGTTAAGGATGAGGATCCGATCTTTATCACAATCCGTTTTTTATCCTTTAGTTCCTCTCGTTCTGTGGCGTTCATCTTCATTATCATCTGCTTTCTGTAATTCTTTTTGTTTCATATCTTACATCATTTTTATGGTTTCGTCAATTTATATAGAAAACCTGTCAAATCTGGAAGCAATGGCTTCTGCCACTTTTAAGCCGTCCATTGCAGCAGAAGTGATCCCTCCTGCATAGCCGGCGCCTTCTCCGCATGGATAGATTCCGCTGATACTGCATTCAAAGGTATCGCCTCTTGGTATGCGTACCGGTGAAGAGGTTCTGCTTTCCACACCTGCCAGGATGGCGTCTGGCCTGGAGAAGCCGTGAATCCGGCGTTCAAAAGCTTCTACTCCCTGGATCAGGGATTCTGCTAAGTATTCAGGTAGTAATTCTCTGATGTTTGCAAAATCATATAAACCTTTAAAAGCCGGTTCAACATTGCCAAATACCTTTGAGAGCTGATTCTTTTTAAAATCTCCGTAAAGCTGGACCGGAATTTTCCCGCTGCTGCTTAAAAAGGCCGCTTCTTCCAGCCGTCTTTGATATGCGATTCCGGCAAGAGGAGTTGTACTGCCAAAATCCTCTGGTGTTACGGTAACAATCAGGGCGCTGTTGGCGTTTACGCCATCCCTCTTGTGATAGCTCATTCCGTTTACCGCAAGCCTGTGTTCCTCTGAGGAGGCATTGACTACATATCCTCCGGGACACATACAGAAGGTATATACACCCCTTCCGTTTGTGCACTGATGGGTCAGCTTGTAATCCGCCGGGCCAAGTACAGGATGGTTACCAGTTCCGTACTGAGAACGGTTTATGCTTTCCTGCGGATGCTGAATTCTTAAGCCCACAGCAAAAGCCTTTGCTTCCATTGGAATGCCTCTTTTATTCAGAACTTCAAACGTGTCCCTGGCACTGTGCCCGATAGCCAGTACAAGAACTTCTGTCGGAATCTCTTCCTCTTCATCGACCATCACTCCCTGCATCCTGCCGTCTTTTACGATAAAATCTGTAACACGGCTGTTAAAACGGACCTCTCCTCCAAGGTTTATGATCTCCTCCCTCATTCCTCTCACGATGCCGCTTAAAACATCAGTGCCGATATGAGGCTTGTTTACATAGAGTATAGAAGGATCAGCTCCAAATTCCACGAAAAGCTCCAGCACCTTCCGGTTCCTCATAAGGGGATCTTTCACAAGGGTATTAAGCTTTCCATCGGAAAAGGTACCAGCGCCTCCCTCTCCAAACTGTACATTACAATCCGGTTTTAATGTCCCGCCATTCCAGAATAAGTCCACGGCCTCTCTGCGCTTTTCCACGGATTCTCCCCGTTCCAGAAGAAGGGGACGGTATCCGTGTCTTGCAAGCATGAGCCCACAAAAAAGCCCGGCCGGTCCGGCACCGATGATTACCGGCCGGCTGGCCATTTGTTCGATACCCGGCTTTGGAAAGGAGTATTCTTTTATCTCCGACATTCCAATATCTCCGCTTTTTGCTTTATGTATCACAGACTCTTCTTTTGTAGTTTCCACATCGATGCTGTAAGTAAAATGGATTTCCTCTTTTTTTCTTGCATCAACAGACTGTTTGATTATTTGAATAGAGCGGATATCCTTTACCGGAATTTTTAGTGTTTTTGCTGCCTTTGCCCATAAGGCCTCTTCTGTGTGATCCACCGGCAGCTTTAACTGATTAATTCTGATCATTACGTTCCTCATTCCTGCCCCGAGGGACAGCCTTTCCTGCACTAGTACCTGCCAGTATGCCGCAAGACCACGCCCACTGAAGGTTATAACCCCCGCAAATGCCGTCCACATCAAGAATCTCCCCAGCCAGGTAAAGTCCGTTAATTAGTTTTGACTCCATGGTATTGGGGTCCACATCCCTGGTATCAATGCCTCCGCTGCACACCTGAGCCTGATCAAAGGAATTGGCGGCAAGGATTTCTGTTTTAAGTCCCTTTAAAACAGAGGTCAGCTTTTTTATCTGCAGGGTTGTGATATCTTTAACAAAGCCCGTCTCTGAGATCCCGGCTTCCTTTAAAAGAATCCGGGCAAGCTTGTGATTTAAGACACCATTTAGAAATTCTTCCGCCGGCCGGTAGCAAAAGCGCTTCGCCCTTTCCGAAAGAAGCTGTCTGGTACTGTTAAAATCCATGGAAGGTAATAAATCCAACTCTGCCGTCACCTGACGGCCAGTATCGATTCCCCCGGCAGCAAAACGGCTGACCTGGAAAACCGGAATTCCGGAGATTCCGTAATCCGTGAACTGAAGTTCCCCGCGGTCTTCTGCTGCAGTTTTTCCGTCTATTTTAAGCGTCACAGAAGCCTCAGTTCTGACACCGGCTGCCTGTTTGTACCACTTTTCCCTGCACTTTAGCTGTACCAAAGCAGGCAGTGGCTTAATAATGCGGTGCCCCAAAGCCTTAGCCAGCTGATAACCGCTTCCATCGGATCCTGTTTTCGGAGCCGCCATGGAACCTGCCGCTAAAATGATGGCATCTGCCTTTTTCTTTCCTTTGGAAGTTATCAGGGATAAATCCTTCCTTATCTCCTCAACCTGACAGTCAGTGATGACGGAAACACCAAGATGGTTAAGTTCAAAAAGAAGAGCTTCCAGAACGGAGACGGCTTGTCCTGTGTTAGGATAGACGTATCCATTCCGGTCTGTAAGAACAAGACCCAGGTCCCGGAAAAATTCCAGTGTCTGTTCCACTGTAATGTGATCCAGCACTTTTTTAATAAACGCCTGCTGACTTCCCCGGTAAGCGCCATCCGGAGTCATTAAATTGGTTAAATTGCATTTCCCATTTCCGGTGGAAAGAAGCTTTTTCCCCGCTTTGGCTGTATGTTCTAAAACGGTAACAGAAGCACCCTGTCTGGCTGCCTGGATAGCCGCTGCCAGACCGGAAGCTCCTGCTCCTACAATGATTACCTGTTGTTTCATAAAATCCTCCTGTATCCTCAGACAGACTTATTGTATCCAGTTTGTCCCTTCATTTCAAGTATTTCTTTAGCTTGTATAGGATTCCAGGTAATTAAATACCTCGATCATGGAAGAAAACCATATGCCTTCCATTAATTTCCCCCGCTCTTCCTCAGGAAAGTCAGTGACGGGCATATGGGTATAAAGGCAGATGGTTGTTTTATCCTGGTAGAGGACGAGAAGATATCCGTCCTCTGAGACAAGATAAAATTTTTCTTTGCCCTTTGCATTTACGGGTTCAACCTCTTCCTGGTTTATCACAATCTGCGCTTCCGTTACAGTTTCTGTTTCTATGGTTGCCCCCGGCAGAGCCTCTTCAGGCCTTACGCTGTCCTTTGTAATGGCAAAACCAATTCCTAAGCAAATGGCGGATGCCGCTACGAACAAAAGAAAGCAGAACATATACTTCTTCATGAGATGATACCTCCTTCATGTAAGTATAGTATCTGCCTTCTTCCTGGGTTTTAATCACATAAGATGGAATTTTCTTGCAATGCGCACCAGCTTCTTCCCTCCCGGAACGTTTAAAAGCTCTGCTTCATCTACACAGCGCAGTTTTAAAAGAAGAATTCCATAAACCACCACAGCTATGGCTATAGCGGCAAGAACACTGATTGCATTGCGCTTTAAGGTCAGATGAACAAGGAAATAAGTGCCGTAAGCGGCCGCTCCCATAACCCCCGATGCCAGAATGGGAATAATAAATGTTTTTTTGATTTCCTGCCTGTAATTTAAAAATCGACCGATTGCGGCTCCGTTTAAGAGACACATGGTAAGGGCAAATAAGATGTTTGAATATACCACGCTGTAAATTCCCATCCGGAATCCGAAAAGCATGATGCACAGGATGATTACATGAAGGACCAGGGAAATGATCGCATTCTTTAAGGGGGTCTGCATCCGGTTTATCCCCTGTAATACTCCATTGGTCACTGTGGAAAGGGAGAAAAACACGACTGCCACAGATCCGTACATCATCATCTTAATTAGAGCCGAGTTGTCATTCCTGCTGAATAACAGATTACAGATAGGCCCTGCCAGTACGGTAAGACCAACCGTAGCCGGTATGGCGATGAGCATGGAAAAACGAATCACCATGGAAACCTTGCTTTTTAACTGTCCTCTCTGACCTTCCGCCATTGCTCTTGAAAGGGATGGGATTAGAGCGGAGGCAAGGGAATTGGCAATTGCAACCGGGATGTTAAATAGAAGCTGGTACTTCCCGATTATGCCCCAGTTGGAAGCAATCTCCGAAGCACCCATGCCCATAGCCGTCATGCCGTTTCCATAGATGCTGTTGTCAATCACGGTACTTATGTTATAAGCCACGCTGCTTAAAACAATGGGAAAGACTGTCATGAAAAGAACGCCGGAAAGTTCTCCATAGGATTCCCGACGCCTTGTCCTGTCCCTTCTTGCCTGCTTTTTCATGATTGGCAGGTAGCTGAATAAAATAAACAGGAGAAACAGCAGGGCAGCTACAGCCCCTGCTCCTGTTCCAATGGTTCCTCCCGCTGCTCCAAGGGCAAAGGAGTATTCCGTTGATCCGTGAACCAGATTGGACCGAAGCCCTGCCTGAAACAGCCTGGAAGCTGCATATACGCTGATGATCGCATTGACGATCTGTTCAAGAATCTGAGATATAGCCGTGGGAAGCATGGTCCCAATACCCTGGAAATATCCCCGGAACACACCAAGATAGGCAATCACCCAGATGGTAGGGGCCAGTGTCTTTAAGGCATAGAAGGTATAAGGCATTTTTAAAAACCGGCTGGCGAATATATCCGCTCCAAACCAGAGCACGGCAGCTCCCAGCCCTCCTACCACAGTACCGTAAAACAGAGCTACCTTTAACACCCTTATGGAGTTGCGGTACTCTTTTCTCGCCAGTCTGGTGGCGATCATCTTGGATACTGCCGTAGGCAGGCTGTAGGAGGATACAATCAAAAGGAGGGAATAAATGGTAAACGCAGAGCTGTAATAACCATTTCCTTCATTCCCTAAAATATCCGCCAGAGGGATACGGTAAAACATGCCAATGACCCGAACGATAATGCCTGCCACCGCAAGGATGGCTCCCTGGATCAGGAAATTAGAAGATCCCCTTTTTGTTGCTTTACTGCTTGTCCTATTCTTTTCCATATAACTTTACATTGGGAGAATCCTGTGCAGAAATAATGCATACCCAGGTTTTTCCCTGGTTCAGGATAATCTCGTTATTCTCCATGTCGTAATAATGTGTTGGGCCGAATTCTCCGTCTTTGCTCCATTTTATGGGGATGGAACGGCCTTCTGTCACGTAACAGCCATAAGAGTCATCCTGTACGTTGATGTTTAAATATTCTGTCGTTGCATAATGGGCGGAAGGACAGTATTGAAGGATGATATTCTTAACCTTGATCTGGCCTTCACTTCCCTTGTGGGGAGCCCCGTACTGAAACCGGTAGTAAAGACCGTCCTCTTCATGATACTCAAACCACGGTTTGTTGAGCACATAGCCTGGATAGACCTTATAGGCATCGCTAACGCTATTTGCTCCTTCAAGAGTTACCTTCCTGCCATCCTTTGCAAAACGGTAATGGCCGCGGTAGGACGGAGCATAGCTTTCAGAGTATCCCAGCTGAAGAATGGATTTGTTTAACCGTTCCCCGCTGGTGTAAGCGTTATGGGGAGTTTTCCGGTCTTTGGTACGGAAATATGCCACCGTACCGATACCGTCAAGCCCGTTGATGTTATCCACATTGGCCAGATAAGGCTTTGCAAAGGTGCTCTGCCCGTAATGAGCATAGATCGCATCAAACTCGCGGGCAAAATATGTATAATAGGTGCGGCAGCTCCTGACGGAGCCGATCCGGTCCAGATCATCATAATTTTCCAAAATAGCCATGTAACGGTTCATTCCACCTTCTGCCGGTGCTTCATAGACCACTCCGGCACGGTTGATTCCGTATTGCGGAAGAGCTTCTTTGTCATTGCTCATCATCACTGCCACCGGCCTCCGGTTTCCTATGGCAGAATCCACCATCTCCCCCGTAAGGTAACTGCGTATCTTACCATCTTTTTCGGTACGTTCTTCAAAGGTATAGTATTCACCGGAATTCGCTTCTGTCCCATCGTCTGCTGACTCACTGCTGCTTATTTTGATTTCTTTTGTTTCCGCCTCGGCGGTTTCCACCGATTGATCCGGAATCCATACCTTTTCATATTTTTTACCGCAGCCGGATAAAAAAGCGGCAGACAGCATGACGCCAGCGAATCCAAACCATACCTTTTTCATCATCTCGTATATCCTCCCCGGCGTAAGATTTCTTCCTGCTTCCTTTCCATGATCTCCCGTTCTTCCTCTTCCATGTGATCATAGCCGCATAGATGAAGCATACTGTGAGCGACTAAAAAAGCAAGCTCTCTTGTTTGGGAATGACCGTATTTTTCTGCTTGTTCTTCCACCTTATCGATAGATATGACGATATCTCCCAGTAATAGTTCTCCTGTTTCCGGATGAAAGCAGTCATCCGCAGCATCTTCCAGATACTCAAAATCCGAAGGCCTTTCATATTCAATCATGGGAAAGGAAAGAACATCTGTGGGATTGTCAATATTCCGGTATTCGTTGTTGATCTGGCGGATATCTTCATTGTCTGTAATGAGGACATTGACCTCTGCCTCATAAGGGCAGTCTTCATAATCCAGTGAATCTTCCACTACCCTTTTAATGATATCTTCATATGGGATATCCAGTTTTTTTTCGGCCTCATATTCAATATTAATCGTCATAACGCGCCTTTCTGCCGCCAATGGCTTTTGTCTTTCGTTCCACTGGCTTTTTCTTCGACTCATAATCATCATAAGCCTGTACGATTTTCTGCACCAGAGGATGACGAACCACGTCACTGCTGGTTAGATGGCAGAAACCGATGTCGTCAATTCTCTTTAATATTTTCATGGCCATATCAAGACCTGATAAGCTTCCGGAAGGAAGATCTTTTTGCGTCAAGTCACCTGTTACAATTACCTTTGACCCAAAGCCGATTCTGGTGAGGAACATCTTCATCTGGGCCGGAGTGGTGTTCTGGGCTTCGTCAAGAATAATATAGGCATTGTCTAAGGTACGGCCTCTCATGTAAGCCAGAGGTGCTACCTCAATCAGGCCTTTCTCGGAATTGTGAAGATAGCTCTCTGCTCCCATGATCTGATAGAGTGCATCATATAAAGGCCTTAAGTAAGGATCTATTTTGCTTTGTAAATCTCCTGGGAGAAACCCCAGCTTTTCACCGGCCTCAATAGCAGGTCTGGTCAGAATGATCCGGCCTACCTCTCCGTTTTTAAAAGCCTGGATTGCCATAGCCATGGCAAGATAGGTTTTTCCGGTTCCTGCAGGACCGATTCCGAATACGATCATCTTCTTTCTGATCTGGTCTACATACTGCTTTTGCCCGAGGGTCTTTGGCTTTACCGGCCTTCCTGTTATGGTTCTGCAGATAATGTCCTTGTCGATTTCTAAAATCTGATTGTCGATTTCAGAAAATGACAGAGAAAGAGCATAATCTACATTTTGTTCTGTAATGGAATTCCCCCGTTTGGAAAGCTCAATCAGATTACTAAATACACTTTTTGCTTTCTGTACCATTTGTTCTGATCCAATGATCTTTAGGGCGCCATCGCGTCCAATCATGGTAACATGCAGGGTACGTTCTATTTTCTTTAGATAGCTGTCAAACTGTCCGCATACATTTTTTTCGTGTTCAGCTGGAATGTCTATGATTGTCTCAATTACGCTCATTTGAATGATTTGTCTCCTCCGGTTCCTCTGATCTTTGTATCTTAAACGCCTCCCGCCTACCTAAAGGCTCCTCTACCACGAAATCTATGGCTACCTGGCATAAAGATTCATTATCTAGTATTTTAACATGATTTTCCAGAATTTGTACCCCTTTTTCTATTAAATTTTTTTTGTACCTTTCGTTGATATCCTCAGACAGCTGTTTTTTCTCTTCCTCTGTATAGGGACGCTCGTAGGATATATACTCTTTCCCTGTTATTTTGCCAAAGTAAATGGGAAGATAAAAATTCTGGAATAAATGAAGCTGCTCTTCTTCCATGGTCCTTTTCCAGGAAGTTCCCTCTGGCCGGGGTCGGATAAGCATGAAGGAAAAACGGAAAGCCTTCATATAATAACCCTTCCTTTCTTTCCCTGTTTCTACATCGATTTTCCTAAAAAGAGGAATCTGTCTTATAAAATGATATTCTGTCCTGGCTGTTATATCCGCATCAGAGCGTACAAAGTGGGTGTTTATCACTGTTTCGCTGTCATCGATAATGGGAAGGGTGCCGCTGACCAGTATCTGCCCTTCTTCTACCGTATCACCTATGGCTGCCATTGGAACTCCGCTGCGAACGATCATGGAGGTGATTACACCGCCTTTTTCCGCTATGATATCACAGGGAGTTTCATCCTTAGCAGGAATCTCCGACAACACTTCATTTTCTTTTATTTTAACCAAAAGGCGTGTTCCTGATACCCTTGCTGATACCCAGGTTATTTCAGGAAACTTTGTGCGAAAAGCTTCTTCCAGGACGTCACAATCAATTTTTGATTTTTTCATACCATACCGGATTTCTTCCGATTCGCAGAATTTTATAAGAGTGTCGTATGTATACATCCGGTTCCCGTCAAATTCAATATCCCAGATAAACAGGGAAAGAGAATAGAGGATCAAAAAAAAGCTGATGAACCCGGCTGCATATAGTTTTCTTTTTTTGTTCCGATATAAAAAAAAAGGAAGTCCAAACTTTTTTAAAATCCTAAGTCTGACCTTCGATTTGCGCACAAGGGGCTTCACCTTACGGAACCCTTGTACCGTCATGAAAAGCTGATAGGAATGTCCGCAATTTACGACTTTCCACAATTCAAGTTCATGTACGCTGCACATGTTAAGAAAACGTTCCGGGGAAAAACCGGTCATTTCTATAGAAAGATAACCGAATAAATAATGTTTCAGCCATGCAAGCATCTTATTTCACCTCCAGTTCCCCTTTTATTCAAATTCCAGGGATTTTATATAACCGTTGATTTTCATCTCCTCATTGGTGTAATATTCAATCATCAGACGGCTTCCGCCAATGATCACTCGGCAGTTTTTTGCCTGAAGTTTGATGGAACAGTCTGTATACAGGATAATGCTTCGGTAATTTTCTATTACAACGCTATGACGTCCAAGAAAAGATACAAGCACCTCTCCCAGGACCACGTCCTTCGGGAGTTTTAAGGCGGAAGCTGCTTTTTCCTTTGATTCCTCAAACATAATCCCTTTTCTGCCCCTCTCTTTTTATTTTTGCAAAACGATTTAGGGTTTTAATCCCTTTATACTATATGCAAAAAAGATGCGGAACATTCTACGGCCTTAAAAGTCGAAAAAACCCCTGGTCACATAGAAATGCGACCAGGGATTCATCTTTTAACTATTAGTTATATTTACGTTTTCTTGCAGCTTCAGACTTTTTCTTACGTCTAACGCTTGGTTTCTCGTAATGCTCTCTCTTACGAATTTCCTGCTGGATACCTGCTTTTGCACAGTTTCTTTTGAATCTGCGTAAAGCACTATCTAAGGTCTCGTTGTCTTTAACGATAACATTTGACATAGCTCACACCTAACCTCCCTCCAGTTGTGTACTTGTGCATAATACAACTGTTTGGGTATTTTATAGCACTGATATGATTATAGCATAATTTTGCCATACGTCAAGAAAAACTTTTATATTTTTCTTAATGTTTCGCGGATTAATTCAGCTGTTCTGCAACAACTTCCGTAACTTTTTCAAGGCACGCATCCACTCCTGCCGGATTCTTTCCGCCTGCCTGAGCCATATTCGGACGTCCGCCGCCGCCGCCTCCGACTAAGGAAGCAATGGCTTTGATCAAGTTGCCTGCATGGGCTCCCTTCTTCTGCACTTCCTCCGTAACAGTGGCCATCAGATTCACTTTATCATCCTGAACAGAGGCGATTACAATGACTCCGTCGCCTATCTTATCTTTCAGCTGGTCGCCCAGATTGCGGAGTCCATTCATATCCACATCAAGCACCTTTGTGGCAAGGACCTTAACTCCCTTGATCTCTTTTACCTGATCCATTACATTTCCAAGAGAGTCTTTTGCAAGTTTGCTTTTTAACTTTTCATTCTCAGAATGCAGGACTTTTATTTCTTCTAAAAGAGATTCAATTTTTGCCGTCAGGGATGATGGTGTTGTCTTGGCAGTCTTTGCTGCTTCAAGAAGCTCTTTTTCTGTCTCCTGATAATAATGCATCAGGCCGTCTCCGGTCAGGGCTTCGATTCTCCGGACTCCGGCTGCGATACCGGTTTCGGATAAGATCTTAAAAGAGCCGATGACTCCCGTATTGTTAATATGGGTGCCTCCGCAAAGCTCTGTGGAAAAGTCTCCCATTTTTACCACGCGGACCGTATCGCCGTATTTTTCCCCAAACAGTGCCATAGCACCGGATTTTTTGGCTTCCTCTAAAGACATGGTTTCCGTTTTTACAGGAAGAGATTCCTTGATTTTCTCATTCACAAGGGTTTCCACCTGTTCAATTTCCTTAAGTGTCATGGCTGAGAAATGAGTAAAGTCGAAGCGCAGCCTGTCTCCGTCAACGAAGGAACCGGCCTGCTCGACATGATTGCCCAGAACTGCCCTTAAGGCTTTCTGGAGAAGATGGGTTGCACTGTGGTTTTTCCCCGTATTCTGGCGGTTATTTTCACAAACCTTTAAAGTAACCACATCTCCGGTCTGCAGCATTCCCTTTATCATTCTGCCCACATGGCCCACTTTTCCACCCTGTAAATGGATGGTATCTTCCACCTTAAATTCGCCCATATCACTTACGATTCTGCCTACATCGCCCTGCTGGCCTCCCATGGTTCCGTAAAATACGGTCTGTTCCGTCACAATGGTTCCGGTCTCTCCATCGGTAAGCGCCTCCACTAAGTCTGTTTCCGAAGTGAGAACAAGTATTTTGGAATCACAAACCAGCTTATCATAGCCGATAAACTCCGTTGTAATGGCTGGATCAATGGACTGGTACACCGTGACGTCAGCCCCCATGTAATTGGTGGTCTTTCTGGCATTTCTGGCTGTTTCCCTCTGCTTTTGCATAGCAGCTTTAAAGCCGGCTTCATCCACTCCGAAATTCTTTTCTTCCAGAATCTCCAGAGTCAGATCCAGAGGGAATCCGTAGGTATCATATAATTTGAAAGCATTCTCGCCGGATAGGATGGTGATCTTTTCTTTTATCATCTCCTCTTCCAGGTCGCCAAGAATTGCAAGCCCCTGGTCAATGGTCTTGTTGAACTTGTCCTCCTCCTGGGTCAGAACTTTTAAAATCATAGCTTTCTTTTCTTCCAGCTCCGGGTATCCATCCTTTGATAAGTCAATCACGGTGGTGGATAAGTCTGCAAGGAACTTTCCTTCGATTCCCAGAAGTCTTCCATGACGGGCAGCTCTTCTTAAGAGGCGGCGGAGAACATATCCCCGTCCCTCATTGGAGGGCATGATGCCATCGGATATCATAAAGGTACAGGAACGAACGTGGTCTGTGATCAGCCGAAGGGATACATCCACATCAGGATCCTTCTTGTATTCTGTCCGGGCCAGTTCAGCCACGCGGTTTAAAAGAGCTTTTATGGTATCTACATCAAAAATGGAATCCACATCCTGAACAACTACGGCCAGACGTTCCAGTCCCATGCCGGTATCAATGTTTTTCTGCTGTAATTCCTCATAGTTTCCATGGCCGTCATTTTCAAACTGGGTGAATACATTATTCCACACTTCCATATAACGGTCGCATTCACAGCCAACGGTACAGTCTGGCTTGCCGCAGCCATACTTCTCTCCCCTGTCGTAGTAGATCTCAGAACAGGGGCCGCAGGGACCTGCGCCGTGCTCCCAGAAATTGTCTGCCTTTCCAAAGCGGAAAATACGCTCGGGCGCAATGCCGATTTTCTTATTCCAGATTTCGAAGGCCTCATCATCTTCCAGATATACGGAGGGATACAGCCTGTCCGGGTCAAGGCCGACTACCTGGGTCAAAAATTCCCATGACCAGTGAATCGCCTCATCCTTAAAATAATCCCCAAAGGAAAAATTTCCCAGCATCTCAAAGAATGTGCCGTGGCGGGCTGTCTTGCCAACGTTCTCAATATCTCCTGTCCGGATACACTTCTGACAGGTAGTCACCCTTTTTCTTGGCGGGATTTCCTGGCCTGTAAAATATGGCTTAAGGGGAGCCATGCCCGAGTTGATTAACAACAAGCTGTTATCATTATGCGGAACCAGGGAGAAGCTTTTCATAGCCAGATGTCCCTTACTCTCAAAAAATTCAAGGAACATTCTCCTCAGTTCATTCACACCGTAGTTCTTCACGTTACTGTCCTCCGTTTGCTATTTTGTCTCTTTCGTCGCATTGCCGCTGTTTACGGCATCTTTATGATCTCTGTATTTCTTGCCGCATACGATACCGCCCCATGCAAGAAACAGGAAGAACAGGAATTTTATTGCGGTCTCCAATAAACTTGCAAATATTGCTGTCATATTTTTTCCTCCCAAAAATTCATATAATATCACTCATTTTACTATCCTATCATATGGGATTTTATTTATCAAGATGTTGCTATGGAAATTTTTTAACTCAAAATAAAAAAGTACGGTAAATGCCGTACTTTTTACTGTTCATCTTTTAAAGAAAGAACATCCATGTATTCTTCTACCAGATCATAGGCCCGTGCCCTTGTGGACTCTGCCATGGAAGCCGTATACTCAACCTCTTCCAGGCTTCCGCCGCTGTATTTTTTTGCTGCATCCTCTGCCTTTGCATCCCTGCTTTTGATCCATTCCTGCTGTGAAGTTTCCAGTGTCTTCTTATCTTCGTCAGTCAGCCCTTCTATAATAGCGGCATAAATCGCATTCTGTTCCCTGTTCCACAGCTTGAATTCTTTATCCACCAGGACCTTCATGGAGTAGGTATTGGAATCTCCTGATTCCTCCCGCATCTTTTTGATCTGGGCATCCAGTTCCAGCAAATGCTTTTGATAATAGGCTGCACCTTCCGCGGGAGCGGCAGCATTCGCCTGCCTGCTTTTTAAATCCGGGCTTATGGGAGAGATTACGGTTTCCTCTATGGAAGCCTCGTTCGAGCTTTCCGCTGCCTGGGGGGCCGGTGCTGCCTGATCAGGAACTGCATCGCTTTTCATTCGAAGTTCGGCATCTGCCGGCTGGGCTTTATTCTCCACAGCGGTCTCGGCATTAGGGGTGGCTGCCGGACCGGCTTTCCTCATCTTTGATTCTTCTGCGGTAGCAGGCGCTTCCTGGGGAGCCGCCATATCCGCTGAGAACAATTCCGGCGTTCCGCCATAGCCTTTTGCTTCAACTTGGTCATCCGGAATTTCGGAGTTTGAAAGTCCGGTAATTCCCAAAGGATCCGAAACATTTTCCTTGCTTTTTACAAATGTGGTTGTGGCAAGGGTTATGAGGATCCCGATGACCAGAATGCTTCCAATTACAATCCAAATTCCTCTATTTTTATTCATGAAATATCATCCTAACCTATTTGATGAAAATAACATAGCACAAATAAAAAAGAAAGAAAATAGGAAATCGCAATTAGTAAGACATTGTAAGAGATATGTAAGTTTTTGGCATTTCCCAATGCTTGCCATATCATATCCCTTCGTCGACCTGCAGATCATCTCCATCCGCAGCACTTGTGGCAAGCACATCACACCGTTCATTCTGGGGGTGACCGGCATGTCCCTTTACCCAGTGAAAAGTCACCTGATGAGGTTCCATGGCCTTTAACAGCCTTTCCCATAGATCAATGTTCTTTACAGGGCCGCTTTTGCCTCTCTTCCAGTTGTTTTTTACCCAGTTCTCAATCCAATGCTGATTAAATGCGTCTGTCACATATTTGGAATCAGAGTATAGTTCTACCTGACAAGGTCTGGTAAGCGCTTCCAGACCTGCAATGGCCGCCATAAGTTCCATACGGTTGTTGGTGGTTTTTACATATCCCGCCGACATGGTTTTTTCGTGGAGCTGCCCTTTGGAATCAGTAAATTGCAAAACCGCGCCATAGCCTCCTGGCCCGTCGGGGTTTCCTCTTGCAGCTCCGTCGGTAAATAATTGTACTTTCGTCACTTTCTTTTGTTCTCCTTATCTATCCCATTTATCACATAAAGAATTAATTTGATCCGCAAATTTGGCAAGATCCTTATTGGCTCCGCCTTCGTTATGACGGATAACCTGCAAAAGCCTTTCGCCGGCAGCAAAAAGCCTTCCATAAACACCCACTGGTTTTTTTGAGATTTCCGGTCCTTTGACAACTGCGATGCCCTCTGTCTCATCGAGCCATCTCCCAAGGGAAAGATCATAAACAGATCCGGAGTGAGGGGCCTTTGCCCTGTATCCGTAATCTTTCTCAAGGAGCTGCTCAAAGGAGCTGCAAACCAGGTCATCACCGTGTACCAGAAATACTTGTCGCGGTTTTTCTTCAAAAGCGTTCAACCAGGCAATCAATCCTTCCATATCTGCGTGGGAACTCATTCCCTCCATCTGTTCTATATGGGCTTCCACCTGAATGGTTTCGCCAAACAGCCTTACTTCGCTGCAGCCTTCGATCAGGCTCCTTCCCAAGGTTCCTATGGACTGGTATCCGGTGAAAACGATCGTGCATGACCGTCTCCATAAATTATGCTTTAAGTGATGGCGGATACGGCCTGCATCACACATGCCTGCCGCTGAGATGATCACTTTTGGTTTTGAATTAAAATTAATGTTCTTGGATTCTTCACTGGTAACCGACAGCTTTAAGCCTGGAAAGGATATGGGGTTGATTCCTTTCATGACCAGTTCCTTTGTTTCTTCATCATAGCAGTCTACCAGATTATCTTTAAAAATATGGGTTGCTTCCACTGCCAGAGGGCTGTCGACATAAACCTCAAACCCATCGTGACCCGTGACCATCTTCTCTGCTTTAATTCGGCGGAACATATAAAGGAGCTCCTGGGTCCTTCCCACTGCAAATGCGGGTATTACCACGTTTCCACCACTGTCAAGGGTCTTTTGGACAATGCCTGCAAGAATGGAAACATGATCCGGTATCACACCGTGAAGCCGGTCTCCGTAGGTGCATTCCATGACCACATAATCCGCCTCTTTTATGTAGTGAGGGTCACGGATTAAGGGCTTGTTCTTGTTGCCGATATCACCGGAAAATACGATTTTTTTTGAGATTCCGCCTTCTGTCATCCAGACTTCAACAGAGGCGGAACCAAGAAGATGGCCTACGTCTATAAAACGGATTGTAAAGCCATCCTCCAGTTCCACCTTTTCGTTGTAATTGTAGGAATGAAACAGCTCCATTACGCCCATGGCATCATTGATTCCGTACAGGGGTTCTTCTTCCGGGAGACCAGCCCGCCTTGCTTTTCTGTTCTTCCATTCTGTTTCAGACTCCTGAATATGGGCGCTGTCCTTCAGCATAATTCCGCAAAGGTCGGCGGTTGCCACGGTGGAGATCACTCGTCCCCGGAACCCTCTTGCATAGATAAAAGGAAGCATTCCTGCGTGATCGATATGGGCATGGGTCAAAAGAACATAATCAATTTCCGCATAGCTGACTGGCAGATCCACATTTACATATTTATCAATCCCCTGCTCCATACCGCAGTCCACAAGGATTTTAAAACCGGCAGCTTCCAGATAATGACAGCTCCCGGTTACCTCGCGGGCTGCGCCGATGAACATTAATTTCATAAAGCCCTCCTTTTGTACCTGTTTTTTGTATTATACCATTAATTTAGATAATAATGCAAATCATACCGCCATTACTATCGTTAATTATTTTTTGGAGGGTGTCCTGAAGTTTTATTTGACAGTCTTCCGTAAGCTGGGATACTTTTTGCTGAATGCCGTCTTCCACGATCTGTTCAATGGATTTTCCAAAGATATTGGTGTTCCATATTCCGTCTTCGCTTTCTCTTGCATTTTCTTTAATGTAAGCGATCAGATCTTCCGCCTGCTGTTCACTTCCGACAATAGGAGCGATCTCCGTCTGTATATGGGCTTTGATTAAATTAATGGAAGGTGCTTCTGCCCGCATTTTTACTCCGTATTTATTTCCGTGCTTAATGACTTCCGGTTCATCCAGTATAATCTCGGACCGTTCCGGAGTCACGATTCCATAACCTTTGAAACGAACCTGGCTCATGGCCTGATTGACCTTTTCGTATTCAGCCTTCATTTTTGCAAGCTCGCTTAAGGTTTGCATCAACTGGTATTCTCCCTCAATCGGGAGTCCTACATAATCGCTTAAAATCTGATAATAATAACTGTCATCCACATCCATGGCAACCGATACGCTGCCGTCGGCCATATTTAAGTTCTGGATCTTGATGGACCGGACGCTTTCTGTTGACCCGTCAAATAAGTCTGATGATACATCCTTCATGTGGGATACTTTTTTTACCATATCTTTTGCAGCCTGGATTACCTGGGCTTTCAGCCAGTGGGTGGCAGGGAGGATCTCAAGCCATTTTGGAATGAAGAAATCCATTTCTGTCACAGGGAATTCCTTTAATACCCGTTCAAGGATGTTATTTACGTCATCCTTCTTTAACTGTTCACAGTTAATGGGCATGACCGTTACCCCGTATTTCTGGCTTATATCTTTTGAAAGAGCCGCTGTTTCCTCAGAATACGGCCTTGCAGAATTGAGCAGAATAATAAATGGTTTCCCCAGGTTTTTTAATTCCTGTACGGTACGCTCTTCTGCAGCTATGTAGTTGGGACGCTTCAGTTCGCCGATGGAACCGTCTGTGGTTATGACTACGCCAATGGTAGAATGGTCATTGATAACCTTTCTGGTTCCTATTTCTGCCGCTTTCGTAAAAGGGATCTCATAATCAAACCAGGGTGTCTTCACAAGCCGTTCTTCATCATTTTCGATGTGGCCGGCAGCACCGTCTACCATAAAGCCTACACAGTCGATCAAGCGGACTTTTGTTTCGATCTCATCTCCCAAACGGATGGTTGCCGCTTCTTTGGGGATGAATTTTGGTTCTGTGGTCATGATGGTTTTTCCTGCCGCACTCTGGGGCAGTTCGTCCCTTGTCTGAGTTTTCTGGTGTTCATCCTCCATGCCCGGCAGAACCATTAATTCCATAAAACGCTTGATAAAAGTCGACTTTCCTGTTCTTACCGGCCCCACAACTCCGATGTAGATTTCTCCGTTGGTTCGGGCTTTGATATCATTGTATACGTTATAATTGTCCATAAAGATTCCCCCTTCTGTGCTGTTATACTATATGCATGGGAGAAAGGATTATTCCCTTTTATTTTTCACGCCGCGTCTCTTTTATAATCGAATTTGGACTGGTGGAAAAGGGTAAATTAAAGGATGGCAAAGCAGCTTTTACACTTCTTTTGCCATCCTTTAAAAATCTGGTATTCTGCGAAAGCTATATGATTATTCGCTTAGATATGCCTTCTTTACCGAATCATTATTCATCAGTTCATGGGCATTGCCGCTTAACACAATGGCCCCTGTTTCCAGAACATACGCGCGGTTTGCAATGGACAAAGCCTTTTTTGCGTTTTGCTCCACCAGCAATACCGTAGTTCCTGACTTGTTGACCTCCTGAATGATATCAAAAATCTCATTCACATAAATTGGGGAAAGGCCCATGGAGGGCTCGTCAAGCACGATCACCTTAGGATGGCTCATCAGTGCACGTCCCATGGCTAACATCTGCTGCTCTCCGCCACTTAAGGTTCCCGCTGGCTGG
Source organism: [Clostridium] celerecrescens 18A (assembly GCF_002797975.1). Lineage (NCBI taxonomy): Bacteria > Bacillati > Bacillota > Clostridia > Lachnospirales > Lachnospiraceae > Lacrimispora > Lacrimispora celerecrescens. The sequence continues at coordinate 1,607,983 of NZ_PGET01000001.1, read as the reverse complement.
TTCTTTCTCTCCAGAAGCCTTGGGAAACGTTTGTAGATCATCTGCAGGGTTTCTTCTATCTCATTTTTATCCCGTCTTGTATAAGCGCCCAGCTTTAAATTTTCATAAACGCTTAAAGCTGCAAATACCCGACGTCCTTCCGGTACATGAGCCATACCCATGCCCACAATTTTATCGCCCCGGATTCTTGTGATATCCTGGCCGTCAAACTGGATGGTGCCTGAGGCCGCCTTTAAAAGGCCGGTTATGGTATGAAGGGTCGTGGTTTTTCCAGCGCCGTTAGCGCCGATCAGGGCTACGATCTCACCCTCGTTTACTTCAAAGGAAATATTCTTAAGCGCCTTGATGACGCCATAATATACTTCTAAATCTTTTACTTCAAGTAGTGCCATTCCTTAAGCCTCCTTATTCTCCCAGATATGCCTTGATAACTTCCGGATCATTGAGCACCTCCGCTGTTTTTCCCTGAGTAAGCACCTGGCCGAAATTCAGTACAGTCAGTCTTTCACAGATGCCGGAAACAAGCTTCATATCGTGCTCAATAAGCAGAATGGTCATATCAAAATTATCCCGTACAAAACGTATGGTATCCATAAGCTCTGTGGTTTCGTTGGGATTCATACCGGCTGCCGGCTCATCCAGAAGCAAAAGCTTAGGACCTGTGGCAAGGGCACGGGCGATCTCCAGCTTCCTTTGTTTTCCGTATGGAAGGTTGGAAGCGAGGATATCCTTTTCTTCATCAAGGCCAAATACTTTTAAAAGCTCTATGGCCCGCTGATCCATCTCTTTTTCCACTTTATAGTACTTAGGCAGGCGGAGAATTCCTGTGACCGTCCCATAGGAATAGGTGTTGTGAAGACCGGTCTTAACATTATCAAGAACCGTTAACTCCTTAAACAGACGGATATTCTGAAAGGTTCTTGCGATCCCGGCTCTGTTGATATCCACTGTCTTTTTCCCTGTGATGTTCTCTCCGTCCAAGAAAATAGTGCCTGTATTGGGTTTATATACACCGGTTAAAAGGTTAAAGATCGTGGTTTTCCCGGCACCGTTTGGGCCGATAAGACCATAAAGCTGCCCTTTTTCAATGGTGATGCTGAAATTATCTACGGCGCGCAATCCGCCAAAGGATATTCCAAGATTCTTGATTTCCAGTAAAGCCATGGTTATGCCCTCTCCTTCTCTGCCCTGTTCTTATGAAAAAACCGTTTCCTGAGATCAATTAATTTAGGGCTCCAGTTAAAAATCATCATGACAATCAGAATGATGGCGTAAATCAGCATCCGGTAGGTATTTAAACCTCTCAGAAGCTCCGGAAGCAAAGTTAAGAGAACTGCAGCGATCATGGAACCACGGATATTTCCGATTCCGCCGAGAACCACAAATACAAGAATCATGATGGACTGGTTGTAGCCAAAATTCTTCTGTGTCGCAGTAAGTGCAGAAAGGTTATGGGAGTACAGAACACCAGCCACGCCTGCCAGGGAGGCAGAAATGGTAAAGGCCATTAATTTATATTTTGTAATGTTGATACCAATGGATTCCGCCGCAATGCGGTTATCCCGCACAGACATGATAGCCCGGCCGGATCTGGAATGAATTAAATTCAGAACGATTAACAGCGTGATCAAAATAAGGATTACACCAATGGTAAAGGTGGAATTCTTAGGCGTTCCTGTAATTCCCTGGGCACCGTTTATGATTACAGTCCCCTCTTTTGCCATATTGAGAGCTCCCGCGTTTTTTAAGGAAAAGTGAAGCCCGTCAGCATCTTTTCCAATGTAAACCACATTTATCACATTTTTAATGATTTCTCCAAATGCCAGGGTTACAATCGCCAAATAATCGCCCCGAAGTCTTAAAACCGGAATTCCAACCACAATGCCAGCCAGTGCAGCCGAGAAAGCACCAATTAAAATAGCGAAAAAGAAACGGATCCCCGCGTTTGGAATGGCTTCCAGCATGGCAATGGAAAACAAAGCACTGGAAAAGGCTCCCACACACATGAAACCTGCGTGACCCAGACTCAGTTCTCCAAGAATGCCTACGGTTAAGTTCAAGGATACTGCCATAATGGTATAAATGCACAAGGGCACCAGAAGGCCCTTCATCAGGTTGCTCACCTGGCCTGCATTTACCAGAAGCTGTACGATAATATAGGCAGCGATCACCAGCCCAAAGGTTATCATATTGCTTTTTATTGTCTTATTCAGACGGAAATTTATCTTCATACTTTTTTCCATATCGTCCACCTATACTTTCTCGTTGATCTTCTTACCCAGGATTCCGGTTGGCTTTACAAGAAGAACGACAATAAGGACTCCAAATACGATGGCATCGGAAAGCTGGGAAGAAATATAAGCTTTGCTTAAGTTTTCAATGACACCCAGCAAAAGTCCGCCGATAAACGCTCCCGGAATGGAGCCAATCCCGCCAAATACAGCAGCCACGAATGCCTTAATGCCTGGCATGGAGCCGGTATAGGGGGTAAGAGTCGGATAAGCGGAACAAAGTAGCGCACCGGCCACAGCAGCCAGGGCCGAGCCGATGGCAAAAGTAAGGGCAATGGTTCCGTCCACATTAATTCCCATGAGCTGGGCGGCTCCCTTATCTTCCGATACGGCAAGCATGGCCTGTCCTGCTCTTGTCTTTCTGATAAACATCGTCAGACCGATCATAATGATGATACAGCTGATGATCGTAACAATGGTCTCTCCTGAAATAATCAGCTTTCCCTGGGAAAGCTTAAGAGCCGGAACTGTTACGACAGAAGTAAAGGATTTCGGATTAGAACCAAAAACGAGCAGTGCGATGTTTTGGAGCAGGTAGCTCACACCGATTGCCGTGATCAGAACCGCAAGTGGGCTTGCCATACGGAGAGGACGGTAAGCGACCCCCTCAATGACAACGCCAAGAACCGTGCATAGGATCACTGCAAGAAGTATGCCGGCAACCGGGCCTAAGCCCATTGTGCTGACAACTGTGAACACCACGTATCCTCCAATCATAATTACATCGCCATGAGCAAAATTAAGCATCTTGGCAATGCCATATACCATGGTATACCCCAAGGCAATGATCGCATAAACACTGCCCAGACTTAGACCATTAATAAAATAGGATATGAAACTCATCATACCATCGCACCTCATTCGTTGTTTATTTTAAAAGAAGAGAGTCGTCCTCTGGACGACCCTCTATTGGGTCATTTACCAAATGAATGAAATTCAGTAATTACATCGCTGTATAAACACCATTTACGATCTTAACTGCTTTTGGTGCCTTATCCGGTTCTCCGTCTTTGGACCACTTCATGTTTTCGCCTGTTAAGCCGTTAACAGAAACTTCTGTCATAGATGTCTTTAACGCATCGCAGATTGCAGAAGCATCCATATCTGCTGTAATTGCAGCCTTTTCAGCAGCAGCCTTGATGGCGTAAACCGCATCATAACCATCAGCAGCAAACTGGTTTGGTGTTTCGCCGTATTTCTCCTTAAATGTAGTAACGAACTTCTGGGTCAGTTCATCCTTTGCATCAGCAGCAAATGGTGTCAGAAGCATTACGTTTTCAGCTAAGGAAGTATCAAAATTTTCTACGGTTAAAAGTCCGTCAAGTCCATCACAGCCAAAGAACTGTGGCTCGTATCCCATCTGCTTTGCCTGTGCAAGGATTAAGGCAGCCTGAGAATAATAAATCGGAAGGAATACAAGCTCTGCGCCTGAATCCTGTGCCTTCTGAAGCTGTACGGAGAAGTTGGTATTGTTGTCTGCGGTAAATGCCTCATCTGACACAATTTCAAATCCCTGGTTAGCTGCTTCAGAGAGGAATTTATCATGGATACCGGTTGAATAAACATCGGAGCTGTCATAAATAACAGCGACCTTGGTAGCCAGCTTGTTCTCACCAATGTACTGTGCGGAAGCTGCTCCTTGGTTTGGATCAGAGAAGCATACACGGAACTGGTTGTCAAATTTGGCGCAGTCTACGGCTGAACCGGAAGGAGTGAGCTGGAAAATGTTATCGTTACTGGATTCCGCACCTACTGCGATACAGGGAGCGGAGGTAACAGTACCAACTAACATCTGCATACCCCAATCCTTTAAGGTATTGTACGCATTTACTGCTTTTTCCGTATCGTTTTCATCATCCTGGAAGCTGTACTCAATCTGAGTCCCATTGATTCCGCCGTTAGCGTTGATCTCGTCAATGGCTAATTCCGCACCGCGCATAACAGCCTGTCCGTAAATCGCTGTGCTTCCAGTGATCGGTCCGATACCACCGATTTTAAAGGAACCTTCTCCAGAAGCCTTTGCTGCTTCCGAGGACTCTCCTGATGCCGCTTTTTCCCCGGCGGCGGTGGTTTCTGAAGTCTTGCCGCTTCCGCAGGCAGTTAAAGATGCTGCCAAAGCAACTGCCATGACAAGGCTCAGTAACTTCTTCATAGATTTTTTCATAATCCATTCCTCCTCATATAACGTTTTATATATACGTGTCCGTTGGTAATATTTACTTGATAACGGCAGATAATGCACACCGGAATCCAGCAAATCTTCTGTTCAATGAGCCAGGGGCAGATCGAACTTCGTTGACGTATACATAGTCTTTATAATAAAATGGCTTTTAAAAAAAGTCAACTGATTTTAATTTAAATATAAAAAAATCGACATGTTTCTTTTTTCCTGCCTGCACATGAGGAATGCTTCTCCATTAATCCCAGGGCAGATCAGAACTTTCAATGGTCTTATCCCTAAGCATTAAATCCTTGACCGCTTCAGAGGCTGGTTTGTTATGAAATAAAACTGCATTTACCTGCTCCACAATCGGCATGGAAACACCGTATTTTTCCGACAGAGCCAGAGCTGCTTTGGCAGAATAAATGCCTTCTACCACCATCTTCACTTCTTTTGTGGCTTCCTCCATGGTCTTTCCCTGGCCGATCAGGATTCCTGCTCTCCGGTTCCGGCTGTGCATACTTGCACAGGTTACGATCAGATCTCCGATTCCGGATAAGCCGCAAAAAGTTTGAAATTTACCGCCCATTTCTGTGCCCAGCCTGGATATCTCGGCAATGCCCCTTGTGATCAGAGCTGCTTTTGTGTTATCACCATAGCCAAGTCCATCTGCGATACCGGCAGCAAGGGCGATGACATTTTTGATGGAGCCTCCAAGCTCGATTCCCAGGATGTCAGGACTTGTGTAAACCCTGAAAACCTCACTCATAAAAATTCCCTGAATGTATTCCGCTGTCTTTCTGGTACGGGCACCTGCCACACAAGTGGTGGGGAGGTTTTTGCTCACCTCTTCCGCATGGCTTGGTCCGGAAAGGACCGCCACATCTGCCATGGGAAGCTCTTCTTCCAATATTTCGGAGAGGGTCATAAGAGAGGATTCTTCAATTCCCTTTGCAACGTTGACCACTACCTGACCATATCTGCAAAATGAATTCATCTTTCTTGCCGTTGAACGGACATAAACGGAAGGAACTGCCGTTACAAGAAGATCCCTCCCTGTCATGGCTTCTTCTAAGTCTTCCGTAAAAGTCATATCCTCAGTCAGCACCAGATCCGGCAGGGTATGATGCCTTTGGGTCGATCTCATCTCCGAAATTTCCTCAGGAAGAGCAGACCAGACGGTCACCTCATGCCCATTATTATATAGAAGAGCTGCAAGCGCTATTCCCCAGCTCCCAGATCCGATCACTCCGATTTTAGCCATTTTCTTCACCTCATGTTATTTTTTTCCTGATCCAAAGGAAATTTTATTCTCTCTGCCGCGGACAAGGCGTCCAATATTTGCCCGGTGGCGCCAGAACGCCTGACCGCTTATCAGTGCTGTCACTATGTAGAATTCGGGCAATAATCTTTGATCAAGACCATACGCGCCCATCATTCCAAAGACGAACAGCCATATTAGAAAAATTGTTGCGACCACCAGAGAACCAAGAGAAACATATCTTGTAACAGCGACGATCAAAACAAATGCCACCAGGCATAAAAGCATCATTCTTAAATCAGTAGCTACAATCAGCCCGGCTGTGGCAGCAATGCCCTTGCCGCCTTTAAAATTAAGATAGAATGGATAATTATGGCCCAGGATTACGCCAAAACCAGTATACAATATCAGAAGATAAATCATCTCCGGCTGGGACCGGAACAGGACCCGGATCATCAGGCAAGGCAGCAATGACTTTAAGAAATCGCCTAAAAAGACCACTGCTCCGGCCTTTGGCCCCATAACCCTCAAGGCGTTGGTCGTGCCGGAATTACCGCTTCCGTGATTGCGGATGTCAATTTTATGAGCCTTTCCGTAAAAATAACCGGACTGTATGAGTCCGAATAAATAACCTGCAATAAGACAGATGATTCGCTCCATACGATTATTCCTTTCCGCTTCTTTCTCTGTATATAAACTTAAGGGAGGTTCCCTTAAAACCGAATGCTTCCCGGATCTTATTCTCTAAATATCTGGTATAGGAAAAGTGAGTCAATTCCTTGTCGTTTACAAAGATTACAAAAGTCGGAGGCTTTACAGCAACCTGGGTGATATAATATAGTCTTAACCGCTTGCCCTTATCGGACGGGGGCTGCTGAAGTGCCACGGCTTCTGACATGATTTCATTTAGAACTCCGGTAGCTACCCGAAGAGTCTGGTTCTCCCGAACCATATCAATCACCTCGAACAGCTTATTCATTCTTTGGCCGGTTTTTGCAGAGATAAATAAGTATTCTGCATAAGGCATAAAGGATAAAGTATTCTTGATCTTGTTTGTATATTCATAGATGGTCTTATCGTTCTTTTCAATGGCATCCCATTTGTTGACCGCAACAACGATGCCCTTTCCACGATCATGGGCAATACCCGCAATTTTTGCATCCTGTTCGGTTACGCCTTCTTCCGCGTCAATGACCACTACCACAACATCGGCACGTTCAACTGCCGTAACGGTACGGATGATGCTGTAGCGCTCCAGTTCCTCTTTGATCTTACTCTTCCGTCTCAGACCAGCTGTATCAATGAACACATATTCCGTGCCATTATGAACGATCTCCGTATCCACCGCATCCCTGGTAGTGCCTGCAATATTGGAAACAATGACCCGGTTTTCTCCCAGAAGCTGATTTATAATAGAAGATTTGCCTACGTTTGGCTTTCCCACAATTGCAATTCTCGGCCTGTCATCCTCTTCTTCCTCTGTATCAAAGGCGCCAAAATGCTTTGCCACCTCATCAAGAAGATCTCCAAGGCCCAGTCTGGAAGCAGCAGAAACAGGGACCGGATCCCCGATTCCTAGGTTATAGAACTCGTATACATCATTCCCGAACTTCTGGAAGCTGTCCACTTTATTGACAGCAAGGACGATGGGCTTTTTGGATTTCCGAAGCATATCTGCGACCTTGGAATCCGAATCAACAAGTCCCTGACGGACATCCACGATAAATATGATAACATCTGCAGTGGCAATGGCGATCTCCGCCTGCTCCCTCATCTGGGATAAGATAATGTCGCTGCTGTCCGGCTCAATACCCCCTGTATCAATCAGTGTAAAATTCATATCCAGCCAGGTGCAGTCTGCATAGATCCGGTCCCTGGTAACGCCTGGTGTGTCCTTTACAATAGAAATGGTCTCACCGGCTAAAACATTAAACAACGTAGACTTTCCCACATTGGGGCGGCCTACGATGGCAACTACTGGTTTACTCATATGTTATTTCCTTTCTTCTTGTTGTCCATGTTTTTGGGACATAAAGGTTCTTGCATAAAGGGATACCCGCAGGGTATTTCCCCTTTCCTGCCCGATGTTCCGGTTATGAGGGTATTCCCGTAAGGTTGTTTAATTCATATCCTTCATAAGAAACTTCGCGCTCTTCTACCGGCATAAGAACTGCCTGTACAAAATCCTGACCGCTTGATTTTACAATATCTACCTGTACTTGTAAAGCATTTTGTACATCCTGACGGGTCAGGTCATCAAGAAATACCTCTTCTCCGCTTCGGAACATACATTCAGGAAGCAATAACCTTCTGCCCATTGCTTGTCCCTTAAGCTGTCCGATTAAATCCTGGCCGGTGATTAAACCTGCCACTGTGATCTGCTCCCCGAAAAAGACATTGGTAATAGGATAAACGTGAATGATCCGCCCGGGAAATTTTTCCTGTACCAGTCTTGCATGTTTCTCAATATAAGGGGCAGCAAGCCTGCCTGTTGCGATTGAAATCTCTTCAGATTTATGGTCATTCTCCATGGTTTCCAGAGCGGCCTTAATCTCCTCATCCAAAAGCCGCAGCATGCCTACGCCGTTTTCCAGCTGAATATATCCGTCGTAATGGCTCTCTTCCGGAAAAGGCACTCCCGCCAGGATATAAAGTTCGTCACTGGCATGAATGAAATGGGTTCCATGGGCTTTATAAAGCTTTTTCTGCCATCGTCCGATGATCTCCACGATCTCTTTTGCATCATCAGCCGTAAAGGGCTGTAAAGGATACAGGCCATCCCGGTATTTTGACATTCCAACAGGGACTGCGGATACGCTCTCCATATATGGGAGGTATTTTGATAAATCCTCTATAGTCCTCTCCAGCTCATTTCCGTCATTGATGCCCTTACACAGCACGATCTGTCCGTTCATGGGGATCCCTGCCTCATAGAGCCTCCTGATCTTATCCAGCGCTTGGCCTGCAAACCGGTTGTGAAGCATTTCACACCTTAATGTGGGATTGGTGGTGTGAACGGAAATGTTGATCGGTGCCAGTTTAAACTTTATGATACGGTCAATGTCATGATCGCTCATGTTGGTCAGTGTCACGTAGTTTCCCTGTAAAAAGGAAAGCCTGGAATCGTCATCCTTAAAATACAGGGTCTCTCTCATTCCAGGGGGCATCTGGTCTATAAAGCAGAAAATACATTTATTCCGGCAGGATCTGTATTCACTCATGAGTCCGTTTTCAAAGGTAATCCCCAGATCCTCGTATTGGTTTTCTATTTCCAGCTCCCATTCTTCCCCATCTTTCTTTTTTACGGTCATGAGAATGGACTCGCTGTTAATGTAATACTCATAATCAAAAATATCTTCCAGTTCATGACCATCTATGGACAGGACCGTATCCCCTGGCTCCAGTTCCAGCTGATCTGCTATAGAGCCGGAATCAACTTCTTTTATGATATGTCCTCTTTTGCTCATCTTAATTTTACCTTTCTGTAGCTGTCCCATATATCATAACAAGATTGTCACTCTTTGTAAAGGAAGCCTTTTTTGTTTTTTTCCTGGAAATACGACCGAAGCTATTGACGCATTCTGTCATTCAATGGTATAAAAGGGTGTAAGATTAAAAGCAGGCAGTCTTACGACTGGCTGTTGATTTATTATGGAGGAATCTTTGTCATGGCAAATGATTATGTATTTAACGACCAGCTACCTGTTGCTTCCCTAAAGATTGCAGCGCTGGAAAGCTGCCGGGAATTGGCCGGGAAAGTAAACGACCACATCGTAGGTTTCCGCAGAAATGATATCCAGGAGCTTATACGCCGAAAAGCTGATCTTCACTATCGCGGATATGATGTGGATTCCTATCTTCTCAAATGCGAATGCCCGCGTTTTGGAAGCGGAGAAGCGAAAGGCATTATCAGGGAATCCGTCCGGGGTACGGACGTATTTGTGATGGCAGACGTCACCAATAACAGCATAACCTATACCGTCAATGGTTATACCAACCACATGTCTCCTGATGATCATTTTCAGGATTTAAAAAGAATTATTGGCGCCTGCAGCGCAACGGCTCATAGGGTATGTGTTATCATGCCGTTTTTATATGAGAGCCGCCAGCATAAGAGAACCAAACGGGAATCTTTAGACTGCGCCATGGCTTTGGAAGAACTGGTACATATGGGAGTCAGCAACATCATTACCTTTGACGCCCACGATCCCAGGGTCCAAAATGCCATCCCGTTAAATGGATTTGACAATTTCATGCCCACTTACCAGTTTGTCAAGGCAGTATTGAGGAAGTGTCCGGATTTAAAGATTGATAAAGAGCATTTAATGGTAATCAGTCCGGATGAGGGTGCCATGGACCGTGCCGTATACCTTGCAAACAACTTAAGCGTGGATATGGGTATGTTTTATAAGAGGCGGGATTACTCCAAAGTAATCGATGGACGGAACCCGATTGTCGCCCATGAATTCTTAGGTGCCTCCGTAGAAGGTAAGACAGTGTTAATCGTAGACGATATGATCTCTTCCGGGGAGAGCATGCTGGATACGGCTAAGGAATTAAAAGAGCGGAAAGCAGATAAGGTAATCGTTTGCTGTACCTTTGGCCTGTTCACCAACGGACTGGCTAAATTTGACGACTATTACAGTCGGGGCTATATAGACTGTGTGGTTACAACAAATTTAAATTACCGTCCCATGGAATTGCTGGAAAGGGAATGGTATGTAGAAGCAGATATCAGTAAATACATTGCGGCAATTGTTAATTCTTTAAATCATGATGTGCCCATAAGTACAGCCCTTTCTTCTACAGAGAAAATCCAGAATTTGTTAAAAAAATATCGGGCATAAGAATATACCCTGCATATGTAAACGCAAAAGGGTGTAAGGTTCCTCTTCATTTTAACCAAAAAGTGAGATGCTGCTGTTTTGCAGCATCTCACTTTTTTGAACTTATGAATGATAAACAATCAAGTGTATCATATACCTTTGGTCTTTTCTGCAATCCCTAGAAATGCCGCCAGATTCCCTCTCTCATTCCCGGTCGTCCGGTGGGAAAATAAAAGATCGGAATTACAATGGGTGCAGATATCCGTAACCTGTATGTTTTCCTGCTTTATCCCTGATTCCAGCAGCACAATTTCATTCGCCCGCCAAAGATCCAGCAAATATTTTCCATCTGTCTTTTCAGATAAGATATCGCCCCAATGCTTTTTATCGAACCCTTTCATAAACTCCTGGGCCACTTCGATTCCCACCTCATAACATTCCTTACAAATGCTGGGGCCGATGCAGGCGATCACATCCTCTGCCTTCGTTCCAAAGGCTTCCTCCATTTTCTTAACCGTAACTTCCCCCATACGTTTCACGGTTCCTCTCCAGCCGGAGTGGCTCAGCCCAATGGCCTGATGGATTGGATCCAGAAAATAAAGGGGCACGCAATCTGCATAAAAGGTGACCAGGGTAATTCCAGGAATATTGGTGATCAATCCATCCACATCCTCATAATCCCGTTCCTTTACGATTCCCTTCCCCGCATCCTCTTCTGTTACCAGCCGTACATTGGTGGTATGGGTTTGATAGGATAAAACCATCCGCTCCACATCGACTCCCAGGGCCTTTCCCATCCTATGGTAGTTTTCCAAAACATGCGACCGATTATCTCCTCTGGTAAATGTAAAATTCATAGTAGCAAACTTACCCTGGCTGACGCCACCCAGTTTTGTTGAAAACCCCTGCTTCACTAACCCAGTTCTTTCTAAAACAGGGAAGGACAAATAAGGTACCTTTTCCACTGTCTTATAATCCATTCCTGTAACACTAGCTTTTCGCTTCCACATATCTTCCATCACACCTTTGTTTAAAATGCGTCTTTAATCAGCCGGATTTCCTGTCCCAGGATAGCCACCACATCAAACCGGCAGGGAATGTCCTCTCCCAGATGGCACCGGTACAAATATCTTTTGGCAGCATCCCTGATTTTCCTCTGCTTCGAAAAATGGACTGCTTCCGCCGGATCTCCTTTTTCCAGATTCCGCCGGTACTTTACCTCAATAAAGACGAGTTCCTTTCCATCCTTTGCGATAATATCAATTTCTCCCTTACGGTCTCCAAAATTCCGTTCTAATATAACATATCCTTTACTTTCCAGATATGCGGCGGCCGCATCTTCAAATTCATTTCCAATCTCCCGATTGTTCTTCAAATACAACCTCCCACAAAATTCTTGATAAAGCTGCGTCTGTGAATGGGACATGGGCCAAATTCCTTTAGAGCATGAATATGAGCTGCCGTTCCATATCCCTTATGCTTTGCAAAACCATATTCGGGAAACAATTTTTCATATTCCTCCATCATATGATCCCTGGTCACTTTTGCCATAATGCTTGCAGCGGCAATTGACACGCTCTTTGAATCTCCCTTGATAATAGGAACCTGGGAAGCGGTAATTCCCGGGATCGTAACCGCATCATTTAAAAAGACTTCCGGCTCTGCTCCTAATTCGCCTATGGCAAGCCTCATCGCTTCATAGGTAGCCTGCAGGATATTTATTTCATCGATCCGGTCTGCTCCGACCACTCCGACTGCAAAAGCGGAGGCTTTTTCCTGAATCTCTTCAAAAAGGGCTTCCCGCCGTTTCTCTGACAGCTTTTTTGAATCATTTAAAAAAAGGATTTCGCAAGCCCTGGGCAAGATCACCGCACCGGCTACCACCGGCCCTGCGAGAGGTCCGCGTCCAGCCTCATCGATACCGCAGACCAGGATATGATCCTCATATTGACGTTCAAACTCTTTCATTTTTTCCAGGCGCTCCTGTTCCGCCTGAAGCTTTTCTTCTGTTAATTTTCTCATTTCTTTATGCTCCCATGTTTTGATTGAAAAACAGGGTCTTGCTCTTTTTCCAAAAAGCAAAACCCTTTCTTTTAATTTTGGTTATTGCGCAGGAAGTTCCAGAGTCATCCGACCCAGCTTTCCGCTTCTGAAATCATCGATTAAAAGATTCGAAGCTTTTACCAGGTCCAGTTCTCCGCCTTTTGCAAGACAGGCCCTGGCCTGTGCTACCTGCATTAATGCCTCAAGGGCATCTTCTGTTTCTATTCCATATCTTTCAGATAGAACTCTGGGATATTTTTTTGTCAGGAAACGGATGAGTTCCATTGCCAGTTCATCCTTATTCAATATCTCATCATTAACAGATCCAATGAGAGCAAGCCTGATTCCCACCTGCTGATCCTCAAATTTCGGCCACAAAATACCGGGGGTATCAAGAAGCTCTAAGCTCTTATTAAGCCTGATCCATTGATTCCCTTTTGTCACTCCCGGTCTGTTTCCTGTTTTTGCACATGCTTTTCCTGCAAAGGAATTGATAAAGGTAGACTTTCCCACATTGGGAATTCCAACCACCATGGCTCTCACCGGACGGTTTAAAATTCCTCTTCTGCGGTCACGTTCTATTTTCTCCTTGCATGCCTCCTGAACTACACCGTTAATCTGCTTTAATCCAGCCCCGCTCTTGGAATTTACCTTGACAACGTGGCAGCCCTTGGCTTCAAAATAAGCCTCCCAGGCGCTGTTGCAGCGTTCATCCGCAAGATCGGATTTATTAAGCAGAACGATACGTGCCTTTCCGGCTCCTAATTCATCAATATCAGGATTCCGGCTGCTTAAGGGCACTCTCGCGTCCACCAGTTCTATTATCAAATCAATTAATTTGATATCTTCCTTCATAGCCCTTTTGGCTTTGGTCATATGACCTGGATACCATTGTATATTCATAACATTCCTCTACTTTGAACGAATTAGTTCCATTTTTATAAAAGGCATCATCCGGAACCATACCTTGCCCTGGATCTGACCTCTGCTTACATTTCCGATATTGGCAAAACGGCTGTCCTCGCTGCTGTCTCTGTTATCACCCAGCAGAAAATATTCATCGCTTCCAAGCTTGACCGGCTTTTCCGCAAGTCCGGCAAGAGAGATACGGCCAGAGCCTGACGGCTCTTTTAGCTTTTCGCCGTCAACAAAAATTTCATCGTTTTTCACCTGCACGGTTTCCCCTGGCAGTCCGATGACCCTCTTTACATTCATTTTCTGATCTTCTCTTTGAAATACCACAACATCAAACCGATCCGGTTTTCCAAAATCATAAGCCAGCCGGTCCATCAAAACCACATCATCCGAAGCGAGAAGAGGAAGCATGGAGTGCCCTGCAATCACAATCTGTGTTCCATAAGCATATACCAGAAACCATGCTAAGGCAATCACTACTACAATATCAACGACCCAGTTGACTATTTGCCGGAGCTTATTATTATCTTCACTGTGATAAAAATCCATGTATGAAACCCCCCATCTATTATAAGGAAGTTCGCTTCGCTTATCTTCATTAAGTAACTCATGTCAAGAAAGGGACAATTTGCATTGTCCCCCTCACCTGATCCGGAATTATTTAACTGATTCTTTGACCTTAGCAGCCTTACCAACTCTGTCTCTTAAGTAGTAAAGTTTTGCTCTTCTTACTTTACCTCTTCTTACAACTTCAATGTTGTCTACAGAAGGGGAATGTAATGGCCAGGTCTTTTCAACGCCGATGCCGTTAGAATTCTTTCTTACGGTAAATGTCTCTCTGGCGCCGCCGTTCTGTCTTTTAATAACGGTTCCTTCAAAAATCTGGATTCTTTCGCGGGCACCCTCTTTGATCTTGTTGTATACCTTAACGGTATCGCCAACGTTGAACTGAGGAACTTCCTGCTTTAACTGTGCTGCTTCAATATTCTTAATAATTTCGTTCATTGTGTGAACCTCCTTGATATTATTTGATGTTCTTAATACTTCATTTTATAATCCGTAACAGAGGACCATCGCCTTTTCATCACAACGTTTTTCATTTTATCATAAAGAAACTTGGATTGCAAGTCCTTTTTCATAAAGCGGATATTCGCAATCCGCTTCACTACTTACTTGATTCGGTTATATTATTCCCGTTTTTCCTGCTCATTTTCAAGCTTTTTTAAATATTCCGCTTCTTTTTTGGACAGGCTGGCCTCCGCCAAAAGATCCGGCCTGCGTTCCAGGGTCCGTTTAATGGATTGTTCCCTTCTCCAGGTATCAATATTTTTATGATGACCGGATAAAAGGATATCAGGAACCCGGAGCCCCCTGTACTCTTCCGGTCTGGTATACTGGGGATATTCCAGAAGATTGTCGTGAAAGGATTCAAATTCTGCAGAGGTATCGTTGTTTAGGACCCCTGGGATCAGCCGGGAAATGCAGTCAATCATAACCATGGCCGGAAGCTCGCCTCCTGTCAGCACATAGTCACCGATGGAAAGATAATCCGTGGCAACAAGTTCCAAAGCTCTTTCATCAATTCCTTCATAATGGCCGCACAGGAAAACAAGGTCTTCTTCCTTTGCCAGCTCCTCCGCAATTCTCTGGTTAAAAACCCTCCCCTGGGGAGTCATGTAGATAACCCGGGGCTTTTTCCCTATTTTCTCACACAAATCATCATAGGCGTCACAGATAGGCATAGGCTGCATGACCATTCCGGCTCCGCCGCCATATGGATAATCATCCACATGGCGGTGCTTGTCCGTTGAATATTCCCGGATATCTATAGCTTCAATAGAGAGCAGGCCTTTTTCCGCCGCTCTCCCAATAATGCTGGTGTGGAGGCCGTTTAGGACCATCTCAGGAAACAGGGTTAATATGTGATAATTCATTGTCTATTTCCACTCCTCTATCTTAATCCAGAAGTCCAGCCATGATGTGAACTGTAACAATTCCTTCTGTTAAATCCACATTTAACACGCATTCCTTAATTGCCGGAAGCAGGACTTCCTTCCCTTCTGCCGTTTTTACCTCATAGACGTCATTGGCTCCGGTCTTAATCACATCGGTCAGGGTTCCAAACTCTTCTCCATCCTCAGTGACTACACGAAGTCCAATTAAATCTACAATGAAATTTTCATCCGGTCCCAGCTCTACCGCCTGGTCCCTGGTTATGAGCAGATCTTTTCCTTTATATTTTTCAATGTCATCAATGGAATCATATCCTTTAAACTTAAGGATCACCATATTCTTAAAAAACTTTACTCCCTGGATTTCAAGATCCATATGTTCCCGGCCCGTATCCAGAATTACATTCTTTAGACTTTTAAAACGATTTACATCGTCTGTGGTTGGATAAACCTTCACTTCTCCTCTCACCCCGTGAGTGGATGAAATTACACCAACTCTTAACAAATTATCCATCTGTCTCTCCATCTTATGCAAAGGAAATCTGCTTCCCTTTGCTCATCGAACCATGTTAAAGAAACCGGATATCACTATCCGGCTTATTCTTAAGCATTTGCACAAAGAAAATAATACCAAAAGGACCGTCGTCCCGACAGGCCGGCGGTCTTTTACGGTTACTGAATCTCTACAGTAACCTTTTTGTCTTCTTTGGAAGCTGCTGCTTTTACAACAGAGCGGATAGCTTTAGCGATCCTGCCCTGCTTGCCAATTACCTTACCCATGTCGGAAGGTGCAACCGTAAGTTCAAGGATTATCTCATCGTCTTTTACGGTTTCAGTAACAACAACCTGATCCGGGTTATCAACCAGTGCTCTTGCAATTACTTCTACTAATTCCTTCATATGCTTCACCTCTCACTACTGGATACCGGCGATCTTTAAAAGCTTGCTTACAACTTCAGTTGGCTGAGCACCTGCAGTTAACCACTTCTTTGCGTTCTCTTCGTTGAACTTGATTACGCTTGGTTCTGTGGTAGGATCATAGTAACCAACCTCTTCGATGAATCTGCCATCTCTTGGAGATCTGGAATCTGCAACTACAATTCTATAGAAAGGAGCCTTTTTCTGACCCATTCTTTTTAATCTCATTTTTACTGCCATTTTGAAATTCACCTCCTTAAATCTTGGATTCTGAAACTAATTTATAGCGAACGCAGAAATCTGCTTTGCTAACGTAAAAGAATAAACTAAAACGGTAACTTCATCTTGCCGAACAAACCGCCGTGACGCTTTCCGCCGCCCATCATGCCGGGAAGCTGTTTCATCATCTTCTTCATCTGATCAAACTGCTTGACTATGCGGTTTACTTCTGTGATATCCACGCCCGCACCCTTAGCTACACGCTGCTTTCTGGAAGCATTTTTCATAAGCTCAGGATTCAACCGTTCTTTGTTTGTCATGGAAAGGATGATCGCTTCCACCCGGTCCATGGCTTTTTCATCAAAATCCATATCCTTCATCTGGCCCATGCCCGGCATCATGCTTAATATGCTTGCCATGCCGCCCATTTTCTTTACCTGGTTCATCTGGTCCAGAAAGTCATTGTAATCAAATTCCGCCTTGCGGAGCTTTTGAGACAACTCTTTTGCTTTCTCTTCATCAACCTGGGTTTCAGCCTTTTCAATAAGGGAAAGGATATCGCCCATACCAAGAATTCTGGAAGCCATACGGTCCGGATAAAACTGTTCCAAATCGGAAAGCTTTTCTCCCATACCTACATAAAGAACCGGTTTTCCAGTTACTGCACGGATTGAGAGGGCTGCACCGCCCCTGGTATCACCATCCAGCTTGGTAATGATAACGCCGTCAATGCCAATTTTGTCGTTGAACATTCCTGCTACATTTACCGCATCTTGTCCTGTCATGGCATCTACTACCAGGATTGTCTGATGAACATCTACTGCATCTTTAATTTCGATCAGCTCGTTCATCATGTCTTCATCAATGTGAAGACGGCCTGCCGTATCCAGAATGATCACATTCTGGTCATTCTTTGCCGCATAAGCAACAGCAGCCTTTGCTATATCTGCCGGTTTATGGTTTTCTCCCATGGAGAAAACGGGAACGCCCTGCTTTTCCCCATTGATCTGCAGCTGCTTGATAGCAGCGGGACGGTAAACGTCACAAGCAACGAGAAGCGGCTTCCTGCCCTTTGCCTTAAGCTTTCCAGCTATTTTGGCAGTAGTGGTCGTTTTACCGGCGCCCTGAAGACCTGCCATCAGAATAATGGTCGTATCACCGGCAGGCTTTAACGAAATTTCAGTCGTCTCAGATCCCATCAGCTTTACCAGCTCTTCATTTACAATCTTTATTACCATCTGTCCGGGAGTCAGACTGTTCTGGACATCCTGTCCAATTGCCCGCTCCTGTACAGCGCTTATAAACTGTTTAACAACCTTAAAGCTTACATCGGCTTCCAGTAAAGCCATCTTCACTTCTTTAAGTGCTGTTTTCACATCGGCCTCGGACAAGCGTCCTTTGCCTCTTAAGCTCTTAAATACATTCTGTAATTTATCGGATAAGCTCTCAAAAGCCATCTAACGCCCTCCTAATGAGCTTCCAGCTCGATGATTTCGCCCGATATCTCCTCAATGCGATGGATCAGATTCATATCTGAACTGCCGGCAAACTCTTTTGTCAAACTCTGGATCTCTCTGGCCAGTTTTTTTGTCTGCTCAAACTTTTTTACCAGATGAAGTTTTTCTTCATAATCTTCCAGGATCTTATTGCACCGTTTAATGAGGTCATGGACACCCTGACGGCTGATTCCCTGTTCTTCTGCAATCTCACTTAAAGATAGGTCATAAAAAACCACATCTTCGTAAATATGCCTCTGATGCTCCGTTAAGAGAGCGCCGTAGAAATCATATAATAAGACCTGTCTTGCAATCCTCTCCATATCATCACCTGGGATATCATACAATATTTTTTATTAGGTGTCAAGTGTTTTTTCTTTACACCCCTGTTTTATTTTAAATAAATCTTTCTTTCGGAATTGGTCGTTCAAGAAACTTCTTTATGAAATAATAAAGTTTCCTGCTGTGTACAATATAACTGCCGTGCCCTTCTCCCGGAAGGATGTTAAGACGGCTGTCTTTAATTTTTGAAGCAAGATAACGGGTATGGGATTCACGGACCATATCCCGTTCTCCGGCCAATAGAAGGACTGGAACCGGGATGCTCTCCAGCTCTCTGGCTGTTATCTGGGGTTCTTTCAGCATCATCAAAAGCTTTGGATCGTGATTTACGGCTTCTAACAGAGAAAATAATTTAAGCCAGTACCATTTTAAACCCTGGGGATAAGCATTAGCTCCGCATAACACCAGCTTTGAAAAAAGCTCCGGATACCGGACGGCTGCAAGAATCCCAATGATCCCGCCGTCGCTGAATCCACAGTAGCAGGGGTTTTCAAGCTTCAGCTTCCTGGCAAATTCGGCCACGTCTTCCGCCATTGCCTCATACCCCAGTGTTTTCACTCTGGAACTTTTTCCATGATCTCTGGAATCCAGGGCATAAACGGTATAATTTTCTCTTAAAAGCTCCGCTGTTTCATTAAAAATACTATGATCCTCTCCATTCCCATGGACAAGAAGGATCGCCGGGCCGCTTCCTGAAACCTCATAGTATAACGTGACTCCATTTACTTCAATATACACGGCTTCTCCTTATCTGGTTGGAACAATCTCGATCCAATAGCCGTCAGGATCACTGATGAAGTAAATGCCCATGGCAGGGTTTTCATAACAGATAACACCCATTTCCTTATGTTTTTTATAGAAGGTCTCGTATTCATCCGTTTTGAATGCAAGATGAAATTCACATTCTCCCAGGTTATAAGGCTCTTTTCGTTCTGTTAAGTACGTCAGTTCCAGGGTAAAATCACTTTTTCCATCACCTAAATATATCAGTTTAAAGGAACCGTCTGATGCTGTTTTTTCACGCACAGGGTCAAGTCCCAGTGCATCCTTATAGAATTTTAAGCTCTTTTCCAGATCAAGTACATTAAAATTAAAATGGTTAAATGTAATCATACCGCTGTCACTCCTTTTTCATTTTTCATACCGGCTGCGTTTCCCTTCTAACGGATACGCACCTGTCTTTCGTCCTATCCATCATACCATACGTATGATCCCCCTTGTCAACTGCAACCGGATAACTTGTGCAGGAAATGTAAAAAGGTCCGGCCTTTCAGGAAAAGCCGGACCTTATTCAATCCTTATTTTTTCGGCATAAGTGCTTTTGTGCCTCCCATATAGGGCTGTAAGGCTTCCGGAATCTTCACGGTTCCATCTGCCTGTAAGTTGTTCTCCAGGAAAGCGATCAGCATTCTTGGAGGAGCAGCTACGGTGTTGTTTAGCGTATGGGCAAAATACTTTCTTCCTTCCTCTCCAGAAACACGGATCTTAAGTCTTCTTGCCTGGGCATCGCCTAAATTAGAACAGCTTCCCACTTCAAAATACTTTTTCTGTCTTGGGGACCAGGCTTCTACATCTACTGATTTTACCTTTAAATCCGCTAAATCACCGGAACAGCATTCCAGGGTTCTTACCGGGATATCCAGGGAACGGAATAAGTCAACTGTATTCTGCCATAATTTATCATACCAATCCATACTTTCTTCCGGCTTGCAGACAACGATCATTTCCTGCTTTTCAAACTGATGGATCCGGTACACTCCACGTTCTTCCAAGCCATGAGCGCCTTTCTCCTTGCGGAAGCAGGGAGAATAACTGGTTAAGGTCTGAGGAAGCTTTTCTTCCGGAAGGATGGTATCAATGAATTTTCCGATCATGGAATGCTCGCTGGTACCGATCAGATATAAATCCTCTCCTTCGATCTTATACATCATGGCATCCATCTCGGCAAAGCTCATAACGCCGGTAACCACTTCACTGCGGATCATGAAGGGCGGAATGCAATAGGTGAAGCCACGGTTTATCATGAAATCCCTTGCATAGGAAAGTACAGAAGAATGAAGCCTTGCAATATCACCCATCAGGTAATAAAAGCCATTTCCGGCTACTTTTCTTGCACTGTCAAGGTCAATGCCGTCAAAGCTTTCCATGATTTCTGTGTGATAAGGAATCTCAAACTCAGGAACAACAGGCTCGCCGTAACGTTCTACCTCTACGTTCTCGCTGTCATCCTTACCGATGGGGACGCTGGGATCAATGATATTCGGAATGGTCATCATAATCTTTTTGATTTTTTCTTCCAGCTCACGTTCCTTTTCCTCCAACCCGGCCAGATGTTCGGAAGCATCGGTCACGTTCTTCTTCATTTCCTGTGCTTCTTCCTTTTTCCCCTGTCCCATCAAGGCGCCGATCTGTTTGGAAAGTTTGTTGCGTTCAGCTCTTAAAGCATCACCTTCCTGCTTTGCTGTACGGTTCTGCTCATCGAGTTCAATCACCTCGTCAACTAACGGCAGTTTACTATCCTGGAATTTATTTTTAATATTTTCCTTTACAATTTCAGGATTTTCTCTTACAAACTTTAAATCTAACATGGTATTCCTCCTGGTTTTTCCTCAATATTCTCTGCGAAAGTTGTCCGCATGATAGTCTGCCGTTGATTATACTACAAAAAAAGGGCAAAGAAAAGCCCCTTTCCTAAAATTCCCCATCCTATGTCTCATTCTTATCCCCGAATCAGCATAGAAAGGATTTCTTCAAAGCACACTCCGTTTTTTATCGGGACATGCAGCTCATCGGATTTTATGATACTGGCCTTTACAAAACTGGCCGCTTTTTTCACTGCTTCTGTTAATGGGATCCCTTTCACGGTTTGGGCTGCGAGGATGCTTGAAAACACATCTCCGGTTCCCGGCCGCTCACTGCCGACATGAAGAGAACGCAAAAAGCGGGGATCCCGGTCCTTCTCCGCCACTACATTCGTCACATAGTTGCCTTCTCTTACGCCAGTGATCACCACGGAATCTGGTCCCATATCCCATATCTCAGCAGCCATAACAAGAAGCTCTGAACGCTTCCAGCCTGACGGCCGGTATTGTCTGCCGGTCAGGATACAGGCCTCTGTCAGATTAGGGGTTACAATATCACCATATCCCACCAGTTCCTTCATGCGGCTGCACATCCGTTCCGTATAGGTCTGATATGCCTTTCCGTGATCTCCCATAATGGGATCCACCAAAACCTTCGTTTCCGGTGTGCTGAAATCCTTAATCATGTCAATGACAATTTCAATCTGTTCCTCGGAACCTAAAAAACCGCTGTAAATACCGTCAAAGGACAGATCCAGTTTCTTCCACTGTTCAATATATAAAGGCATCTTCTCCGTATAATCATCAAAAAAGTAGGTGGAAAATCCGGTATGACTGGATAGTATGGAAGTGGGAACCGGACAACACTGTACCTTTAAGGCAGAAAGTATAGGAAGAGCCACTGTGAGAGAACAGCGGCCATATCCCGACAGATCTTGAATAACAGCAATTTTTTTCTGATGTTTTTCTGATGTCATAAGAGCTCCTAACAAATTTTAGTAAATAAACCGGACCTGATCAGGGCATTTCTAAGAGGCATGTAAATGAGGACGGAAACTATGGCTGATGTAATTGCATTAATAGAAGTGGATGCAACGTTCCATGCCAGCGCCAGTTCTGCCGCCGGTTTACCCAGGATCAGAAGCTTGTAAAAATAACCGACCAGAGGATCAAAAATCACATTGAACAATAGTCCTCCTGCCACTGCCGTGATGGTCCAGGTCAGTATATGCTTTTTGTCAGAGGATTCATTGATCTTTCCGATTCTATGGGCCAAAAATCCGGTGATAAGGCCGATGCACAGTTTTAATAGAAAGGTCTTTGGCGCATATACCACATAAACCGGATCAAAAAGGTCTCCGATGGTCATGCCGATTGCGCCGCCTAAGCCGCCGTAGAGCCCGCCTAATAGAATTGCTCCCAAAACGCAGACCGCATTCCCTAAGTGAATGGAAGTGGCATCCCCTCCCGGAAGTGTGATCTTAAATTGCAGGAATGTAAATACTACGTAGGACATAGCGGCAAACAGTCCTGTCAGTGCGGTTTTATAAATCCTGTTGTCTGTTTTACTCATTGGTAATTCCTCCCTTGCTGCTCTAGTTGTTCTTTATCTTAGCACGCAAGTGGAGTGATATAAATATCCAGTTTCGATATATTAAATCATACCAGTTTAGTCATGGGACTGGATACAGATCAGGGTTCCGGATGCGAATTCAATGGTGCCCTCTTCACCCGTCAGCTCATTGCTGATACACAGGCTGGTTCCTAAGTCAATGTCCTTTTCATAAAGAGGATATTTGAAGCCGGTCAGAGTGATTTTCTTCACTTCTCCGCATAGTGGAAGGAAGGAAATATATTTTCCCCATAGTGCTTCAGCCTGAAACGTCCTTCCCTTATCAATCACTGTGATCCAGTTCTTTTCATCAACAATGGCTGCTTCCACACCCTTTTTCAGGCAGGCATAAAGAAGATGAAGATTGCCGATAAAATGGTCCATCCTACCTCCTGTTGCCCCCAGCAGGACCAGCTTTGAACAGCCAAGCCCTATGGCGGTATTTATGGCAAGTTCTGTATCAGTTTCATCCTTTTCCGGTTTATGAATTTCCCAGGTGATATTCTCCGAACTGTTTTTATATTCAGACAGGACATCTTCTGCCACCGTATCAAAATCTCCGACAATGGCATCCGGCTTTAACTGCAGCCTGGAAAGAGCTGCAAGACCCCCGTCTACTGCGATGATTTTATCAAACCTTTTGTTTTCTAAGAATCTGCCGGCAAATCCATAATCCATGGTTCCCCCGGTAACGATCAAACCTGTAGTTTCTTCTTTCACCCTTCATATTCCTCAAATATTTTTAAGAATGCTTTTGTATTATCAGCCGCATTTCCTTTAAATACAGCAGAACCGGCCACAAATACATTAGCACCTGCCTCAATCAGTTCTCTCACATTTTCACAGGTGACGCCCCCGTCAACCTGGATATCTGTCTCCAAATTCCGCTCCCTGCAGATGCGCCTTAAGTCCTTAACTTTATCCAGGGTATACGGAATAAATTTTTGTCCGCCAAAGCCTGGGTTTACCGTCATGAGTAAAACCATGTCCACTTCCGCAAGAATGAAATCAAGGACAGATAGGGAAGTTGCCGGATTAAGGGCTACTCCAGCCTTTAGACCGGCTTCCTTGATCTGATTTATGGTACGGTCTAAATGGGTGCAGGCTTCTGCATGGACACAGATGAGATCAGCTCCTGCTTCTTTGAAATCATTGATATATCTTCCAGGTTCCTCAACCATCATGTGAACATCGAATATCCGGTCCGTACAGCTCCGCAGGCTTCCGATGACCGGCATTCCAAATGAAATACTGGGCACAAATGCACCATCCATCACATCCAGATGAATGTACTGGGCTCCTGCCTCCGACACTTCAGCTACCTGCTGTCCAAGAATTTTAAAGTCTGCCGCTAATATGGAAGGGGCAAGTTTAAGCATATTAATATCTCCTTTTCTCTTTTAGATCCTGATATAAAAGCCGGTAATTTTCATATCGGCCCCGGTTTATTTTTCCTTCTTCTACCGCAGCCTTTATGCCGCAGGTTTTTTCTCCTATGTGGACACAGCCCAGAAACCGGCATCCGTCTTCATAGGATTCAAACTCAGGAAAATAGTCCTTCAGTTGACTGCACTCCAAGTCTTCCAGGTACATGGAACTAAATCCCGGCGTATCCATAAGGTACGTATCCCGTCCGATGCCAAAAAGCTCCGAATGCCTGGTGGTATGCTTTCCTCTTTGAATTTTCTCGCTGATATTTGCAGTCTCCATCTCAGCCTGAGGATAAAGAAGGTTGGTTAAGGAGGACTTTCCCACTCCGGAAGGTCCTGCCAGAACCGTGGTTTTCCCACGCACCAGATCTCTGATCTCCTCAATTCCCTGATCGTCATAGGTACTGGTAAAATACACAGGATAACCAGCTGCCTCATAGATATCTCCAAGAGCCAGCTTTTCTTCACTGCCTGTTAAATCCGTTTTATTAAAACAGATTTTTACAGGAACCTCCTGAACTTCCATCATAACCAGAAAACGATCCAACAGATTTAAGTTGGGTTCCGGATGGGTAATGGCAAACAACACCAGCGCCTGATCCACATTTGCTACGGCCGGGCGAACCAGGGTGTTTTTCCTTGGCAGGATTTGTTCGATGTTTCCTTTCAGTTCTATGCTGTCCAGGACAGAAAATTCCACATCATCTCCAACCAATGGTTTCACGTTTTTATTGCGGAAAATACCCTTTGCTTTACATTCATAGATGTTTTCGTCTGTGCCGTGCACATAG
Organism: [Clostridium] celerecrescens 18A; assembly: GCF_002797975.1. NCBI lineage: Bacteria > Bacillati > Bacillota > Clostridia > Lachnospirales > Lachnospiraceae > Lacrimispora > Lacrimispora celerecrescens. The sequence goes on along the minus strand of NZ_PGET01000001.1, from coordinate 1,583,144 downwards.
TAAAAGCCTGCAATTCCTTTCAAAATTTTTCCTGTCATATTTTTTCCTTTTTCCTGCCCGCGCTTTTTGGGCATGAAGGGATACCCGAAGGGTGTGTTCCTTACGATTGCGGTACCGGTATAAATGTGATGAAATAAGAATTAATCACATCGCCGGTCTCGACATTTACGATCTCTACGGTCCCGCCGGAAACGCCATAAGCACCTTCTATATTTTTAAATGATACGGGAAGCATCTGGTCGCCTGCCATGGTAACAGGTCCCATTAGCTCTCTGATTTCATCCCTTCCATTCACCGACTGCCTCAGCTGTATCTTTAAAGTAAGCTGGGTGCTGCCGGAGCCTGGTCCGATAATATTCTGCAGTGAATAAGACTTATCAATGGAAGCCAGATATTTGACCTTGGCCTGCTGGGCAGTTCCGCTGCTGATAACATAATTCACAGCAGTTCCCGTCTCTACCTGGCTGTCAGCGGTTAAGGACTGGCTGATAACATTACCGCGGGGAACTGTCTCAGAAGCTGCTTCCGTAACCGTTCCCTGAACCAGTCCCACGTCAGCCAGCATCTCCACGGCGACCTCCTGGGTCTGGCCGATAATGTTTGGTACAGTGACCGGATTGACAAGAGCCGGGCCGCTGCTTAAAACCAAAGTCACGGTTTCTCCTTCTTTTGCCTTATCAGGGCTGTAGCTGATTACATATCCTGCTGCTACGGTATCGCTGTTTTTCTGTTCCTCATTGACTGTCAGACCTTTGCCCTCCAGAGCTGCCTTGGCGGTAGCGCCATCCATCTTCTCCAGACCAAGCGTAGTTAAATCAACGGTTTCGTGCTCCGGTCCCTTGCTGACCATCACATATACAGCAGAATACTTATCAATTACCGTACCCTCTGCCGGGTCCTGAGACACAATATCGCCTTTGTCTACCGTGTCATCATATACGTAATCACTTACCTTCATATACAGGCCGCCGTTATCCTTTAACTTCTGCTCTGCAATATCCGTAGCCAATCCCACAACGCTGGTCATTTTCACTTTTTTGTCGCTTAAGGTTTCTTCCGTAGAAATTTCCGCAGTTGATTCAGTTTCCTTGGGAGAACCGGAACGGAACAAGCCTCCTACCTTAGAGAACACGATGACCAGTACGATCACAATGAGAATGGCAACAACAACACCTGCCGCAGTTAAAAGCCTTTCGATTTTAGGATTGATATCATCCTCTGAATCCTGTTTTCTGGCTCTGCCGTTTCCTGGCTGTCCGCCCGCTTTTTTTTCCGGGCGGCGTTCCGGCCTCTGCTCCTGATTTCTGTTTCCATTCCGGCTGGCAAAAGGATCTGCCTGGATCTTCCGGCCGGAACGAATCTGTTCCAACTCCGGTTTTCCGATAATAACCGTCTGGGAATCATCCACCTGGGAATTATATTGGACAAAATCTCCGTCAGGATTGACAAGGGCCTTCCGTAAGTCGGATATGACCTCTTGCATACTGCCATAACGGTACTCCGGTTTCTTTTCGGTACATTTTAAAATTATATTTTCAAGCCCTACCGGAATGTTCTCATTATAATAGCTTGGCGGTGTGATAGGGTCTTCCAAATGGGCCAGGGCAACAGTCACTGTATTATCACCCTGAAACGGAACTCTGCCAGCCACCATTTCGTACATGGTGATTCCCAGAGAATAAACATCGCTTCTTACATCGCTGTAACCGCCTCTTGCCTGTTCCGGAGATATGTAATGGACAGAGCCTACTGCGGTAGCACTTAAGGTCTGGGAAGAGGCAGCCCGCGCGATTCCGAAGTCAGCCACCTTCACTTTTCCATCCCTGGCTATGATGATATTCTGGGGCTTGATATCCCGATGTATGATCCCTTGTTCATGAGCAGCTGCGATTCCCTGTGCAACGGAAATTGCAACACCAATGGCCTCTTTCACATCAAGACAGCCTTTTTTATTAATATAATTTTTTAACGTGATTCCTTCAATCAGTTCCATGACAATGTAATGGAGATCCCCTTCATCTACTACATCATAGATGTTTACGATGTTTGGATGGGAAAGGCGGGCAGCCGCCTGGGCCTCCATTTTAAACTTGCTGACAAAACCGCTGTCTGAACTGAATTCTTCTTTTAAGACTTTTATGGCTACAGGGCGGTTTAATTTGTGGCACAGGGCCTTATATACATCTGACATCCCGCCGGAACCGATCTGATCCAGTATTTCATATCTGTCCTGTAAAAATGTCCCCGGTCTTAAGATCATAAGCTTACCTCCCTGCCAATTTGCGGATCAATTAAAACAACAGCTATATTGTCTTTCCCGCCATTATCATTGGCTATTGTAATCAACTTCTCTGCCTTTTCCTGCAGCTCCAGTTCTGAGCATATAATTTCTTCTATCTCAGCGTCCTCAACCATATTGCTGAGTCCATCGGAACACATGAGCACATAATCTCCAGGTTCCAGACTGACTTCAAAAAAATCAACCTCCAGCTTATCTTCAGTACCAACCGCTCTTGTTATAATATTCTTTTTTTCCTGATAATCCCGGCTTCCACGTTCCAGTTGGCCTAAAGACACCAGTTCTTCCACATAGGAATGATCTTTTGTAATCTGTCGCAGCCGATTATTATTAACCAGATACAGACGGCTGTCTCCAACATTTGCCACATACATAGTAGTGTCCTCGATCACAGCCGCAACCAAGGTTGTTCCCATACCGTTTAACTCTGTACTTTTCATGGATTCCTGATAAAGCATTCCGTTGACCTTCAAGATTTCCTCCCGAAGAAGCGGAACAATACCAGACGAATCCGCCTGTTTTAAGTGAGCCACCAGACTTTCTGCAATATATCTGGAGGCATAATCTCCGGCCTGATGGCCGCCCATGCCGTCTGCAACCAAAAAAAGATTGGGCAGTGTGCCCAAAGGCTCTGCCTGGGCATAGACATAATCCTGATTGGCCGTACGGACTCTTCCGGTATCCGTCATAGCGCAAGCCTTCATCGTTTCATTCTCACTTCCTCTTTATTTCTGTAAGCAACGTGCCAGGTACAGGAATTCTTGCATTCCTTTATCCAGCGAATGCTTCAAGGGTCAAATACCCTGTAATTTACTGAGGAGTAGTTAACTCCTGACTTAAAAAGCTTTTCCTAAGCTGTCCGCAGGCACCGTTAATATCCCGTCCCATTTCTCTTCTTATAGTAACATTTATTCCGTTTTTTTCAAGAAGATTTTTAAAGGCTTCTATTGCCTTCCGGTCTGACTGCACGTAATTGCGTTCCTTAATAGGATTTACCGGAATCAGATTCACATGCCCATGCTGCCCCTTTAAAAGAGCCGTCAGAGAGGAGGCTTCCTTTAAATTATCGTTGACACCGCTCACCAGGCTGTATTCAAAGGTAAGTCTTCTACCGGTTTTATCAAAATACGTCTGGCAGGCATCCAGTACATCCTTTAGAGGGAAACGATTGGCAACGGGCATCAGGGTTTTTCTTACTTCATCGTTTGGTGCATGAAGAGACAATGCCAGGGTAATCTGCAGATCCTCTTCCGCCAACCGAAGAATTCCAGGTACTATGCCGCAGGTGGATACCGTTATGTTGCGCTGGCTGATATTCAGTCCGTTTTCATCCGTAAGAAGGCGAATGAATTGAACCAGATTGTCATAATTGTCTAAAGGTTCCCCGGAACCCATGACAACCACATTGGAAACCCGTTCCCCGGTAATTCTTTGGATCCGGTATATCTGATCAAGCATTTCAGAAGGGGTTAAATTTCTTTCCAATCCGTCAAGTGTGGAAGCACAGAACCGACAGCCCATGCGGCAGCCTACCTGGGATGAAATGCAGACAGAATTCCCATGCTTGTATTTCATCAAAACGCTTTCAATCACATTTCCATCGGAAAGAGCAAATAAGTATTTTCTTGTTTCATCTATTTTTGAAATCTTTTCCTCAACAACTGAAAGACAGGTAAACTCTGTCAGATGCACAAGCTTATCCTTCAGTGAGTTAGGAAGATTTGTCATTTCATTAAAATCAGGAGCCAGCTTCTGGTGCATCCATTCATAAAGCTGTTTTGCACGGAAGGGCTTTTCTCCAATGGATACCATATAGGATGTCAGGTGCTCCATATCCAGAGATTTTATATCTATTTTATCCATTATCCATTTCCTCTATTCTGCCCATGCTCCTTGGGTATAAAGGTATGCCTACCTTTTTTGAAATTCCGCAATAAAAAATCCGTCACAGGGATGGATTCCCGGCAAAAGCTGTATAAACTCCCGGTTTGCGGCGGCTGAATCCAGCCCTTCTCCAAGTTTTCCCTCGAGACTTATGCAGTCAAAAGGAAAATGCTCAAGAAACCACCGGGCATTTTCTTCATTTTCTTTTCTGTTTATGGTACATGTACTGAAAATCAGACGTCCGCCCGGTTTTACATATGCCTGGACAACCGACAGGATATTTTGCTGGAGCGCGGCCAAAGATTCCAGGGCTTCCGGCGTCATGCGGTATTTGATGTCCGGCTTTCGTCCAATGATTCCAAGTCCGGAACAAGGCAGATCGGCAATGACGATATCCGCCTTTTCCACGGAATCCGGGTCAGCAACAAGTGCATCCTGGACTTTTGTGCGGATATTTAAAAATCCGCATCGTTTCATATTTTCTTCGACCATATTTATCTTTAATAGACTTAAGTCCCGGACCTCCACCATACCAGTCCCGTCAAGCTTATCTGCTATATGAATGCTCTTTCCTCCCGGCGCGCCGCAGACATCAATGACGTAATCTCCCTTTTTAGGGTCAGCAATTTCACCTACAAAGCTGGAACTTAAATCCTGAACCTGGATATATCCCTTTTGGAATGCCTCCAGGCCTTCCAGGTAATCATATTTTTCAATGCAAAGCACTGCTTCTGAGATTCCGGACTCACTTACTTCTGCCCCCTGCTTTTTAAGACTCTGAAGGATTTCTTCTTTTGAAGCCTTTGCAAAATTGCAGCGGACCGTGGTTTTTTTATTTTTTAAAAAGGATTCCATTATGGTGACTGCTGTTTCCCTGCCATAGGTCTCCTCCCACATGGATACGATCCATGCCGGCATAGAATAACGGACAGAATCATCGGGCCAGCCCAATCCCTCTTTATTTCTGGTAATATTCCTCAGCACTCCATTAACAAATCCCTTTAATCCTGTAAATTTCCGTTTCACGGCAAGTTTCACCGCTTCGTTGCATACAGCGGAATCGGGAACACGGTCCATATAAAGAAGCTGATAGACCGACATGCGCAAAATAGTGCGTATTACCGGTTTCATCTTTGAAACTTTTGTATTAGAAAAGGAATCAATGATATAATCGATCTGAAGCAGGTATTCTACAGACCCCTCTACGATTCTGGAAATGAAGGCCCGTTCCGATTTATCCAGATATTGATACTTATTTAGAGCCTGACGCAGGATGATATGGCTGTAGCCTCCCCGCTCCATAATCTCTAACAGGATATCCAGTGAGATTTCCCTGCTGTCTGTCTCTTTAGTCATCATTCCTTCTTCCTCCAAACAAGATAACCAGCCTTAGAAGCTGAAGCACGGTTGCAGCAAGCGCCGCCACATAGGTAAGGGCTGCCGCACCCAGCACTTTTCTGGTATAACCTAATTCCTGGTCACCTAAAATCCCCACCTGGCCCAAAAGTGTAACCGCCCGGCTGGAAGCATTGAATTCCACAGGAAGGGTGATCAGCTGGAAAATCACCGCCAGAGAAAACAGGATCAGGCCGATATTAACTAAGGGAGAACCGATTCCCCCTATTATAACACCAAGAATAATGAGAGGCAGTGCTGCCTTGGAGCCAATATTGGCCGCCGGCACAATGGCTGCCCGAAGTTTCAGAGGAATATAGCCTGTGCTGTCCTGCATTACATGTCCGCATTCGTGCGCTGCGACACCGATTGCTGCCACTGATGTGGAACCATAAACAGAGTCAGACAGGTTAACAGTTTTGGTTCTTGGATCATAATGATCCGTAAGCTGCCCGCCTACAGACCTTACCTGAACATCATAAATGCCCTGGGAATTTAAAAGGCGCTTTGCTGCTTCAGCCCCTGTCATTCCGGACATGCTTCTTACTTTTGAATATTTATTAAATGTGCTGTTCACTCTTGCAGATGCCACCATGGACAGAACTGCTCCGATGATGACCAGGATCCAGGTTGGATCCCAATAATATCCCATCATTCCGCCATAATACATAATCAGACTCCCCTTTCTTCTTTCTTGCCCGCGCTTTCCTGGCTTTTAGGTATGTCCGCAAGGCGCTCCAAAACGGTGCCTTTTGCAATGGGATATCCGCGGAGAAACGCGTCAATATCCATGCACTTTTTCCCTTGCAGCTGAAGTTTGCGGATGGATAAGCCGCCTTTTCCGGTTTTTATGACCAGCGTATCCCGGCTAACCTCTGCCACCTGGCCATAAGCCCCTTCATACTCCTTATCCACTGCTTCTGCTTCCCATAGTTTCATCACTTTTCCATTCCAGACTGTATAGGCGCTGGGCCATGGGTTTAATCCACGAATCAGGCGCTCAATGGATACTGCATCCATGGACCAGTCAATGTCTCCCATAGACTTTTTTATCATGCCTACATAGCAGGTCTTAGAATCATCCTGGGGAATACGGATGGCAGTTCCATCTTCCAGTTTGTTTATGGTTTTTAAAATAAGCCTGCCTCCAAGCCTGCTCAGTTTATCATGAAGGCTGCCAAAGGTTTCTTTTTCATCCAAAGAAATGGCTTCCTGATCCAGCATATCTCCGGTATCCAGAGACTCCGCCATCATCATGGTCGTGACACCGCTTTCCTTTTCCCCGTTAATGACCGCATACTGTAAGGGAGATGCGCCGCGGTACTTAGGAAGCAGAGAAGCATGGATATTCACACAACCGTATTTGGGAATATCCAGTATGGACTTTGGCAGAAGCTGTCCGAAAGCAACCACTATGATCAGCTCCGGTGCCATGTCTGAAAGAATTTTTACAAATTCCGGATCCCTGGCTTTAACCGGCTGGTAAACAGGAAGTTGGTATTCCATTGCCTTCTCCTTTACCGGAGTCATCTGGACTTCCTTCCCTCTTCCCTTTGGTTTATCCGGCTGGGTAACTACCGCAAGGATCTCATGCCCGGCCTCTTTTAAAGCCTCAAGAGCGGGAACGGAAAAATCAGGTGTTCCCATAAATATGATACGCATAATTATTCTTCAACCTCTCCTTCTTCATCCTCATCAAGGGAGACATCCTCCAGCTCGCCTTCCACTTTGTCTACGTATAAATCGCCGTTTAAATGGTCGCATTCATGACAGATTGCACGAGCTAAAAATCCTTCCCCTTCCAGTTCAAACGGCTCCATGGAAGCATCAAAAGCCTTTACCCTTACATAATCGGGCCTGGTAACCGTTCCGGATTTTCCTGGAACGCTAAGGCAGCCTTCCGGCCCGGTCTGACTTCCCCTGGTCTCCACGATGTCCGGATTAATAAGCACATACTGGTTGCCGTCATCTACATCTATAACTACGATCTGCTTTAAAATTCCCACCTGGGAAGCTGCAAGGCCAACTCCATTTGATTCATACATAGTTTCAAACATATCTACGATCAGCTCGGAAATCCTTGGTGTGATCTCTTTTACAGGTTTGCAGTGCTTTCTTAAAATTTCATCTCCAATGGTTCTAATCTTTCTAATTGCCATCTTCTTTTATCCTCTCATTTATGAAAAATCATATTGAATCATTACCTGATCAAACAACTGCCAATGGTTTTCTGAAAAAACATCGATATGATCCCTGATTTTTATTAGTATATCATAGTTTTCCTGTTTCAAGTATAAAATTTTTCTATAGATATCATTAATTTTGTAAACGCTCGCATCTACCGGGCCGATGACCTGTACCGCTTCCTGTTCCGCAAGGGGGGCAACAAACCCGGCTGCCAAAGCCGCTGCTTCTTTTAAGCAGTCTTCCTTTCTGGAGGAAAACTGAACGGTTAAAAGGCCGCTTGCCGGTGGGTATTTCATCAGGCGCCGATATGCCATTTCCTGTTGGTAAAACGCCTCATAATCCTGATTTGCGGCAGTCACAATGCTGTAATGCTCCGGACTATAGGTCTGAATGACCACGTCACCGTTTCGAGAATCCCGTCCGGCCCTTCCTGCCGCTTGGGTTAAGAGCTGGAAGGTCCGTTCAGCAGAACGGTAGTCCGGGGTATTCAAGGACAGATCTGCCGCCAGCACTCCAACCAGGGTCACATTGGGGAAATCATGCCCCTTTACGATCATCTGAGTGCCTATAAGGATGTCAGCCTCTCCTTCAGAAAAAGCGGTGAGTATCTCCTCGTGTCCACCCTTTTTGGAGGTGGTGTCAAGATCCATTCGCAGGACTCTGGCAGCTGGAAACATCTTTTTTGTCATCTGCTCTATCTTCTGGGTCCCCACGCCGAAATTGGCAATGTAAGGAGAACTGCATGCAGGACAGCGGTCTGGCATGGATATGGAATAACCACAATAATGGCAAACAAGTCGGCTGTTATTATGAAGTGTCAGAGTCACGTCACAGTGTGGGCAGCGAATGGCTTCGCCGCAGGAACGGCAGGAAACAAAATTTGCATAACCTCGCCTGTTGATAAACAGCATGGCCTGCTCTCTTTTCTTCAGCCGGTCCTCGATCAATGCCTGTAAATTCCTGCTGAAAATGGATTTATTGCCTTCTTTTAGCTCCTGCCTTAAATCTACCACAGATACTGCCGCCAGTCGGCTGTTCTTTTTTGCCCGTTCCGTCAGTCGAAAAAGCCGGTATTCCCCCTGAAGGGCTTTTGAATAAGCTTCCAGGGATGGAGTCGCCGAGCCTAACACCAAAGATGCCCCCTGCATGGAGGCCCTTTTCTCAGCCACCTCTCTGGCATGGTATCTAGGGGATACTTCACTTTTATAAGCCCCCTCATGCTCTTCGTCTATCAGAATCAGCCCGAGACGGGAAAAGGGCGTAAACAGGGCCGAACGGGGACCGATCATAATATCAATATCTCCGTTTCTTGCCCGTTCAAACTGGTCATACCGTTCACCTGCCGACAATCTTGAATTGATGATGGATACCCGGTTCCCAAATCTTCCGTAGAAACGCAGAACGGTTTGGTAGGTTAAGGCAATCTCCGGAATGAGAACGATCACTTGCTTTCCATCCTCTATGACCCTTTGGATCAGTTCCATGTAAACTTCCGTTTTTCCGCTTCCAGTAATGCCGTGGATCACATAGGTCTTTCTTATCGATTGGGAATAATCCAGGCAAAAGCTGTCTACAATGGTCTGCTGTTCCCCATTTAAAACCACCTTATTTCTTTCTTTTGCCTCTGTTTTAACAGGATTTCTGTAAACCTCTTCACAATCAAGGCTTACGTATCCTTTTTCTATCACCGGCTTTAAGGTGGCTGCAGAAAGGTTCATTTGGTTGGTTGCAATTTCGTATGGGATGACGGGATTTTCCATAAGCGCCTGAAAAAGGCGAGCTCTGGCCTTATATTTCTTTTTTTCCGCTTCCTCTAAAGCATTGATAAGCTGAGAATGATCCAACAGGCTTTTAAGTACCTTTTTTTCCTTTGGCTTTACCTTTTGCTTTACCGGAAGTACCGTTTTTAATGCCTGGTTCATGGTGGAGCCATACCGTTCTTTCAGCCACCATGCCAGAGAAATGAGCAGAGATTCCGCTGATACACCATCAGTAACGATCCCTGCTATTTCCTTAATTTTATCCGGATCATAATCCGCATGGGCGGCAATGCCGACCACATACCCTTTCCGCATGGAATTCCCTTTTCCAAAAGGAATCAAAACCAGGGACCCCACAGCCACTTCATCAAGTAGACCGGCCGGGATCCTATAATCAAAGGTTCTGTCAACTTTTTCATGGGAAATATCAATAATAATCCGGGCATATCGTTCAGTCATTGTTTTCCTCTTTTCTGTCCACGCTTTGTGGGCATAAAAGTATACCCGCAGGATGTTTCATCTTTTCTGCCCATGATCTTTGGGCATAAAGGCATACCCGCAGGATGTTTCATCTTTTCTGCCCATGTTCTTTGGGCATAAAGGTATACTCGAAGAGTGTTTCCTTTTTTCTGCCCATGTTCTTTGGGCTTAAAGGTACGCCTTATGAGGCATGAGCTTTTGAAGGCTGTCAAGGCCGGTAAAATTTTTCTGCTACAGGGCCCAGATTCATGCTGTTGGAGCCCTTAAACAGCACGCAGTCCCCTTCCTTTAACTCCTTATTTAAATAAGATACCAGCAGCTCCGGTTCCATAAATTCTTTAACCGTAATATGAGGAGCGTGTTCCTTCACCGCTCTGGCGATCTCCCCTGCCAATTCTCCTAAAGTCACTACCTCATATACCGGATGTTCTGCAATGTATTCCCCGATTTCATAATGGTATTCTGGGGATTTTTCTCCCAGTTCCTTCATATCAGCCAATACTGCGATCCTTCGTTCCGCCTTTGTTATAGAGCCTAAAACCTCCAGACCTGCTTTCATAGAAACCGGGCTGGCGTTATATGTATCATCTATGATGGTCATACCTGCCACATGATAGATTTGCTGACGGTTTTTAAAGCCGGTGAATTCCTGAAGGCATTTTGAAGCTTCTTCCATAGGAATGCCGCATTCAGAAGCTACTGCAAGAGACACCATGGCATTTAACACGTTATGGCTTCCCATAACCGCCAGCCGTATAGGAACCTTCTTCTGGCCAAAAACTGCAGTAAAGGCCGGAAAGCCCTCCTCAAGATGGACATCCAGAGCCCTGTAATCACAATTTTCCCCTGTTCCGTAATAGATGGTCTTACAGCCTTCTTTTGCCTTTGTTGTTTTTAAAAGCGGGTCATCCCCATTTAAAAACAGGATTCCGCCATCCATAAGGCCATCCTGGATGGTCATCTTTTCCCTGTAAATATTTTCCTGGGACCCCAACTGCTCGATATGGGTTACGCCAATGTTGGTAATCACAGCCATCTGGATCTTTGCAATCCTGGCAATGACGGTCAGCTCTCCCGGCTCACTCATTCCCAGTTCAATGACTCCGATTTCATCCCCGGCCGAAATCTCCGATAAGGTGATGGGCACCCCCACCTGACTGTTATGGTTTCCAGGAGTTTTATAGACGGAATAACGGGCAGACAGGGCGCAAGCGACCATTTCTCTTGTAGTGGTCTTTCCTACGCTTCCCGTAATTCCAACAAGAGGAAGTGTTAAACGGTCCCTGTAATAGCTCCCAATGGCCTGAAGAGCCTTTTTTGTATCCTCAACCCGGATCCAGGGTTTCGCTAAGTCCATGGCGTCATGCTCGCTGGTAAGCGTCGCTGTTGCTCCATTGTCAAAGGCCTGCCCGATAAAGCGGTGAGCATCTTGTTTTTCTCCAATGATAGGGACAAACAGATCATTTCCCCTCATCGATCTTGAGTCAATACTGATGTGTTCTAAAACTGTATTCTCGTTTCCGCAAAGAAGCTTTCCTCCTGTGGCTGAAAGTATTTCTTTTATTGTCATATTTATCATTGCTTCCTCCATTCCATCTACCGTGGAAATGCCGAAAGCCGCATATCCCTACGGCTTCCGGCATTTTATTTATCGCCCGGCCTTCCTTTTAAGCTTCCTATGAAAGCTGTGCATCCACCGCTTTTAAGACCTCTTCCCGGTCTGAAAAATGATGGCGGACTCCGTTTATCTCCTGGTAATCCTCATGCCCCTTTCCTATAATGGCAACCATGTCACCCGGTTCGGCATGTATGATGCTGTAGCGGATCGCTTCCCTGCGGTCAGGAATTTCTATGAATTTTCCTCCGGTCTTTTCAAGACTTCCGCGGATATCAGCAATGATATCTTCCGTTTTTTCATATCTGGAATTGTCCGCAGTGATAATCGTAAGATCTGCCAGACGTCCCGCGCTGTCACCCATGGTAATACGCCGGTCCTTGGAACGGTTTCCGCCGCATCCAAAGACGCAGACAAGGCGCTTTGGATGATAATCCCTCAAGGTTGTAAGCAGACTTTCCATACTGACTGCATTGTGAGCATAATCTACAATTACCGTACATTTTTCAGAGGCATATACGATTTCCATACGTCCGTTCACGTTTAAATGTTCCAGCCCATGACAGATATTCTCTTTTGGAAGCCCTAAAAAGCTTAAAACACTGACTGCAGCTAATGCATTGGCAACGTTAAAGCGTCCCGGAATATTCACCCGGACAGAAAGCTCACAACTCCCTTTGATGTCAAATTCCAGTCCCACAAAATCCGGTTGGGCGATGTATCGGATGTCCTCTGCTTTAAAGTCGGTTCCGTTTTTATCCATGGAGAAAGAATAAAGTTTGCAGGTGGCATCCTTTACCACTTCAGCCCAGTGCTCGTCATCACCGTTCATGATGCCCACTTTAGAGCAGCAAAAAATCCTGGATTTGTAAAAAAGATATTCCTCAAAATCCTGGTGCTCATCCGGTCCGATATGATCAGGAGAAAGATTGGTAAACAGTCCGTAATCAAAACAGATCCCGTCTACCCGGTGCATCTTGAAGGCCTGGGAGGAAACCTCCATCACCATATATCCGCAGCCTGCCTCCACCATACGGGTGAATGCCTGGTGTAGTTCATAGGACTCGGGAGTTGTATTCATCGTAGGCGTTACTTCCTGACCAATGACAATACCTGTGGTTCCGATCATTCCCACTTTTTTCCCGCAGGCTTCCAGAACTGTCTTGATCATGTGCGTAGTTGTGGTTTTCCCCTTGGTTCCGGTCACTCCAATGGTCACCATCTTTTCCGCCGGATAACCAAACCTTGCAGCTGAAAGTAAAGCCAGAGCCTCTCTGGCATTATGTACGAGAATGGCAGTTACGCCATCCGGGATCTTTGTCTTTTGTTCTACTACAAGGATCTCCACCCCGGCGTCCACCACCTCAGGGATAAATTCATGGGAGTCGGTTCTCGTTCCCTTCATGCAGACAAATACAACACCCTTTCGGGCCTTTCTGGAGTCATAAATGACATCCTCTGCATCCACGTCCAGGCTACCCTGCAATACTTCATATTTTAAGTCCTTTAGCCATTCTTTAAACTTCATCAAAACCTCCAAATCAGAATAATCCGGTGATTACTCCATCTTCATTTACGTCAATATTATCTGCGGCCGGCTTCTTTGGAAGGCCTGGCATTGTCATAATGGCTCCGGTCAGAATGACCACAAATCCGGCTCCGGCCGATACATAAGCATCCCGTACGTTAATATCAAAGCCTTCCGGTCTCCCAAGCTTTGTCTGGTCATCGGATAAGGAATATTGTGTCTTTGCCATACACACAGGAAGGCTGCCAAAGCCCATTTCTTCAAATTTTCTTATGGCTTTTAAAGCTGCCGGAGCATAGGTCACCCCAGCTGCGCCATAGATTTCCCTTGCAATTGTAGCGATCTTAATTTCCAGCCCCATTTCATCAGGATAAATGGGTGCAAAATTGCTTTCTTTATTCTCCAAGGTATAAAGGACCTTTTGGGCCAGCTCTATGCCGCCCTCTCCTCCTTTCTCCCATACCTGGGATAAGGCGAATTCACAGCCTCTCTCCTCACAAAACCGTTTAACAAACTGGTGTTCTGCCTCTGTATCTGTGATAAAGGAATTTAAGGTAACAATGACCGGAACACCGTATTTCATCATATTTTCAATGTGCTTTTCCAGATTGACAATCCCTTTTTCAAGAGCAGCCAGGTTTTCTTCTTTCAACTGGTCCTTGGGCACGCCGCCGTTGTATTTTAAGGCTCTCACGGTTGCCACCAGTACAATGGCATCGGGCTTTAATCCGGCTTTCCTGCATTTGATGTCCAGAAATTTTTCCGCGCCTAAATCCGCACCAAACCCTGCCTCTGTCACTACAACATCCGCCAGCTTTAAGGCTGTCTTTGTTGCACGAACACTGTTACAGCCATGAGCGATATTTGCAAAGGGTCCGCCGTGAACGATGGCGCCGGTATGCTCCAGTGTCTGGATCAGATTAGGCTTTAACGCATCCTTTAATAAAGCCGCCATAGCTCCTACTGCGTTTAACTGAGAGGCAGTCACCGGCTCCCCTGCATAATTATATGCCACAATGATTCTTCCCAGCCGAGCTTTTAAATCTTCCATATCGTTTGAAAGGCAAAGGATAGCCATGATTTCCGATGCAACCGTAATTACAAAGTGATCCTCTCTCACAAAGCCTTCTGCTTTGGAACCAAGGCCGACCACAACATTTCTAAGGGCACGGTCATTCATGTCCAGGCAGCGCTTCCAAAGAATCTGACGGGTATCGATTCCCAGAGCATTCCCCTGATGGATATGATTATCTAACAGAGCTGCAAGCAGGTTATTGGCAGAGGTTATGGCATGAAAATCACCGGTAAAATGAAGATTTAAGTCTTCCATGGGAACTACCTGGGCATATCCGCCGCCTGCCGCGCCGCCCTTAATTCCAAAGCATGGTCCAAGGGAGGGTTCTCTGAGAGCGATGATCGCCTTTTTTTCCATTTTCCCCAATGCCTGACCAAGGCCTACGGTAGTGGTGGTTTTCCCTTCTCCCGCCGGAGTAGGATTGATGGCGGTTACCAGAACCAGTTTGCCATCCGGACGGTCCTTTACCCGATCCCACAATTCATCTGTCAGTTTCGCTTTATGCTTTCCGTAAAGCTCCAGCTCATCCTCACCGATTCCGTAGGATGCAGCCACGTCTTTAATAGGAAGCATTTTGGCCTCCTGTGCGATTTCAATATCTGTTTTCATTCTCCAATCCTCCTTCTATGTATATAACACGGTTCTATATTATCGGAATTTCTGATAATCGGATGGATGGCGCTGAAAAACAGCGCCTTTTATCTTCACTTGTTTTGCAAGTTCAGATAAGCCATATTAATAACCCTGGGAAAGTATTTCATCGAATTCTTCCAGGCTCATCAGCACCTTGCGGGGCTTGGTGCCTTCCTCTTCTCCTACTACTCCGGCTTCTGCAAGCTGGTCCATGATCCGGGCAGCCCGGTTAAAGCCGATTTTAAACATTCTCTGCAGCATACCAATGGAAGCCTTATCCTTTTCAATGATAAATTTTCCGGCCTGGACAAAATATTCATCCCTGTCGTTTCCGCCGCCCTTTATCTCTCCTCCTGCAGGCGCAGAAGCGATCATGCTTTCTACCTCCGGGTTGTAATCTGCAGTCATGCCCTGCTCTGTTAAGAAATCCACCACCTTGGAGACTTCGGAATCTGATACAAAGGCGCCCTGAACACGCATAGGTTTCGGATATCCAGCAGGATAAAAGAGCATATCGCCTTTTCCAAGAAGCTTTTCCGCACCGTTCATATCAATAATGGTTCTGGAATCCACGCCGGAAGAAACCGCAAAAGCTACCCTGGAGGGGACATTGGCCTTAATGAGACCTGTTATGACATTTACCGACGGACGCTGGGTGGCGATGACAAGATGGATACCAGCAGCTCTGGCAAGCTGGGCCAGACGGCAGATAGAATCTTCCACTTCTCCTGGAGCTACCATCATCAGATCCGCAAGCTCGTCGATAATGATGACGATCTGAGGCATCTTTTTAGGCTTATCTTCATCCTCAATATCTTTTATACTCTCAACCTTTTTATTATATCCCTTAATTTCCCTGACATTATACTGAGCGAACTTATTATAACGGTCCGTCATCTCCGCCACCGCCCAGTTTAGGGCTCCGGAAGCCTTCTTGGGATCAGTGACCACAGGGAGTAGTAAATGGGGAATTCCATTATAAACGCTTAATTCCACCACCTTGGGGTCTACCATGATCAGTTTTACATCCTCTGGGTCCGCCTTAAAAATGATGCTCATGATCAAGGTGTTGATGCAGACGGATTTACCAGAACCAGTGGCTCCGGCGATCAGAAGGTGAGGCATCTTTGCAATGTCAGTGACAACCACCTGGCCGCCGATGTCTTTTCCCACCGCAAACGCAATTTTAGAGGAATGTTTCTGGAAGCTGTCTGCCTCCAGAATATCCCGTAAGTATACCATTTGGTTTTCTTTATTGGGTACCTCGATACCCACCGCCGATTTTCCCGGGATAGGAGCTTCAATTCGGATATCAGCGGCCGCCAGGCTCAATTTGATGTCATCTGCCAGGCTTACGATCTTACTGACCTTTACCCCCTGCTCCGGATGAAGTTCATACCTGGTTACGGAGGGTCCGCAGCTTATATTGGTAACAGTAACCCCAACTCCGAAATTCTGGAGGGTCCGCTGAAGCTTGATGGCCGTATCCTTATATTCCCGGTCGGAAAAGACCGCTGATTTTCCTTTTTTAAGCAGGGAGAGAGGCGGAAACTTATATTCCTGTTTCACAATCTCCTGTTTTTGCTTGATTTCAAGGCTGACACTTCCCCCATCCTCCTTTGCTGCCTCTTCCCGTTTCTTTTCCAGTTTTTTCTGAAGAGCTTCTGTATCCGTTTCTATAACCTTGCCGGAAGCGGTTACCACCTGTTTTGGCTCCTCCGGAATGGCAAAGGTATCATTTCCTTCCTCAGGATAGAACTCCTCTTCCACAAACTCCAATTCCTTTAAGGTCTTGACCTCTTTCTTCATATATATGGAAGGTTCTTCCAGAGCCTCAGCAAACGGTGTTCCTTCCACATCGGGGTCAAAGGGAACAATATCCTCATCATCTTCCAGTACAGGTGAAAAACTGCCCCGGAAAACATCAGCAGGATTGAGTTCGTCTTCTTCCACAGCAGTAACGGCAGACAGCCGTTTCGCCTGGACCATAATTTCATCGGCAAGATTGTCAGGAACTTCCTCAACCTGCTCTTCCACATAGTTTTCTTCCTGGGCTTCTCCTAACTTCGTGGCCTCTAAATTGACTCCCCGAAGCTTTTTCTCTTCCAAAAGCTGTTTACGGGCTTCCTGGCGCATAGCATGGACTTCCATGTGCATGTCCATATTTTCCCTGGCATGGCGGTATGCTTTTCCGCTTCCTTTTTTCACAATATCTACAAACGATTTTTCCGTAATGCAGACTGCAGATATGACAAGAAGAACTCCTATCACCAGATAGGCTCCCACTACGCCGATTATGGAGGCAAGCCCTCCTGCCAGAAGGCCTCCTATTATGCCGCCTCCTCTTCCGCTTACGGAAGCTTCAAAATAAATGTCGGCAAGTCCTATTCCCTCGCCGGCCTTTGCTCCAAAAAGGAGCTGTAAAAATCCACACAAAGAAACCAGCGCCAGAATAAAAGACGCCAGTTTAAAAGCAGCCCTGGGATTTCCCTGGTTGGAGATGTAAAACGCTGTACCTGCAAACAGCAGCACAGGCGCGACATATCCCACACTTCCGAATATGCCTAACTGTATGCTCCGCAGAAAATCCCCGACCACGCCGCATAAATGAAAGTTGCTAAAAAACAGAATGGCCGCAGCCAAAAATGACATAATGATCACGACTTCTGAATGGATAAATTCCGGTTCCGGTAAAATCACATTTTTTTTGGCGGCGGTATTTCTTGTTCTCCCGTTTTTTCCTTTTTTTGCTGTTGTACGTTTCTTCGTTGTCTCAGGCACAATAACTACCCCCTTCTATCCGTTGGTAACAGTATACAAAAAAATCGGGAGAATTGCAACGATTAACGGGAAGCAGTTTCCATCAGTTCATATAATTTTTTTAAAGCATCCTTGATTCCGCCCACTTCATTTATCAGTCCTTCTTTTACCGTTTCCTCGCCAACCAGCACGGTTCCCAAGTCTCTGGTAAGCATTTCCGTATTCAGCATAAGACGTTTTAGCTGGTCGTATGCGATCTCTGCGTGAGTGGAAACAAAGCTTAAGATCCGGTCCTGTATCATTTCAAAATATTCATACGTCTGGGAGGCGCCAATTACCATTCCTGTCATTCTTACGGGATGAACCATCATGGTTCCAGTGGGTACGATAAAGGAATAATCCGTGCATACGGCCAGGGGAACACCAATGGAATGGCTTCCGCCAAGAACCAGGGATACGGTCGGGATGCTTAAGGAAGCAATCATCTCCGCTATGGCGAGACCTGCATCCACGTCTCCGCCGGAGGTATTTAAGAGAACCAAAAGTCCTTCCACGGAATCATCATCTTCAATCTCCGCCAGCTTCGGGAGGATGTGATCATATTTTGTAGCTTTGCTGTTGCCGGATAAATTTTCGTGGCCTTCCACCTCACCGATAATGGATATCAGATGGATTTTCCGCTTGTTCGCGTTATCATCCAGGGTCATCTGGCCATATTCTTCCAGCTTTTCATCCTCTTTTTGTTCTATATCCTTTTCTGTCTTTTTTTCATCAAGGTTTTCCTTGCGCGCATTGCCGTCAGGCCGATTCTGTCTTTCATCCGGATCTTCGTTCTTCCCATTATTATGCTGATACTCTCTCACCTTAAAAACCTCCTGTTTCACTGTTGATTTGGTAGTTTCACTTTTATACTAACCCACGCGTTCCAGGCGGAATCTGCCCTCTTTACATGCTGTCATGGAATATTCATGGGGTATTTCCATATGATGTGGAGAAAACCATAAAAATATGCTTCCGATCAATGCCAGTCTTCAACCTTATGCAATTACAATATTTTAATTGTGATTGTAACAAGTTATTGACTTTGATACTTCCACATGGTAAACTACCAAACAACATAAATTAAGTCACATTCTTGCCAATGGAGGCAGCGCCGGAGTAATCCTTTTGCGCTGCTTTTCTATAAACAGATACCTGACTTTTTGGCTGTGGCTAAACTAAAAAAAAGGAGAGATCGTCTCATGAACAACTTTTTTATCGCTCAGACCTTTGGCAAATCCTCTAATTTCACGGATATTCCAAACAATTTATTTAAGGAACACAATGTAAAAAAAGGGCTCCGCAACGAAGACGGTACCGGAGTACGGGTAGGCCTGACCCGCGTATCTGACGTAGTAGGCTATGAAATCGAAGACGGAAAAAAGGTCAACGTTCCCGGCAAGCTCTATTACCGTGGAATTGAAATCGGCGACCTGGTAAACGGAAAGAATAATGAACGTAACGGTTTTGAAGAGACTTCATTTTTACTCCTTTTTGGCTATCTCCCCTCTAAGAAGGAATTAAGAGAGTTCACCTCTACCCTTAGCCAGAACTACCATCTCCCCGATGAGTTTCTGGAGAAGAATATGCTCCGCACACCTTCCCGCAATCTGATGAACAGCCTTCAGCAGAGTATACTGGCTCTATACGATTATGATGAGGAGCCTGATAATGTGGATCCCTATGAGACACTTCTAAAGGGAATCAATATCATGGCAAAGCTTCCTTCTCTTTCCGTTTATGCATACCAGAGCAAGGTTCATTACTATGAAAGAGACAGTCTGATCATACATTATCCAAAGCCGGAATATTCCATGGCAGAAAATATTCTCTACATGCTGCGCCGGGATGGGATCTTTACCGAGCAGGAAGCGAATCTCCTGGATGTGATGCTGATGATCCACGCAGATCATGGCGGCGGAAACAACTCTACCTTTACCAATGTAGTCATATCTTCCACAGGAACCGACATTTATTCGGCCATCTCCGCTTCCATCGGCTCCTTAAAGGGGCCAAAGCACGGCGGCGCCAATATATGCTGCAGTGAAATGATCAAGGCCATTGAAAAGGAAATCGGTCTAAAGGCAACCGAAGCCCAGATGAAGGGAGTAATCCAGAAGATCCTATCTAAGGATTTCTATGATAATTCCGGCCTTGTATATGGACTTGGCCATGCAGTTTATACGGTCTCCGACCCTAGGGCGGATTTATTAAAGGTCTGCTGTGAAAAGCTTGCCAAACAGAAAAACAGGGAAGATGAATATGAATTCCTGACAAAATTTGAAAAGGTTGCCAAAGCATGCCTGGCTGGCAACGGAAAAACCCTGTCAAACAATGTAGACTTCTACAGTGGTTTCGCTTATAATATGTTACAGATACCGGAAGATATGTATACGCCTTTATTTGTCTGCTCCCGTATGGCAGGCTGGCTGGCGCACAATATCGAAAACAAGCTGTACGACGGAAGAATCATGCGTCCGGCGACAAAATACGTAGGAGAAACTATCTCCTATAAAAAAAGAGAGGAACGATAGCATATGGTAAAATTGTATGACGGCGGAGCTTATCTTGTACATGGAACGGAACTGGTTCCGGATCAGGAAGCAGAAAAAGTTGCTGCCCTTACAGGAAAGGCTGCAGATAAAGCTGAGGCAAAAAAAGGTACCATCGCCTATTCTATTTTAAAGAATCACAACACTTCGGATCAAATGGATCATCTAAAGCTCCGTTTTGACTCCATGGCCTCCCACGACATAACATTTGTAGGAATTATCCAGACTGCCCGTGCATCAGGGCTTAAAGAATTTCCTATTCCATACATTATGACCAACTGTCATAACTCTTTATGTGCAGTTGGCGGTACCATAAACGAGGATGATCACGTATTCGGACTTTCCGCTGCTAAAAAATACGGCGGGATCTTTGTTCCGCCTCATATTGCGGTCATTCATCAGTACATGCGGGAAATGATGGCCGGCTGCGGACGCATGATTCTCGGCTCTGACAGCCATACCCGTTATGGAGCCCTGGGAACCATGGCCATTGGAGAAGGCGGCGGAGAACTGGTAAAGCAGCTTCTTCGTGATACCTATGATGTTGCTTATCCCGGCGTTGTGGCCATTTATCTTACCGGAAGCCCGGCTCCATCCGTTGGCCCTCACGATGTGGCCCTGGCCATTATCAGAGCGGTCTTTAAAAGCGGCTATGTAAAGAACAAGATCATGGAATTCGTAGGACCCGGTGTGTCTTCTATGGATACGGACTATCGGAACGGTGTGGATGTTATGACTACGGAAACCACCTGCCTTTCCTCTATCTGGAGAACCGATGAGGACACAAAAGCCTATCTGGACCTTCATGGCCGGGGAGATGCTTACAAAGAATTAAATCCCGGAGAAGTGGCTTACTATGATGGAGTGGTTTATGTGGACTTAAGCACCATTAGGCCTATGATCGCACTGCCCTTCCATCCAAGCAATACCTATGAGATCAACGAATTAAATAATAACCTTGGAGACATTCTGCGCACTGTGGAAAAGGAAGCAGAGCGCATTGTGGGCAGTTCCAAAGCAAACCTTTCCTTAACAGACAAGATCGTGGACGGAAAGCTGATGGTACAGCAGGGAGTGATCGCAGGATGCGCCGGAGGCAACTACTCCAACGTTATGGCTGCAGCCAATATTCTGTCCGGTAAAAACTGCGGAAATGACATCTTTAATTTATCTGTATATCCCTCTTCCCAGCCAGTTTATATGGATCTGGTGAAAAAGGGAGCCATCTCAGAACTGATGGCAGCCGGTGCAACTGTCCGTACAGCATTCTGCGGCCCATGCTTTGGCGCAGGGGATACACCTTCCAATAATTCCTTAAGCATCCGCCACACCACAAGAAACTTCCCTAACCGGGAAGGCTCCAAGCCTGGCAGCGGACAGATTTCCTGTGTCGCTCTCATGGATGCCCGCTCCATTGCTGCAACAGCAGCAAACGGCGGTTATCTCACATCTGCGGAAGGCTATGGAGAGGATTACCAGGTTCCTGCCTATGAATTCGATCCATCTTCCTATGAGAGAAGGGTGTATCAGGGATTCGGAAAGGCTCAGCCTGAGGTACCCCTGATTTATGGTCCAAATATCAAGGACTGGCCGGCTATGAGTACCTTAACGGATAACATCATATTGCGGGTATGTTCAAAGATCATGGATCCGATCACTACCACTGATGAACTGATCCCCTCCGGAGAAACCTCCTCCTACCGTTCCAACCCTCTCGGACTAGCGGAATTTACATTGTCCCGACGCGATCCGGAATACGTGGAACGCTCAAAGAAAGTAAATGAGCTGGAGCAGGTAAGGAAAGCAGGTGCATGTCCCTTAGAGGCTGACCGGTCACTGGAATCTGCTTTTAAGGCCCTGACTGCTTATTTAAACCAGCGGGAACTGAATGTTGGGGAAACCGAGATCGGAAGTATGATTTACGCAGTAAAGCCGGGTGATGGCTCTGCCCGTGAACAGGCAGCCAGCTGCCAGCGAGTGCTGGGCGGCTTAGCTAATATTGCAAAAGAGTATGCAACGAAACGTTATCGTTCCAATGTTATGAACTGGGGAATGCTTCCTTTCCTTCTTGATGCAGAGCCGGATTTTGAAGTAGGGGATTTCATCTATGTACCAGGAATCCGCAAAGCTCTTGACGGAGATATGGAACACATTCCAGCTTACGTTGTGAAAAGCGAAGAAGGAAATCCGATTCATGAGATAGAACTGCACATTGCTGATATGACCCCGGAAGAGCGGGAAATCGTAAAGGCCGGATGTCTGATTAATTATAATAGAAACAAAAACCAACAGCAGTAACTATATAAACATAACCCCCGGACACGGAACTGGTATAAAAGCCAGGTTCCAATCCGGGGGTATATTGTTTATTTTAAGATTTTTACTACCTGTGTATCATCAAGAGTCACATGATAAAACAGTTCGTAAAAATCCTTTACTTCTTGTTTTATATCAGCATTATATTGTTCCGGATATACAAGATTGCCCAGCCATAAAATTCCGATCATCCGATTGACAGAAGGCGGACTGCTCATAAAACTATAGGGAACGGATGGTATCTGATAAACCTTTCCCTCTTTTACTGCATTTAATTCTCCCCAGACCTTATCTGTTGTTATGGTTTGATACAGGGCTTCAGAATCTGCGATAATAATATCCGGCTGCCACAGAAGAAGCTGTTCAAAGGATACTTCGCTTCCGCCGCCGCTTGATACCATTTCAACCTTAGCTGCATTTTCCGCTCCTATCTGTTCGATAACCCGGGCATGAATGGAACCCTCTGCATTGGTATGAAGTCCATCATCTCCAACTGCAAAATAAACTGATTTCTTTTCTGAAAGCTGTTCCCTGGCTGTTTCAGACTTTATCAGTATGTTATTGCAATCGTCCGCCAGTTTCTTTGCCTGATCGGTGTCTCCGGTAAGCTCTCCCAGCTTCTCATAAGCAGAACTCATGGTATCTAAATCTGCCTCTATAAAGATGACTGGCATGTTTAGCTGCTCCTGAAGGGCATCCATATCCTCTTTTACGCTTTTCTTCGCTTCTCCGATATCAATGATCACATCCGGACTTTCCGCAATGAGAGCCTCCATGTTAAGATTTGCATTCTTCCCATAAAACTGGCCGAATTTAGGAAGTGACCAATATTTTTCGTCAATGTACTGCTTTGCACCTTCGGAAAAATCAGAAGCAAGTCCGGACAGCTTATCCGGACAAAGGGTATAAAGCACGATCTGTGCCAAAGGCCCGGAAGGAGCAATCTTGTTAATTTCTTTTGGAAGTGTAACTTCCCTTCCTGCTGAATCCGTGAACACTCTGGCGTCTGTCTGCACCCCTGCTTCGCCCGCTTTTTCTGTTTCTGCCTGAGTTTCTGCTTTTACTGATGCAGTTGACTCTGCCTGACTGGCAGGAACCTCCTTGCCGCTTCCTTTTTGACAGCCATTTGCCAGTACTGCAGCAGCAAGGAATGCAGCCAGTACCAGACTTTTTCTCATTTTTTTCATATGATCCCCTTATTCCGCCGCTTTTGCGGCATACATTTATTATTTAGAGAGCCTCACCGGCAATCCGGAACGGATTACCGCCTTATGCTCACCTTTTTTCACTAATTCCTCTGTAAGTCTTTTATCCGTAATAAGAGTACCCGCTAGCTCCCACACGCCAAAGTTAAAAAGATCAGGAGCGAGAGCCACGCTGGGTCCCACTAATATAACTTTGGCATTCCGCGACAGCTCTAAAAGTCTTGGAAGAGTTTTATTCACCAGGGTAAATCCCGTAATAAAAACATAATCTCTGTCTGAGAGTATATATTCACAGGCACTATCCGGATAATCGCCATCCATTGGATTGCGTTCCAGGATCACGCAGGATTTTGCTTCTTTTAAAAATTCCTCTGCAAAGCAGAAATGTCCGATGGTCGCCACCTTTTTTCCTTTGATATCCTCACGATAGGCCATAAAGGCATCTTCCTTCGATAGCTGCCTGATTGTGCCTTCCTTTTCCAGCCCGCTGATCCGTTCCGGCTGGTTATAATAGGCATTTACCGCTGCGGCACCTATGCTTGCCTCGGTAAAATTCCATGATTTTATCAGCCCTGCAGCTTCCTTCCATGACATATCCAGTATATTTTTTTCAGTCCTCCTAATGGTCTGAAGCGGATTTGTCGCTGCCGCGCCAGTATATCCGCGGACAGTCACTGAAGTCCACTGGATTCCTACGAAATAATCTTCTATCTTTGCATCATCTGGTATCGGTTCTATCAGACGGTCATACATTTCCCACATATCCATCACCTTCCCCCAGGCATACACACCTTTTTTCCGCTATTTAAATCCTCATAGATCTCAATAGGCACCTGGTATACGCCTTCCAAGAGCTCTTTCGTAAGGATCTTGTCCGGCTCACCAAAAGCCGCTGTCTTTCCATCCATCATCACCAGTGCTTTATGGGCAAAATAAAAGACATGCTCCGGATTATGGGTGGATTGTACAATTAAATATCCTTTTTCTGACAGGGTCCGCAGCTCCTTCATAACCCGGATCTGGTTGCCATAATCCAAGCTGGAACAGGGTTCATCCATAACCAGTATTTTGGCCTCCTGGGCGATAGCTCTTGCAATCAGCACAAGCTGCTGTTCTCCGCCGCTGATCTGCCCAAATATACGGTCCTTTAGACTGGCAATCTTTAATAGCTTCAGAGCATTCAATGCCCTTTCTTTTTCCTTCTGTCCCGGACTTGCAAAGCGGGGAAGCGAGGCAGTCGTTCCCATTAACACCATATCCAGAACCGAAAAAGAGAATGCAGTATCATGGTTCTGGGGTATATAAGCAATCTTTCTGGCCAATTCACGTTCCGAGAAGTGTCGGCGTTCTGTTCCATTGATCAGAATCTCTCCATGATACCCCTTCAGCAGACCTAACATGCAGCGAAAGAGCGTACTCTTGCCTGCACCGTTTTTTCCAAGGACACAGACCAGTTCCCCTTTGTTGAATGAAAAATTGATTCCCTTTAATACCGGAAAACAATGATATCCGAATTCCAGATCTTTAACTGTCAGCTCCATACTTCCCCTCCTTTATAATCGGTTTCCTTCCCGCAAAATAAGATATAAAAAGAACGGAGCACCAATAAATGCAGTCAAAATGCCGATAGGAATCTCACTGGTGGCCAAAAGCCTTGCAAAATTATCCACAACCAACAGAAAACTGCCACCCATAAGCAGTGAGGCCGGCAATAGCCTGCGATAATCGCTTCCTACCAGCATTCTGGCAAAATGCGGGATTACCAGTCCTACCCAGCCGATATGCCCGCTGACTGATACTGCTGCTGAGGTAATTAAAGTCGCGCTGACTACTATGATAAAACGGAGCCTCTTCGCATTGATCCCCATGCTCCTTGCTTCCTCTTCCCCAAGGCTTAAAACATTGATCCGCCACCGAAGAAGGTAAATCGGAAGGATTCCTATGAGGATCCATGGTGCCGCAAACATAACGTCTTTCTGTCGGATGGATGCCAGACTTCCCATAAGCCAATAGGTAATGACCGGAAGAGTATTGGTCGGATCTGCCACCAGTTTTAAAAAAGAAACCGCTGCGGAAGCGAGGGAGCTCACCATCATACCGGACAACACCAATCCCAGCACGGGATTATACTTTACACGGCTGCTGATGAGGCAGACAATCCCTACCGCGCCTAGACCAAAAAGAAAGGCGCTGATTGTTACTCCGTTATAGCCAAATGAAAAAAACAATCCCAGAGCAGCACCTAATCCCGCACCAGAGGATGCACCCAGAACATCTGGTGATACCATGGGATTTTTAAAGATCCCCTGATAAGCGGCCCCTGCACAGCTCAATCCTCCTCCGATCAATGCTGCCATAAAAACTCTTGGCAGGCGGACCTGGAAAACAACCGTCTCTGCCTGGGCCGTCCAAGTGGATTGCATGGGAAAAAACACCGAGAGAAGGAGCTTTAAGAGTGTGTCCGGGTATACCGGATACCGTCCAAGCAAAAAGGAGCCCAAAAAGCAGACAATAAATAAGAGCACGATGATTCCAAAACGTCTTTTATAAATCCAGTCCCTTTCTACCATCCGTTCCCTTTCCTTCCTTTTCCGTACATTCTCTCAAAAATCCTATAATTTCTGTCCGAATGTGTTCTCTTTTTTCACGTTCAAACGTAAGAATACGTCCATTTGTCCGCTTTACAAGCTCTTCTTCCAAATCCTGAAGAATCTTGTCCGGGTCCGGCTCTGCAGGAATTCTGGTTCTCATGGACTCAAGGTTTTTATGGCTTTTTAAAACTCCGATGCAGGGCACCTGGCTATCAATGCAGGAAAGAACCTTATCTATAAATTCCGGCACAAAAAGTTCTATCCCGCCTATTTCATCCAAAAGGAAGAGCTCTTTATGAGCGGAAGAACGCAGAATTTCTAATCCATCGGTTTTAAAGATCTGAAGATTTTTTTGAAATCCATGGTCAGTCCGCTCAATAAAAACATTTGTCATTGCTTTTTTATAGACTGTTGCCGGAATCCATTCCTCTTCTGCTGGAACCATACGAAATCCCATGGTCATCCCGTCTTCGTTTAGCAGACGTTGGGAATAAAATCCTCCAACCATCCGGTGAAAGGGCTTTAAGCATTCAAAAAGCAGGGTTGTCTTTCCTTCTCCGGAATCACCTTTTAGAAATAAGAATTTCCCCATTATTTTTTTCGTCCTTCCCGCAGGGCCCTTACAGCAATTAATTCTCCCGCCACGCTGATGGCAATTTCAGCGGGTGTCTCTGCGTAGATTTCTAAGCCGATGGGGCTGTGACAGCTGTCGATTTGTTCTCTGGTAACACCATCTGCCATAAGCTTTTCAGACAACGTTTCCAGTTTCCTGCGGCTGCCTATCACACCGACATAGCAGGCATTTTTCGTAAGGACCTGTCTCTGAACAACGTAATCCGACTGATGACCTCTGGTCATAACACAGACATAATCGCATTCCCTTAATTCGAGAGAATCAAAAATTTTTTCATAATCCCCTACAATGGTCTTTTCTGCCTGGGGAAACAGATTTTCATTTGCAAACTCCGGCCGGTCATCAAAAACCGTACACCGGAATCCTACATGAGAAAGAACCGGCACCAATTCCTGTGCTACATGTCCGCCTCCGAAAATATAGACGCATCCGGCCCGTACCAGAGGCTCGCTGTAATACTTACGTTCACCAAAGTTTTTTTGAACCGCTTTATGCTGAAGGAGAATTTTTCTATCTTCTTCATCAATTCCCGTTATCCCTGCAAATCCCGCTGATTTGCTGTAGATGCCCAGCCCCCATGTGGTTTCGTTGGTAATATCCATAAGCAGCCAGCTGTCTTCATCCTTGTTATAGGCTTCTTCTATCTTCCTGCATACGTCCTTAAATTCCTGATTCTCATGGTCCAGATACTGGAAGTAAACCACTACATCGCCACCGCAAATCATACCCAGATCAGCTACCTGCTCCTTTCCAAGTACAAAGCTGTGCATATAGGAGGTCTTTTCCTCAATCGCTTTCTGTGAGCGCTGTATGGACCGGTATTCCACCGCTCCGCCACCGATCGTTCCTTCGGTGGTTCCGTCCCGCCTTACCAGCATATGAGATCCTGCACCTCTGGGAGTGGATCCAGAACTTGCAATAATGGTTACCAAAACCCCATCTTCACCTTTTTCCAGCGTTTCTAAAACTGATTTAAACAGCTTTCTCATCTCAATTCCCCCTCAAAATATTTAGTATGCTTTTTCATTTAATTCTATTTCCAAGCTTAAGAACCGGTTTTGAAAATCTTATCGCTGCGAAAACGACTGCATCTGTCTTCCTATCGGATCTTCCCGTTATATTTTTAAAAATATAACGGATTTGTCTATTATAATCCTTTTTCCAGAATTTGTAAACCCGATAAAAGTAAAATACAAAAGGCCCCCGGATTGAAATTTAATCAAAACATCAATTAAATTTCAATCCGGGGACCTTACATCAATCACCGATCATGTTACGGATCTTTACCGGTGTCCGGTAATTCCATGTGGAAATTTTAATACCGCTTCGTCTGCTGGCCGCATGGACGATCTGTCCGTTGCCGATATACATGGACACATGGTTGATGGTCCCTCTGCTGTCTGCATAATAGATCAGATCCCCAGGCCTCATATCGCTTGATTTTACTGCCTTGCCCATACCGGCCTGAGAGCCAGAATAATGAGGCAGTCCAATGCCAAAATGAGCGTAAACAGACATGGTAAACCCAGAGCAGTCGGCCCCCTTAGTTAAGCTGGTTCCGCCCCATACATAAGGATTTCCTAAAAACTGAAGGGCATAATTGACGATCTGGGCCCTAAAGGATGCCTGGGCATTGGCCTTCTCCTCTAAAGGAGAGAATTTGATTGCCTCAGGAAGAGCATACCGGACATCAACGTAATCCGTGGATACATAGGCGCTGCTGTTTTCCTCCAGCTCGATCTGTATCCAACCGTCGATCTGTTTTAAAACAGGATACCGTTCATTGTTTGATATCTGCGTCCATATCTTTGAATCAGTGGATGGTTCTGTCCTGGCGTTTAACATATCCGTGTTGACGATGGCCATCAGCTCTGCAACCTGCAAAGCCTCATCCTTTGCTGCCTGTCCTGTCAGGATATAATCAGACTTCACATAGCCGGTAATGTTACCGGACTGAATTTTATACCAGCCATCCGCCGTCTCTAAAATATTTCCTGCGGCTTTGCTTGGCATCTTTGCAATAATCTTGCCGTTTTCATTGGGTTCTTCTCTTACGTTCAAATAATTATCCACATCGGAGATACCGATGTTCTTATAGAGATTGAATATCATGGCCTTTAGATCCAGTTTTCTGGCCTCATTCAGTCCATATTCCAATTTGATGTAATCCGTGGATAAATACCCGGCCGGAATCTGTACCCAGCCCTCTGTCTGTCCTAAGACCTCATACCGCTCATTGGAAAGTGCCTGGCCTACCACATCCGAACTGGTGGAGGGGTCCTTCCTGATGTTCATGCTATCGGTCTGAACGATTGCTCTTAACTTCACCAGATCCATTGCTTTCTTCTTTGCGTCTTCTCCTGTTAAAACAAATTCGGAATTTATATATCCTTCAATCCCGCCGGAAGAAATTTTGCTCCATCCGGATTCCGTATTCTCCAAAATATCGCAGGCACTGTCACCCTGGAGTTTACCGATTACATCCTCCTCGGTACCCGGTGCTTTTCTCACATTTAAGTATCCTGAAACCTGAATGATCCCTAAATTCTTGTAGGAATTTACAACTTTTTCTTTTTCCTCTTTTTCCTTTGCTGCCTGAGCTTCAGACTCGGCTTCTGCATTTAAGCCTGCTGATTCCTCCATCTTTATTGCTGTGGCCTCGGATGCGGATGCAAGCCCTGCTGGTTTTGCAGAGAGGTGATTCTTCACCGCCACCCCCACTGCAGAAATAACTGCTACGCAAAGAACCGCTGTTCCTCCCATTGCCAAAAGTTTTTTGTAATCATTATTACTGCGTTTTTTTCTTGCCTTATCCAAACGAATGATATAATCTTTTTTCTCGTTGTTATTTTCCATCCTGTACTTTCTCTCCATATTCCTGTTTTCTAGCGGAAAGCCAATTCAGACTATAAGTCTATCTGCCTAAGTATAGCATAAAATGTCATTATTTGCGATATAACTACAACAAAAAATTATTAAGATTATGTTACATATATTAAGAAAGATACATCCGGAAAAGTCAGATTGGAATCATAAGCCTTCTGACACGAAAACAAAAAACAGGACAGGAAACCCTTACAAAAGGTTCCATGCCCTGTAATTTCACCGGCTATTTCGCCAGAATCATTCTGTCATTTGAAAATTCCTCACCGCTTGCCTCTTCGAATTTCTTAAGAAGGTCCTCTACTTCCAGCTTCTTTTTTTCTTCCCCAGACACATCATATATGATGCGTCCTTCGTGCATCATGACAAGCCTGTTGCCAATCTGGATCGCGTCCTTCATGTTATGAGTGATCATAAGAGTCGTGAGGTTTTGCTCTTTCACAATCTCCTGTGTGATTTCCAGAACCTTTTTGGCAGTTTTGGGATCAAGTGCAGCAGTATGCTCATCAAGAAGAAGCAGTTTCGGCTTTTTTAAAGTCGCCATCAGCAAGGTAAGCGCCTGTCTCTGGCCTCCGGAAAGAAGCCCTACCTTATTGGTCATACGGTCCTGAAGCCCAAGTCCCAGTTTTTTTAGCGCCTCATGGTAAAATGCCTTTTCACTGGTCTTAATTCCCCAGGCAAGACCTCTTCCCTGCCCCCGCCGGTAAGCCAAAGCCATATTTTCCTGTATTTCCATTCCGGCGGCAGTTCCCAGCATAGGATCCTGGAATACCCTTCCGATATATTTAGCCCTCTTATACTCCGGGTCCCTGGAAATATTGATCTCATCAATCTGGATCTTACCGGAATCAATCGGGTACACCCCTGCTATCATATTCAACATTGTGGATTTCCCTGCTCCGTTACCGCCGATCACCGTGACAAAATCACCCTCGTTCAGATGGAGGTCAATGCCATTCAATGCCTTTTTTTCATTGATGGTGTTCTTATTAAATGTTTTTTTGACATTCTTAATATCCAGCATGGTTATTCTCCTCCTTCTGTATAAGATTTCCTGATACGCCATTTATTCACCATGACTGGAACGCAAAGCGCCACTGCAACGATTGCAGCCGACAAAAGCTTCATATCATTAGCATCCATACCCATTCTTAAAACCATGGCACGGATCACAAAATATATGACGGAACCCACGACTGCCGAGATAAGCTTACTTGCAAAGGAACGAAGTTTCCCCATAAGCACATCACCAATAACAATAGCGGCAAGGCCAATGACAATCGCACCGGTACCCATACCGATATCCGCGTATTTCTGGCTTTGACAGACCAGTCCTCCGGAAAGTCCTACAAGTCCGTTGCTGATGGTGAGGGCCAAAAGCTTTGTCCAGTTTGTATTGACGCCCTGAGCGCGTATCATTGCCTGATTATTACCTGTAGCACGCATGGCACTGCCGATTTCTGTTCCAAAGAACCAGTAAAGAAAGAAAATCATTATGATTGCCAGGCCGATTCCGATGATCATTGCGGCAGCTTGTTTGCTTACCCCGGTGACCGCTATGAATTTAGACATAATTGTATCAGTCTTTAAAAGCGGCACATTACTCTTTCCGCCCATAATCCGTAGATTTATGGACCAAAGACCGATCTGCGTCAGGATTCCTGCCAATATCGCCGGTATTTCAAAGACAGTATGTAACAAACCGGTCACTGCCCCGGCTGCCATCCCGGCCACTGCCGCAATCCCTAAGGCAATCCAGGGATCAACGTTAAAATTAAGTATCATAACGGCACACACACATCCGCCCATGGCAAAGCTTCCATCTACCGTCAAATCGGCAATGTCCAATAGTTTGTAGGTAATGTAAACTCCTAAAACCATAATCCCCAATAAAACCCCCTGAACAACTGCATCCTGAAGGGATACCAACAAACCACTCATCAATCATTCCTCCGCGTATTTTCTCGTTTCTTATTTCCTGCAATGCCCAAAGGGCTTTCATAGACATAAATGCCTTACATAAAGAATGAAAACCCATCCTTTATGTAAAGCATCTATGGCCGGCAGGCGGGCCATTCAAACAGGACCCGCCTGCCGCTCATTTTTTTAACCGCCTATTTAAGGCTGGAAATATCAATTCCCAGGGTCTTTGCCGTTTCCTCATTGACAGTCAGCTTACACTTATCCAAAGGAAGGTATTCAATCGGCATCTTGGAGATATCCGCATCCTCTGTCAGGATCTTTACTGCCTGCTGTCCGGTTAAGTAACCCAGTTCATAATAATCAATGCCATATGTAGCAAGACCGCCGGCATTTACCATTCCTTCTTCCCCGCAGATTACCGGAATGCCGTTTTCATTTGCTACCATACTCACGGTTGCCATACCTGCGGCAATGGTATTATCAGTAGGTGTATAGAGTGCATCTACCTTTCCTACCATGGAGGTAACAACTGTCTGGATCTCGTTGGAGTTAGATACCGTATACTCCACAGCTGTCATGCCTTCTGCTTCAATTGCATCTTTTGCCATCTTAGCCTGGATTTCGGAGTTGGATTCTGCGGAACAGAAAAGAATTCCCACGGTTTTTGCATCAGGGAGTATCTTTTTTAAGAGAGCTATCTGCTCTTTTACAGGAGTTAAATCAGAGGTGCCGCTTACGTTTCCTCCTGGGTTATCGTTGCTCTCAACCAGATCGGAGGAAGCCGGATCAGTGACCGCTGTCAACAGAATCGGGATATCGCTTGTGGCTCCTGCAACAGCCTGAGCCGCCGGTGTTGCGATCGCAAGGATCAAATCGTCGTTGTCATTCACCAGCTTGCTGGCAATGGTCTGGCACGTAGGCTGGTCGCCGGAGGCGTTCTGCTGGTCAACGGTATAGTTAAGACCTGCATCATCAAGTGCCTGGATAAAGCCCTTATTGGATGCATCTAAGGCTGCATGCTGTACAAGCTGCAGAACCCCGATTTTATACTGCTTTCCATCTGCTGTCTTTTCTCCCGTGGATTCTGCAGCTTCACTTGCTTTTTCTGCTGCAGTTGTGGTTTCCGGAGCTGAGGCCGCCGTGTCTGGTGCTTTGCTGCCGCATGCCGTTAAAGACAACATCATGGCGCCGGCAAGAACCAATGATAAAACATTTGCTGATTTCTTCATAATCTTCTCTCCTCTTCCTTCCAAAACTTCGCCCTTTTTGGAACTTAATTCGTATCATACTACAAAAAAGATTAGCCGTCAATTTTATTACTTTAAATTTATGCGTTTTTAATGTGCTAAAGTACATTTTTGTAAAAAATGACGAAAGCTGATCCCACATTTCCTGCTCTATTCATTAAAAAAACCGGAGAATCTATGTTCTCCGGTTTTTTTTAATTGGCAAGAAATCCTTTTCCTATTATCTCGCTGGAATTAGATATCAGTATAAACGCTGTCGGTTCCACTGTACGTATATAATTTTTCAGCTTAAGTGCCTGTGAACGCTTCATAGTCGTAAGGATGACTGTCTTTTTATGATGACTGAACGCGCCCTGTGCCTCATAAACCGTGGCACTCCGGTTAAGTCCATGAATAATATAATCACAGATGGGCCCCGGATCATCACAAATGATGCTGAAACACTTGCACAGGTTAATGTTTTCGATGACATCGCCAATCACAAGGGATTTGGCTAATAAACCAAGGGAAGAGAATAACCCTGTCTCCGGCCCAAATACAAAGTAGGCCATAATGACTCCTGTCACATCCACCAGCAAAAGCACGGTTCCAATATTAAGGCTGGTGTACCGTTTCAGTATCATGGCGATAATATCCGTTCCCCCGCTGGAAGCTCCGGTGTTAAAAAGGAGCGCAGAACCTACGCTTGGCAAAAGAATCGCAAAGATCAGTTCCAAAAGTGGTTCCCTGGTGAGAGGCCTTGTAATCGGGTAAAGCCGTTCCAAAAAGTAAAGAAAAACGGACATCATGAGGGTGGCGTAAACCGTTTTAATCCCAAAGCTCCGTCCCAGGAAGAGAAAGCCAGCCACCAGTAAAACTGTATTCACAATGGTTGTGAACTCACTGGCCGACCAATGGGTTAATGCACTGATAACCGTCGCAAACCCTGTGACACCTCCGAATGCAAAATTATTGGGGAATTTGAAGAAATAAATCCCCACTACCATAATCCAGATGCTGAACGTGATCAGTCCATACTCTGCAAGCGTTCTCAGTGTTTTGTTTTCTATCTGCTTCATGACTGTTTGTCTATCTCCCTCCGGCTCCTTTAAGCCGGTTCTGTACGTTTTTGAGTGAATTTATAGTTTCCTTTCACTCCCACTCGACTATACCTCAAAGGGACGGTAATTACAAACACAATTCCATCTGATATTCTCACAGTCTTTCTATTGTGAACAAGGAGTAAACCCGACACTGGCAAGGAACCGCCCAAATCCATTACGTCCCTGCTCATCGCATTTGTATACGCCTGAATCCTCCAAAACCCGTTCAAAAACCAGGCCAACTTCCTTCTTTAGAATTTCATCCACAGTTTCTTTTGTCACTTCTTCATATTTTCCAAGGAAACCCTCCGCCCAATCTGCGTGCTTCTCAATGGTTTCTTCCTCTCTTATGCTTTTTCCTTCCACAATGCACTGAGCCAGCAGGTTCAGTTCTTCCTTTAACCTGGAAGGCAGGACTGCCAATCCCATGACTTCAATTAAGCCGATATTTTCTTTCTTGATATGATGAAGCTCCTGATGAGGGTGGTAAACTCCAAGAGGGTATTCTTCCGTAGTGATATTATTTCTTAAGACCAGATCAAGTTCGTATACGCCATCCCGCATTCTGGCAATAGGGGTAATGGTGTTGTGAGGCTCTCCATCAGTTTCTGCAAAAATATAGGCTTCCTCGTCCGTATAAGCCCTCCAGGCATCAAGAATCTTTGTTCCAAGGGCGATTAAGTCTTCCGGGTTTTTGCTTCTGGTACGCAGTACGGACATCGGCCATTTCACGATTCCGACTTCCACTCCTTCAAAGCCTTCCAGCTGGAAGCAATTCTCCATGGGCGCCTTTGCCATTGCGAAATCATAATTTCCTCCCTGAAAATGGTCATGGGACAGGATGGATCCTCCTACAATGGGCAGATCTGCATTGGAACCGAGGAAATAGTGAGGAAACAGCTTGACAAAATCAAACAATTTTACAAAAGTATCTCTCTCTATCTTCATAGGGATATGCTTTCCGTTGAAAACGATACAATGCTCGTTATAATAAACATAAGGGGAATACTGAAAGCCCCACTCACTGTTATTGATTTCAAGACGGATGATCCTGTGGTTATTTCTGGCCGGATGATTGGTCCTTCCGGCATAACCCTCATTTTCCATACAAAGCTGGCATTTGGGATAACCACCTTGTTTCGCAAGCTTTGCTGCGGCAATCGCCTTGGGATCCTTCTCAGGCTTTGATAAGTTCACCGTAATATCCAGGTCTCCGTACTTAGTAGGGGTCACCCACCGCATATCCTTCTCTATCCGATACCGCCTGATATAATCGGAATCCTGGCTCAGTTTATAATAATATCCGGTTGCAGCCTCAGGTGACTGGCCCTGATAAAGCTCCCAGAACGTTTTTTCTATTTCGCTAGGTCTTGGCATAAGACAATTCATCAGCTTTGTATCAAACAAATCCCGGTATGTAACACTGTCTTCTTCTATGATTCCGGCCTGGCATGCATAATCAAGTAATTCGTGCAAAACAGTTTCCAGATCAATATTTTCCGGTACTCCTTCTGATTCCTCATACTCGTCCATCATCATTACATCAAGGATTTGGTTAAGGGCATAAAACCTGTCCGCTTCCCCGATCAAGCCTGTGTTTCGTCCATATTGTACCAGCTTCTTAATTGCCTCGTAAATCATTGTGATGTTCCTCCTGGTTTCTTTTTATCCTAATATACCTATCCCATTATACATTTCCAAAAGCGGCAAAACAATATCCTATCTTTTGTTTTTACTGCATTTTTTTAATAAAATTACTGATCCGGCTTATAATCAAACCCCCCAGGATCCCTATGATAAGTCCGGCGACTGTACCGGATATCAGAAGTAAGGGAAGATAAAAGAATACTCCGGCCTGCTTGACCACAAGGGCAGCTACGCAAACCTGTCCGATGTTATGCCCCACGCCTCCGAGAATACTGATTCCCGTTGTACTCATCCAGTTTTTTTTCCTGCAAATAACCATTAGAAGCAGGCTTAAGCTCCAGCCCCCCAGGCTGTAAAGCATGGCAAACAAGTTTCCAAAGGTAAATCCGGTGAGAACGATCCGCAAAAGTGAAATGACAACCGTTCCGCCTGTCCCAACCGTATAGAGCCCCACAACCGTGACCAGATTGGCAAGCCCCAGCTTTACACCCGGTATTCCAAGGGAAATGGGAATCAGGGTTTCTACAAAGCTGAGAACAAACGCCAGTGCAATCAGCATTCCGTACAACGCTGCCACATGTGCTGAATTTTTTACTTTCATAAGAGCTCTCCTTTTTCCTGCATTCAGCATTTATCTTATCACACTTTGGCATTTATGTAAAAGAAAATCCCGGAGAGCATCCTCATTATTATGATAGTGCTCCCCGGGATTAGAACTAATCTGTTCTTTTATCACCCCAGAAAAATAATGCCACGGTACCAGGTCCGGTATGGGATCCGATGACTGCGCCAATGCTGTTTAACAGCACCTTTCCGGAAAGCTTTTGGAAGCGTTCCTCCACCAGGGCCGCTACTTCCCTGGCATCATTTTCACAGGCGGAATAGGAAAGAAAGCATTTGCCGCTGTAATCTCTCCCACCTTTTGCATGGGCCTCCATTGTGTTTATGATCTCCTGGATGGCCTTTTTCTTAGTACGGATCTTCTGCCTGGGAATCAAATGCCCCGTGTTGTCAATGCTCATGAGGGGGCAGATGTTAAGCACTGTACCAAGCATTGCGGATGTGGCTGAAATTCTGCCTCCCCGCTTAAAACTAGTCAAATCCGTAGAGAAAAACCAGTGATGCACGAATAATTTATTATTCTCCGTCCACTCCGTTGCCTCTTCCAGGGAAACCCCTTTATCCCTTAAGTCTGACACTGAATCGATCAGAAGTCCATAACCGGCAGAAGCCCCCAGAGAGTCCACGATGACGATCTTTCTATCTGGATATCTGGAACTCATTTCTTCCCTGGCTACGCATGCAGAATTGTAGGTTCCTGAAATACCGGAGGAAAGGGTGAGGTGCAATATATCTTTGCCTTCCTTTAAAAATGGTTCAAAAAAATCACAATATTCTTCCACATTTACCTGGGAAGTCACTGGGGTCGCGCCTTTGGCGATCCGGTCATAGAACTCAGGAAAGGGAATGCTCTGCCCTAAGTCATCCGGATAGGTAACGCCATCCATTGTATAGTGAAAACACACATAGGGAATCTGACGCTGCTCAAAAAATTCCTTCTTCATATCTACTGTAGAACAGCAGGTTAAAATAAAACTTCCCATATCTGCACACCTCCTATCATTTACTGAATCAATATTAACATATTTTCTCCTGAATTGGAATCTTTACCATAAATTCCGTACCCATATCAAGCTCTGACCGGACGGTAATGGTCCCATGATAGAAATTGACAATGTGTTTTACAATGGATAGTCCAAGGCCTGTTCCGCCCTGTTTCTTGCTCCGTCCTTTGTCTACCCGGTAAAAGCGTTCAAATATACGGCTTAAGGATTCTTTTGGAATACCCATTCCATTATCCTTCACACGGATTATTACATTGCGGTCCTCTTCTGTCACCGTGACCCAAACTTCACCGCCAGGCTTATTGTATTTTACCGCGTTGCTTATGAGATTTCCAAAAAGTTCCTTCATTTGCTGTCCATTGGCGTACATACAAAGCGGTTTGCAATCCACATGGACAGTGACTTCATGGGATGCAGCCAGTGGTTTTAAAGATTCGACGATATCGCCTACAAGAATGGACAGGCGCACATCATTTTTTAACACCTCTGCTTCCTTTGCCTCAAGCCGGGAGATCATAAGGATGTCATTGATGAGATGATTCATATTGATTGCTTCCTTCTTGATGCGTCTTATAAAATCCATCTTTTGTTCTTCATCCTGAATGATCCCGCTTTCCAGAAGCTCCGCATAGCCCTGAACAGATGTGATCGGGGTTTTTAACTCATGGGAAGCATTACTGAAAAATTCCTGGCGAATTTGCTTTTCAAGCTCAATCTGGTTTAAATATTCTTTTACGTTCTTAGACATTTCCGTTGTCGTTTCCGCAATAATATTAATTTCCGGATACTGGTATTTTTCAAAAGAGAGGTCCGTATAATCCCCGTTAACTTTTAACATCTCCTGAGAAATTTCCTTTAACGGCTTTGTAATGGATTTTGAAAAGCTGTCCGCTGAAAATGCAGAATACATTATGGCCATCAGAAAGCTGAGCCAGATCGAAGGCAATAGAAGCATCAGGTATTCTTTCATGCCCGAATAGGGTATTGCCATACGAAGAATATAATCCGCCCGAGAGGAGCGGATTGCCACATAAAGCATATTTTCCTTAAGGGTCTTGGAATAGCGTCTGGCTGTGCCGGTTCCCTCCACAAGTGCTTCCTTCACTTCTTCCCTGTCCAAATGATTATCCAGGGAAGCGGCCGGTACACTCCCAGTATCGGCCACAATACTTCCATCCATGCGTATAATTGTAAAACGGCTCTCATTCTCACTGAGGGTCTGCTTTAAGCCACCTATTTCACCGGCAAGATCACTGGAATAATCCAGGATCTCATCCATGGCTCTTAAGGTGTAAGTCATGTCTTTTCTGGAATTTTTAAGCAGTGCGCTGCTGGAAGCAATATAAAAAACAGAACTGCTGAGTATCAGCACTACCAAAATGATCTGGATAAATTTCTTAAAGATTACGCTTCTCATAGATTCCCTCATTCTTTGGATACAGCCAGACGATTGATTGTGATTGTCCTACTCTTCCGTCTTAATAAAACGATAGCCAACGCCGCGGATCGTCTTGATGCAGGAACCGCCGTTTTCTCCCAGCTTTTGCCGGAGCGTACGGATATGCATGTCCAGAGTCCTGGTCTCTCCATCGTAATCATACCCCCAGATGTGGTTTAAAAGCTCATCTCTGGTGACGACCTTATTATGGTTCTCCATTAAATACTGCAAAAGCTCAAACTCTTTTAACGTCAATTCTATCTTAACGCCGTCACAATAGACCTCTCTTGTTTTTTTATTTAAACTTAAGCAATATTGATTCAGTTCGTTTGCGTTTGCCTCTCCCCTGGTGCTTCGCCGCAAAAGACTTCGGATTCTGGCAGCCAGTTCCATGACTCCAAATGGCTTTGTCATGTAGTCGTCGGCACCTCCATCAAGTCCTGCTACCTTATCAAACTCCCTGTCTTTCGCGGTAAGAATAAGAATGGGAATATCCTTTAAAGACTCATTTTTCCGAATTCTGCGAATGGCTGTCAGGCCGTCCATACCTGGAAGCATCAGATCAAACACAGCCAGTGCCGGTTTATCTGATTCAATATGACTTAAGGCATCTTCCGCCATCTCAAAAGCGGATACTTCATAGCCAAAACCTTCCAGGGCAATTTTAATTAAATCCCTGATGTTGTCATCGTCTTCAATTACATAGATACGTTCCATACATTCTCCTTCCTTATTTCCTGCCCACACTTTCTGTTACATTTCATCCCTCACGTAACCGGCAATATTGTGGGCATGATCTGAAATACGTTCCAGATTGCTCAGTGCATCCAAAAAGATAATTCCGTTTTCCGGTTTACATGTCTGCGCGGATAAACGTTCGATATGTCGTTCTCTTAATTCCTCTTCCAGGCTGTCCACACGTTCTTCGCTTTGGATCACTGCGCGGACCTCAGACATGTCTCCAGTCTCCCTGGCTTTTATGGCATGCTCCAGTGAGGAACGAACCTCCTTAAGCATTTCCTTTATTTCATTTTCTGCACCATTTGAAAAGATTATGTTCCGGTTGGTTTTTTCTATTGCCAGCTCGGATAAATTCTCACAGTGATCGCTGACCCGCTCAAAGTCGCTGATTGTATAAAATAAGTTTTTAACCAGAAGATGCTGCTCCTCGTTTAAGGACTGGTTATTAAGTTTTATCAGATAATCTGTGAGTATCTTTTCATAATCATTGATTTTCTGTTCCATTTTTTCCACCAGCTTTGCCTCTGCCTTGTTGTTGCCAAGAAGAGCCGCCGCCGCAAGATCCAAGTTTTCCATGGCAGCATATCCCATACTCACAACTTCATGGTTCACATTCTCGATGGCAAAGGAAGGAGTTTCTAAAATTCTTTCATCCAGATGACGTTTCATCTGGGTATCAGAATCTACCGTTGATTCTTTCTGATCCTCCCTAACAAGCAGACCGGAAGCCTTTACCAAAAGCCCGGCAAATGGGAATAAGATAATGGTATTGCTCACATTAAATATCGTATGGAAGATGGATATTCCCACACTGCTGACCCGTGATACCGCGAAAACCGGATTCAATTTAAACACGACAAACATGATGCATCCGAAAATGACAGCTCCCACCACATTAAAAAGAAGATGAATGACAGCGGCACGCTTTGCGGTTTTGTTAGCACCAACACTGGAAAGCAGGGCGGTAAC
Source organism: [Clostridium] celerecrescens 18A (assembly GCF_002797975.1). Taxonomy (NCBI): domain Bacteria; kingdom Bacillati; phylum Bacillota; class Clostridia; order Lachnospirales; family Lachnospiraceae; genus Lacrimispora; species Lacrimispora celerecrescens. The sequence continues at coordinate 1,542,636 of NZ_PGET01000001.1, read as the reverse complement.
ACAGGTACCGATATTTTGTCCTAAAGTGATAAATATCGCTGACTGCCAGTTTACAACACCATTGAGAGCCAGTGTCTGCAAAATTCCTACAGATGCTGAGGAGCTTTGGATGATACCGGTAACAACAAGGCCTGCCAAAATTCCAAGAAAAGGGTTTTTTCCTAAAACGGAAAATGCCTGGCTGAAAATAGGTGCGTTCCGGTAAGGCGTAATGGAGTCTGACATAAAGGAAAGTCCTATAAACAGAACACCAAAGCCCACCAGAATTTCTCCAACCTGTTTTTTCTTCCCGCTTCCGGTAAAAAGACTTAAAACAGCGCCCACGCCTACCAATGCCGGAGCAAAAAACTCGGGTTTCATCATCTCTCCCCATTCACTCATGGATACAATCCAGCTGGTGACGGTTGTTCCGATGTTAGCACCCATAATAATACCAACGGCCTGTTGCAGATTGATGATTCCGGCATTTACAAAGCCTACCACCATGACTGTGGTAGCCGAGCTGCTCTGAATGATGGCGGTAATTCCAGTTCCCAAAAGCACACCCATGAGCCGGTTGCTGGTAAGGACTCCTAAAAGCTGCTGCATTTTGTGACCTGCTGATTTTTGCAGCCCATCGGCCATAGCGTCCATTCCATAAAGGAACATTCCAAGTCCCCCGATGAATTTAAAAAGCATTTGTAAATCTGCGATTGACATAGCATCCTCCGTTTTTCATGATAATACATTTTTGTAAATACTATATCAAATCCATGTAAAGTAAAATGCACATTAATGTAAAATTTATGTAAATTTTTGTCTTAATGTAAAATTTCTTTGTATACACGAAGGACGTTTCCATAAAAAACTGCCTCAATTTCGCTTTCCGAAAATCCCTCTTTTTTCATATAAACTTCCAACAGGGGTAAGTCTTCCGGAGATTTCATTTCTAAATTTCCCCCAATGCCGTCAAAATCTGATCCAAGCCCAATACACTGGATGCCTCCCACCTTTTTCATATGCTTCATATGTAAAACCATATCTTCCACCCGGCTTAAGACTCCTTCCCCCTTTTTCCAGTCATGAAGAAAATCGGCGCAATAATTGATTCCGGTCACGCCGCCTCGTTCCGAAAGCTTTCTAATCATATCGTCCGTTAAGTTTCTTGGGTTGGAGGCAATGGTTCTTGCGTTGGAATGGCTGGCCACAAATGGTTTTTCTGTATACCGGAACATATCTTCTATCCCCGCATCTGACAAATGGGAGACATCGATAACCATTCCCAGCCGTTCCATCTCCTGAACAAATTCGATTCCCTTTTCCGTAAGCCCATGCTCCATCTCCGGCTCAAAAAAGGCCTCTCCGTTTTCCTCCCAGATCCGGTTGGGATACCCCAGCTCATTTTTATAGTTCCATGTAAGAGTGGCCATCCGTACTCCCAGCCGGTAAAAATTTCTTAAGAATGCCAGTTCACCCTGGCAGACGCCTCCTTCTTCTATGGTAAGCATGGCAGACATCTTCCCATTCTTCCGGTTTTCTTCAATATCCCTGTAGCTTTTTACAATACCTATGATATCCTCGTATTTCTCCAGTTCCGTATAAAAGAGGTCAACAAGCTTCATACAATATTCAAACGGATGCTCCTGACCGGCAAGATTTGTATATAAAGCAAAGTTCTGTAGGCAATAATCACCTTTTTTCATGCGTTCCAAGTCAATATGGCAATCATTTTTTAAGATGGAAAAGACCTTTCCTTCTTCCCTCCTGTAAAAAAGCTCTGAGATGGTATCACAATGCATATCAACAACCTTCATAATTTCTTCCCTTTCTCATAATTCACTGAATTTACTCTACGCAAAAGGAGCAGCCCAAAAATGAGCTACTCCTTTGGTAACTATGCAAATAGTATCACCAATATGATATATTTGCAAGAATATATTCCATATTTACTCGCTGCGCAGAGCGTCAATCGGATTCAAATCAGCAGCTCTTCTGGCAGGCATATAGCCAAATAAAAGACCGATCCCTACGGATACGCTGAAGGAAACTATGACAGCGCCGGGTGTTGGTGTGGCGTTCATTCCCATAGCAGTTCCTATGATGGTGGTTGCCACGGAGCCCACCAGGATACCCACAACCCCGCCAAGAGAGCTGGTAACTGCGGCCTCTATTACAAACTGCTGCATGATGTTGCGCTTTTTAGCCCCCAGCGCCTTCCTGATTCCGATTTCTCTGGTACGCTCCGTTACGGACACCAGCATGATATTCATGACTCCGACTCCGGCAACTAAAAGAGAGATCCCGGCGATTCCCCCAAGCATCATGGACATCATGGACATCATGGAATTTAAGGAGTTTAAAAGCTCACTCATAGCAGTAATCCGGTACAAGTCCTCATCCTTGAAAATCCCATAAAGAAAGGTGTTGATGGCCTCTTTGGACTCTGCGGAATGATCCATGTCGGCGGTGGCAAAGACATAGCTGTTTATGTCTGCAGTGTTGTTCATCTTGGCGGCACTGCTGTAGGGAAGGTATAAAACATCGTCTGAACCGCCGTCCTTAAGCTCATCCTCATCCTGTCTGGAAACCACGCCAACGATCTGATAGGCATAACCATTTATTTTAATGGTCTGGCCAATGGCTTTTTCCGCTCCTCCATATAATTCCCAGGCCACATAATAACCTGCAACACAAACCTTCTGCCTGGATATGATATCAGAATATTGGAGGAACCGCCCTGAATCCAGGGTCTGATCCTTCATATCCAGATATTCCTCGCTGACACCGGATACCGTAGTATTGGTCAGGGATTCCGTACCGTTTTTTAAGGTAGAAGACAAGGAAACCCGTGGCGTCATCTGGGAAAAAAGATTTTTATTGTCTTCATAAAATTGATACATCTGATCCACGGTTACGGTTCTGGATGATAGATTGGTCACGTTTACATTAATCTGGTTGGTACCCATGCTGGTAAACTGTTCCGTCATATAGGACATTTGTCCGTTTACTAGACTCACCAGAATGATGACCGATGCCACACCGATAATGATTCCAAGCATGGTGAGAAAGGAACGCATTTTATTGCCCCAGATGCTTTTTAAAGCCATTTTAAAGGATTGCAGAATATTCATTTACGTCTCCATCGAAATTAATCTTACCATCGTGTACCCGGATCACCCGCCTGGCTTCCTTTGCTATGGCGCTGTCATGGGTGATCATGACGATGGTATTCCCTTCATCGTTCAGCTTTTTTAAGAAATTAAGGACTTCCCGGCTGGTTTTTGAATCCAAAGCCCCCGTAGGCTCATCGGCCAGAATCAGGGAGGGATCTCCTGCCAGCGCCCTTGCAATGGAAACCCTCTGCTGCTGGCCTCCGGAAAGCTGATTAGGAAAATTTTTCCACTTTTCCGCCAGACCTACCCGTTCCAGAGAAGCCATGGCGCGTTTGTTCCGTTCATTGGTTCCTACCCCTGCATATAACAGGGGCAGCTCCACATTTTCAAGAAGATTCAATCTGGGAAGCAGATTGTACTGCTGGAAGATAAAGCCAATCATCTTATTCCGTATCCCGGCCAGCTGGTTATCCGACATCCTGCCCACCTCCTCGCCACCCAGAAGATATTCTCCTGACGTGGGAACATCCAGTGCGCCTATTATATTCATGAGCGTGGATTTCCCGCTTCCCGACTTTCCTACAATAGCCACGAATTCCCCGCGGCAGATGGTTAAAGACACGCCGTTGTTTGCACGGACCTCCTCCTCTCCCATCTGATATACTTTATAGATATCCTTTAATTCAATCAAGGTGTTTTCCACGTTATATAACCTCCTTGCGGCCCTTAAGGCTGACGGCCGCCGTTGCCGGAACCTCCGCCGCTGCCTGTACTGCGGTTTCCGCTGCCGGAGCCACCGCCTTCACTGCGGTACCTTACTCCGGAACCGGAGCCGCCTGGGCCTACGTTTACGCCACCCATGCCTCCCGGCATCATAATATTCGTTGAGGTGCTTACAGTGGTTTGTGCAACGTAGACCTCCTGGTTCTCTTCCAATCCGCTGGTAATTTCCACATATTCATCACTGATTAAGCCTGTAGTAACTTCTACTGCCCGAAAGCCTTCCGGAATGTTCCCCTGGGGCTCCTTCACCGAATCATCCTTTACATACACCTGATTTCCCCGCATCAGCGCATCGGCCGGTACGGCAAGGACGTCAGCCGCTTTATCCAGAATAATCACTCCATCTACGTTCATGCCGGGGAGAAGCTCATCCATACCATCATTTAAGGTGACAGTTACAGGATAATTGGTAACACCATTGGAAGTAGAACTCTCCAGGCTAACATTGGTAACTGTTCCCTGAAAGGTTTTACCGGTTACGGCGTCTGCTGTAATGTTTACTTCCTGGCCAACTTCCACGGACTTTACATCCAATTCATCCACAGACATTTTAAATGTATAGGCGGACATATCGTATATGACTGCCAGAGTTGAGCTTCCGCTGGAGCTTTTGGTAATCTTATCTCCTGCCTTCACGGTTTTTGTAATGACCTTTCCGGATATGGGAGCAGTAATGGTGTAGTTATCATAAGTATTCTCGGTGCTCTCCAGCTTGCTTTTTGCTCCTTCCAGTGTTTCCTGGGCCTTTTCCATCGTATCTTTATAAGTGCGCAACAGTTTATCCGCAGACTTGCTTTCCATTGTAAAAATAGGAGTGCCTTTTGTTACATAATCTCCTTCATGTACCAGCATGGTTCCTACCTCCACGCTGGAAGATAAGTCCGCTTTCATGGTCGACTCAAGCTTGGGTTCAAATGTTGCTTCCACACTGCACACATAATCGCCTACCGCAGCCGTAGCCGGGGTTTCCGTGGTAAGACCGCCAGGATTTGTAACTTCAATGGTTACATAACGAACGATACGCCCTCCTGTTAAGGTTACATCCATGTTGCTGACAGAAGTAACTGCGCCCTGGATCTGCTCTCCAGTATCTGTAAGGGTCAGAACCGCCGCCTGACCGGCCGCTATCTGAGCTGCCTCCCCGGAAAGGAACGGAAGCTTGATCTTCATGGTTTTATCGTCATAAATTGAGGCGATTTCCGTATTGTTTCCTACTTTATCCCCTTCCTTAATAGAAAGTGACTTTATGTACCCGCTCTCTGTGGATTTATAAGTATTTCCGCTGTAATCACCTAAAGCAGAATTATAATCATCAAGTGCAGTTTGATAATTTTCCTGGGCTCTGGACAGGTTGTTGTTTACAGATGTCATCTCCGATTCCATGGATGATGTGTCGATCTGATAGAGGATCTGTCCCTTTTCTACCTCGTCTCCCTCCTCAAAGTCTGCTGCGATGACTTCTCCTTCAACCAAAGAGGTTATGTCATAGGTATTCTGGGGAGAAATAGTTCCGGAGGAGGATAGTTCTGAAACGATATCCCGTTTTGTTACTGTTGCAGTTCTTATACTTTTTGCTGTGGTTGATGCTGACTTTGACTTTTTAAAGCCTGCAGCCGCTATTACTCCTGCCAGCACCGCAAGGATTAAAATCAGAAAAATCAAAACCTTTTTTCCCTTTATACGGCCCTTTTTCTTATTTTTTAAAAATAATTTTTGAATGATTTTTTTCATTCCGGCTTCTCCTGTTATCTTCTATTCTATATAATCAATGACAGTCCGGGTCTCATTTCCTTCCTTGTCTACAGACAGGGTATAGATCAGATTCACGGTATCTCCTACCCGAAGATCCCCATAGGAAGAAAATGCAAACTTCATCTCAGTGCTGGAAAGCTCGTAGGTGTTACCGTCATCCAGTATGATTGCCCCCGGCGTCATTAAATCCGAAGAATCATAGACCACATTGGTGATTTCTCCAAATACGGCGGAGCGTCCGCTTTCATTTTCATTTCCAACGGTATAAAGCCATACGGTTTTAGAGATAGTATGATAATATACAAGAACACCATCCGTGCTTTCCAAGGAAACATTAATTGCATCACTGGAATTGGTAACAGGATCTCCGTCAAGATAAATATTGGCATCACTAAGCTTAAAGGGCAAAATGGAATTAAGCCTGCTCTTGCTTTTTGCAATTTTCGGTCCCTTGATGCTGTTATCGACCATTGAAAACGGATCAATCTCACCGTCACTCGTCAATTCACAGTCCAGACTTTTTCCAAACATGGTTCCAGCTTTTGTATCTGCTTTCAGCAGATTATAAAACAGGTTGATGCAATCCTCTTTATTTAGAATTTCCAAAGCTTCTTTATTTAAGTTCTCATCCAATTCCAAGAAATGATATTTGGAAAGTCTGGAACCTGACTGATCACCAGTAAAATCGGAATTTACATATCCCAAGAGCCCTAGAACTCCTTTTACCGCCTCCTGAAGCGTTATGGATTCATCCGGTTTAAAGTTTCCTCCCAGATACCCGTTCATCCACCCCTGATCCGCTGCGATCCGGATCTGAGATGCATATTCATGGTTTCTCGGCACATCAGCAAATACAGAAGTGTTGCTGGTTTTGCCGGCCGTACTTCGATAGGAAGAGGCATTTACCAGCATGCTTGCAAATTCCCCCCGCGTCACTGATAAATTCAGATTCCCAGTGTTCATGATCCCCGAAACACCGATCACCTTTTTCCTTAAATCAAAATTACTTGATGCCTCTGTAATCATGGGGCTGACTGCCGTCGCAGCCATTGCAAAAGCCAGGGAGGCCGCTATTGTCCGTCTGTTCATCCAGTTTCTCCTCTCATCATTTAAATCTGAGGCTTATTTTAACAGGCGCATATGTCTGTTTTGTGACAGTAAGCTGAAATTAACCTGAAACTTGATGTTTTCACTTTAAAATATTTCTTAACCAGACCATATCTGATCATGACATTTCAGCTTAATTTAAGCTTGATCCATTATGATTACACAAATGAAAGATTGCTTAATAAGCAGTCACATTTTATAATAGATGTTAGCAGGTTCATAATAATATATATAGGAGAATTGAATCATGAAGGTATTGATTGTAGAAGACGAAGTAAGACTGGCCGATGCTTTGGGACAGATTATGAAGGAACAACATTACCAGGCTGATATTGTGTATAATGGAACTGATGGTTTGTCCTGCGGTCTTTCCGGGGAATATGACGTCATTGTTTTAGATGTCATGCTTCCGGGGGAAAATGGTTTTCAAGTGGTTAAAAAGCTTAGAGAGTCCCGCATCCAGACTCCTGTTCTCATGCTGACCGCACGGGATGACATTCAGGATAAGGTAACCGGGCTTGACCGGGGTGCTGATGACTATATGACAAAGCCTTTTATTCCGGAAGAGCTGTTAGCCCGCATCCGGGCTCTCTCCCGCCGCCAGGGAGAAGTGATCGTGGAAGAAATGAAATTCGGTGACTTAACCCTGAATCTGTCTGCCAATGATTTATGCTGCGGCACCAAATCCATTCATCTTGGGTATAAGGAATTTGAAGTGTTAAAGATCCTTATGAGCAATTCCGGAAGGATCGTTTCAAAGGAAACTCTCATCTCAAGGGTATGGGGAAGTGATTCCGACGCAGAGGACAACAATGTTGAGGCTTATATTTCCTTTTTACGCAAAAAACTGAACTTTGTGGGTTCACGGGTGGAAATCAGCACCCTCCGCAAGGTCGGATACCGCCTGGAGGAAACAACATGATAAAAAAATTAAGAAGACGGTTTGTTTTGGTTAACATGATTTTTGTGATAAGCATTCTTTCCGCAGTTCTTGGCATCTTTTACTACGCCAATTTTAAACGCATCGAACGGCAGACCGTCATGGCTCTTTACCAGGCCGCCGACCATAACAGGCCGGACCGTCTGCCGGATAAGTTGGAGATTACCCGCAGACCCCAAAAGTATCTGCCGCCTCTTGTCCCTGTTTTCGTGGTAAATTTAAACAACCGCAACTCCATAGAAAACATTAGGGAAAACAATCTCACGATTACCAGAGAGCTGGCTTCCACACTGGTGGAGCTTGCAAAAGCAAATGACTCTTCCCAGGGGGAACTTAAGGATTATTCCCTTCGTTACCTTAAAGTTTCCTCCACAGAGGGTACGAAAATAGTATTTGCAGACCAACGATATGAACGAAATAATTTAAAAGCCCTTCTGATCAATTGTCTGCTGGTCTTTCTTGCTGCGGTCTTTCTTTTTTTGATCCTGAGTATTTTCCTTTCCCGTCTGGCACTAAGACCTGTGGAAACCGCGTGGCGGATGCAAAACCAGTTCATTGCCGATGCATCCCATGAACTAAAGACGCCTCTTACCGTAATCCTGGCCAATTTACAGATTCTTTCCCTTCATAAGGAATGCACCATCATGGATCAGCAGAAATGGCTGAACAACACAAAAGAAGAGGCAGAACGCATGAAACAGCTTGTAGAGGAACTGCTCTTTTTGGCCCGTTCCGATACTGGGGCCGTCCAGGCTACCCAGACGGCAATGGCTCCTCTGGATTTCAGTGACATCGTATTAAACGGAGTCCTGCTTTTTGAATCCGTTGCCTTTGAGAATAAGGTTAACCTGGAAAATGAAATTGACTCCGGCATTATCCTGGAAGGCTGGGAAGTCCAGCTAAAGCAGGTTATCAACATCCTGCTGGACAATGCCTGCAAATACGCAGGAAAACATGGTTCCGTAACAGTCAGCTTAAAGAAATCATCCCATTATGCCATCTTGACCGTTCAAAATACGGGAGACCCTATTCCTAAAAAGGAGCAGATCCATGTCTTTGAACGGTTTTACCGGACGGATGAATCAAGAGTCCGTAAGGATGGCGGCTATGGACTTGGCCTTTCTATTGCAAAGTCTATTATTGAACACCACAAGGGAAAGATTAACCTGACCAGCAGTCTTGAAACAAGAACTATTTTTACCGTCAGCCTTCCCCTTTCTACCCGCCAGCACATAATCAAAACTTAAAAAAGGGAGCAATTGCAGGTTTTTACCCCAATTGCTCCCTTCTCTTATTTATTTAGAAACTGCAATTCCATGATCCTCAATTCTCTTTCTGATACCCAGCATTCTTTCGTCGGTCTGTGCGATCACGTCCGCACATTCCCGCAGTTCTTCGCTGATTTCCTGGGAGTACTCTTCCACTTCTTTTTTATATTTTAATTGGTGGTCCAGGCTGGCCCAGAAATCCATGGCAATGGTACGGATCTGGACCTCTGCCCTCATCCATTTTTTCTGGTCGGAAAAGAACACGGGGATCTCAACGATCATGTGATAGCTGCGGTAACCATTTTTTTTGGGGTGGCGGATGTAATCCTTAATGGCAATGATATGTACATCATCCTGGCGGGCCAGCATATCTGCCACTGCATAAATATCATCAAGGAAAGAGCAGATCACGCGGATCCCTGCAACATCATCCAGATTTTCCATCATGGATTCCAGGGAAACCGGCAGCCCTCTGCGCTGCAGCTTTTCCACAATGCTGATAGGCTTCTTTACTCTTGATTTAACCATTTCAATTGGGTTTCTGGAGTTTCTTACTGACAATTCATCATTAAGGACCTCCAGCTTTGTCTTGATCTCCCGAATGGCACAGGTATACATCATCATAGCTTCCTGAAACTGGTATGCCTGCTTCATAAGCGGGTCCGGAACCTGAACCAGATTGGGAACATTCACAATGGACTGGTTCAATTCACTATTGGGGTTCATGCTAATATTCATTCTTATCCCTCGAAACTTACATTACTTTAAGCTTTCTCTGCTGCCGAAACTGCCTCGTTAAGCCAGTTCACCTCTAAATACTCGACCGTACCGCCATCCACTGCTGCCGCGATCTGTGGATCAATAGGGATTTTAGCCAGAACGGTAAGACCATTGGCTTTGGCTGCTTCATCAACGCGGCTCTCCCCAAATACAGAAATCTGCTTTCCACAGTCCGGGCAAATTAAGTAACTCATGTTTTCTACAAGCCCCAGAATCGGTATGTTCATCTTTTTCGCCATATTTACCGCTTTTTCTACAATCATGGTAACCAGCTCCTGAGGGGAGGTGACAATGATAATTCCATCCACAGGTAGGGACTGGAACACGGTTAAGGGCACATCTCCAGTTCCCGGAGGCATGTCCACGAACATGTAGTCAATATTATCCCATAGAGCTTCCTGCCAGAACTGTTTCACAGCTCCTGCAATGACTGGACCTCTCCAGATGACAGGATCTGTCTCATGATCCAGAATCAGATTCGCTGACATCACTTCAATTCCTGTTGCCGTGATAGCCGGGATCATAAGGCCACCAGGCGTCATGCCCACACCGTAATCCGAAAGACCAAAGGCCTTTGGAATGGATGGCCCGGTGATATCCGCATCAAGGATTGCCGTTTTATAACCTTTCCCGTTCATGCCTGCAGCCATCAGGGATGTTACCAGGGATTTACCCACGCCACCCTTTCCGCTTACAACCCCGATTACCTTTTTTACTGTACTGGCAGGGTTAAGTGGTTCTAAAAAGCTTACCTGTTCCTCACGGCTGCCGCAGTTCTCCTGGCAGGTATTACAATTATGAGTACAATTTACATCACTCATTGATGATTCCTCCTAAATGAATTATAGTCTAATATATGGAAGACGGCTTTTTTTAAGCCATCTGTTTCTATCGAATCTGTAACATAACCGGCTGCTCTCTTAACCTCGTCAGAGGCATTTCCCATGGCAATTCCAAGACCCGCACCGGTTATCATGGAAATATCGTTATTACCGTCGCCAATGGCAGCCATCTCACCTGCAGAAAAGCCATAATGCTCTGCCATCTTCATGATCCCATTCCACTTACTTCCGCCTGCGGGAATCACATCACAGCCCATCTCATCATGCCAGCGCATGAACTCGCAGCCGCAAAGATGCTTCTTCAGCTTCTGCTCCATATCGCAGGAAACATAAGGTATTATCTGGTAAATACGCTGTTTTTTGGCCCTTTCTACATTTAAAACCGGTGGAATCCTGGTTCCGATATCCATCTGGACCTTTTCCACAATATGATTCACCATATTGATGTACATGCGGTCCCCTTCCATAAACATGCATGGAAAAGGCTCTTCCTCCAAAAACATTAACGTCCGCTCCACTTCACCAGGGTCTATGGGCAAATCATAAATAATCCTGTCTCCGCAATAGCAGTACTGGCCGTTTAGCGTCACATAGCCGTCAAAGGGAATTCCCTCCAGAAGGTTTTCTTCTTCCATTTCAAGCTTATGGCGCCCTGTTGCAATAAACAACAGGATTCCTGCCTTCCTGGCTTCCAAAAGTGCCTCTTTTGCGCTGTCCGGAATCCGTTTTGTTTGAAAATCCCGAAGCGTACCATCAATATCAAAAAAAATGGCTTTTATCTTTTTTTCCATTTTTCCATCATTCCTTTTTAATCTGATTATTCTTATCTGTGCCGTCACAACATATAAACACTTAAGATTATAATATATCTTATCTGAACTTGCAATGCAAAGGAAGATAAAAGGGCGTTCTGGACCATTCCGATAAGCTGCGACAGCAGCTATGAGGTTATGCCAGGCAAAGCGGGGCATGCTGTGATAAAGTGGGTCGCAGATTGCGAATATCCGATTGACTTGGCAAAAGGCCTGTGCCGTCATCAATGACGCTACAGGCCTTTGTTTTTTATTTTGTTCCCGCAGTCCTAACATTACGGATTGTTTTAAAAACCCCCATGGTATCCAAAGCTTTTGCCATGGAATAAAAGATCATGGAATCAATTGGCCACATGACCAGGTTTTTAAGTGCCCTTGCCGGTAAAAGTACTATAAAGCCCTTTCCGTACAGGATAGATAGACACATGGTATTAAGAATCACATTACATACCAGCATGACTAATAGCTTGGAGACCAGAACCCTTTTTAAGGTGATCGGCTTTCTGTAATACATGCAGCCATACATGATACCTGCCAGAACCGTTACCAGGGTCAGTCCCGGGAAAAATGCTCCCGTAGGCTTTAAGAGGTATTTAAGCACATCCATACTTCCGGAAAACAGGCCTCCAACTACCGGGCCAAACAGGTATGAAACCATTCCATTGGGAATGGAGGCAAAACTGATCCGGATGTAATTTCCCATGTTAATGGAAAACATGCCCAAAACAATTGCTACTGCGCCAAACATGGCGGCTGTGGTAATGGTTCTTACAGACTTCAGCTCTCTGTAAGAATCGGTGAACAAAGTGACGAATTTTTTCATAAAAAATACCTCCTTTGCAGACCTCAAACTACAACCGGAGATAATATTCCTATCTTCTGATGCAGCGGGATGCGACCGGTGTACCGCAAGAAAATCTTTTCGTCCGGCTGACAACTCCCTGTTCAGCTGGCACTTAACGCACACGGGTCTACTCTGCGACTATTATATTGTATTTTGTAACGCCATCAGTATATCACAGATTTCCTGGAAAGCAAATATTTTTTTTAGAATTTCTTCCTTTCTCCACGATGGAATGAACCAATAAAGCGATCAAAACACCAAGAATCAGCCCTCCCAGTACATCGGTAGGAAAATGAACAAACAGATACATTCTGGAAAAACCGATTAGCGCCGCCAGTATCAGTGCAGCAGTTCCCCACTTCCGGTGGTAAAGCCAGATGCTCACAGCTCCTTCAAAGGAAGCCAGAGTGTGCCCGGATGGAGAGGAATAGTCTCTGGGATTATGAATTAAAAGGGGAACACTGCTATCAATCCAACAAGGCCTTTCTCTGGCAATCACATTCTTAAGGAACGTATTTCCAACCAAAAAGCCGGCCGCCAAGGATAAAATAACACAAAGGCCTATGATTCTTGTCTTTTTAAAACACAGCAAAACAGCTCCGGTGAGGATCCAGAAAATCCCGTGATCTCCCAGACTGGTAATCTCCTTCATAAACACATCCAGCCAGGGAGTATGTAACGATTGTAAAAAATACAGAATATCAAATTCCGTACCAGCCATCATAATTCTTTACTCCTTCTTCATTCTTGCTCCTATTATACCTTGCTTCCCTTAAATTTACCAACAAAAAAAATCGTTATGATAATAAAACCATTTGACAAGCCCTAAATTTAAGTTTAGGATAAACCATAGTTGAAAAGTCAGGAAGGAAACTAAGGAGGCTTTGTAATGAAATACATCAGACAATTCACTATTATTCTATTTATATCTCTGGCAGGAGAAATCATACATCTGCTGGTTCCCCTTCCGGTCCCTGCAAGCATCTATGGCCTGCTTGTCATGCTGATTGGGTTAAGGAAGAAATGGATTCCATTGGAAGCAGTTGAGGAAGTCAGCATATTTCTCATAGACATCATGCCATTGATGTTTATTCCGGCAGCCGTCGGACTTCTGGATTCCTGGGGCGTACTTCGTCCCATTTTGGTTCCTTTTCTGGTCATCACCCTGCTTTCCACAATCATCGTGATGGTAATTACCGGAAAAGTGACTCAGCTATTTATAAAAAATGACAGAAATGGAAAGGCAGAAAAAAATGAGTAATACAGTTAGTGATTTTTTGTTTTTTGGTGCGGTGCTCAGTCTCTTAAGCTATGAGCTGGGACTCCGTTTAAAGAAAAAATTTAAATGGGCTATCTTCAACCCTCTTTTAATATCCATCTGTATTGTCATGGTATTTCTGTCTGTATTTCACATTGATTATGAGGTGTACGATAAAAGCGCCAAATACATCAGCTATCTTCTGACGCCAGCCACCATTTGCCTGGCAATCCCCCTATACCGCCAAATGGAACTGCTTAAGAAGCATTCCAAAGCCATTATAGCCGGAACCCTGACCGGGGTTTTTACCACAATGACCACTGTACTGCTTTTGGCTCTGGTCTTTGGTTTAAATCACCAGGAGTATGTTACATTTCTGCCAAAGTCCATTACAACAGCCATTGCAATGGGAATCTCAGAGGAAATGAAGGGATATGTGACCATAACAGTAGCCAGCATCATCATCACCGGAATCCAGGGAAGCATTATTGCTGAAGCCGTATGCAAGGTATTTAAAATTACGGACCCTATTGCCAAGGGCATTGCCATTGGTTCTGCTTCCCATGCCGTGGGAACGACAAAAGCTTTGGAAATGGGGGAAATCGAAGGGGCTATGAGCAGTCTTGCCATCGCGACCTCCGGACTTTGTACCGTTATATTTGCTTCTGTGTTCTCTGGCTTCCTGTAATATCCCCTCCTATCCCAAAGAGTTCTGCTTGAAAAGGGATTGGCTTGCAAAAATAACAGGAGGTTTGAAAAGCATAATATCAAAAGTTATGCTTTTCAAACCTCAACCCTAAAGCATCTGAAGAATCTCCTCCAGGCCAAATCCTTTATCCGTCCGGAATATTCGTTCCATTTCATTGAGGTTCGCATCCGAATGCTCTACCTCACGTGAAAACCGGTGGGACAGATGAACAAACTCCTCAAAATCCAGGCTGCCTTTATTTCTCTTAAATACTGCCAGGCCCATTTCCTGAATAAGAATTGTGCTCACTGCGGCAAGCTTTACTTTCACATAGGGGTGTTCGTCATAAACAGCTCCGCAGAAATAGGTGAAGATAAAGTATACCATAAGCTGTTCGCTCCACTGCTCCCATTGGCGCTTATGACCTTCATCCTCCATTAAATACCGGTGAAAGGCTTTCCTGTTTTCCTCATAGCTTTCTGCACCGGCATCAAACAATATGCTTTTAAGAGTTCCCAAATATTGGGGCCAGCTCTCATTAAGCACTTCAAGCTTTCCAAACAGAGAAAACCACTTCTTCATCTTTTCATAACGGATCCTGTCTTCTATCCTGCGAACAGCCATTTTCTTTTCAACGAACTCGGCTCCGGCTGCCCCTTGATACCGTTTCATCAATTCATCCAACTCATATAACTTTTCCTCATTGATTCTCCGCTGCATATCATGAGAAAACCCCAGTACCATGGCAGTGCGCAGACGGCAATCCATGTCCCGGTTTTGCAGGAAGGATAAAATCATATCCCTTGCATCCATAAGCTTGGTAAACAATAAAAAATCAAAATCAGGATAAGACTCCTCCCTTTCATCTTCTTTCGTAAGAAATCGGACAGGATCTTTACAGCCAAGAATCAGACCGGCAGCTTCCTCACAGGATAAGGACAGAGAAATTTCCCTGACTCCTTCGTATTCTTCTATATGCCTTGGATAATCCCGGCAGGTTTTGCATAGCATTCCCGGGCCGGCTTCTTTATAGATATCACATAGATTGTCCTTATTCAGAAACGCGCACCGGCCGTCACACTGTTTAAAGGAGCCATTTTTCCAGTCGATCCACTGCCTAAGCCTTCTGCCAAAAGCATCCTTTCGCGTTTGGTATCGTTTCCTTGTAAGATCATCGATCATGATGGCCCAGCCTGCACAGCAGGTATCCGGGCACTCTCCGGCCACACAGCGGAATTTATTATAATAATGAGGTATTGTAAACTGCATAAATGATTGCTCCTGTTTTTGATAACGATTATACCGCAAATAAAAATGGGGTGCAACCCAATTAAATGAGCGGAACCCCATTTTTAAATCAAATGATTATAATTTCCCAAATGCCAGGAACAAAAACAGTATACCGCTGACCCAGGTCAAATCCCAGCCTTTTAACGCTGCAATCTTATGTCCCAAAAACAGGCCGATATACATGACGGCAGTACCCACAATCATGGCACAAAGGGCTGTAAGTCCCGGAGGAATCATTAGAAATCCGGATAAAGCTCCAGCTACCAGACTGTCCAAGGACATCGCCAGGGAAAACATGATGGTCTCCTTCCAGGACAAAGATTTGGAGTGATCCCAGTCTGCCGCCAAAGGATTCCCGTATATATTTATGATGATGCTCAGGCCGGAAATAGAGAATGTAAGATTCTTTTGAACATTTACATGGTTGTTTATATATTTTTTTATGGTATAATCCAGAAGCTTTATAACGCCCAGAAGAAACAGGCAGGAAAATGCTGCACCTTTTGCAAAATTTTCCGGTACCAATCCGCTGATTACGCTTCCAAATATAAGAGCAGCTCCCAGACATCCGCTGCAAATCAAATTTACTGCAATAACCTTTCCGCTGGAAATCTTCAGACGGTTAGCCCCGTAGGCTATGCTGGCAACAAAGGTGTCGGTGCAAAGCGCCAGCACAAGAATTAATATATCACGCATATCCTGGCAAACTTACCTTTTTATTTTAATATATTCATTCAAGGCCTGTTTGGGACCCCGGAAACTTTGGTATTTTCACCCACATACAAGAATAAAAAAGCAGGGGCTGTAATATGCCCCTGCTTTTTGCCTGTTTATTACTGGCACAGCTTCTTAAATTCATCTGCAACAAACTGCACCTGGGGTCCTACGATAACCTGTACGCTGGTCTTACCTGGCCTGATGATGCCGGCAACGCCTGCGGATTTGATCTTCTTTTCGTCTACCAGAGTGTAATCTTTGATCTCCAGCCTTAATCTTGTAATACAGTTATCGATGCTGGTGATGTTATTCTTGCCGCCAAGTCCTTCCAGAAGAATGGAAGCAACTGCCGTATAGTCGTTATTGGAAAGAGTGACTGTGTTTTCATCTACATCATCATCTTCCCGACCCGGAGTCTTAAAGTTAAACATTAAGATTGCAAGGCGGAATACGAAGTAGTAAACAGCTGCATAAACAAGGCCCAGAGGGATAATAAGCAGCGGATTTACAGCCATAGGAGCCTTAAAGCTCAAGAACCAGTCAACGAAACCTGCACTGAAGTTAAAGCCTGCACGTACGGGTAGCAGGGAGCAGATCGTTAAGGAGATACCGGTTAAAATTGCATGGATTAAATAAAGGCCTGGAGCAAGGAACATGAAAGCAAATTCCAGAGGTTCTGTTACGCCTGTAAAGAAGGAACAAACTGCTGCTGCAAGCAATAAACCATATGCATTTTTCTTTTTACCAGGTTTTGCGGTATGATACATAGCTAAAGCTGCGGCCGGAAGACCGAACATCATAACCGGGAAAAATCCTGTCATGTACTGACCTGTCTGGCCCAGGACACCATTTCCTGACCAGAAATTACCAAGGTCGTTTACTCCTGCAACGTCAAACCAGAATACGGAGTTCAGTGCGTGATGGAGACCTACCGGAATCAGAAGACGGTTGAAGAAACCATAAATACCAGCTCCTATTGCGCCCAATCCCAGGATGCCCTTACCAAATGCAACCAATCCGGAATATACAACCGGCCATATAAAGAATAAAACAAGGCAGGCTACCAAAGAAACAAGTGCGGTGACAATGGCAACAGACCGTTTGCCGCTGAAGAATGCCAGCGCATCAGGAAGCTTGGTATTCTTAAACCTGTTATAACAGCTGGAACCGATGATACCGGATACGATACCGATAAACTGGTTACCAATCTTACCAAAGGCAGGATTTACTTCACTGACATCAATTCCTTTTAACATGGCAACTACTCCAGGTGAAAGGATCGTCTGAATCATCAGCCAGGAAACAATGGCCGCAAGTGCTGCAGTACCCTCATGGTCATCTGCCATACCAACACCAACGCCGATTGCAAACAGAACTGCCATGTTATCGATGATGGCGCCCCCTGCCTTAATTAAAAAGGCAGCAATGGCACTGTTAGCCCCCCAGCCGGTGGGGTCAATCCAGTAACCAATCCCCATCAGTATGCCTGCCGCAGGCAAACATGCCACCGGAAGCATCAATGACTTACCTAGTTTTTGCAAATACTTCATCATAATAAAGAAACCCCTTTCTTTTTGTCCTACCGGACATTTTTTATCCATACCTGCTGCCAAGCAGGTTCAGATCACATTTCTTCCAAAACGGCGCAAAGCGCGGTTATGGCCGCCGCCTCATCCTCTCCGTCAAACCGGAACCGGATGATGCTTCCTCTTTTGGCTCCAAGCCCCATTAATGCCAAAAGGCTTTTACAATCCGCTTTGTCTGATTCCCACTGGGCTTCTATGCTGCATGAATATTTCCTTGCTTCCATAAAGATCATGGAGGCCGGCCTGGCATGAAGTCCCAGGGGATCTTTTATTTCATACAAATACTCCCTCATTTTAATACCTATAATTCGATGATTGGTTCCAGTTCCTTTACCTGCATCCCTGTATGGCATACCATATCCGGATAATTCGGAGTATTACAGACGATAACCGGAGTAATCACCTCATAACCTGCTTCCTTTATGGCTGCCATATCAAATTCAAGAAGAAGCTCCCCAGCTTTCACTTTGTCTCCTTGCTTTTTATAAGCAGTATAATGCTCCCCTTTTAAATTGACCGTATCAAGTCCTACATGGACAATGATCTCAGCACCTTCCGGAGTCGTAATGCTGACAGCATGCTTTGTCTCAAACACCACCGTAAGGATTCCGTCGGCCGGAGCCACAATTCTGCCTTTTGCCGGAATAATGGCGACTCCTTTTCCAAGGATCTCCTGGCTGAATGTGGGATCATTCACTTCACTTAAGGGTACTACTGTTCCTTCCGCCGGGGCCAGAATTTTTTCTCTTTCTTTTTCTCCCCCTCCACCGAATATTTTTTTTAATGAATCAAACATACCATGATTCTCCTTTCTTCTATAGCCTCATTCTCTTGATGTGAACCGCCAGATATGCGGTCTCTTCTTCCGTTACATCGTGATGGTATGTTTCCATTATATAATCCTTAATTTTTAAACTGCACCTGTATTCCTCCGGGTACATCTTGGATATCAAATGGTTAAATTCAACATTCCCGCTGTTTAACAGCTCCTTTGTAACGATTCTTTGTGCCAGAAACCTTAAATGGGTAACAAACCGCTGATAATTTAAAGACATTTCATCAGGTTCCATTGAAAAATATTCTTTCACAATCCCTACGGTATTCTGGATCAGGTTTGTGATATCAATGGTATCACGCATGGCGGTATTAAATTCCGCATTGACGATGTGAAACGCAATGAATCCCGCCTCGTCAACAGGAAGGGATATTCCTATCCTCCGCTCAATTAATGCGATGGCGTATTCACCGATCAAGTATTCCTCTTTGTAGAAGGTTTTTATCTCATTAAGCAGAGGGTTTGAAAATTTCATCTTCTGCTTAAACCGGTGAATGGCAAAATTGATGTGGTCCGTCAGCGTTATGTATATGTTTTGATTAAGACTCCTGTTTAATACGCTTTTCGCGTAATTTATGATTTCCGTAGAAACCTGGATGTGCTCAAGGGGAAGGTTCACCAGCAATTCTTTAAATTTGTCAACATTGTTCTGGCTGTCCAGACGGAATACTTTTTCAACTGCGCTCTCCGGAATCTCTTTTCCCGGCTTCATACCGAAACCGATTCCTCTGCCCATGACTATAATTTCTTTTCCATCCGGCTCCAGCGCACTGACAATATTGTTATTGATTATTTTGTCAATTTTCATACAATGTCCCATCCTATAAAATAAAAAACCAACTTCGACCACGAAAATAAAATTTCATTTTCCATAATCAAAATTGGTTTTGCCTGCTTTCCAGTAACAATCCACTCAATATATCCTTGCTTTAACTATACCAGTTATTTCAAAAAAGTCAACAAAATTTTATACATTTTCTATATTTTTTATAATTCCTCGTTTTTTCAGTCTAAATTCCTCTCACCTATCCTCAAATCAGGATTTAAACTGAAAAACAGACTACAGCCCTATCCCATACACAGCGATCCGTAATCAATTTCCCGAAGGATCGAACGCATCTCTTAACGCGTCTCCGATGAAATTAATACTGACAACCAGCAATATGATCATCAGACCCGGCGGTACCCACAACCATGGCTTGGAAGTGAGGATGGAGATGGATTGGGCTCCGTTTAACATATTGCCAAGGCTGGACTGAGGCGGTTGAATTCCCATACCAAGAAAGCTTAAGGCTGCTTCATCTAACATTGATATAGCGATAACAGAGGTCGCATAAACCAGAATAGGTGCGACCGTATTGGGAAGTATCTCAGAAAACAGGATATAATGCTTCGGCATTCCTGCGACGCGGTCCCCCTGAATAAAATTCATCTCCCGGATGGACAGTACATTCCCTCTGACAAGCCGGGCAATTCCGGGCCAGTCAACAAAACCGAGAATCAGAATAATATTTAAAAGGCCTGGGCGAAATATCGCAGCAGAAACTAATACTAGCAGGATATAAGGAAAGGACATGACCATATCAGTAAACCGCATGATAACCATATCAAGGATTCCTCCGAAGAACCCGGATACCAGGCCTAAAACCACACCGACTACCGTAGATACGGCGGTAGCGGCAAATCCTACCAGCAGTGAGATTCTGACGGCGTACAGCATTCTGCTCAATACATCCCGACCCACCTGGTCCGTTCCAAGCAGGTGCTTTATGGAAGGCGGATCACTGAATCCACCGACCACCTTATTCGGGTCATAAGGCGAAAGAACCGGCGCCAGCAGCGCACATAGGAGGATGATCGCCAGGAACACAGTACTGGCCACAGCCAATTTGTGTTTTAGGAACCGCCTCATTACCGTATTACGGTATGTATTGTCTTCACTGATGATTGTTTTATCTCTATTCATTCATTTTCTCCTGCTTTAATACGTAATCGTCGGATCTACCAGTGCGTAGATGATATCTGTCAGCAGGTTTGCCACCAGAACAACGATGGCGGACATCAGACAGA
The DNA here is from genome assembly GCF_002797975.1 of [Clostridium] celerecrescens 18A. Lineage (NCBI taxonomy): Bacteria > Bacillati > Bacillota > Clostridia > Lachnospirales > Lachnospiraceae > Lacrimispora > Lacrimispora celerecrescens. The sequence goes on along the minus strand of NZ_PGET01000001.1, from coordinate 1,521,972 downwards.
CACCCATAATGACCGGATAATCTCTGCTGATAATTGCACTCATGGTCATCATGCCAAGCCCTGGCCAGGAAAATACCTGTTCTATGATGATGGCTCCGCCAAACAAAATCGGTATATGCATTCCGAATACAGTAATGACCGGAATTAACGCATTGCGAAGCGCATGCTTATTAATCACCAGAAAGCGGCCAATTCCCTTTGCTCTTGCCGTTCGCAGATAATCCATCTGAAGGATCTCAAGCATGGCACTGCGGATATATCGGATATTGGTCCCCGCCATGGAGGTCGCCAATACAATCACAGGCATGATCATATGCCTGATGACGTCCATGGCACTTTTCTGCGCTCCCAGGGTATACATACCGCTGGAGGGCAGCCAGCCAAGCCTCACAGTAAAAAAATAGATCAGCACCAATGCAAGAAAAAAACTGGGAACACTGCTTCCAAGAAAGGATAGCGTGACTACAGTATAGTCCTGCGGTGTATATTTGTGGACTGCGCTATAGATTCCTGCCGGTACCGCAATCAGCATACTGACAAATAACGAGACGGACATGAGCAGTAACGTTGGCCCGATATAGGTTTTAATCATTTGACTGACCGGCTGGAAACTCTTCATGGAATATCCCATGTTGCCCTGAAGAAGATTTGTCAGCCAGATCCAGTATTGTACATAGACAGGCTTATTAAGGCCTAACGCTATTCGTTTCGTTTCGATGGCCGCCTCGGATACTCTGGGGCCCTGGAGCAGTTCCAATGGACTTCCTACCATAGTCATGATCAGAAAGTCAATTACGGTTATACCTATCAGGACCGGGATAGCGATAAGAATACGCTTGATAATATATTTAAGCATTCGCATCCTCCTTTGGCCGTTTCCTCAGGGTCAGCACCGGACAGGCTGCCAGATGGCCGCTTCCAGGCTGGACCTGAATCAACGCCGGCTCCGATCGCTTGCATTCCTCTATGGCGTAGGGACACCGGCTGTGAAAATTGCAGCCGGAAGGAAGATCCTTATTGGAAGGCAGTTCTCCCTGCAATATCACTCTTTTTCTGCCTCTGGCCTCAGGATCTGGAATCGGTGCGGCACTGCATAATGCCTGCGTATAAGGATGCACCGGATTCTCAAACAGTTCCTTTGCATCCGCAAGCTCCACAATCTTCCCAAGATACATGACGGCAATCCGGTCACTGATGTATTTGACCGCATCCAGACCGTGGCCGATAAACAGATAGGTAAGCTTTAGCTCCTTTTGCAGATCACGAAGCAGATTTAGAATCTGAGCCTGTATTGATACATCAAGGGCGCTGACCGGCTCATCGCAGATGACCAGTCTGGGGTTAAGAGACAGGGCTCTTGCGATCCCGATCCTTTGCCGCTGCCCGCCGGAGAACTCATGAGGATAACGCCCCTTCGTATTTTTCGGAAGTCCCACCATATCAAGCAGGCGGTCAACCTCCCTATGGATATTCTGTTTTGTAGTGACACCATGATACAGCATTGGGTAGGATAGAGTTTCAAAAATACGTTTTTTCGGATTAAGGGAGGTATAAGGATCCTGAAACACCATTTGTATCTGGGTACGGATTTGTCTCATTCCAGCCGCTGACCGGTCCGTGAACGGATATCCATCATAGACAATGCTGCCCTCTGTGGGAGTTTCTAACGCGGCCAGCTGCCGCCCTATGGTGGATTTGCCGCAGCCGGATTCACCTACCAGTCCCAGAGTTTCTCCCGGATATAGCTCAAAATCCACACCGTTCACAGCATGGATAAACCCAACTGTATGGGGAATAATTCCGTCACGAACCGGATAATATTTTTTCAATCCCTTTATCTCTGCCAGAGGTTGTCGTTCCTTTTGCATTTGTTAATTCCTTCCTGATGCTTGCTTCTTCCTCTCCCGGATTTCTTCCGCCCGCCAGCATCTTGTCCCGTGACTATCTTCTATTTCAACCAAACTTTGCTCCAGATCACAGCCATTGGCCATATACGGGCAGCGGTTTGCAAAGCGGCAGCCGGTGATCTCACCGTAAAACTCTGGAACAGCACCCTCAATCGTAAGCAGTTCTCTCTCTTCTTTATCTCTGATACTTGGAATGGATTTCAGCAGAGCTTGTGTATAGGGGTGACCCGGTTTCTTAAACAAATCGAGAACGCCAGCCTCCTCCACAATCTGTCCGGCATACATAACCATAACCCGGTCCGCCATTTCAGCTACCAGTCCCATGTCATGGGTAATTAAAATGATTGACATATGAAGCTCCTCACGTAAGTTCCTTAAGAGTTCCATAATCTGTGCCTGAATCGTAACATCCAGCGCAGTAGTTGGCTCATCCGCTATGAGAAGCTTCGGATTACAGGCAAGGGACATGGCAATCATTGCCCGTTGCCGCATTCCTCCAGACAGTGTATGCGGATATTTGTTCATAATAGAAGAAGGATCCGGAAGCCCCACCTTATCCAGGAGGAGCAGTGCCCGTTCCTTCGCTGTTTTCCTGTCCAGGTTCATATGAATCCGCATGGCTTCCATGATCTGGTTCCCAATGGTGAATAACGGATTTAAGCTGGCCATGGCGTCCTGAAAGATCATAGTCATCTTACTCCCTCGGATACGGTCCAATTCCTCCTCCGGCAGTTTCAGCAGTTCCTGCCCGTCAAAGACCACCTTACCTCCTGTGATTTTACCATTTTCTCCAAGCAGACCCATGACTGACAGAAGGGTAACGCTCTTGCCGGAGCCGGATTCTCCAACGATGCACAGGATCTCGCCTTGATTTACATGAAGGCTGACCCTGTCTAAGCATTTGATATCTCCGGCTCCGGTGGAAAACGCCATTTCCAGCGAATCTACTTCCAGCAGCGGTGTCATTGTGTCACATCCCATTCTTGGATATTATTAAAAGAGCCATATACATCCGGCGTCGCATTCTCCACCCTTTTATTCACAGCTCCGATTGCACTTATGATATAGGTAGAAATCATTGGGGCCTCCTGCTGCATGACGGTATCGATCTTTCGATATTCCTTCTTGATTTCATTCATATCACTGGTGGCCTGGGTCGCCGCCAGGGCCTGAGTTACGGTATCATTCACATAGCCGGTCCAGCCGTCCGCAGATAATAACCAGTTAACGTCCGGGAAAGGATCTACCGGTGCATAGGTATACTGCACTGCCAGCAAATCGAAATCCTTATTTCCCGCTTTAGTCATTAAGCTGGATAAGTCCACGGTTGTCACCTGAATCTTGAGTCCGATTTCCTGCAGCTTCGCAGCAATGTAATCTGCGGCCTGACAGAAAGTGGAGTCACCGCTGTTTACATAGAAGCTTAATGTCCTTGAAGCATCCCAACCGTCTGCGACTGCCTTAGCGACTAATTCTTTCGCTTTTTCCGGATCGTAAACAGTAGGTGTCAGGCCCTCGTCATAAAAAGGTCCCGCACTGGACAGGAAGCCGTCAACCACTTCGCCTTTTCCGTTTAACAGTCCTGTTATTATGGAAGGGCGGTCAATTCCATACAAAATCGCCTGACGGATGCGGGGATCCGTTACCGTGGTGGTATTAAAGAAGATCGACTGGTTGATGACAGGGGCACCATAGTTGACAGTCACATTCGCAAGGGCTTCTACGCTGGCATAATCCTCCTGCAGGATGTTACCAGTGGTCTGCTGCACAAAATCAATCTCTCCTGATTGCAGCCCTGTCAGCAATTGTGCCGCAGGTACGATCTTGATATTTAACCTGTTAATCTTTGGAGCGCCCTTCCAGTATGCTTCATTTGCCTCATAGGATACATAATGCTGCAAATCAACGGCTGTGATGCGGTAGGGTCCGTTAACTACCGTCGGAGCGTTGAACCAGTCATAACCTGCCAGGTCCTCATCCGCCACGCTCTCAAGTACATGTTTGGGCAGTGTCAGTATATAGCGTCCATATGTATTCTGAAAGGTGGTAAGGGCCATCTGATATTTGGTCGTGAATTCGACGGTTTTATTGTCGATTGCCTTAACGCCGGATATCTCCGTTGCTCCCGCCTCTGAAAAACCGTCGTCGCCCACGCCTTCAATGGCATAGAGCGCCATGCTTGCATTGGCACGGACGGGGCTTGAGAGCTTAAGAACAGTGTATGCGACGTCATCTGCAGTTACTGGCTGACCGTCGGACCAGTTTGCGCCCGGATCAATATTTACCGTAAAATGTATATTGTCTTCCGTAGTAATAGAAGAAGCCAGCATACCCTCAAACTCCAGATTGCTGTTTAATTCAACAAGAGGCAGGAATTCCATTGCCGTGGAGGTCTTCATGATCTCAGTTGCATCCATCAACAGTGGGTTAACGCTGCTGATAGAATCGGTCATTCCGATATTAACGATCTTATCCTCCGTATTCTCACCCTTTGCGGAATTATCCTCTGCCGCATTACCCTTAACCGGACTCTCAGCTCCCGGATTGGAATTTGACTTTGCACAGGCCGCAAGAGATACCACCATGCCGAAAACTAGCATAGCTCCAATTACCTTATGCAGTTTTTGAAAGACTACTTTTTTCATAAATGTCCTCCTCCTTAAATAAACATAAAATTTTCTCAGATATTTGTCCTGCGCATTGTACGCATTTCTTATATTAAAGAATACATATATGTTTAGTATGAAATATCCTTTTTTACATAGTATTATGATTTCGTTTTTTTGTCAACCATATTAATTACAATCTGCATTAAGTCCTGATAAGAACACCCTGACCGGATAACGCACTGTCACAAGACAGCAAAGAAGTCCGGAACGCCCTGTTTATCGGGCCTCCCAGACTTTTTACTAAACCATCAGAGATGGGACAATTTAATAATGCTTCTTTTTAAATACAATTCTTTTTAAGTTCGTCTCTTAACCGCTCCAAAGCCTTTTTTTCCAGCCTGGATACGTAGGATCTGGATATCCCCATGACATCCGCAATCTCCCGCTGTGTATACTCCTTCCCTCCATGGAGACCGTACCTCATTCCGATTATGGTTTTTTCATTTTCCTTAAGGCAACTGTCAAAGGCCTCATACAGTTCCTTAATATCCTGTTTTAAAATTATAGATTCCAGAGTCTCCTTATTTTCCATTTCAATGACATCTACTAAACTTACAGTCTCTCCATCCTTGTCTACGCCAATGGGTTCAAACAAAGAAACCTCTTTTGAATATTTCTTGTTTGCACGAAGAAGCATTAGGATTTCATTTGCTATAGTCACCTTGCGGCTCTGGTAATTCAGGCACCTTCGAGCCAAACAGATACAGATGAACATTCTCACCATCCCATATGACCTTATCCACAAAAGTGCGGACCGCTGCCCGCCTTTGCCGGACATCCATAAGGCTGATCACATGTTGAAAGGAAGACAGGGTCTGCTTTATGAACTGTAATTCCGAATCGGAAAGCTCTTTATTTCCTACGTCAAGGGAAAGCTCCCATAACCGCTGTGCCATTTCCCCTTTTCTTTTATGAAGCCCTTCGATCTGCTGTATGATATATCCTTCCGCCCCGGTCCCTCCGGCTTTTCCAAGGGAGGCCACCAGTCCGGTTATTTCTCCTTCCATATTCTTCAGTTCATCCTTTAAACGGGATTTATCCCATTCCACTTCCTCTTTGCTTTCTTCCACTGCCTTTTTGCTCCGGCAAAGCTGCTTTTGAAATTCACTCCAATCCACAGATATCTTTTTGATTTCTTCCAGGACCATCTGATCCAGCATATTTCCATTTACGTTCTTCATTCCGCAGCATTTCATACGGCTTTTTTCCTTCATGGTGCATAAATAAGAATAGATCTGTTCCCCTTCGTCATTGTACCGGCCTGACAGCTTTGGACGCATATAACCGCCGCAGCCGCCACAAAAGAGGATTCCGGACAGCAACGCCACATTACTGCGGGGTTTCCGGTAATTTTTTGATTTATTTTGCTCCAGCTGCATCTGAACATTGACCCACATGGAGCCGGATATCACTCCCTTATGCTTTCCAACTGCCACGATCCATTCTTCCATAACTTTCATCTCGTGAGTTTTTCCGGCCCTTTGAAGGGTACGGTTATATGCAATCACTCCATGGTTTCCGTCAAAGGCTTCTCTTTCTGCAAACAGATCCACATTCTTTTCCCGTAAATACTCATAGGCCTCCTGATCTGCGATCATATAAACCGGATTGGTCAATATTCCTTTTATTGCAAAGCGGCTGAATAGGCGGCCATATTTTGTCCTATGACCATTTTGGAGCAAATAGGTTTCCGTCTGAGTCAGTGAACCTGTTTCTAAGAATTTCTCAAAAATCAACTTGACAAGATTTGCCTCTTCCGGAATCATCTTTAGCTTAAATGCTTTTTTCACCTTACCGTCTATGGTCACGGAGGATACGCTCTCCGACGTATAACCCGTAGGCGTATTCCCTCCCAGCCATCTTCCGCTTTTAGAGAGCTCCAGCATATTATCCCGGATGCGCTCCGCGATTGTCTCTCTCTCCAGTTGAGAGAAAACAGAAGCAATGTACATCATGGCCCGCCCCATGGGTGAGGATGTGTCAAATTGCTCTTTTATGGATATAAAGGAAATATGAAGTTCATTAAGCTCTTCGATCAGATTTGCAAAATCACCGATATTACGGCTTATACGGTCAAGACGGTAGCATACGACCGCCGTAAATTTCTTTTTTTTTGCTTCCTGCATCATGACTTTGAACTGAGGCCGTTCAAGGTTTCCTCCGGAAAACCCCTCATCCTCATATACACAGGCGCTGTCAGCGAAACACGCTCCATAATGTGCTGAAATGTATTGTCTGCACAGCTCGATCTGGTTTCCGATGCTCTCTCCTTTTCCGGTAAATTTTGATTTTCTTGAATAAATCGCAAACCTTTCTATCCCGGCTTCCACCCAATCTTCCTCCTCACTAAAGCATAGCGCTGCGTTCCGCTCCCTTAATCCAAACATACAGGACATGGGAGGCAACATACATTATAATAACAGTCTATATCAGGTCCGTGTTATGAATATGATCGTATATCAGCCCAAAACAGAAGAAGACAGAAAAGAATTGAGAAAAAAAGCTGCACTCCTGCATAGTCAGGCTGTCCTTCAATATATCCAGCAGCTTTCCTGCCCGAATGACCAAAAACAGGCTCTTATGGAAGAGCTTCACACAACCTGAATTGTATTCATATACTTCCCGCTTAAGAAAACATGGGTAGCACAGGACACGCAGGGATCAAACGACCGTATGATCCTTCCGATCTCCACAGGTGTAGTTACATCTTTCACAGGTACCCCCATCAGTGCCTGTTCTCCGGTTCCCTTCATTCCATTTGTCTGTGTTGACAAATTCCATGCAGACGGGGTTATGATCTGGTAAAAGGCTATCTTACTGTTGTCAATATACAGCCAATGGCCCAGGGCTCCCCGTGTCGTATCCACCAGTCCTTTTCCCGATGCCTGCACAGGAATCTCATTTTCCCTCTGCATGGATACTCCCGGGATCAGATTATCTATAAGGGTTTGCATGATTTCCACAATTTTCTTAGCTTCCAGCACTCTTGCAATGGTCCGGTCCATGGCAGAGATCCCATTTCTGTACTCGCCGGAGAGCCACTGCCTTGCCAGCGGCCCTACCTCATAAGGGATATTATTGTATCTCGGCGCTTTTATCCAGGAATATGCCTGGGATTTATTTCTGTCCGGTTCATCATTTTCATTGAACCAGGCGTATTCGTCTTCCTGGGTTATAAGTACAGGATCAAAGGGGGATGTCTGTCCATTGGAATAAACAAGAGGATCCACATAGAGCGTCCCCAAATTTTTATAATGGTTAAAGCTTCCATAGGTCAGTAAGTTGCCATAGCCTCCACCGTAATGATAATACTCTGGATAAAAGGTACCAATTGTGTATACGTCCGGAACCATTTTTTCAATGATGAACTGTCCTATGTTATATAGGATTGATTTTATGGTAATGATCTTATCTGCAGATATCGGCGAAGTGATCCCTCCAATGAATATTCCGTGATTATGAGGAACCTTTCCTCCAAGAATGGCCAGCATCTGATGCGCAGCCCTGCTGAACTGAAGGGATTCAAAATAATCGTTTACCATTTTATCGTTTATGTTCTTTGGTAGCCTGTAATCATTGTGATCTGTCTTAAACAGCGGATAATCCTCAGGCAGCTTAACAAAATCCGGCAAGGTAAACTGGTAAAAATGCCTTAGATGATTTTGCAGGAATTCGCAGGCATGAAGAAGGTCCCTTACATACCTTCCCTGTTCAGAGGGGACAATGTTCAATGCTTCTTCCAGAGCAAGAGCAGAAGCCATGGAATGTGCGGTTGAACAGATACCGCAGATGCGCTGTGTAAAATAAACAGCATCAAAAGGACTTCTGCCCTGAAGCATTTTTTCAAATCCACGGAACATCAAACCTCTCATTTTTGCATCCACCACTGACCGCTCTTCGATATCGGCATCAATTTCCATGAAGCCGCTGATTCGGGTAACAGGATTGATGGTTATTCTCTCCGCCATATCTACTCCCCTCTCATGGTGTCATAGGTAATAAAAGGCTCCATTGCATCAGGAAATCCAAACTGAGCACATCCGATGCAGGGCGAATCATCTCCTATGGGCCAGTTGACATGCCCATTCCATTGTCGAATGGGACAGTCGATCTGGGTAACCGGACCTTTACAGCCCATCATGTACATACAGGTTTCCTGCCCGAGCTTCGTTGCAAAGATACCGCTGTCAAAATAAGATCTCCTTGGACATCTGTCGTGAATGGTAATGCTGTAAAACATCAAGGGACGGTCCCTGCTATCAAGCGGGGGGTCCCCATATAATATCAGATAGGCCAGTGTCCCCATAAACCAGTCCGGATGACACGGACAGCCTGTTAATTTAATCACTTTTCTCTGCAAAACCTCTTGTACTCCCACACACTGGGTTGGATTGGGTCTTGCCGCCGACACGCCTCCGTGTGAAGCGCAGGCTCCTACTGCAATCACATGGGCCGCCTGTTCCCCCAATCTTTTAACCGCTTCATACCCGGTAATCTCCCTGCCGTTGTGCCGGCCGATGATATTATAAGAACCGTTGTCCTTTAAAGATACGGCACCTTCCACGGCAAGGATATAATCCCTTCCTATCACGTCGAACAGCTGATCCATGGCCTTGTTTCCATAAGAATTCATCAGGCTGTTGCTGTATGTAAAATTGGTCATTTGAGTGAGCAGATACTTAAAATCCGGATTTTGCCCGTCCAAAAGAGAGATGGTATTACCAGAACAGCCATTTAATTCAAGCCAGACAAGATTCCGTCTTTGCCGCGTCTCTCCAACGATTTCATCCCTTACCCTGTTCACAAGACTTTCCGTTGTTTTTAGCCTGCTTTCCTGGTAAGGACATTCAAAGCTTCCATAATCCAAACATTTCACCAACTTTACTCTGTAGCCAAATAGCCGATGATCGGTAATCTGGTCAGGACCATTGCTCCCGGATGACATGTTGCAAAATTAACTGATAAATCATTTCCAGGATTAAGACCAAAATGGCTGTCTCCTTTCCACACAGAATTATTTGTCACATCATACACCACTCCGTTTACTGCTACATAAGCCGGGGCTCCGTTCTTCCCATCATAACGGGATAACTCTTCCAGGGTAAAGTATCTTGGTACTTCCTCCTCGGCTTGATTTGCATGGATGGCCTGATATGGATATTGTGTTTCTTCCATGTCTACTTGATTTGACTGACTAAAATATTTGATATGACTTTCCAGCATGATCACTTCACTGCTCAAATGATCCAGCACAACGTTATTGTTGTACTGGTTGGAATGTAGTCTTTCTATATCCTCGTTTATATGCTTGACGCAGTTCCCGATGTAATTCAAAAACATATTTAATTCCATGAAATAACCTCCCATAATAAATTACTGAATGATTGAAACTTGTGCCGGTCATCAACCAGGCCTTATCATTGGGATATCTCTCCTTCAATTTCGTCTATAACCGCAGTAAGCGGCTCTATTTCCCGTTTAAGTACCAATATGTTTGTCCAGTCTCCAATAAGCGTATTATTTCTTTCTGAAAAATAGTCACGGAGGCTGTCTTCACTTATATGGCTGTTTGTATGTACCGTAATGGTTAAATAAAAAATCTTCTCGATAAAATTCTCCCCGCATATTTCAACAATCGCTTCAAATATATTTTGATTTAGGAACGTATCATGCATTCGTGATTTCCTCCGATATGATTTTTTTAATTGCGCATTCAATTACCCTGCAGATCTGGGGTAGTTTATCTCTTAAAACAGTGCTTAGTTCCTGGCCAAAGCCGATTTCGTAGATTTCTATGCCCATCAAGTATCCCTTAAATTGACTGCCATACAGCTTCATGAGTTCCACCATGCTTAAATCATGCTGCATGGAGAATAAGGAAGGCTGTGACATCACATCTTCTAGGCTGGTCAGATGAACGCTTCCCGGCTCTGCTCCAGAAGAAAGTGCATCAAGGATGAAAACAAAGTCATCCTCATCCAGTAAATAAAAGCAGTTTTGAAAATCGGTTTCACCAACGATCACATGAATATCCTGGCGGATCAGCCGGTCTTCCAAGATTTCGGCAGCTTTAATTGCTACGGCGTCATCCTTCATAAAACGATTGCCGATAGCAATTAACTTCACCATACCCTTGCCCCCTTCTCAAATTTGTTATTTATCAATATATATGTTGGACAAATTTAAATATTCTTTGCTGGGGGATTATTGGTGGAAAGGTACAGCACAGAAGAAGAAATGTAATTGCAAAGCAGAATTCATCTGCAGCCGTGAAGGTCAATTTAATATATAAACGTCAGGAACCGGTGTATGCCCTGCTGCCGCAGGCATACACCGGTTCCATGTTTCGTCCCGTTTGGAGCCGTTATGATAGGATACCATTCTCCACACACTTGGCCGCATAAGTGGCTAGTCTGGAGCCTCTGTCCGGGTGAAAGGTATTGACGGCTTTTATAAGTCCTATGGTACCTACGGAAAGAAGATCTTCCATATCATAATCTGTATTCTGATATTTTTTTGCCACATGTGCCACTAGACGCATATTTCGCTCGATGAGTGTGGCTCTCGCCTCCTGATCCCCTTCCTGGTATCGTTCCAGACACTCTCGTTCTTCTCGCGCAGTTAAAGGTTTGGGAAAAGTTTTCAAAGAAAGCCACCTTAAACTTACTTACTCTCATTTTATGCCGGCCTTCTCTTTAAAGTGCTTTTACAAAAAATATAGGCTGGTACTTATTTTCCTTCCCATTTAATGATGGAACAGACGAAGCCCTGTAAAGGCCATGGCCATCCCATATTGGTCACAGGTTTCAATAACCTGGTCATCACGAACCGATCCCCCAGGCTGGGCCACGTACTTTACACCGCTTCTGTATGCGCGGTCAATGTTATCGCCAAATGGGAAAAATGCATCAGATCCCAGAGAAACCTCCGTCAGCCGGCTAAGCCAGGCCTTCTTTTCTTCACCTGTGAATCCGGCTGGCTTTACCCTGAAAATATTTTCCCATCTGCCGTCAGCAATGACATCCATATAATCTTCTCCAATGTAGACATCAATGGCATTGTCCAGGTCCGCACGGCTGATGCCTTCCAAGAACGGCAGCTCCAGGACCTGAGGAGCCTGACGAAGAAACCAGTTATCCGCCTTATTTCCTGCCAGTCTTGTGCAGTGTATACGGGACTGCTGACCAGCCCCGATCCCGATCGCTTGTCCGCCCTTTGCAAAACAAACAGAATTGGACTGGGTATATTTTAAAGTAATAAGAGAAATAATCAGGTCAATTTTAGCTGATTGGGGGATATCCTGGTTCTTTGTCACCACATTCATTAAAAGATCTCCATGAATCTTCTCTTCATTTCTTCCCTGCTCAAACATAATCCCAAAAACCTGTTTTCTCTCAAGCGGCTCTGGCTGGTAATCCGGGTCAATTTGAATGATGTTGTAATTGCCGTTTTTCTTTGACCTTAAGATTTCCAGGGCTTCCGGTTCATACCCTGGGGCAATGACGCCATCCGACACTTCCCGTTTGATAATTCTTGCAGTATCCTTATCACAGATATCCGACAGGGAAATGAAGTCACCGAAGGAAGACATACGGTCTGCACCTCTTGCCCTTGCATAGGCACAAGCCAGGGGAGAAAGCCCTTCCATATCCTCTACCCTGTAGATCTTTGCAAGTATCCGGTCAAGAGGCTGTCCCACTGCGGCACCGGCCGGAGACACATGTTTAAAAGAAGCTGCCGCAGGAAGGCCGGTCGCTTCCTTTAATTCTCTTACCAGCTGCCAGCCATGAAAAGCATCCAGAAAATTAATATATCCCGGACGGCCGCTTAATACCTTAATGGGAAGTTCTTTCCCACCTGGCATAAAAATCCTTGAGGGCTTCTGATTCGGGTTACATCCATATTTTAATTCCAGCTCATTCATCTTTTGTACTCCTGTCATTGGTTTTTATTTACAATCCGTGTCTCATAAGCTCCGGATTCTATGTCAATATATCTTACAAAGAGAGAAATTTTATTCTCTTCATGGAGGCTTTTCCATAGCATGGCAGTAAATTCATCCAGGTCGTCAAGGGCCGCTGCCAGCTTAGGTTCCCCTTCAAAGCTAGGCAAAGGACTTCCATCATGCATATAGGTATGAATGAAATGGGCTTCACCTGCTTCAGGATTATCATAGGCAAAGGTATAACGGTTACAGGAGTCCGGATTCCCATGATTGCTCTTGATGATGGACATGGCGTAATTGAAGCGCCCGCCTTCTATATGCATGATCCCGGAAATACGGGGCGTATAATTAGGACTATCCGGTTCAAATTCCCGGCACCGCAAGGACTGTTCAAACGTCAGTTGTATATCCATTCCCTCATAAATGGTATCGGTCTGATCTCCGTTTGTCACGATGGTCTTATTCCCCATTACCCGCACCGGAGCGTAAATAATGAGACTGGGGTCTGTGACCTTTGAGGGATCAAAGGCCTGGGTACGGATACCTTCCCCTTCCTCTACGAATACACGGTTTCGGCTGTTATCGCTTCTTCCCATAATAAAATAAGCGGCAACCGCCTTTTTTCCATCCGGTGTTTTTCCCATAATAATGCCTCTTCCCGGATAGGAATTACTCTTTAAATCGTCTTGTAAAGAAATCAAACTCATCAGCTCTGGTCTCCTTTCTGAATGAAAACACAATGAACTCTTTTGGCTCGCTGTTTACGCAAAAAACCGCCTGGGCATCCCATAGGGTGCCCAGGCGGTCGGCTTTTTACGTATCGTGCTCCCCGTGGTAAAAATCCACTTATCCGCCAGTCGCACGTACCTTATACATCATCATATAATATTCTCTGAAAAAATGCAACCCTATTTTTTACCACTATTCATTCCTAATGGCTGCAAGAGGACTTAGCTTCATGGCTCTAAGGGCAGGGAAAAATCCTGCGGCCATTCCTACAAAAACAGCAAATCCAACAGCCGTTAAGGTAAGCCAGGGAGGAATCCTGGAAAGATCTCCAGGCATATCTGACATAAAGCGGCCCGAAAGGAACCTGTTAATAAGGAATGAAACCCCATAGCTGAACAGGATTCCCGTTATGCCTCCTAAAAAGCCGATAAAGCCTGACTCCATAAGGAACATGTTCCTGATATTATTCATATCGCAGCCAAGGACCTTTAAGATACCGATTTCCTTTGTTCTTTCGTAAATGGACATCATCATGGTATTGGCGATACCAATTGCCGCCACAAACAGGGATACGGCTCCGATACCTCCTAAAAGAGCCTGAACCATCTTAGCCTGCTTCTGAGACTGCTCCAGCCACTCCATGTTGCTGTTGGCCTGAAAGCCCATATCTGTAATCGCTTTTTGTACCGCAGTAACATTATTCATATCATCCACTTCAACAACCGCCTGCTGATAAATAAAATAGTTGTAGGGTTTTCCCTTTTTATTGGTTGGCTGGTTGGGAATGGGCTTCTTTTTAAAAATCTGTTTTAGCTGAGATTTTAGCGCTTCTAAATCCACATAAACGCTGTAACTGTAATTATTCCAATCCTCTGGCCCTCCTTCTACCAGACCGGCCGTTGGTATGAGATACTTTTTGGGCGGTTTGACGATTGTTCCGCCTTCCCCAGTTCCCCCGTTTTGGGACTGATAATAGGCATCCATATCAAAAATCACAAACAGAGGTCTATTTATAAAATCTATGTCAGGAATGCTGGTGGGATCATCATAATAGTTGTTACGATTGCTCTTGGGATTGCTGAAATTCCTGGCAACCATATTCCCTACAATCATCTGCAAGTCTCTTTTTCCCGCCTCCGGAATTTGCCCCTCCTTTAAGGGGATGTTCTTCATGTACTCCTGAGTGACTCCGATCAGGTTGATATACGCCTGATAAGCCCCCTGAGTCATCAAAACACTGGTTTCCAGAAGAGGGGAAGCAGTATTAACATGATCGATCCGTTCAAACTGTGCAATCACATCATCCGTCATGTAATTAGGGTCCTTGCTGCTTTCATTTCCTCCCCACATTGCATTGGAATATACGGAAACTTCCGTAAGGCTTCCATAGGAAGCGATCTGTTCCATGGTAAGTTCATTAAAGCCGATCCCCAAAGACACCATGACAACAATGGAAGCCGTACCGATCAAAACTCCCAGAACCGTTAAAAATGTCCTTAGCTTCCTGCGTCTTAAGTTATTTACACTCATGGAAAGCAAATCGCTAAATTTCATTGTCTTTTTCCTCTTCCAGTTCTTCCAGTGCTTCCTTTTTCTTTTTACGCCTCTTAAGCACATATACGGTTCCAATGGTTCCTATCACCAGGACGACAATCACCGCAGGAATGATGATCTTTCCATATTTGGAAGTGCCTTCCGGCTCTGTTACTGCCGGAAATTCTCCTGAACCATCCATTCCGGGATCTAAGTCTTCCTGTTCCGTTACTGTTAAACTTAACTCTTTTTCAACAGGATCGCTGACAACCCCATTTTCATCCTCATAGGTGATCATAACCTTAATTTTCCCATCATCCGTGGTATGTGCTGTTCCGCTGATCATGGCATCCACATTTCCAGACTCTCCTGGCTTTATATTTCCTACATAGCTGTTGGTCTGTTGGATGGAATCTCCCACAAAGGCCACCATTACGTTGTAGAGGAGAACCTTTCCGGTGTTATTGATAGGAAACATTACATTTGTTTCTGATCCTACGGAAATCGTATCCGGCATTACCTCGATCGTTCCCGTATTCAACCTGGAAACCTGCTTAACAGGAATGTTTACCGTAACTTTTTCTTCTGCGTTTTTAAATTCAGGGCTGTCATACTTTTCATTGATGGTGATGGCATAGGTTCTTTGATCCACCCATGCTCCTGCCCGAAGCTTTAATTTTATATCCGTGGTCTGGCCAGCGGGAAGAGAATTTACAACGATCGATGAGGAACCGGAATCCATGGTAAATACCGCGCTGTCCGTAACCTTTTCTGATTCCAGGTTAAAGAGAATGTTGCTTGCTGCAACATTTTCGGAGGCGTTCTTCATATGGAGGATCATTTCAAATTCCTCCCCGGCGTAAACTGTCTCCGGGTTCGTCTGGAATCCATCTACAATGATTCTCGCCTTTGTTCTGTCATTGGCATTGAAATCACCTGTCTCCTCTTCTTTGTCTTTATTCTGAACCTTGACATAGAAGGTCTCTTCCGCTTTCTGGACGTCTCCGTCCGTGCTGTCGCGGTATTCAATGGTATAGGTAATAGGATAGTATCCGCTGTAAACATCCTTGCGGATATTCATGCTGTAGGGAATCTCCACCGTTTCACCACCGCCCATGCGGTCATAATGTCTGGTGTAGTTTCCATCGTTAATATCAAAGGGGAACTTTGTGCTGTCCTGGTCCAGCTTCATACGGACATTTACATCAAAAGCCGTAACTTGGGAAGCATTGCGGACGTTCATATTAAAATTCATGGTTTGGGGATAGATGCCAAAAGGCGTATTCTGGTTTTCACCCAGCTCAAACTGAATCGTTCCTTCATCTTTCCCGGATTCTGTGGTTGATGAGGATTTTGTGATCCAGATGTTGACCTTTTCGTAACTGGAATGGGCACCATCATCCTTTTTTAATGCATCCGTTACGACTTCCAAAGGTATTAGGTAATACCCCTCTGCAATGTCTCTCCGAACCCTACCAGTAAGAGAAATACTCTTAGATGAACCGCTCTTTACCGTTCCCAGCTTTTTGTTATCAAAAGTACTGGAAGTGATCTCAAAAGGAAAGACTGCTCCAGTATATTTCGAATCTTCATCTGCATCTTCCGTTGCCCGGTATTCCTGTTCTGCCAGATCCCGGTCAAACCTCACTGCCACGTTATTTAAATCATTGCCGCTATTATTAGTAAAAACCATATTAATGGTAACGTTTTCCCCGGTCTTTCCCGACGGAGTCTTCTTAACATCTATGTAGGTGTTTTTGCTTAGGTCATACTGGGCAAAAGCCGCACCGGGCATGGCTCCTATGATCATAAGGGCCGCAAGCAGCCATAAAATCCCTTTCCTAACCTTCTTCATATCCCATGTCCTCCTTCGTATCCTCATGATGCTGTTCCTCATGATGCTGTTCTTCGATTTTAACGATCTTTCCATCTACTATATGGAATTGTCTGTCAGCAAACTTTGCAATATAATTATCATGTGTAACCATGACCAAAGTCTGATTCTGCTCCCTCACGATTTTCTGCATTAAACTTAAAATTTCTCTGGTAGTCTTGGAATCTAAGTTTCCAGTTGGCTCATCCGCAAAGATGATCTTAGGGTCTACTGCCAAAGCTCTTGCAATACCGACTCTCTGCTGCTGACCTCCTGACATCTCATTGGCCATATGCTTCATCTGTTTCTCAAGCCCCACCAGCTTTATGTATTCCTTTGCCTTTTCATTTCTAGTTTTCTTTGGCACTCCACGAAATGACAGAGGCATAGCCACATTCTCCACCGCGTTCATAGTCTGTAAAAGATTATAAGACTGAAAAATAAAACCCACGTGCTTTCTGCGGAATGATACCAGCTGATTTTCTGAAAGCTTTTCTATATGGCTCCCGCCAATGACAATCTCTCCCTTTGACGGCTTCTCAAGGCCGGCCAACATATTTAAGAGAGTGGATTTACCGGAACCGGAGGGGCCCACGATCGCACAGAACTCTCCCTTATTTATAGTAAAGTCCACACCGTTTAACGCATAGACCTTTGTGTTTCCCACTTTGTACACCTTGTAGAGATTCTTGACCTGAATCATAGGTGACTTTCTTTCCGCCAAAACAGACACCCCCTTTCTTTATTTTCACAAGCAATGAGCCAGGCACAGGAATGCAGGAATTCTTGTATCTGGCGAATGCTGCAAGTATCAACGATCCTGAACCTGCTGTAGGATACTTGACTTTGCATACACATTATACAACAAGATATTTCAATCGGTCATTCTTTATTTTCTTACGCTTCCTTAAATATTCCTTACAGGAGGGAAGCTGTTAATTACTGGAAAAAAGGCATACGAAAAGATTATATCATAAATTTAAAAAAAGTGTGGAAATATTCTAATGGATACTGTATAATAGATGGGATAGAATTTTAAACCATAATTTAGTGGATAAAGGAGATTCTTATGAGACATTTACTTAACCCGTTAGACTTTAGTGTGGAAGAGACAGGACAACTCTTAGACCTGGCGAAAGATATCGAAGAAAATCTTCCAAAATATTCTCATGTATGCGATGGAAAAAAATTAGCGACATTATTTTATGAGCCAAGTACAAGAACTCGTTTGAGTTTCGAGGCTGCCATGTTAAATCTGGGCGGCAGTGTACTAGGCTTTTCTTCTGCCGACTCCAGTTCTGCCGCAAAAGGAGAAAGTGTTGCTGATACCATTCGGGTTCTCTCCTGCTACGCAGACATATGTGCCATGAGACATCCAAAGGAAGGGGCTCCACTGGTAGCTGCCAACCATTCCAGCATACCGGTAATCAATGCCGGTGACGGAGGCCACCAGCATCCGACCCAGACCCTTACTGATCTGCTTTCCATCAATTCTTTAAAAGGCCGTTTGAATGATCTGACCATTGGCCTCTGTGGCGACTTAAAATTTGGCCGCACGGTTCACTCTCTGATTAATGCTCTTGTTCGTTACGAAAACATCAAATTCATCTTAATTTCCCCCCCAGAGCTGCGGGTGCCTGAATACATCCGAGAAGATGTACTGAAAGCCAATAACATTGAATTTGTAGAAATGGACAGCCTTGACGATGCCATGCCTTCTCTTGATATCCTCTATATGACCCGCGTCCAGAAGGAACGCTTCTTCAACGAGGAAGATTACATCCGTTTAAAAGACTGCTACATTCTGGACAAAAAGAAAATGAAACTGGCGAAAGAAGATATGTATGTTCTTCACCCTCTTCCAAGAGTCAACGAAATCTCAGTGGAGGTTGACGAGGATCCCCGAGCCGCCTACTTTAAGCAGGCACAGTACGGCGTGTATGTGCGTATGGCTCTTATCATGACATTACTGGAGGTAGAAAAATCATGTTAAATATCAGCGGATTAAAAGAAGGAATCGTATTAGACCACATTGAAGCCGGCAAAAGTCTGGAAATCTATTATAACCTGGGTCTGGACAAGCTGGATTGCCAGGTTGCCATCATTAAGAATGCAAGAAGCAATAAGATGGGAAAAAAGGACATCATAAAAATTGAAGGCGGCTTAGACCACATTGATTTAGACATTCTGGGATACATTGACCATAACATTACGGTTAACATTATAAAGGATAACCTGATTGTGGAAAAGAAGACCTTAAGCCTTCCTAATAAGATCACCAACGTGATTCAATGCAAAAACCCCCGCTGCATTACCTCCATCGAGCAGGGGCTTCCTCATGTATTTTATCTTGCCGATGAGCAGAAAGAAGTTTACCGCTGCCGGTATTGCGAAGAAAAATATTCGAAATAATTCAAAAACTGCCTTCCCTGTATACAAGGAAGGCAGTTTTTTTATTCTTTCCATATGGCTTGCTCTGATAAGAAACAGAGACATTGCATACGTATCCACTTTTTTAAGTTTTGAGCAAGACGATAAGCCGGGTTATGTCGTTGAATGGCCATCTATCTAGGCCTGCCGTCACCAGCAGGCTCAAGCGACCTACCCGGGAGCAGACGGGCCGCCTTATGCTCCCTGTTCGGTCTTGCTTCGGATGGGGTTTACATGGACCCCTCCTGTTACCAGAAGGGCGGTGGTCTCTTACACCACCTTTCCACCCTTACCGCATGAAGCGGCGGTATATTTCTGTTGCACTTTCCCTGGAGTCGCCTCCGCCAGACGTTATCTGGCATCCTGCCCTGTGAAGCCCGGACTTTCCTCACCTGCAGCCTTTCGGCTTTGCAGCTGCGGCCATTTGTCTTACTCAAAACTATATTATGAAAAACTGTTTTCATAATCGGATGGACGGCGCTAAAAACCAGCACCTTTTGTAAAAAGCAAAAAGAAAGCTTCTCACAAACTATAATAACATATCATATATTTCTTTATTTGTAAAGCTACTTTCCGTTTTAAACCTTAAAACAGCTTCCTCCAATAAATTCTCTGACAATGGAATTGCGGGGAATATCCTCACAATTGACCCCAAGAAAATAGTCAAGGAATTTTAACATGCGCTTTGCTTCCATATATTCCGGGGATTCTCTTGGAATACCGAATAACAGCGGTTCTGCATACTGCTTCAGAACAGCCAGTTCATAGACCGTAGCTGAGTTGAACATCATGTCCGCAGATTCCTGGAAGGGGAAAATATACTCCTCCTCTCCTGCTCTCACCGCCGGCCACATGCGTATGGTGTCCTGCGCGGAAGCTCCTCTTGTTCTGGCATCCCGTACCATCCGACGGATCAGACGGCAATCGGTTGTTGGAATCCGGTTGTGTTCATCAATATTCAACTGAGTCAGTGCACTTACATATACACGGAATTTACTTTCCTTTGGCAGGGTATAGGAGAGCCTGTCATTTAAGCAATGGATTCCTTCGATCACCAGGATATCATCTTCTCCCAGTTTGAGATAATCGCCTCTATACTCCCTGACCCCTGTTTTAAATTGGTACCGCGGCATTTCCACTGTTTCTCCTGCCAGAAGGGCCGTCATGTCTTTATTAAACTGTTCAATATCAAGGCTTTCCAGGACCTCATAATTGTAGCTTCCGTCCGGATTTTTCGGACTGTCTACCCGATTAACAAAATAATCGTCCACAGCAATGGGATGAGGTATCATTCCCTGAGCCTTTAGCTGAACGGACAGCCGGTGGGAAAAGGTAGTTTTTCCGGATGAGGACGGTCCGGCGATCATAACAAATTTTTTGCTCCTGTCGGCGCCAATTCGTTCTGCGATCTCAGCAATTTTCTTTTCCTGTAAAGCCTCCTGAATTAAAATCAGTTCATTGATATTTCCCGATGCAATTTCTTCATTCAGAGCGCCTACATGGGATACATTCAGCCGTTCCCCCCATTTTACACTCTCCTTCAGCACCCGGAACAGCTTCTTTTTCTTTTCCGGCTCGAAAACAGGAACTTCTTTGGGGTTTTCCTTCTGGGGCAGCATGAGCATAAAGCCGTCATCATGTAATATCAGGTCAAAATACTTAATATATCCGGTATTCTGTACCATGTATCCATAATAGTAATCTTCAAAGCCGCCTATGCTGTAGATATTGACACGGGAGACGCGGCGGTAGCGAAACAGTCTTTCTTTGTCATACATCCGGTGCTTGTGAAATAAATCAATGGCATCATCCGTGTTTACGCTCCGTTTCATAATCGGGATTTTTTGGCTCACATAATCCTGCATGCGAGATTTTACCCGGGAAAGCAGTTCCTCGGTCAGTCCGATTTTTCCGTGAGCCTGCATATAATAGCCTTTTCCAAGAGAAAAATCCACAGTCACTTTTTCAATATTTTCTGCGCCAGCCACATCATAAAAGGCTTTCATCATTACAAATATAGCGCTTCTGTGATAAGTCTGGATTCCGGGCTGATCTTTCCCAGTAAAGAATCGAAGGCTGCAGTCAAACTGGACTTTTTTATGGAGTTCACTTAATTTTCCGTTTATGCTGACCAGTAAGATATCATTTTCATACTGGGGCTGATATTCTTTTGCAATATCTTGATAAGACGTGCCAATTGGGTATTGCTTTTCAACACCGTTTATCGTAACAACTGCCATTCGCTTCCTCCTTATATGAATGTTTCAGGAAATTCCACTTCTGCCTTGCAGATTTCTAAGTCCTCCCCTACTTCTTTCTTCAGATACTCTTCCAGAAAGTCCAAAAACAGATATTCCAGGCCGTAATGGCCGGCATCAATGACTGCCATATGGTTTGCAGCGGCATCAATCCCATTATGGTGGCCGATATCGCCTGTAATAAAGACTTTCACACCTGCAGCCAAAGCCGGTTTGATCATACTTCCTCCGGATCCAGGGCTTATGCCTACAAAACGCACGGTCTCTCCTGGTGCTGCCTCTCCATAAACCGTGACAAAGGGAAGACGAAACCGCTCCTTCACAAGAACAGCGATCTCCTTTACCGTCATCTCTTCCTTAAGATACCCCGTTTTCCCGATTCCATATACCATTTCCCTGGAACCTTCCGATGTTTCTTTCGTCATCATGCCTTCTTTATCCAGTACGTTTAAATCTGTAAGACCAAGCTTTCCAGCGGCCGCATCAGCCATACATCCAGGTGCAGCATCAAAGTTTGTATGCATGGCATAGTAAGAAATGTCATTGCGGATCAGGCTTAAAATACGTCTGGATATAAAATCTTTGTCATTAATTCTATTTAAAGGCTTGAAAATAAGGGGATGGTGGGTAATCAATAAATCTGCTCCCCACCGGACAGCATTTTCGACAACTTCGTCAGTAGCATCTAAGGCAATAAAAACCTTTTTTACTTCTTTATCACTACGGCCCGCTAAAAGGCCCACATTATCCCAATCACAGGCACAGACTGGCGGAGCCAGCAGTTCCAGTTTTTCTATGAGTTTATCGCACTGCATCCTGTGCCTCCTTGTTATAGGCTAGTTCCAGCTTCAGCTCTTCCATTCTTCTGACCGCTGCCTCCGATTGGCTCACGGAAAGCCCTCTCATGATCTGCTCCAGCTGCTCTTCTTCCTTTTTTAAATATTCCTTTAAAACAGGATCTTTGGATTCCAGAAGGCTCCTGCCATAGCGGTAGGAAATCTCGCGTTCATTTTTTTCTACTGCTTTTATCTTTCTGCTGATCCCCATTACGGAATAGAACTTTCCTTCTTCCTTTATCATAGTCTCCCGCTCAATAAAAAATTCCTGTTCTTCCAGGAATCTGCGCACCTTGTCCAGTTCTGAGTGGGGGGACAGGACCCAATAAGGAATGCCTTCCCATAAATTACGGCCTTCCTCAAGTATATGTATGATCAGTTCACCGCCCATGCCAGCTATGACCACACAGTCCGCTTCGTTCTGCTCTAATTTTAAAAGTCCGTCGCTTAAACGGACTTCAACATGAGCTTGTAAACCTGCCTCCTGGATATGGGCCTGGGCCCTTAACAAGGGGCCCTTCCGCACATCCATGGCAATGGCATATTTTGCTTTACCTTCCTGTACCAGATGGATAGGAATATAACCATGATCCGTTCCAATATCTGCAATTCTGCTTCCTTCCGGAACAAAGGAAGCGATTGTTTCCAAACGCCTTGATAACTTCATTTTAAACTCCGTCTTGTATCCTTAATCATCCAGATAATCCTTAAGCTTCTTGCTTCTGCTGGGATGGCGCAGTTTACGCAATGCTTTAGCCTCTATCTGACGAATCCGTTCTCTCGTAACATTAAATTCTTTTCCTACCTCTTCCAGGGTTCTGGGCCGCCCGTCATCAAGTCCGAAACGCAGCTTTAAGACCTTTTGCTCCCGCTCGGTTAAGGTGTCAAGCACCTCCATCAGCTGTTCATGGAGCATGGTAAATGTGGCGGCATCGGCGGGAACAGCTACCTGCTCATCCTGAATAAAATCTCCAAGATGACTGTCCTCTTCCTCTCCGATAGGCGTCTCTAGGGATACCGGTTCCTGAGATACCTTCATGATTTCTCTGACCCGGTCGACCTGCATATCCGCTCTGGCGGCTATTTCCTCCGGCACCGGCTCTCTGCCCAGCTCCTGTAAAAGCTGTCTGGATACACGAACCAGGCGGTTGATGGTCTCTACCATATGGACCGGAATCCGGATGGTGCGGGCCTGGTCCGCAATGGCGCGGGTGATGGCCTGTCTGATCCACCAGGTCGCATAAGTACTGAACTTATAACCTTTCCGGTAATCAAACTTTTCCACAGCCTTAATAAGTCCCAAGTTTCCTTCCTGGATCAGATCTAAAAACTGCATTCCCCGCCCGACATAACGCTTGGCAATACTGACCACCAGGCGCAGATTGGCCTCTGTCAGCCTCTGCTTTGCATCATCGTCACCCAGCTCGATTCTCTTGGCAAGCTCAATCTCATCTTCACTGGAAAGAAGAGGAACCTTGCCGATCTCTTTCAAATACATGCGGACCGGATCTTCCACACTGATACCTTCCGGAACAGATAAATCAATACTTTCCATATCGATTTCTTCTTCATCCTCGATATCTTCTTCTATGAACAGATCCTCATCAAGATCCAGATCTTCACCGCCGATTTGAAGTACATCTACCTTATTGCTTTCCAGAAAATCATAAATCTGATCCAGCTTATCTGAGTCTAAGTTCTCTCCCACAAAAAAATCCAGAACCTCCTGGTTTTCCAGTACATTCCGTTTCTTTTTTGCCAGGAGAAGAAGTTGATTTAATTTTTCCTCAAATGCAGCGGCTGACTCCAAAGCCTTCAGCTCTGCAGCCTGTTCCTCTTCCGTTTTTTTTGACCCCACCATCTTATCTGCTGCCTTCTTCACATTCTCGTCCATGTTCTTCCATCCTTCCACAGCCTGCCTATAGTGTACACCCTAATCCAGCGAAATATGCAAATCCTTTAGCGCAGCCTGTTCCTTTATAATATTCTGCAGTTCCAAAATCCCCGCTGCATGACGGCTGGCATAATCCAGACTGTTTTTTTTCACTTTCATAATTGTTTCCGAAAACGCTTTTTTTTGCTCTTCATTATCTAGGGACTCTTTTAAGCTCGCATGAAAAAGACCTGCGACTGCCCGGTATTGACCTTCATCATGAATAAAATGATTTAAGATCTCGGCCGGATTCAATGTTCCGGCAGCGTGTCCGTCAAAAACCATCCGTGCCACCTTGTGATACAGTTCTTCTATAAAATCATTGGGAGTAATCACTCCTTCAATCTTATCAAATAATAATGGATTTTCAATGAGCCAGGTGAGTAACAGCCTTTGGGACTGCTTTACACCGTCTTCCTTTTCCTTTTTCCTCTGGTTTTTTAAGTACCCCTCTTCTTCCCTTTGAGCAGAAACCGATGGTCCCAGAGAAGCGCCCAAGCGGTTGACCAGACGTTTTAAATCATCATAATTGATAAAATATTCTCTGGATACCGCCTCCAAATAATTCTCACGTTCCAATGCTTCTGGGAATTCTAAAAGCTTCCTGGCGACCTGATTGTAAAATTCTGTTTTCTGCTCCGGATCATCCATTTTATAATTCTTTTTCAATACATCAATTTCAAACAGGAAGCTGTTGCGGGCCTCATCGATCCGTTTACGGAATTCTTCTGCTCCCTGATTCTTTATGAACTCATCCGGATCTTTATATGGCTGCATGTTTAGCACGCGAATGGAGATTCCCGCTTCCTTAAGAATGGGAATGGCACGGAGGGAAGCCTTAACGCCTGCGCCGTCACTGTCATATGTGAGAACCACTTTATCCGTATATCGTTTTAACAGTTGGGCGTGCTGGGTGGTGAAAGCCGTTCCAAGAGAAGCCACCGCATTGGTAAAACCGGCCTGGTGCATCGCAATCACATCCATGTAACCCTCGCAGATCAATATGTACTTTTCCCGTGAAAGCCTGGCATAATTAA
Organism: [Clostridium] celerecrescens 18A; assembly: GCF_002797975.1. Lineage (NCBI taxonomy): Bacteria > Bacillati > Bacillota > Clostridia > Lachnospirales > Lachnospiraceae > Lacrimispora > Lacrimispora celerecrescens. The sequence continues at coordinate 1,496,822 of NZ_PGET01000001.1, read as the reverse complement.
GACCATATAAATTCCGGCTTTTATCAAAAAGCTTAGTCTCCGGCGAGTTTAAATACTTTGGTTCCCCGGCTCCCATGACCCGGCCGCCGAAACCAATGACCCGGTTGTTCACATCCATAATAGGAAACATGACCCGGTTCCAAAACTTATCATAGGTCCCCCGTTCCTCTATGGTCACCAGTCCGGTCTGCTTTAACAGATTATCGTCATATCCCTTGCCCTTTAAATACCGGTAAAGATCATCGCTGGTCTTATTGGAGTAGCCAAGCCCGAACCTGGTGATGGTTTCGTCGCTCAGCTGCCTGTCCCTTAAATAACGGTAGCCAGTCTCACCCTGAGGATTCTTAAGCTGGTAATAAAAGTAACTGGCGGCCAGCTTATTGATATCCAAAAGAGCGGACCTAAGATCTTCCTGCTCTCTCGCCTCCTTGCTGTACTCTGCCACAGGAAGCTTCACGCCTGAGCGGTCTGCCAGAACTTTTAGGGCCTCAGAAAAGGAATAGTTTTCATATTCCATGATAAACGTCAGTACATTTCCGCCTGCACCGCAGCCAAAGCAGTAGTACATCTGTTTAGCGGGAGATACGGAAAAGGAAGGGGACTTTTCATTGTGAAAAGGACAGAGACCAAAATAATTGCTTCCCTTCTTCTGCAGCTTGACGTATCCCGAGATCACATCCACGATGTCATTCTTCATCCGGACCTCTTCAATTACTTCTTCCGAATATCGCATGAAGCTTCATTTCTCCTTTCCTCTTTTCAGACAAAATATTTTGGCCATGAAGGTATACCCGCAGGGTGTTTCTCCTTTTCAGTTTCATTTGCTTTAAACCATTTTCCAGGCTTTTGGGACAAACAGCTCTTCAAATTTATCAATGGCAAATCTGTCGCTCATGCCTGCTATGTAATCGCAGACCGCCTGTTCCCGGCTTTCCTCACCTTCCTCCATTAAGGTGCGGTATTCCTCCGCAAGCTTGTCCGGGTGCTCCATATAGTAATTAAAAAGCATGACGATGAGATGCTGTGCTTTCCCTTCTTCTGCTTTTGGGATATCACTTTTATAAACGTTATCAAACATCCAGGTGCGCAGCCCCTGCATGGCCTTCTCCATATCAGGAGACATTATGATCTCCGGCTTTCCATAGCTGTTGCGGATAATATCATGGATCAGATTGTTAAGTCTTTCACGAACGCTGTGACCCAAAACACCCGTATAGCACTCCGGCAGATCCTCTTCCACAAACATCTTTGCCCTGATGGCATCGTCAATGTCATGGTTGATGTAGGCAATCTTATCCGACAGGCGGACAATGCCTCCTTCTAAGGTGGAAGGGTGACCGCTGGTGCGGTGATTTAAGATTCCATCCCGGACCTCCCAAGTAAGGTTCAAGCCCATGCCGTCCTTTTCCAAAACCTCCACTACCCGTACACTTTGCTTATAATGAGCAAAGCCCTGGGAGCAGATCTTATTCAAAATTGCTTCCCCGGAATGGCCGAATGGGGTATGGCCCAGATCATGAGCCAAAGCTATGGCCTCCGTTAAGTCTTCGTTCATGCGCAGGGATTTTGCTATGGTTCTGGCTATCTGGGATACTTCCAGGGTATGAGTCAGCCTGGTTCTGTAATGATCCCCTTCCGGGGCCAGAAAAACCTGGGTTTTATGTTTCAGCCTGCGAAATGCCTTGCAGTGAATGATCCGGTCCCGGTCCCGTTGGTAGGCAGTCCGGATATCACAAGATTCCTCTTTCCGCTCTCTTCCTTTGCTGTTCTTACTGATAGCGGCATAAGGACTTAAATATGCTTCCTCCCATTGTTCAGTGGATTCCCTGATATTCATACAATCACTTCCTTCGCCCAAAGTTATGGTACATTATATCATATTTTCAGTAATTATAACACCCTATATTAAAATAATTGCAATATCCGTTATCTGCCTGCATCCAGATATTTCCTGTATTCACTGGGAAGACAGCCATACCTCTTCTTAAATGCCTTTGAAAAGGCCCTGCTGTCCGGAAATCCATGCTTCATGGCGATCTCACCAATCTCACCGCCGGTCCCTGCCAGTTCCCGGACCGCATATTTGACACGCAGGTCAATAAGATAGGTACGGTAATTGACCTGCGCATATTTTTGAAAAATTCTGGACAAGTAGGTAGGGCTGAAGCCAAATCGCCCTGCCACCTCATCAAGCTTTAAGTCCTGGTCATAATTTTCTCTCATATACTGAGTCACCTTTGACAGCTTGTCGAGCTGCTTTTTTTGGCGGATAACCTCCTTATCCATGGTTTCCGACTTAAACTCCGTAACCAAAAGATATAGAAGTTCATAGAACAGGCTTTTTACCTTCAGGCTATAACCATATTCCTGTTCCTCATATATGGAAAACATGGAAATCACCAGCTGTGTCAGTTTCTTATTTTGGACCTCATCCTTTTTCTCAAAATTCACATAGGTCTCTTCTCCCATGTACTCCTCAAAGGTTTCCGCCGGTATTTGAAGAACTATGGTAATATTAGGATTTGGACATTCAATGGAATGGACTTCATTGGAATTGACCAGCACAAAATCCTGTTTCTCAAGGGAAAGGTGGCTGTTGTTGATATAAAAATCAATCCTGCCCTCCTGAACCAGAAAAATCTCAACGGAATGGTGCCAATGTTTCGTGACCTTGTAATTTCCATCTCTTCCCTCAAAAATAAACAACCGGAAAGGCAAATCATCATTGGGAATGACCAGTTCATGTCTGACTTCCATTTCACACCTCCCAAAAGTACTGATTCTATTATGAAAACAATAGATGTTTTCATAATCGGATGGACGGGCTAAAAGGCAGCCCTTTTATCTTCACTTGCGCTGCAAGTTCATAAACTATATTATAAATCATTTTGCTTGTTTTTCCAATGGCTTTTCATCATCCTGTCAGGGCGTACCTTCCTTGTTATACAGGAAGGCTGTCACTCACGCATAAAGCACCGTATCCAAGCTCAGGATTGGGATATTTCGTAATTCCTGGCAAGGGCCTGGCACCTCGAATGAAATAAGCCTTAACCTTTTCCCCGAACAAAAACGGATCCCTTCCATCCACAATTCCCCATTGCATCAAAAGGGCGGCGCTGCCGGTGACAAAAGGAGTTGCAAAGGACGTACCTGTTACCGTTTCATACCCGCCTCCGGCCCTTGCCGCAATGATCCCCACTCCGGGAGCCGCAATATCCGGTTTTACCAGATTGGTTCTCCTGGTAAATCCTCTGCCGGAAAAATCCGCATAAGACTGATAGGTATCATCATATGCACCCACGGAAATGACCTTGTTGGCCGTAGAGGGAATGGTCAAAGTGGTTTCAGGTGTGGCTCTTAAAAACCTGGTAGACTCACTCAGCACTCCGGCGGATGGGAGCCAGAGATCGTATTTGCCTTCCACGATCTGTCTGGGAGTCAGGCGGAATTTCCATATCCCGCTGTCGATATAGGTATCGAGGGGAAGGAAATCCATATAAACTTCCTGCGCCACACTGTATGGTCCGGGCTTCCCATAATACAGTAAAATTCTTGTATTTCCATAGTTCAGGGTTTGAGGCCCCAGGCTGCTGCTGATGGGTCCGATCACTACTCCGGAAGGTGTTATAATGCTGATATCAAATAAATCCGCATAGGATTTCCAAAGCTGTACACTGAAGCTTCGCTGGTATCCTCCCACGCTCAGCTCAATCTCCTCGGGATTTGACATTGTCAGAACTCCGGAAATATGACCGCCGGCCACCCCTTCGTTACCCGTTCCCACCACAATCACCGTCTTCCCGTAATTGGATAAGTCATCAAGGAATGTCTCTAAAAGGCTGGTGCCGTCATGGGATCCATAAGTATTTCCAAAGCTTAAGTTAATGGCCAGAGGCATCTGCATACTTACAGCCTGTTGTACCGCAAAATTAACCGCACGCATAAGTTCTGTGGTCCTGGGAAATCCTCCTTCCTGAGGAACTCCAAGCTTTACAACTAAAAGAGGGCTTTCAAAAGCAATTCCCCGGTATTGTCCCCTGTTTTCCCTTCCGTTTCCTGCCGCTATGGATGCCACGGCTGTGCCATGGCCGGAAATATCTACGGTTGGAACCAGCTTTCTGGCCTCTGTCCTGCTTCCGGTAGCCAGGGCGGCATTGATTTCTTCTGCAGTGAACACCCGGTCCAGTGTCTGATCCCACAGCGCTACAATCCTGGTCGTACCGTCATCATTCCGGAAATCAGCGTGGTAATAATCAATTCCCGAATCAATAATAGCTACCAAAACGCCCCTTCCGGTAAGAGGATTGCTTCCCTGCTGGACCAGATTGACACAAGAGGCCGACTTTGCCTGGTTGATGGCAAAAAACAGCCTCTTTGGTTTCTCTACATATTCGATTTGAGGCAAGGCACTTAACTGGTCAATAAGGGATTCCGGTACGGTAAGTATAGAGTATTCATTCACCATTTGTTCCACACGGATTCCCACCAGGGAAAGATTGCTTATATCTCCGGAATGCTTTACAATCACATCCCATGTTTTTTCCTCGGGATTATATCCTACATTTAAATTGCCTGATTTTTCACGCTCTTCAGGAGTTGCGCTGAGGGCAAGATTTAACAGGACTTCCAGCTTTTGATCTTGCATACGACATTCCTGTGTTTTTTCTATCATCCTACGCTGGAAAAGTCATTCTCATTCCTTACTCTGCTCTGCCTCCCGCACTTCCGTGTCATGATAGAAGAATTTCAGGATATCCTCGAAATTCTTTCCGCCCTTTGCCATGGCCTGAGCCCCATTCTGACTCATTCCGACACCATGCCCAAAACCTCCCCCATAGATATGAAAGGTTGTGATATTATTGTCATCAACGCCTTGATTTTCTATTGCAATATAGGCACTGGGAAGGGAGTCAAAATTCTTCATAAGCGTACCATCAAGCTTTGTAATGCTCATATATTTATTTCCAAGCTTTGCCCTTACCTGTCCTTCCCCATTGATGGTCATGACGCCGTCGGATCCCTCGACCCTTAGTTTTTTAACAATTCCGCCTACTCCCCGTTCTGTTACAGTAATATTCAGGATCGACCCGACTTCGGTGATTTCTTCCTCCAGCTGCCGGTTCGTGACAGTGGTTTCCCATCGGTACATGGGGAAACCTGAATCAAAGGCTGGATAATCTTTTTTCTTTATAAATTCATCAAAATCAGAATTTGTCGACAAATTTAATACTCCCCTGCTATCCTGAAGAAGGCTGCCATCAAGATAGGGAAAACCAGCCGGATCTCCTCCCCATATGCTCCCGTCGGTTGTATGTCCGCAAGAGGTTGAGAAATAAAAAGCTTCAATTGGTTTATCGTTATAAAACAACAGCTTTCCATAAGTCTCGCGTACCGCTTCTTCTGTTTTTGATGCAGCCTGCAGATTGTTATAAACCTGGAATCTGGTACTGTCATCCACATGGGCTCCGTATTTGCTGTAGGTGTTGCTCTGGATCTGACGGAACGCATAGGTTCTGGCACAGACAGCCTGAGCTTTTAAAGCTTCCTTTTCATAGCTGTCTGGCATCTCGCTGGGAACAACCTTAGTCAGATAATCTTCCAGGTACAACTCATTGACTAATAGCAGCCCATCGGCTTCCTTACGTATCTCAATCGTTCCGTCATAGGCCGGGGTGCCATAGGACCTCTGGATGGAATTAACGGAAATGGAATCTCCTTTTTCTAAAGGTGCGATTACAATACGTCCATCCTTTAGCCGCTCATCTGAGGTATCAATAATTACTTCTGCCTTTGGAGGCACCTTTACCTCCTTCTCGCCATAGGTCAATAACAGACCACTTTCAGCAGACAGGGTTACTGACGGATGGAAGATAGACTGGAAATTGGTGCTCATCAAAAGGACACGAATGCTCTTAGCATCAAATTCCCTTACCAGTAAGGCAGCACATATCCTGCCATGGGCAACAACAAAATCCTGTATATCATATCCTACAAGAATATCAGAGACACTGCGCTCTTCAAACTGACCGTATAACCGGTATACCTTAAAATCTTTATCCAGCTTTAAGCTGCCATACCCCTCAACCTCAACAGAATCATCCTTCACCGCAAGAACCTTCCCCGATATCTTCTTTTTCTTTAAGGTAACCTTTTGAAGGCTCCCTCTTTTTAAACTGATATCCGCAATATTATTGGCAAAATCCTCCGGCTGCCCCAAAGAGGCCTCAAGGGGAAAAGTACGTTCCACTGATCCCAGGTATACACCGAATGTACCTCCAGTTCCTGTGGTCAGCCAGACATTTTTATAGGTTATGGAATCTGTCACCGCTTCTTTTAATGCAATGATCTCATTGCCTTTTACCAGGAGCTTTAACTCCCAGTCTATGTAAGAATCCAGGCTGATGCCTTCAAATTGAAAATTTCCCCCGCTGGTATAGGCAGTCCAGGCTGTTGCAGTTTTTACATTGGTAGGAGTGCCATAAAGAAATACGTCAAGCACTTTGATCGTTCCTTCCTTATCCAGTGCCTGCCTCAGTTCTTCATACAAATACCACCATTCATCAGCCGGAAGTTTCTTATTTTGTTTTTTGCTGCTTTCATGAATCCTCTTTCCTGATCCAGGAACCAGAGCCTCCGCCAGGCTTTCCGCCTCTTTATAGGTCAGAAAGCCTTCCGCAGTATCACTTTTTGCCGGAATTTCATGGGGGTCAAGATAACCGCCTGCATACAGGTAATTCATGTATTTCACATACCAGTTATTCTGTTCCTTTTCCGGAAAGTATTCCTGGCTATGTTCCTTCAGCATTTTTTCACAGCTTTCTCTATCGGTAAGAAGAAGTGCAGCTGACTTATATGCTACCCCCCTTGATATTCCCTCCGGTTCCGGTTCATTTACCAGAATAATAATAATGAGAATCAAAACCAAAAGAGGAATACCGACTATAAATCCGATAAATGTCTTTTTATTCATGCGCTCCTCTTATCTCATATAAGTTTTTTTGTTTTCATCAATCCGCTCCAGATCATAATAGTCCACCGTTTTAAGGGAGAGATCCTTTTTCGTAAGGGAACGGTTTACCAGCCTCGAAACGACACTGTAAAACACTGCAAAGGTCGGCACCGCAATGATCATTCCCACAAAACCAAACAGTCCGCCAAAAAGCAGGATTGAAAACAGCACCCAAAAGCTGGGAAGCCCCGTGGATTGTCCCAATATTTTCGGACCCAGGATATTTCCGTCAAACTGCTGGAGCAAAAGAATGAATATCAGGAAATACAGACACTTAATAGGGCTGACCAGCAGGATTAAAAATGCACTGGGAATAGCTCCGATAAACGGACCAAAAAAGGGAATCACATTGGTTACGCCCACAATCACGCTTACTAACAGTGTGTAAGGCATATTCATAGCGTTCAAAAGAAAAAAGCACATAATCCCGATAATCAGGGAATCTAAAATCTTTCCCGTTATGAACCCGCCGAACACCCGGTGAACAAAACGGATTTCATCGATTGCCTGGTTAGCCGTTTTAATAGGAAATATACTGTAAATGATTTTTTTGCCCTGAGCAGAAAGCGTTCCTTTTATGTTCAGGAGATAAACCATTACGATTATACCGATCAGTATATTCTTTAGAACCAGTACCACGCTTAGCAGTCCGCTGGAAAGGCTGCCGATCAACATGGACATGTTGGGGACCAGATCAGAGGTCATCCAATTTTGCAGTTGGCCTGTCAGCCGGTCGTATATGGGTATGACCGCCCGTTCTACAGAAGGATTATCCTCAAGCATATTCTGAAGCCACAGGGCCAGATCGTTCATATTCTCGCCCAATGATTCCTGGAGTCCCATGACACTTGTATAGATCTGGGGGATGATCATCCAGAAAAGTCCGACTACTATCACAAACAGAAAAATTAAGCTGACCACAGTTGCCGCGGCCCGGGATATGGACTTCACCCCATTCCCATTTTTCCATCTGGAAGAAAACAGGCGTACCGTAATGTCTCTGGACTTGTTATATACCGGCAGTAAAAGATATGCGAGGACTGCCCCGTAAATGACAGGCATAAGAATCCCCACAATTATTTTTACCGTACCTTTCACAGCCTGGAATCTGGAAAGGAAAAAGGCAAAGGTTATGCTCAAGGCAATAACGGAAAGTGCTGTGACTCCCCAGCATAAATAATTCCGAAATTTTGTCTCTTTCATAAAAATTCTCCTAAGTTTTTAAGATTGACTATTGTCTATCCTATACTGTACCATACTTTTACATAAAATTAAAGCAGCGATTTCTCGCTGCTTTTTTCTTTGGTAACCCCAAAATGCCGGTTCTTACTTATTGACGCCTAGCCTTGCTAGGTGGGCAACCTCACTCAAGTTTCTGCCTTCCACTGCAAACGGAGGCTTGACATCCACCTGAAAATATCGGAATCCCATGAGTCATAATGTAGGTTCAAAAAAGGTAAGAGTGTCGCACATTTCAGGAATTACATTCCCATGTTTTCTATGGTCTTAGTATACACTACTTTGTTTTGTTTTTCAAGTTCCTTTTCCTGTCAGTTTTGATTTTAATCTATTGGATCAGACAGCAATATGTTTGCTGCCAAGAAGTCTTCCGTGCTCTACATACAGTTCCAGAAGTCTTAAAAGAGAGTCGCTGGAGTCTTCATGAATGATCAGTTCCAACCCTTCCGCAGTGGCCAAAGACAGCACAGAAAGCAACGATTTTGCGTTTACCGTTCTATCTCCGCAGGCCAAATTTATTTTTTCTTTACACGCTCCCGCAATTGAGACAAATTCCAGGATGGACTCAACTCCCCAGAATCCGATCTCCACCTTTTTCATCTCTTGTATTCCTCCTGCTTAAAATGTTAGAGACCTAGTATAGCATACTATAACAGATTCTGCAAATCAAAAATTGTATCTGCCAAAACATCCGCTCCGGCTTTTGTAAGCTCCTGTCTGCTTCCATATCCATATAACACCCCTACGGATGCAATTCCGGTTTCTTTAGCCCCCAAAACATCATGCTTCCTGTCTCCGATCATCACCGTCTTGTCCAAATCGGTAATTCCGCATTCTTTTAAAACATAACGTATCACATCTGCTTTTTTTACCCTGGTTTCATCCATGTCGGCACCTCCCATAAATAAAAAACAGGAATCCAGCTCAAAATGTTTAAGGATCATCCGGACAAACACTTCCGGCTTTGAGGAGGCCACATAAAGCTTTTTCCCTGCCTTAAGAAGAGACTGCAGTACATCCAGCACGCCTTCATAGGCCTTATTTTCATACAATCCTTTTTCTGAAAAATATTCCCGGTAAATATCAATGGCCTTTTTTGCCTGTTCCTCACTAAAGCCATAATACTCCATAAAGCTGTCCTTTAAAGGCGGCCCGATAAAGCAGCAAAGCTCATCTAAATTCTCCACCTCAATCCCAAAATGCCGGAGGCTATACTGGACAGACTTCGTTATGCCCTCTTTGGGGTCCGTAAGGGTTCCATCTAAATCAAACAACAGATATTCTTTATTCATGGTGCCTCCTGTATGGTGAAATAAAGAAAAACACTCTTTGAGGGTTTTTCTTAACTGACGTGGTATCCACGCAAAAACAGAGACGAAAAAGGAAAGTCCTTTTTCGTCTCTATGAAATTTTATTTTAATTCCTCAACAATTTTCTGAAGTGCTGCCAGGGCATCATCCGGAAGCTTATCATAGCCTTCCTTTACAGATGCAGTATTTGCAACGAATTTCACACGGTCTTCCATACGTGCCTTTAACTGCTCTGCGTAAGAGGCATCATGAAGGTCCGGAACAAATCCTTCCCACTCAAAGATTTCGATGTCAGAGAATGGTCCCCACTGTTTGAACTGGGCGGTCTTATCCACAATGGCTTCCAGGATGCCTAAGGTATCCTTAGGCTGAACCTTCTTGCCCATGAAATCACCAGTGTTGATAATATAGCAATCTACGTTCTTCTCTTCTACCAGTTTTTTAAATTTCTCATAGTCATTGGCCAGAGGATAGGTTCTGAATGGATTGGCATAAGGAACAACCACCAGAGCATTGGGATCAGCACCCGGTGCCAGTCTTTCTGCTGATGATCTCTTTGTTGCAAGAGTTGCACCCATAACAGAGGCCAGGGAAGCGCCTTTTAATTTTACTACCGGCGGAATGGTAGGATCCTTCATGATCCAGAAAATTGCATTAACCGGTGCTTCGATCTTATCCACACGGTTGGGAGACCACAGTTTTGATTTGATGGCACGTCCATTGCCGTTTCTGATATCCTCTGTTACCAGCTGGATCTTTCCGTATTCGTCTAAGGTACAGGAACAGTTCTGGGCAGTTAAGAGATATTTATTATCTTCACAGCCGGTCGGGTAATCCTGTGTCTTATCAAAGTATGTAGGCTCTATTGCCACAGATGAGCAGGTATCGGTATTGATGATGAAAGCATCGTCATGGAGAACGGTAACATCATATTTTCCGCCATGCTTTGCATGAGTGATGGTGGATTTTCCTGAGCCGGATAAACCAAATACAGATGCAACATATTTGGAACCATCAGTCAAGTTATATTCTTTCTGTCCGCCGTGGCAGGAAGCATATCCGTTGCGGTTAGCAAGAGCCCATACCATAGTAAGGGTACCTTTTTTGTGCTCACCGAAGTATCTCATACCCAGGATTGCAGCACAGTTCTGGTCCGTATTAAAGTAGCATAAACATTTAGGATCGCTTAAGCAGGACAGATCTACTCCAGGACGGTCGGAACCATTCCACTGAGGATCAGAGAAGATATAGATATCTGCTTCTTTTCCGTCGCCGACTGGTTTAGAAGCTTTATACATTTTCGCATACTCATCAGACATATACTGGAAGTTCAGCATCCAGTTATACAGAATATTTTCTTCACCTTCCGGAATAAGGAGATGTACCTTCACCATGAATTCAGGATCAAGTCCGGCATAAACCTCTGCATGATACATTGTTTTCCAACGGGTTTCATAAACTGCGTCCATAACAACTTTGTCAAGAGCGCCGCAATTTACACCGGGTTCTCCTGCGATTCTTCTTGCAGTCGCATAACGTCCGGTAATCGCACCATCGTTAAATAAGAGAACCTTGGCATCTTTATCAAGGCCAAATTCCTCTCCCCTGTACACAGGCATGTCCGTCACCACGGTTCCTGGTGAATTCTTAGCCAGTTCATATGCCTCTCTAAGTGTATTAACCTTAATTACGTTGTTTCCATAAAACGGAGCTTCAATGATCGAACGCGTAGTTGCAAAACCTGGTTGGCCTTTTCCAATTTCATTGATTGGATAATATGCTTTTGTTGACATAGAAAAATCCTCCTTTTATAAAATCCAAATTTGTTACTATTATCTCACTTTGTTAAGAAAAAGTCAATGATTTTCATTGCAATTTTCCTAAAAAATGGATATATTAAATATATATTATGCATTTTGTGTACAATAAGCAAAAGAAGGGAAAATTATGATTCATATTTCAAAAGATGGTACAGGAGATTTTACAAGCATTGGAGAGGCACTTCGTTCTCTTCCAACTGATCATACGGAGGAACAGGTCCTCTACATACACAAGGGTTTTTATGAAGAGCAGATAGCCGTAACGGTTCCTCATGTAACCTTTGTCGGGGAAGATGCAGAAAGCACCATACTCTCTTACGGCCTTTATGCCCGCATGACCATGGAGGATGGGATGAAGCGTGGCACCTTCCGCACCTATTCCTGCCTGATCGATACCCATGATTTTACCGCTAAGAATCTTACATTTGAAAACAGCGCGGGAATTGGCACCGATGTCGGACAGGCTTTGGCCCTTTATGCCGATGGAGACCGGTTGTTTTTTGAAAACTGTCGTTTCTTAGGAAACCAGGATACTCTTTTTACAGGTCCCCTTCCTCCAAAGGAAATCGAACCCAATGGTTTTATTGGACCAAAGCAGCATTCTCCCCGGATCAACGGCCGGCACTATTATAAAAACTGTTACTTAGAAGGGGACATTGACTTTATTTTCGGCAGCGCAACCGCTTATTTTGAAGGCTGCACCTTCTTTTCCAAATATACGGGGATTGAGATCAGCAGCTATGTAACTGCCGCCTCTACTCCAAAAGGACAGGAATATGGCTATGTCATGGCAAATTGCCGCTTTGAGGGCAACTGCCCTTCTGACAACGCTTACCTTGGTCGTCCATGGAGAGAGTATGGGAAAACCGTGCTGATAAACTGCTTTATGGATAATCATATCTGCAAAGAAGGCTGGCATGACTGGAACAAGGAAGCTGCCCATAAACATACCTTCTACGGCGAATATGGCAGTTACGGCCCTGGTGCCGAGATGGAAAAACGGCCGGACTGGATTCACCGGCTGACAGAAACTGATCGTAAAAGTTTCACAAAAGAAGCAGTCCTGTCCGGTCCGGACAACTGGAATCCATAAAAAGAAAACGGGAGCTGATCCTTTGAAAAAGGATCGGTTCCCGTTTTTTAATTAGTTCTCTTTGATCTTAACAATCACTTTTTTAATCAAAGCCGGTTCACTTACAGCTGCTTTTGGCTTGTGACCATCCCAGGGATTGAAAATCATATATTCTCCAGCTTTTACCACTACTTTTAAGCCTGGATTTTCATTGTCGTAAAATACAACATCTTTTTCTTCGTTATAAGGTACCTTTTCATTCAGTTCATCGATCCGTGCATATGTCATGGTTTCAGAACCGGATATCACATATTGAATATCTGTGTAATTATGGTGAGCTTCGTACTTGGCTTCCTCCCAAGGAACCGTCGTATACTCAGTTACATTCGCAAAAACATTCTTGCCGTCAATCTCATATTTGCCTGGCGCCAGGCTCTCTAAATCAGTGTTCTTAAGAAAATTAACTGCCTTTTCGTATCTTCCGTCCACTCCAAGGCTTCTGTAAAAATCAAGGTTTTTTGCCGAATCAAAAATCATAATCCTATTCTCCTTTTATGTATCGTATCGTTTGGCCGCAGATTCAAGGGGTACCTGCATGCACATATAGTATACACCGAAAGCAGAATATTCTACAATGTTTTTATTTAAAAAATTCATGGTTGCCATGCTGAAATAGATAAGTCAGATGGGAATCAAACCAGCTGATAGCACCTCTTCTGGAGCCACCCCGATTCATAAAATACAGGGCTCCGTTGGAATAATCCTCTCCTGACAGCGCACGGTCAACACACTGTTTCGTATCATCTGTCACTTTTACGGAATTAATACTGCCGTTTGATACCGGTGAAAACTGGGAGGGTTCATAGACGACTCCTTTCACCGTGTCGGGAAATTTTCCGCTCTTTACGCGGTTAATAATTACGTTGGCCACAAGGATCTTACCCTTGTCGTCGCAAATACCGGCTTCCGCCTGCACGATCTTCAGCAGGACCTGATAATCGTCCTGAGTCACTGACGTAGAATGAGCAGCCTTTTCTTCCTCTGCCTTCTTTGCTGCCTCTTCTGCCGCTTTCTTTGCTTCCGCCGCTTTTTTAGCTGCTTCCTCTGCCTGCCGTTTAGCCTCTTCTTCCATGGCGATCTTCGTATTGATTCGCTCAATCTCTGCCTTGGACTCCTCCGCCTGTTCCTGTTTCAGGATCACATCTTTTTCCAGGAAATCACCGGCCAGCTGTTGAGCCTGCATTCTGACTTCCGTAAGTTTTATCTGGGCTTTTTCCTGGGTAACGGTTTCTTCATTCACTGTTTCATCTTTTACTTCTTCTTTATCCGGAGAGTCTTCTGACTCCGGCGTTTCCGCAAATGCCGTTAAAGCATTTCTGCCGCCGCTTCCAAATCCTGCTGAGGTAAACGCCACAACAGTAATAATTGCCGCACCCGCCATAAAAACTGCGGAAGAACGATACATCCGCTTTGTGACCTTAAAGGACATCCCTCTGAAGAATTGACAAATCTGTTGAAGGATAGAGCGTAGTGTAAGCATATATACACCTCTTTCTCTTATATCACTTGCCTGGGCTGGGTTACATTCCACAGCCGTTTCCTGGTGACGTCCGTAATTATAGAAGAAGCCTGCCAAAAAAGTCAATGCCCATTTAACATTTTTGTGATATTTTAATTTCTAAATTTTCATCCCCCTTTTTCATTTGTGCATTATACACTATTTCACCCCAGGTATTTCCCTGCTTTTTATGCTATTATTGCACTCATATTTTACAATAGTGTTACATTTATGTTAATTATTCAACTTCAACTGTATGACTTGTCCACAGCATTTCTTGTATTATGTAAACTAATTATGGGTAAGGGGGGCAAAACTGCCCTTTATAAACGCAACAAGGGCCTGGGGAGCAATGACGATTTGCTGTCCTCTTAAGCCTCCGCTGACGACAATTTCCTCATAAGAGCGGGCCGTTTCTTCGACAAATGTAGGAAATTGTTTTTTCATGCCGATGGGAGAACAGCCTCCGCGTATATATCCTGTGATTCCCTGCAAATCCTTCATGGGAATCATCTCTACCTTCTTATCTCCGGCAGCCTTCGCCACTTTTTTCAAATCCAGTTCCCCATCAACCGGAATGCAGCAGACCAGATATCCTATTTTTTCTCCTTTTAATACAAGAGTTTTAAATACGCTTCCATGATCTGCCCCCATCATATCTGCTGCATGGCTGCCGGATAGATCCTGCTCGTCTACTTCATATTCCCTGGTGGTATACTCGACCTTTGCCTTGTCAAGCATTCTCATTGCATTTGTCTTTACCATATAGATCAACTCCTAGAATTTTTTTTAATTATAATATGCATTTCTTTTATTGGCAATGCCGGAAAAACATTTCCCACAGCAAAAAGGTCCGTAACTGTCAAATACAATTCCTGACAGTTACGGACTTAATTTCCATGGAAAAAAGCTATCTCTTCTTATTAATATAGGGAAATAACCCTCCCGCTGAAATGATCCCCTGCATAAAGGGAGGAAATGCCTGCCCCTCAAAGGATTCACCGGTGGTTTTATTGGTGATAATACCGCTGTCAAAATCAACCATAACCTCATCTCCTGCCTGAATGGCTCTGGCAGCTTCCGGGCATTCTATAATAGGAAGGCCGATATTAATTGCATTCCGGTAGAAAATCCTGGCAAAAGTTTCGGCAATCACACAGCTTATTCCTGCACATTTGATAACAAGGGGCGCATGCTCTCTGGAAGAACCGCATCCAAAGTTTTTATTTGCGACAATAATATCTCCATTTTTTACATTGGTAACAAATTCCTTGTCAATATCCTCCATACAGTGCTTAGCCAGCTCTTTCCCATCTGTAATATTCAAATATCTTGCCGGAATGATAACATCCGTGTCCACATTATCTCCATATTTAAAAACAGATCCACATGCCTTCATATTTACAACCTCCTATAATCCCAGTTCATCCGGCGCACATATATGACCGGTAATCGCACTTGCAGCAGCCACTGCAGGGTTGGCTAAATATACTTCTGATTCCACATGACCCATACGTCCAACAAAATTACGGTTGGTGGTAGAGATGCAGCGCTCTCCTGCCGCCAGAATACCCATATAGCCGCCAAGGCACGGTCCGCAGGTTGGTGTGCTGACTACAGCTCCGGCTTCAATAAAGATTTCTAAAAGGCCCTCCCTCATAGACTGCAAATAGATTTCCTGAGTAGCCGGAATCACGATACAGCGTACATTTTTTGCCACTTTATGTCCTTTCATGACAGCGGCTGCTATGCGCATATCATCAAGCCGGCCGTTGGTACAGGAGCCGATTACCGACTGATCTACTTTAATTTCACCAAACGTGCCGATGGTCCTGGTATTTTCAGGAAGGTGGGGGAAAGAAACCGTTGGCTCTAATTTGGATAAGTCAATGGTATAAACTGCCTCATATTCTGCATCCGCATCCGCCTCATAGATTTTATAATCACGCTTTGAATGATCCTTTATGTACTGGATTGCAAGATCATCCACCGGGAAAATACCGTTCTTCCCGCCAGCCTCAATGGCCATGTTGCAAATAGTAAAACGGTCATCCATGGTTAAATTCCTGATACCCTCTCCGGAAAATTCCATTGACTTATATAAAGCACCGTCTACACCGATCATGCCTATGATATGCAAAATAACATCCTTGCCGCTTACCCATTTGGAAGGTTTCCCCACCAGTTCAAACTTAATTGCGGTCGGCACCTTGAACCAGGCCTTTCCTGTTACCATACCTGCCGCCATATCCGTACTGCCTACACCGGTAGAAAAAGCTCCCAGTGCTCCATAGGTACATGTATGGGAGTCCGCTCCAATGACTGCATCTCCTGCAACCACCAGTCCTTTTTCCGGAAGAAGGGCATGTTCGATTCCCATCTGACCTACATCGAAATAATTGGTAATTTCGTGTTTGCCGGCAAAATCACGGCAGCATTTGCAGTTTTCTGCTGATTTAATATCCTTATTTGGAATAAAGTGGTCCATGACCAGGGCAATCTTATCTTTATGAAAAATTGTATCTTTATCAAACTTCTCCATCTCCTTAATGGCAACCGGAGATGTGATATCATTCCCCAATACCAGATCCAGTTCTGCTTCGATCAGCTGGCCTGCCTTTACCTCGGAAAGCCCTGCATGGGCTGCCAATATTTTCTGGGTCATCGTCATTCCCATTGTCTGCGTCCTCCTGTTCATTTATCACTATTACAGTTTAAATTGTAACATCTTTTTCTCGCTTTACATTTTAACACACTTATTGGTATAATAGAAATACATAATACGAATATTTAATATAATAGTTAGTTATAAAATGGTACAAAACGTATCGTTCAATGAGAGGAAGACTTATCATGGATCATAACCTTTCCCAATATAAGATATTTTATGAAGTTGCCAAAGCCGGAAATATCTCAAAAGCTGCTAAAGAGCTTTATATCAGCCAGCCTGCCATCAGTAAATCAATCAGCAAGCTGGAAGACAGCCTGGAGGTGATATTATTTACAAGGAATTCAAGAGGTGTACAGCTCACCGAAGAAGGAAAGCTTCTATATAATCATACAAAAGCAGCTTTTGAAGAATTAAACCGCGGGGAACTGGAACTGAAGCGGGTGAAGGATTTTAATATCGGACACTTGAAAATAGGTGTCAGCAATACTCTTTGCAAGTATATCCTTCTTCCTTATTTAAAGGGATTCATTGAGAAGTATCCTCATATTAAGATTTCCATTGAAAGCCAGTCAACCTCCCATACAATCATTATGCTGGAACAGCAGCGCATTGATCTGGGTCTGATTGCAGAGCCCAGCAGCCGGCGACCTCTTTTGTTTCAGCCGGTTATGGACATCCATGATATTTTCGTGGCTACGAAATCTTATCTGGATAACCTGTATTTAAGAGAAGGACCGGAGGCGGATTTCTTTCAGACAGGAAATATCCTTCTTTTGGATAAGAACAACATGACCAGAAAGTATATTGATGAATATCTGAAAGAAAATCAGATTGTACCAAATCAGCTTTTGGAGGTCACTACCATGGATCTGCTGATCGAATTTGCCAAAATCGGACTGGGGATCGGATGTGTGATCAAGGAATTTGTCCAGGATGAACTGGACCGGGGAGATTTGGTCCAGATTCCCATGGAGACGGCGATTAAGAAGAGAACCGTTGGATTTGCTTATAATCCAAATGGATTATCCACGGCTATGGAGAACTTTTTTAATGCCATGAGAGGAGCCGGCTCATTGCTCAAGTAAATAAAGATCCCGGAAAAAGCAAGTCTTTTTCCGGGATCTTTTATTTAACAGGCCGCCGCCTGCGGCTATAAAACTTAGTTATCAATCAGCTTTCCGCCGTCGTTCCAGCTGTAAAGCTTACGTAGCTCGCTGCCTACCTTTTCCAACTGGTGGGAAGCTTCTTTTTTTCTGACAGCATTAAAGTGAGCGCATCCTACCTGATTCTCAAGCAACCAGTCCTTAGCAAAGTTTCCATTCTGAATATCAGTAAGAACCTGCTTCATCGCCTTCTTGGTCTCATCGGTAACGATCTTTGGTCCTGTGATGTAATCACCGTATTCCGCAGTATTGGAAACAGAATATCTCATGCCTGCGAAGCCGCTTTCAAAAATCAGGTCTACGATCAGCTTCATCTCGTGAATACATTCAAAATAAGCATTCTCAGGAGCATATCCTGCTTCTACCAAGGTTTCAAAGCCAGCCTTCATCAGAGCGCATACGCCTCCGCATAATACTGCCTGCTCACCAAAAAGGTCTGTTTCTGTCTCATCCTTAAAGGTTGTCTCCAGTACGCCGGCTCTTGCGCCGCCCAGGGCTAATGCATAAGCCAGGGCCTTGTCCTTTGCCTTGCCTGTATAATCCTGATGAACAGCAACCAGACATGGGGTTCCTCTGCCTACCAAATATTCATTTCTTACGGTATGGCCGGGTGCCTTTGGTGCGATCATGGTAACATCAACATTCTTAGGAGGAACGATCTGTCCAAAATGAACGGCAAAACCATGGGCAAACATCAGCATGTCCCCATCCTTTAAATTAGGCTCTACAGATTCCTTGTACATAGCAGCCTGCTTCTCATCATTGATTAAGATCATAATGATGTCAGCCTTCTTTGCAGCTTCTGCTGCTGTATAAACGGTTAACCCCTGTGCCTCTGCCTTTGCCCAGGAACTGCTTCCCTCATAAAGTCCTACAACGACATTACATCCAGACTCCTTTAAATTAAGCGCATGGGCATGGCCCTGGCTGCCGTATCCAATAACTGCAATGGTCTTACCTTCCAATAAGGATAAATTGCAATCTTCCTGATAGTAAATCTTTGCCATCTTTTATTTCCTCCTCATATACTGACTCTTGATATATTTTGTTAAAGGAACCATGCCGACGGCTCACTGTCCGCCTTTGGCAATAACCTCTAGCTTACAAATCCTGACTGCCTAAGGCAGATACCGAATATCGTCAGAGCCTCTGGAAAGTCCTGTGAGACCAGTTCTGGCAAGCTCTAATATTTCATAATCTTCAAGCAGGTTAAGAACTGCATCAAGCTTGGACTGATCTCCTGTAAGCATGACGGTTACGGAATCTTTGCCAACATCAACAATGGTGGCTCTGAAAATATCAGCTATGGCACAAATCGCCTGACGCTGGCTGGCATTCGCATGCACCTTGACCAGTATAAGCTCCCTGTAAACAGAATGACCTGGCTTTAATTCTTTGATATCCCTGACATCTTCCAGCTTTCTCAGCTGTTTTTCAATTTGGTCTAAAATCTCCTGATCGCCTGTGGACACCACCGTCATTCTGGAATATCTCTCATCCGCAGTCACACCCACCGTAAGGCTTTCAATATTATAGCCACGGCGGCTGAACAGTCCGGCTACACGGCTCAAAACGCCGGAGGTGTTATCAACCAACAATGATAATACGATTCTCTCCATCCATATCCCCGCCTTTTTGTATAGTAACTTAAATGATAACAATCCAGCATCTTTTTGTCAACTAATTAATAGGAATGTGTATCATAATTTGAGGTTATACCTAAAAATAAAGCAAAGAGGCCCGCGTCTTATCAACGCAGACCTCTTTTTTCTGTTTCTTCTAATCTATGTATTTAATTGCATGTTCTTTCCTTGGCTTGGCCTGGGGGTGTTCCGTATTTCCATACCCAAAGATCCGTCATACAGATACGTTAACACTGCCCGGTCCGCAAGCACCACAATGACCGTCAAAGCTCCATATAAGGAATCAATGTCTGATTCCATGACTTTTGCATTTAACTCTTATTACGGATTCCCCGGATACTCTATAATATAATACTCATAGGCATTTACGACCTTTGTACAGCCATACTGGTCTTCCCTCTTAAAACTCTTACCATAATTGGCATGGACATGTCCATGAAGAAAATATTTGGGAGAATACTTGTCCATCAGTGCTTTAAAACAGGTAAATCCCTGGTGAGGCAGATCGGGTAAGTCGTTGAGTTCAAATGCCGGAGCATGGGTGACAAGAATATCAAAACCTTTGTTCTTCTTAAGCTTCCACCACATCTTTTTGATTCTCCGCTCCATTCCCCGTTCCGTATACTGGTTCGGTGAGCCTGGAATATACTGCATGGAACCGCCCAGGCCCATAATCCGGATTCCCTTGTAGGTTATGATATCATCTTCAATGCAGGTACATCCTTCAGGTGGGCATTCCTCATACCTGCAATCGTGGTTTCCCCGGACATAATAGACCGGGGCATGGGAAAATGTTGCAAAAAACGTAAGATAATTCGCTCGTAGATCTCCACAGGAAATAATTAGATCAATATCCTGCAATTTTTCCGGTGAATAGTATTCATAAAGTGATTTTGACTCATGGTCAGACAGTACCAGGATCTTCACGCTGTTCCTCCATATCCATGTTCTCGTATATTGTCTGTCCCTGGAGACGTACCAGAGACCGAGCCTCTTCCGTAAGCTCATCAAATTCCGGAATCTGTCCTACGACATTTTCTGTCAGCCAGTTCATGGTAGTTATATCTTCCGGAGTAAGACTTTCGTTTTCCCTGCACTGGATTTGTCCGTCCTGAGAATAAATGGTTCCTTCAAAAGGCTGAAAGCTTCCAGCCCGTATGGAATTCCTCAAAAGTGTAATTAACCGGCTGGTTCCGTGAGGCAGATTATGAGAGCAAATGACATCGATCACATCTGCCGACATCCCCCACCAGTAATTGATGGCCTGTTTCCCTTTCATTTCCTTCCTGCCGAAATCTCCATGGCATATAATATTAACAATTCTTTCGTAAAACTTTCCCCAATGCCAGATAGGAGTCGCCAGATTTTTCAGGGTTCCATCAGGGTTCTTCTGGTAAAGTCCATATTCTCTGGTGGGCGTCTGAGGAGTTATCATGTCATCACCTGAAATAAAGGTGACCTTCTCTTTTTCCAACTCCGCGTGAGCATCACGGTCCTTTACCCTTGACCATTCTAAGTACACCTTGGCATAAGGATTGATCATTCTGGCTCCCAGGGCAAAGGCATTGATATTAGCAATGGTGCCGTAGATCGGATAATCAGCAATATATCCGATCTTCTCGGCCTGGGACATGGAAGCTGCCAAAGCGCCCATTAGGAATTTCGATTCATACATTCTTCCATAATAGGTACAGATGGAAGAATAGGACATATTAACGGAACAGTTGAACACCTTTACTTCCGGATGATCGATTGCAGCCTTCACACTTAAATTGATCATCTGGGAGGCCGTAGTAAATATTACGTTGCACCTGGCCCCAATGGCCAGTTCAATGGCATTAGCGATCTCCTGCTCAGAATCTGCATTAAAAAATGCAACCGTTTGTACGGCTCCGTTAAAAGCCTGCTCTAAATACATCCTGCCCAGCTCATGCCCATAAGCCCAGCTGGAAGTTTCTGCTGTTTTTGCATGGATAAATGCAATCTTTAGCATCTCCGGTTCAATGGACTGGAACGGGCGCAGCCAATTAATGAGCTTAAGGGGGCTATTGTCCGATGATTCCTCTATTTCTTCCGGCTGTTCAACCAAAGTGATCTTATTGCCTCTGGAGGCCAGGAGCAGTTCATCCTTCATTCTGACCAAGTCCTTTTTTATCTGCCCTTCAATCCGGTCTTTCACGATTCGGTATCCGAACAGTTCCACGTAAACAAGGAACGCATCCGAACACGTCATATCGTAATCATCGCCGCCAAAGGCATGGAATGCTTTGGAAAAACGGTCATAAGCGGATTTGAAGATGATCCTGTCATCCTCACTCCAAGGCTCTCCCGGATTCTTATTCATTGCCTTTATCAGCTTGTCGTAGCTCCCTTCTTTACTAAACCAGACATCACAGTTAAAGGAAACCTGGTAAAAATCCAGGAATTCATAGTAAAGCCTGTTATCTAAATCATCAGTCCTCTTTGGAATCAGGCGGGTTACAGAGGCAGAGATGCTGAAAGCACCAACATATTTTAAGACGCTGACCCTTTTATTGCCTTCCTGAACATAATACTGGTTCATAAATTCAAAGACTTCAATAGGATCATGGATCCCCTCTTCAATCTGATGGTCATATAAATATGCCCATTTCGCCCCAAATTCCGATTTCTCCGACAATAGAGGCATGAAATTACTGGCAAAGGCGCTGGTGCGTCCCTCCGTTTTCGTACCCACCACCTTTTCCAGAGGAATATCCATGATTCCCAAATTCACTTCTGAAACAATATCCGTATAAGACAGGATCTGATCCAGGACCGGCAGATACGGATATTCTCCCTTTGACACAGAAGCCTGATATCGCCTTCGGCCCCGCTTTAACGCCCCTACGTAATCATATAATGCCATCCATTTTCCCTCCAACATTTTCTAAGGTTATTTTAGCATTAAAACAGCTTTCTGTACAGATTATTCAGGAGGCTTAAAGTGGCACTCTATGAAAGATTTCTCACCTTAAAGTCTCTTTCCAGTTCTCTTTTCTGATCCTTTTTCGCAATGTCATCTCTCTTATCGTATAGCTTTTTACCTCTGGCAAGGCCGATCTCCACTTTCACCAGGCTGCCTTTAAAATATACCTGCAGAGGGACCAGGGTATAGCCCTTTTGAGCAATCTTTGCATCCAGCTTTCCGATCTCAGCCCTGTGAAGCAGCAGCTTTCTGACCCTTAGCGGGTCCTTGTTAAAGATATTCCCTTTTTCATACGGGCTGATGTTCATGCCGCAGACATAAACCTCTCCTTTATCGATTCTCACAAAGGACTCTTTAATGCTGCATTTGCCCATGCGGATGGATTTTACTTCTGTTCCGGCAAGTTCAATACCAGCCTCGAATTTTTCATCTATAAAATAATCGTGATATGCCTTTTTGTTATTGGCAATTAATTTGAAACTCTCTTTCCCCATTTTCATTCCTCCTGTTATTCCTCATCAAAACTCTTCGCCGGAATAAAGTCGATGGTACGCAAAAGCTTATCCGTACCCAATACCATGACCCTGATAGGCTGACCTAGTTTAAAGGTTTTCCTTGTCATTTCACCTACCAGCTCATAATGCTCTTCATCAAAGTGATAATAATCATCCTGGAGCTGATTCACATGGATCAAGCCTTCCACGGTGTTGGAAAGCTCCACATAAAGCCCCCAGTTTGTCACACCGGAAATCACTCCGTCAAACTCTTCCCCAATGTGTTTAGACATATACTCACACTTTTTAAGCTTAATGGTCTCCCGCTCTGCTTCATCGGCTCTCCGCTCCATGGCAGAAGACTGGACGGCTACCTGCTGAAGAATCTTATCGTAATGGCTGATCCTTTTTCCAGCTAAGCCTGACCTTAAATTCTCCTTAATGATTCGGTGGATCTGTAAGTCCGGGTACCTTCTGATTGGAGAAGTAAAGTGAGTATAATATTTAGCCGCCAGGCCAAAATGCCCGGTATTTGACACTGTATATTTAGCCTGCTTCATAGAACGAAGGGCCAGACGGCTGATCAGTGCCTCCTCTGGCGTATCCTCCGCATTGGCAAGCAGCTTCTGTACTTCCTTCGGGTAAACCTCACCATTATGAAAACGGATGGAGTATCCGAAATTATTAATCAAAGTGGCAAGGCTCTTCATCTTTTCCGGATCCGGGTTGTCATGGGTCCGGTAAAGGAAAGGAATCTCCTGCCAGAAATAATCCTCTGCAACTGTCTCATTTGCCATCAGCATAAAATCTTCAATGATTTTAGTTGCTGCATTTCTCTCGTAGGGCTTGATTTCCAAAGGCTTTCCCCGTTCATCAAGAATCACCTTGGTTTCCGGGAAATCAAAATCAATGGAGCCTCTCTTCTTTCTCTTCTCCCGCAGAATATCAGCCAGTTCCTTCATCTGATCAAACATGGAAACAAAGGCTTCGTATTCCTTCATAACCGACTCATCCCGGTCAGAGATAATGGCGTTGACTGCCGTATAGGTCATTCTCCGATCCACGTTTATGATGGTTTCTGCTATCCTGTGTCCCATTACATTACCGTTTTCATCAATGTCCATGATGCAGCTTAAGGCCAGCCGGTCTTCTCCCTGATTTAGGGAACAAATCCCATTTGACAGCTTATGAGGCAGCATGGGAATTACCCGGTCCACAAGATAAACGCTGGTTCCCCGTCTCAATGCTTCCTCATCCAAAGGGCTGTTTTCCGTTACATAATTCGTAACATCAGCGATGTGAACGCCTAAAGTATAGACACGATCTTTTTTAGATATAGTAATAGCATCGTCAAGATCTTTTGCATCTTCTCCATCAATGGTAACTGTCTGTAAATTTCTCAAATCAAGACGGCCCTGCATATCTTTTCCGGTCACTGCATCAGGTACTGCTTCCACCTGCTTCATTACGCTGTCCGGGAATTCCTCCGGAAGTCCATATGCTCTTACAATCGAAAGAATATCCGTGCCAGGGTCATTGACGTGGCCAATTATTTCGGTTATCATCCCTTCCGGTTTACGTTCCGGTCCGCCGAAATCTGTAACTCTAACCACAACCTTATGACCGGTCACGGCTCCCATGTCCTTGCCCTGAGGAATGAACACATCCTTAGAAATCTTCTGGTTGTCCGGAATAACGAAACCAAAATTTTTATTTTTCTGATAGAACCCTATGATCTGCTCATTTGCATGGACAAGCACCTTGATCACATGGCCCTCAGCTCTTTTTCCGTTTCCTGACTTTGATTCTGCAGTAATCAGCACGGTATCACCGTGAAGCGCTCCGCCTGTCTTGTCTTCCGGAATAAAAATATCCTGATCCAGCCCTTCTACCGCTACAAACCCAAAACCCTTAGAGTGTCCGGAAAACACACCGGCAATGGAGCCGATATCTGGCTTACCATATTTTCCTTTTTGTGATATACCAATCTTTCCTTCTGCCAAAAGGGTATCCAGTACCTCTTTTAAATCTTCCCTCTGATCCTTTGGAATGTCAAAGAGAATGGCTAATTCCTTTAATTTCATAGGTGCATAGGCAGGATCATTTATCAGCTGGAGAAGCATGGCTTTTCTTTGCGTTAACTGTTCTTCTGTCATTGTCTTCCTCTCTTGATTTTTATCTATTTTTTAATCATTTCTTTTTTATCGGAAGCAAGAAGCACTTCCGATAATCGTATGGAAGGGCTAAAAATAGCCCTTATATCGAAACTTGCTTTACAAGTTCCGATAAGCCATAATATATTATCTGCACTTTACCAGTAGGTATTACGAAACTTCCCTATAATGCGAAAAAAACACCCTTGTTGCCATATCACAAGAGTGTTTAATCTTTACAGTATATTCAGATTCAGTACCAGCGCCAAAATGAAAAACAGGACTGCACCGTATTTTGTGAATTTCTCCAGTTTTCCTTCCATGGAACGGCCTTTATTTCTGCCCCAGTAGGTATCAGCCATACCGCCGATAGAACCCAGGCCCTGACTCTTTCCTTCCTGTAAAAGGATTATTGCTGATAAAGCAACACATATGATAACAAATATGATTGATAAAATAATCCTGATCACGTTTCCCACCTCCTATAGTCAAACAAAGGATATCATACCATAATTTTTCTGAAAATACAATATATTTTTATATTTTTATATTCAATCATCATGTGCCCTTGTTACATGATGTTTTATAAAGAAGCTCTCCCTGTTTTTCTGACCTTATTATTATAGAAGCGTCTTAATCGCTCACTCACCTTTGATAAGCATTTATCTCTTATCCCCGCAAAACTTTTCATAATATGATTTTCATCGCATCCCTCCTTATTATATCATTATTCTTCATCTTTGGCATCACGCGCCAGGTATGTTATCCCATTGTTCCTATATTCAGACTTTTTCGCTTTTATAAATTTAATTTCCTTTTGCTTTTATAAGGAATTTATAATAACAAAAACTAAGGCATATGAAATAAACAGGTACCTTATGAAATTTTTCTTGACATTTCTATCAGGTACCGTTACAATATATTTAAGGTACCTGATGAATATTCAATTTTAGGAGGTTTATAATATGATGGAAGATAACTTTACAGAACTTTACGAAAAATTTTCAAAGCTGCAATGGCTCTTGCAGCGCCACCATTTACAGAAACATGCGGAACATGGACCCATGGCTGATCCAACCCGCGGGCAAGGCAGGGTTCTGGCGATGCTAAAAATACAATCTGAAATCAGCACAAAAGACCTGTCTTATCTGTTAGGCATCCGGATACAATCTCTTAACGAGCTTCTTAACAAACTGGAGAAAGGCGGTTATATCACCCGCACCCCTTCAGAAGCTGACAGACGCGTCATGTTGGTACAGCTAACGGAAAAAGGAAAGAATGAGCAGCAGCCCCGCCCGAATTTCGAAGATATCTTCAGTTGTCTCAACGAGGAGGAACAAATGGTCTTTGGTGAGTATCTCGACCGCATCACTGAGGTACTTGAAGCCCAGCTTGGTGATGATGAAGATGACGAAAGGCTTGAATGGATGCGCTCTGCACGTGAAAGACTGGGTGATGAAAGGTTTGACATGATGTTTATGCGTGGGGGCAGACATCCTTTTGACCGCAGGGAATGCTTTCATGGCTGTCCAGACAGAAGACCGGGAGGCTCGCACGGCGCCGGACATTTTGAACCGGGCCACAATGATCCAAGGTTCAACGGACACGGTTCCAATTGCTTTGGCAGACATGGTGGCGGCAGGCATATGTCTCCGCTGAATGAAGCTCCTCACATTGACGAAGAATAAGCAACGATATCCTGCTAATAACAGCATAGGCGCTGTCTTTCTGAAAGCCGATTGGCAGCGCTTTATTTTTTTACGCCTTTTTTCAGGCAGAAAGGAGCAATCATGTCTTTTATTATACTTTTTATATATGGCGTAAATCATCTCATTCGCACCATCTTGGGGCAAAAAGATGGGGCGTGCTGGTAATTGGGAATACAGTTTATGCTGATTTTTAATACAGCCAGTTATCGGTTAAAACAGCATGAAAAAGGCAGCGGCCGTAAAAAACGCTGCCTTTTTCATGCTTCTCCAGGCACTACTGTACTTTTTTTCCTTCGGCCGGTCAGTTAGAATATTCCATAACAGCCCGTCCAAATTTTCTATAAAATTCTTCAATGCGCAAAAGTTCATTGTATTTGGAGATGCATTCTCCTCTGCACGGTGCTCCGCTCTTCACATAATCGGCACCGACAGCTGCTGCCATATCCGCCAGGAATGACTCTTCCGTATCCTTTCCATCGCTGGCAATGATCACTTTATGTCCGGCTTTTCTTGCCTTCTCCACCATTTCCAACGCCCCGGTTACAGTCCCCGCCTGTTCCATACGGATGATCGTCGCATTAGCCGCAGCAAAATCATCGGATACCAAAAGCGTACGGTGCTCCAAGAGCTTCATCATTTGTTCTCGTCCTTCCAGATCTTCTTTCCAAAGACCATTTAGGACCGCACAGATGGGAAAGCCGTCCGCCAGCCTCAGATAATAGGCGAGCATATCCTTTTGCGCCCTGTTTATGGAGATTCCACCTTTCCTGCTTTCCTTTGAAAAACAGTAAGTGCCATCTTCTTTCACATACAGACGGTCTGCATCAGCATTGATGGCCACCAGCACGTCTGTCCCCGGCTTATATCCGGTAAGCTTAAAGGAATCCATTAAATAATGCAATGCTTCTTCTGAATTTTTCATATCAGGTTCAAAGCCGCCGCCATCTCCTGTAGAGGTGCTAAAGCCGCTTATGGATAAAAGCCTTTTTAATGTCTGGTAAATCTCCACTCCCATGCGAAGTCCTTCCGAATAGGAATTTGCTCCCTGAGGAACAATCATGATCTCTTGAAAATCAAGACCTTTTTCCCCGCCGCCTCCGCTTATCATACTCATCATGGGAACCGGCATCACAGGAGCCGAGGTTCCGCCCAGATAACGGTAAAGCGGCAGATGAAGTCCTGCCCCCGCTGCTCTTGCAGCCGCCATGGATAAAGCCAGAACACCCTGGTTCCCAACCTCTTCTCCCCGGTTCACTGCTGCCTGGGAAAGCATCCGATCGATTCTTCCCTGGTCTGATGCATCCTCAAACAATATTGTTTCTGAAAGCCAGTCACCCACAAGCTCTGCCTGTTTCTCTGCCCTTCCTGTGTCTCCCAGGGAAACCGTCGCTCTTCCATGAGCACCGTTTTCCAGAATCACTTCAGCTTCTACCCCGGGATACCCCCAGGAATCCCGGACAATTCTTCCTGTTATTTCTATAATATCAAGGCTGTTAAACATCTTTTTGCCTCCTGTCCTTTCTTACATTCTTACCGTAAGGATTGACGGAATTTATCACGTCCATGCAGGCAGAGAGAAAAAAGATGCCAGGAGATTTTTCTTTCATCCTGGCATCTTTCTTTGATGTCATACTTGTAAAACGGCATTTGTTTATGCCCGAAGTTCAATTCCCAATCCTTGTAATCCGTTAAGGATCTTTTTCATTACAGCAAGAACCTCCTGCTCTTCTAAGGTGTGATCGCCTGCGCGGAAGGTGATAGAATAAGCAACAGACTTATATCCTGCTAAAATCTGGGTTCCTTCATAAATATCGAAAAGCTCATAGCTTTCCAGTATCTTTCCTCCCCG
This sequence comes from [Clostridium] celerecrescens 18A, assembly GCF_002797975.1. Lineage (NCBI taxonomy): Bacteria > Bacillati > Bacillota > Clostridia > Lachnospirales > Lachnospiraceae > Lacrimispora > Lacrimispora celerecrescens. Next base: position 1,468,185 of record NZ_PGET01000001.1, on the reverse strand, counting down.
TTGTTCGATGATCTCTTCGATCTGTCCGACAAGAATTTCCTTTGGCACCACCATGCTGATATCTCTGGTAACAGCCGGATATTTCGCTATTCCGGTGTATTTTCTGTCAAAGCTTGTAAATGGAATCATGGATGGCATATCGATCACAGCCACATAGGCCCGGTCCCCAATCTTATAGTTGTCAGCCACCTCCGGATGAACTTCTCCCAGATATCCGATGGTTACCCCATCATAAATGATATCTGCCTGTCTTCCTGGATGAAGGAATGTTTTACCACTCTTTGGAACATAATGAGGCCGTTTGTGCATTCCGGTTTTATCAAAGAATTCTTCTATCACACCCTTCATATCAAAGAAATCGCCGTCGCCGTAAAATCCCAGGGTAAACTGCATTCTTTCATCGGGAAGCTCGGTCAATGGAAGCGCCTTTGGAAGATAAATATTGGCCAGCTCATAAAGGCGGACATTCTTATTGCGGCGGTTGTAGTTGGTGGATAAGGAGTTTAACATTCCATGAAGAGGTGATGTCCTCATAACACTGAAATCCTCTCCCAAAGGATTTAATATATTTACGGTCACACGAAGCGGACTGTTCTCCGGGATCAGCAGACGGTCAAATACCCTGGGACTTTCAAAAGAATAGGTCATTCCCTGGGAAAATCCAGAGAATTCCGCCACTTCCCTAGCCACCTCTTCAACTCTTAATTTGTATGACAGTTTGCCGGTCGTTGCCTCACCGGTGGGCAGGGATACGGGGATCTTGTCATATCCAAAGAATCTGGCAACTTCTTCCGCCAGATCCGCCATACAGTCTAAATCCTGACGGAAGGTGGGAATAAGGATTTCATTTGCTGTCTCATCGTATTCCAAATCCAGCTTTTTAAAGTATCCAAGCATTGTTTCCGCTTCGATCTCAGTACCCAGAAGCCGATTCATCTTTTCTGGCTCAAAGGGAAGTCTTTTCCCCTCCCGCTTTTCAGGATATATATCAATCATGCCGCCTACGACTTCTCCTGCACCCAGCTCCTCAATCAGCTGGCACGCGCGGTTAATCGCCTCCTCAGCGTTGTTAGGATCAAGTCCCTTTTCAAATTTACCGGAAGCATCGGTCCTTAATCCGACTTTTTTAGAAGAAAGGCGGATATTGGTTCCATCAAAGCAGGCGCTTTCAAATACCATGGTCTTCACCTCATCGGTAATCTTGGAGTTCTCTCCGCCCATGATACCGGCGATTCCTACAGCCTTTTCTCCGTCGTTGATCATGAGAACGGTGCTGTCAAGCTTTCTTTCCTGTTCGTCAAGGGTCTGGAAGGTATCGCCTTCTCCCGCGCATTTTACAACGATTTCATGATTTGCAAGCAGGTCATAGTCAAAGGCATGCATTGGCTGACCATACTCTTCCATCACATAATTGGTAATATCCACGATATTATTAATCGGACGGATTCCGCATGCTGCAAGTCGTCTCTGCAACCAGGCCGGGGAAGGAGCAAGCTTGATATTTTTCACCATTCTTGCACAATAGCGGGGACAAAGACGGCTATCCTCTACGGAAATCTTTAAATAGTCATGGATATCCTCACTGTTTCCTGTGGCTGTTACCACCGGAGGTACAAAGGGCTTACGGAAGGTAGCCGCCGCTTCTCTTGCAATTCCTATTACACTGTAGCAGTCCACACGATTTGAGGTGATCTCGTATTCAAATACGGAATCACGAAGGCCCAGCACCTCTATGGCATCAGCACCTATTTCCGTATTCTCAGGCAGAATGTAAATCCCGCTTTCCGGTGCATCTGGATACATTTCATTGGAAGAGCCCAGCTCTTCAATGGAGCACATCATGCCGCAGGATTCGATTCCTCTTAGTTTCCCTTTCTTGATCTGGATTCCTTCTTCCGGAAGAGCGCCGCCGTCGTGGCCTCCTGCCACTTTGCCTCCGTCTAATACCACAGGAATTTTATCTCCTGTCTTTACATTGGATGCGCCTGTAACGATCTGTACGGTTTCCGCTCCAACATTGACCTGGCAGATGATCAGTTTATCCGCATCCGGATGACGTTCAATGGATAATATCTGTCCAACAACGATTTTCTCTAAGTTTTTATCCAGACAAACATAGCCCTCAACCTTTGATCCGGTAAGCGTCATAGCATCTGTATATTCCTGGGCCGTTACGTCTAAATCCGGAACGTATGCCTTAATCCATGATAATGGTGTATTCATTGATCTATCTTCCTTTCCTTAAAACTGTTTTAAGAATCTGATGTCGTTCTCATATAATAATCTCATGTCATCAATTTCATATTTTAACAGGGCAATCCGCTCCAATCCAACTCCAAATGCAAAGCCGGAATATTCATTGGGATCGATTCCGCTCATTGTAAGCACATTTGGATGAACCATGCCGCAGCCAAGAATCTCAATCCAACCGGAGCCTTTGCAGAAACGGCAGCCTTTTCCGCCGCATTTGAAACAGGTAACATCCATCTCCGCGCTTGGTTCTGTAAACGGGAAATGGTGCGGACGGAATTTCACTTTTGTCTCAAGGCCAAAAAGCTCTCTGGCAAACTCTGCAAGGGTCCCCTTTAAATCTGCAAATGTTATATTTTTATCAATTACAAGTCCTTCTATCTGGTGGAAGGAAGGGGAATGGGTTGCATCCACCTCATCAGACCGGAATACGCGGCCGGGGGCCAGCATGCGGATCGGCAGCTTGCCTTTTTCCATGGTCCTGACCTGGACCGGTGATGTCTGGCTTCTTAATACGATGTTATCACTGATATAAAAGGTATCCTGTTCGTCTCTTGCCGGATGATTCTTAGGTATATTCAATTTTTCAAAGTTATAGGAATCGTATTCCACTTCCGGCCCTTCAATGACCTCATATCCCATCCCAACGAAGATTCGCTCAACCTCTTCCAGAGCAATGGTATTTGGATGGGTGTGGCCTACCTTATTTCGTCTGCCGGGAAGGGTTACATCAATTACTTCTTTTTTCAGCTGTTCTTCTCTGGCTTTTTTCTGCAGAGCGGATATGGCATCCTCTAATTTCCCCTCGATCACGGCCCGGGCGTCATTTACCATCTGGCCCACCTTTGGCCTGTCTTCCGGAGCAACATCCTTCATACTCTTTAATACACTGGTTAGCTCACCTTTTTTTCCAAGATAAGCAACTTTAATGTCGTTTAGTTTTTCCAGCGCATCGGAAGCTTCAATCTGCTTTAACGCTTCCTGTTTGATTTTTTCCAATTGGTCCTTCATCGTGCTCTCCTTCTTTTCATGATCAAATTTTACTTTTACCGCTATAACAGCGAAATGAACTAAAAAAGCTCCGCCCCAAAAAGGGACGAAGCTATATTCGCGGTACCACCCTGATTCCTGCGTATGACACAGGCACTCGGTATACGTAACGTGTATTGACGTCATGACTTACCCGCCAGACCGGCAGCCAAAGCTGTCGCTGGTTTCAATCATGCTGCTTCGGTGGGAAATTCAATCTCTTATCTGAACTTAAAAGGGCTTACAGCCGATGGCCCTTTCTCTCTGGAAGAAAATTAAGGATTTACTTACACCTTCATTGCATTTGATGTTTTTAATTGTAACGTTACGTACCATTGTAATAACGGATGATCAAAATGTCAAGGATTATTTTGATATGGCTTATATCAGAAGGAAATAAGACGGCCTCTGTCCGTTTTCCTTTCTTAAATCGCATCTTTATAAGCTTCTTCTAAAATTCTTTTAAATTCAAGGAGTATTTCATAGGTTTCAGCCCGTTTTTCCAGATGCTCTATAAAAATATCAATATACTCCTTATCTTCGGCTCTTTTTGTTTTCTCAATCTGAACTTTTTCTTTTTCTTTATTGTAAAAATGGGCCAACGCAATTAAAAGCACACTCTCTGTTAACAATGCGCCCAACAAAATAATATCTAAAAAACTCATTTTTTCCCCCTGTTCTTTAAAACCATAAAATACGGCCAAGATTTTTACACTGTCTTTTACAGAATCAATATCTTAAACCGCCGTCATGTGATCACAAAATTTATCCATACCCCCTCCCCTTATCCGTAAACTGCAAAGGAATTCTTACGGGCCTGAAACAGACCGCCCTCCTGGCTTCCATAATGATTTCAAACATAATCCTACCGCCTTTTATATAGTTATTATAACTAATATCGAACTTTTTAAAGTATATCATAACAGTGAAAAAAAGAACAGCGCCAGAAAGTATATCCCAGATATCTTTCTGACGCTGTTTTTTATTATCTAATCAAAGCTACACAGCAAACTGGCTGTTATAAAGCTGTGCGTAAAATCCATTTTGGGAAAGCAGGCTTTCATGAGTTCCCTGCTCAATGATATGGCCATCCCTCATTACCAGTATCACATCCGCTTCTTTAATCGTAGAAAGACGGTGAGCGACGATAAAACTGGTACGCCCTTCCATCATTTTTCCAAAAGCTTTTTGAATTTTTATCTCGGTTCTGGTATCAATAGATGAAGTGGCTTCATCAAGAATCAGCATGGGAGGAAGGCACAACATAACTCTGGCAATGCATAAAAGCTGCTTCTGGCCTTGGGATAAGTTTCCGCCGTCTTCCGATATAACAGTATCATATCCTTCCGGCATACGCCTGATAAAACTGTGGGCATGAGCCTCCTTTGCCGCAAGAATGATTTCTTCCTCAGCCGCATCCGGCTTTCCATATGCAATATTTTCGCGAATGGTCCCTGATTTAAGCCATGTCTCCTGCAGCACCATACCGTAACTGGTTCTTAAGCTTTGTCTGGTCATATGGCGTATATCTTTCCCATCTACCCGGATGGAACCGGAATCCACATCATAAAAACGCATGAGGAGATTAATTACCGTACTCTTTCCGCAGCCCGTAGGGCCTACGATGGCTACTCTCTGGCCCTTACGTACGTTTAAATTCATATCCTCAATCAAGGCGATCTCAGGATTATAGGAAAAGTACACTTGTTCCAGAGATATCTCTCCCTTTGCATTGCTGAGCACTGCAGCGTCTGGCTCCTCTGGGACCTGAGGCTCCTCATCAATCAGTTCAAACACCCGAGCAGCAGAGGCCAGGGCATTTTGAAGCTCAGTAACCACACCAGATATTTCATTAAATGGCTTTGTATATTGATTGGCATAGCTTAAAAAACTGGAAAGCTGTCCTACGGATAAAAGTCCTTTTACAGCCGCAAAAGCTCCGGCGATTCCAACACTGGCATAAACCAGGCTGTTCACAAAGCGGGTCGCTGGATTGGTAATGGAAGAAAAGAATGTAGCTTTCAGGCTCCAGACACGCAAATCTTCGTTAATATCTTCAAATTTTTCCTGTGCATCGGCTTCATGGGCAAAGGCCTGCACCACCTTCTGATTCCCCAGCATCTCTTCCACAAGAGAAGTCAGCTCCCCTCTGGTCTGAGACTGCATCTTAAACAAGCGGAAGGTCTTTCTTGCAATAAAGCTGGCAACAAACAGTGAAACAGGAGTTACAAGAACCACCACAACCGTTATGCCCGGATTCATGGAAAACATAAAAACCAATGTTCCAAAAATGGTAAGGACTCCGGTGAACAGCTGGGTAAAGCCCATTAGCAGCCCATCGGAAAACTGATCGATATCTGTGATAATCCTGTTTATGATATCTCCGTGAGAATGGGAATCAATATATTTTAAAGGAAGGATCTCCAGCTTATTAAATGCCTGGGTTCTGATATCCTTCACCACCCGGTAGGTAACCAGGTTGTTGATATGGCTCATAAGCCACTGGGCCACCGCTGTTATTGCAATGATGATTCCTATTTGTTTTAAAATCGTCCACATGCCGGCAAAATCAACAGCTCCTGCTCCCACAATGCAGTCAATGGCCCGGCCAGTGAGGATGGGAACGTATAAAGTCAATAAAACTGTGACAAAAGCACAGGCCAGGGAAGCAGCGACTCCCCATTTATAACGGCCAATGCAGCGAAAAATCCGTTTGACAGTGGATCTGTATTTTTTTACGTTCATGTTATTGCACCTCCTCTTTTGACAGCTGGGATAAGCATATTTCCCGGTAAACCTGACAGGAAGTTAACAGCTCCTCATGAGTTCCCCAGCCTGCCATCTGCCCGTCATCTAAGACCAGGATCCTGTCCGCGTTTTTAATACTGGAAGCTCTCTGGGATACCAGGAAAACAGTCATATTCCCGGTACTTTCTTTAATTGCCTTTCTAAGCCTGGCATCAGTAGCAAAATCCAGGGCAGAAGCGCTGTCATCCATGATGAGAATCTGAGGATCTTTTACCAATGCCCTTGCAATGGCTAGTCTCTGCCGCTGCCCGCCGGAAAGATTCCTTCCTCCCGCCTGGATCAGAAGCTCCAGTCCTTCTCCTTTTTCCTCTACAAAATCCTTTGCCTGGGCAGTGGCAAGAGCCTCATAAATCTCATGGTCCGTTGCTTCTTTTTTCCCCCACTTCATATTTTCCCGAAGGGTTCCTTTAAAAAGCACCGCCTTTTGGGGAACAATTCCCACCAGCTCCCTCAACTGTCCCAAAGGATATTGCCTTACGTCAACTCCTCCTACCTTTACGGATCCTTCTGTGACCTCATAAAAACGGGGAATCAGATTTACCAGGGTGGTCTTACCGGAACCTGTTCCTCCGATGATTCCAATGGTCTCCCCCTTCATGACCTGAAAGGATAAACCGCTTAACGCCGCATCCTTGGCCCCTGCATAGGCAAAGGTCATATGGTCAAATTCTACTTCGGGAGCATCCTGTTTTTCTTCCACACCCTTATTCGAAACTTCTGTAATGGCTGGCTCCTGTTCAAACACAGCGTTAATCCGGCCTGCACAGGCTAAGGACTTTGAAATCGTGATAATCAGATTTGCCAGTTTTACAAGCTCTACTAAAATCTGGGACATGTAATTTACTAAAGCAATCACTGCCCCCTGAGTGATGATGCCGCTCTGCACCTGTCTCGCGCCGGTGTTGATCAAAACGATGATCCCCAGGTTGATCAAAACATAGGTAAGGGGATTCATTAAGGCTGAAATCTTTCCTACGAAAACCTGGAAACGTACTAAAAGGCCATTTTCCTCATCAAACCGGCGTATTTCACCATTTTGGCGGTCAAACGCACGGATGACACGGACTCCTTCAAGATTCTCCCTGACAGCCAAGAGCACCTGATCCAATTGCTTCTGCACCTTTTTATACAATGGGATGCTGATCAGCATAATGCCGAAGACAACAATGGAAAGAACCGGGATAAGTACTGCAAAAACCAGAGCTGCCCTGGCATTGATGGTAAATGCCATGATCATGGCACCGCATACCACAAACGGAGAACGAAGGAACAGACGAAGGAATAAATTAACTCCAGACTGTACCTGATTGGCATCGCTGGTAATACGGGTAATCAGGGTCGCAGTTCCAATGGAATCTATTTCCTGGTACGACAGTTTGTTGATATGGGCAAACAAATCATTTCGGAGAGAAGTTCCGAAGCCGGCCGCTGCTTTTGCCGCAAAATACTGGGCCGTAATAGAACAGACAAGGCCTATGACGCCAAGCAGAACCAATAATCCGCCCATCTTAAGTATATAAGGAATATTCTGAGACTTGATCCCTACGTCAATCACCTTTGCCACTACAAGAGGCACCAATAATTCAAAGCAGGCTTCCAGAAGCTTAAATAACGGCCCCATAATGCTTTCTACCTTATAGTCCTTTAAATATTTCAGGAGCTTTTTCATCCTAATATTCCTCCGCTTATAAAAATTAAATACATTTTTGGAATAATACCTTGTAACATTATACCATTTTGGTATAATAATACAATACATAATATGAAATAGAGGATATCCCAATGAATCCAATTAATTCAAAGCAGCTTTATTATTTTACCACAATTGCAGAAACCGGAGGCTTTACAGCAGCAGCAAAAAAGCTGGGGTTATCCCAGCCGCCTCTAAGTAAGCAGATCCTTTTGCTGGAAGAAGAGCTTGGAGTAAAGCTTTTTGAACGTGGCTCCAGGAAAACAGAACTGACGGAAGCAGGTGCTTTTCTCTATTCCAGAGCCAAAGACATCCTGTCCATGATGGACTCCATTGTGGAAGAACTCGATCATTTTCCAACTGCTTCCAAAGGAATTTTAAAGCTGGGAACTATCTCTTCTTCCGGCAATCTGCTTCGCGATTTTTTAAAGATATACTGCTGCACCCATCCAAAGGTCCGGTTTGAGGTCACAGAAGGAAATACCTACGAGCTTCTGGAAAAGATGAAAAACGGGATTGTGGAATGCGCGATTATCAGGACACCTTTTAATGCAGAGGGCTTTGAATGCATGTACGGAAAAGACGAGCCATTAATAGCGGTTGGAAACCCGTCCTTTTTTTCAGGCGTCCCTAAGAATAAAATCAGGCTGACAGACCTTTCCGGCAAGCCCTTGATCTATTACCGCCGGTTTGATTCCATCATCTCCCTGGCCTTCCAAAACAGCGGTATCATGCCCAATGTTTTTTGCCGCAATGATGATGCCAGAACCTGTCTCCAATGGGCAAGTATCGGACTTGGAATCGCTCTGGTGCCTGAATCCATCAGCAAAATAGGAGAACACAAGGACCTCGTATTCAGGGAGATCGACTCTGCGGATACTGTTACCAGAATGGCAGCCGTGTATAAAAAAAATGGCTATGTTTCAAACATAGCCAAAGAATTTGTTTCCTATTTCGGAGAACTGATGTCCCTTTCCTAATCAAAAAGACTTAACTGGGTCACTTCGTAATTCTTTTTATACCCATGAATGATGTCTTTCATCCGGTATAATATGCCATTCCGCTCGCACTCACGGGAAAATACCTGCCATAACTTTCTGGCTCCCGGGCTTGTACATTGATAACTGTTGCCATACCGCCTGATATATTCCGACACCAAATCCTGTTGGGGGAACAGCTCTTTTAGGCGGTCAAAATACCATTCTCTTTGATTATTGCGTAAAGTCACACCAAAAGCCGGATAAATGAAGCTGGCTCCGGCTTCATGGGCGGCTTTTACGATCGAAAGGATATTATCCTCGTTATCCTCCAGAAACGGAAGAACCGGCATCAATAAGATTCCCGTAAATATTCCGTTCTTCCTTAATGCCTCAACCAAAGCCAGGCGCTCCGAGGGACTGGATACATGTGGTTCGATTTTTTTTGCCAGATCGTCATCTGTGGTGGTGACCGTTACCTTACACAGGACAGGGGAATGCTCCATGATTCCTTTTAAAATATCAATGTCCCGCTTAAGAAGGGCACTTTTTGTAGCCACTGCTGCCCCAAAGCCGTATACATCAATAAGCTCAAGGGCGTGCCGCGTTAATTCAAGCTCCTGTTCAAAAGGATTGTAGGGGTCACTCATAGCTCCTGTCCCAACAATGCCGGTTTTCACCTTACGCCTTAAATCATCCCGGATGATCCGAAGGGCATCTTCCTTGACACGCACCGAATCAAAATTATCGATCCGGTAACAGTCTGAACGGCTGTCACAATAAATGCAGCCATGGCAGCACCCTTTATAGATATTCATATTATAGTCAATACCGAACCACTGAGAGCCTTTTGTTCTGGTCACTATGGTCTTTGCAGGAATATTCTCCATTCGTTTTTGTTCCTTTCTTCACTGCCAGCCTGATACTCGTTGGTTTTATTTTATGATTTATGGCAGGATCTGTCAATCATGTACGTATTTCCACCTGCAGGCAGAATGCCTTGATATTTTTTTTGTTCCATGATAATATGCTAATACTAGCGAAGAAATTATGGCAGGAAAAGGAGATATTATGATTCGATTCTTATTGCGCTGTAAACAAATCTATGACAAATACAGCAGGGATGAAATGACTGTATATGCAGCCCAGGCCTCCTTCTTCACCATTATAGCAGCATTTCCCTTTATGATGCTTTTACTGGCTTTGATACAGCTCATCCCATCCATTACGAAAGCCAATTTGCTCCAGCTTATGATTACGATCATCCCAAGTACACTGGAAATGAACAGCTTAATCGTATCTGTTATCGATGACCTTTATACGAATTCTCCGGTAGCTGTCCTTTCCGCTACCGCAGTGGCTGCCATTTGGTCTGCTTCCAAGGGGATGCTCAGCATTGAACGGGGCCTTAACCGGGTATTTGGCCAGGAGAAAAAGCGAAACTATATCGTGACCAGGATCATCTGCGTCGGCTATACCATCATTTTTATGATTATCTGTCTCCTGACCCTTGTTCTGTTGGTCCTTGGAGGTACCATTCAGAGCTTTATGAACCACCACTTTCCGCTGCTGGCCGAGATCACCCAGTATGTTCTTACATTTCGTACCATGCTCGTTTTCATGCTGACGATCTGCTTTGCTGTCCTTTATACTTATGTTCCGGAAAAAAAGCAGCATTTTTTAAGCCAACTGCCCGGAGCAGCATTTTGTACCTTGGGATGGATCGCTTCTTCTTTTGCGTTTTCCATTTATTTTAATAATTTCGGCAATTACTCGGTCATGTACGGAAGCCTTACAGCCATTGTGCTGTTAATGCTGTGGATTTATGCCTGTATCTGCATCCTGTTTTATGGTGCTGAAATCAATTACTATTATTCTTTAAATTGGAAGGAGCATATGCGCTCTTAATGAAAAACCAGGGCTTGCAGAAAATGCATCCCTGGTTTTTCATATTTACATTTTTATTGTTCAGGTAAACAAAGGTGTGGATAAGTATCTGTCCCCAGTATCGGGAAGAATTACAACAATCCTTTTTCCCGCATATTCCGGACGTTTCGCAACTTCTCTGGCTGCCCATACGGCTGCAGAGGAGGAAATTCCCACTAAAATCCCTTCTGTTTGCGCGATTTCCTTTCCCGTCTCGTATGCATCTCCATTTTCCACCGGTATGATTTCATCGTAAACATCAGTATTTAAGATCAAAGGGATAAATCCGGCTCCGATTCCCTGAATTCCATGAGGTCCAGGATTTCCGCCGGAAAGAACCGGCGAGGCGGCAGGTTCTACTGCTATCACCTTTATCTCAGGATTTTTGCTTTTTAAATATTCTCCTGCTCCGGTAATGGTACCTCCGGTTCCCACACCAGCGATAAGAACATCGATCGTTCCATCGGTATCTTCCCATATTTCCGGGCCGGTTGTTTCGTAATGAGCCCTGGAATTGGACGGATTATCAAACTGTCCCAGAATAATGGAACCGGTTATTTCTGTTTGCAGTTCCTTCGCCTTTGCAATGGCGCCAGACATCCCCTTTGATCCTTCTGTCAATACAATTTCCGCGCCATAGGCCTTTAAAAGATTACGCCGTTCCACGCTCATGGTCTCCGGCATGGTAAGAATCGCTTTATATCCTCTCATAGCAGCTATGCTCGCAATACCGATGCCCGTATTGCCGGAAGTCGGTTCTATGATCGTGGCACCAGGCTTTAAGATGCCGGACGTTTCTGCATCCTGAATCATATAGAGAGCCGCCCGGTCCTTAACACTTCCTGCCGGATTAAAATATTCCAGCTTTGCTAGAATGGCAGCCGTCACATGGTGCTTTTTTCCATAATTGGAGAATTCTACCAGGGGTGTATGGCCGATCAGTTCTGATGCACTTTTCTTGATATTTTCCATATTCATCCTCTTTTCAACTGCGAACTATGCGTTCCCTTTTTATTTCAGCAGGGCAGGACCTGCCATCCCAGCCAGAGCTTTATGACAGCTCATACAGGCTGTAATACTTTTCTTTCAGGTACTGAATGAAATAATCCGGGGTAAAATCTTCTCCAGTAGTATCTTTTAATATCTCACGGCTGGTTTTCAGCTTACCAAACTTGTGGATATGTTCTCTTAAATAATCTCTAATAACATCAAGCTTTCCACTTACAAGAAGCTCGTCAAAATCCATTTCTTTTCTCATATGATAATATAACTGCGCTCCAAAAGCATTTCCCAGGGCATAAGACGGGAAATAACCGATCAGCCCCTGAGACCAGTGGATATCCTGCAGGATCCCCTCTGATGGATTTTCCGGGCGTACTCCAAGATATTCTTCATATTTATCTGCCCAGATTTCCGGAAGCTTCTTTAAGTCCACGTCTTCTTCCATGATCATTTTCTCAATTTCATAACGGATCATGATATGAAGATTATAGGTAAGTTCGTCGGCCTCGGTCCGGATAAAGCTTGGCTCCACCTTATTAACTGCATCCATAAACTGCTCAATGGAGATTTCCTTTAATTGTTCAGGATAGAGTTCCTGAAGCTTTCCATAAAGAGGAGTCCAGAAAGCCTGGCTGCGGCCGATGATATTCTCAAAAAACCGGGACTGGGATTCATGCATTCCCATGGAAGTTCCCTGCCCTACTGGTGTCTGTGTGATCTCGTCACTGATTCCAAGTTCATAAATTCCATGACCGGCTTCATGGATCACAGAGAACATGGCGTTATCCATCTTCTCCCGATAACTGGTAGTAATTCTCACATCGTGATTATGGAGATTTGTCGTAAACGGATGGGCGCTTTCTGCAAGCACGCCCTTTGTAAAGTCAAAGCCAACATATTCAGCGAGATAGTGTGCCATTTCTCTTTGTTTTTCCTCAGGATACCCGCCTGATAAAAAAGAATCGTCAATGGCTTTTCCATTCTCCTTGATCTCTTTTAACAGGGGAACTATTTCTTCTTTAAGCCGGCTGAAAAACTCATCCAAAAGCTCCATATTAAATCCTTTTTCAAACTCATCCAATATGACATCATAAAGCTTCTGGCCTTCTTTCTTCCGGTAAGAGGCAAACTTCTTTTTAAATCCGATTACTTTTTCAAGTGTCGGCGCAAAGGAATCAAAATCTTCCTCTTTTTTTGCCTTTGACCAGATTCGGGCTGCCTCGGCGATGAGCTGGGCATTTTCCCGGTACTCATTTGACGGAATACATACCAGTTCTTCTCTGGCCTCCTTCGCTCCCTTGACAATGGCCCGTTCCACATCGGACAGACTTTTATCTTCCTCGCAGTCAGCAATGGTTTTCCCCATGTCTTCCCCTGTCATAACCCTGTAATATTCCTCAGAGAGCGCACCGATCACCCTTGAAGTGTAGGAACCGGCACCTTCCGGTGCAAGAGTTTCATTATCCCATTCAAATAGAACGAGGGAAGTTTGAAGTGCCATAGTCTTTTCCAATAAAGAGGACAAAACCTCATAAGATTTGCTCATAATCTGTTTCTCCTTTATTTCTACTAAGTAAAGAGCCTGATATTTGACTCAAAATCAAGGCGCTCTGTATGAGTGTCTCCAGGCAAGATGAAAAAATACTTTTTAAAATATTATTTACCGGTACCAAATATGGAAGCTTCTTTTATATCAAGGGATTTAAGCCATTTTTTTACTTTTTCCTCCTGATAGGCGTTTGCAGAAAAATCCTCAAGCTCCATATCAATAGGAATATCCGTTTTCATAGTTGCCAGTGTTTTAGAAAGCAGGGCTGCCTTTTCCCCGCACAATTCTTCTTCACTGGTCTTTGTCATCGCTTTATAAGGAGAACGGGTAATCCCCAATTCATTTTTCCAGAAATCCTGGAGTGCTTTCAGGCTCTTTTTATCAGGCTCGGCCTCGTGAATGGAACGGTATATCTCTTCCACTGTGCCGTATTCCCGAAGAAGCGGAGCCGCCGCACTGCTGACCCCCTTTACTCCAGGGATATTATCAGAAGGATCTCCCTGGATTCCCTTTAAATCAGCGATCTGCTCCGGCCGGACACCCTCTTCATTCAGCACCGTATCAGAGGTATATTCAAAAACCTTTTCAGGAAGGTTGACCTCATCTTTCTTTACACTGTAAAAAGAATAATATTTTTTGTACAGTTCGTCCGCTTTCTCCTGCCGTGACTGAACCATCCACGCACGGACATTGTATTCATCATTTACCAGCTGGAGATAATCGTGGTCCTTAGTCAGAAGAATCATGGAAATCTCCTCCCGGAATTTCATAACCAGGCTTCCGGCATAATCATCAGCTTCATACTGTTCACTTAAAAGAACCTGAAAGCCCACGTCTTTTAAGATCTCTTCCATCAGGACGAACTGGCTTTTTAACGGCTCCGGCGTCACTCCCCGGGTCCCCTTATAATCCGGGTACAGCTCTCTGCGAAATGTATCCCTTGTTTTGTCAAATACAAAGGCTATGTGATCCGGCTGCTGCTTTTTCATCAGGGAGACCACCATCTTAAGCATACCGAAAATGGCGTTGGTATAAGTGCCATCCTTTGCATGAAGGATCCTATCATAGTGCTTCTGTTTCTCCTCCTCTGACTTTGCAAACATGATCTCCCTTGGTAAAACCGCATAATAACAGGTCGACAGCATAGAAGAACCGTCAACGACTACAAATTTTCTTTCAGACATGTATTTCTCCATTTCTCAAAATCTTAGTAAAATCAGGTAAAATAATTCTGCAGTTCTGTTTCATTTTTCGTGCCCAGGCGTTTCATGACTTCTTTTCGCTCCTGAGCAGATAATCCCTTCCACAGTTTTTGGACGCGAGGGTCCCCAAAACCGATGTATGGTACTCCATTCCGCTCGCATTCATAGGATGACAAGTAGTGATTGAGAGCACTCCATTCCACATAAAACGTATTGATGCTGCGGCTTAAAGAGCTTACTTTTGCCATGATCCTTCCTCCCTGATAAATATGTGCTATCCCGATCAGATATTCCCTTCCATTATACTCTGAATTTCCATTTATTCATAGTCCAATCATTAAGTTTTAAAATATAATTTTCCTCAAAATACGTTGAACTATGTAGCAATAGGCTATATAATACAGATATCAAGAATAAAAAAAGGGAAGGTACTATCAGAAAATGGAAAAAGAGATCAGATGTCCGTATATTTTATTTAAAATTGCCGGTTCCCTCTATTGCATCAACAGTAAATACATATCAACCATTGTACAGCTGCCAAACTACAGCACAATACCGGCTGCTCCGGCCAATGTGACCGGAATGTTCAAATACCGGGACGAAGTCATACAAATGCTCGACTTACGGGTTACTTTTGGACTAAAATCCATTTCCGATGAGTGCAGGGATTTTGAAGATATGATTGATGCCAGAAAACAGGACCATATTAATTGGGTAAAGGAACTGGAACGTTTTATTGATGAAGGCGGCTCCTTCCACCTGGCAAAAGATCCCCATCAGTGTGCTTTGGGAATATGGTATGACAGCTTTAAAACTGACAACCTTACCATCACCAATCATCTGCGCAAAATAGAGGAGCCTCATGAAAGGCTTCATCTGGCTGCCGATGAAGCAGACCGCTGCAAAAAGGACTGCGAAAACTGCCAGAGAGAGGAATGCCTCCTTAAAATTTTAAAACGGGTAAAGGAAGAATCCATGCCGACCATACTACACCTTTTGGACCAGACAAAGGAATTATTCCGTTCAACGATTTACAAAGAGATGGTTCTTATACTGGATGGCATCAGATGGGGAATCGTAGTTGACGAGATCGTTTCCGTTGAAGAGCTTGATGCGATTGCAGGCAGGGATCAGGATCCCATGGTAAGCCACTGTTCTTATATCAATCAGGTAATGGAGAGTCCTAAAAGTGAAGGTCTTATCTTTGAGCTGAATACAAAGTCCCTATCAGCCAAATTAAAAGAACTGGAAGCTGCTTATTAAAAGATGATTCCATGTGAAAAGAGCCGGAAAAGTTACTGTTTAACTTTTCCGGCTCTTCCAGTGAAAGTCCAGGCACATCCCTGGACTGACCTTTCAGAAATACTTCTTATTGCCCCACAAATTACTCTTCTTTAAATCCAGATATTCATTGTAGGCCTTTTCCAATATTTGTTTTTCATTGGAAAACTTCAGAAGATGATACGCTTCATGGAACTTGTAATATCCTGAATCAATAAAATATTCTTCCCGCTGTGGTTTACTGTAATAGCTGTCGGCCATCATTAGATACCAGTGCACATCCTTCTCCACCATATCTTGAGGCGTGTTAAAAGAGTACTGGCTCTTACCAATGTATTTGATTATGGACGCACTTACGCCTGTCTCTTCCTTTACTTCCCGGAGAGCCGTCTCCTTATACTCTTCACCCGCTTCTACTGTTCCCTTTGGCAAAACCCAACCTTCATACTTATTTTTGTAATTCTTATATAAAACCAGAATTTTACCTCGAAAAATAACCACACCGCCACAACTCGTTGCTTCTATCATTGCAATTCCTCCAGAGTGAAACCGTAACTTCCTTGGGAAGCCCGGTTTTGGTGTGTCACACAGACTGGCTCTAGTATACCTCTTTTTGGTTTCATATGCAAGTGCGTAATTATTGTAAACAACTAGCATTCTTTTTATTGTTTGGAAAAATATATATCAAATAAAGCTCTGGCAATTGGAGCCGCCGCCTGCCCGCCTGAGCCGGCCTCTTCTGCAATTACACATATAACGACTCTTGGATGCTCTGCCGGAGCAAATCCTACAAACCATGCATGGGTTTCCTTACCTTTTTCAAATTCCGCAGATCCGGTCTTTCCGGCTACTGTATAGGCATCGGTCCTAAGGGCAGAGCCTGTTCCCTCTGTTACAACATCCCGCATAAACTCAGTTAATTCAGAAGCTTCCACGGCAGTCATAAGACTCGTATAGGACTGAGGCATAAATTTCTTAATGATATCCCCCCCTACGTTTTCCACCCGGTCAATGAAATAAGGCTTCATAAGAGTTCCGCCGTTGGCAATGGCCGCAGCAATCATGGCATTATGAATGGGCGTGATCTGAGTCTGTCCCTGGCCAATCGCAGTCTGAAGGATCTGCCACGTATCAGCACCGCCTCCCATGGTATAAGAGCTTTTGCTGCTTGCAATGGGTAAGGCCAGATCCGTATTAAAGAGAAGCTGGTCCGCAGTATTCTTTAATCCATTTAAGTCCAGAAGCAGACCAAGATTTGAAAAAGCTCCGTTGCAGGAATTTGCAAATGCCTGTTCCAGATTTTGATGTCCATGAACTGTCTCATGGTAACACCTGATGGTATAATCCCCATTTTTATAAATGCCTTTGCAGTCAAAGGTATAATCCTTATAATTGGACGGATTTTCCCTTATATATTCCAATGCCGTAACCATCTTAAAGGTAGACCCCGGAGGATATAGTCCCTGAGTCGCACGGTTTAATAACTGTCCAGAAGTGTTCTCTTCCGCCACCAGCTGACTCCAGTCTGCAGCCAGGGTATTAGGGTTATAATCCGGTTTGGATACCATGGCAAGGATCTTGCCGGTATCCGGCTCCATCACTACCACTGCCCCTTTTCGCTTGCCTAAGGCATCATAAGCCGTCTTCTGAAGATCCACATCAAGAGTAGAGACAACACTATCCCCCTGATTCTTCTTGCCAGACAGCTCATTTGCCACCTGCTCTACAAGATTTACATGGCTTGTCAGTAGATAAAAATTAGCCAGGGCTTCCAGACCCGTCTTTCCATTGGTGGAATAACCCAGCGCATGGGCAAACAGTGAATCATATGGATAAACTCTTGTTTCCTTTCCCTCTCCGTCCACATCTGTCCTGGCAAGGATCCTGCCGTCATTGCTGTAGATTTCTCCGCGTACCACCCGGTCGGCAAAGCTGTCAAGTCTGGCATTGTAGGAATTATTGATCACACTGTCGCTTTTCACAAGCAAAAAGTAACCAAAATAAACCGCAAGCCCTACAAAAAGTAGTACGACCCCATAGGTAAGTATCAGGATATGGTGATTTGCTTTTGGATTCGGGTTAGCCTTCATATTTTTCTTCTTCCTCTTCATTGCGTTTGAGTATATAAAGTCCCTGGATGATTCCAAAGATGATAAAGGTGCTTAGGATGGAGCTTCCTCCATAACTGACTAAAGGAAGCGTTACTCCTGTGGAAGGGATAAATTTCGTTACTCCTCCTACAGTTAAAAATACCTGAATGATATAAATCGTTCCAAGGCCAAATGCAATCAGCTTATAGAATACCGCCTGCATCCGGCTGGCAATCATCATGAATTGTAAAAAACATCCCAGACAGATAAGAAGGACGCACATGGCAAAGATGCCTCCCAGCTCCTCCGAAATCGCTGAAAATATAAAATCCTTTTCAACCACCGGGATCCTTCTTGGCATCCCACGGTATAGTCCCATACCAAACCAGCCTCCAGTGCCAATGGCAAACAAAGACTGGGTAATCTGGTACCCCTTCCCTGCAATATCCGCCCAGGGGTTTAACCATGCCGATACTCTGGTCCTTACATGCCCGAAAAGCTGATAGGCCAACATGGAGGCAAGAGTCCCTCCTCCAGCCCCGACTAGAAGATACCGCCATTTTCCTGTTGCCACAAAGAGCATGAAAACATAAGTCACAAAGAAAATGAGGGCGCTTCCAAGGTCTTTGGAGGCCACCAGAATGAGCACATGAAGGGCCGCCGCCGAAGTGACAATAAGAACAGTCTTCATGCTGGTGGACCGGTAAAACATAGTGGCTATAAAAAAGACATAAATGATCTTTACAAATTCCGTGGGCTGGAAGGAATAACCTCCGAACTCCAGGGATAGCTGGGCGCCGTAGCTGCTGGTTCCTGCAAGGCATACAATTCCCAGAAGAAGGATTCCTCCAATTCCATAGATCCATGGAATCTTACTCAGCTGCCATACTCTGTCAATGACAAAGGGGATGGCAAATGTCACCAAAGCCGCGGCAGCAACGATCACAAACTGCTTCATGGCCCGGTCAAAAGAAAGCCTGGTCAGCATAATAAAGCCTATGGTAAGAAGCATGCACATATTATTGACCAGCAACCTGGATACATTGCGGTAAATCAGCCGGTACAGGAAAAGGTAACTGAAAAAGAAGATTACCTGGGCCACGTAAAAAACCAGCATCTTTTCATCCTCTGTCTCCAGCCAGATGACCAAATAGGCAAGAAGATGAATGAGAAACATAGCAAAATTCTGGCGTCTGCAAATCTTCCTTTTCCTGATTTCATCCGGAAAGGAAAAAAAACGAAAATTCAAATATGTGTATAATGCAATCAACAGTATCATCAGATATCTGGAGACGTCAATAATCAGATTAATCATATGTCACCTACTCTACACCGCGTTTGAAATGACCCCTTGTGAATTCTTCAAACGGCAATTTTGCTTCTCTTCCGTAAAGGAATCCGTCAGAAAAGCTTTGTATCACCGCTTTTGTCTGTGCTTTGTTCTCTGTAGTGAACTGAAGCCGTAACAATGAGGGAGATAATCCCTTTACCGCTTCCTCTAAACCAAGAAGGGAAACGGCCGCTGAATTATAAATGGAATTATAGCAGAAAGTGCAATGGTTTTTAACAGGAAATGCCTTCCCCAACCGGTCCTTTAATGACAATACGACCGGTGTTTTGTCACATTGTTCCATTCCCTGATGAAGGCATTGGGCGGTCACCATCATTGGCAGCCTGCCATATACCAAAAGCTCCCCTGGAACTTTTAGTTTTCCCAAATCCCGGCTGTTTAATTCTACCGGCCAGGTAAGCTCATCCGCTCCCAGCTCTATTAGCATCTCCTGGGCAAAATTGTTCATTCCATACATGCCAAAATCAAATACCAGGGTACCATTGACTTCCTTCTCTTTTAAATAACCTGTTTCCTCCAGAGAACGGATCAGAAATCCGTCAAATGCAGCAGCTTTCAACTCCGTTAAATGTTTATCAAAGAACTGTTCTGCCCTGATCCTGAAAATATGAGGCATGGTAAGCATACACTCCTTGCCGGCCCTGTGACTTGCCTCCACAGAGGCTTTCCATTGTTCCGGCTTAAATTCTGCAGAATCAATATAAATTCTTTTTACATCAGGGCTGGACACCGCTTCTTCCAAACAATCCGGCCGCTCCAGTGAAACCGTAAGTTCGGGGCCTTCTGAAGAAGATTTTTGGCTATAAACAGCCTCTTTTACAGCTTTCACCGGTACTGCCTGCCTCTTCTCTTTATAATCTTTAAGAATTTCATATTCCAAGGCTTCCAATCCGCGCCTGCGCAGATCATTAAGAGTCTGAACCGGTAGGAATATATTCCCCGTTATCTTAATATCGAGATTTTCAAAATAAAAAGGTGTATTTCCGGTTTTATCCAGCTGCTTCCTTACCTTTTCCTCTGTTACAGGCTGATTTTGGGCAGTCTGTACGATCTCCCCTGCGACGGCGGCATTATGGCCGCAGGCACTTAACTGCAAAGAGGCCATCTGTCCTTCTTCCAAAAGTACAGTTCCAATCACCGGCTCCTTTACCTGTTTTTCTACAAAGTTTTTATCAAGATAATCAAACAACCCCTGATTGCCTTCACGAAAAGCAGGCTTTTCTTTCCAAACTACCATATCCCGTCCATTTTGGCGCTTGTAGTATCCGTCGGTCTGACCTCCCCGGTCAAATAGATCCAGAAGCATTTTTTTATCCTGCGATTCGACCCGGTAGCCCTCTCTTCCTTTAGCCAGATAAAGGTCCGCGTACTTTCGGTAAATGTTTACTACTCCAGCCGTATACCTTGGACTCTTCATCCTTCCTTCAATTTTCATGGAATAGACTCCGGCTTCAATCATGTCCGGTATGATATCCAAAGTGCTCAAATCCTTGAGGCTGAGGCAATAATGGTCATCCTTTCCTCCAAGAGCCTGGCCTTCCCGTTTCACCTCGTAGGGCAGACGGCAGGTTTGGGCACATCTTCCTCTGTTTCCGCTTCTCCCTCCTATGAGGCTGCTGAATAAGCATTGACCGGAATAGCAGTAGCATAATGCGCCGTGTACAAAACTCTCGATCTCCACATCCACCTGATCACGTATCTTTGCAATTTCCTTCAGGGATAATTCCCTGGCAGTAACAACCCGGTCTGCTCCTAAGTCTTTTAAAATCCTGGCCCCATAAGCGCCGGTTATGGTCATCTGAGTACTTGCATGAATGGGAAGTCCCGGAAAATTCTCCCGGATAAACCGGAAGGTTCCCATATCCTGTACGATGACTGCATCCAGGCCCTGCCTGTAATACGGAACAAGATAATCGTAAAGCTCCCCTATCTCCTGCTCCTTCATCAGCGTATTAACGGTCATGTATAACTTTCGCCCATGAAGATGGACGTAATCAATGGCTTCCAGCAGCTTGTCCTCCTCGGGATTTTCCGCAAATGCTCTTGCCCCAAACCGGCTGCCGCCCATATAGACTGCATCGGCGCCTGCCGCCACCGCTGCCTTCATACTTTCAAATGATCCTGCCGGAGCAAGAATTTCAACTGCTTTCTTCACAAGTTCCTCCTGATTGCCCTTTATTGATGAAAGAGAGGATGTCACGGCCCTGCCGCCCAACATCCCCTCCTGACTTATTCTTTCTTACCGGAATCCACAGATTTCCTGGTTTCCACCAGTTCAAGCTTTGCCGACTCAAGCTTCATCTGAGTGGCAACAAGTTCATGCTTTAAGCTATAGATCTCCTTTTCCATCTCCGCCTTCTGCTGCTCCAGCATGGCGGTCTGTTCTCTGGCCTTGAAGTAATCATCCGCCATATTTAACTGAATCATGATATTTTGATATTCTGCGCTTTGCTTCGTGAACCCTTCCTGATGCTTCAGCGTTATAATCATCTCATTGATGTAGCTTGCCAGGCGGTGGATATAACTTTCTTCCTCACTTCCGCCCAAAGCATAAATCTTGCCATCTATTAAAACTTCTGTACTGCGTTTGGAATCCATGCTGTTCTCTCCCTGTTTCATTTGCTCCTTTTTACTATAACATATTTTGTGCAGATAGAAAAGCCCTGCCTGCATACCTTTATGTCCAAAAAGTACGGCTAAATAATAGGAAAGTTCTAAAATTCAGGCAGATTACGATCCCAAGGAGATTCCAAGATGTTCATATGCCCGTTCCGTGGCAACACGCCCTCTGGAGGTGCGGTTTATAAAGCCGTTCATCAGAAGATACGGTTCATAAACATCTTCCAGCGTCCCGGCATCCTCTCCCAGAGAAGCTGCCAGGGTATCCAGTCCTACCGGACCACCGGCAAATTTCTCAATCATTGTGGTCAGGATCGCCCTGTCATTATAATCCAGGCCAAACTTATCCACATCCAGAATGTCCAGGGCAAAATCCGCCACTTCTTTTGTGATAATACCGTTGTACTTTACCTGGGCGAAATCCCGGACTCTCTTTAACAGGCGGTTTGCCAGTCTTGGAGTTCCCCTGGACCGTTTGGCGATCTCTGCCGCCCCTTCTTCCTCAATTTCCACCTGTAAGACCCTGGCGGAACGGCAAACAATTATCTTTAACTCCTGCGGCGTATAAAATTCCAGCTTCTGCACCACACCGAACCTGTCTCTTAATGGAGCGGTTAAAAGCCCCGCTCTGGTAGTCGCTCCCACCAATGTGAATTTCGGAAGATCCAGTCTTATGGATCTGGCAGAAGAATCCTTTCCCAGCATGATATCTATGGCATAGTCCTCCATGGCTGGATACAAAACCTCTTCTACCTGGCGGTTTAATCGGTGGATCTCATCCACAAACAGCACATCCCCTTCCTGGAGATTGTTCAGTATGGCGGCCATCTCGCCCGGTTTTTCGATTGCAGGTCCTGATGTGACCTTCATGTTGACTCCCATTTCATTGGCAATGATCCCTGAAAGAGTCGTTTTTCCCAGGCCGGGAGGCCCGTAAAATAAAACATGATCCAGGGATTCCCCCCTGGCTTTGGCGGCATCAATATATACTTTTAAATTGGTACGTATCTTTTCCTGTCCAATATACTCAGCAAGACACATGGGCCTTAAGTTTGGTTCTATTCTTTTATCTTCTTCTGTTACCTCTGTGGTTATAATTCTACGTTCCATCTCTGCCTTTACCCGTTATTTTATATAAATGCCAGATGCTTTAAGGAAGCCTTAAGCACATCTTCCACCGTCATGGATTCCGTCACTTCCACCTGACGAACCGCCTTGCCCGCCTCAACTGCGGAATATCCCAGAGCCGCCAGCGCTTCCATGGCTTCTCCTGCTACCCCGCCGCCGGATAAAACAGGCCCATTCCTCTGTTCCACAAACCCGGAAGGGAGAATTCCAGCGATATCAATCTTATCTTTTAAATCCAATATAATCCTCTGAGCACTCTTTGCTCCAACCCCCGGCGCTTTGGATATGGCTTTGGCGTCTCCTGAAACAATGGCCCTTCTTAAATCATCCGGGTCAAGAGCAGAAAGAATTCCCAAGGCTCCCTTGGGGCCAATCCCGTTCACACTTATGAGCTGCTTAAACATCTGCAGATCCTGACGGTTTAAGAAACCGTAGAGGCACATGGCATCCTCTCTTACCTGAAAATATGTATATAACTTTGCCTCTGCGCCAATTCCCGGCATATTTTGAATCACGGATATGGGAACATGTATCTCATATCCCACGTTCCCGCTCTCTATAACAACGGTATCTTCAAATATTTCAACCAATGGCCCTTTTACGAAAGAAATCACGACCTCTGTCTCCTTTTGTTATGCTGGAAATCTTATCTATATTATTTATCATAGCATACAGCCTGTTCTTATGCAAGCGGATGGTCGAACAAATATTCTGTTTTTCGTTGACGGACCAGCGCCTTTCCGCTATAATATTGGGAGAGAAAATACCCTGCGGGTATCCCCATATACCCGGCAAATCGGGGTTTGCCCTGTTCAAAAAACATGAACAGTACTAAGGAAAGGGCGGAATCATACATGATCACCTTACAGAAAACCATTGCATTTCATGAGACATATCCCTTAGACCGGATCGGCCGGAAAGAGGATCTGCTGTTCTTTGATATAGAAACCACAGGCTTCTCCGGGGAGTATTCTACCCTTTATCTGATCGGATGTGTTTATTATAGGAACGGCTGTTGGAACCTGGTCCAATGGTTCGCTGACTCCCTGGATTCGGAAAAAGAACTGCTGGAAACCTTTTTTAATTTCTTAGAAGATTTTAATACAGTCATCCATTTTAACGGGGATGGTTTCGATATTCCCTATCTTTTGAAGCGCTGCCTTGCCCATGGCATGCCTTATAATTTTTCCAGTGTGAAAAGCCTGGATATTTACAAAAAAATACGCCCTTACAGGGGACTTCTTGGACTTCCTTCCATGAAGCAAAAAGCCATTGAGGAGTTCTTAAAAGTAGAGAGGAAGGATCTTTATTCCGGCGGTCAGCTGATCGAAGTTTATAAAGATTATCTTATCTCCCATGATAAATTTCTATTTGATCTTTTAATATTACATAATGAAGATGATTTAAAAGGAATGCCACTGATCCTCCCTATATTGAATTACCCGGACTTTTTGGAGCATAGCTTTTTCCTTGAGCACCAGGAGTTATTAAGCCAGGAGGACATCTTCGGCCGGGAGTTCCACTCTTTACGGCTTACCTGTACAAATGGCTTTGCCGTTCCTGTTGGATTTTCCAAATCCAATTCCCTGGTCTCCATGGATGCAAAAGGAGAACACCTGACCATAACCATAGACCTCTATGAGGGTGAATTAAAATATTTTTATCCTGATTATAAAAATTATTATTATTTGATTTATGAAGACAAGGCCATTCACAAAAGCGTGGCGGAATACGTGGATAAGGAAGCCCGGATAAAAGCTACGGCTAAGACATGCTACACACGCAGGGCCGGCTGGTATCTTCCCCAGTTTTCCTCCTTGTGGACACCCTGCCTGCAAATGGAATTCAAGGATAAAATCACTTATGTTTCCTATGAATCGGACTTCTTTGAGGATGGTGAAAAGCTTTGCATTTACGTCCGTCACCTGTTAGATACCCTGTGCCGTTAATTTAAAATCGTTTTCCCCGGTTTATGGCACTTTACCGAATGTTTTATGGAACGTCTTTTATATGAAGCTTTTGGTTAAATCAATGTTAAATATTTAGATGTTTTAAGGGAAGCCAGATGACTTCCCTTAAATTATATCTAAAGATTTATTTTTCTTATTCTCCAAATTACTCCTGTGTTTGGTAAATAAATATTATGCATATCTAAATCAGAGATCGCCATATCCGATATATACATGGAATTATCAGGTCCGAAAACAACATCAGTGGGCCTGCTCAGCCCCCTTTCTTCCGGAAATCCTGATTTGTTGATAGCAAATGTCGCTATTTCTCCATTCACAACATTAACTTTCAATACCCTATGTCCTACACCTGAATGTATATCGCCAGGCTCTTCGTATTGGATTCCACCAAAGCATGCAATGTAAATGTCGCCGATCAGTCCAAAATCTGATGATTCGTTAAAATCAAATCCCATGATATTGGATCCAGACGGAAAAACTGCAATTGGTGTCGGCGGTACCGATGGAATAGTATGAAGTAATGGTTCTGGTTTTCTGCCTCTGATCGGAGTAAACCTGGGCAATGTCACAGGAACTCCTCCTGTGTAATCTGGCCAGCCATACCACGCACCTATATTTAACAAATGCAATTCATCTAATGCATTGGCAATCGGTCTGCTTCCTCTTGCATCCATTCCCTGGTTTGATATGATCAGTCGTTTCAAGGCATCAAATTTCATACAAAACGGATTACGAAGCCCCCATGCAACCTGTTCTATACCAGATCCATCCATATTTGCCCTTAAAACACTGCCAGAGGCTAAGGTTCTGCCTTCTTTTACTTGATATTGTTGAATAGTCGGAACTCCAAAAGGGGAAAAAGCTCCGGTAACAGCCGTCCCCATGGCTGGTATCAATACATTTTTAGTTTCAAAATTAGTGTAGTTAAGAAATATATAGGAACCTGGATAATCATGTAAATTAGAATGCTCATGAACCCAGCTATTATCCAGTCCTACTACACCAGAATTCGTTATTGTTCCCTGTCCAAAATATATTTTCTCATCAATACCAAATTCGACACGGTTGTTGCTAAAGTCACCGTTGCTTGGCAAGCCACTTATAATATCCTGTCTTGTACCATCCGGACTAAGAACAGTTATAACACCTTTATGCGATACATAAATATATCCATTTTTATAATTGATACCAGTTATGGGGACATTAAAGCCATCGGCTACAACATCTATATTTCCATTACTCATACGCATAACTTTCGGATTCATTGTAGCCATTCCGGAGTCAGCAATTAACATATCACCCTTTTCTGTAAATACCATACCAATAGGTGCATTTAATCCCTGAGCAAATACTTCTATTTGATAACCGACAGGTACACTTATTCTATCCGGATCTAGCTCCCTCTGTTTATATGGAGCTTGCTGCATGCATGACTTCTGCAGGTGCTTGTTTACAGCGAAATTCACCTTAAATCTCCGCTTATACTATTATTTACAATATATGATACGTGTAAAAATATAGTTACCGTTCTGTACTGAATATTCATCGGTAGGATTTTGGGATTATGCCGGACTTCCCCAAGATTCACAACCAAGCCTTAGCATTTAAATATCGTCTTATAAATCATCTTCATTATGTACCTGCTGACATAGCGATTTTTTGAATTAACCTTCTCCTTTTTCAGTATAAAAAACAATCGATCAGTTTCATACTGAATTATTATTTCTTGCATATTCAATTAATTATCATCGCTATATACCTATCGTTTATAATTCTTATCCCAATAAAGTTTCTTTAAATATCTCTTGCAAAAGAGATTCTGGTATCTCCTGTTCGATATATATTAAGAACTCTTCGCTAAAATCCTTTATGATGGGAGCTAGTAATCTCCTTTTTCCAATAAATGTCTGATATAAGAAAATGTCCTTTGCTCCCCTTGGTTTTTTAACATCAAAAGAAGCTCCTCCAACAAATTTCTTGTCTCAGGGGCAATGACCATGTAGTTTTTCGCATGTATATAATATTCCCAAGGCGATGCGTCGGTGTAATCCTTGCCCTTATAGGTTTTCGATGCCGCAATCCGGTCCATCATCATCTCGATGACATAGTTTAGGGGCATCTTATGACCTACCAGACCCTCCGACATATCTGTGGTAAAGTCGATCCAGTATTCATAATGGTGCTTGTTGCGGCCTTTATGGTGGAGCCAGGCTTTTGAGAAACCCTTGTCCTCTCTTTCCGCAGCATTGGGGCTTCTGGTCCCCTGGTAATAAAGAACGCCTGGAACAAACTCTTCCAGACTGTATTTTGACAAATCATGAAGCAGTCCCTGCTTTATAAGACCTACACGAAAACAGTTTTTCATGACTCGGATCTTATGTATATTGATTGTACAAAAATGACCCCACAAATTCATAAATTTCATTGCATTCACCTTTTTACCCTTGCAAAAGAATCTTTTCCCATTTTACCACAATTTTCTCCGGTTTCACTACTTATTTCCCCTTTATTTTTTAATGAAGATTTATTGATTTTTAAGACGGAAAACGTTTGACACCTCTCCCTTTTTATGCTATTCTTAGGGAGGTTACAGATATCCTGTAACAGTACAATTTTTTTATTCATTTTGGAGGTATCATAATGAAAGGTACAGTTAAGTGGTTTAACAACCAAAAGGGTTACGGATTTATTTCCGACGAACAGGGTAACGATGTATTTGTTCACTACTCAGGTCTTAGCATGGACGGCTTCAAATCCTTAGATGAAGGCGCTGCGGTAGAGTTCGATGTTGTAGACGGAGCTAAGGGACCACAAGCTACAAACGTTACCAAATTATAATCATTGACTCATCAGTGTACCTTTTTTCAATATACAGGAAGAAGTTATATTGTTTCACATGATTACGATTAGAGCCATCCAGTGGATGGCTCTTTTTGATATCCTTGTCTTAGGTCTTATCGCGCAGACTTTCTAAGTCTTCTACTGTAAACTCATAATTTTTATTACAGAAATGGCAGTTCACTTCAATGCTCTTTCCTTCGTCAATCATTTCCTGAAGTTCTTTCCTTCCGATGCTGATCAAGGCCTTTTCCACCCTGGCTTTATCACAGTTGCAATAAAAACGGGTAGGAACCTGTTCCATCAGTTCCAGGCCAAACTCTCCAAGGATATACTCAAGAATCATCTCCGGTGTATTTCCCTGATCCAAAAGCTCTGTGATCGAGGTAATCTCTCCCAGCTTTTTCTCCAGTCCTCCTATAATCTCCTCAGATGCTCCCGGCAGGAGCTGGATGATAAAGCCGCCGGCCTGTTTTACGGTATTATCCCTATTCATTAAAACACCAAGTGCCACCGATGAAGGCGTTTGCTCAGAAGAAGCATAGTAATAAGTTAGATCTTCCGCAATTTCACCGCCCACCAGTATGGTCTGTCCAACGTATGGCTCCTTGAGTCCGATATCTTTAATTACACTTAATACTCCCTCTCCTACTGCACCGCCTACATCCAGCTTTCCTGCCTGATTGGGAGGAAGCATGACGCCTGGATTGTAAACATAACCTTTTACATTTCCTTTTGAATCTGCTGTCACCGTAAGGCCCTCCATAGGACCGCTTCCCTGGATCTTAAGGGTCAGTAAATCATCTTCCCCCTTCATCATAATGCCCATCATACTTCCCGCAGTTAAAAGCCTGCCTAAGGCAGCCGTAGCGATAGGGCTTGTATTATGAGCTTGTCTTGCCTGTTCTACCAGTTCCCTGGTAGTAGCAGCAAAAGCACGGATCTGATGATCCCCTGCTGTAGCTCTGACAATATAATCAGCCATTTTATAATTCCTTTCCGCGTTCTCTTGCTATGATATAAATTCTTTCACTGGTATCCTTTACGGGTTCTTTGGTAAAAGCATCAAAAGCTGCCACAAAATCCATGCCGGCCTCTCTTATCGCGATCTTTACCTCCTCCAGAGAATATGCTCTTTGGTAATGATTCTCCGTATATTTCCGGTATAAGTCATCCTCCTGCCTGATAAACAGGGAAAGATCATATTCATTGATCCGGGATTTCTTGTCATAATAATTATCCCAGATAAAGCTGCATTCCTCCCGGTCCTCCGCAATGGTAGAGTCACCCATAATGGTATCATATTTATATATAGTGTTCAGATCAAATATAAAAATTCCTCCAGGATCCAGATAATTGTTTACCAACCTGAAAACATCCGCCAAATCCTCATATTCCAGAATATAGTTTATACAGTCACAAATGCTTATAACAGCCCGCACCGTGCCGTAGAGTTCAAATTCCCTCATATCCTGCATAAGATAAAGGATGTCTTTCCCTGACTTTTCCCGCTTCTCCATGGCAATCTGCAGCATGTCTTCGGAGTTGTCCACTCCGATCATATCATACCCCCGGTCCGCAAGAAGCTCCGTAAGGCTTCCCGTACCGCATCCCAGGTCAAGAATCAAGCCTTCCCTGATTCCATATTCATTCAACAGACCAGTTACGTATTCACACCAGTCCTTATATGGAATGTTGTCCATAAACCGGTCATAGACCTCTGCAAAGCTAGTGTACGCTTCCATTCACAGTTTCCTCTTTCTTGCCCATGCTCCTTGGGCATTAAGGTATACCCGAAGGGTGTTTCCTCTTTCTTGCCCATGCCTTTTGGGCATTATTAAGGTATCCAAAAACAAAGCAGGTAACTCATAAAGAGGTACCTGCCTTCCTGTCTCTTTATCCTGCTGCCGGGGCAGCATTGGATTACTGGTTGGATCCGCAGCACTTTTTATACTTCTTGCCGCTGCCGCATGGACATGGATCATTTCTTCCAACCTTTGCTCCTTTTACAATGGTTCCAGAAGCTTTCTGCTTTTTATAAAGCTCTTTTTTCTTTTCTTCTGACAGTATTGCATCCCACTCAGGAAGATTATACAGCCATTCTGCTTTAGCCTCTACCATATTATAATACAGCTTTTCCGGATCGATCTCTATTTTTACCACGGTCTGCTCGTCCATGGTCTCAATAGGGTTCTCATATCCCTTTAAGCTTTCATTGATTCCATCTAAAAATCCGGTCATTGTCTGGACATCTGTACCATATCTCTTTGCCAGATCCTCTACCGTTCCCTCTACCGCTTCCTCTGGTTTGGAAAGAATATGCTCATAGATTCCCTTTTCTACTTTGAAATACTCGGTCCATAATTCTTCTTTTCCTTTATCATCCAGCCCATCGCCGTATGCCAAGTTTCTCCAATTTTCTAAAATAGCCATGTTCAAACCATCCTTTTGTCTGTTATTCTCATGAAGGCAATGAGCCAAGATCAGTAAAGCCTGACCTTGTCAACTGCCAACGGAGTCAAATGGCCCCCAGCTTGCTGCAAGGTATTTGACTTCCAGTAGTACTCCAACAAACAGTATATAACATCTTTATATATTTTGCAAAATGTTTTTTCTTATTTTACAATTCTCTGCGTCTCTTCCTATACACTTATGTTCTTTTAAAGCCTTTTCCTGCTTAACCCCAAAAGCTTCATTATTAAATTCACGCTTCCAACATTGTAGCCGCTGCATCCGTAGACCGCCTTAAGGCCAGGGTCCGTAACAATTAAAAGAGGCAGCTTCTCCGGATCCACATACATTCTTCTGGCCAGTGGTTCAACCGTATCATCGAAGCTTATGTAACTCACCTTTATTTGAGGAATTGCTTCCAGGACTTTACTGATGGTCCGGTTCTGTAATGACGTTTCACTTTGCAGAAGGAAAATGATCTGGGCATCAAGGGATTCCAAAGCTTCCTTTTGTTCAAACATTTCATTAAGAACGTGCTCGGTTGGTTCCTGACCCTCAGACAGGATAGCAAGAATATTGCTCTTTCCTTTCATAAGCACTGATGCCGGAACCGTCTTTTCTTTCTCATTATCCCCTTTTACGGTCACTTCAAAATCATCCAGCATGTTATCAACCAGCATGTCATCCAGGCTTCCGGCCCGCAGGCGCATGGTCACAGACTTTTCTTCATCCTTTTTCAATTCAAAGACATACTCGCTGGCGTTCTGGTTCCCGCTGGGAAGACGGACAGAGGTGATCAGACGGTAAATGCCGGGCTCTAAGTCCATTTTTAAAACGCCGCCGGAAAATTTTAAGCCGGTATAATCCAGAGATACAAACTGCCCCTCTTTTAGCCTTCCAATGGTCCATGTCTGGTAATAGGTCCACAGATTATCTGTTTCTCCATAGAGCACCAGTTTTCCTGACTCTTCGGTCCTGTCTCTTACGATTTCATCTGCTCCAGTTATTGATACGAATCTTCCTGTCTCATAAACTTCAGCTTCCAGATTTACCGGGTTAATCCGGGCCGGAATGCCAAATGTCCTGCAGATAGAAACAAATAATATCTTCTGGCTAAGGGGATTGCTCTGTAAAAGCTTAAGGCTTCCTGCCGGTGTGGAGCAAATTGTCTTGTAGTCCAGCTTTGATTCAAAACCGATATGCTGCTTCACATATTCCCAAATAATTTCAGGATTTTTACGGAATTCTTCCTTTTCGTCCTCATTAAAATATTCCTCAACAAATCCCCTGTAATCGGTCATTTCTTCCAGCAAAACTCTTGGACAAAGAATGTATTTTACATAAATATCCAGTTGTCCCTTCTCCACCCACTTCTTACGATATGGGGTGGCCCCTGTAAGATGGCTCTCCAGAATCTCTGCCCTTGCATCCTTATAATCTTTTACAGTCAGGCTGTTAAGCATGGCCTTACGGTCTGGATTTTGATCCTTGGAAAGAAATTTGTAAATCTCGTCAAAGTTACCGGCAGACAACCGGAGGATCTCTGTTTCATCAGGGTATGAGGAAGCCTCTTCCGCCATAAAGTACCCTGCGATCCTGCCTTCCCGCATCTGATTAGCCTCTTGGATCCGTTCTCTGTTTCTTTCCTTCTGTTCTTTTGTAAGCTTCACCGGATTTACGGGATAATCCTTTGGAGCTCTCACGTCCACATCCACCCAGGCATTTAATCCGGATTTCTCCTCTTCCTTCTTTAATACCAGAACCGTTCCATCTTCATCCTCTGGAGAGATCCACGCCTCGCAGCATAACCCTTTTTTCATTGCACGGACATGGACATCTCCAAGACCAACGGTAAGGGAAACCTTTCCATTCCTGTCTGTATATAAGTTTACCACGCTGCAGTATTCGGCCATATTAAGAATCTCAAAAGAAACCTGGACACTCTCAGCCGGGTTATTATCCTCATCAAGCACCTGGATCTCATAAGATTTGGTCAGGGCATAGGTTGCAGTACCATTATAATAAACCATTAAATCTTCCTTGCCCAGACATTCTGTCACCGAATCAACGGAATAATCGGAAAAGGTTCTGGTGTGTACCAGCAATGCCCTGGAGGAAGCATTGGTAAACCACCCCTTATCCAGCACTTCTTCCGGCTCACAGGCTCCCAGGAAATGCCACTTTCCATCCACAAACACTTCAACCCATGCATGATTGTCGTCACAATGAGCCCATCTGGGGGTATACACCTGTCTGGCAGGAATTCCCACACTCCGGAAAGCCGTTACAGCAAACGTAGATTCTTCCCCGCATCTTCCCTTCCCGGATTTATACACAGTCACAGGAGATATGGTTCTGTTGTCTGAAGCCTCATAGGTTCCATTCTCCGCACACCAGTAATTGATTTCCAGCACCGCCTCCCTTACGGAAAGCCCTTTGATCCGGTCGATCAATTTGTCATAGAAAAACCTACGGCAGTCTTCGATATTCTCCGTATTGATCCTGTAATATAAAATATGATGGAGAAACATATCTTCCGGAATTTCCTGACACCATTCCATTTGTTCATAAACCATGATGGAATGCCTGACAAATCCAAGAAACAGGTCAAAATCATACTCCCCGGCATCCCGTAAGGGCATTGTCCCATATAAAAATTTCATGAGTACCTGTTCTATGGGAGTACACCGCTCCATTGCCCTTTCGATTTCTTCCTTAAGACCTCCAAGAAAGGGAAGTCTAAGTTCATATTTTTCCTGGGCATATCTCTGCAAATGTTCTGAAAACATGACTATATTCTCCTTTGCGAAATCAATT
Source organism: [Clostridium] celerecrescens 18A (assembly GCF_002797975.1). Taxonomy (NCBI): domain Bacteria; kingdom Bacillati; phylum Bacillota; class Clostridia; order Lachnospirales; family Lachnospiraceae; genus Lacrimispora; species Lacrimispora celerecrescens. Next base: position 1,435,207 of record NZ_PGET01000001.1, on the reverse strand, counting down.
AATTATTTTCTGACCCGGGCAGTCCGGTCAAAGTTACTGAATGGTAACTCCTGCAGAGTATAGCTTTCTGGCTGTGGCCTCATCAGGCATGGAGTCCGTGATAATTCCGTCTATGTCATCAAAATGAGCAAATTTATAGGAATCATTGAAGTAGAACTTATCCTTTTCCATTACTAGATATTTGTGCCTGCTGCTGGCAATGGCCGCCTTTTTTGTCAGACCGTCCTCCACTCCTAAGGTGGTAATGGAATTATCCGTAAGGTCCAGGCCGCAGGTCCCGATGAAGGCCCTGTCAAAGCTGTACTGTTTGATGATCTCAATGGCAGCTGCTCCCATAAAGCCGTTTACCGTGCGGTACATGATTCCTCCGGTTCCAATGGAGGTGATATCCGGATTTACTGCCAGTGTCTGCATAATATCGATCATGTTCGTCACCACGGTCAACCGTTTGTGGGATTTGGCAAGCCGTTCCGCTACCATGATATTCGTGGTGGAAATATCCAGAAATATGGTTTCATTGCTTCTGATCAGTTCAAAAGCCTTCTGAGCAATTAAGTTCTTTTTTTCAATATTTGTATCTCTCCGGTCAATCACATCCCGTTTCAGAGGATAATCCTGGGATAATAAGGCTCCGCCATAGGTACGTTTCAACTTTCCGGCATTCTCCAGGTTTTTTAAGTCCTTGCGTATACAGTCTTCTGTCACTTGAAAAAGGGCGCTTAAATCCTTTACTTTCACCATACCCTGATCGTGAAGGAGTTGTAAAATCCTGTCTAAACGTTCTTCCGTAAACATGCTTTCTCCTCCATCAGCCTTTTTGCCCGGCGAATCTGTTCCTCTTCTGTGCGGAAAATATCATACTCCCCGATTCCCGGTATTCCCATATTTACATTTTCCTTCCGGTAGATCATACCGCTGTCCACGATTGTCTTTCCAGACATATGAAAACAACGTGCATTTATCTCATCCATCAGGCAGGCAATGGCATCTACATTGACTCCGCTGCCTACCAAAATGTCGATCTGGCCAGCCGCCTGCTCCATCAGCTCCCCTAAAAGTATTTTTCCTTCCATGCAGGTGTTCTGCTGTCCGGAGGTCAGTATGGTATCCACCCCTGCCTCTATGGCCTCTTTCAGGCTCCTGTAAGGATCCCGGCATACATCAAAGGCTCTGTGCAGGGTCATGTTTCCCGTTCCCGCCTTTTCTCTGAGCACTTTCAGCCGTTCCATGTCAAGATCCCCATCCGGTTTTAAAAATCCCACGACAATCCCATCCGCACCAAGATTCCGATACATCTGCGCATCCTCTGAGATCATCTGAAATTCATGATCTGTATACAGAAAATCTCCATACCGGGGCCGTATCAGAACGTTGATTGGAACATCACAGGCTTTGCGGATCTGATTAAACTGACTAACGCCAGGGGTAGTTCCCCCAATCACCAGATTTGCACAGAGCTCCAGCCTGTCGGCTCCTCCCTGTACCGCTGCTTTAGCGGATTCCACAGAATCCACACAGACCTCCAAGATATAGTCTTTCATTATTTTCTCCTAACCATCTATATTTTGTTGCCGGCATCCTACATTGCCTTATGGCAGGCTGCAAAATGCCCTGGCCTGACTTCTTTCATTTCCGGTGTCTTTTCCCGGCACAGCTGCTCAGCATAAGGGCAGCGGGAAGCAAACCGGCAGCCTTCCTTCAAATTAACAGGATTTGGCAGGCTTCCCTCCAGCATGATCCGGCTGCGGCTCTTTTCCACATCAGGATCAGGGATAGGAATTGCGGAAAGCAATGCCTGGGTATAGGGATGGAGCGGAGTCTCAAACAGGCTCTCACTGTCTGTCAGTTCCACCATGGCCCCCAGGTACATAACGCCGATCCGGTCACTGATGTGCTTAACCATAGAAAGATCATGAGCGATGAACAGATAGGTAAGCCCCCTCTTCTCCTGCAGCTCTTTCAATAAGTTGATCACCTGTGCCTGAATGGAAACATCCAGTGCGGAAATGGGTTCATCACAGATCACAAACTCCGGATCCACAGCCAATGCCCGGGCAATCCCCACCCGCTGACGCTGTCCGCCGGAGAATTCGTGAGGAAAGCGGTTTGCATGTTCTTCGGAAAGCCCTACCGTTTCCAGAAGCTCAAGTACCTTTATTCTCCGTTCCTCTCCGCTCAAGATTCCATGAGCATCAATTCCTTCTGCAACAATATCTATGACCTTCATACGCGGATTAAGACACGCGTAAGGATCTTGAAAAATCATCTGCATCTTTCTTGTAAAGCTATGGCGCTCCGCCGCCGCCAAGCTGCCGTTAATTTCCTGTCCGTCATATACGACCCGGCCATCCGTTGGCTCATAAAGCTGGATTACAGTCCGGCCAAAGGTTGATTTCCCGCAGCCGCTTTCTCCCACCAGACCAAGGGTTTCTCCCTTATATATATCCAGACTGACATCATCCACTGCTTTCAATATCTGATTTTTCCCCACCTGGAAATATTTTTTCAAATGCTTTACTTCTAATAATGGTTTCTTTTCTGCCGACATTATGATTTCCTCCTATTCCCTGAAAGCCTTTGCCCGCTCATCAAGAAGCCAGCAGCGCGCATGGTGGCTCTCGCCGCAAAGCATATCCTGGGGAGGATACTGTCTGCAGACCTCCATGGTTTTTGTGCATCTTGCTGCAAATGGGCAGCCTTTTGGCGGATCCATCAGATCCGGCGGAGTCCCATGAATGGCCGTCAGCTCGCCTCCTTTATGGGAAGCCTTTGGTATGGAAGCCAAAAGTCCCTTCGTATAAGGATGTTCCGTCTGGTAAAACAGCTCACGCACATCAGCGCTTTCCACCAGCTGGCCTCCGTACATAACGGCAACCCGGTCCGCAATATTCGCCACAACTCCCAGATTATGGGTAATAATAATAATAGAGGTTTTAATTTTCTTCTGCAAATCCTTCATCAAATCCAGAATCTGTGCCTGTATGGTTACGTCCAAAGCCGTAGTGGGTTCATCTGCGATCAATATCTTTGGATCACAGGACAATGCCACTGCGATCACAACTCGTTGCCTCATACCACCGGAAAGCTGGTGAGGGTACTGGTCAAACCTTGTCTCTGGGTTAGAAATTCCAACCAGAGAAATCAGCTCAAGAGCCCGGTTCTTCATCTGAACTTTAGTCATATCCTTCCGATGCTCTTTTAATACCTCCACAATCTGCTTTCCTATAGTCATAGTAGGGTTTAAAGAGGTCATGGGATCCTGAAATATCATGGAAATATCCGATCCCCGTACCGTCTGCATCTGCCGCTCGCTGTATTTAGAAAGATCTTTACCTTCCAGGAGAATACTGCCTCCCACGATCTTACCATTCTTCGGAAGCAGGCCCATAATGCTTTTCACGGAAATGGTTTTGCCGGAGCCGGACTCTCCCACGATTGCTAAAGTCTCCTGCTTATCAAGATAAAAGCTTATCCCCCGCACCGCCTGGACTACTCCATGCTGTGTCTTTATATGTACCTGCAACTGATTAACTTCCAATAATCTGCTCATGACGTCTCACCTACTTTCTCATCCTTGGATCCAGAGCATCCCGCAAGCCGTCTCCAAGAATGCTGAAGCATACCATAATCAGGACGATCACGATTGCCGGAAAAATCAATACATGGGGGAAATTGCGAAGCACCTGGTATCCGTTGTTGATCAAAACTCCCAATGATGCTTTTGGTTCCTGCATGCCAATGCCGATAAAGCTTAAAAATGCCTCCGTAAATATGGCAGAAGGAATGGTAAACATGGCATTGATGACAATGACTCCTACCGTATTGGGGATCAGATGTTTCCATATGATTCCGACAGTACTGGTTCCCAGCACTCTGGCTGCCAGCACAAACTCCTGATTCTTAAGCTTTAATATGGATCCGCGGACCAAACGTGCCATATTCACCCAGCCGGTAATGGAAAGAGCTACTACAATCGTCCAGATACCTGCCGGCATAACCATCATCAAAAGGATGACGATGATCAGATGGGGGATTCCCACCAGCACTTCAATGATACGCTGCATAACGGCATCCACTCTCCCGCCGGCCAATGCGGAAACCGCTCCATAGGTCACTCCCAATGTTAAATCCAAAAGAGCTGCCACAAAGGCAATAAGAAGGGAAATACGGGTTCCCATCCACGTCCTGACCCAAAGATCACGGCCGAACTGATCCGTTCCGAAGAGATGTTTCATAGAGGGAATCTGATAAATGATGTCATAATTCGTTTCTTTATAAGAATATCTTGAAAACTCAGGTGCCAGTATTGCCAGAAGCCCGATAGCAATCAATGTAAACAGGCAAACAACTGCCGCCTTATTTTTTTTCAAACGAAGCCAGCCATCCTGAAGGGCTGTTAAATTGGGTCGGGCAATATGTTCTTTCTCCGATTCATCCACATATGCCTTTACAAATAATTCATCCATGCTTACCCCTCCTTACCGGCTGCCAGACGAATCCTGGGATCGATGAGGGAATAAGCGATATCAACGATCAGCACTACAAAAATATAGAAAGCGCTGTAAAAAATCGTGATTCCCATGATCGTGGAATAGTCATTAGCCTTTATACTGTCTACAAATAAGCTGCCAATTCCAGGGATGGTATAAATATTCTCAACAGCAAGGGAGCCTGTCAGAAGATTTACAACAATGGGTCCCAGAATCGTCACCACAGGGATGATCGAATTTCTTACCGCATGGCGCATGAGTACCTTCATTGGACTAAGACCCTTGGCTTTGGCAGTGACAATGTAATCCTGCTCCAACACCTCCAGCATCTCAGTCCGGATAAACCGGGCGATCATGGCAGTCGCAGAAAATGATAAGGCAATGGACGGCAGAACCGAACATTTCCAGTCTGTCCAAAAACCAACGGGCAGGATTCCCCATTTTAAGGCCACATAATACTGCAAAAGAGCCGCAGCTACAAAATTAGGTACAGAAACTCCAAGAACAGCTACAATCATAGTGAAATAGTCAATTCCGCTGTTATGTCTCCACGCCGCGATAATTCCCAATGTCAGGCCAACAGCCAGACCGATCAGCACTGCCTGAAGGCCAATCAAAGCTGAGGGGCCGATCCTTCCTCCGATTACGGTAGATACCTTCTGTCCAGTATAGGTAAAGGATGTTCCGAAATCTCCATGCAGGATATTTCCCATATACTTTAGGTATTGCCGGGGCACGGACTCATTCAGCCCATACTGCTCTAAAATGGCCTGCTGCTGCTGAATAGACATCATATTAAAGCGCTCCGCATCAAAAGGAGATCCTGGCAGCTTTTTCATCAGAAAAAAAGTAGCTGTTACAATGACCCATAATGTCAGCGCCAGATATATCAGTCGCTTGCAGATATATTTTATCATGCTGTGTCCTCCTTTGCATTCATATTCTCATGAGATTTTAAAAAGAGCCGCCCTTTTCCAGTACTAAAAAGGGAAGAACGGCTCTTCTCATTTTCCGCATTCCGTTGGTCAGGTCAAATCCCTGTCCGCTGCATCTTACTCAAAATAAGCGTATTTAAATTCCACATCTGGCCCGAAAGGATGATTGACCAGTCCTTTCACATTGGATTTTGTAAGGGTTGCAGAACCTCTATGGTACAAAGGTGCAACAATCACATCCTCATCGATCAGAAGATTCTCCGCCTGCAGCAGCATATCCAGACGCTTGGCGTCATCGGTTTCAACTCTTGCGTCGTTAATCAGTTTATTATATTGTTCATTTTGATAGGAGCCACGGTATGGAGTGCCGTTGGTCCATAAATCAAGGTATGTCATGGCATCATCATAATCTGCGCCCCATGCGGTAGATGCAAACATGTAATTATCGTTATCCATTAATTCATTTCTTGCCTGAACCGTCTTTGTATCAATCACGATATCAATGCCTAAATTCTTATTTAATTCGCTCTGTATGTAGGTTGCAACCGCCTTTGTTACAGAATCATCTCTTACCAGCAAAGTAAGAGTTGGTGTCTGTCCCAATTCCTTACAGCCCTCTTCCCAGTATTTCTTAGCCTGTTCCGCATCAAATTGACAAATATTTCCGTTTAAATCACGGAAGCTTTTGCTTTCGTTTCCATACATGCCTTCCGCAATCAGACCGGCACTTGGAGCAGAGCCATCAGCAAGAATTGCCTTCACTAAGGTCTCACGGTCAATGGCCATGGAAACAGCTCTGCGGATATTTTTGTTTGCCATAACCGGATTGCTCAAAGAGAACTGCAGATACTCGGTTCTGAACTCACTCTTAGAACTGAATTCCGGATTATTCTGATAAGCGGCTACGTTGGCAGAATCAAGAGCCACCTGGCTCAGTTCATCGGCCAGATAAGCATTAAGGGCTGCAGAAGCATCTTTCATTACCCTTACCTGAGCATTTTCAACCTTCACATTTGCTGCATCCCAGTACTTATCATTCTTTTTCAAGGTAGCCCCTACCGCCGGATCATAGCTGGTAATAACATATGGGCCGCAGTAAATCATATTCTCTGCGCTTAAACCATACTGGTCGCCTTTTGAGGTGACGTATGCTTCATTTAACGGGAAGAACTGGCAAAGAACAGTTAACCGGGAGAAATAAGGGGTAGGTGCTTTTAAAATCACCTGGAAGGTCTTTTCATCAAGGGCCTTTACTCCCACATCTTCTGCACTGGCTTTGCCTTCGTTATACTCAGCACCGTTAACAATATAGTCAGTCATAATGAAGCTGTAGCCATTGGTGGCTTCCGCACTCATCTGCTTTAACCAGGCAAATACAAAATCATTTGCTGTCAAAGGAGTTCCATCACTCCATTGCAGGCCGTCTCTCAAATGAAAGGTGTATGTAAGTTTATCATCGGAAACATCATAGCTTTCCGCAAGTGCAGGCTGCGCATCATGATTTTCATCCAGGCGAAGCAGACCTTCAAATGCATTATTGTTCACCTTTGATGACTGATTGTCAGAAGCCGCCCATTGTACCAGAGTTTTGATCTCAGCATTTGCATATACGCTAAGCACCTGATCGCCGGCTGCCGGAGCCTCCTTTTTGTCAGAAGCGGCTTCACTAGATTCCACACTTTGGGAAGCTCCTCCAGTGGTGGGGCTGCTGGTTGACCCGGTAAAGCCACAACCTGACAGGGTTCCAATAACAAGACAGGCTACAGTGCCTAAAGCTAATACTCTTTTTTTCATTTTTCCCTCTCCTTTTGATATTGTTTTTCTTGTTTCGTCTTAATTCATCGGCATTTCGCCTATGAAATTATTTGAATTATACATAATTTTATTATTTATGTCAATATTTTTTATTATTTCATCCGATTCTGAATTGTTTTAATTATTTATTAAAATTAATCTATATCCAAAATGCCATTTTAGCAAGGATTTCCAGAATACTGCAATTTGTTTTTTTCCCTGGAAAAATCCAGGAATGTTACGCAGGAGAAGGCATCTTTCTCTTCCGCCCTCATTGCACGGTTATATATCTCCAATGCCTTCTCAACGGTGATCTCATCGTCATGGTAATAATATAGAGTCGCTTGCGTAGAGGAAACCACCCGTTCAATTAACAGCCTTGCATCCTGGTTTTCAAATAATATTTCATTTAAGTTATTTTTTGTGATCATCATACGCGATTCTCCTTTCGCATTAGAACAAGTGTTCGTTTCATGGTTAAAAATTAAAACCACCTCATCGTGATTTTCTAAAGAACCTCTATCTGTTATTGGATAATGCGGCATCTGTTTCCCTTAAATAAATGACCTTTCGTATGACGGTTTATTTCTATTGGTAAAATGAAAAACTATATTCCAATTTATATGTTTTCTGTTTTTTGGCATCAGTAAATGCCAGTTTATCTTAGGGTACTATTTTAAAAGAAATATCTGATTATCAGCATGTGGCGCTAATTTAGCGAGCGGCATGCTTCAGTAGAAAAGTTCTTTGATCATGAAGATGAAGAAAAACCGTTTCTTTGGAGCAGATCGTGCAATTAAGTATTTCAAAAACAGCAGATATTCTTACTAATTACTTTGGGTTATTATGATTTTTAGCGTTTGCAGAAAACCAATATTTATACTGCAATGAATGCATCGAGAGCCTTCTTTTGATGCTTTCACTTAAATCGGCGACGCAAGTCCAGATTATTGCTGTATTAACGGAATACTTTTTTATTTAATCCTTATGCATATTATAACACAGATATGCCACAAATGCAAACATATGTTCTATTTTTTTAATTTTACCTGACTGCTGCTTATAGACGGGTACCGGACACCTTCAATTGCCTGATTCTATTATTACATTTAAAGTATTAAAAAGGGCACTGGATTATTCTCCAATGCCCGATCTACAGCATATCTATAAAAACATCGTTATTTTAAAATATACCTGTCACCGAAGCTCTTTTTCTCAATTATTCCATTTAATCCTTTCGAACTCTTAATGGAATACCTGTTTCCTTTTGAAAAGAAGCCAGAAATATCTTCCAACTCAAAGTTTTCACCCAGTAAATTTTTAGTCTTCAGTTTACCGGAAAATGTTTCCGTCAGCTCCCCCAAATCCTCATCGATAAACCCACTTTCCCGGTAAAGATGGGTTTTTGCACCTTTTGACTTAAAATAAAATTCCATAACATCCTTCCTCTCTGGTTTTTCTTTGATGATGATTTATTAATTCAAATCTAATCTCAGATATACTAAATTATCCATCGGACTGTTATTATACGAATCAATTTCAAAAAATCCAAGTTTTTTATACAAACGTATCGCTCCCTCTAAAAAGGGAAGTGTGTCCAGCAGAATGCTTTTATAACCGATTTCTTTCGCATCATTAATAATTAGTTCCACAAGCTTATTAGCAATTTTATGTCCTCGGAATGCAGGTTTAACATATAGTCTTTTCATTTCACAGTTCTCATCATCAATTTTTCTTAAACCAATGCAGCCAACTGCTTCATCTTCTACTTTTGCTATATATAATCTACCATCTGGACGTGCGTATTTATCCGACAAATGATCAAGTTCTGAATCGTAATTTTGGATTTTTAAATATTCAGCAAAATCAGGGTCATTTTCAACCAACATATGAGTATACTCTAAAAACAATTCTTTAATTTCACTAATATTATTATAAGCGACTGTTATTTCTGTTTTCATATTTAAAATTCCTCTCTAGTCTCATTTATATATATGAAGAATACAGCAAATCTCAAAAAATATCAATGTTAAGTTTCGTATGTCAATTTGTAGTTTTCTATTTAAAATTAACCTTAGTCAATATCCTTTTTCCTGTTACCGAAAACCTTCATCGCGATGATCTTCGGCATCTTGTATTTTATGGAAATTTTCTTAGAAACCTTCCTTACGTCTTAACTTACGTAAATTCCGCTTTACCGCACTGTCCCATTCAGCCTTTTGTCCTTGTGTCGTAAGTTTAAGTCCCGGCACTTTAACAGGATTTCCCTCTTTATCAATTGCTACATATACCAGATAGGCACGGTTAATCGGTTTTCGTATCCCCGAAAGATCCTCCGAGTAGGTATCTACCCTTACTTCCATTGAGGTATTACCCACATAGGTTAATCTTCCTATCAACACAATGGTGTCATTTATAAAGGCCCCTGCCTTAAATTGAAGATTATCTATTGCAGCTGTCGTAGTGTTACATTCAGCATGGCGTTTAGCAGTTATCGCACCCACGACATCAATCCACTCCAGAAGCTGCCCGCCAAAAAGTCTACCACTTCCATTGATATGGTTAGGCATCAAAAGGTGAACCTGCTCTACCATGGATTCCTCTACTGTTTTTAATTCTTTCATTGGTTCTCCCTTCTTCTTCTGTTCAATTAAATTGTTTATTCCTTCTATACTCTTTAATACTATAAATCCAGAGTTATTATAATGTCAACATTTAGATAAATGTTACATCAGACAAAAAGCCTACGTAAAGAAAACTAATGGGGTTACCTTAAATTAATTTAAGTTGATGCAAAAAATACTACCAATATAATTATTGATAGTTGATTGTAAAATATAGTTTTTAAAACCTCTACAGGAAATAGTTATTTTATACAAGCCGGCTTTGAAATTGTAGATCGGTTTGATGATGCTTTTTATATGCCATTGGGCATTCGTCTAAAGTTTCTTTATTTACTGATGTCGTATAAATTCCATTCATTTGCTTTTTAAACTCTGATACAGTAAACGTCTCTTTTGCTTGTGACCTACTCATTAATCCACCGGCTCCATGTGGGGCAGATTGATTCCAGTCATCATTTCCCTTTCCAATACATACCAGGCTGCCATCTCTCATATTTATAGGAACAATCCCATACTAAGCATTTAACAATATGTAGGAATCAAGACATGTATCATTAAAACACATGTCTCAATTTCTTTTTTTCTTATAAAAACTGATGCATATCTTCGGAAAGCTTTTCTTCAAGGCTAATAAGCCGTTTCGTAATATCTTTAGGCTTTTCGTCAGCCGCCTTATACTGGTTTAGATACTTATTGAGCGATTTTACGCCCATATTGCATCCATCAGTTATCAAATCGGCAATTGTATGATCTGACTCCTTCATAATCAATTTCACATTTGTTTTTATCCATGACATACCTTTAGCCATTGGGTTCGGTTCTTTGCCGTCGCAATGAAGTTCATCTAAGAGGGTGCGAATTTCCTCTTTTAATTTAACATGTTTATCTTTGCAGTCAATCAGATATTTTTTCAGCTTATCATCATAGGCATATTCTAAAACTTCATCAATTGACGCAACTCCCATTTTTATCCCCGCATCGCACTCACGTAACAGATTAATTGTATCTGATTCTCTCATATTTTCACACAACTCCTTATTTTATTGTATAAAATAAGTATATCTATTTTTATTGTTTATATCCAATTTTCATATTCTCCACTTCTTACATATTACGTTAGATGTATCTGTCCAATCTTTGTTTTATGTATTTTCTATTCTTTCAAAGTCGTACGGCTCATCAGCCAGTCTTTCTAATTCAATCTCAATAATTCCATTGTCACGGCAGATAAAGATATCCTTTGATCCCACCGTCTGCTTTCTCAAATTGTTACATTTAGGATATATATCTGCTAGGGTAGCATAACAATACTTTTCCAATTTATTGAAACTTATGTCAAAGCAGTGCTTCTTTATTATTATTTCATCACCTTCTTTAAAAATAGGGCAATAATTATTCTTTTTTACTACAGTCATTTTAATGACTGTCTGAGGACGAGTCTCCATTTCTATACCTCCTAAAATAATACTCTATTTATGTTTTTAGCTGCTAATAACTACATCATAAAAGCAGCATCTCATAATATCAGTTTTCTTTACATTCTTTCCTTCCTAAGTTCACTCATAATTCGAAAGAACACCTTTTATTTCGTTAATTAAGCACCTTAGCTGTGCACAAGCATCTGTGCTATCAGTTGCAGCCGCTAAGAAAATTGAATTAACTTTATCTTTGTAACCAAGTGGATGACTGTTAAAACTGTCTATCATTCCGACTGCCTTTTTTTCATTTATACAGTATTGTTCATTTACCGCAAATAACACTTGATTAAGTGCTGATATCGCTCGCACTATATGAGCAGTTACATAATAAATATCATTTTTCCCGGCATTGCTTTCTGCAATCATTAACGAAAACTCTGATTCAAACCCAAAAAATCCTATGATAGCTTGCTTCAATTTTGGCGGATATTGTTCTGCAACGCTCTTTAGTTCAGAGATAATACCTTGTTTATCCCACAATACTTTGCATATTGCCAGTTCACCCATATACATTACATTGATATACGCATGCGGGTGTCCAGTTTGATAATGCGCCGAAATGCCTCCTTCCTGGCATTCCGAAATCACACTTTCAACTCGTTGTACATCGCGTAGTATAAAATCGACATGATATCCATCAATAGTAAGCCAACCACCTCCATTGACCCATTTTCCCCACTCACCGGGAGAAACAACCAGCTTTTCCCTATGATTGTCATCTAAAAGTTGTGCTGCTTTGTTCAAAGATACAAGATCAAGCGTAGCATTATCGTAATAGATGCCGATGTCTACATCTGATTCAGGTGTATGTGTTCCCCTTGCACGTGAGCCTCCAAGCACAATAGCTTCGATACCTAAAACTGCAGTCAAAGATGTTACAACTTTATCTAATACTGTTTTCATTTCATTCATGTATGGTTCACCTTTCTTTCAAAAATAATAAAAACTCCATGTATTCATTAAAACTATTAACTAATGTTAATTAAATCATAATTCATTTAAATAAAAATAATTCAGCTCACTTAACAAATACAAAAAGATTATACTCATAGTTAGCAAGCTTAAACTCTTCCATAATTCTACCACAAATTTCTTATAAATATCAGTTTAATGTTCGTATAAGTTGCATTCCTCCTTTGGTGCTTAGTTTTTTCAATTATTTGACATATCTTTTTATATTTTTCATATAATTTATTTGTAGGCTTACGCCAGAACTGAGTATAGACGAAAGGAGACGTTCCATGAAAAAGGCTGATCATTTTTCCGACTTATCTCTTCCTGATCAGGATATTTTGATCGATCACATCTTTTTTAACTATAAGATGATTCCAAGCATTAACTATCAACAGACTGCTTATGGTCTGAAAGCGCGTTTCAACCGCGTAACAGGGGCTGATATTGGGCACCAAATCACTTCACAATGCTTCATGGAAGCCATGGTCAAAGCAGGTTACAAAGCGATTCCGGCTAAAAAAGACGTTATACCTAATTGGCATTTTAATGTTGGTAAGGTTCAATTTATAACCCATTGACTCATCTCATTTTGCACTCCATAACTTTTGGAGTGCTTTTTGCGTAAAAAAATTGAAAGCTTTCAATCGGTGTTTCTGGCAAATATCAGTTTCATGAATTTCTGGCACTAAAAAACTACTAACTAAATACTGATAGTTAGTAGTTCGTGATTAACATCATTAAACTGAAACTTCATGCTTTTACATAAAATACATTAAAACTATTATACCTAAAGTAATTCTATACCATCCAAATATTTTAAAGTCATGCTTTTTAATGTATGCCATTAAAAATTTTATAATAAGCATAGATGAAACAAATGCTGTTACCATACCTACTAAAAGAATCGTGAATTCAAATGTAGAAAACAAAAGCCCAAATTGCAAAATCTTTAATAAACTAGCTCCAAACATTACAGGAATGGCTAAGAAGAATGTAAATTCAGCTGCTACTTTTCTTGATACCCCTAAAAGTAAAGCTCCTACAATAGTAGCACCGGAGCGGGATGTGCCTGGAAATATCGCCGCTATCAACTGAAAAATTCCTATAGTAAAGACGATGTCAAATGTTAACTCTGACATTGAATTTATCCTTGCACTTTTATCCTTATAATTACTTTCGATTACTAAAAAAGCAACACCAAAAACGATTAAAGCAAATGCTACTGTTTGATAATTGTAAAATAGATCTTCAAACTTTTCATTGAAAATTATTCCTATAACCCCTGCTGGAATACAGGCAACTAATATTTTAAACCATAGAATTAATACATCTTTTTTTATATATACTTGACTTTTGGCAGAAATATTATTATTTGTTTGTCCAATTGGGAAAATATCATTCCAAAAGAGAACAACTACCGCCATAATTGCTCCTAACTGGATGACAACCTCAAACATACTATAAAACTTTTTAGATACATCTAATTTTACAAATTCATTAATTAAAATCATATGCCCTGTACTGCTTATGGGTAGCCACTCTGTAATGCCTTCAACAATCCCAAATATAAATGCTTTAATAATCTCTATCACTTTCATAGTCTCCTATTTACTACATAATTCTGGTTTATTTTATTCCCAATCATTGTCGCATATAACTAAAAATTCCGATTTACACTATTTAATAATATAGTAAACACTTCTAACTATCAATATTAAGTTTTCAATGTACACTAATACGTTAAATACTAATTCATACTATATAAGAGTAGGGAAATGATTGTTTTATCGGTACTTAAAACATTGTTCTCTCATCATCATAATAAAGACAGCTACTGTTTGTATATCAGATAAGTCAATGACCAGTACTAATGTCTCATGTTATTTAATACCTTTATTGTCATAACATCGAATTCCTCTTCGCTCATATTTTATTCTTGCATTTTATTTTACTTCTCCTAGCAAACACTTGATTTTTAGTATAAAAAAACTACCAATATGATTATTGATAGTTTAAAATAATTTAGATTATGATTGTTTTGAAAACATTATCATAGACATCCCTGTATCCTGCGTTAGTGTATCGTCAGGCATCTTACTCATTAAATAAGTTATATAAAAATCCCCGACAGCACCCGTTAAGTTGGCCATCTGTACAAAATATATTAGCCAGAAATAGCTCTGTGATACAATAACATTAATTATAAATAAAATAATACCAAGAATCACAACAGGTGAAAGTGTTATTATGATGTAATGTTTTTTATTGAAATAGGCATAACTACCTGCATAAGCACATAAACCAGCCAATCCATAATGAGCCTTTTTTCCACTAAATTTCCTCATATAATACCCGTGTATCGCTTCATGTATAATAGTATAGATGATACATAAGACAATAGCTAGAATTAGAAAGTAAATAAATTTCAAATCAACTGTAAAGGTTATTGGAGCTATAAGTTCACCTAAAACCACCATAACGATAAATATTATAAATGCAAAAATATTTAATGCTATTTTATCTTTTTCCAAATCTACTTTTCTTATTTCCTTATATCCTTCTGGCAATTGATTCATATTTGTCACTCCTTTTTAAGCCTTAGATCTCATTGCTTATACTGCCCTAGTATACAACACTTCCTACTGGCTGTCCATAAAATTACCCCCTTCTCTTGTAAGCATATCATACGACAGAAGGGCTCATTTATCAATGACACCCAAAAATCTTGTTATTATGGTAATAAAAACCTCCGGAAATCCAGTGGTAATCTATCAATACTTTCTTAACATGTTAAACAGTTGCCAAAAGTCTGATCTGTTGCAGTTTACTTTGGTTCTTAGTGAATAATATTCTTGTAAGGTATTCCCCTTAATGTCATATGCCTCATCAGATATATAGATAGTCGTATCTCCATATTCTTTTACCACCTTTCGATATAAACCAAGCTGCTGATCAGGAAAATTCGTAAGTAAATCCTCTTCAATAAATTCAGTCATATCATATCCTCCATTTTCTTATGCCTGGTTTTATGCAACAAATCAGCCAGCAGCATCTGACGGCTACCGGCCTATTCATATTATTATACAATTTTATATGAAAATAGCATTTACCAATTTTTACCAACCCATTGTAGAACGAAATTTCCGCTTATATGATAATATAAAACCAACTATCAAAAATGATAGTTGGTTTTCAGTAATTATATTTAAGTATTATTCTGCTACTGCAATACATTCAACAAAAAATGTTATTAAAACGATGAACAGGTACAGTAAATGTAATCACCAACATTCTTCAGTTTACAAAATATCTGTCATCACTATCTCCAATGTTCTCCCAATCATAACCCTCTTTGCATCATCTTTCCAGTAAATCCGACTTACAACCCAAAGGATTTGAATTTGTAATAAAAAAGCAACTACCATTTTAGATAGTTGCTCCCATTTATGAACTGGCTTATGCTAAACAGATTGGCGACGCACGCCTATGGGCATTAACCTATTTCATCTGTTTCCAGTATTTTGATAGAAAACCAAATGTAATAATAGGATTTATGACCCCGGTTAATGAGGTTATAATACCCACATCATGTATTGCCACATTTAGTACCATTATTATTACTGTAAAAATTATAATGGCATAAAAAGCAATCTTTCTTTTCTTAATTAACAACAGTATATAAGCTGCGCAGCTAGCGACACCTATAACAGCCAAATCAAAAAATCCGACTGTACAATTGACAATTAGAGCAAGAGCGCTAAAAACGATACAAATGATACTCCAGATTTTAATACCTTTACCAAATACTAATGTTTCTTCATTCATGTTACTACCTCACATTTCTTTTTATAATACTACATATTTATAATCGACCTTACCGATAAAATCTTAAGTTATTAAAAAAGAAAAGAAGTCCTCTAGCTTTCCCAGCATTACCAATCAAACATAACATAATAAAAGCAACCGGTTATAGATATTCCGATTGCTTTTAAATTATTAATATTCATTATTTTCCAATTTTTGATTTTATATATGTTTTACGCCCTCTTCATCAGCTTGTTTCGTTCTTGTTACACAAGAGCTGAATCGTCGTTTTTTGATTCAGCGACATTATTGAAGTTAATCGTTTGGGCAACAGCTTGGCAACAGTTTTGCCATTTGAACTCTGATAAAAAAATGAGAGAAGCCACATAAACACTAGTCTACAGGACTTCTCTCACTAAAAAGGGGAGGATAAGTATTCACTCATCTTTGGTATAATCCTATTATGGCCTGATCCACATGTTTTATTCATATAAATGCAAAGATTATTTTTTTATATCGTCTCCCCAAAATTTCTTTCCATTTTCTCTTTTAATCCTTTTAAATAAACCTTATTAAGGGAAAGCATGGTTTCTTCCTTTTTTCCCGGCTCCTTTTGCATCTTCTCTTCCAGGGCATCGATCTCTTCCTGACATTTGTTGATCTGGTCCCTCAGCATGGAACGGCTTGGCTTCTTCATCAGGGCCGGTAAATCAAGAGTTCTTATGAGGAAACGAGTCACAGCATTCTCTGTATTTTCCTCGTTCTCATAGATTCTGTTAAAAAAGTCACAGACAGCATGATATATATTGTGGTGCTGTTTAACTGCTTCTCCGCCTTTGCCGCATATAGAAAAACTTCCGGCCCCTACTGTGAAACAGACCGCATCAGCTTTCTTCTTATCCAGACTGAATTTACTTTTTTCAATTCCGTCCTGTTCCAGCCCTTCATTTATGATATCAAAAATATACCATTTGAATTCGCTGATTTCAGTCGTTTTCTCCAGCGCTTCCAAACCACACCTTTTCGTATCTTCCATTCCTTCTCCTCTTTCCTGTATCCTATTATTTTTTAACACTTTTTCCTGAAAGCAAGCATTTACATTATATCGAATGTTTTCAATAACCTCAATCATAAAATATAAACGAACTGCAATAATATCCATTGATCTGATCTGTTGTCCGTTTAAATATTTGTAAGCCTTTCAAACAGCGTATTGACATCGATCTGACCGTATCCCCAGATATTATTGGGATAAGTAGTCCCGCTGTCTCGCTGTGCTCCGCGAATCAGCAGACGGTTTACGTCATTTCCTGTAATATTGGTATAATTTCCCCTTGGAATCGCCCATTCAAAAACCATGGCAACAATTCCTGCTGCCTGAGCTGCCGCAGACCCGCTTCCTGTTATGCTGCCATATTGGTTTCCCGGAACTGCACAGGTAAGCTCAAATCCCGGTGCCGCGATATCTGGTTTAACAAATCCTGTTCGTGTATAGCCTCTTCCGGATTCAGGCAGCACGGTATCATTAAACTGATTATAAGCGGTTACTGTCAGAGGATTGGTTGCGTTTGCCGGTGAAGTTATGGTAGTATCTGGGTTGGAATTTATAAAAAAGGTGTTTTCTGATATCAATTCTCCTGACGGCAGCCATGCATGAAAAGAAAATGGTCCGTTATCAAGGTTCTGCACCCGAATGTTCCAGATTCCTGGAAGGGGATCCTGAAAACGCATCAATATGAGCTGGTCCCCGGTCTCTTCTTCAAAAATATAATTATTAACCCATACGATGCTTGGGTTAAATACGAAGGCAAATCTTCTGCATTCTCCCAGGGCCGGAAAAACCTGCCCCGTTGTTTCTCTGTTCGGAGCGGTTATTTCGATTGACAGCCTTGCCGGAGCAAACGGCCATAGCTCAATAGCAAACAGTTTATCATTTTCCCCAACACTTAGTTCAAAGCTGTTCTGGTAGGGTTCCGTTGTGGTGCTGTTAAAGTAATGTCTGCGTTTGTTTGCTTCATTACCGGTGCTTATCGTTATTCCTATATGCGGCTGCTGCGCCAAATAATTGGTAATGAAGCTGGTCGCTCCCCGTCCGTCATGGCTTGACTGGTTTGTTCCCATTGCAATGCATATGGTGATGGGACGGTTCAGTCTTTGAGCAACGGTAGTCACATAACCGATCCCAATGATTAAATCCGACTCCTGATAGCATTCGGCATCTGGAGGTGCAAAAAAGATTTTTCTCAAACTGCTCTTTGCCTGCTTTAATTTTACGACCACAATGTCGGATTCCGGTACAACACCACTGAATGCCTGCTCCAGGCTCGGTTTTCCCGCTATTACACTTGCGATTGCAGTTCCATGACCATTGGTATCCACAGAAGGGACTATGGATAAGGGATTTTCCGACTTAAGTGCAACATTGATATACTCCCTGGTGTATTCGGTGCCGTACGTAAATCCCTCCGGCGGTGCGCCATCCTGAATGGTCTGGTCCCATATGGAAAGAATGCGGGTTGTTCCGTCATTATATAAAAACGCCTGATGCTGGTAATCAATTCCGGTATCTATGACCGCAACAAGCACTCCCCGGCCAAATAAAGCCAGATAAGGATTTCTCTGAACCGTTCCGATACCAGATTTTTCAAGGCTGACGGTGGAGCTTAAGGTCAGCAAAGAAGGAAATGCATTATAAGGGTAAACTCCCAAGTCGCAGGGATTCGCTGAATCAACAGGGATATGAGCCAAAGAATGCCTTAAATCCATAGGTGTTATATTATCTCCGGTATCATATGTGGGAATCATTATATTACTGATGATCAAGTCATAAAAATTATCATCCAATATTTTTTGCATGATCAGGCCTCCCTGTCTATACTACTGGCACATATGATATATTTTATGCAACCGGACCTTTATTATGAGTATAAGAAAATTAGGGGCGTCACCTGCAGGCAGGCAGCGCTCATATCAGAAGCAATGCTGCATAAAATATACTATATGTTCTATAACCAGATCTTATCAGGGAGATTTAATTATGGAGAAAATACTGGACAATAATTATTACGACTTGATGATAAGTAATTTATTAGTTCCTACCTTTGGTGTCAGTGATGATGTTACGTTGCTGAATGACAGGTTTTCCCTGCTGCATCTAGCTAAAAATAATATGCAGCCATGTGATCTCGGCCAAAATCCTTACCACGTTTTTCCAACTCTTTATACCATTTCTGCTGACGTAGCACCTCCAACCCCCGGCATGGTAAGCATCACACCAGTTAATAATTATACCTTATTGGGGCAAGGAGTGATTATCGGCATTGTAGACACCGGAATTGATTACCGGCATCCAGCTTTCATGAATAGGGATAAAACAACACGGATCCTTTCTATTTGGGACCAGACCATACAGGATGGGCCACCTCCCAATGGCTTTACTTACGGTACAGAATATACAAAAGCTTCCATAAATGACGCACTGCAATATGAAAACTCACTTTCTGTTGTTCCTTCCATTGATACAATTGGGCACGGTACAGCCAT
Organism: [Clostridium] celerecrescens 18A; assembly: GCF_002797975.1. NCBI lineage: Bacteria > Bacillati > Bacillota > Clostridia > Lachnospirales > Lachnospiraceae > Lacrimispora > Lacrimispora celerecrescens. The sequence continues at coordinate 1,415,585 of NZ_PGET01000001.1, read as the reverse complement.
AGCAAGTATCGTTGCAGGCTCTCCAGACACTAAGAACTCTTTTAGCGGCGTTGTTCCAAATTCAGAATTGGTTGTTGTGAAATTAAAAGAAGCCAAGTCAAATCTTAAAATGATTTTTTCTGTTCCGGAAGACAAACTATGTTTTCAGGAATCAGATATCGTTCTTGGAATACGCTATTTAATTGACGTAGGTCAACGCTTAAGACGTCCTCTAGTCATATGTATTGCTTTAAGCAGTAGCCAGGGCAGCCACGATGGCAGGGGAGTTTTAAGCACCTACCTTGAAAGCCTGGTTCAACGTCCTGATGTGGATGTTTCCATATCAGCAGGAAACCAGGGAAACAGCGGCAGGCACTATTTTAACAGAACCATATCTGCGCCGCACTTTAATGATTTCCAGTTGAATATAGCAGAAAGTGACAAGCAGTTCTCCATGGAAATCTGGGCACACATTCCAGGACGGCTTTCTATTGAAATTTCCGCACCTGACCGGGAAATGGTCTCGTCGATTAATCCGTCTTTCAATGATTGCCATAAGTATGTTTTCCAGAACAGCCAGAGTATCTTATGGGTGAATAATATGATATTTGAAAGGGAAAGCGGCGACCAGCTGATATTATTGCGTTTTCAGGATCCCCTTCCCGGAATCTGGTACTTCCGTGTCCAAAACATAGAAAATGAACCTTTTACTATTAATTCCTGGCTCCCCAGCGGAGACTTGATATCTGACGAGACCTTTTTTTTAAATTCCAATCCGGATATCACCATAACCTCTCCCGGAAATTCCAGACGTACCTTAACCGCTGCCGCTTATAATCAGATGACATCTAATATATTAGATGAATCAGGAAGAGGTTTCACAAGAAGCGGTTATGTCAAACCTGATATTGCAGCTCCCGGTTTTCAGATTCCCTGTGCAGTCACTGAAAATCAATACGGAACCTTAACAGGCGCCGGCGCTTCTGCCGCCTTTACAGCGGGTGCAATTGCTGTCATCTTTGAATGGACTCAGAACAAAGGCAACTTTACTTATATTACAGGCGAACAAGTAAACCGTATTATAATAAGAGGAGCACAACGGAATCCTGCCTACAGCTATCCCAACAATATATGGGGATTTGGGCAATTGGATCTGAACCGTGTATTCGAACTCTTTTCCACGATCATGTAATTTACTGATCTGGCGTCCCGGTTTTCTGTTCCATTAATCTTCCTGTACTGTTTCAGGCTGTACAGGAAGTTTGCTTGTACAATTAGGGCAGCGGGTAGCGTTTACATTGATACGAGTATAACAAAATGGGCATTCCTTGTCCGTAGAAGCAGCCGGTTCCGCCTGCTGCTTTTTCCCCCGCAGGGAATTAATCACTTTTATCATCATAAAAATAACAGAAGCCATAATTAAAAAATTGATTACTGCCGTAATAAAGGAACCATAAGCAAATACCGGACCAAGTGCTTGTGCAGCTGAAAGCGTGGAAACATCCGCACCTGCCGGAACAGCATATAGAGGAACAAATTTGTTGGAGAAGTCCACTCCTCCGGTAATTACTCCGATCAAAGGAGATATAATATCCTTTACCAGAGAATTGACGATCGCCTGAAAAGCAGCACCGATAATAACGCCAACTGCCAGGTCAACCACATTCCCGCGTAAAACAAATTCTTTAAACTCAGCTATAATACCTTTTTTATTTCCCATAGACATGCTTCCTCTCTTACAAATTTATGAAACCTATTGGTTAACTCTGGAATTATCATATCATGAAAAAGCAGATTCTGCAAATCATGAAACGAATACGGACGGTTGGATAAATATAAAAAAGCGGGTCCGGAATACCGGATACCCGCTCATCCTGCTATCAGCCTCGCCTATCTTTTGCCTCTGCAACATGGATCATTGCAGCCATCTCTGAAACCTTCACAATATGCCTCTCTTTTTGCTTCAGCACAAGGATCAACATTACAATTGTTACGACATCTATTATTACAGCAATTATTCCGGTTGTTGCAAGTATTGTTACAGTTGCAGCCACCAGACCAAGAATTAGAACATCCCATATCATATACCTCATTTCATTATGATACTATATTGTATGGGAGGATCAGACAAGATGTGAATCATACGAATAAATTCGCATTCTTTCAATTATAATTCCCTGATAATATTGATTTTACGGCATTCTCTATTTCCTCATAACCGGTACATCTGCATAGATTGGATTGTAACCATTCCTCTATGGTTTCATCATCCGCATCTGGTTTGTGCCTGGCCAGTGCGTGGCAAACCATCAGGAACCCGGAAGTACAATAACCGCATTGAAATCCCCAATTTTTAATAAATGCATCTTGTATTGGAGCGTTTTTAAGCCCTTCCACTGTGGTTATTCTATGACCAACCGCCTCTACCGCCAGCATCAGGCAGGATTTTACCGGCATGTCATCAACGAGTACCGTGCAGGCGCCGCAATCTCCGTTCTCACAGCCGCTTTTGGCTCCGGTTAATGACAATTCCTCCCGAAGAACATGAAGCAGAGTATAGGCCGGTTTAACCATAACAGTTTTATCTTCACCATTTACATTAAGAACTATAATACTATCACCTGATAAATGCATAAAGCCCCTCAATTCCTGAAAGGATCAGCCGATCTTTTCAAAATTATGAAACATATCCTGAAGCATGTTTTCTAATACAAATTCTCTATAATCCCTGCTCCCCGATAAATCACCTTTACAATCACTATGGACTAAATTTATAATTTTTTTGATCTTCTGTTCCATGTTATATAATTTATGATTCATAATCCGTTCGGATAAAATAATTGGATGATCGCCATACCCGGTAATCGCTGTTTTTATGGCCTTGTTATGTTTCGATGCCACCATGGTGATCAACGGATAATCTATTTTCTCCTGCTTTGTCCTTTTTACATGATTGTAAGGGTGACTCAAATCATTTTCTCCGATCAATATGGATACCAGAAATTCTCCCTTTTTAAGCTGCAGTTTTCCATTGAATGCCTTTGAAAAAGGTAATTCGGCCAAACCGCTCCGTGTCATTACCTGCAGGGTGCTATCACTTATCATTAAAGGTAAGGCTGCCTCACGGTACTTAATTGTGCCGGCAAGATTACCTCCTATGGTGATCTTCCCCTGGATCGTGTGGTCTGCAATTCTTTTTATGGTTTTGGACAATAAGGGATATGCATTGTATTCCGCAATGTTTGTAAGGGTTTGTGCGGCTCCAATCCTGAATTTCCCACCGCTCACCTCAAGCTGGCTGCATTCGGGTATTCCTTTTAAATCAATAACCGAATCAAATCCTATCCCCCCTACCCTGGCCATACTGATAATTTCCGTTCCTCCCCCATAATAAAGAGGTTTTTTATTATTATCAAGCAAGTCCTGGTAGTACTTAAATGCTTCATCCATGCTTTCTGGTTTATAATAATCAAAATCAAAAGGAATCATAGTTTCATCCTTTCTCTCCATATGAATTCAGGAGTAATGGGAAGCCGGTTCACATCAATATGAGCTGCCAATGATATAGCATTAGCCAATGCGGCAGGCATTCCAATAATGCCGTGTTCTGCAATCCCTCTGGCCCCATAGGGTGCATCAATTTGAGGTGTTTCTACAAAATCAACCACATATTCCGGATTTTCTCCATATCGGATCATTTTATAGGTGCGAAAGCTAGTATCTTCTACAATTCCATCTTCATTATAGACGAAATCCTCACTGGTACCAAGCCCCAGCCCCATACACATACCGCCCATAACCACGCCTCTTGCAGTCTTGGGATTTATGACTTTACCCGCGTCAATCACAGTAGCCGCTTTTAGCAGCCGGTAAGTATGCTGCCTGGTATCATATTCAATTTCAACGGCCTGGGCTCCTACCGTCCAGCTCTTGCCGGGTGTTCCCCGTCCCGATGCCTCATTAAGGGGTGTCAGATGATTCATGATATAGCTGCCCCTTCCAATCACAGGCCCTTTGAGGGAATTGCCGTCTGAAAATTTGTAGCCTTTTACCAGATCCTCGAACATGATATAAAGCTCCGGATCATGTTTCACATATATCATCTTATTCTCAAAGTCCAGGTCTTCCGTCGGGCACCGCAGGGCAATCGATGCAAGACCCATCAGCTGGGATATGGCATCATCCGCTGCATTTAATACGGCCCGTCCAACCAGAAAAGTTGTCATACTGGCAACGGTTTTCCATAAATAAGGGGTTGACTGGGTATTTACATCCAGCTTTACATAAACGTCATTGACACTGATTCTCATCTTTTCCGCCAATATCTGCGCTGCCGTTGTCTTCATTCCAGGCCCTATCTCCGCAGCGCCGCAATCCAGATTTATGCTTCCGTCAGAATTAAAAGATAAAACAGCGCTTGCGCCTGCATCTGTGGGAGTATCAGAGGTCTTGATCAGACAGCTGATTCCCTTTGCTCTGACCAGTCCGTTCTCTTCTGCGATGCGGGAACCTTCCTCCCAGTTAATGACTGTTTTCAGCCTCTCAAGGCATTCTGCCGCATTCCCTGTATTGCTGGCTGTGACTTTGACTTGGGTGGGAGTTGTGTCGCCGGCTTTAACCAGATTTATGAGCCTTAGCTGAAAAGGATCCAGTCCTGTTTCGAAAGCCAGTTTATCCATCATTCTTTCCAGACAAAAGGTATGTGCCTCATGACCGAATCCTCGGAAAGAGGTTATATAGGGGTGGTTTGTATAAACGCTGTAGCAATCGCACTGAATATTGGGTATCCGGTAGGGACCGGCACAATCCGCTGCGATTGCTTTCGTTATCTTAGGAGAAATGTCAGAGTAAGCACCGGTATCTATCTGGAATGTCATTTCTGCCGCCATGATCTGCCCGCTTTTTTTCGCTCCGATCCTTATGGTTCCCTCCAACCCCAAATGGCATGGAGAAGTGACCATATCTTCTTCTCTTGTATTCACCAGATTGATCCATTTTCCTTTAACATTCATCGCCGCAATCACTGCAAGCACCTCTGGCTGTATACATGCCTTTCCTCCAAATGCACCGCCAACTAATGGAACCTGGACTACAATCTTTCCCTCCGGAATATTAAGATATTTGCTGATTGATTCCTTTACCTCATAAGGTGATTGGGTTGATGTCTTGATCTTTACACTGCCCTCCGGCATGATTATACAGTGAACTGCCCTAGTTTCCATGGCGGCATGATCAGACTGGGGCAGGGAAAAACTACCCTCTACAACAATTTCGCTATCCAGCCAGCCTTTCTGCATATCGCCTTTTCTGATTTTTTGATGATGGCAGATATTGGTTCCTTTTACAGGATATACTTCCTCCGTGGCTTTAGTATATAACATAAGAGCTTCATGTATGATCACAGGATTCCTTTTGAATGCCTCTTTTACAGAATTCACAACCGGTAAAGGCTTATATTCTACAAGTATCCTTCCCACTGCTGCTTTTGCCTGCATTTCATCATCTGCAACAACGATGGCAACCGGTTCCCCGTAATAACGCACTTTATCTCTGGCTAAGGGAGGCCTGTCCTGAAGCATGGATCCACAGATAACCTGATGGTCCTTTGCAGTAATAACCGCCTTTACCCCCGGCATAGCAGAAGCTTCCCTGGTATCTATGGATACGATCTGGGCATGAGCATGAACGCTTGTCAATAATCTGGCGTAGAGCATCGGCGAATCTGTTATATCATTTGTATACTTGGCTGCACCTGCTACTTTATCTTTTGCCTCTTTCCTTACCGTGTCTTTTCCCAACTGGGTTTCCATTGACTGCCTCCTGCAAAATTCTATCTGCTTATTAATACATGATCACCATTTTTCAGCTGCACCACATCCGCCCGAAGTGCCTTCCCTAAATCAGTCAGACATATTTCCCGCTCCTTAGAATCCGGGATATAAAGAGTCAAAGGATCACCTGATATGATTCGTTCTTTGTTATCTGTTATATAAACCATTATCTCCGGATTACTCTTCCCCATTGATATTCCCTCCCATATCTATATCCATAATTGTAGTGATTTTTCTGCTGCTTTCCAGTACAGGTGTCTTTTTGATTACGTCTATTATGGCATCAGGATCACGGATAATTGGCACAAACGCCAATAGCAATGCTCCATTTGTAAAATTTTTCCGGGTAAAACTGTACCGTTTTACACCAAAAGTCCGGGTAGCCTCAAAAAGCATGGCCTGCCTCTGCCCATAATTCTCAACCGTAATTCTGAATTTATCAGTTTTCGGCTCTATAACAATGCCGATCCCTTCTTTCAAAAACAAATCCCGGCTTCTCTCAGTTCCCAGCACATTGGTAACAAACATGCCATTTACAAGCAGATCCGAATGGTCTATGGTTATTTTCCCTTCTCTTATGTTGCAGATGTCACCAATGCATTTGCCTTTTGTTATTCTTGTCAGGAAATAAATCATACCAAAACCGCTGGCCGCGGCACCTATCATATTTATAACCAGACTGTCAGCAGATACAATACTTAAAATTAATACAACAAAAAGGGATGTAAGCAGTGATAAATAATTTCTGGATTCATAGGTTTTGGCAATGCCATCAATGTAAGCAGCCCCTCTTTTTGAATATTCTGTTTTTTCCAGATCTTCAAGGCTTTCTTTTTCTGTTTTTCTCACATCCCGGAAATGCTGGATCGCCAAGGCAATAAAAGTAACTGCCGTAAATTCTTTATTTAACAGGGACGGAATTGCAACAGCCCCCAGAAAAGAAGCCAGAATGCCTATCACTATGTTAATGAAGCCGCCGGTAGGATAACTGGGATTTTGACGTGTATCAATACGAAGTGTAACAATCCGCGCAATAGTTCCCATTACTATACCGCACAAAATAACGAAAAGATCGTGAAATGCCAGTGTTTTTTCCATATTTTTATCATGGTATCACTCGTGAAACCATATTTCTCCAATCCTTATTTTGGTCTATTATCTCCTTTTTGTCCTACAATATGCATAAAACCAGTGGCGGCTTTGATATAGCAATTCAAAGCCGCCACTGGTTTCAATATAATGGAATCCGCTGCATATTTTGCAGCAAGCTATTTTAAATGAGACTGTTTGACAATGGTTTCTACCGTAATATTCATCTTTTTCTTTCGGGCCTCATCCTTTAGAAGAATCAGACAAAGAAGATCGATCGTATAAAGAGTTGATAATTGACTGTTTACAAACCTTTCCTGATCAACAAACAAAGGATTTACTACGGGAAGACAAAAATCCGCACACTGTGCGATCGTGCTGTCGGTAAAACTGGTCAGACCGATGAGCTTTGCTCCATTTTGTTTTGCTGCCCTAACAGCATTGATAACTTCCGCGGTTTCACCGGATATGGAAATTGCAATTACCAGATCACCAGGGCCTAAAATTGAGCTGTAAATTACCATCAGATGAGAATCTGTTACACTTTGTACATGAAATCCCATGCGGGACAGGCGGAGCATGGTTTCACAGGCAGTCAGCCCCGATGATCCCACTCCGAATATATAGATATTTCCTGCCGCTTCAATCTGGTCTGCCAGGTACTCCAATGCTTTTCTATCTATCATCTGATTGGAATGTTCAATCACAGTCTTATAAAAATCATAAACCTGAGATACAAGATCGTCTGAGTGAGCAATCTTATTTCCTGCTCCTGCGCTTCCAAGCTGGATTTTCAGTTCTGCAAAAGATCTCTGTCCTACCTTTTTGCAGAAACGGGTAATTGTACCGTCAGAAACTCCCACAGTAGCAGCAAGAACAGAGATATTCATATTCCGAATATTATTACCTTCCTTCAAAATGTAATCAGCGATACTTCGTTCTTTATCAGTAAACGTATTATATTTCTTTTGAATTGATGAAAGAATATCCATATTGTACCTCTTATACTTTCGTCTTTAATTTGTGAAAAACTGAACCCATATTAATAAAGTGTTCTTATTATATCACCTTTTAATAAAAACGAAAAGATTTTAGAGGAAACCGGAAGAGAGGAATCAATTTAAATAAAAACCTTTGATACTGCTTCGGCAAATCCACGTGTGATGCATTGGGGGCGTGTAATTGCAGTTCCCACAACAACTGCGTAAGCACCTGATTCAATCGCCTTTGCAGCCTGCTCCGGTGTGTTGAAATTTCCTTCTGCAATTACTGGGTGCTTACATTTTCCAATCAAAGACTGAAGCACCTGAAATTTATCCAGTCCTTGAGACTGAGGTGTATATCCCAGCAGTGTCAGACCAACAAAATCAAAACCAATCTCATCAGCACGCAGCCCCTCTTCTTCCGTTGAAATATCAGCCATAAATTTTTGATGTGGATATTTTTCATGAAGCTTATATAGAAAATCCACATCCTGATTTATGGTAGCATCTACGGCGACTACATCAACACCTGTCCGAACCAGTGCATCCACCTCTGCAAATGTGGGTGTAATATAAGGTTTGCCTTCCTCATATACCTTTTTGATAATTCCGATAATAGGAAGATCCACATGTTTCTTGATTTCCTCAATATCTTCCACGCTGTTTGCACGAATACCGACTGCGCCTCCTTCTTTTGCCGCCAGAGCCATACGCCCCATGATAAATGAACTGTGCAGGGGTTCCTCAGGAAGCGCCTGACAGGATACAATTAAACCTCTATTCATAAGTATTACATCTCCCTAATCTTCGCCAATTATGTCGTTTATTTTTGATTTTATCAGATCTGCTTTCGCTCCAAATATTGCCTGAATACCCCCTTTAACTTCCAATACGGCCGTTGCGCCTTCCCGTTTTATGGCCTCTTTGTCAACTTTGGTAATATCCTTTACCGCTACACGCAGACGGGTGATACAAGCATCGCAATCTTCGATATTTTCCTTACCTCCCAGAGCCGCAAGTACACGAACCGCCGTTTCAGCGATTGTACCCTTTGACTCTACATTTACCTCATCTTCTTCTCCTGCCTCGCGGCCCGGAGTCGGGATATTAAACTTTGTAATCAAAAAACGGAACAGCACATAATACAGAAGCGCCCAGAATACTCCCACCACTACCACATAGATCCAGTGAGTCCTTGCATTGCCCTGCAGGACTCCAAATAAGGTAAAGTCAATAATTCCGCCGGAAAATGTGTTGCCGATACGAACGCTTAAAAGATCAGCAATCGCAAACGAGAGACCATCTAAAAATGCATGTATCACATACAGCCAGGGAGCTACAAACAGAAACATGAATTCAATGGGTTCTGTAATGCCTGTTAAAAATGATGTAAGGGCTGCAGAGAAGAATAAACCGAATACTAATTTACGGCGTTTTTGTGGAACACAGTGATACATGGCTAGGCATGCGGCCGGTAAACCGAAAATCATCGTATCAAAACGGCCTGCAAAAAACCGTGTACCCTCGGTATACATTCCTGTAAAATCAGGATCAGCCAGCTGGGCGAAGAATATCTTTTGAGCACCTGCAATTTCCTGGCCCGCCACAGTGGCAACTCCGCCTAATTCTGTATACCAGAACATAGGGTAAATCATATGATGAAGGCCCACTGCACCGCAAAGCCTCATCAAAAATCCATAAAGGAAAGTCCCTAAAACTCCCATGCCAGCAATGGTCTGGCCGCTGGAAATCAATAACGACTGAAAAGGAGGCCAAATCAGGAAAAATATTGCGCCGATAAAAATTGCTGCAAAAGAGGATACAATCGGTATAAAACGTGATCCTCCGAAAAATCCCAGAAACGGAGGCAGCTGTATATCGCGGTACCGGTTATGAAAATAGGTAACCATACAGCCTATTACAATAGAACCTACTACTCCGGTATCAATTGTGTTTCCATCTGGTTTAAAGACTGACAGCAATGCACCGATCGATGCATTCATGACAAGAAACGCAACCGCAGCTGCCAGACCCGCAGTTCCTTTATCTTTTTTTGCAAGCCCCACTGCCAGACCAATACACATGATTAATGACAGATTTCCAAACACCACTTCTCCCGCCTTGCTCATAACAGTAAATATTGCCTGCAGAGCAAAGATGTTCAAAAACGGATAGGCCGCGATCGTGTTTGGATTGGACATTGCCCCACCGATTCCTAACAGGAGACCTGCTGCCGGAAGAATGGCAATCGGTAACATAAATGCCTTACCTAATTTTTGAAGCTGCTTAAACATAAAATTATACCTCCTCCTTGGTCGCATATTGTACAAGTAATGTTTTAATATGCATTTCTTTTTGGTTGATTTCATTATATTTTATAAAATTATTTTAGTCAATCACTTTTTTATAATAATTATTTTAATCGAGTGTGAATAGTAATCCGAGTGCTTCAACAGGTATTGCAGCAGTTAAGGAATTATGTGATATGTCACAAGAACAATGGTATGTGGGGAAACTGGCCGGAAATGGCCATTTAAGATACTGCTCCATGAGCATAAAGCAGTGGAAAAAATATGTTATTTTACCGGGGCCTTTGCCCCGGCTGTTAATAAGGATATGATTTCGTATAAACTATTGTCTGATTTTACCTTCTTTATAGTGTTTACGGCATAATGAAATGTATTTATCATTTGCCCCCATTAATATTTGCTTTCCTTCTCTGATTACATTTCCATCTTTATCAATCCTAGCATTCATATTGGCACTATTCCCGCACCAGCAGACTGTCTTAAGTTCCTCAATTTCATCTGCCAGTTCCATCAAACGTTTGGATCCGGGAAAAAGGTGGGATGTAAAATCCGTTCTGAGGCCATAACAGAAAACTGAAATATCGTATTCATCGACAATTTTAGAAAGTTGTTCAATATCATTTTCAGAAAGAAATTGTACTTCATCCACAATGATTGCATCCAATTCCTTGATTAAATTATAATCGTCATATTTGAATTCAGACCATAAAATGCAATCTGCTTCCAGTCCGATTCTAGATCTGATTTTGTTTTTTTCATCCCTGGTTTCTAAATCAGGTTTTATTAATAATACGTTTTTCCCCTTTTCTCTAAAATTATATCTTGTCATTAGTGCGTTAGCCGTCTTAGAACTCCCCATTGCACCATATCTGAAAAACAATTTTGCCATTTTTTCTCCTTTACTGTAAATAAAATATACCCATGCTCCATGATTATTTAACTATAATAAAAACAATTTTTATCTTAGCACTATTTTATTATTAGTCAATCGGATATTCGCAATCCGCAAAGCTACTTGTTTGATGAGGTTATATGATTGCAAAAAAACTACTAACTAAATACTAACAGTTAGTAGTCTTTTATATATATTCAATTTATTGATTCTGCAATATGAAACTATATCCTCAAAATAATTAATCCACGGCCAATTTCATTTATCCGTCTAAAAGTTAACCTGGTTTGTTTGGAACACCCAAATTACTTAATTACAGTTATTTAGCCAATCACGGAAATGCAAATCAAACAATGGTTTATTTTCTATTTGCAGATTATGTCCTGCTTTATCAAGATACAGGAAGGTCAAACGTGGTAAATGCTTTACTAATCCCCATTGGCAAATCTATATAAATCCTTCGATAATGATCCAATCCTCTGGAAATCCATGAATACAAAGGACTGGTTTTCCTGAACCAATTTCTTCATAGTAAACAGAAAGATTATCTATCTTTCATATCATATTTGTTTCATACCTTTCAATCCTATTAGTCTTTAGATCATAAGCTTTTGCAATTTTTTAACAGCTAAACAAGGCGTTTAGATGGTGAATACGATATATGAGATTGCAGTCAAATTCCATTCCTTTTTTACTCAGCACTCACCCGTGTCACCACCATGTCTTTCACTACGGCCGGTTCCAATTCTAAAGCTACCGCAAGTTCACCGTAAAGCAGATCTTCCGCCATCTTAAAATAGAATTCATCCTTTGCCGAATTTTTCTTACCTTCTACCAGCCCCTTCTGTTTCCTTAAATACAGTGTCTTGATGATCTGGAGCCAGCCTGTGCACTCATTTTTCATCATGATTTCCTTATAGCTTCCTTCTCGCTGTCTTTCGTCAAGCACCCACGTGGTTGGAGTATCTGGAATCAGATTAATCAGCTCTATGGCTTCTTCTCTGGTAGATACTTCTCTCATGGGTGCTTTTAAATTGTCTACGGGCGTATAAACAACACATTGCTGTGCCTCATAAAGAGGTTTCAGCGTATAGTAAAGGCGGTCATCATCCACTGCGGACATGTTAAGGCTCCCTATCGCCTCTACCCTGCATATTCCATGGGTTCCGAATACTACTAGATCATTTACCTGAAACATAATTATTCCTCCTGCCTGAATGCCAACACTTTGATACATAAAGTTACAATTTCTATATCTTAAGTCTAACACTTTAAAAATTTTTTGTCAGTGTTTTTTATTTATTTAAATATTTTCGTGAAATTTAGCCAGAGAACACCTTGCTATTATTTGTGTAAATTGTATAGAAATAAATAAAAAACGCTCCAAAATTCAGACACTTGTAAAGGTGCTGCTTTTGGAGCGTTGAAAGTATATTTTATTTTCCTGAAATGACTTACTGCTTCTGTGCTGCCAGTTTAACAGCTGCACTGGCACCCACACGACTGCATCCGGCTTCAATATAAGCCCTTAAATCCTCAAGGGTTCTGACCCCGCCGGCCGCTTTTATCTTTACACCGGGTCCGATGTGCTTTTTAAATAACTCAATATCTTCAAGAGCCGCACCCCCGGTACCAAACCCGGTGGAAGTCTTAATATAGTCAGCTCCGGCTGCCGTAACTGCCTTGCACATGGCGATCTTCTCTTCCTCTGTAAGATAACAGGCCTCAATAATGACCTTTAAGATGTTTTCGCCGGCTGCTCTTTTCAGTTCTGCAATTTCCTTTTCTACCTTATCGTAATCTCCATTTTTCACATCGCTGATATTTACTACCATATCCACCTCAGAGGCCCCGTCTTCAATGGCTTTTTTTGTTTCAAGGATCTTTGATTCTGTCACACTGTAGCCCAGAGGAAATCCGACAACGGTACAGATATTAAGGCCTGGAAATTGTTCATGTACCCGGCTGATATAGCAGGGAGGGATGCACACGGAAGCCGTTTTATATTCCACAGCTTCCTTACAAAGCTCCTCAATGTCCTCCCAGGTGGCAAATGCCTTTAACTGTGTGTGGTCTACGTAGCTTAACATCTCTAAATCTGTCATTATTTTTTCCTACCTTTCTATTCTGTCAGGCGTTTTACGCCTTCTTTGGTAACACTGGCATAAATTAAGGGTTCTTCCTCCGGCTTTTGACTGCTTATGGTGACTGCCTTTATAAATTCCTCTTCAGAAGCCTCAAACAGCTCTTCCTTTGAAGCATAAAGCACGGCTATCGTCTCTCCCGCTTCCACCTTCTGGCCTACCTTTTTCTTAAGGGCGATTCCAGCCGTATAATCAATCACGCTCTCCTTCGTAACTCTGCCGGCACCTAAAAGCGAAGATGAGATCCCGCATTGCTCTGTATTCATATGGGTGATATAGCCGCTCTCTAAGGCTTTCACTTCCCTTTCAAAGGCTGCTCTGGCAAAAAGTGAGGTATCCCTGATCACCGAAGAGTCCCCTCCCTGAGCTTCTACCATGGCAATAAGCCGTGCCAAAGCACTTCCATCGGCAATGGCTCCTTCTGCCAGCGACCGGCATTCTTCCAGATTCCCTTTTCCTGCCAGATAAAGCATACCGGCAGCCAGGCTTAAGCAAACCGTCCTTAAATCCTTGGGTCCTCTTCCATGAAGAATTTCCACAGCCTCAATGACTTCCAGGCTGTTGCCGATCAGGCTTCCCAGCGGAATGTCCATATTCGTTATGAGAGCCATGGTCCTCTTTCCTGCGTGCTCCCCAATTGCTACCATCTTCTCCGCCAGAGTGATGGAGTCTTCCAGGGTCTTCATAAATGCTCCACTGCCGGTTTTCACATCCAGAAGAATACAGTCATTTCCTGCTGCCAGTTTTTTGCTCATAATGGATGCAGCAATTAAGGGGATGCTGTCCACGGTTGCAGTCACATCCCGAAGAGCATAGAGTTTTTTATCCGCTGGAGCCAGGTTTCCGGACTGCCCGATCACGGAAAGCCCGGCGGCATTGACCACTTGAAAAAACTCTTCCTCTGTCAGGACGGTCCGCATTCCCGGTATGGATTCCATTTTATCAACAGTTCCTCCTGTATGGCCCAGACCGCGGCCTGACATCTTCGCAACCTTGACCCCGCAGGCAGCCACAATTGGCGCCACCACCAGAGTCGTCTTATCCCCCACGCCTCCGGTGGAGTGCTTATCTACTTTCACTCCCTGGATGGGTGATAAGTCTACCATATCACCGGAATGAGCCACCGCATCCGTGAGAATAGCTGTTTCTTCATCGCTCATTCCCTTAAAATAAATGGCCATCAGCATGGCTGACATCTGATAATCCGGGATATCCCCTTTTACGTATCCTTTGATCATAAAGCGGATCTCTTCCTCCGTCAGTGGTTCCCCATTCCGCTTTTTTGCAATTACATCATACATTCTCATAACACTCAAAAACCTCCCTTATACTTATCATTCCCGCTTTATTGCCTGTGTTCTCCGGGCGTTCAGGAATTCAAATTCTTTTTTGTAAATCCTAAAGGAAGCAGTTCTTTTAAGGTATAGACGGAAAACTCCTCTCCCGCACCCAGAATAATCTTAAATTCTTCAGGATCACAGAATTCGGCCATTACCTGCCGGCAAACCCCACAGGGCGCGCACAGTTCTCCCTTTTCGCCCCTTTTATTCCCCACGATGGCTATGGCATCAAATTCAGAGACTCCCTCTGAGACCGCTTTAAAAAATGCCGTACGCTCTGCACAGTTTGTGGGCGTAAAGGATGCATTTTCAATGTTGCAGCCACGATAGACCTTTCCGTTCTTTGCCAACAGAGCCGCTCCAACACAAAAATCAGAATAAGGTACATAAGCCATTTTCTGAGCTTCGTAAGCCTCTGCCACCAGCATGTTTTTTGTCCTCTCATCCAGTTCCAAAGACACACCTCCTATTATTCTCCGGCTTATTCATTTCAGCAGTTACGAAAAGGGATTGCTCTGCAATCCCTTTGCCGGTTCATCAAATCTTTTCAAATCGTTCTACGTCAGTTACAAATATGGTAGCTCCGCCAAGTTCCACTGTCATCGGCATCATCATATATCCGGCTGAAACAGACGCGATATTTGGCGCCGGAACATTGCAGGTAATTTTTTGGCGTTTTCCGCAGGTATCTTTAATCAGAGTGATGACTTCTTCTACCTGTCCGTCATCCGTACCGATCATTAATGTAGAGTTTCCCTTCTTTAAAAAGCCACCTGTTGTGGCAAGTTTTGTCACGCTGAACTGGTGTTCATTCAGCACATCAGTCACCCTGTTTCCATCATCTGAGCTGACGATTGCGTAAATAATCTTCATATCTACCACCTCGCTGTCTTATTTGGCAAAACTTTATTCATTTGATTCCTCTATTATAAATCATAATCAGGAAAAATAAAACAGTAAAATGGAAAATAATTATCATTTCTTTGTTAAAAATTGATATCTCTCATTTTATCAAGCAGCTTTTGGTATATTCGCTCCCTCATCCATGGCTCATTTACTGCCTTTAAGCATTCTTCCACACCGAACCAGCCCACTGCGCTGTTTTCATCCGCTTTCTTATGAAGGACCTCTCTGTCATCCGCTTCCAGAAGATAGGTTACATTTAAGTGAAGATGAGAGGAAACATAAGCTCCCCTCTTCTCATGACCGTCCACCGTCAGCACCTCCAGGGAAAAGATATCCTCTGTAACCGGTCTTACCGTTCTAATTCCGGTTTCTTCCATAGCTTCCCGGACCGCTACTTGAAGCAGATTCATTTCCCCATCTGCATGGCCTCCGGTCCATGCCCAGGAATCATAGATGTTATGATAGGCCATAAGAACCTTATCGTGGGACCGATTTACCACCCAAGCTGACGCCGACATATGGGCACCTAAACTCTCACGGGAAAATATGGATTCTCCTGACGAGAGATATTGGAGCAGCATCTCCTTATCCCTTTCTTCCTGCTCGTTATATGGTAAAAAGTCTTCTACTGTTTTTCTGAATTTCTCTTTGCAGTCCATGTCCTTCGTTCCTCCATCTTCCTGTGTTTTTAAGTCATACTCTACCATCTGGCGGATATATTTTAATAGAATAAATTGAAATGAGGGTATTATATGGATTTATCAGCTCTTGTTTTTGCCGACAAAGATCCCTGGCCTCCCATAGAGATCATATCTCAAAATAAAGCGTATGCCGCAGCTATGCTTTCCAACATAGGCGATTGCAATTCCGAAATGTCTGCAATCAGCCTTTATATTTACAACAGCATGATTACGAGAAGCCTCTTCTTTGATATAGCAGAATGCTTCCATAAAATCAGCATTGTTGAAATGCATCATCTTAATACCTTTGGCGAACTGTCCATCATGCTGGGCGCCGACCCCAGGCTGTGGAGCTATCAAAGCGGACGATTAAGGTATTGGACTCCAGCCTGCAACCGCTATCCCACCCGGATCGGTCCCCTGGTTGCCAACTCTCTGGAAAGTGAGCTGGAAGCTATCCGGAAATACCAGTTCCAGGCCCAATGGATCGACGATTGCCGGATCAAGGCAATTTTAAACAGGATCATTGCAGATGAGCTTTGTCACGTACAGATCTTCCGGCTCATTCTGTCTGAGCTTGACGACGACTTTACCATCCCCCGTACATTCCAGGCTTAGGCCGCATTTCACCTGATTACTTACGCCGCTTTACCATCTCATACAAGAATAACCCGGTACAGCCTGCCAAATAGCAGGCAATATCCTTAAAATCAAAGGTTGAACCAATTATGATCCTTGCAATTTTATAGTCGCCAAGGCCAAGCAGCTTCACTAAATGAAAATACTGCCCCACCTCCGTCAATACGGCAAAACCAAATATGTACAAAGGGAGCAGCTTAACTTCTCTCCCCACAAATGACCTGATAAAACAATAAATCAGAACCACAACCAAAACGTCGCCAACGTATGGCCTGATGAATTTATCATTTACGAAAACAGCTATTAGTACTTCAATAATAAAGACTATAATTAAGGCGCATAGGTACTTTATGTTTAATCTGAATCTCACGATACACTCCTTTTTCAATCAGAATTAAGGCAGCATGGCCCAAAGCTTTACTGCCAGATAACCTCCGGCATTTACGGGTCTTCCCATGCCGGAGGTTATTTTGACCTGTTTCATAAGAATCGTATTTTTCATTTCTACAGACTCTTTACTTTTAATTTATTAGGGCTATACCTGCAGCTGCCGCAGTGCCTGGAATTACGTAAGTCACTAAATTGATGTTCAAAAACAACATAAGCAGAAAATAGCATATAATCCGTTTTATGATAATTATGATTACCCCCCAGTATAAACTTCAGCTATATTACATTATTTTACCATGCGTATGCAATGTCGTCAAATTAACACAAGATTCTTTTTATTCCGCTTAATCCAGTCAACATATCAAAAAGAGCCGGACATTATGGCGTCCGGCTCTTCCTTGCCTGGCTTAACGGCGGCTTTTTCAGACTTCAGGATCACTCCGTTCTGATCTCCAGCCCTTCCTGATATCCCTTTTCCATCTTATGCCTTGCTTTTCTGTTTTCCACGGTATCAAAAATTATGGAAAAATCATAATCCTCAGGGTATAGCTCTTCTGCGGCCACCAGAAGCTTTACCCTTTTCTGGTTGACCCAGATTTTCTTATCCGGCATCTGGACCTGCAGTATCCCTTTATCATTCACAGGTCTGCACACAATTCCCTTTTTCTTATCCGGATAAACAAACACGCTGTCTCCGATGGTGAACTTTTTTTCCATTACATTTTTATTCACCGCCGTCTTCTTCAGTTTTTCTATTTTAGGCCCGTTTAAGTTTAAGTGTCCAGCTCTCTCTCTTAAGGCATCCTGCCCTTCTTCCCATAGGCCTTCCTGTTCTCCGTAAGCGTATCTTCTGGCTCTTCTTATCATAGAATCCGGCATTCCCAGCCGTTTGGCTATATAAAGGGCACAGCTTTCTCCAGCCTCCCCAATCTCCATACGGTAAAGCGGCCTAAGGGTTTCCTTATCAAAAGCCATTCGTGCGTTGGTAATGCCCTCCGCTTCCTTGGCGTATGACTTTACCTCTGGATAATGGGTGGTTGCCAAAAAAAGACAGCCGTTGCTTCTTAACTCTTCCAGTATGGCAATGGCGATTCCCATGCCTTCTGCCGGGTCTGTTCCTGAACCCAGCTCATCCAGAATGACCAGACTCTCCGGGCCGGCTTCCTTTAGGATCTTCATTACATTGGTGATATGAGCAGAAAAGGTGGATAAGTTTTCCGTAATGTTCTGACCATCTCCGATATCGCAGAGCACCTGGCTGTTCATACAAAGATCGGCCTCTTCACAGGGCAGGTGAAGGCCGCATTGTGCCATAAGGGAGAACAGCCCCACCGTCTTGATGGATACGGTTTTTCCTCCTGTATTGGGCCCTGTAATTACGATTCCCCGTTCTTTCTCTCCCAGTTCAAAGTTTAAAGGTACCACTGTTTCCGGGTTCATGAATGGATGGCGGCCATTTACGATTTTTATAGTCCGGTCCGTATTAATGACTGGACTGATGCCGGCCATGGAGGCGCTTAAACTTCCCTTTGCAAACAGGAAATCCAGTTTCTCAAGAAGGCGTTTATTCCCTTCCAGAACCTCTAAATTTTCTTCAACTGAGGCCGTAAGCATATACAGGATCCTTCTTGCCTCATTATCCTCTTCAATCCTTAAAAGTTCCAGTTCCCCGTTAAGCACTGCAATTGCTGCCGGTTCAATAAAAAGGGTAGAGCCGGTTGCTGACTGGTCAATGACACTGCCTGGAACCCCTGATCTGTAATCTTTTTTTACAGGGAGGCAAAGTCTGCCATTTCTAAAAGTCACATAAGAATCGGAAAAATATTTTTTATTTCCCCTTAAAATGGCCTCTGCTTTCGTCCGCAGCTTTTCTTCCAATCTGACCACATCCTGGCGGATGTTTTTTAGATGTTTGCTGGCGCTGTCCTCGACCTTGCCGTTTCTGACGCTTTCATAAATCTCCCTTGCCAGATCTTCCAATGGGTTTAAGTCCTGCTCATAATAAGGCAGACCAAGCTCCAGGTATTTACACCGGTTCAAAAAATCCTTAAACCGCTTTACTGCGGTAAGCATTCCCCCTGTCTGTTCCAGCTCTTCAGCGGAGAGGCAGCCGCCCTGCCGTGCCGTATTCATGATCTCCTGCAGACCATTCATGCTGACTGCGGGAGGAAGCCCCATCCGGTCAATGATGGTCCTGGCCTCCGTCGTATCGCGAAGGCTCTTTTTCACCTCGCCTTCCTTGAGGCATGGGGTCATATTCTTTATTTTCTCTTTCGTTGCTTCCGTATGCGCAAATTCTTCAAGTTTTTCTAATATAAGATTAAATTCTAAAATCCGAAATGTGTGATTCATGTAATTCTCCTCGTTCATTCTGTCTTTCCAATTGGTTTCCTGAGGTTCATGGAGCAAAGGGCAGGCAGAACCATTCGCCAGATGAATATGCAGGCATATTCATTCGGCTCATTGTTCGCGCAAAAAAAGCCTGTAAGACCACAAACCGACGTCTTACAGGCTTTCAACCTTATTCTGTCTGCTTTGTATCTCATGGGCAAAACAGGTACACGAAATAAAGGAAAGACTTATGGCCTTCCTGATCCGAATCCTGTTTTTCATATTAAACTGCCTTATGCTCCATGATTATATACAATTAACAAACACACACATCCTATCTTTTATACTTCCATCACTATACCACGGAAAGGAAATCAGGTCAATCTTTTTTTCTTTTCCCTATTGACATGGCGAGATGCAATGCTTATAATGTACTTGTTCAATAAGTACACTACGCAACACTAAGGAGACCTACTGTGGAGATTATAATCAGCAGTAATACAAATAAGCCCATATATGAACAGATCACTTCGCAAATAAAAGCGCTGATTATGAGCGGAGAGCTGCAGACCGGAGATCCTATTCCCTCCATGCGGGCATTGGCTAAATCCATTCATGTCAGCGTCATTACCGTACAAAAAGCCTATGAAGATTTACAACGGGACGGCTTCATTGAAACTACCGTTGGGCGAGGAAGTTTTGTATCGGCACAAAACAAAGATTTCTTTCAGGAAGAGCAACAGCGAAAAGCTGAGGAACATTTGCAGGAGGCTGCCGATATTGCCCTTACCAGCGGCATATCACTGGGCAAACTGATAGAGCTATTAACTATGTTTTACCAGGAGGAGGAGTAAAAATGGAACCAATTTTGCAAGTTGAAAATCTGACGAAACAATATCCTGATTTTAAGTTGGATCATGTATCATTTTCCATTCCCAAAGGAGCTATTATGGGATTGATCGGCGAGAACGGCGCTGGTAAAAGTACCACAATCAATGCGATCCTTGATCTTATCCAAAAGGACGAAGGGGTGGTTAAGTTCTGGGGCCAGGAGCTTTCTTCCGATCCAAGAAACATCAAAGAAAACATAGGAGTCGTGTTTGACGGCATCAATTTCTATGAAACCCTTACACCTGCCAAAATTGGCAGAATATCTGCGGCTGCCTATAAGCAATGGGATGAAACCGCCTACTATAACTATCTGAAAAAATTACAGCTACCTTCCCATAAAGAGATCAAAGCATTTTCCAGGGGAATGAAAATGAAGCTCAGCATTGCAGTTGCGCTTTCCCATAAACCGAAGCTTCTGATTCTGGATGAAGCAACCGGCGGACTTGACCCCGTCATGCGTGACGATATGCTGGATTTGTTTTTGGACTTCGTGCAGGATGAGAACCATTCGATTCTGATGTCGTCCCATATTTCTACGGATCTGGAAAAGGTGGCGGATTATATTACTTTTATTCATAAAGGAAAGGCCCTGTTCTGTAAAGAAAAGGATGAATTGCGCTACCAATATGGTATTATCCGGTGTAAAACAGATCAGTTCGATGCTATCGATCAATCTGAGATCCTTGCTTACCGGAAACGTGACTATCAATGGGATGTGCTGGTGGCAGACAAGGAAAAGGCCCGCCGTAAATACAAAACGGCAGTGGTGGATGATGCCACTATTGACGATATCCTTCTTCTCTATGTAAAGGGAGACCTGATAAAATGAAAAGCTTGATTTTAAAAGATTTATATAACATCGGACACAATGCCAAATCCATGATTTTTATACTGCTTGTTTTAGCTTTTGCCCTGATTCCTTCCTCTGGAGTAGAGGGTTATATTATCATGAGCGGCATTCTATGCAGCATGATGATCATCACCGCATTCAGCTTTGATGATCAATCCAAATGGCTGAAATACGCGATGGTTATGCCAGTTACTAAAAAGGATATCGTGATCAGCAAATTTATTGTTCTTCTGATCTTCTCAGCCATTGGAGCGGTTACCGGACTGGTGATTGGCGCAATAGGCGGCACCATAGCGCATAAGGGTATTTTCAGCAGCATAAATAATATGCTTTCTCTGCTGTTTACCGGCGTTATAAGCCTGGTGATTTCAGAAATTGCAGGGAGCATGTCAATTCCTCTTCTGTTTAAATTCGGTGCAGAAAAGGCCCGCATATTAATGCTTGTTTCCTGTTTGATTCCTGCTGCCATCTTCTATGGCGCCTATAAGCTATTCACCTTGCTGGGTGTTTCATTTACAGATCAGATAATATTTATCCTTCTGTGCTGTTCACCGTTACTTGCACTGGTCTGGAACTTTTTGATGTATAAGATCAGCTATGAGTTCTTTGCGAGGAAGGAACTTTTGTAATAGCCGGTGGGAGAGCCAATGGATTGCCATTTAATAAAGCGTCTGACAGATGATCCCCGGTATACACAAGCTTTAAGGAAAAGAAAGGAGTATCCGTTAGTAACAGCTCAAAGAAAATACGGTCTCCTTCCCAAAGAGAAAGCCCGCCTATTTCTTCCCTGGGGATCCATTTAAGCTCTCCTTCCGCACACTCAGTCATTATCCCTTCATATCCGTCTGCGATGTATAAAAACATGTACTCATCCGGATACTTGTCTGATACAAAGGTGATAATGGCTCTAAGCCGGTAGGAAGTCAGGGATAATCCGGTCTCTTCTTTTACTTCTCGTAAAAGGCATTCCTCCGGACTCTCCCCTTCCTCCAAATGACCTCCCACTCCCAGCCACTTATCCTGATTCATATCGTCCTTCTTTTTAATCCGGTGCAGCATTAAATAGCTTTCTTCCCGCTGGATATAACAAAGTGTCGTTAAATTTTTATGCCCCATTCTTTTCTCCTCCATAGTTTAGCTTTTCCCTAAAGCTGTCCTTCTTTTCCAGGCCCCTCTAGGCACCGGGTCCCAGTTCCCCATATTCTTCTGTAAGATACTCCAGGAATTGCCTGCTGGCGACAGGGAGTATCTTCTTATCCTTGAAAACTACACCAATGGTCCTGGCTAATGGCGGTTCCGTCTCCCTAACCAAATTTTTATAATCCGCTCGGTTTAATATAATTTCTGATAAAATCCCGACCCCCAGTCCTTTTTCGATCATGGCCATGATCGTATAATCATCATGGACGATATACTGGATATTGGGCTTGATCCCATGCTCACGAAAACTTTCCATAGGTTCACTGAGGCTTCCTTCTTCCAGGAGAATGAATGGTTCTGATGCCAGTTCCTCCAATAAGATCTTCTTATGTTCTGCCAGGGGATGGGATAGGGGAAGGACAGCCAGCATGGGGTCCTTCTTTAACGGAATGGTCTTAAGCTCCGGATCTCCCACTGCCTGGGGATTGATGAGTCCAAAATCCACACTTCCCTCCTTAACCAACTGCTCTATGGCCGTATAATCCCCCTGGTAGAGTTCAAAGCTGACCAACGGGTATTTCTCCTTAAACGTCTTAATTAATCCCGGCAGCCAATGACAGGATACACTGGCAAAGGTGCCGATCCGGATGGTGGCATTCTGGATCCCTTCCATTTCTTTTCGCTTCTCCGTCAGTTCCCTGTAAGCATGGTAAATATTTTTTATGTAAGGTAAAAGTTCTGCTCCATCGGGGGTCAAAACCACGCCTTTTTTAGAACGGATAAACAGTACCGTACCCAGTTCCTCCTCTAAGGACTGCACCATCTGGCTGACGGCTGACTGAGTATATCCAAGTTCTTCGGAAGCTCTGGTAAATCCTCCTGTTTCCACAATCTTCATAACTGCCCGGTACCGCTTCACATTCTCCAGCTCCTTATCATCAGTTTTTCTAATGTTTTCATTATAAACATTTGTTTTACTGATGTAAAGGATCATGATATATTTTTATAGCATAATAAGGACAGTCACACACTACGAGGAGGAATATTATGAATACCAGAAGAGAACAGTTAAAATCCGGAATAAAGGATGGAATCCCCATCTGCCTTGGTTACTTTGCCGTATCCTTCACTTTTGGAATTATGGCCATAAATTATGGGCTGTCGCCCTGGCAGTCCATTGCAATCTCCCTTACCAGCCTGACATCAGCAGGACAATTTGCCGGTCTGGGCATCATCACGGCAGGTGCTCCCTTTGCTGAAATGGCCATAGCCCAGCTGGTCATCAATCTGCGGTATAGTCTCATGTCGTGTTCCCTATCCCAAAAGCTTGATAAAACAACCCCGTTTTATCACCGTCTGCTGATCGGCTATGGGATAACGGATGAAATCTTCGGCGTTTCCGTTTGCAGGCCAGGTCCGTTAAACCCCTGGTATTGCTATGGCCTGTTTCTGCTGGCCGTTCCTGGCTGGACCCTGGGGACCGCAGCAGGAGCTTTCTTAGGCCAGCTTCTTCCTGAAAGGGCTTTAAGCGCTTTGGGGGTGGCCCTATATGGAATGTTTCTGGCAATTATCATTCCCCCTGCAAAGAAAGATCGGATTCTGGCGGGAGTAACCGTCGTTTCCATGGTCTTTAGTCTTTTGTTTTTCCTGATTCCGGCACTTCACAGGGTTTCTTCCGGACTCAGACTGATCATTCTGACGGTCTTGATCGCGGGAGCTGCTGCTGTTTTGTTCCCGGTACCGGACACTATGGAGGTTTCCCATGAATAACCGAATCTATCTTTACATATTGGTCATGGCCGCCGTTACCTATTTTATCCGCGTCCTTCCCCTGACCCTGATCCGACAGGAAATAAAGACAACCTTCATCCGGTCTTTCCTTTACTATGTCCCCTATGTGACTTTGTCGGTAATGACCTTTCCTGCCATTCTTACGGCCACCAAAAGCATATGGTCCGGTATCGCTGCTCTTATGGCAGCTGCCATACTGGCTTACAAGGAAAAAAGCCTGTTCCAGGTTTCCTTAGCCGCCTGCATGGTCGTTTTTGTAATGGAATTCTTCCTGTGAGTATTTTTCCAGCCAGGCTCTCCTGCTTTCCTGAAAAGCATCCAATGGCCTGCCAATAACAAAACTAAAATTGCCAAATAAATAAGACCAAAATTAGTTTTCCAATGTACCTCTTCTATTCTTTTAATGAAAGGTATAAAACAATAACTTATACATATATATAATCGGAGGGATCATATGAGTTACTGTTGCGATGTATTATTTATTTCTGCATTGGCTTGTCAAATAGCAGATTGTTTAAATGATGATGAATTATCACTTTTGGCTGCAGACACGCTATTGTTAAGTGATTCATTAAATGCAATCGCTGTTCGACGTTCAATCTGTAGTTCATCTGCAAACGATAAATCCTCCTCAAATACCTCCTCTGATCATGCTGATAATACAGATGGAAAATCTTAAAACATATAATGTACTTTGTATGCAGCCTGAAGAACGCCCTGTTAAGAGCGTTCTTTCTTAATAAAATCTCACATCTAGGTACAAATTAAACTTCTTTTGCTATTCTTCATAGGAGATAATAGGAATCCCTTCTTCTATATGTTCAAAAATCGTTTTTGCTAAATATAAGGGAGCATTTACACATCCATGCGTGCCATTTCTTTTGTATATCTCACCTCCAAAGGAATGCCTCCAACTCGCATCATGAACTCCAATATTCCCGTAAAAAGGCATCCAGTACTTCACACCCGCCGCATAACCAGGCCCAGTTAAGACTGTATCTCTTTGCTTATAGTTAAGCATGTAGGCTCCAACCACAGTTGAATATCCTCTGTTAGGATTCCCTGTTACCACTGGGCCATGGATAATTAACTTCCCATCTTTATAATACCATATATGCTGCCTGGTAATGTTAATTTCTACATAGGTATTGCCTATCTCATTCTCATCTCGGGACAAAGCTTTTTGTGTATAAACAGGTTCCTTGGTAAGTATCAGCCCATGGCTTATATTTTTCAGTAGTTCCTTAGTTTCTGCATCCTGATTAATTTTCCAACCATAAAGTCCACCTTTTACTTCTACTACTTTCCCAACCGATGACTGGAAGTTTCTTGTGATTCCGACAGTGTCATATTTTTTGCTCAATCCATTCACATACTTCGCAACAGAGGACTTGTTTATTTCCACATCCAGATTATCATCTACATGTAACCATTTATGTATCATATTCCCATCTAGTATTTCCTTTTTGGTACCAAATGTAAAGGTAATACTGGTTGATACGTACTTATTTAAAATGTTTCTGGTTTTATGAGTTTTAGCTGAGGTTAAGGTATATTGGGGATTTTCATAACAAAGTCTTTCATTTAAATCTAATTTAGTCTCTCCCATTAAAATACCCGACTGAATTGATTTCACTAAATTATCTTTCCTTATTTTATTACCATACACTTCTTCCACGAGTTCATAGGAACCGTTAGAATATTTAAAACCCACATTTTGTGGTTCTATCAGATTGTTATTTAAACAGTTTAATTCGCTTATTTTATTTTCCAGGGCTTTTTTATTATAAGTAAATAAATCACTCGAATATAGTTTTTGATCCTTAAATAATGAAACGATCCATTTAAGAGAATTCTGCTTATGGAGAAGATTTTTAATATTATCTTCTCCTCTGTATTCCAATCCAACCTCACGCCCGGTTATATATTCGACTTCCCCGTTTCTTTCTATTAGTTGCAGCTTATAGTCTTTTACGTAGTTCCCCATTAGCCGATCCACATCATCATTCGCTTTTAACGAAACATTTACTCCATTTATTACAGTGGAAATATAGAAATGATTTATAAAGTATAAAGATACAAGTAAATATATCAGTATAACGGAAGCAATAACAATTATTGTATTTCCTTTAATTCCTCTTTTGGATCGTACTTTCATTTTCTCATTCCACATATTATACCTCTCATCAAAAATATCATGCACTATACTTCAGCATAATATTCAATTTATAATATGTACGCATTTCCAATTTTATAGCTTAAATCTTCGAATGCGAATATTAAATACCTCCTGACGGTTATTTGTAACGTAAAAAAGGTGCTGCAGAACAATGTATTTGCTCTGCAACACCCCTGTAAAATATGATATTTTAGTCATGGCTTGTACATTTCGGAAGGTACTGTAACATTCAACAAGTATGGTCCTACGAGTACAACTCCTACAGCGATTAGATTATCGATTCATCTGATAAACTTTACCGATGGGAACTGTAAACATAAATCCTCCCCCAATACCTGATATACCGTCAACTGCTTCCCGAACAACTGCTACCGCTTTATCTAATAAACTTTCGTTTTCAAGAACGGTAAAAATTGTTTTACTATAAGGATGCGAATCACTTAGAAGCATATGTAAGGCGCTGAATAATGGGGCACTCCTATTCTCATTATTCACAATAGCACTTCCCATACCCTGGCTGTCCAATATGGTTGCTCCACTAATTCCTTCCCTTACAAATCCGGATAAAATATCATCCAGACTGTCAACTGCATTTAAAACAATAAATAGAACATACATAATTCCACCCCCAATTTTAATATTTATACTTAGATTAATCATATGACTGAGAAATATGAACAACATTATTCTTGTGATTATGTTTTTCTTCTTTATTCTCCAATTGATCAATTTCACCAGCCTTTTGTATCGCCAGCTTAGCAAATATAGGTCCTGTTACTTCATAAATCAATACGCTAAACATGATAATGGTACCAATAGCAACGGCATATTCCGGTAATTGCTGACGTACCAGCACAAGAAGACCAATGGATATACCGCCTTGAGGGAGTAATCCCAAACCGAGGTATTTTGTAATATTAGGATCGGCTTTCACAGTTTTCGCACCGATCCATGCACCCAGCATTTTTCCACCGGCCCTTGCAATTACATAAGCGACCCCCACAATTCCTACGCTAACTAAAATACTTATATCCAGGCTGGCACCAGCTAATGTAAAAAATAAAATGTAAACTGGTGATGCAAAATCATTGACTGAGTCAAAAACTCTCTTCGACTTTTTTAATGTATTTACCACGGTGGTTCCCATCATGATACACGTTAATAAAGGGGATAGTCCTAAACTAATAGATATTCCTGTTGCAATTCCAATTGCCATAAGCGATGCTGCCTGAAGCTCGTCACGGCCACTTGATTTCTTTGCAAAAATAGTTAGAATAATCCCCAGAACCAAACCAAGTAAAACAGAGCCTCCTATCTCAATAACCAGTCCATGAAACATTTGTACTATGGAAAAATCCTGTTGACCTGTCGATAGTGTTGCTAAAGACATTGCAATTCCAAAAGCTATTATTCCAAACACATCATCTAAAGCAACTACAGGTAATATTGTTTTTGTTAATGGTCCATGAGCGTTATACTGTCTTATTACTAATAAAGTTGCGGCTGGTGCCGTTGCAGCTGACATTGATGCAATTACAATGCAAAAGGTAAAAGGCTGATTTAATAAATAATACATAACAGTAAAAACAATAACAATGGCTCCAACGACCTCTGCCAAAGTAATAATTACGATGGATTTCCCTAATTTCAGCATATCTTTAATGACAAATTCATTACCTATACTGAAGGCAATCACTGCTAAAGCCAATTCATTAATTACAGAAAACGATTCCATGTCACTTGAACTAATAAATTGTAAAAAAGATGGCCCTAAAAACAATCCTGCTACCAGATAACCGGATACATTGGGAAGCTTAAAGACTCTGGCTGCTTTCCCGCCTATAATTCCAACAAATATTACAATACTGATTTTCAATAGAAAATTCAATTTTGTTCCTCCACATCATAATATTAAACCTTATGACATACGTTTAACGCTTTTTGCATATATCAATACCCTATTACTACAAGACCTCCTTGTTGGTATATTTTGGCACATCAAAAAAGCGGATAAACTAACTCATATTGAGCTTCGTCATTCGCTTGGTATACTCCTATGGGATTAGCTGACGGATTAGGGCTCCCAAGTTGCCCCTCTTAAAACTAAGATTCACCCCTGAGATTGGTTCCCCCACTATCAGAAAGATATTCGGAGCTGTTTCATTAACCTTAGCATGAATAAGTGAAATAGTCAAATTAGACTAACCTCATAGCTAAAAGCGGAGTGAGAATATCCGATTGACTTGAAACGTTTGGACTGGGTGAAATTGTCAATACGATCATTTATACCTAGTATCTGCATAATGTTATATGTGGAACTAAATTTTTTATTGCCTTTTTATCAACTTCAATCTATACTGACTATACTAAATATAATACAGCCGTGCCGCAAGCAAGCTGTGATCAGATTCGAAACCACATGGGGTAATTTTTATAATAAAATAAATCAGGGGGCAATATGAAAAACATAGTCTAATTTTTAAATGTATTTGCAACATATACAATCGTATTTATTCTTGTGAATGGTATAATGCCATTCTCACAGGCGTTTAAGGAAGCTAGCGCACGGACGGCCGCTATTAGCATCCGTCCCAATGGCTGTTAAAATGTGGAGCAAAGAAAATCAAGGGAATCTGTTTCTATTTCCCCTATTAATGCGATTAAGCTCGTGATAAGTATTGTTCTGGTCGAGTTTGCCTATATGATCGTAAACTTTGTTTTCGGCTATTTTGTCGCGTGGAGATCGGAAGCCGTGAGGATATTTTACTCCGGCGATTCGTAGGACATAGGCTTTTGGGCTAAGCTGATAGAAAACTGGAGAAAGAATCCGGCCATCTACCCATTCCAGTTTATGAGAGGCGCTCTGTTGGGGATAGCCGCTTTGCCTCTGCTTTATATGGGGTGGAACCATCGGAGAGAGTATATCATTAATATCTGCCTGATATACCTGAATACGGCTATTTTACTCATTATTCCAAACTTTCTTTTCCCTGATCCGGTCAGATGGGCGCATTTTATCGAAATGTTTTTATCTATGCTGCTTTTCGGAGTGATGACAGGTTTAATAATGTCCCGCACATCACAAAGGGAATGACGTTTATGTTTATTGATTGTATGGATTCATGATATTCTGATAAAAGGAGAACACAATATGGACAATTTTAACGATAATCGTACTTTTATGAAAAGTGGATTTGATCTTCCTGAACGTGACTTTATATCCGATCAAGAGCGTGGTATGCCGCCACCAAGTGCTGCGAAAACAACCGATGGCAAATTAAAAATCATTGATCTTCCGGCAGTTGATAAAAAAACTGTTAAATACAATGATTTATACACTTGCTTTAATAATCGTAGAAGTAGACGAAATTATAAAGATAAACCAATTACATTAGAAGAGTTGTCATTTTTATTGTGGTCAACTCAAGGTGTGCAGAAAGTGATACCTGCATATAAAAATACCGGTCATATAACCCTTCGCCCAGTTCCTTCTGCAGGTGGCAGGCATTCCAGTGAGACATATCTTGCAGTTAATAATGTGGCAGGTTTAGATAAAGGTATTTATATTTATATGCCTTTAGAACATAAGCTGGCTTTATGTCATTATGTAGATGATTTGACAGATAAACTTATCTATGCTTATGGTGGTGAAGGTTATTATAGCGAAGCCAAGTGGTTTGGACGGGCTCCGGTTGTATTTTTATGGTCCTGTATCCCATATCGTGGTGAATGGCGATACCATTGCGAAGCTCACAGACTAATGTTGTTGGATATTGGTCATATATGTCAAAATTTATATCTGGCATGTGAAGGAATTGGGTGTGGCACTTGTGCAATTGCGGGGTATGTACAGGAGGCATTTGATGAATTACTTGGATTAGATGGTATAAATGAATATATCGTTTACCTTGCTGCCGTGGGGAAAGTAAAATAAAATTCTTACCCTAATTATACATTAGTTATTATGTAAGCTTCATTATCTTGATCGGAACACATAGTATCCGATGGAGTTTTACCGTTTGCACTGAAATTGAAGATTGATCAAGAAAATCACAATTTGCGAATATAATTTGATTTTATGGCAATTATAATTGTGACCCATCTCGTGTACAAGCCTGAGTAACCTACCTTTTCGTTGCTTGGGCTTTTCCCTTACAAATACTCAGATACCCCAACCTTCGAATCCGGGTACATACTCATAATTTAATACTTAAGTTCTATTTTCCTATTTACCATCATCTGCCGAATTTGTAAACAATCAACGATCGCATGAAAAACTCACGCTAGGCTTCATTTTTGTAGCCGTCATCAGTACCGCATACATCACTCTTAGAGTCAAATACCGGCCTCGATATGGTAAATCCTAATGTCATAAATGCCGCCATGGCAAATACATACAGTACAGATACCTTTAATAATGTGATTGCTGCTTTTAAATACTTTGTCGAACATATGTTTGATTTTTATTTCTAAATATGATATACTGATTATGAAAAGACGCAAAGGAGTAATTGCAATGGAAAAACAATTAAAAAATGATGAATGTTTTGTTTTTATTGAAACAGGATTAAATGCTTTAGAAAAAATAGGCTGGTATGGCGAAACCAAATTTATATGTCCTGTATGTGGGTATAATAATGCCAACGCTAAAAGGATTAAAACACCTAATAAAGTTCGTAATAAGTCTACTTGGCTATATTGTGAAGAGTGCGGAATGCTCGTCCATGGATAAAATATTAGAGGTAAAGACATCAATATCTCTACCTCTTTTTTGTAAAGTGAACATTTATATTATTTAATTCTTATATTCCATTATCTTTGCATAAGTCTGCAGTCATCACTTATCATACGCTAATATTATTCATAATACATCGTTAACAACAGCTGTAATATCACTATTAACAGCATGAGTTAAGGCGGAGATTTGCGATAAAACTATCATTCCTGTTTTTAATTACTTATACCATGTACCATCTTTATCAATAAAGAATCCGTTGATAATTGTGTTGACTGCCATGGCCCCATCGCTATTGAAATAATACCAGTTTTTATTTATCTGTTTCCAGCCTGATTGCATGGCTCCGGCAGAATCTGTATAATACCACTTATTATTATAGAATACCCAGCCAGTTACCATGGCCCCTTCTATGCTAACGGCTGACGAAGGATTTAGGTAGTACCACCTATTGTTGGACATAACCCAGCCAGTTGCCATGGAACCATTGGTATTAAAATAATACCAGTTTCCATTGATCTGTCTCCAGCCAGTATGCATAGCTCCCTCCACTCCATTATCTAACGAAGGGTTCAAATAATACCAGTTATTACCGGAAACAATCCAGCCAGTCATCATGGTTCCTTCTACACCAGAGGCCGCTGATGGATTTAGGTAGTACCATCTATTATTGGACATAACCCAGCCAATTGCCATGGAACCATTGGTATTAAAATAATACCAGTTTCCATTGATCTGTCTCCAGCCAGTATGCATAGCTCCCTCCACTCCATTATCTAACGAAGGGTTTAAGTAATACCAGTTATTACCGGAAACAATCCAGCCAGTCACCATGTCTCCATTACTATTAAAATAATACCAGTGATCGTTGCTCTGCTTCCATCCAATAACCATCATTCCACTGCTGTTAAACATATACCATTTGTTATTTATATTTGCCCAGGATTTTTGATAGGTACCATCAGGATACTTATAATACCAGGTATTCCCTTTCCTAATCCAACCAACTTCCGAATTTGAATTCCATGATCCATTCTGTCCACTTCCATCAGACACGTTTTCTTCCGTAAGATATGCTTCATCAGATTCTGTCCATTCACTTTTCTTTCCGTATTTCTTTTCCGTTTCCGTACCTGAAGTAGTTCTGACTTTAAAAATGTAACTGCCTGCTTTTGTCATATAAGGATAGAAATTATAAGAAGTTTTTTTTAAACACTCAACCTTTTGTATGATTGTTTTTCCACGATATAAATAGACATCATATGCTCCGGAACTGTATTCCCCTTCGCTCCATTCGGCATCTCCGATTCCTGAATCCCCCCAGGAAGCACTTTCAGGTGAATTATAGGTTCCTTTTAAAGGATTAAACGTAAATGTCACATATAAGGTATCTGCCCTGGAACGGCTGGAGGTCACATATTCCCCTCCCTTTATTGACACATTACCGGAATTATATCCTCCTTTAAACGCATATTCATCGGAATCTATAGCCCGTAAAGTTACTTTCATCTTCGGCTTTGAACCAATCATCATTTCCTTATTATCAGAGGTTATCCAATTTAAATCTGTAACTTCATACCTGTTATTATTGCAACAGACATAATTTCCTGATTTCTCCGTTGTTTTAAAGGAAACTTCTGACGGTAACGTCTTTCCTTCTTCCAAATCCTTCAGTCCTACATAAATAATCACCGACGATATAGTTTTCGATGAAGCTGCCAGGGATTCAAGTGGAAGGCTAATCCAGAGTACTGTTATTACAGAAGCCCAGGCTACCAACCTCTTAAGGTACTTCATAAAAACTCACCTGCTTTTTCTTATTATATTAAATATATTATTACAGCTAAACCATGGGCGCGTACTTTCTGGCCTCCGTTACGTTAAATATAAAAAGCAGTCCCCCACTTAACGGACACCAAATTTTACGCCACGCCTGATGGTGCCATCACTGTTCCATTCGGTGTAAACGTATGGGCCACCGTCAGTGGTTCCATTTTCAGTAAAGTTATGTGTGACACCATTGTAGGTGTAGGGACCGGTTACCATTTTCAAGGTATTGGTGTCAAAGTAGTAGACATTGTCATTAATCTTCATAATACCGCCCTGTAGTTCACCGGTGTCAGCGGTGTAATACCATGTGTTATCCCTTTGAATCCACCCGGTACGCATAAGCTGGTCATTACCAAAGAAGAACCAATGATTTTTGTAATTGACCCAGTTGTTCGTACAATAATCACCAGAACCCCACTGGTACTTTACCCCCTGCGGGGTATTCACAAATCCTGCAGCAAATGATGACATAGCACTTCCTATGGCTAATGCTATAGATAAAGTTGTAACCGCTAAATGCTTTTTTTTCATAGATCTTGACCTCCTTATAATTACATAGGTTACTATAAATTTAGTTAAAGTATATAATCTGAAGCAATTTTAAGTCAATGAAGTTTATGTTTTTGTAAAAATAAGTAAACTATTTGTAAAAAATTGACATTAAAAATTTCAAATCTTAAGAAGTCTGTAATTATAGAAAAACAACTAATTATTATATCAACAGGAGATCACAAATATCATAAAAAGCAAATGATTGAATTTACTGAAGAAGGAATCCGAACTTGGCATTTGGGGTCATGTTCTACATGGTGGCCGTATACTTTAATTCGAAGAAGAATATGGTATTGATAATACGCCAGAAAATAATATATGGGACATTCCATAAAAGATTTAAAGGATAGAGATTACACTCACATGGAGATTTGAATTAGAATGGATATAGAAAAGATTTTTTAGTTTTATATCGTTTGTTGCATCATTTGTTACTACTAGTGCTAATTTATAATGCATAAATTAATAATATGTCGGTACACAGGTTATAACTTAAAACACCTCCTGCAATTAACGAAAATAGATTGCAGGAGGTGTTTTCGATTGTACTATTTATTGCCCATCTTGCTCATTTTTTCCGTCGGTTTCATGTCTTCGCCGTCATCGATAACAGCCTCGCTAGTTTCGTTCCTTATCTCTTCAATGGATTTCTGAACCTTCTGCAAATTCTGACTGATATTATCGTCGAGTTCAAGAGACCGGTCCTTAAGCTCTGTCACCTTTTTAGACTTGGCTTCTATATTGCCATTGCCTCTGGATATTTCAGCCTCCAGGACCCGGATGGTTCCAGCCAAATGCTTTTTCTCCTGGTGGATTGTTTCCGCCTGCTCCTGGTTGGCAGAAAGAGCGGAGATGCCGTTTAGCTGGTCTGCCTGGGCTTCTTCCTTTGTCTTTGGCTTATCGTAGATCCTACCATCAGAGCCCTCATCCTCCGTTTCTTCTGCCTGCTTTGCCTGAAGTTGAGAAATCTGATTGTCGATTTCCTCCAGTCGCTTTTCGTATTCTTCCAGCTGTGCTTTTACATCAGTTCCATTATCTTGAGATGAGTCCATAAGGGACTTTTTCTGCTCCTGTAAGAACTCCTTCTGCTTCATCAGCAGCTCTAGCATACTCTGGTTTTTGCCAACAGGAGAAATGACGGCGGTATCCCGGTTCACATCGTCTTTCTTTTTTCCAAACAAGGCCTCTGTCTGATTAGCGGCGGAACGGTTGATGGCATTGATATTTAGGGAAGTCATCTGCCTGTTCAATTTACCAATATACATAAGTTACCCCCTTTTCTTTTTACTTTTCATTGCTATATATGGTATCGGCAAATAAAATAAATATATAAGGTTAGACCTGTAAAGCAGCTTGCAGTAGGTAAATCCTGTTTTTCCTTCAATAACCCATATAAGGAAATGCAATTATTTTTAACGTGAAATTTCTTCGTACCTAAGCAAAATTTATTAAAATACGGATTGATAATCTGCGTGATTTTATCAGCTTCGTATTATGCTCATAACAGCGAGTTATAAATATTTTTGTAATAAATCTTTAGGAATATGACAATAGTCATTAGGGCACCTATCCAATCTATCTTGATGTTCATCTGCACTTTTAACGTAATTCATAAGCGGAAGAACTTCCACAACAATTTTGCCCCTATCCGCTCTTTCTGTTATATAATTCTTGGCATCTTCCAAATGTCGAGGTACTTTACTATATACGCCTGTGCGATATTTTTTTCCCACATCATTACCTTGTTTATTCATACTGTAAGGATCTATAATCTCAAAAAAATAATCCATTAGTTGAGAAACAGTTACAATATCAGGGTCAAATTCTGTTTTTACGCATTCAGCATAACCATCATACTCGCCTTCTAGAGTATTTGAATAACCATTTGCTCGTCCTGCCTGAGTATTAATAACACCTTTTAGTGTTTTGATAAATGCTTGTACACCCCATAGACAGCCACCTGCAAAATATATTGTTTCAACCATAGTATTCACCTGTTTTCTTTCGTCAAATATAATAACCTTCATGAGTAGAATATCACCATACTTACTAACTATCAATATTAATTACGTTTACCACGTTTTTTATCTCCGTTTTAATTTCTTAACCCCCCTTTTTCATTGACACAGCAATCTAAAAGTGATATATTAACTATATTGAACGTGTGTTCTAAAGTTTTCAGAAGAAGATTCAAAATGCTTATTTAAATAATTTAAGAATTAGAATAGCCTTTGGCTTTATAATAAAAATCTAAAGAAATAGAGGGAATGAGTATGATTGATTTTAAAAATGGTTCTTTTGTAAAACTGAAAAAGGTAGATAATTCCATTGCAGATGGAGTTACCAAACTTTTTATCTCTGGCGAAGAGACCATAGGATGCTACAAAGGCATTCGCGATTACGTTGTTTTTACAAATAAGCGTATTATTTCCGTAAATGTTCAAGGAATGACTGGAACAAAGAAAGACTTTACATCAATGCCATACTCAAAAATACAAGTGTTCTCCGTTGAGACTTCTGGAGTATTCGACTTAGATAGTGAATTAGAAGTATATTTCAGCGGTGCAGGTAAAGTCAAATTCGAATTTACAGGTACATGTGATATAGAGCGAATTGGTCAACTTATAGCTTCTTATACTTTATAGTTCATAAACAGTAAAAACCGCCCGATGCTGCCAACACCGAACGGCTTCACATAAATTATACCGGCTGTACCGATACACCTCTATTGCAAAGATATTATACCATTCTGGCACTAAACTTTAAACCGGTTTAGTGCTATTTTTATACTCTTTTTTAAAAAGGATGATAATGTTCGCAAAAGAATATGGTATTGATGATTAGGCCAGAAAAAAATATGGGACATTCCATAAAAAGATTTAATAGATAGAATTTATACTCACATGGATATTGAATGGTTAAGAATATACAAATATCAGTTTAATTCATAAGTTTCCAATGTTGAAAGACTATTTCTTAAAGTTCACCAGATAACATTTTCAGCTTTCCCATGTTTATTACTTTTCCTTTCTTGCTTATCAGTCCTGACTTACTGTAGTTCATAACAAAAAAACTACTGTTTATCAAACTAATCATTCTTTTATTTATGTATCTGGTATTATTGCCTTAGAAAATAGAATTGTATTTTTCATACTTGCTTTCAGGAGAATGAAGGAAGTATAACAGGAGGTATATATAATGACTATTATTGTTGTTTCACGTGTGATTGTAACGTTTTTTGATTTGATAATGGCATTGTGGTGCTGGAGAAATAAGAATATTGATGGAGTAGTACTTTATTGTACCTTGGCTATTATTTTAGCAATAGCATTTTAAATAGAAAGAAAAATCCTAAATTACCTTTGCAAAACGATTTTCTAAGTGCTGCTTCCATTCAGGAAGCTCTTCATTAATTTTTCTACCGCATACCGGGCAATAATTTAATTGATCCCTGTTTTCATCAATATCACCAATATACTCAATCAGTGTCTTGCAATGTTCGCAGCTATTTTGTACCTCTCCCATAGTTCCCCTTTCTCCCTCCGGCCCCAGGCGCTGCAAAAAGAAATGGGGAATGAATATGAAAAATAAGTTATTTGTAGCAGCATTATGTGCTATATCATCAGCGTATCCGCTTGTAGAGGTAAAACAACCTCTGGGAAAGACGAAACGTTGATAACTGCAGAATCTTCGACAGACACTACAACAGAATATTCATTTATAATCGGTTATAGTTGTAAAAATCGTCTACAATCGTTTATAAAAAGCTAACACCATTCATTCACAGTTTTTTCACATAACAGAGAAATGGCTTAAATACAGTGCGTTTCTCTGTTTTGTTGTATAGTGTGTTACTATTTACTTTAAATCAATATATTTTAATTTCGTTTTCTTTTTTTAACAATGTAGATAAAATAGCAATTTAGCATTAAAAGCAAATGCTAGTGCATTGGAAAACACGAATACTGTATTGAATAATACAACAAATGCTCTCAATTATCGAATAACCTCCAGGGCATCTATTAGATGGGATGATGCAGGAGTACTTCAATTATTTATAGATGACATTTATGTGGGAGCCTTCAAATTGGTTTAAGAATCACTTGTCAAAAAATATTAAATGATCATTTTGCCGTCCCATGAGCTATCCATGTGACCCAGATTTTCGTATTAATTAGCTTTGTTCCATTTGCATCAAATACCCACACGCCAAAACCTCCAGGGTAGATTTCGTACTGGAAATACAACCCCGTATTGTTACTAATAATAACATTAGTGTAGGTGTTGGCAAACACATAGCCAAAATTAACTAGGCCGTATCCATTGGCATCAAGGGTTACCTCAGTGACCCCGGAAATGGTTTTCTTGCCACCAAGGTTATCGCCTAAAGCGGTTAAATTGCTATTTTAATAATAAAACAAAAAAGGCCATAGGCTATCCACATTGGAAGAGTCTATGGCCCTTAAATCAAATTGGTACTGGTGCTTTTTTTAACTTTCTATAATCCTGATTCCAACTATCTTTTGTACTTTTCCAAACTTCTTGCTGACCAATCTTTGCTTTTATATCTGCATGCTCTAACGCATCAGCTACAATCGGTGCCATAGTCTTTGCCATCTTCTCATAATCAATAATTCCAGATAACGCTGCATGCAATTCTGCGGATATGCCGGCCTTAAAATCATAAGAAGGTGTATCGTAGGAAACAGAGGCTTTTGTATCTACCATATCAAAGAATTCCCTGCTGACTTGTACGTTGGTATCTATTGATGGCAGAGAAATATTATAATCTGTTAGTTTGTCAGCAAAAGAATCTACTTTAGAATAAATTACACCAAATTTATCCTCAATACCATTCATCATTCCGATGGTAAAATAATCACCAATCTGGAACGCTTTTTTCGAGGGAGAATGTTCATCAAAGCCTTTTTTAAACCCATCAATTACGCCTTTAGTAAAAGAGGCGATACCAGTTCCCAGCCAGTCCGTCAAATTCGTAATACCTTCCCATAGACCTTTAATGACATTTTCGCCTATAGTAACCATTTTCTTCGGTAATTCTCCAAAGAATTCTATCACCTTATCTACAATAGTAGGAACCTCTGTTTTAAAAAATGATACGGTATTCGTGGCCCATGTTGATATTTTCTCTTTGATTTTTATTATTGTATCGTATATCTTCCCGGGCATTTCAGAGAACCATTTCACAGTGCCGACAATTATTTCAGATACTTTTTGGTTAAATGCATTGTAAATTTCTGTTCCCCAGGTTGCAACATTTGTTATAAAGGTAGAAATTCCAGTATATATCTTCCCAGGCATTTCAGAAAACCATTTTACCACAGAAGCTATTATTTCGGGGATTTTCTTAGCCATATATTCTGCTACTTCTAAGCCCCATTTTGTAATGGTTCCCAGAGCATACCCTAAAGCATATCCAATCTTCCCAGGTAATTCATTAAACCAATCAGCGATGTCTGTAACAATATTTCCTATTTTCCCCGGTATGCCAGTCAGATATTGAATCAATTTATCCCATGAAGAAGTAGCTGTAGACTTTACCTTATCCCACACTGCAGAGAGTTTATCTGGAATAGATTCAAAAAAAGGCAACACGGAAGTGTTCCACCATTCAGGAACTTTCTTTGTCCAAAATTCTTTAATTTCATCCCAATGTGTAAAAGCATATACTACTGTGGCTATAGCTGCAACAACTACACCTACCACAAGTGCAGCTGCGGCAGTTACGCTTATTCCAAGAGCTGCGGCCAATGCTGCTATTCCACCGGCAATGCTTGCACCTAAACCACTTATTGCTCCACCTATTAATCCAGGTAATGTTGTAGTGAAAAAAGTCTGTATAGGTACCCATATCACACCAAACAATACTGATGGTAAAGAAGCACCAGTTTGAGCCATAGTTGTAGTTATCGTGGTTATAATAGTGCTTCTAGGAAATGCTTTTACTAGTAATGTTCCAATTCCAGAGAAAGACAATCCTTTAGCCAGTGATCGCATTATTTTCCCAGACAACAACTTTCCAAGTCCTGTGAATTTCAGCAGACCAAATGCTGTAAGCATTGTCGTTTCAACAGGTGCTGTCTTAAAAGAACTCCCCCAAAGCTCTATACCTGCATTTATGGCTTTCCATATTGCTTCCCCTACTTTTCCACCTATTTCAATGAAATCTATAGATTCAAGGAATGTTCCAATTTTAGTTCCTATTAGAGACCAGTTTATATTATCCAGTGCCTCTATTAATGCGTCTAACAGACCTTTAGCCCAGACGTTAACCGCCGCTCCGGCAGAAGCAAAGTCAAATGTATTGAAAAAATTGTTAATTCCATTGGCACTAGAATATCCCAGATTCGTCCAGTCAAAAGCTATGCCAAAAGCAAGCGCGGTATACAGAGCAGTATTTAAAGCCCCTGCAATCGTCTTACCTACTGCCCCAAACAATTCAGGCGAAATAAGGCTATTTAAAAATTCTGCCAATCCCGTACCGAATCCACCCGCAATAGAATAAACTGCAGACCAGCTTATACTTTCTAAAGCCCCTGTTAAGCCATCTCCTATGTATTTTCCTATACCGTAATAATCACCGACCTTAAATGCATTTACAATTTTATCAGCCATTGCCTGTGCACTATTTTCCACATTTGCAAATGCAGCTTCCCAAACTTTCTGATATTCGGACAAAGAGTTCAAAAAAGCTTCATCTAATAAACCTCCATCGACGCCGCCACTACCACCTTTACCACCAGAAGAATCTTTTGAGCTTACGACATTTAATTTATCAAAACCTTGTAAATTGTCTGCCATCTTTTTAGTATTTTTCGCTGCATCTCCTGTGCTATCTGCAATCCCATCTGCTGCATCTTCCATATCTCCAAAGTCTGTGGCGGCAGAACCAATAGAAGAGCTGAAATCCCCTACCTTAATACCCAAAAGTCCGCCGACCCATGAGAATAACCGCTGTAATGCTATTACCAGAGCATTAATATAAGGAAGAACCTTGGCAACAATAGGCAGAAATAAATTCCCTATCGTCCTTGCAAGGTTCGCAAAATTTGATTGTAGAAGTCGTAACTGGTTTGAAGGCGCGTCTAAAGTGCTAGCCAAATCTCCCCAGGCGTACCGAGTGGAATCCAATAAGATAATGGCACGTAATAAGGCCTTGTCCTGCTGATTTAGAGCCGAAACCTTTGCCATAATACCAAGTTCACTTAATTTTTCTTGCAAATTTACATTGCGGATATTTACGCCGTATTTATCTAGAGTCCGACTCATGCCGACCATGCCGGAAGCCATATCCTCCCATACATCTTTGAAATTCAAGTTCTTTACGGAAGCAAGATCTGCACCTATCATAGTTAAAGCGTTAGATAGCTGCAGGGCCGTTTCAGAGGCTACTCCCATAGAGGAAGCCATCTGACCAAAAGTAGCCTGATAATTCATAAGCCTTTCTGGATCAATACCAAGACTAACCGCACCGGTAGATTTTAAATTCCCATTCTCATCTGCCATGAAGCCGGACATTTTCCCCGTTAATTCCTGTGCACGTTTGCTGAATGATTTGGCATAGGCTTCTGCTGATTCATAGCCAGACTTCTCCCAGTTTTTTACCCCGGCATCTGCTACTTGCCCCCAGGCGGCGTCAAAATAATTCAATGTCTCAATATAGTCCATAGAAGCTTCCGTTGCTTTCCATAGACCTTTCATTCCACGAATTACCGCCCACCATCTGGCGTAGAACATTCCAATAGACGCTGCAAGCCCCTTTATTCCTAACATGGCTTTTCCCGTCCGACCTGTGTACGATTTCAAACCATTACTCATTGCAACGCTGGCACTTGACACTTTGGAACCACTGGAAGCCAATTTTGCCAGAGCATTTGTTATTTGAATAAGATTATTGCTGACCCGTGGGGCACTGGACAGAGTGGCCATCAGATTTCTTAAGGATATTCCAAGGTTCTGAATATTAGGAATTGCATTGCTTGCAGATTTTCCACCCAGCTTTGTTATAGAAGAAACGAGATTTTCCAACCCACTTGTATCAAAATTGAGCGCACCTATCCCGTTCAGACCACTCACAAACCTTAAAAGCTGGTCCTTTATTGGCTTAAGGTTTGCTGTGGCCTGTGTAGCTTTTGCCCCACCAAGGTGGCTAATATTGTTCACAAGAGAATTAAGTCCCTCAATATTAAACGTGACACCGCCAACAGAATTCATACTGGAAACAAAACTGTGCAGGGAGGTTGAAATCTGCGGAAGGTTCTTTACCGCCTGTGTGGCATTAATACCACCCAACCTACTTATTGAGGACACCAGTTTATATAGAGAATCCGGATTAAAATTCAGACTTCCCACATTGTTCATTCCGGAAACAAAATCTGCCATACTGGTTTTTAAAAATTCCAGATTCTGTGTTGCCTCCGTAACCGAAGCACGTCCCAGCTTTGAAATGGAATTTGCAATATTATTCAGAGTTTCCGTATCAAATTTGAGATTACCAATTCCATTTATACTATTTGCAAAGCTTTCCATGGCGTGAGCGGTATTGCTTACTCCCTGAACGTCAACCGCCGACAGTTTATTAAGCCCTACGGTTATTCTGGAAAAATCCGCAGTTTTAGTCCGTTCATTAAAGCTTTGGATAGATGAAGCAATCTGATTTATGCCAGAGGCCACCTGACTTGCACCGGACATTTCAATCCCGGATATGGCAGATTGCAGAGACATCATCTTTTGTATGAATTTATCAATTTTGGCATCAGCACTATTTGTACTGGCGTCTATTTGGACTTTTAAATCATCAATAACATCTGACATGGTTTCACCGCCCTTTGCACATACAAAAAAAGGCGAGTGAATTTTCGTCTATCACTCGCCTTTCTTTTTACGTTTCATATCATTTTCCATTGTTCCAGCAGCAAAGATGAACCCTTGTAAAGCTTTTTCACTTTCTGACCGCTTTTCCTCTTCTGTCTTTGGTGTTACACGTATTGGTTCTTCAAAATACTTACCTCTCCACTTTCTTTTAATAAATGGCATTGCATTACATACAGTAGCGTCCAAAGCTGAAGCAACATACTGGCCCATGAGCCACATTTCGTCACTACGTTGTTGCTGCTTTCTTCGATATGCCTCTACAAATGGCAGAAGCTTCCGAGGATTTAACCGCCAGAATAAATCATACGGAACCCCCATATTTAATGCTTCTGGCAAATACTGTTCCCAGATTATTTTGTGGAAGTTGATTTCCTTTTGTGATCCTGTGGTATCTTCCCGGATTTGGACTTCTGTTCTTCCGCCGCTTCGCTCATCTGAGCAATTACCTTGTCCATTCCGGTGAGTTTGAAAAAACCATCTTCTTCCATGCAGTCTCTCAGAAAATCATACATTCCCCAGAATGAAG
Source organism: [Clostridium] celerecrescens 18A (assembly GCF_002797975.1). Taxonomy (NCBI): domain Bacteria; kingdom Bacillati; phylum Bacillota; class Clostridia; order Lachnospirales; family Lachnospiraceae; genus Lacrimispora; species Lacrimispora celerecrescens. Next base: position 1,372,683 of record NZ_PGET01000001.1, on the reverse strand, counting down.
CACGCTCATCGTCTGGTTTCTCCTTGACAAACTGCTTAAATAGAGCTTTGGCTGCCTGTTCGTTTTCCACCGGATTGTTTTCCAGCAAGCCGGCATAAAGAGCCGTAACAGCGATTTTGGGAATGTCTGAAACCATATCAGATGTACCATTCAATATGGCCGTTGCAACAGATATCTTTTCATTCTCATCAGTTGGCCCATTCTTCATAATGTAACTGCCAGAAATAACTTTGAATATACTGTCCACACAATCTTTATACTCTGCAGCTTCAAAGGAAAATTCCACATTATAGTCCTTACCGCCAATCGTTAAAATCCTCATATTTTAATACCTCCCATACTTTTTATTAAGGTTCTTCCGATGGTTCAGTTGGAACAATAGGATCATCCCACCCGATTTCTCCGGTTGGTGTAACAGATATACTGGTATCCCAAGCATTGTCAACGTCGGAAGCCGCCCAACCTAATCTTGCTGGCACGCAAGTAAAGTAAAAAGCCTTTGTTAGTCTCGGGTGATAAAATTCCAGCCACATACGTTTATTTGATATTTTAGCCGTATCATACTCATCACAAAGAGCTTCCCACATATCCAGGAACATTTGTGACATACCAAACGTGATTGCAAGGGCTCCTCCCGGATCTTTCAGCCCATCAATATAACGTTTCCAGATAGTATCATTCAAAGATGTTACATCATAGCTACCTACTTCTGGATTAAAGTCAGGAATACTTTTGGGATTCGGCAGATCAGTAAAGGTTGTGGGCTTTGTTCCAGTTGTTGTTTCGATCCCATATCCGACATGGATACCGGCAGTTGATAAATCTACAGCTTTTGCCATAGGTCATATCCTCCTTTTTGCATAAAAAAGAACTTCACCATTAGACGAAGCTCAAAGTTAATTGCTCTTATTTTTATATCAAATCACCCTCGCAATAGGTCCTATGAAACCTTGCAATCCAGCGATATGCTTCTGTTGTATTAGAACGATCCACTTCAAGAGGACCAAATTTTAATGTGAACCCTAATTCTGTCATTATATCTGCCGCAAGAAAAATTAACTGTTTTGCCTTGCTGAAAGATCCGGAATCATATACAATAATTTCAAAATCAGCAGATATGGCACACTGCTTGTTCTGCAGAGAACTGCTTGTTGTCGGCTGGCCCAGGCTTTTGAAATAAAGGTAGGGAAAAGCCGAAGGTGTATCGTTCCTAGTGGTGCCGCTTCCTTTGATATATTTTTTCAGTGTTTCATCATTCACCAACCGGGTATAAACCAAAGAGGAAATATCAAGCATTACTGGAAAACCTCCTTTGCAATGGCCGCCACTCGCGTCCGTATAGCCGAAGAAGCATTATACATTGGCATTGTGGCTTTTGTACCATGGGTGTAGTGCCACTTCTCATCTTCGCCCCAATAGTACCACCCATCTTCAAAGGCATGGATCTGTCCGGGGAATGTTCCGATTCCATATCCCATCTCTCCGGCTTTCGGATTATCTGACGGATTATAGAAGGCGCCGGCTCCAAACTCAACCAGAAGCAAGGTGTTAATGGTGCCGTAGTCATTAGACTTTATTTGCCCGGTAGCAACCAGAATGGCCTTGCAACCGTCTTTCCGCGGCTCCATTTCCACCCAGAGGGTAATTGTTTTACCTAAGGGGGATTCACTAATGCTTTGCAGGGCAACTGTCTGTCCGGCTTCCGCTAAACGTTGACATAGCAATTCAGCTTTTCGGTACAAGTCTGCTTTATACTGCTTAAGTTGGTTTATGATGTCCTGGATTCCTTTTGAGGAAAAGTTTCCTCGAATTACTCTCCTGGACATTTTAAGCGATTAAGATATTTTTTCCATTCTTCATCAGTCATAGAACCAACATCTGTTTTTTGATTTTCTAGTAATGAAGATAAAGGCCAAACTTTTTCATAGGTTGCTTCGAATATATCCGGCTTACAGGGATATATCTCGCCTTTTACGCCCAGAATTACATAATCGCCTTTGTCGGCTCTCATAGTCCCTTCAAGCGTCTTTATATCGCACGTTCCATCTTCATGAGTAATAATTTCATTTTTAATACGCTTTTCATTGAACCAGTCTGGCATTACATCATCAAGCTGAAATCTAAAGGCTTCAAATACCACTGGTTTCTTTTTGTACTTAACCATTCTTCGCACCTCCATCTGGCAATTGTTTAATAGCATAGAGCGTAGAATTGATATCTCCTGCCACTTTGACAACTTTGTAGTCCGGTTTATTCATTAGATTACCATCAGAGTCAAATTCCGGTTTCTTATCTACATACAGTACGGACAACTCATCAATCGGCAGCTTCATGCTGCAATCACTTATTGTCTTGTCGTACTCGGTATTCACACCGAATGGGTCAGTCGAGGCTTCTCCTCTGGCTGCAGACACCCTCGCCCTGAACTCCACCGGGTCCGCATACCCTACAGTATAATCACCAGTACGAAGTGGTTCTCCAGTCACTGGATCATAGATGATATTGCCGTCCAAATCGGTTTCATAAACCGGGATATGCTCTGAATAAAGCTGATAGTATAATGATTTCTGGTTACGCTTCAACCCTCTCACATGTCAACTCCTAATTCGAAATAAAAAAGAACGCTTAATTTGATGCGTTCTTTCCGATTTTTAATAATTTTCGATAGTCACTTTTCTTATATAAACCCTTCAGTAAACTTTTTTGTAATCCAATACCTAGTAATATAAAAGAATTCCTCACTATTTCTAGAGCTTCTTTTATTTCTTCAATACTTTGAATATCTTTATTTTGCATATTTATTAAAATTTCCTTTAGTTCCAAAGTCATATTAGGTACATCAATGCATAAGAATCCGTAATTTATTAGCATATCATTAACTTTTTTGAAAATTTTAACTAAATCATCAATAAGTTTTTGAAAAGAGATTATGTAATCAATTAACTGCATATCCTCACGTTGTACTAATGATTTAAATACTACAATATTATCGTCCGCCGTATTTAATAAATCAGCAAGCTGCTTCCATAAGTTAGTTTTTATCTCCATTTTAATTACTTCTTTATTAGTCCATTCATTTATCTTTATAGTAATTATTCCTCCAGCCAAAACCCCAAGAATTGTTGAAATAAAATTTCCATCTAATAGATTGATTATTAATTCACTTAATGTATTTTCCATAAGAACTACACTCCTTTCACAACCATTATAAAACATAATGATAGCAAATAAAAGAAGTTATTCAATTAAAGTATTCCTCCCAGACATAATAAGTATGCCTGCCCACCACCATTTACTGACATACACCCTGCGTCCGGCCGGGAGGTTAGCCAGACACGCACCGTCTAAAATATAAGTTATAAAGTCTTTACCATAGGCACCACATCAAAATAAAGATCATCTTCATTCTGATATCCCCGGGAAATCCCGTTTTCAGAATGCGAGCTCTGCCCCTCACTTCCCTGCTTCGCCCAATAATAAACAGCAGCGTCAAAGACCGTATCCCGGTACTTTGAAACCGCCGCTTCTTTTTGTGTGTCAGTATACCCATATGGATAACGCTTGGAACTCACCTTACGAATTGCCCGATTGATGAGAATGAGCAGAACCGGATTATCCTGTTCGCTTACTTCGTCACCAAGATATGTACTCATGTCAGCCAAGATTTCCATTTCCACTCACCTCACCGCCTTTCTTATGATTTAGCCGTTACCGTAGCATTACCTGCCTTAACTGCCTTGTAGCTGGAGTCACATTCAACAATGGTAATCACCTTGCCAGTTGCTGCCGTAATATCCGCACTACCGTCCCAAGCACTCCATGTCTGGACATTCTGTCCATAGGTTACAGCGGTCGCGGAATCGCCCACTTTATACTTATAGGAATTTCCGCTTGCCTTTGCTGGGGAAGCAGTTACTTTGGTATCACCCGTAGCCGTACCAGCAATAGAATTAACCGTCAGGGTTCCAAGTGTTCCAGAACCAGTCACTACGGTGGCAATTACAATTCCATATGGGTCTGGAAGAACCGGGATAAACATACCGGAAGCCTTAGTCCATTTAGCCACCGGGTCTTTTGTAGACCACATGGTTACAGTTACATACATTTTCTGCAATGCTTCCTGGAACGCTGCATAATCAGCCTCTTCAGGAGTAGGTCCCCATAGGCCAACACCAGCACCACCAGACGCATTAGCCGTATAAAAAGTAACTTTATCCTCATCAAAATAACGTCCGTTTGCCCGGGAGCCGTCAACCTTTACATATGCGTACCTTTCATCACAAGATTCAAGGGAGAATCCGAATTCTTCCAGAAGAATTGAACGTAACTCGGCCATGGTAACAAGTTTACCAAGATTGATTGCTCCATAAATAGCTGTCTGAATGGATTTATTTTTTCTCATACGCTGGATCTGTGTATCAGAAGTCAACACTTTAGTGACAAGCTTGCCCTGGTCTTTCAGAATCTTTACCGCTCGCTGAAAGTCAGAGAAGATATCATATTCCGGATCTGACCAGTCACCAAAAACAATCTTCTGTTCTGCCGGGATTCCAAAATCAATAACCATATCAAGGTTGTTCTCCTTGATTTTCATGATACCACGGCTCATTAACTGACCTTTAGCAATTTTGGTTCTGGTAACAACGCTTTCAGACAGCCGGCCAATATCATCAAATACCCACTTGATTAAGCCGTCATCATCAGGTACGCCGTTAGTAATATACATCTGAAGCTGCTCTGACTGATTAATTTTCTCTTTGATGAAAAGTTTTTCAGTCAATACTTTCTCAAATGTTGGGCGGACACCAATATGGGCTTCGGTATCCAGGGCATGTACAAATGCCGGTGTCGGCAAGTTCTGCCCCTGCATTAATCGATAATACTCCGCTTTAAAATGCTGGGTTTTAATATCCGGGAAAATGGTATCCAGAACAGTCGGCCTTGCAACTGCAAAGTTCTGGGCAAAATTCAGTCTTTCATCTACGCTAATAGCGTCCAATACATTAAATGGCATTTTAGCACCTCCAATTAAAATTCAACTTCGGGAGCATCAAGAATTACAAAGCCTTTTGCTTCCAAAGCTGTTTTTGCTGCGGCTGACAATGCGGTCTTTAATCTATTCCCATAGATTCTGCCGGCCCTAATTATACTGGCAGGCCGCTTCTCATCATCAGTCATGTCAACAGTTTCAAATACAATACCTGTGGCTGTCCCATCATTGGCCGGGAATGCTGTGCCACCATAAATCAGTTTCTTGGTGCCTACAGTTTCTGCTTTATCCTGAGTAACCATTTCTGTTTTCTGTACCAATCCTACGGCACTTTCCAAAAAGTTAGGGAGCGTTTCTCCCTGAATAACTTTCATATAAGCCATATCTCAATTCCTCCTTAAATTAATGTTCCCGGTTGCGCACCGGCGATAGGTGTAGCAACCGGCTGCGGGTTTTTATTCTGGGAATACTGCTTTGCGTATTCGGCGGCAGCACTCTTCTTGCCTGGATCTGTATTTGCTGGTGGATCTCCTGCACCCGGATTCGGTGTTTTGTCAAATATTTCTTTCTGCCATTGTGTCTTATTTGCTTCATCACGCTTGGAAATTCCAGTCACAAAGGCTTCAGCACTGGTCTTTGCCGCCTCCATATCTAAAGCAGACAAAGCACCCATCATTCCAGCAAATTCTTCTCCTGATAAATTCGCCTTTGCAAAGATACCTTCTACAGCAGATTGAGTAAGCTGCTTCTGTAAATCAGCGGCATTCTTTTCAGCCGCTTCCCTAGCTTTCTTTTCCTTTTCCAAATCTGTAAGGTTCTGCTGTTCAATCCCGTCAAGTTTTGCCTGTAACTCTTCGGCCTTTTCAGCCTCTTTCTTCCATTTATCAGCGTCTTCCTGAACCTTTTTTACTTCCCCATTGTGCTGATTAAGATAACCCGTAATCTGCTCATCGGTCGGTTCAGCAACGCCTAATGCTATCAAATTCTTCTTAGCCTGTTCTCTGGTCATAATAATTTCCTCCTTCTATCCACGCTTTTGGTAACGCAGGTCGCACCTGCCGGATTGTGCTATTTGACGGATAGCTCCAAAATAAAAAAGAAAAGCTATTCGGCTTCTCCTGTTTTAGCTACTGCATTATTCGATTGATTCTTTAGCAATTCATATGCTCTTCCTTTTTCTACTTCAACATCTAATTGTTCTTGCGTTTTAAATATTGTATCCATATAGGGTTTACTCATTAACCATACCTTTTCAGGGTCTCCAAACAGACCGCAAGTGGTTAAAGCAATTAATGGGTTAACTTTGTTTTTCAATAAATAATCCAATGCCTGTGCCTTAACAAGCATATTGTCAGTTGAGTTTCGAGTGATTTTAACATCAAAATCTCTTACTGTCAAAGGAACATCATTGGTTGTCTGCTTGATGATATTAAGCACGATTTGACAATGTTTCTTTTCTGCCTCAATAATGAATGGTTCATCGAGTTTTGCCCTCTGTTCTGCAAAATCCCAACCATTTCTAAGATAAACCGCTTGGCCGGTATCACCGCCGGTATTTTGCTGACGATCTGGCATTCCCTCAACCACAAGCACTTGACGATATACATCGTCTTTGGATACCTGAGTTTGCTCTTGATTAAGTTCAGCAGTCATAAGCTTCACATCTGACTTATTGGCTTGGCCCGAATCTTTAACCTGTATTGCACCCAACTGGCTCATTTCTATAAATTCATCTTTTGAAATCTCACAGTTTTTAAAAAGCATAAATGCCTGAACAAACTGCTCAATGCCATTCATTCGATCAGACTGCATTTTGTTCATCTGATCCAAAGCTGTAATTACGATTTCAATGTCAGATAACCGATCCGGATTATTAGGATATTCTATTATAGGAATTCCTCCAAATCCATTAATATTGTTATCGGTAATCCGGCCATTCTTAATAATGAAGTATTTATCTTCGGAAAAACAAAGATAGTACTGTTGCTCGTTTTCGTCTTTTAACTGCTGAATTGAAAGCATATCCCGGCCATCTACCTGCGAATATACAACAATTGTATTTAACGGCGTGGGAATGTGTATCCAGAAGGGAACCGGATTGTTTTTGCCTGCTTTTAAGGTGGCCTTATATGCAGTACCTACCGAACTTTGCCATGTTCCAAGTTCAATATCTCTTGCCTGCTTATGAGCGTCCCTCATGTAATCATTAAGTGCATCAACAGCTTTATTAATGTTCTCATCTTTTTTTCGGCTCACGTATTGGATAGGCTCACCGTATGTCTGACCTGCCTTAAAACGCACTATTTCCAAAGCATGATTTTCCACTGTCTTATTATTAATTTCTGGGCGCACTGCCTTTTCCCTGTACAAAATTGGCTGATCCCCCATATAGTAATCATGAAGATAACGAATGAACGGCCTATTATAATTCAGGATACTAACCGCCCTACCAACTACTTTCAAAATATTTTCGGAAGTAATGGTCGAAACACTGGTATATGCTACCTTGCGCCCGAATGCACCTTTGCAAATATCAATGTAACTGAGTTTGTTCATCCACTTATCACCTTCTTAACCCTAAAAGTCATCCCACTGGAAGATTTGCCTTCTGGGTGTTTGGCACTTTTATCTCTCCAGATAGATTCTTTTTTATTTTGCTTTGGCTTTTCAAATCTTTTTTCCATAATTTCACCCACGAAAAATGCGCCTAGCCGAAGCCAAGCGCATGTTGATATACTTTTCACTGATACCATATTATCATATTATGAATGGGAAATGTGGGAATCTTGAGGTCTATTCTAAAATAGCAATTTAATTTAGTAGATCCGATATAGAAACTTCATAATTTTTACTACTGTGATATTCTAATTCAATTCTTGTATTGATCTGATCGTCCAGATTGTATTTCTTCGCAACTCTTATCATCATCATTCTGTTATATTGGTCTTTTACCATTATCTTCTCTTCTAGTTCTTTGTGATCATTATCATATTTTCTATTCCACACTTTCATAATTCCACCTTTCTCCCGGCACTCCGGAAAATACTAAATAGATAAGCCCATGATATAGTCGTGAACTTTGGAGTAAATTACCGTATACATTTCATCTACAATTGTGCTATAATATAAATATCGAACGTGTGGTTTGCTTTACAGGGACGTAAGTCCAGTTTTAGTGAACCGCACTTTTTATTTTATTAGAAAGAGGTGAAATATTATGAACATAGGTGATGTCATCATATACGGAAGTCATGGTGTTTGTAGGGTTACCGGATTACAGGATATGTGCATGGATGAAAAAATCCGCCCATATTACGTGCTCAAGCCTGTTTACCATACTGCCTCGACATTATACGTCTCAGCTATAAGTGACAGAAGAAAAACTGAAATTCGCCACATTCTTTCTGCCGATGAAATTTTCTTTCTAGTCAAGAAATTGTCGAGTAAAGACCACAATTGGATAAAGGATAATCGAAAGCGCAAAGAATTATACGGCCAGGTTCTTGCAGATGGTAACCGTTCCGAACTTATAGAAATGATAAAAACTTTGCGTAGTCGTAAACAAGAGCTAAAAAGCACAAATAAAGACAAGAAACTACAGGATTCTGACGAATGCTTTCTCAAAGATGCTGAAAAAACACTTTGTGAGGAGTTCGCTTATGTATTGAACATTAAGCGTGAAGAAGTTATCCCATTTATCTATGAACAATGATCCTAAACCATTTTACATTTATCAAATGCAATTCATTATCATCCCTTATCAGCATGTCAAAACCATTTCAACTATATTAACCAATATTTCCATCATTATTTTCCCCACAGATAAGATCTGTTTTAATGCAAAGCCAACGTGAATTTATAGTAAAATATAAAAAATAGAAATAATCACCAGTAAGGTGGATCTCCCAAGGTATCTGGTGGTTAGTCGAGACTTAACTAATCACTTGATTACCTTATAAACTAATCTCCCAATATTCTAAGCCTGGAACACCTTTCCCGCTTTGCGTTGTGCTTTTTTTGATGATTTTTTCAATGTGGCCTTCTTTGCAAGTTTTTCTTGACTTATTTAAACCATTGTGTTAAGATAGATAGGTATTTAAATAAGGTCTTGATTTCGCATATATACGTAAGTCATTATTCTATTGATGATTTACATATATATGCGATTTTTAGTTTTAGCAAAAATACAATATTAATATTTAAGGAGGTATCTTTCATGAATAAAGGTACAGTAAAATGGTTTAATGCACAAAAGGGATTTGGTTTTATCGCTGACGAGCAGGGTAACGAAATTTTCGTTCATTTCTCAGGTCTTGCTATGGACGGCTATAAGTCTTTAGACGATGGTCAGTCTGTAACATTTGATGTAACAGAAGGTAATCGTGGATTACAGGCTGTTAATGTTCAAATTGCATAAACCAAGTGATAAGAAAGACTGCTTATAAGTGGTCTTTTTTTATTTTGTCTACTACCTTCATAATTAATTAAATAGCAATTTAAATAACCTAAGTAATAATTTGGCAAAAAATGCACAGCACTGGTCTTACACTGTAAGCGCATTACAACCACTTGGCAGCGCAATTTATGACATCCCGTTTGGCACGCCCCTATCAGATGATAATTACGCCATACTTTTAAGTAAAGGGGGTATGGGGGCTGGGTGGGCAGACGTAGAGATAAGTGCCGTCTCTTTAACCCCAGCTGGATTTAGATTGATGGCCTATAACACAAGCCCAAGTTTCGCCTCCGAAAGTTTAAAAGTATTCTGGTGCATACTCAGATCACCTATTACACTACAGTAAATGATCATTTATCAATAAATTCTATCGATGCATAATAGACACCATCTATGTAGAGCTGTAGGGCTCCTCCATCATTCCATCGGAAAGCGATTCGAGACGGAATACGGGTATCGATGTTTGCCTGAGTAGTTGTTAGGGCCGATTTCGTATTATTCAAATTGCTATTTTCTCTTTTCTAAATATTTATTATAGACCTCTGCAGGATAACATTCGGATTTCTTTACATTTTCAAATTCAACATATAATTTCTCTTTTTCTCCAGAAGATATTTTTAATCCAAAATCAGGTACCGCTATGCATTGCCCATCAAAAGAAAATGGAATGTTTTCACAAAATAATATATATGACATTCCTGTCAAACCGTCTGCTATTTCATCTTCATAGTTCACATAATCTAAAAAAGCTTCAATCATCTGATATTGGGCCTTCATAACTTTACTATATAAATCCTTGGATATAGTATCCATCATCTTAATCACCTACCTTTTCTATAATGATACTACAAATTACTTTACGTGTATAGTCTTTTTCGAACAAACGTTTGCTTTTTGCATCTAAGTATGCTATTATCAGTAAAACAAAATAAAGGACGGGTTAAATGTGGACATTTCAGAACGCCAAAAGGAAATTTTAGAGTATATAAAAAAATCAATCTTAAAGAATGGCTATCCCCCATCGGTCCGAGAAATATGTGAAGCAGTTAATTTAAAATCAACTTCTTCCGTCCATTCTCATTTGTCGATTCTCGAGGAAAAGGGATACATAAGAAGAGACCCAACTAAGCCAAGATCCATTGAAATCATAGACGATTGTTTCCAGCTGACACGCCGGGAGGTTGTGAACGTTCCGCTCCTCGGAACCGTAGCGGCCGGACTGCCTCTTTATGCAGAGGAAAACATTGAGAACTATTATCCCATATCAGCTGAATTACTTCCAAATGCAGAGACCTTTATATTAAAAGTTAAAGGAAACAGTATGGTCAACGCAGGTATTCTTGAAGGCGATCAGATTATCGTAGAATACCGAGCAACTGCGCATAATGGGGATATTGTTGATGCACTGGTCGATGACTCGGCTACAGTAAAACGGTTTTTTAAAGAAAAGAGTCATTACCGCCTGCAACCAGAAAACGATTCAATGGACAATTGGATTATTCAGAGTAGGCATTCATTAACAAGAATTGGGAAGCCACAGTGCTTCCCTCCTTTTATTTCCACCATTAACAGAACAGACAATCGAGGTGTTAGCATGTTAGGAAATTGTGGGCTCGCGGAGGACATTAACCATTGCCCCCATTACATTAGAGATAAAGAAGGTTGCGGAGCCGATCATACAAGCTGCGGATTTTTTAGGGAGTCTGGTAAGGAAACGAAAGAAAAAGCTGAATATATGAGAAAACCACGATGGTTTGAGCAGTATTACAATAGATAGGAAAACATATGGGAGTATTTGGAATCGGCACGAACGTTCGAAAAATCAATAGTGGATGGCTTGGTATGCTCCTGGCTGCCCGCCCAGGCCGCTAGTATTATATCTACATTATGATGTTATGAACATGTAAGATTAGCATATAATAGTATTAATAAGATCATTTGAGGGATTCCATGATCATACATGTTGTCCAACCCGGTGAAACCATAAAATCAATATCAGATTATTATAAAATCCCAGTTGACAGTTTAATATTGGAAAACGGAATTACAAACCCTGGCAATTTAGCAATTGGTCAAACTATCGTGATTGTACAGCCAGAAACACTCTATGTTGTCCAACCCGGCGATACTTTGGAGAGTATTGCAGAGCAGCATGGTACTACGCCAATGGCTTTATTAAGAAATAATCCCTATCTTTCTGACAGAGAATTTTTGTATGCCGGTGAAACGATAGTCTTAAGCTATCAAACTAACAAAACAAGAACAATTGCCACTAGTGGTTATACTTTTTCATATATAGATAAATCTGTTTTAATAAAAACGCTCCCTTTTTTAACATATTTGACTATATTCAATTATAGGGCTACAAGTGAAGGAGAAATTATTACTATTGCTGACGATTCTGATGTAATTCAGTTGGCTAAAACTTATGGTGTTGCGCCCATGATGTTTGTTTCTACGATTACGGAAGAAGGAACTATTATTCGTGAAGTAACTCAGAATATTTTAAATAACTCTTCTGTGCAAGATCGTCTTATTGATAATATTCTTCAAATGGTAAAAACAAAGGGTTATTATGGAGTGAATATGTATATCGAAGATATTACACCGGATAACATAAACAGTATTGTAGAATACATTAAAAAGGCTTCAGCTATATTTCGTTCTGAAGGTTATAGAGTACTAATAACCACAACGCCAATTATGAATATTCAGGGGCCTATTGTCAGCTTTGAAAAGTTGGATTATTCACGATTATCTGGATATGTAGATGGGATTCTATTTGCTTCTTATGATTGGGCTAGATTTTATAGTTACCCAAGTTCAATTTTTCCGGTTAATGTTTTAAGAGAACTATTAGACTACGTAACCAGTATTATTCCACTCGAATTATTATTCTTAGGAATCACTACACTCGGTTATGATTGGACACTACCCTATGTTCCGGGTGCAACAGAAGCAACTGCTATAGCAAACAATAATGCAATACAGATTGCAGCAGATAACAATATACCAATACAATTTAACGAAGCAGCACAGTCACCTTTTTTCTATTATATGGATAGTGACGGGATTCTTCACTTAGTGTGGTTTAATGATGCGAGAAGTTTTGAGGCAAGAGCCGGGCTGGTAGCAGAATATGATCTTCAAGGTTTATCTCTCTGGACTATTATGAGATTTGATACCCAAATGTGGTTTATTATTAATACTCAATATTACATCCAGAAGTTGTCCTTTTAATGCTTGAAGGATTAAAACACCTGTGTTATTGGCAGATTGCAAAGTATCTTTTATAGGCGGGCTCGGAATTTCCGGATACCCGCCTTACAGAAGTCTACAAATAAAGGAGATTTATATAAATGATCGTACAATGTCTTCGTACAATATATTATATGTAGCAATTTTTTAATTGGTCCTAGCATATTATTATTAATAAAGCCATATTATTAGATGTGTACACATCGTACATAGGTGCAGCGGCCTCTGCATCTTAGAGCAAAAGTCTATCCCAGTAGGCTTTTGCTCTTTTTATTTACTCTGCCAACCCCGGGTACTGCAGCGCCCCATCCTGTCCCGGCGTGAGCATGACCGGTTCCACAACCATTTTGCCCTCGCTATCCAGGCAATAAACCTTTTCGGATTCTGCGATCAGAGTACCTTTTAGCATAACACCATCTGCGTTGAGATAATACCAGCCGCCTTTATACTGATACCATGTGTTTGTGACCATCATACCAGCGCCATCAAACCAGTACCAAAGGTCCTTTTCTATATCATGGTGCCAGTTATTCCGCACGTATTCCCCGTTATCGCCATTGTAGAAACGCCAACCGCCGTCCTCCTGTTTCCACCCGGATTTCTTTTCCTTCTGAATGCCAAAATGCGCTGCTATAACGTCTGCTTCTGCTTTTGCTAAGCGTACAAGGTTTTCGTTATTTAAGAGCCAGGCAGTTACCGAAGCGTTTGTGTGAAAGGAATGCTCCAGGATAAGTGCAGGAGTGCCTACTGCGGAAGCACCACGCAGAACCCCATAGTAATCCCCGTTGTTACCCGCCCTGTGTTCGATTCTGGCGGCCTGTTTGGTCTGCATGGTAACTTGTACCGCTTTTGCCAAAGCAAGGCCAATATCGTCCGCTCTGCCGTTGATAGCACAATAAGATACCGGATAGTCAACGTTATTATTCAATCCGGAGCCTGTGGCATTACTGTGCAAAGAAATGAATAGATTACACCCGGCTGATGCTGTCCCTCTATCATAGAGTGCCCGATCTGTTGCCTGATCTACACGGGTAGTAATTACCTGCATGCCGTACTCCTCTAAATATCTTTTAAGCATCAAGTGAAGTTTCCATACCATGTCTGATTCGTAATATCGCCCATCAGCAGGGCTTTTATTGTATTTTCCATAATGACCAGCATCTAAACAGATTTTCATAAATCTACCCTTCCTTTCAAATAGAAAAGGCCCAGGATAATCCCAGGCCCAAAAGTTGTGATATCACAACAATTATTCAGTTTTTCTAGACTGCTTAATAATCTGATCTACATATGTACTCAATCCTGCAACCAGAACACCCTGCGTAATGGCCGTAAATATCGCCATAGCAATTTCCTGCCCAGTCTGGCAGGCACTGGTAGCTAAGACATATACGCCGCACAGAACGATTCCTACAGCACCATTTACCAGCGGAATGTACTTGTCCTTGACCGTCTGGCTCTGCTTAAGGCCCATTCCCAGAAAGTACAGCACCACCGCTACAATAATAAGTTCCGGTTTTACGTAATTCATGATCTGTTCCATATAATCAATCTCCTTTTTCCTCTAAATCCGCTATGCGGTGATTTGCAACTTTCATTTGTTCCTCAAGCCTAAAAGTGCGTTCAATTACAGTATTATGTTTGTCAACCTTCTTTTCCAACTGCTCTAGGCGATAATTAGTAAGCTTTGCAGATGCCAGGATTCCTATAAAAGCCCCCACCCCACTGCCGGCCAAACTAATAAGTGCCACCATTATTTCTGTAGGCATATAATTACCTCATGCTTTCTATAAATTGTCACAACCTCTGCTATTCCGGATAGATAGCAAATAAATGCCCGCTTCTAAGTTCAAACATGGGAGATACCCCTTGATCACCCTTATCGCCTTTAGGGCCTGTCGCACCCGTTGCGCCCTTTGGCCCCTGAGGACCTGTTAAGCCGGTCGACCCGGACATATCCGTAATGTAGGTATAGGCAGTAACCCCTTTTAAATACAACTTCGCATTGTCAACATCTTCAACATTTCCGGTATCAATCACTACGAACTGTCCAACACCAACACCGTCCGTGGAATATCCTGAATTCATTGCAGCTACGCTTGTATAGGTCTTGGCAATAGCAAAAGGATCCCCCTTTGGTCCTTGGGCTCCGGTCGCACCCGGATCGCCTTTATCACCCTTGGCACCTGTAGCACCTTTGATATTTCCTGTTTTAGACCAAGTGCCCGATGCTTTCTGATATACATCCCAGTTGCTGGTATTTAAATAATAATCCCCGTTCGTACCTTGAGTTGATGGAGCAGAGGTACCTGTGAGCCATTTTGCTCCATCTTCGCCCTTATCACCTTTTGCACCAGTCGGGCCGACTTCCCCCTGTATTCCTTGAGGGCCCTGAGGGCCGATGACACTTCCTAAATCTTCTTCTCTTACCGCCATTTCTTTCACTTCCTTATTCATTATACTTTGCGATTAGGCGCCCCGATCTCACTTCAAATTCTGGCGTTGCCCCCGGTGGACCCTGCGGACCGGTAATTGCCTGAAGGCTTACCAGTTGCTGCCAATCATTGCTATCTGTATACCGCCACTTTATATAGGTCCCATCATTAGTAAATTCTATTTCCCGGGTTTCATTTGTTCCTGATACACGGACCCTTTCGCCTATTGACATCCCCCCTGCCATGAGTTGCATGTATCCTGATTCATAAGACAAACCATTTACCTGCTTTTTCATGGCATCAAGGAGTTGCTCATATAAATCATGAGCAGGGACGCTTGGTACTTTTCCCTGCTCATATCCAGTTTCCTGAATCGAAATGTATATCTTGTTCGTGGTAATCCGCTGCCCATCATTATAACCGTATACAGATGCCTCAAAGCCTCTAGCTGTGATAACTTCTGACGGAACCATAGCGACTCCTTCGCTATTCAACGGGAGCGTATAGGCATCAATGCTATCACTTAGATATTTCCGAAAGACAGCGTGCTTTTCCATGCTGTCCCAATCATCAGACTGGAAGGTAAACCGACACATAAGATACTGCATACTCTGGGCCGCCGGCTGTTCGGTGTCTGCTCTAATTAAATTTTGCTTGTTGACTTGGAAGTCAAGTATCATATCTCCCCTCCCTGTTTTACTGGCTGTCTATTGTTCCAATGATCTCCTGTTTCTGTGCTTCGGTAATCCAGCCCTTTATGACAGCATTTACCAGGCCATTGATAGTCAACTTTCCTTTTCCACCATCGTATAACCACTTCAGCATATCAAACATTATTTAACCTCCTCTAAGTTATTTAAAATCAGAGTTCCTAAACTTTCTTTCATTGCTGCATTTTCCTTTTTGATATTCTCATTTTCTTTTTCCAGTGCTGTTACCCTTTCGCGTAAATCTGGTGTACGGAACGTGGCAATCATTACAGCGGCCGTAATGACGGTTACACCATCATCCGCCGTACCTATTACATAGTTGGCATCTCTTGATACAAAATCACCATAAACCAGATCAGATCGCGACCAGTCTGTATCGCCTGATCGGGCAATCTGCTTGATGGTACTATTGGCCTGCAGGATGGTTTCGATCTCCTCAAAGCGCTTTTCTCCCATCAGAAATTTGATGGTTCCTCCACCATCTACAAGATCTACACCTGCGGGCACCAGGTCGAATACCTGATCACCGAATTTGATTTTTTCAATACTCATAAGATTCCTTTCCGCCCGTATTCAGGCAATAAAATAAGCCCCTATGAGGGACCAGTTTTTAAGTTTCTCTTTTCTACTAAATAGCAATTTAGTTGGACTGTTTGGTAGTGGTGTACAGAAGTCTATGAGTTTAATTAATAGCGAAAATACATTAAGATCGACTATCTATAACGATGCTACCGGAACATATATTACATCACGTAATTTTGCCACAGGTACCGCTACAAGACTTGGCATAAGGGATAACCACCTATATTTGAGCAATTTCACATTTACGGTCAATCCGGACGGATCGTTTAATGACGTCAGTACAGGAACAACCACAATCGTATAAGTGATCATTCTACGGTAAAAGAACACTGTCCTTGAATGATTCTGCTAGCTGACTCTTGATAAGTAAGCACTTCTCCGTTTGGTGCGATCTGTATAAGCATATCAAACCCATAAGCGCTGATGTATTTATAGTCAGATGGGCGAAATTGTTCTGCTAAAGTAAAGAAAGCAAATCCACCTGCAGGGAAAGATATAGGCTTACTTCCCTTAAAAACGATATCCACAACATGACCGCGCCTTGTGCACTGCACAGCGATATTTTCACTGTTTCCTATGAGAATTGTTGTTTGTGAAAAATACTTTAAATCAGCCGACAAGTTTTGTAAATCACTCGCATTAGCTTTCAATGCTAAATTGCTATTTAGTGTATCAGTAGTTTGTTTGAGAGAATACAACGCCGCCATACTGGCAGCCTTAGAAGCATCGTTTACAATCTGGCTTACCACATCGGTTTTTAAAAGTAATTTGTTGGCTACCTTATCAGCGATTGCATTGATAAGCAGCTGCACCGTAGAGCTTCCCCCTGCTGTGCCAACCAATCCCTGAACGTCTGTGGCACTGATTAAGTTTGCTGCATTCGGGCCTGTTGCCCCGGTATCCCCCTTGTCTCCCTTATCTCCTTTATCACCTTTTGGCCCAGTTGCTCCTGTTGCCCCAGTATCACCTTTAGGACCTGTTGCTCCGGTAGCGCCTGTTTCTCCCTGAATTCCCTGTTCTCCCTGCGGTCCTAAATTAGTACCTGCATACACCCATTTAGCCACCGTAGCGGCACCGGCTACCGTACATCGGTATATCCTGCCCCTATCCGCACCTGTGCTAGTATTTTGGTAATAATCGTTCACAAGGGCGGCTGAAACTCCTGATCCACTAAATACTGTGGCAGTTGTACTTGTGCCAGTTATCCCGGTTCCGTTATACCAGAGGCTCCCGCGCTGACCAGTATCTCCCTTTGCACCGGTTGCACCTGTGGCTCCGGTTGGTCCCTGAGCTCCAGTATCTCCTTTTGGTCCTATCGGACCCTGCGGCCCAATTACTGAGCCTAAATCCAATTCTGCCATATCTGACCTCCTTTAAAAAGTCACTATAAAATGTCCTGCTTCATTAATATGCACTGGCGGCGGCTCAGAAGAAGAGTCTGGGTAAATCACATATAAGTGTCCATCTCGTATCTGGAAAATATAATTACCATTAGTCTGCGTCACTACAGCATCAGATCCTCGTTCCCCTTGTGGCCCACGAGGACCTTGGATCCCCTGAATCCCCTGTGGCCCCTGTCCTCCTGTGGCCCCCGTGGCCCCCTGATTTCCTTGTAGCCCCTGCGGCCCCATCGGTCCATTGAAATACCCGTTCATAAGCAGGGAATTAAACTCTGTCAAGGTTTCATCTACACGGCCCCCGGCTGCAGCTATGTCTGTTACGGCCTCGTTTGCAATTACCTCCGTCTGATCCCGGAAGATCTTGGCATTATTCTGATATTGGAGGGACATATCCCTGGCTGCCTGAGCATCAAGCATGTACTGCCTAAGTTCCATCTGTATGGAAGCGTCCAATTTAGCCATGGTCACAGAACCGTCAACGATCTCTGCGGTAATAGTCCGGTTAAGGATTTTCATTGCAATCGTAGATGTACTGTCCACGGAATAGACAAACCGGGTAAGGTCAATTACCTTCTGTGTGCCGTCTGCCAAGGTGAGAACCAGCTCATTATCATCATTAATGTCAAAGTTTGCTACAACCTTTTCAATGGCCAGGTCATAAGTAGTTACTGTTCCATTCTGTTGGGTCACGGTCAGGATACCTGTATCCGTATCCAGGGTAATTTCTTTTACAAGGGTGTTTACAAGGGCCTGCTCTGCCTTCTTGGCATCAAGCTGAACAATCCGGTTATCTGCCTCTTTAATGCCATTCTCAATTTTAAGGAGATTTGTACGGTTTATGGGTGTTTCCTGCGAAGGTTCATTTTTCCAGTCAGTTATGTAGTAATATGGTCCATAAGCCATTAACTGGCACCCTCTTTCTTTTTTTCGTTACTGATTGTGGTCTTTCTTTCAGGCGGGTTTTCCCAATCGACCGGCGAATACACGTCTTTAAATTTTTCGCTCTCTGCGGACTCATTAATTTCCTCCGGCATTCCCAACTCCAACATTTGCGCAATGGCTGCCACCTGCTTGGCATTCTGGATACCGGTTACGGTGACGGCATTTAACATGTACTGTATCTGCATTACCTGTTCCTCAGTAAATGTGATTACCCTTTTCAAGTTATTTCCTCCTTTCGGCGTAGAAAAAGAACGTCCGGTTAAGGACGCTCTTTCTAAACTCATTACTTTATTAAATTTCATATTCGGGATAAACCGCTTCCCAAACTTCACGATGATATGTATTTACCTCACCGTAATTGGCATCAAATATCTTTTTGACCTCATAACCCATTTCCAAGCCAGTACTCTTTAGCTTTCACCATTAAAATAATCAACCACGGACATTTGTCCATCGTTAAAAATCCGTATATTTATCATTATTAACCACTATCTTTTTGATGTGAGCTTACTAAGGCGAATTTTCGCTTCAGTAAATACGGTGACGGGAAAATGTCCTTCACTTCACTATTCCTTAGAGTTTTCTGGTCAGTCAAAGGAATAACCACACACCACAAAATTGTTGTCAGCTAATTTTGCTAAATAATCGACAACCACTAAAATGTTGTCATTCAATTTCTTCTCTTTGCTCGTTCCTGTCGTATTCCCTGAATCTTTCCATAATGGTAAAGTGTACTTAAAAAGAGAAGAAAATCGTCCCTCTCCATATTCAATGGCTTGCAATTATAAAACCTTGCCATGCCTGCAACAAATAAAAGATCATTGCAAGTTGTCCGTTTTGCCAGTTTAACAGCCTCTTCCACGTTTTTCACATTATCAATCATTGTAATATCTTCTCCTTTGCGTTTTTATTTTCTGTAAGTGTAAAAGCTTTTTGAGTTTATTTAGTATCGCTAACAAACCCCACTTGCCACTTAGAATGTAGCTTTTTCATTTATTCTTACAATATGACCATACTATAAGAACATACGTTTTTCAAATAGTTTTTACTCAAAAGGCCTTTTGAAATTTAAATTTAATAGTATTTTGACGTTTTGCAATACAAAAGGCATACAAAAGGAGCGAGGAATCAATCCTCGCTCTCCATTTGTATTTTTATCTGAATCACTCTTCAGAAACACAAAAAGCCCCCATTATCGTTATCAATCAACTCACGGTTAGTCCTTATAATAACCCTTTCTGCATGCTCTTTCACTTCCAAAATAAAGCCGCTGGGATATATGGAACGCATACAGATACAATTCGGGGCCACAGAAATATTTTCATGTTTTTTTCTTTAAAGTCCTTGCAAAACACAGATGTGTCAATAGTTGCTTCACTTCCAGCTTTACATATGTATTCATACTTATGTATGTCCTCCTTAATATCTTGTAATGATTTCACTGAACATAGTTAACTGTTCGTAAATAGGAACCTTAATAAAACAATCCTGTATCTGGTCTGTTGAAAAACAGGTTTTAGGACCGTAGCAATTAACATGCTCCTTCTGATTTCATAACCAGTTCAATCAATCTCCCTAAATTTATGGCAAATAATGAATAGGCGAGGACTTAATCAAATTATAATCCTCTCACTCTAAAAACCACTGTTCATTTCTTGACATAGGAAAGGAGCAGGGGAAAATCTACTGCTCCTTGCTTGCAACCTCTTATTCGTGGCTTGTACATTCTGGAAGATACTGAGTTGTGAGCCATTGGGTAAATTCTGCACTGTCCGCTTTTACCAAGCCGTCTGCCTTAGTTTTTAAACCATCATAGTACTCATAATCAGCTTTCAGTTCTCCATAGGTGTTAAATGCATACAGTACGCCATCAATTAGTGTTACACCTACTGGAATTGTGTAATCATCAAACAAAAAAGACCAGATACCATCTGCAGCTTGTACCCACTTTCCAGAATAGGTATATCGTTTTTTAACAACTCCATAACCATCTTTTCCGTCTTCTGCCCACTGTGGCAATGCTCCTAATTCATACATTTTATCAATTCTAGCTTTATTTACGTTTTCATTTGTTCTAAATCGAACACATGAATCATCACTTATCCAGGTCCATCTAAAATCAAGTGAACGATCTTCATTCCTTTTTTCGTTTAATGGTGTTTGCCGTTCAGGTGCAATGTATTCATTATTCATGGCGAATGCATTAAAAGAAAATATTGTTATTAATAATATTGTTATTAGTGGTAGCCTAATGATATTTTTCATTTTAACCCCTCCTTAACCTTATTATATCCAGTTTTTCTTTTAATTTCAACCTCTCTTCAAATTTTAATAACTCGTTCCAAAAACCCTATTATGTAATAATATTATTTCATCAGTTATTGTCCAACCTCCCCAAAAATCACTTCGATTAGTTAACCAAATATCTCCAGTTACTATACTTCCATATCCAACCCTGGTTGATACATTTCCACCTCTTTTCAATATTAATGCCGGACCGGTTCCGTCATTTTGACTTGTCACGAGTTCTATTTCACCGTTCGCACTATAGATTGCTCCATACCTTTGACTAGTAACCCTAAACGCCCCCAGATCAGAATAATTAGGATTTATATTTACACTTCCAAGATTTATTTGTCCTGCGTTAATAGCTGCATTTCCTCCGGAATCCACCCAGAAAGTACCGCCACCTATATTGATTGAACCACCGCTTATTGAAGAACCTACAACCTGCGCACCTTGAACCTTTCCGCTAAATGTGGCGTTTCCATTGCCATCAAGTTGAAAATTTGTACTGTTTACAATGAGCCGGTTGCTGGATATCGTAACCTTATCACTCTCTACTGAAAGTTGTGAAGATACCTGCCCTTTGCTCACCTTAAGGGCGATCTGTTCGGCTGTCTGCATAAACCGTGAATTAGTATCATTGGTAAGGTTTGTCACGGATAAAGCAATCTGATCCGCCCTGATGCTCAAAGAAGCCTCTGCCTGCTTTGCCCTGGTGACTTCTGCAAGGATCTGTTCAGCGGTAATAGCGAACTTTGCTTCGGTTTCTGCTTTCAGGTCAGTTACCCTTACGGATACTTCTTCCACAGACTTTTTAATAACAGCCGCCTTACCCTCAAGTTGAATAATTTGGTCACCAAGTCCGAAACTCTGTTCCCGCTCACTACTTCCTTGAGATTCATAGGTATCCATCATGCCCTGAATACCTTTCATAGTACGCTTAAGACAGTAAGTTTCAATAACATCATCGGTGGTATAGCAAATAATGCCATCGCCAACCTCCACCCATGGCAGTGCCGGGCCTACAATATGACTTGGTTTATATATCCTCCTGGATATCTGCTCATATACCGTTGCCGCAATTGATGGAAGTTCTTCTGCTGACTTACCATAAACCAAATAATTCCCCTGAATAATATAGCAGTTTTTTCCCGACCCGTAAGAAACCCCTACATCACCTTCCTCCTGCCGAATCTGCACTTTGTTAAATGGTCTTGTTACAAAATCCTCATAATAGGTTTCAGACTGTTTGTACCGTGACAAATTTTCTGCGTTGGTCATTTCTGATGGAAACAAATCATCAGACGGATATAAAGTCTCTGACGGAAACAAACCTGAAAAACCCAGAAATTTATATGTAAGCCGGCCGATCTTATCAAAGTTTCCGAAGCAACCATTTATTTCACAGATGGCAATTAAAACCTTACGGCCATCCAACTGCTCCGGATCAATGGTTTTTGTAATCTGCATATCGTCAAGAGGCAATATCACGGAGATCTGAGTAACGCCGACATACGCGCACAGTGAATCCCGGAACTGTTTCAAGGTCATGGGAAAGGACAGACCTTGATACCATTCCGCCACGTCAACGTCAAATTTCAACATTCGATCATAGGCAACAATTTTCTTACGCCGCCTATCAGCTTGTTCCCGAACAAAGCTATCTACTTTGTAAACCCCCATAGCCATTTCATAGCCACCAACCTCAACCGTAAGTATAAATTCTTTCCCGGTCAGATCTAGTAGTACATCAGCCACCACTATATCAAACTGTGTTGAATTACATTCTCCAAATTTCAAGTCCGGGCTTGCACATAAATTTTCTTCTATCGTAAGGGATTCGGATATTATCTGGCTATTATCAATAACATATATTGGCTCCTGGTCAACCGGTAATGATTCTTTATGAAAAAGAACATCTTCCGGGAGATTAATCTTCCCATCATAGAACCGAAGCTTCAGATGCCTTTGTGTGGCAGTACTTAAATTATCTGCTCGGTACAAGGCTTTAATTTCTTCTGGAATATTCAGCAAAGAACCGACCTCCTTAATATTCGGTTAAAGTTATCTTAATCGGTTTGTAGAGTATATCCTTTCTTTTCTCATCAACATTTACAATCTCATACGGAATATCGGAAATATAAAACGCCCCCGCTTTATACGAGGACGTATTGGGATTCCAATATTCAATTTCACATTTAACACGGACGCCATGAGGAACAAACCCGTTCAACTTGTCAGCATCTCTCAATCGTAGATGTGTGGTGGAAAATTCGATGGACGTAGCTGTATGCGGTAATACGTTTCGATGTAGTTCTCCACTTCCATCTCGGTAGGGATCCAGGTCCATTATCTGGTCCGGCGTGCACTTATATGATTCCAGAGCTATCAATTCATTTGGAAACACTTTTTCGTTTATCTTAAGCAGCCAGCCTTCAAACGTCAAATTCCCACCTCCAGACATAACAAAAAGCGTCATCTCTGCGACAACGCTTTCTTTTTATTATATACCACGATATCATTTTATCATATTAGAAATGGGAATTGTGGGAATGTTTCACCAATTCTAAATCAAAAAATATCACTTTTTAAAAAAAGGACTTGCAATCTTTGAATAAATCATATATATTCAAGATATACTATGAAAGAGTAGCTACTTTTAGGGATTCCCGTCCGGCATGTCCGGGGAATCCCTTTTTACAATCTTACACCTAAACCACTATGCAAACCTTGATGTGTTATAAATTTTTGATAATAGTCAATTCTTGCCGTTGGATTACGATATTTGAAAATCACTGATCTCTTTGTCCCATTCTTATTTCCATTTGATACAAGCTGTCCAATGTAACCAGCATCAAATAAATATAGCAACAAAGTTTTAATTGAATCTTCGGTAACACATTTATTGCATTGTTCGTCAAATAAACGTACTATCTCTTTTAAATCAAATGCTCTTCCGCCCAATCTTCTAAATACAGTAGGTATTAGATATATCAATTCTTCATCAATAAATCCCGACAATTCATTTTTCATTTCCTCGATAAAATATTTATTTGAATATACCTTGAGAGAATTTTGTGTATCCGAAAGTGATAATGTTTCATTATTTGGATATTCCATTTGGCAATATTTTAGAAATTGCAAAATATCTCTTGGTTTATATAGTGTATGATCTAGGACATGTAACCATGTGCTTTTGCCCCTAATCTTTGGAGGAAAAATCTTATCCCAACACTTCAGAGCATTCGATTCTGACATACCTGATAATTGAAATCGTAAGTCTACAATTTTCTTTAATTCCTCTAATCGATTGCTCCAATTTAAAATAATAGCACCATCTTGTATTATTTTATTTAGATCAGGATCATTTAACATGGCAATAATATCTTCTCTAATAAGTAATACTATTTTTATTTTTTTATGAAATTGAGCACACTTGTCATTTAAAAAGTCTACACTTCTAATCAGGCTAGATATTATTTCAGCTTTATTTTTTTTATATCTTAAAACATCATCTAAGCCATCTATAATAATTACAACTTTTCTTTCATTTAAGTATGCATCTGAAATTCCATACAGCATTTTTTCTGTTATAACTGAAATTCTTTCTAAATAATTACTTGGAGATGAGTTATATTTCTTTTCGAATTCCGCATCAAAATTAACTACTCCAACACCCATTTTTATTTTTGTTAATCGAACTATATCAGTTTTATATTCATTATCCAAAGAGAATCCAGCTTGATCAAGCATAAACACTACATCATTTATGGCACTAGATTCTGTCATTTGTAAATCATTAAATAATACTTTATATATTGCAAACAATAATATAAAATCCCATGAACTCTTATATTTTTGGGTTCCTGAAACATCGTTGTCAATTCCCGTCTTCGCGAATGTGCTAAATTCAAAGTCATTTAAATTCATTAATTTTGCTATTAATTCAGTATTGGAAAGTTTAGCTATTGATTGAATCTTGCTACTATACGCAGACTTCCCAACTCCTTTCCTTCCAATCAATAAAAATTCATATCCATCAATCAATTTTTCTACGATGTTTCTTGTATCACAAAAAGCATTTTCAAATATTTCTGGTTTCCTTATATACTCCTTTGTCGCATCAGCGAAACCAAATTCATAATCCATTAATTTCATTAGTTCGCACCCCCCATAATGCTTAATTTTATCACAAATTACCAATAAATAAAATACCAATAATATTAAAATACATAGAATACATTTCAGGTAACTATGTGTATGCAATTATAATATTACATTAAGTCTAATAACCTATCAATTTTCTTTTGAACAGTAGTTCTATCGTAATTTAATTCTCTTGCAATCTCATCATAAGACCATCGTTCAACATATCGAAAATACAGAATTTGCTTCATCTCCAGCTGTTCCGGTCCCAGCTTTTCAAGAAAACACTCTATCTCCAGTTTCATATCTTCAAAAAGTTGTTCATTGCCTTTCAAATCAATTAGGAGCTGACGTACCGCCTTTTCTCTTTCCTCATTTGATTTCACATTTGCCCCTGAAACTACGAAATGGCATTCCGTATATGGAAATTGCTGCAGGGATCCTTTCACAATCCCATATTCAGAAGTCAACGGATTACTCTCATAGTATTTTATCCTGCGCCTGAGACGCTTAATTTCGGATTCTAGATATGTATAAGTCGCTAAATATTCCCTCGTCAATTTCATAATCAATCCTCCTTAACACGGTCTTCGAAAAGCTGTGACTTTAGCGCCACCCATATTCTGTGTGAACAATGCAAACTGCGCCCAACCATCAGGTACATCATCATGCGGATTTTTGCCTTTTACAGAATAGCTAAGCAGAAAACTCATCATTATACCATAATCGCTTTTGGCTTTATAGAGTGAAGAATCTTTAAACAAAACATGCTTTTTCACCCAGTCCGCATTTACGATAATCTTCGTTTCCTTGTTGCTATCAGTGAATTTAGTGGTAATATTGCAACGGCCGTTTTTCTGCTCTACCAGTTTATTTACTTCGTACCCAACACGGCTACCGCCATTATTGCTTTCAAACTGGCACTGCTGCAGCTTATTATTCACTATTATCTGAGAACACCTTTCATACTGAACACCATAGTCGGAATTATCATCACAAACGCAATCTAAGCAGTAATAATCGCTTCCATACTGGGCCACGCAAGGTAGGAACATATAATCTGCCCCCTTGTCCTTCGTATCACAAATACCAAGAAGAGCATCAGGCTCTCTTTCTGGAAGTTTAAAGTATCGCCTTAATTCATCTTCATGATATAGCAAGCCTTCACGTTCAATTGGCTGGCTTTTATATAGACACTTATAAGAAATATCATCCATGGCCAGTGCCTGATCATTGAAGAAAGCAACTGAAAAACCATTATATTCATAGTCAAAGTTTGATTCTTCAGTAATCGGATCGATATCGGGAACTTTAATGAATCTCACCCGGTCACTATTGTGATATAAATTCTTTATTCTTCCAATCACATCATGGACGGACCATCTTGTAGCAATATGAATTTCTTTACAGCCGTCCATCTTTCTCTGTTTACCATCAACACTATACAAAGACCAGAGTTTGTCTAATCTGATCTTATTCAGAGCCTCTTCAATGCCGCCAATAAGATCATCACAATACAAGTACCGGTTACACCTAACCTTACCGGCATTTTTTGAACCAATGGAGGTACACTGAATATTGGGGAAAGGCTTATATTTATTAAAATTAATTGTCTCTGTCTTGGCATTTGTGCTTTCAAGTTTCACATCTGGGAATATCTCGCTCCAAGTGTATTCATCTGAATTTGTAGTGATATCATATATGCCGTCATAGAACATTCTCGTAATATCCCCACTGTGAGAATAAAACAAACTAAAATCATCAGGATGCTTTCCTATTACCCACGATGCAAAGAACTTCTCCAAGGTTGTCTTCTGCGTCCCTGGCGGCATAGATATACTTAAGATATCTAACCTATCATCTTCCAGATCCTGCATTGCCTGAATCAAGCCATGCTTATTCAGCTGCTTGCGTTTCGGTAAATAAAAGCGGTCTTTTGCTTCCCGGTTCTTCTCCAGGTAAATCAGATAAGATTCAAACAAAAAAGGAGCTTCAAAATGCAATGTTTTCCAGTACAAATCGTCCCAGCGAATTTCCATGGTCTGGACAAACCTTGTAACCGCCCATTTCTTGATAAACCCGGAATAGGCCATGATAAAGTCCCGGTCCTCAACTGGCAAATCCGGATTATCTTGCATTGTATATTGGAGTTCTGATAACAGAATGTTCAGAATGTCGTAAGAAGGCGGCGTTTCAATCTGCCGCTTTAACTTTTTGATTATTTCTTTGTGTTCATGAAAATCCATTAAAAAGAGCCTCCTTCCTCTGTTTATTAACAAAGGTCCGAAGGCTCACTAGGCTCTGGTTTAAATCAGACTTTATACTTTTTCTTCTTTCAGACTATCATAAATAGATGCGTTCTGTCAATAATTTCATTAGAGATTAATTATAAACTCTTTTTCGCATTTACTATTCTTACATTTATATGGCATCATATGAATTTTAGTTTCTGGTAGTATTTTTATCGCTTTCTTATCACACCATGGGCACGTTGCCCAACGACTACCATCTGGGAACACTTTTACATCCGCCTGTCCGTCAAATCCATTTTCCGGAAGATTCATGGAGCGGCTGAATGCATCACGCTCTATTGATTCAATTACTCTGCTAATGCTCATTTTTCACCTCATATCCTCCGATCAAATCGCCCAGGCCAAATATGCCATCACCACAACAGTGATATACATTAACTGGCCCAACCGGAACATCAACACCATTTACTCTGCAATTTCCGGTATGGATCCCTTCTCTTTCAAATTCAATTCCACACTGGCGGCAACGATATATTACAACTGGTTGACTCTTTTCCATATTCATTCCAACCTCCTCATTTTCGCAATAAAAAACCAACCACCGAATATTGATGGTTGGTGAATTTCTACTTTTTTATTGTTTTTAATTCCGTCAAATATTTCTTTCCCTTTTCAGTTATAACAATGCCCTCTACAACGCTCCCACTAGTTTGCTTTGCTTGATAAACAGTAATAAGCCCCAGGGCATATAACTGTATCTTAATTGTTTGAACACAGTCATCATTCAAAAACGAAAACCCAGCATCATATGCAGCGTTTATAGATGACATTAAATCAGACTTAAAACCATGTAAGGTCTTTGGAGCTAATAAGTGTGGCCCAACAGCTGAAAATATTTCATCCCATGACAAGGATTTACTTCTTGATATTGATCTACTCCTCCGGTTTCCGTATGCACCTGATTCGTAAATCGTTTCTGTTCCTAGAATAACATAATGTTCACTTCCGGAAGCTAAATCTTCCCTATCTCTTGTCAATTCATCATATTTTATTCTTAGTTCTTTAAACGATTTATCAACTTTCTCTTTCTCCAGCCTAAGAGTATTAAGTTGAGACAATAGTATAGTACTATCTTCAACATTACCTCTCGTCCACCCAATTTGCGGGTTGTCGGCAACCTCCTCACCCAGACTAATAATTACTGACGATATCAGTTCTGACGATGTATGCCACATCTTACATAAGCGACCACTAGATACTTTAGCTCTAAATTTGTCTAATAATTCTCGTTTTTCATCTTCTCGTTTTTCAGCTGGAAGATTGTATGGATCATCATGAAGAAAAGCTAATACAGGAATGCCCTTTTCAACAGCATAATCATATTCTTGCTCAGTAAAACTTTTACCTGTGGAAGGATTAATCGAACCATATCTTGCCCCTACAATCAGTACGTAATAATCACAAGTATCTATGATTTTCTTTATATACTTAAATTGTTCATCATTAGAAGCTGCAAACATCTCCATGCCTGAAGGTATGTACTTTGCATTTAAAAGTCCTTCAATAATCGCCTTTCTTTCATCTTTCAAATCAGTAAATGTTGAACTTATAAATATCTGATATCGCTTGTCCATAAAAACCCCCTAATCATTCGTGTTGAATATATTATAACTCACCAACCAGCAATATTCAATTTCCAATGTGCAAAATGCCTTGACTTCACTTAGGAACTGCCTTGCAGGTGACACGTCTGCCAGCTGCGTACCGACCACTCCAAAATGGGAATCAATACGCATACTGCATGGACTTACTGTTCCAAAACCTCACGGCGGATTTGCTCCGCCTTAACAGCAAACAGCTATGAGGTGAAAGGATAGTAAAACGTCAATGCCCGTTTCCGGGCAAATCCCCACGGGCCAGTGACGGCCCCTGACAAGCATTCAGCTATGGGGAGTTAGTACATTTTGATCACTCTGATGGACTTTTCAGCAACTTACCATCATTGCTTCGTTGCCATTGGCCTGCGAAAGAATTTTTAAGTTTGGCACTTAGTGATTTAAAATTTCAAAGATATTTTATAGTTACACATCTTTCGCTTAGCACCAGCTATACTGGGTGCCTCGACCTGTCAGCCTCAAAGGACAACGCATGGCCCTTGAAAGCTGATGTCGGCCGTTCCTTTTTGAATTGCGCCCATTCAGTGATAAAGAACAGGACAATTCCGAAATATGTAAAAATCACTTTCTCTTACGCCCTCCAATCAGCTGAATGAACCCAGCTATTGTACATCCAAGCCAAATGATAATTGAACCCACAGCAGCTGCAAGCATACACTTGATAATGGTCAAGCCAATAATCGTTGCAGTTAATGTACCGGCGTCAAAAGCATGACCGGCAGATATAATCGGCTGTATAAACAGGAGCCAGCCACCAACGTAGAATCACAATAAAAAGCTAATACCAGCTACCACAATAGCAATTACGTTTTTCATCTTCTAACTCCTCCCTAACAATTATTCCGGCAGTGGTATGTTCCCCCTACCATCAGGTTAATTTCTTTTTCAGTGAATCCGCACTTGTCTAGCCTGCGGACCGCTTTATATTTTTCTTTTAGAGGTAATTTCTGATATCCCCGATGAATTACCTGTAGCCTTTTAGTGGTTCTATCTGCCAGCTGCAGCAATACATCCTTCACAAACTCAAATACCTCTTTCACGGCTTCGCTGGCCTTAACAACTGACCTCTTGAACTCAACAACAAGCATTCCTGTATGTACAATTTCCTGTTTCTGCTGCTCTGTGAAACACATCATATCTATCACCTCCAAATCGGCACCAATGCCAGAACATACATAATAGCCATAATACTAAACCCAATAACGGCAGCTTTATTCCTTTCCCAAGTCAACCCTCTAGAAGTCGAGCAAATAAATAGTGCCATAGATATATGCCAAACCGTAATAATCCATTTCAGAAATACCAAATCCCTCACCTCTATTTCACATCTGCCAAATTAAATACTATACCCCGGCAGTAAGGCGCCACGTCCTCATAAATCATAAAAGTTTCATGGGGAATATCCGTTTTATACGTCCAGGTAATAACTTTTCCGTTTTCGTCTAATGCGGACCTATCGCACCAGAGGGCTACAATCTTATTTGTAGCATAACCATCACTACCAAATGCACCTTGACGGTCAAAATATATCACGCCACCTTCAAAACAACCCTGCTCATCATAAATAGCGCCGTCAATTTCCATCAAGTCATCAGACGCACCACTGACGATAACCAGACCAGATTCTTTCGCTGCCTGCCGAACGTCCCGGAATGGTTCATAGCCATATTCCCGGCCATCAATGAGCCTTGCCAATTCTTTCTTGTCCATGGATATCTCCTTCCAAATTTTCTATTCCGATAATACGATCAGCAAGCTCCTCTGCAACGTTGTATAACCCTTTATTGGCTGGAATGGTTCTCAAATACTGGGCAATGGAATCTACCAGAGCATTGTACCAGTCACCTTTCTGTAGAAATTCTTTCCGGACAATCTCAGCAGCATCTTGGAGACTATCAGTGTTTTCAATACTTTCACTGTTCATCCACTCAACTAACTGTCTGAAAAAAGTATCTGAAGCAGTTTTCATTATTTCTTCATCGGCTGCTATGACCTTAGAATTTTTCATTTCTACTTACCTCCACAAATTCAGTTACGGGCTGCTTTACGCCCAGATGCCACCACCTGATTGACCGCATTTAATCCGGCTTCCCATGCACGCCGGAACCCGTGGTTTAGTTTGACTTAATATAAATACTGGCTATCGGCACGGCATTGCGTGGAGAAATAAAAGAATGATCCCTGTTATCCTCTGATAACTCAAATGAGTTTATGTAAGCTTGGGACGCTTCCAAATTATCAAAGTCATATCCCTCGCAATCAAAATCAATCCATGTCGGAGAACCAAATACCCAACCATCTGTACCAATATGAAATTTGCCGCCAATCATTGCGTTATATCTTATTCCACCCCAAGGTTTCTTTTCACAAACCGAATACTCCCATTCTCCAAACAATTTCCTTGCCATCACAAAATAATTATCAGAGACAGCAATTACCTTCAACGGTTTTTTCCAATCGTTGACTTTTACTAAATCACCTGGTTTCACGGAATCTAAAACCTCTTTTGTTATGTTTATAAAAATCTTATAATCTTTCATTTATGGATCTCCTTAAATAGCAATTTAGCGGGAGTAAGTAATAATCTGAACAACAAATTTGACACAAGTCGCATCCGCACTGCCGCCGGGGTATTTAATGATACGTCTACCAACCAACTATTTAACATCAGTGGAAGTTCATCTGGTAATACATACCTATTGGCCGCACAAATACAGTTATCTACTGGCACATGGTCAGATCTGCGGACCATGGACGGAATAACGAGGATAGACTGCAATACCTTACAGGTTAACGTAATTAAATCAAGTGCCGCAATTTATGCTGGTTACTATGTTCGATTCGTGCTACTGGATTAAATGATCATTTTAATGTAATATCCAGCCTGTATCCGTATTACCCGTCCTACTAATAGACCTGGTAATAATGGCAGCACTGCGATCTTGTACAAATTGCAAATAAGCTATACCAGAAGATCCAGCTACCCACCGTATAAGTCCCCAGGAATTACTATTGTAGGTGTCAGGAGGCGCATACCCTTGTAACACCAGATCGCCACCATAATAACCAGCCTCCATTAAATCAGCAACATTATTTAATATTGTGCTAACATCAATTACTTTGCGTGCGTGATACCCTAAGTTATACTTTGTTAAATTGCTATTTAAAGCCAAGCATCATTCTTCCTGATCAAATTCAATCCGCAGAAACTTCATTCCGGATTTCTTTCCAGCATAATCATGCGATATAGCACTTAGCACGTAGTTAATGCTGAAGCCGGACCAGTCGGCCAGTTCCCTTGATGTATCAGCCACATAAAGCGGCAACTCATATTTATCTGTTTCAACCGCCATATATAACTTTTTCTTCACAGCAAATAACGCCTTTTTATTTTTTGAGAAAAATTGAAATCCATCTTTTGGACCGGACTGTATTAATTATTGTCACGTTATCGCCATCTTTCTCAATCCCAACTTCACAGTTATATCGGAGAATTGTCCGCCGGAATTTCCTGGCCAGTTCTTCTTCAGGCAGGTTATAAATCACATACAGATTCCCGGCTTTATCAACCAATGGCTTTTTGCCCTCACTGATTTCACTTTGCTCACATGGGATTACTGCCCCTCTAGTGTGTCTGCCAAAATAGAAAAACAACCAGCCGGCTAACGGCCACTTACCATCATTCAGGTAATACGAATCATATTTAGGAATCCACCATGGATCCTTTAACGAGAATTGAAAAAACCATTCATAGCATTCCTGGGTCTTGAAATTTACAAAGGCAAACATGAAAGTTCCTCTATATCTTTTGGCAAACAGTAATTTACAATTGAACATTTATATATCCTCCTGGAAAAGCCTTTTTATATTTTTTAAAATTTTTGAGAATCAGGCGAATATATTTCCTTTTCTCAAATCTCCGAAACACTTTGCTTTAAGTGGGTGAAAGCCTTTTTGTTTTTTATCGGAACTTGGACGGCTAACTGGCCCCTAAACTGCTTCTCCATAGACCCCCTCCGGCCCCTCTTATCTCTTGCAAATCTCTGCTTGTCCATATCACTTGTATTATTGCACAAATTATTTTCATGTTTTAAAGCACATTGCACAAGTTAGGTCTTTTTCTTTGCTATTGCCCTTTCAACTATTCGTTAAATAACTGTTTAACGTATTGTTGGGCATGAATACTGCACAAAATCGCCTAGAAACACTGTGCACATTGCATGGATGCTATTGAATTTTATCTTTTGTGTGGAAGGTTTTAGATGTTGTCAGAATATTTGAAGTGTTAATCTGGTAGTTCGTCAGTTGATTCAGGCAGCAGGTTCACCGTCTTGGCACGCTCTTCTATCTCTGCCCGGCTATATTCAGGCTTCCCTGCCTTGTCATCGTAAGCTATGATCTGGACGTTATCACGGTACCCATAGTTGGCTTTTAGGGCGAACATGCAGCCGATGTTGCCGGTCTGGATTACCTCATCATACAAGCTTGATTCGCATTCTGATTTCCATTTTTGTGCCGTTACGGAGTGACCAGAAGCGACCCGACCATCATATTCCCCTTTTAACCAGCTATTAAACGTATCTTTGTTTACACTTATCATCATACCGAATCTAAGTAATGTAGGCTTAATCCTGCAAGTACAACAGATAACTGTATAGATATCCCATAGTATATCTAATTCTTTTATATTATTAATATCTGCTTTATACTTACGTCCTATATCTTTTAATAACTCAGATAATCCCTGAGAAGAACATAGATTAATATTACTATGTCTCTTTATAAACTCATTAGATATCTCCATAATGATAGCTGTAATATTATTAATATAATCTCTATCATCTGTATCTCTATCATCTGTATTAAGCTCTATATCAAAGCCATCTACTGTATAATCATCTGTCTTAGCCATAACTTACATATCTCCTTTCTGTCTCTTATACAGGTATCATATAATCATCATACAGACACATATAAGAGCTTTATATATTTAATGCCTGGGTAAATACTCTTGAAGCCCCAGAAGCTAATATAACATAACTTTGGAATCCTAATCTGACAGGGCAAATGCTACCAGATCACCTGGACTTGGTATGATTTGGCTCAACAGATCTAGACATTCGTTCCGCTGCTCCTGATCCGTACATTTTTCATCCTTACAGAGCCTGCAACTATCCCGGTTGCATTTATCACTAATTCCCTGCATCTGATCACTTCGCAATCCTAATTTCTTTAACAAAGTTATATTTGTTCTATAACCCATGGAATTAAATGCCGTTTTTACGTTCGTTAATACCCTTTAAAGCGTTTCCGCTATGTTCCGTGGAGGTTTTCTTGCCTGCACTTTTTAAATCGATTTATGGACCAAATAAAAAAGTCCTCGCGCCATACGGAGTGAATACCGTACAACACAAGGACTCAAAGTCATTGGTTCTTTCCCGCCTATTACGGGGACATTGCATATGGTCAAGGCCAACCAGGCTAGCACATGCACGCTTTATTTATATCGTTTTCCAGATAATACCACAATATAAAATATCTGTCAATAACCTTTATTTTATCTATATATATCCCATACAGTTACATACCTCAGGGGATACAGAAAGCCTAAGAGTATATAATAAATAAACATTTATGTCTATATGTATTTTATAATATATTGGGCCAAAATATACGGATTTTCGCATACAAAAAGCAGGCTTCAAAGTGTTTTCAACTCTTTGGCCTGCCTGATAAAATCATCATGATAAATTCTCAATGTCCGGAAGATATGCCCTTGAGTATTTCTTGTAGAGCCCCCTCGGCTTTTTCAGATTAGCACAAAAGAATTTTGAAATCAACCCTTGACAGGAATTTTTCTTTGTGCTATTTGTATTATAACAGCCACCGGCAGGCTGCCCCAATCGGTTGCCGGAGAGGTCCAGCCCTGCAGATAATGCAGGGCTTTTCTTTATCTCCGTACATGGAACACAAAAAAGAGCCAGCAACCGCCGGCCCTTAAATCAATCCCAGTTAATGTCTTTATGTGAAACTGTCCCATTTTCTTCAATATCTCTTTTCGCCGCAACTATTGCTTCTATCTCGTCCTGATCTGCTATATCCCCAGGAACAAATTTTACAATCACACGGAAAAGGGTTTCTATATCCTGTTCCGGTACTAATTCAATGAGATTCTTTAATGCTTCTCTGCTCATTCTGGCACCTCCTATATTCTCTTATATGCCTGCCCTCTGGGTAAGATATCATAGATAATTATCATGTTTCCTTCAATGGTAAACAAAACCCTTAAATCACCAACCCTTAAGCGATATTCATTTTCTAATCCTTTGAGTTTCTTTATATCGCCCTGGGGTATTTTTTCAATAGCTTCTTTTAATCGTTTCTTTGTCGGCTTATCTTGTGAATTAATGTACTTTACGGCCGGCCTACTGTACTCTATCTGCATTCCGGTATCTCCTTTCGTTCGATACCTTATTTTATCACATATATTAGTGAATAGTCAACTTATTTATCCCTGATTTTAGAGATTATTTTTTCTTTATCTTCTTCCGTTTCTACGTATTTTATAATGTCTCTTGGTTGCATTTCCAGAATGCAACAAAGACGATTAAGGTTGTCGAGTGAGATACTTGTATCTTTATCTTTAAATTTCTTCATTGTGGCCTGACCAAAAACACCACTTTCTTTAGCTTTTGTGGTATTAATACCGACTTCTTTCAGTTTTTGAATTACATCTATCTTATATTCCAGCATTGGCATCACCTCAATATAGTATTCTATTTACACTATATCAAATCTAGGTAGAATGTCAACAAAAAATAATTCTCTATTATTAGTGATTTATGTATTGACTTTCACTATTTTTAGTGATATTATTGACACATAAGGAGGAACGAACAACATGAAAAAAATCAAAGGTCACGAGAGAGTTACAACATTTATTGAACTGAAGGAGAATGTAAAGTTAACTGACATTCAGGAACTTATAAATATCTTAGATATGGAAGAAACACAGAGAATTAACAAAGTATTAGTCAATGGCATTCCATACTGCAATTGGTGCGACAGAACGAAAACAGGCGGCATTTACAAGATAGATAGAAATCTCTCCGAAATCACTTTTCTCGTAAGTGGAGAATTGCACACATTGGAATATTCAAGCAATGGTATCAAATGGAAATAAATAAAACAATTACAAAACAAATATAAAGGCGGTAGAAATTATGAAAATGAATATTGACATTGAAAGACTGATTGATTTAGTCGAGGAAGAAAACAGCAGTTACAACGATTATTGCTATTCTGGGAAGACACTTTACAACGGAAATTTTGATGGTTTGAAAATACGCAAGGAGCACCTGTCATATGCCAATCAGTCACACGATAGAGCACAAAGCGCAGTTCAGGCGATTATGGAGGTCTTACAACTTGATAGTGAGCAACGGAAACGACTCTACATTGCTACTCGTGCAGTTTGTCGATGGAGAGTTCACACCAGTTACGCCTTTTTAATGCCAGCTACCATGAAATGTCAGATTTACAATTTCATATTCGCTTAAGGAAAGGAGCTCCACATGAAAACAGAACACAGGGTAGACAACTGGAATCAAAATAAAATCTGGATCTGCAAAATCTCAAAATGCAATCACTACTATATAGGTCAGCAAGTGGGTTGCCTGAACTTTCGTCTGGTAAGAGTTTCAAAATCTCATTACATGTCAATCATCTTTAATTCTAAATTCGCTTATTAGGCGGCCACCGCCGCCCCTCTAATGCAGCCGGACAAGTTCCGCAGGTCACAAGCCCTGGTAAATGCAGAGTGGAGGAAAATTGCCAAAATGGAGGTAACAAAATGATTAAATTAACTACAACGGAAATTGCATGGATCATTGGAGAGCTTGATAGAAATGCGGCAATCAATGCAAATGCTGCAGCGTCACCTGAAGCAAGCGCCTTTGAAAAGGAGCTCTTAAATCTCAAAGCGGAGAACTTAACCAGCACGTCTGACAAGCTTCAGAAAGTACTTGACAACGGAGACAGGCGAATTGCGATTATCTAATTAAGCCGGCGGCGGTCAAGCCGTAGCGTCAAAGCAACCGCCGGATTATCAAGTTTTAGGAGGATAACATCATGACAGTAAAAGTAAATTATGAAAACGGGGACAGCATAACAACACGCTTTAACGGGACCATTCAGGAAGCCACCGCCTACTATGTAGGGGAGATCTTTAACATCGGAGTTGTGTCTGACAACCTCCAGAGATGCAATTCTGTTGAAATTGTTGAAGAGGAAAGCGATCGGACTATGCTTAAAGAAAGAGAAGAGGAAATAAAGAATAGTTACATGGTAAAATCCCAAGACGGACAATATGTGATAATGCAAAAGGATTTTTACTTTTCCGAGGTATTAAATGATTATCAAGACTATTGGACTTTATACAAACCATACAAGACCTTGAAAGGCGCAATATCAGCACTGAAAAAGTTAGTAGATCAGCACTTCCCAGCAAATTATTTCACCACGATCCACAGCATAGATGATTTTATTAAAAGCATGGTTCAGTGATTCCAGTAAATCCAATTCAGGCGGTTACGGTTTAGCCGTGGGCGGTTCAGTCCGCCGCCGTTCTTTTATTTCCCTACCTCCAGGGACAAGGAGAGAAAGGCAACAAATTGAAGAGTAATTTCACTTTATGGATGGGATACCTTGGAAATGGCCTGACAGTAGCGAACAGCGCAAAGGAGGTCAATGGAGACAATAAACATATAGCACACATTTCCAACGGCGGCAATATTACATGGTATGTTAAGCCAGAGAGCATACCAGGACAAGCCCTTTTAAGAATTGAACATGAATCTGATACAATGCGAGCAAATTTTATCGAAGATTGGCAAAAAAGAAACTCCACCGCTAAGATGGAGACAGTACTTGATTCCCTGCCACTTGATATGTTTTTAAAGCGTATTCGCCATGAAATCACTTTTGAAGAATGTGAAAAATATTATTTAGACCATATAGCATAGACAATGTTAAACTTCCTTTCCGCTTCCCGGCTCTGATCGGCGGCAGGCTTACGACCTACAAGCGGAATCTTCCCATATATGGGATTAAAACCTTTCAAGGCTTCCACCCATGTATAAGGCCTTGCAAG
This sequence comes from [Clostridium] celerecrescens 18A, assembly GCF_002797975.1. Lineage (NCBI taxonomy): Bacteria > Bacillati > Bacillota > Clostridia > Lachnospirales > Lachnospiraceae > Lacrimispora > Lacrimispora celerecrescens. Next base: position 1,334,399 of record NZ_PGET01000001.1, on the reverse strand, counting down.
TGCTTTACCGGTTCGCAGGATCCGTCCAAAATCCATTATCGGGTTGCTGTTACATTTAAGCCGTGCCCAGCTGCAGCAAACGGGACAAAAAGAGTTTCAGGTGGCAACGAAGCGCCCCCGGCTCAAGACAAGCAATGCCGTTATAATTGTGCTTGCGCTGTGTCAAGCCTGGACATATTACAATGACAGGGCAACGGACCGGCCACCCGAAATCAGGCCGCAAAGCACTTGCTAAAGACATGTACCTGCTTACAGTCTGCCGCAAGCCGGTAACTCATTAACCACCCACCGCCTCGGTGACGTAATCCGGCGTTTAAACGGTTGCACGATAGCACCCCGCATATGATCAGGCTACGCCCTACAAAGCCACGGGGCAGGACGTGGACGGGCGCGGCTTGAGGTATGCAAAAATCAAAGTGAGGAGGTACAAGCTTATGTTAGATAGAGCTACGCAACGCGGGCCGCCGCTCTGGTGGTTCTGGCGGCTTTCTGATTTTTCCATTGAAGTCTCTGCCGGCATATGCTATCATGGCAACAAATAGCCTTTATATGGGCTTGCCCCTCTCAATGCGGTTAGTTGGCTATGTGTTGCTTTAATGCCGTCTACGGTGGAAATATATAGCCTTGGCTTGGGATTAAGTCATGCAGTAAACGCTTACAGGGTTAATCTGAAATCTTTAAAAATAAAGCAATTATCTGAAGCGGATTTCAAACGGAAATCTTTACAACCTTAAGGTGAACTTTCAATAGAAAATTTCACAATCTCAAAACGGATTTCTTAGATTACAATACGCCCACCCGGGGGGATTGTTTTTCAAACACCTGGGCCTCCTAAGTTGGAATCTCTCTCAAATCTGATTCGGATTTTCAGCAATAATTTTACGAATTCCATTTTCAAAATACCAGATTTACTTCTGCATACCCGGGGGGATCAAAATCATTTACCTTATTCGAAATTCTTTATGATTAACTCCTTGTATCTCCTACTCCTATCCTTGTTCGCTAAATTGTCCATTCTGTCAACTTCAATGCTTGTATATCCCTCATACAAATCACGTATCTGCTGGCAATCGTTATAAGATAAAACGAATCTTCCCTTTAAATTGCTCAGGCATTTACACAGCCTTTCATGATCCTCCGGATTGAACCGGTCCGGATAATACTTCTCTGCTTCGTAATATGGAGGGTCCAGATAGAATAATGCGTCTGGCCTATCATACGTTTTAATCAGCCGTTCAAAGTCCTGGTTCTCAATTACCACTCGATTTAATCGTCCAGAAACTTCCTTTAGATAATCAACTGCTTTCTGCATATCTCTCGGACTTACTCTAAAAGATTTACAATCTGTACCAAAACTCTCCCTGATCAGGCAGAAGAACCGGGCGGCTCGTTGTATGTCGGTCATACCTCTGATATTACGGTTCAACTCATCAAAGAACTGTTCCCGGGACATAAGCAGCCATTCCAATTCCTTCTGCAGCGGTTCCGGGTGATATTTTACCACCCGGTATAAATTGATCAATTCTCCGTTCAAATCGTTGAAGACTTCCAACGGAGCATGTTTATCTCTTGAAAATAATACCCAACCAGCTCCTCCAAAAACTTCAATATAACGTCCATAGGAAGTCTGATCCGGAAACTGCTCTAAAATCTGCTTTCTTAATAACTTTTTTCCACCTATCCAGCTAATAAAACTATTCATATACAAAACCTCCTCTTGTTTTGGAGAATCTCAATAGAACAATTTTTAGAAATACTATTAATGATGAAATTTAGTAGCTATGTTCTGTATTACCTTCACTGTCACTCCATTACCAGCCTGTTTGTACAGTTGGTTATCACTATTAACTATCGCTGCTTTATCGAAATAATAATCTGTCCAACCTTGTAGGCGAAAACATTCACGAGGGGTTAGTTTTCGAATCTTTGGGGTCCTATCCTTTTCACATACAACTGCCTGATTACATGCAGTTGTTAATGTATGGACCTTTCCCTTTCCTACCCTGCCACGCTTTGTTTTACTGTTAAGAAAAGCAAGACTTATACTATCTCCCACTTCGGCTAAAGAATAACCTTTTTTATTTACATCCCGTATTAATATGCCGTCCCCATACTTCTTAGGCTTTAATAATGGAAAATTATTTTTGCAACCTGATCCTCTGACAGGTAATACTTCTCTTCTGCTTCTTCCTCTAAGAAATCCAATAATGAACACTCTTTCTCGGCTTTGTGGAATTCCGAAGTCTTTTGTATTGAGAACTTGCCATTCGACATCGTAGCCGATTTCATCCAACTCAATGAGAAGTTTGGCAAAGTCAAGTCCTCGATTAACACTAAGTAAGTTTTTAACGTTCTCAATAAATAACATTGAGGGTTTATCTTTTTCTTCAAGGTCTTTAATAAGTCCTGTAACTGTGAAAAACAGACTTGAACGCTTTCCAGCGAATCCGAGTCTTTTCCCGGCGATAGATATGTCTTGGCAGGGAAATCCAAAACACCATACATCTGCTTTTGGCAGGTCTCTGACATTAACTGTTCTGATGTCATTTGCATACCATTCTCCATTCCGATATTCCTCCTTTAAAATTTCTTTTTGCCTATGTTTTATTGGAAGTTGAAGAAGGAGCTGCCTTTGATCTTCTGTAATCAAATGCATTGAAGTGTAGCTCATGACTGCGAACTTATCCCATTCACAGAAACCAATACATTTATGACCTGCCAATTCCATACCTCTACGAAATCCTCCAATGCCCGCAAAAAAGTCCAAAAAAGTTAAACTCATTGTAGAAAGAAGTCGCTGCAGCTTTTATCCGGAAAACTTCGCCTCCTTTCCTTTTAATTTCTAAGGTCAGCATATCATAAATTATAACTGCACTTCTATGCACAAATACTATTCAATGTTTTGGAGAGCTTTCTTATGTATATTAAAAGTTTGCCTAAGTGAATATCCCATTTTATCAGCAATAGCCTCCCAACGCCAGCCTCGTAAATACCGGTATCTCAACAAGCGTTTTTCCTGCTCGTCTTCCAGAGCTTCTATTTTATCATATAAATTTATATAATTTTTTACTTTTAGATATCGGTGGTAGATGGTTTTCTGCTTCAGATCATTTAAAGCAGAGGAATATTTTTCATCATACCCATATGTATTAATTTCCTTTTGAATAGCTTGTATTTCTTCTCCAGCCTCAGAGATTGCAGCATTAAGCGCTACCAAACTCTTTAATTGTTCCTTGACCGTTTTTTTCATCATGCTGAACATCTCTCCCTCACGTTTCTTAATGTATCCGGTGTTGACTGAGCATAATAAATAGCTGTCACCGACGGACTGGAATGCCTCAAAATCTCCTGAATAGTACCAATGTCCACACCCTTATTTTTAAGACTCATTCCCAGTGTCTTACGCATTTTATGAGGGTATACCCGGCATTTCAATTTGGCCCGGTTACCAATGGTTTTTAAGATGCTCCGGATACCGGAAGTTGACAGCTTTTCATAAGGTTCCCTACAGTGAGGAAACATAAACGGACTATCATCACTCCTGGAGTCAAGATACTGCCGGTAATAATATCGAGCTTCGTCATCTAAGAAGATGGGCTGATACTTGTCATTCTTCTCTCCCAGAATTACAATATCTCCAGTCCTCCAATCTATCTGATCAATAGTAATTTCGACCAGCTCTCCGACTCTGGCACCGGTGCTCCGTAGCACTTCTATTAAGGCGCGCTCCCTTGGTTTCTTACAAGCATCTCTCATCTTCGCCATCTCTTCTGGCTTGAAATAATCAATCGGTTTCCGAACCGTTTTCAGCGGATCAGTAGCTTCCACCGGGTTTTCACCTATTAACTTTTCCTTCCGCATCCAAGTGAAGAAAGCAGATAAGAACCGTCTTTCATTATTCACTGTCACTGCTTGATTCTTTTTCCCGCCTACATTAACATTTCGCTTCTCATACCAGGAAAGATAAAAACTGATATCTGATTCCTCAATTTTATCCAATGGCTTATCAATCAGGGTAATTAGTCGTTTTACCGCACCAAGGTAAGCTTCCTTTGTATTATCTTTGATTTTCTTCTTAACAATGAAAAGCTGAATAATGTATTTGTTTTTTTGATCCATATCATTCTGATATTCTACCGGAAGAGTTGTAATCTCCTCCATATTGACATTAACAAATTCCTTTATGACCACCTGATGAAGAATGTCTAAAACTTCTTTCGCCACATGCCCTGCCATGGCAACAATGATATTATTAATAACCTGTGCTTTAACAGTTTGTCCATTCACAATATGTAATCTCCTTTACTAAAAAATTAGTTGCTTAAGGAGACAGTTTGATTTATAATATCCTTAAGCGTGAAGCGGTAGAAAAACTTTGGTCGGTGACTCTGCCGCTTGTTTATTATCCACCATTCGAATGTATGTTCTTTTAGAGTTGTTTTTTTACCGGGGTCTATGCCCCGGCTATTTCTTGTCTTTAATTGAAAATGGTAAAATTTTACATCTGCTAAACTGATTCATATCTGCTATAATACAAACGTGCTCCTAAGAATGTTGGATTTTTAGATGCATAGCTTTTTCATACTCATACCGGCAGGGGAAACCTTGCCGGTCCCCCCAAGCACTTTCAGCTATTCCTCACTGGATTCCAGTTCCACAATCTTCTCATACAAGTCCGTTTCTGCAAAATCCTTTTTAGGATATTGCTGGTATGTAACTTTACACTTCTTCCCTGCCGCATACTGGTTATAGTAATGGCGTGCCAGTTCTAATGGAATTTCCTTGTGTTTCCCTGTTAACGTGCATTTACTTTTATCACTGTAAACAATTTTTATTTTCCACATAGTCCATTCCTTTCTTCATTCAGGTAGTCAGCCAAATTCATCTGTCCCACTGATTCCCAGGTTTCATACGGGATTCCAAGGTAGTCCAACGGTACGCTCATTCCTAGTCCGCCGCTCTCCAATGGCTTAAAACATAAACGATAATATCCTGGGTGCGTAATTGACATTCGCTGAAAGCGGTTAGGTTCTGGTTCTAAATGGGCTCCAAATGCGCAGAACATGCAGCCAGTCCGTTGCTCCCCAGTGAGATAATATTTGCCACGGGGAGATTGCTTAATGTCACCGTATACGGAGCATATTTCCAAATCATTCTCAACGACATACCGTAATACGTCTTGCTTTGTCCAAAACCCCATAGGCTGGTTTGATTGTCTTACCATCATACACATTACAACCTGTATGTGAATAAAGACGCGCTCTCACAAATCCCTCGTCTTGCGTTGTTCCAATGAACGGAACCCGGCCAGTTTCTTTTGTATACTTAATGAATGGTTTCTTTTTCATCACATCACAACATTTTTCAGAGGTATCAAAAGGTGCGTTCAGGAGGCATCTCCATTTTTTCGGAAGAACTCCAAAAGAGCCCCTTTCATCACCATTCAGCAAGTAATTCCGGTATCTATCTGATAAATTCCCGTGCCGTAACTTCCTGATTTTCATAGCAGTTTCTTTGCTTACAAGAGGATATCCTTCGCTCAAAATAACGTCCCTGTATGTGATGCGTTTACCATCTTTATTACGTGGTTCTATCTCCTTAAAAGTTCCAGGTGCCTTCCTTGCAAATCGAACAATTTCGGGGAACTCCAAGCCTGTATTTGAGAACACTGCCGGCATATCATCACCTATAGTCTTGCGGATCAGATGAAGCAATACAGTACTATCCAATCCACCGGAATAACTGAGATATACTTGACCACCCCAGTTATCATACCACTCCTGTATTCTGGTCTTCGTCAGTTGCAATTTTGTTTCCCATGGCAAATATTTTCGCTGTGAAAATTGCCACTCATTAAGTTTCAAATCATCTTCTTTTATAAACATTTTTGAAAGGAGCCGTCATGACTTTGCCCTGCAGGAGCTCCAGCCTCCTTTCATTTTTTGCAACAAAAAACCAACTACCGAATATTGATAGTTGGTTACAAACATTAAAGAGAATTTATTAAGCTTGCAATTTTAATATTTGTTTTACAATAATACTTATCGCCAAGAGAATCTGTTACAAAAACCACTAATTTACCCCTCTTCCTGATTACCTTATTTGTAACAGCTTTTTTTATCTCCAATCTAAATTTTTCCACTTCAATCAAAAAGTCTATGATTTCTTCTGGCTCGATTTTTACCGGAAGATTTATTTTAGTATCTGATTCAAATTGAGTACTATTTAACCACAACACTTTCTTATTCCCCTTGATATTTATAGAGTTAATTTGTACTGTTCTTATACCTCTATTCTTTATGCTTATACAATAAAACATTAAATAATTTCCTGAATTATCAACTATAGCAGCCGAAGTCACCACTACTTTTACAATCTTCATCAAAGGTTGCTTATACTGTTTAACTGCAATAACTACAGCACTTGCTGTTATCAAAGAACCTAAAGTAGTCCCTATTGCACCAAATGCCGCCCAAAATATATTCCAATCCATAATACTCCCCCCATCTTTAGTGATAAAGGAATTATACCATTCCAACTATCAATATTCAATTATCAAGGAACAATAAATCTTTAATTCTACGTTATATCAGGCAAATCTAAGCTGCTCCTGGCTATCATCAATCCTCATGTTTGGCATTCGCTCTCCGATTTTCAGATATGAGCAATTCGCCACAACCAACGCTTTAGCCACGATGGGAACAACGCTGTTTCCAATACGGGCCACCTGTTCAGATACTGGGTACTTTTTCCCTTCGTAATCATGGTCAATAATATAATCCTCTGGGAATCCCTGTCCCAATTTCAATTCTGGTTCGGCCTTCAACATACGTAGAAAGATATCCAGAATCACATATTCACTACCAAGGACCGTAACCAAAGCAAATCTGTCTTTTGTCACAATAGTATGAAGTGGTTCTTCCAAACTTACACCAGACACATCACCACCGTAGTACTTAATGATAAACTGGCTTACCCAAGTGCATTTCTGTGCTGTTTCTTCATCAACACCATTCTTCAACAGTTCTTCCTTGCTGATTGCAAGAATACTGACTTGTCCAAAATGCCCAGGACTGGTTGTGATTGTATGTATCGGTTCCCATAAAGGCTGACCTATTCCCGTTTTATAGAATTTTGTAAGGAAAGCCGCCACCAAGCCATAACGGTTACTGGTATCCAGTGTCATTATCGGTACGTCAACTGACTGCCCTCTCACATCAGATTTTGATGTTTCGGAATGATACTGAATCAAAAGTGGTGCAACAACATGGTTATGATCAACCGTAGTGATAGTATGTACTGGCTCATCCATGCCACTGCCCGCTCCTTTGTAATTACCTCCATAAGACTTCTCTATGAAGGGTGTGATAACTGGCGATATCAGGCAATGTTCGTTGTTTGTAACTACTGTACTCAATGGATCTTCAACTGAACGATTGCGTTCTGTACAAAATCCAGTCTGCCCTATCTGCATAATGTACGGTGTCACAGTTCCAAAGCCATGCTTCTGCGTTATGGTAGGCATAGGCTCATGTATGCTCTGTCCCCGGAAGTTATCTCCCCCATGATTCACCTGAACAATAAACGGTTCCGGGCAATTAAAAACAAATTTATCCAATCCCCTGGCGATCCGGTTCATCGTCTTATCTGCCAGTGGCTTCTTTCTGCCAAATATAGATTTTCCTAAATCCGTTAATTCAAGATATTTCCATATAGGTTCCCATCTCTTTAACCCATCAGTACCATTTTTGTTATGAGTCGGTTCCGGCCAGACAATCGGCTTTCCATCTCTCCGAAATACTGCATACCATCTTTTTCTTGTGGTGGGAGCTCCGTAATCGGCTGCTATCAGTTCCCGACTATCAAATATGTAACCCAGTGACTTCATGGCTGTAATAAACCTTTGATAATCCTCTCCCTTACGCTCCTTTATTGGATAACCCTCATTATCCAAGGGTCCCCACTGCTGGATCTCTTCAACATTCTCCATCAGGATCACATCAGGCAGAATTGCTTTCGCATGTTTATATACTGCCCATGGAAGAATTCTAAGCCCTTTCTCTCGCGGCTTACCGCCTTTTGCCTTGCTATGACTGGTACAGTCTGGGCTGGCCCACATTAAAGCTACATGACGGCCTTTTACATATTTCTGCAGGTCTACCTTGAAGATATCCTCTGTCAAATGAAGCGTATCAGGGTGATTCGTTCTGTGCATCCTGATAGCTTGTGGATTATGATTGATAGCAATATCAACCGGACGGCCCAAAGCCATTTCCATCCCAACGCTTGCCCCACCGCCTCCGGCAAAGCAATCTATTAATAAATCTCTCATATTCTCAAAAGGACCCGCTATAGCGTTACCCCTGCAGGAGGTCGGCTCCTTTCACTTTTTATTGCTTTTTAGATCTCCAAATCCGCTCAAGTTCTTCTAGCGTTACATGGATCAGGACATTACTTATAAAGCTGCAATTACCATATTCTTTGGACATGGCTCCTATCATATCAACCAGGCCATTCCAGTATTCTTCTGTATCATTCGGATCGCTGTACTGCTTAAACAGCTTCCATGCTCCGGTAAGACATTCTTCATACTGCTTGTCCTGAAGAGGAGCCCCCCCGGAATTAATCCGCTTAATCTCCTGCCAGACAACCAGGCAAAACAGCCGGCTCATGACAGGATTCCCATGCTTCTTTATCATCTGTGCCACATGCTCCTGCTTGACCATCTGACGATTTTTCATTAGTTTCCATGCGTCCGTATAGGCGGACCAGTACTTTCTAAGATCGCGTTCTTCCATCATCTTCACCACCTTGATAAGGAATGCGATACTTGGCCTTAACCTTGGCCTTATCGTCTATGTAAACATCAGCGAATATCTTTCGTGAATCGTTTCCGAACAACTTTACCATTTCAGATAAGTTCTCGTTCACAGCGTCAAATTCCAGGTCATAATTCCTGCACCATGAAACAGCTTCTTCCAAGCGGCTGCCACAGCGGCATGTCCAAAGAATTACTTTGTTTCCCCCTCTACGTCTTTTAATCAAATGATTAATCAATGCCTGATTCGGCTCACCGATTCCCGGCCAGACGCTTTCTACAAGTGTGCCGTCAAAATCTACGGCGTAAATCGTATATTTTCTACTTTCGTTCATATCCCACCGCCTTTATGCTTCGTTCACAGGGAAAGCAGCTCTCGTCACCAAAGCTTCCATCATAATGCTTACACGAATTGCAATCTTTTCCGTATCACCTCATTATTATCTTTCGTAAAAGCATATGTAATTCATATTTCAAGACTTTGCCTCCGTTCCTGTCTATGAAAAGCAATCACTTAAAAACGGAATGAAAAACGCCCACAAACACATTGGAGATTCTGTAAAACCAATTCCGAACAATACGACCACGGCTACACTCACCCATTTAACCCAATTCTTCAAATTTTTATCTCCTTTCTTCTCTTGCTTTGCCTTATGCTATTATCTCTGGCATAAAATCAAATAGTGTCGGGGAATCCACATCTTCTTCTGCCGCCTGCAGGTACCCAACGCCATCTCTGAAATAATCCGGATTCAATTCTATTCCATATCCGAGCCTACCCATCTTAACGGCTGTCATAGGGATCGTCATAAGCCCGGCAAATGGATCTGCTACAAGGTCACCTTCGTTGGAATATCTGTTGATAATTCGTTCCACTATATCCAGCTGTAAAGGACATACATGGAGTTGCGCTCTTCTCCGGCTCTGACTGGTATTCAAAGTTCTCATGCGGTTGATATCGTCCCATACTTCCCATGTCCAGCTTCCCGGCGCAACCACCATAAATGTAGCTGGGAGCTTATCTTCCGTATCAAGTTTCTTGGCCAGCTCTACATGCTCTTTATAGTCATAAACATGATCCCTGCTATATTTCCGGTAAACAGCCTGAAGATTCTTTACCGAAACATTTTCTAACTCTTCTTTTCTAATAAGGCGATTACCCGAAGATCTCCAGAATCCGTGAGCGTCTATCTGCCATTGAGCCCTGGTATAATCTTCTTTGGTCTTTTTCACAGGTACGTCTGCATAAGCCGTTGATCTGTCAGTAGGTAGTTTTCTAAAGAGTAAAATATATTCTGGACAACCCACTCCCATTTTGCTTCCATCTTTGCATTGCTCCGTCCAGCCCAGCCGATAGGTCTGATTATTTTCCCTTACCACATCAGTAACAATAGTAATCATGCCAAAATACTGAAATCCATGTTTAATATAATGACTAATACAATCTGAATGAAAAGGTTCTACCGTGGGCATTCCTGTTCCTGTAGCGTTTCCGAAAAGGATACGATCCTTAACATGTATTGCCGCCACTCTTCCCGGCTGCAGGATCCTAAGAAGTTCAGGTGTAAGGAAGTCCATCTGCTCAAAGAATCTTTCCGTATCCTGATTATGCCCAAAGTCATTATAATTGGCCGAATATTCATAATGGTTTCCAAAAGGTATTGATGTATGAATCAGGCCAACGCTATCACTTTCCATACGCCTTGTTTCTTCTACGCAATCATCATTAACTGCTGTATACTTACTTCCCTTGACCTTCACTGTTTCAACTCCCATCTTCCGCTCTAAGCGTTTTTCTTTCCCAGCCGCCGACAATCCGTACTTTCTAACAATCTCAATCATTTTTTCTACCATGTGATTATGATTCTTCCACTTTTCCAGTAACACATCTTTGATTTCTCTCTCATTTTCCATGTAGATAATATCAATGATAACTGGCTCCTTTTGCAGGAAGCGATAGCACCTATGTATGGCCTGAATAAAATCATTAAATTCGTAATCAATCCCCAGGAATATTTCCCTATGACAATGCTTTTGAAAATTGCAGCCAGATCCTGATAACTCTTTTTTTGTTGCAAAATACTGACAACAACCCTCTGAAAAGTCAATAACCCTTTGTTCCCGAATTTCATAATCCTGGGAACCGTAAATATCCACGACACCCGGCACTGCTTTCTTAATTGCCAGTCTCTCTGCTTCCAGGTCATGCCATATAATAAAATGATCCTCCGGGTCAGACTCAAGGATCTCTTTCATCTTTGCTGTTCTTAGGTCAATACTTTCTCGTTTCACCTGTGCTGCTTCTTTCAGGCCGTCAGCTGCTTCATTAAATAACTGAAACTGGCCATCTCTATCTGCAGTATCGCCGTAATTTACCGGAAGTTCATGCCACCTTACATCTAAAGGCGGAAGAATATATCCATCATCTGAATAATCCAGGTTTATATCTGAAGGCTTTGTAATGAATAGCGCCCAGCTGCTTACCCAAAGCCAGAACTCATCTTCCATGTTCGAATATAAAGTTAAATTATTGGCTTTTGTAGAATCTCGCTGAAAGAATCTCGTCAATGCCTGGCCGGTATCCATAACTCCCAAATATCCGGCGTAGTGAATCAGCTCTTTATATTTGTTCGGACTTGGCGTGGCTGTAGCCACAAGTTTGTAAGGAACCTCTTTGAATTTATCCAGGAAGGTTTGATAAGTCTTGCTTCCAAAACTCCTAAGAACACTGGCTTCATCAAGAGAAGTTGCCGTGAAATAACTGGGGTCTATATCTCCATCACGTACTCGTTCGTAGTTGGTAATGAGGATACCAGCTTCTGCAGCCTTAACCTCTTCCATGTTTCTAACATATATGGGCTTTTCATAACCGAGAATACTCTGCGCGTCCCTTATGAATTCCTGTTTAACACCCAATGGACAAACTATGAGAGCTTTTCCTCCAAACTTCCTAATTACCTGATAGCAGAATTCTATTTCCTGAACTGTCTTTCCAAGGCCAAAGCTTTCAAATAACGCTCGGCAACCACCTTTCAAAGCCCATGCGACAGCGTCACCCTGATGAAATTTCAATGCCTTATTGATAGTGCTCCGTTCTACTGCGAATCCTGTATCCGTTGCAATTTCAATCTTTGTTTTCAAAAACTCTAAATAATCCATTATTTGTGAAAGAAGCCAGGATATCCTGTCACGGTGGCCACCGCTCCGGTCTCCTTTCAATGATTTTCAACTATGCAAAATATCAGATTCGCATATCTTCAATATACTTTTTAACATCGTCTGTGTGATAATAATAAAATCTACGCTGACCGCTATCAAATACTTTCTTCCTTACATCTGGATCATCACGTAAAGCATTATATAGACGATCCCTTTCGGATCTAGTTTCGGCAATAGATGATACCAACTCACTTAGCCTTTTCCCCATTATGTAGTCAGGATCCTCATATAATTTTGTCATAATTTTATATGGCTCAAATGGGGGAACATAATTCTTGTTCTGAGCTAATTCCTCTTGTAATTGCTTATCTTGTTTAACTACCTGCTTGCAATACTTAAATAATATTTCTCCGTGTTTCGTGAGTTGCATTAACTTAAGCTGCCCTTTTCTAAATACAATGAGTTTTGTTCCCATTTCCTGCTCTAAGTTTCGTATGTGATGTGATACCGCAGGCTGTGAGATAAATAATTTATCAGCAGCCTTTTGATATCCGCGGGTTTCGCACACTGCAACAAAAACTTTTAACCTGTTATCTAACATATAGCCTCCATTAAATTTCAGTTTGCTTAATTAAATTTCTGCACTAAAAAACTACCAGCTTAATACTGATAGTTAGTAGTTTTCTTAACATATTTAATTCAATCATATTGTAATCATTTAGTAGAATTACTGTAAATAAATCCAATATATATGAATTGTTTTTCCATCCAAATATGGTTTTATTTCAGTCAATATACCGCCACACTTTTTAATGGTTTGTATTGAGGGAACGTTATCTGCATAACACCCCAACATCACTTTATTAAGGCCAAGTGTTTTTGCATAATTAAGCCCCAGCCGAACCATTGCTGTTGCATAGCCCTTTTTTCTTTCACTTGGTCTCACTGAATAACCTATATGGCCACCATATTGCATTAAAAAATCGTTATTTAAAGTATGGCGTATATCTATCATTCCAATAATTTTATTATCGCACTGTCTGACTGCAAAAAATGTACTTGCTACCACCCAATCTGCCCTTACTGTACTTTCTTTGCTGTTATTTGTGGTGTTAACAAGCCATTGGTCATATTTCATTTGGTCAAATAATGCACTTCCGTTAATAACGTATTCATTATATTTGAAGAATTCATTCTTATAATCTTCTGCGGCTTCTTTATGGTATGTTTTAGGAAGTTGTAATTTAATTTGCTCCAATCGCTTCACCCTCCTATTATATAAATAATCTTCATGAATAGAATACCACTACCCTTACTAACTATCAATATTAAGTTTTCAATGTACGTTAATTCATTAAATTCTAATTTTGTGGCATAGCATATTCGGGATTTTTAAAGCTCCAACCTGCAATGGTCATTTCTGAAAACACTTCTGTTGTCCGCAGCATATCTCTATACCTACCACACTCTACACATTTACCTGGCTGATCATCTGGAGTACAGTAGATAACACAACCTTGCATTTCAATACTGTGCCCCTTAACTACATTGCCGTCTTGCTTAATGATTTTCATTGTCTACCTCCAAACCTTGCTTAGCGAGTTGAATCTTCTTCCCACAATTTAAGCAGTATTTCAAATTGTACTCACTCAGAAGCTCCGAATTAAATTCATATCCACAAGCCGGGCATTTCCCAAATGAACCATCTTCTATGGGCTTAACTGGAATTTGTTTTTCCAATGCACTTATAGCTATTTCAAGAGCCATTTTTTCGTTTACTGCATTTATTCCCGGTCTTGTTATGGACAAACCAAATCTCATGTTTGCAAGGGTACTTTCTGCTAAATATTCTGTCATGCCTTTTCTCCTCTCTGTCCTGATTTCTTTAAATCCCAATTAAAATTCGGCTACGATGTTCCCACTATTATCCAGATAGATCAATTCATAATGTGGGTGACAATTCTCTTTATGGCAGGTTCCATCAAAGCAGATATCCAAGTTCATGCTGTCATTTGAACCGACAATGGCTCCTTTAATATTTCCTCTGCTTCTGGATTTTAAAATCACCTTCATTCCCATAAAAGCGAATGGGATATTACGACATTCTTTCATTCGCTCGAACTGTTCAATATCACCAAACAAATCACACGGTCTGAATTTATGGATCAGCTTTATGCTTTTTACAAATCGCAAAAATTCAGCAAAGCTATCAAATAAATCTCCCATTTCTAAGTAGGAATTATACTTAGCCTTTCCCGACGTTTCACCGTAAGCAGTTGCCTGCCTATCATATCCTGATAAAGTAATCACATATGTATTCATATTGTCCTTTCTGCCTAAGCAGGTTATGTATCAACCTTTAAACGGCTCTGCAACTTCACGCCACGCCAATACCTCATAGTAGGGAATTTCCTGAAACCATTGGCTTTTCCATTTCCCGGACACATAAACCATTCGGACATTCTGTACAACACCAGGCGAAACACCCTTAAATCCAGGTAATGTCCTTACAGTTGTTTCATACTCCCCGTCATATTTAGGCTGCCTTTCCTTAATCGGAATCCACCTTAAAGATTCAAGTACATCATCAAGAAGCCACACTGCTCTAAGCAATTCATCTTTGGTCATAGCCGCACGTTCTTCCCGTGTTGGCTTTTGAGTGCTTAATGTCACGATACATTACCTCCTCTCAATCAAAAGGTATCTCGCCCTGCTCCACATTCAGGAATCCATCATCAGATTTATTCCAGCCATAGATTTTGTTTTCAGCAGGCGAATTTTTCAATCGCTTAGTTTCTATTTCGTAGTGTAGCGGAACGAAATAATCCATTGTGCCGCCGTCTCGATCTTTTGCAATTTCAATCACATTGGTGGATTCAAATATCGGGTTATTGTCATTCCAGCCAAACATCTGCTTACCAAGCCTTTTAAAGTCATTATTAACCCTGTGCACTATCAGGGCATTGTCAACTGCATTTCCCAGGTCCGCAGTACCGGATATATCATCAAGCCGGAGGAATCCCATTGCCTTTCTCGGGTGTGCTACAAATAGCACATGGACATTGTGTTTCTTTGCAATCCGCTGCATATCAAGAATAAATGCTGTCTGCGCTTCGAATTTGTTATCTGATAGGCAAAGGATATTGAAAGCCATCAGGTTATCCAGAATCAGCAAATCCAGCTTCTTTTCCTCAATGGCCTTTTCAAACTGTTCTGCCACCGCCCGGTAATCATTACCGTAATCGTTGTTGTACAAGAAGAAATGCTGACCCAACCATTCTGCAATCTGCTCCTTATACTTTCTGGGAACATTGTAATATCCTTCAAATTGCGTAGGCTCCGTATATCCTCTTCCGGCAGCCTGCAGGTCCATCCACCTCATGAAATTCTTTGGTGCTAACTCCCCAGAGAATACCGCAGCATTATTTCCAGTTTCCACTGCGTCCAAAACCATTTCAGATATGACACTGGATTTTCCAGAGGCTCTTAAGCCAGACATAACAGTTACATATCCTTTTTTTAATCCTCTCAGTTTCTTGTCAATATCAACTATTCCACTTTTCACGAATCTTTCTTCCGGTACCTGCAGGTCTAAAATATTTCTTGCCGTGAAAAACACCGGATTCCCTTGGACCGGCACAATGCTCTGTACTGGGCGTTGCTGTACCGGTAACCGTGAATAAATCTTGCGCTCATATTCCTGCTGCCGCTTTTCATAAGCGTCTGGCTCAAAAAGCTTTCTCACATCCTGCCAGGTCTTATCCGAACATGAATTGTGAAAGCAATGGAATCCAATACCGCCGGACCGAGACTGAAAGATACAAGCATCTTTACCTTTATGGTTGCTATCAAACGGACATTCGTCCAGAATGAATTTAGTTCCATCACTGTAGCCAGCCTTTTTATATTGGATATTATACCGTTGTAGCCACTCTTCTAAATCAAAATCTTTGGGATTATAATTGTTATACCTCTGTGGCTTTTCCTGCTTATCCGGAATCATGGCCGTTAGCTTTTCCAGATAAATCTTATCTGTTGGCACTGGGTTCCCCTCAGAAAGCAGATGACTAAGCCTGTGAGGGTTCTCCTTTGTATTGCTGCCTTTTCTGGCCATGGTCCCATACAGTTTACAAATACGGGAGGGATTAAAGTTAGTTGTATCTATTTTCAGTTCGTCATCACTGAAGAACATATCCAGTGCCGCTAGAGACTTTTTGATCAGTGCCTTGTTATCCTCGTTATTGGCGATCTGAATCCGATATAGCAGATGAATCCCGTTACCACTCAAAGCCGTTACCGGATCATTAAATCCAAGATTCTTCATGAATACATAAATCTGATTGCCACGTTCCTTTGCTTTCCGCAACTGTTCTTCAGAACTGGAAACTCCGGCCGGCCGTTGCGGATCCACATCTATGAAAAGCCATTTATACCCCACAATATCATTGTCATTAGTCGTATTCTTTGCGTTCATGACGAACTTTTCCCGTTGCTCCCGTGAATAACAGTCTTCTTTCACACACCCCAGAGTTATGTAAATATTACTGTCTGTAGAATTAAGCCTACAAAGCTGGTCAATTAAGGTTTCAGGTGATTTAAAATATCCGCTGTAAACTTTTCGCCCATTTGCTTCAAGACACCGTACCTCAAACAATTCTCCATCAGGTTTTATCGTATTGATTGTTTTTCGGATTTCATCAGGGTCAAACAACTTCTGTCCTACTGCCATGTTTCTCCACCATCATTATGAGACTCTGGATTATTGGGCTCTTGGCTTGCTGATTTATCATCTAGATAATTACCATCAAGTACTTTGGGGAAATTATTCGGCCTTACAAACCAATCAAAATCAATGGTCCAACCGCTTTTACTTCTCCCGAGAAGAAATGGACTACTCCGAACATTTTCAATTGCTCTTAACACTTCTTCAATACCATAATCCCTAATCCGTACTTTTAACCAATCGTAACGTTGAGTACCGGAAACAATTTTTGTAATGCGGCTTAATCCAGGCAAAGAATTCCAGGCATCAATGACACGTTGCACGTCAGTGCTGCGAACAGTATCGTTAGATACTGTATTATCATTTGGTTTTATATTTGGTTTATTATCTGGTTTTATATCTGGTATAGGTTCTACATTAGTGTCAAATCCATCTGACAAATTTGTTATTTCCATTTGACAATTTTGTAAAATGGATTCTACATTTTTGCTATCTCCATTTGACATTTCCGTATTTTTGATTTCTCTTTTCTCTATAATGGCTAGACCACACTCACTTATGGAATACCATAAAGTTCTATCATATGTTTTCTCGTTATAATTTCCAACAAGAAGAATTTCTTCTTCACGCAGATGTTTCAAGGCATAATTAATCTGTCTTTCAGAGGCGTATGAAAACAATTGACTAAATGCCTTTGCGCTGTTATATGTCCAATAAGTTCCATCAAAAAAGTTTAGCTCATTTGCTCGATTTTTTTCAATCCAATAATAAATATTATTTAGAAGTATAGCTTCCAGTATTCCATATTTCTCTGCTATCTCGGAATCAAAACTATGTGTCATTAACGCAACCTCCCATAATCAATTTCAAAAGTTTTCAGCTTTTTAGTTAAATGAATTTTTTATTCACCTTAAATATCTTATAATCCAATTTCCTCTTTTTACTGAAGATTGCCTTATGTATTCAATGACAATGATTTCTCTGCTTTCCTTTTCGCTCGATATTCTCTCTGCTTTTGCCTGTAGTACTCCGGATTTTCAGCCCATCTGTCACGCTTTCTGTCACGATCTCGTGCATTTATAAGCTCCTTATTCCTCTGGTAATATTCATGCTGCTTCGACAATATCTCTTCTTTATGGCCTTGATAATAGGCCATTCTTCTTGCCTTATAAGAATCATAATTTTCTATGTAATGCCTACGCTTATTAGCCTTATTTCGTTCTGAGTTATTCCTGGCCCACCTAGATCTATAGTCATCGGGAAGAGGATCAAGCTTTATTTCAATATCAATCCGCTCTGACAACCGCATTTCATCAGCTGTAATTTGCTTCTTGCATTCACGATACGGACAATTTAGCTGGCATTGTATCGTTGGAATAATAGGACATCCCATATTAAAACACCACCCGTCAATTTAGCTCTCTGACCGGAACCAAAAGCTCCGGTCAGTCAATTCAATAATTAATCTGGGAAATTCCCAAAAGTTCTAAAATCTTTGATCCGGATTCCCCCGGGCTGCAAAAAAGAAACTTACAGCTATACTTTAATTCCATAGTTAGGCAGGCCTTTGCCAGCCATTCCCCAGTAGCCGCATAAGGATATTTCCTTACCTTCTTATATCTGGGCTTACCACTTTTGCAGAAACCAATCATTTGATTACTATTAACCAGTATATCAAGCCGAGGATTATGCCAATAGAACAAATCATCTATAGAAGTTACCCCGTCCTCATTCTCAATCAATATAAATAGCCCTATTTTGCTATTCTGCGCCCTTTTAAGTCCTCGATGGAAGAACCCGTGTCTTTTAACATAAAGTGCCTGAAACGAGGCTATTACGCTTTCAGATAAAGCATATTTATAGCAAACTTCATTAATATCTTTTTCTGCAAACCGATCTGCATCATCATCACATATCGCATGATATATTTCATCAGCAAGATCAAATGAAATTCGCTCATTTTTACAGATTTCGTAAACTTTATCTTTTACTTCTTTTTTAGGCATTTGCTTAACTTGAATATCGCCGATAAGCTCATGAATATCTTTTTTTGTATCTATACAAACACTCTGATTCGCAGGGAGAGTATAATCCCCACAATATAATGCAGTTCGATTATAATGAACTCCAACACGCCGGAAATACTCATGCTTAACATCATGTTTTTTCTCTTGCTGTCTGGTATCCTCCAAAATCAGCAATCGGGATCACCTCCTCTGGGATAATAAACACGCTCACTTTCAAGCCACTCCTCTTCTTTCTTCTGATCCTGAACCATGCTGCGCAATTTATCAATAAATGGCTTATTAGCCTTATCTGAATAGAATTTTGCAACTCGCTCAAGTTGAAGTGATCTGTCCTTTGCAGCTCTCCGGAAATTTCTGCTAATATGAAATTTAGTGCTTATTTTACTACGGACCTTACTATCTTTTTCAAACTCAATAGCATGGAGAAAATCCTGAACCTTTTTATCTTCAGCAAACATTTCTGTGCAGGCCGCCTGATATTCCTTCTGGCTATTTACCAGATAATCAAGAAAATTTTTTATAACCTCGGAAGGCTTTGGTTGATTTTTCTTATTCACATGCAGCACCTCCCATTAGTTAAAGGGAAGGCCTTCATCTTCTACGCCATCTGGAATATTCATAAAACCATCGCCTACTATTGAACCAGAAATTCCCGGTGTGTTCGTAGGTTGGCTTCCTCCACCGGAAGAAGCATTCTTGCTATCTGCAAATTCCTGATCTTCAACCATGATATCGGTGGTGTAGACCTTAATACCATCTTTATTTGTATAACTACCGGTCTGAATTCTTCCGGATACCAATATTCTCATACCCTGTCGGAAATATTTTTCTGCGAATTCTCCCGCCTTATCGAACGCTACACAATTAATAAAATCTGCTGACTGCTGGCCTTCTTGTCGTCTTCCTCTGCGGTCTACTGCAAGAGTATACTTTGCCACTGCCATAGTACGCTCTCCTTGGGAATATCTCACTTCTGGATCACGGGTCAGGCGTCCCATTAAAATTACACGATTCATGCTCTAGTCCTTCTTTCTTCGCCGGCCCATTGACTGAGCCGGCGATAACGTTGTTAAGAAATCACTGTAAACTGTGGCAACTCAGATAACTCAGACTGAAGGTATCCCTTAATATTTCTCATAGCTGCATTCTTCCAGGCCCCACCATCAGCTTCAAAGATGGCACATTCTACGCCGCGCCCTTCACTCTGCTTCATACGGAATACAAAAGCACTTTCTGGCTGCTCCACTTCAACGAATGTTCGGAATGGGCACAGGTGAACCGGATTTGGAACGATTGCCTCACCAACGGAAGTAATCCCAGTCTTTATGGTAGCTTTCTGAGTCACGCCATCATCACCGTACTGAGCAATAGACTCATCTTTCACGGTGCCAGCGAATCTTAACAGTAACTCCCGGTCTTTGTTGTCAATGAATTTTGACTGTAAAGCAATGATGAAACTTTCATGGTCCATGTACCTACCATAGTTAAAATCTGGAATCATAGCCGATACATTTACCAGACATTCACGTTTCCGATCCGCATCAAGGCATGAAATCAGTTTGACTTCCGTTGGAGAAACTACCTGCACCAACATCTGATCTGACATCTCATCAGCAAATGCCTTGGCATAGTCCACCAGACTTGATAGCGTGTTCATCTCAATTGCTGCTGCATGCAGACTATTATCAATTCTGTGGACCTGCTTATCGGTATATGTATCTCCGTTGATTTCCAGGATATTTGCTTCACTTAATCCAACCACATACTGTAATGCTTCCCTTGTCATATCCATAATTAAAATCCTCCTTATGCCTGTTTGGCTACTCTTAAATCTACAACTTTACCATCTGATTCTTCTTTGATTTCTCCTGTCTCTGGATCAACAGTTTTGCCATCAACTTTGAAATCACCTTGTGGAGTTTGATAATTTTCCAGGGACATTTGACCTCGAAGCTGTTTACCGTATTCCTGTGCGAATGTTTCTCCGGTCTTAAGATCCTTACCAATTGCCATTCTGGTAGCGATAGGCGCAACCGGAGCTGTCTTTGGTTCCACAGATACATCAACCTGCGCATCGTCCCGGTCCTCATTTTGCTGGAATGTTATCTTCACAGTGATAGATCGCTTATTTTTCCATGGGGTATTAGGATCCTGCATATTTTCCAGAACCTTTCCCATAGCCATATCAAACTTCTCCTGTAGGGCACCGCCCGCAAACTCTTCCAAATTCACTTTTGCCATGATATTTTTCCTCCAAAGGCATGATTAATGTGTTATATCTATTTCAACCCGGGTTAAAAAGTCTTATAGTTTAGGGACTTTTCGGTCCTATCTATCTGTAATTTTTCATTTTTATTTTCATCTTTTTAAGTATACTTTTCTCTAAACGACTGATATAGGATTGCGAAAGCCCAATTTTTTCTGCAACTTCCTTTTGTTTATATGATCGACACTCGCCAATCCCATAAAGCAAGCAGATTATTCTACATTCTCTATCCGGAAGAGAATGGATAGCCTCATGAAGCTCTATAATTCCTTCTGCTTTTTCAAATTTATCTAGTTCTTTATCTTCGTAGCTCAACGTATTACCAATGGTCAATGGTCTCTCATCAGTTCCTGGAATAATTGTTTCAAAAGATATGGTATATAAATCCTTTTTGCTTTTTCTTATGTACATTAGAATTTCATTACTTATCACTCTGGTGGCATAGGTGGCAAATTTTATTTCCTTACCTAAGTCAAAAGTATCAGCTGCCTTTACTAAGCCAATCATGGCCACAGATTCATAGTCTTCTTCGTAACTAAACTTCTGTGCCACTGAAATGGCCAACCTTATATTGTTTGTGATTAAGCTTTCTCTCCGCTCATTCGGATTCATAGAACGGAGTACTTCAATATCATTTTCATTTTCTTTAAACACTGGAATGCCATTATTTTCAATGCAAATCGTATCAATCAACTCCTTTGTTAAAAAGGCTCGCTGTTCAATTCAAGAACAAGCCCCGGTAGCGCGCAGGCTACATTAACGCTCTTTCCCGTCACTTTCTGCATTTCACTGATAAAATACTCTTCCAAGCTTGAACCGCCCCCAAGATGGCACATTACGACGTTCCTAAGGTTAGGTGTATCGTTTGCCTTAATGGCCCCGATACAAGTTTCCAGAGAGGCATGGCCAAGGAGCTTATGCTCATAGTTCGGGAGGTCCTTGTCGATGAACTGCTCCTGGTAATTTGCTTCAATCAGGAAATGCTGAATCTGTTGCTTTTGGAAATTGTATGGTATGTACTCGTAGTCGGTAACGAACAGCAATCTTCCCATTTCATCATGCTCAATTAGATACCCAAAGTTCGGCGTTTCATTATGTGGGACATAGAAAGGAATAACCTTGAAGCCTCCTATCTGAACCACTTTAAATTCTGTCATGCTATAGAATTGTGAACCTGCGATAAGCTCAATAGCTTGTTTTGTCTCTTCATTGGTGTACACCGGGATTCCGGCTGTTAGAAAACTCCTGACGTATTTTAGATGGTCCTGGTGTCCATGGGAAACCAAGCAACCTTTTATCTTTAGAATTTGCCAATCGATGGCTTTTTTGACTTCTTTAAATGGGCAGCCACATTCAAGTAGTAAGATTTCATTTTCTGCTATGAGGGCATATCCATTTCCTTTGCTGGAACTGCCTATAACTTTTAATTTCATGCAAGCGTCTCAAGCTCCTTTATGCCCAATCAGGTTTCTGCGGCTGTGGTGATGACGGTTCGGATTCAGCCTGTTGTTCTTGAACCTCCACTTCACCTGCAGGTACTTCATCCTGTTCAACCGGTTCAGATTCCTTTGGCATTGGAAATTCCTGTGCATTGGCATAACTCTGAACATCGTAGGCTACGTCCTCTGCAACAACATCTACCGAATCAATATCTTCTGCCTTGTCGACTGCTTCGATAGCATACACATCACCATACTGCTGAACAATCTGCTTGCAGGCTCTGGATGTCACTGTCTTTTTTGCCATCATGTCAGTAAATTCCGCATGAGTGCCGCTATTCTCTTTATAGCCATAGCCTTTCTTCCAGGCGGTTTTAATCTGATGAATATTCATCACTTCCATGTATGTACTGCCATCTGAGAGGATAACTATGCAATAGGCTCCTTTGATTTTGGTCAAGTCGATGTTCTCAAAATCCTGTGTATGTTCATCAAGTATCTTCCGACCATTTTCAATATGATATTTGAATATATCCCCTTCATAAATAACCTCTGCATTAATATCCTTTGCTCCGTATCTATGTGCCATTGCTTTATGTCCATGATAGGATACCTGACACTGCAGCTTACCGCCGTAGGCTATTGGATAACACTGCCGCTTCTGCATTGACAGACCCATCGTCACCATGTCCATAAGCGAATTGGCGATACTGGCCTGTGAACAGGTTTCCAAAACATATTTTCCGTTCCTGTCCTTGGTTTCTTTTAATATGAGATATGCTCCCATTAAAGCATTCGTGGGATTATAATCTGCCGGAAATGTGAGCCCATATTCCTGCTTCTGTTTCAACTGCGCATTTAAGCCATCAATGAAAGCATTATTTACTACCAAGGCCGCTTGCTGTGTTCCGGTTGCCACTACTTCCTGTTTTGCCATGATTATTTATCCCCTTTCTGTTTTCTGAACATCTGCTTGAATCTTTCCAACCAGTTCACCCCTGCTGCTTGTCGGGCCATGTTCAATGAATTACTACGATACGCTGCTGCAGTAGCCACACTTCCCAGAACCTTGCGATTCTGATAAAAACTCCGGCGACTTCTCTGTTTATGTTTTAATGCTCCTGCCATTTTTATTTGTCCTCGTTTTCTTTCCTGATGGCTTTATAGAAATGTTTATTATCCAAAATTCCTAATACACTTCTTACTTGCCAACTTTTGATAACCTCAATATGCTTTGGAGTCTCTGCCATACCGACAAACACATATTCCTGTGCCATAAGCTCGTTGAAATCCGATATATATTGACCTATTTCAAACTTCCTTTGGGATTTCAAGTATTCTCTGTGAGACTTAATATACTCACAGTCGTGACATTCCATTTTATGGGTAGGAAAATGCTTACCTTTATACTCCATTGCCGATGAACAATATCTACAAGGATTCTGTTTCATATGTCCTCCTTATGACCATCATTCGCAATATGACCAGTTACAATGGGGACAAGCAGTAATTAACTCGCTCCCAGCCTCTTCTACCGATATTCCCTTGGACAGGTTCCCCATACGATTTTTACCTTCAGCGTAAATCTGCTGATTGCATTTCCAACAGATACCACTTTTAGGAGCGAAATGAGGATAGCTCTTTTCTTCACAATAGCGTTCCTGTGCCACCATGGAATTAGAAACATTGAAATGCTCACTGGGTTCTTCCTTTGATTCTGCAACAATTTTCCCAACAATTGTTTTCACCTTATCCCGGAACGCTTCAATCTCACTTTCTGGTACATCAACTTCGGTAACAATGCCCTTCGCAGAAGAATTAATCTGTACCAAATCTCCGGTAGAAACCGTTTCCTCTGAAAAATATGTATAAGCTTTGCCGTTGGGGATTTCTCCCTTTAAAAACTGCACTTTTATAATCTGCATTTAGATCTTCCCCCATTTTTCCAATAGTTCAGCTATCTTTTTTAGATGCTCCCAATCTTTAACTTTCAGACGTTTGGTTGCCGCAAGCAATATCTTTAATGCATGCAGAAACTCTGTTATGCGAATCAAGCTCTCAGCGTCCATTACGCAACCTCAACCGTTAAATCTCTGTTATCTGCCCGGCTCATGACAATTAACTGACTATCACATATCGGAAGCCGCCACGGGTCAAGACTTTCGCCATCATCAAGTATGACCGGACACTGAATACCCACGATTTTCTGAATGGTCAGGGCGATAATCATCATGGCTTCTATCTTCCTACCATGATTTGCTGTATTATCATGGATTTCATATCCATCAATCCTTGGCACACAGTAATCCTTTTTATAGCCACCGTTCTTAGCAAAGGCAAATAAATCCCATGTCACCCTGCCGCCGAAGTAGCTGTTGATTGAATCAACCAGAAGTTCGTTCTTTTTCTGGTCAAGCTGGTCCAGCAATTCAAGGATTTTTTCACAGTCAGCCTTAGACTGTTCTTTTTGCAGCTGCTCATTCCGCAGAAAAGACAACCGTTCTTCCAGTTTCACATTTTTAGCTGATCTGGAAATCTTCTCTTTCACGGAATCCAGTTCAACCTGAATCTCTGCTTTCTGATTACGCAGTGTAGCCCGATAATCGGCACCGGTATTCACATACTTTAAAGCTTCTTCCTTTTTGAAAATCTCCATGCAGATTGCTTCATATTCCTGATTGTCTGTTAAATCCACCTTGACGGGAAGTGAATTCAATTCTTCCATAGCTTTGTTTTTTACACTATTGGCAACAACCTTCTGCTCATTAGCTGATTTAAGACGTTTAGCAACCTCTAAAAGTTCTACACTTTCCAGATTCTCAATCTCTGCTTTTAACAATCTGCCTTTTTCTGAAATAGAAGCTAGATGTTCTGCATTATGTAGCTCCCATTTTTTCTTATTGCTTTCATACTGCTGAAGGTGCTCCCGGCTATTTTCCTCATATTGTTCTCTTTTCTGTGCCTTAACTGATTCTGGCAAATCCTGTCCACAGGTCGGGCAAATTAAAACATCTGATCCCAACTCTGGCAATGCTATATAAGGAGGAAATGTGCTTTCAGAGATTTTATTGTATTCTTTTAGTAAGCTGGCTTTCTGTTCTTTTTTCCTTTCAATAGCGTCATTAATTCTTTGTTCGTCTAACTCCGCCATAGAAGAATCATTCATAGCCTGACGGAACTGTAATTCTGCATCATCAATGCGCTTCTGGATCTCTTTCTTCTGCTCCACTAATTTTCCATTGGCAACCCGTTCTATTTCCGAACGTTTGAACTGTAAATCCATGATATCCTTGGACCTGGAATCATGCAGTTTAGCCTGAGCAAGAGAATCTTCCTCCTGCTTCTCAATATCTGCAATTTGTCGCTGCAATTCATTCTTCTGCAATTCCAGTTCTGCAGTATCAATATCCTCTACGATCTGGCGATTTACTTCATCTATACGACCGGGATAGCCAGCAATTTCCTTGTTCAGTTTGGTAATGCTGGCTTTATTCATAGAAGAAATCTCGTCAATATCGTACTTCTCCAACAATGGAACCAACTCTGCAAACTCCGGATACTTAATCACAATATCCTTAATCGAAATATCCTGCGGCAGCTTAAAAAGAAATTCTCTCATTTCCTTTGGTTTCTTTGCTAGGAATGCTCCGATATTCATACACATGAGCAGATCATCGAAATTAAAGTCAAAGTATCCAATGAAATCTTTCAGATTCTTCTCCACGCCGTTAATGGAATATGTATTATCATCAGAATAGCTTCCGTCTTTTTTGGTGGTTCGCTTCTGTACCTTCCTTGCTATCACCTCTTTACCGTTTACTTCCATGGTGATTTCACCGACCACCGGAACGTCTACCACTGGAATACCATCGACTTCTCTTCGTACCTTAGGATTATTAGTCAGATCATTTCCTATTCCATGAAGCGTCCACATAAGGAGCTCGGCTACAGTTGACTTACCTAATCCATTAGCTCCTTTTAAATGTGTTACCTTGTCTCCGAACTGCATATCAAAGCTCTTGAAGCCCTTGAAGTTCTCGCAATGTGCACTGATCAGTTTTACAATATACATTTGAATTTGCCTCCTTTAAATTTTTCACAAACTTCTGAATTGCCAGGACCATATCATCTTCCAATACCTGATACGGATCTGAATTGATAACTTCTTCTGCTCCCAGAGGTTTAGAATTGGCTGTCTCACGTTCCTCCTGCTTCAACCGGTAATACAGAAGTTTTAACATGTTTGAATTGGTAGTATTGTCGAATGACAAGTATTTCTTTACCATAGATTGATTTCCCTTTGTCATAACTATTCCGAACGCATGACGTATGGCTCTCTCAACTCCGGTATTAGCTGTGTTATGTTTTTTTCCGATTTCTTCATATAAAGCCATGATTTTAATATCATGGGATCCTGATTCAAATAGTCCCATAGCTTCAGCTATATATTCAAGACCGTTGACCGAAGCTGGCATTCCCATTTTAATTAATACTTCTTTCGCCCTCTCCTTAATCATTTTCAAACACCTCTAAATTCGAGACTGAAACTTCATAAGCAGTGTGTGTTACAATGTCCGTTTCACTGAGCTTCTTGGTATATTCCCGGCTTTGAATTCTTCCAGAAATTTCCATCTTAGTGCCGACAAAAAGCCCTGAGGCATATTTTGCGTTTCTCCCCCATGCAATGCAAGGAATATAATCTGATTTATTATAGGAACGATTAACTGCAAGAAGAAGATCCGCAATCTCTCTTCCTAAAGGAGTTTTCCGGTAAACCGGAGACTTACACAGATAGCCCTTTAAGGTAATGGAATTAGACTTTGTACAATCTGTAAAATCCTCTTCCAGAAAGAAAACATCCCTTACAAAGACCGAAAGTATCAATCTTTTTTTATTCTCCCCCTGCTGATTGAAAGAACGAAACTGACCAGCAACTTCTAAGGTTCTCCCCATGCAATCAGCAGTCACATCAATCAATCTCTCCGAAATCGTCAGCGGAATAATGTCCGCCTGTTCACTAAGTCGCTTAACAGCCAGATTTACCAAGTAAAATGCTTCGCCCCTTACTTCATGGCTAAAAGTAAAGCCAGAATCTACTTCCCCGATTAATGTAACTGAATTGTTCTGTAATGTATTCATAACTCCTTATCCTCCTATTTAAGTTCCAAATTTTCTGCAACCTGTGTGTAAATCATTGCTAGGGTTTCCTTCTGCATTGTCTTACATTCAGGGTGTATTGTGTTTATTGCACTTGTAAGTAAAGTGGTACAACCAGCCATTACACATGAACTTGGTCCCTTGATTTTAATTGTGGCTTTACCAACCACCCCTTGCCCTTTTTCAAAAGCCAGAATTACGGGTTGTTCCATATCTTTCTTTGCCTTATCTGCCACGGCAGATAATAAAATTGCTTTTAATAATTCTTCCATCTTGATTTTCTCCGTTCTCCTCTGTATAATAGAGGTACAAATATTTTTTCAGTTACCTTGAATCCCTGGGAGTTGCAGCTCCCGGGGTTTCTGCTTTTCGCTTGCCCTCCATAGGAATGCCTCCTTTCAAGCCTCTTCTTCAGTTCCAACAATTCGCCCATCATTAATACATACCGGGCTCCAATTCCCTAACATAATCTGTTTGTCTAGTTCTGAAATTGATACGGAATTTTTATCTCTCTGCTCTTCATCTAAAAATTTGTTCATACAAGTTTCACCTCCCTTCTATTTCTACAATTGCTGCATCTATTTCTTCCATACTTCTCCCAAGGAATTGAGCTAAATCAGTGGCAAGAACCACTACATTCGCTCTCTTTCCATTTTTTTCATAGATACCCGGATACTTCCCAATACGAACCTTCTCAATGAAAAAGCCCCGATCTACACCGACTATCTTAGCTGCCGTGGCAGTTTTAACACGATTCTTTTTCAATGTATCTCACCTCCACTTTATTTGAAATTACTTATCTCCTCTTTTGCATTGACACGTCCATACGAAAGTGGTATATTATAACCATTCGAACGTGTGTTCTTATGTTAGGCTATTTTATCTTCCCTTTTAAAGAGTTCTTCCAAAGATAAATTTGAATCAAGTAATTTGCGAATCAGAAGAACTTCCGACCAAGAAAAATCTGTTATACCATTTAGCTTGTTTCTGAGACTTTTTTCAGACATGTTTGCTAAAGCTGCAAATTTTTCTATTGTATATCCTCTTCTGTCAATTTCATTTCTCAGTCGATAATACATTTAATCGCCTCCTTTGTTTTACCGTTAACGGTTATTTATGATGCAAGTATATATCCATCAACGGTAAAAGTCAACAGTTTTTTTAGAAATTTTTACCGTTAATGGAAAATTGTTATTGACATTTTCACTGTTTAGCGGTAAAATATTACCGAACGGGAGGATAAGATAATGGGATTAGAAAAGATTAATGAGTACAAAAAAAAATTAGGGTTGACCACAGAAGAATTATCAGAAAGATCTGGCGTTCCAATCGGAACATTGAATAAAATATTAAGCGGTGTAACAAGAGATCCTAAACTTGAGACCTTAAAAGCCATCGCTCGTGTTTTAGGCTTATCTTTGGATGATTTTGATGATAGCAGCCTGAAAACTACATATGAACCTACTTATGATGATATTCAAAGTCTCATAGCTAGAAACGGAAAGAAACTCACGCTCGAACAAAAACAGGACATAATCAAGGCTCTTCTGTCCGATGAGTAAAGGGTGATTTTTTGGAGCAATATAGAATTATTGAAAAAACATTAGAAGTATATAAGAGATGTGATATAAAAAAATTTCCTATTGATTGCTTTAAGGTAATCAAAGGTTTAGGGATTCCTGTATATAAATATTCGGAGCTCCCCGAGTCTAAAGTTAAAAAATGTCTATTAGTTAGTAATGATGCTTTTACACTCCAAGGTATAATATTTTATAATGATATGTTTCCTCATAAAGAACGTCAACGTTTTACTTTAATGCATGAAGTTGCCCATATCGTTCTTAATCATGTTGGAGAATGCGTAGAAAATGAAAAAGAAGCTGACTTCTTCTCCAGCAATATCTTAGCTCCCAGGGCGATCATGCAATATTTACATTGTGAGTCAGTAAAAGATATCTATAATACATTTTATGTATCATGCATGGCTGCTAATCGAATAGCAAAGGATTATCAATCATTTTGTTATTGGACGCAAAGAAATTTACATAAAAGTATATGTGAATGGTTTTTCCCGAAAAAAAATTCTTATATTCCCATGCACACAGAGCAGGAATCTGAGAACAATAAAGATGATTCCGAATTTTTTAGTACTCATCTTTTTCTTATGGGTGAAGGATATGTTTTTGAACATGCTGAGTATTATCATTTGCATGGTCATAATTTCTAAGTATATATTAAGCAATAATTGACAGTTTACCGTGAAGGAGCTTTACCTGATTTATACTATGTTTATCAAAGCCTATGGCTTTTATAAGAGTATATAAAAAGGAGGTTCTTCAATGGCACACCCGGCATGGGGGTGTGGAAGCACCGATGTTCAATTGATTGGAGGGAAGACAAAGACTACTTTGAATTTAAATCCACTTAAACCTTTTACTCTTGTTAATCACAAACCAGCTGGAAAGCAAAAATTCATGTGTAATAAATGCGGAAAAGTCTGGGAACAAAAAATTTAAAAAACCGCCCGGCGCTACCAACACCGAACGGCTTCACAAAGATTATACCGGCTGTGCCGATACACTTCTCTTACAAAGACATTGTACCATCCCGGCACTAAACTGTAAACCGGTATAGTGCTATTTTTATACTCTTTTTTAGAAAGGATGATATTATGTCTTTAAAGAAATGTCCTGAATGCAAAGGGCAAATTAGTACACAGGCAACAGCTTGTCCACATTGCGGATACCCTCTTTTACCGCATAAACAATCTACAAGCAAACGGGGCCGGCCTAAAAAATCAGATAAGCAATCATTAATGCGTTTACCAAATGGATATGGTACCATTAAAACACTCACCGGAAATCGGCGCCAGCCTTTCGCTGCAATGGTTAATCCTAAATTAACGCTTAATGAGGATACAGGGAAAAGCTATTACATTTATGATTTCCTTGGATCTTTTTCCGAAAAAATAGATGCATATAAAGCAATCATGAGATATAAAGAGAATCCGTATGATTTAAAAAACGATTTAACTGTCAAAGAATTATATGATGCATGGTTACCAAAGTACATATCAGATAATAACTTGGATGATAATAGGCGTAAATCGTATGATGCCGCTTTTAAGTATTGCGGACCAGCTTACAACATCAAAGTTGTCGACTTTTTACCACCTATTATCGAAGAACATATTAAGAATGCGTACAAGATTGGCGAAAGAGGGAGCGAGGCTGGTAGAAAGATTGCTGCCACATATATAATAAAAGGCAATATTAAAGCTTTATATAATCTTCTTTTTGATTATGCTGTCTTCCGACGAATTGTAACCGAAAACTATGCTCGGACGTTTACAATAAACACAAACAAAGGGAACGTTCAAAAATCCAGAGAGGGCCGGCCATACACTAAAGATGAGTTAGCAATTCTCTGGGACAATAGCGGCGACATTTTCATTGACATGACTATTGTTCAATGTTACTCTGGCTGGCGTCCAGGCGAGGTCATTACTCTTGCAGTAAATAACATTGATCTAGAAAACAGGACATATACAGGTGGAGTAAAAACTATCAATGGTATTAATAGAACAGTTCCCATTCATCCTAAGGTGTTACCAATAATTCATAAGTATTACCATGAAGCCATTGATATTGGTAGGCCTATGTTATTTGGAAGAACTCAAAAATTTCACGGTTCGTATAGATATATTGAAAATTCATTCAGAAACTCTCTGTTGAAGAAAGAATCCGAACTTGGCATTTTAGGTCATGTTCTACATGATGGCAGACATACTTTTTCAACATTTGCAAAAGAATATGGAGTCGATGAATACGCCAGGAAAAAATTCATGGGACATTCCATAAAAGATTTAACAGATAGAGTTTATACCCACATGGATATTGAATGGTTTAGAACTGAAATAGAGAAGATTTTATAGTGTTGTATAGTTTGTTGTATAGTGTTGTATAGTTTGTTGCATAGTGTTGTATAGTTTGTTGCATAGTATGTTACTATCAATGTGATTTTATAATACCTTTATTTCATAATTATTCAATTATAATCAGCTACAGTTGCATAAATCGTCTACAAGCATTTATAAAAAGCCAACACCATTCATTCACAGTTTTTTCACAAGACGTACAAAATTTATTTACAACTTCTACAAACTTTTTTCACATATGTCTTATATAATGAAGACAGTAACAAGAGGAACTCCAAACTTGTTAAAAATAAAACTTTTTTTCATAACTGGCCGGTGAAAGTCACATTTCACCGGCTCCTCCCTTTTATGGGCCAAATATTTCCCAGTTGCAAAGAAACTCTTTCTATTATAGAATAGGGAAGGTGCCCATGGCATATGCAAACTTGGAGGATATTATTACATGAAGAAAAATGCAATCGTAGGACAATCCGGCGGACCAACCGCTGTGATCAACGCAAGCCTTTACGGCGTCATCAAGGAAGGAATGGCCCAGGCCGAAATCGGAAGGGTTTACGGAATGCTCAATGGCATAGAAGGCTTCATGTCCGGTAATTATATGGATTTAACAGGTAACCTGACAGAAGATGAGCTGGAGCTTTTGAAATTAACACCTGCTGCTTATTTAGGTTCCTGCCGCTATAAACTCCCTGACGATCTGTCTTCTCCCTTTTATCCGGCTCTTTTTGAAAAATTCCGAGCTATGGATATCGGATATTTCTTCTATATTGGCGGTAATGATTCCATGGATACGGTAAGTAAGCTTTCCCGCTACGCCGCCCGTCATGGAAGCCCTATCCGTTTTATTGGAATTCCCAAAACCATTGACAACGACTTGATATTAACGGATCATACTCCCGGATACGGCAGTGCTGCCAAATATGTGGCTGATACTGTCCGCGAAATCGTTCTGGATTCTTCTGTTTACCAGCAAAAGTCCGTCACCATCATAGAGCTGATGGGACGTCATGCCGGCTGGCTTACTGCTGCCAGTGCGTTGGCCAGAAAATTTGATGGCGATAATCCCCTGCTTATCTATCTTCCTGAAACGGATTTTGAATTTGAGCAGTTCGCATCGGATGTAAAAGCAGCACTTAACAATCACAATTCCGTTATTATCT
This sequence comes from [Clostridium] celerecrescens 18A, assembly GCF_002797975.1. NCBI lineage: Bacteria > Bacillati > Bacillota > Clostridia > Lachnospirales > Lachnospiraceae > Lacrimispora > Lacrimispora celerecrescens. The sequence continues at coordinate 1,301,713 of NZ_PGET01000001.1, read as the reverse complement.
GCATCTCAGAAGGACTCTCTGACTCCCAGGGCAAATTTATCTGCGAATACGCGGATGAAGTCCGTTTGGACACCTTTGGTCATAAAATGCTGACCGGAAGCGGAAAAATGCTGGAGAATTTTGTACGTGACCGTTTTGGTGTAAAGGTCCGGTCCATTGAACTGAATGTAAACCAGCGCTGCAGCGGCATGCTTGCTTCTGCAACCGATATAGAAGAATCCGTGCAGGCGGGATCAGAAGGAGTAAAGGCAGCGTTAAAAGGTATTACCGGAAGAATGGTCGCCTTTCAACGCACAGGAAATTCCCCTTATTCCATGGAATGCATCACCGTTGATGTCAATGAGGTATGTAATCAGGAAAAGCTGTTCCCTGCCCAGTGGATCTGCGGCAATGGCACGGATATCTCCTCAGAATTTCTGGAATATGCCATACCGCTGATCCAGGGTGAGCCTCAAAGAAAGATGGAAAGCGGCCGACCCGTGTACCTGTACCGGAAATAATTATTGTCCGCTTTTCCGGATCTAAAAATTCAATTATATGGCTCAAGAAAAGCGCCATGATCCTTTAAAAGATTCTGAAGCTGTGCTACGTCGATTGCGGCAACCCCAACTCCCTGTTTTGCCGCAATCGCTGCCGCAGTACCGGCCCCTTCACTGATCGCCATCAGTATGGGTGTTACGCGGACCGCAGCACAGGCTTCATGAGTCGCACTGATGCATCGCCCGGCTACCAGAAGATTATCCAGTTCATTTGTATACAAACAACGGTATGGGATGGAGTACCAGCTACCTTTCTTTAAATAATGATGCTCCATTGTTCCTCCATCAGGAGAATGGATGTCGATGGGATATCCGCCCATGGCAATGGCATCTTCAAACATTTTGTTCTCTAATAAATCGGAGGCAGTTAACCGATAAGCGCCGTTTATCTTACGGCTTTCCCGTATCCCGATATGCGGTCCTGTGGTAACGATAACCGCATTTTCAAATCCAGGGATGTATCTTCTCATAAATGCAACTATGGCATGTGCCTGTTTTCTGCCCTCTATCTCTGCTTCCGTTAAATCAAAAGAATCCAGAGCGCTTTTTTTAATGATTCGGGACATGTTAAGGATATATTCTCCGGAATTATTGGTTTCAAAGCAAAGTACCATATCTCTGTCAATCGGGAATTCCCCCTTATCCTTTGCCTTACTGATAACAGAATAAGCCCCTTGCATGCCGCTTCTGGGAATCAGCTGCAGACGTTCGAATGGAATGGTCTCAAGCATATCATCAGAGTTCTTCTTTATGTATTCGATCATCTTATTCCGATCCACATTGCATACCTTGACATTCATTGTCATGGGCTGAGCCAGATGATCCTCCTCTCTGCCGTAAACACTTCCGATTCCTGCATGGGTGGCCAGATCCCCGTCTGCTGATGCATCAATGAACACGGATGCGGATACATCAAAGAACCCCTGTTTTGCATACAGATGTACCTTGCGGATCTTGCGGTCCTCCCATTCACAGCCTGTATAGACGGTATGATAGAGCAGATCAGCTCCAGCCTCTTTTACCATGGTCTCAAGAATCAGTTTCATTCCCTCTGCATCAAACGGGGTTACGGAACTGGCATACCCCACAAAGTCCTCCATATGGCCTGGAGAAAAGCCTTCTTTTACCATACGCGCTACAATTTCCTCAGCAATTCCCTGCACGACTTGCATACTTCCAGCATGGAATGTCATCTGGGGACCCGTTCCGGCCGCAGTAAGCATACCGCCCAGATATCCATTCTGCTCTACCAAAAGAGTCCTGGCACCGGATCTGGCACTGGCGATTGCGGCTACAGTACCGGCAGGCCCTCCTCCAATAATGACCACATCATAGTTTAAGTTCTGTTGCATATCTCTCCTCCTTTATCAGCTGTTCATAGCGGCAGGCAAAGGCATGAGCACCGATTTCCGATAGTGCCCGTATCCCGGTCCGTCCGATTTTCAGACTGCCTATCCTTAGCATTGGCACCAGATATTCTTTACTCGTAAATCCCAGTTCACTCCATTCAAGATAATGGTAATATTCATGGCTTAAAATCAGGTTCATAGCTTCCGCCATTTCCATTTTGTTTTCTTTTGCCCAAAGTGATATGGATTTCAAATAAAGATGGATCCTCTTCTGTCCTGTCAGATAATCACTGAAATATCTCTGGTTTCCCACAACATAATCGGCATCCACTTTCTCGCAGGTTAAGCCGCTTTCTGATACAATTCTAAAAAAGTCCTTTTCCCCATTATATCGCATAAAAATCATTTCTGCTGCCGCTTCTCCCTTTTGCCACGCCCGGTCTGTAATCCTTTTTCTGTCCTCAGACCGGATTTTATGATAGCAGCTGTCACGGCTTAATTCATCCTGTGCCAATTCCTTTCCCGGAAACGGCATGGAACCCGTATTCAAAATCCAATCACCACCTTATCCACATTTATCCTTCTGTCCGGCCGGTTGCAATGATCAGGATATTTTCATCATTGCCAAAACCTGTCAGTTCCGCATTTCCCAGTGCACAAATTTGCGCTTTGCTCTGGAGTCCGGATAAATCAATGATCCGTTTCCCTGATACCAGATAAATATTGGGCAGATTGGCACCGCCGTCATTAAACACTGTCAGCTCTTCCAAATACCATTCGATTTTTGTTTCCCAGTCCGCAATCTTCACCTCTGAAACCAGGGCATTGCTTTTCTGAAGACGGATCACGCCTTCTTCATCAATCAAACGCAGGGGAGTTGTTTTCTTTTTCACCAATCCCAGAAATTTCTTTTCCAGCCTCTGGGACTGCACGGCATACATCACTCCGTTTTGAGCGGTTATGGATAACTCTCCTGGATTCCCAACCATATTTTCGGCACAAATCTTAAGAAGCTGTTCAACCGTCAGTTTTGTATTACCCAGAACCTTACTTCTCATTTCCGTGGCACCTACAGCAATTGCCCTTAAAAGGTTTTTTTGCGTATCCACTTCTACATGAACTTCAATGGTCCCGGGCGCTGCTCCGCTCTGGATTGCTTTCTGTTCCACTTCCCTGCGAATGCTTAAAATATCTTCCTGTGAGGGACTTGACACCGTTCGTTCCACCATGTCCCGTACCATGGCAAGAGCGACACCAATGGTAGAAATCACCGCGGCATTGCCTGCGATCCTGTATTTATGCTTCATAGTCTTTGCAAGATGGGGAACCACACTGGCCGCTCCGCCTCCGCCTCCTACAAATACGGTCTGTTCCGGCCGCATTTTATAGTCCTTTATAAGCTGTTCTGCAACCTTTGCATTCTTGGCTGCTGCGAATGCCATAGCCTTTTCTGCCGCCTCTTCTACGGTGCAGCCCATTTGATCTGCCAATGGCTTCCAGGCTTTCCTTGCTGCTTCCACATTCCCATAGGAATAGTCCTCCGGCCTGACGTAACCGGCTATGTTAGCGGCTCCCGCCATGGTGAGGGTCACCCGTACTCCATTGTCACATTCAATAACCGCATATTCCGGATCAGAAGGTACGGGCCTGACCGTCATAAGCCTTGGATTTTTAATAAGGCCGGCATCGGTATAAACTTCATAATCCAAACCGGCAATATGAGCGCTTCGCGGCCCCATGTTAACAGCTTTGCCATCCTTTATCTGTACCATGCTCCCCCCGCCGATGCCCACGGTTCTTACATCAAGACTGCTTAAATAGGTTTTATGTCCTCCCACTTCTGCATATTGGATCATAACCTTGCCATCCTTTACGCAGGATATATCCGTAGAGGTGCCGCCGACTTCAAAAAACAGACCATCCGTCAGCTTTTCATACATCAGAGCACCGGCTACACCGGCTGCCGGACCCGAGAGAATTGTCATAATCGGCCGGTTTCTTACCTCATCCACAGTCATAACGCCTCCATCGCAGCGCATTACCATCAGAGGGTTTTTGATTCCAGCCTCTATGATGCTCGTTTCTGTCATAGTCGCCGCCTCAAGCATCTTAGGCATAATGCTGGCATTCACTACGGCCGTCCTGGTTCTTATTTTCAGACCGTATAGCTTTGATATTTCATTGGTAGCCGTGCCCGGGATATTCATTTCCTTGCATTTTTCCAGAGCCAGATTCTCATGATACGGATCATCCACACTGAAAGCCTCTGCTGCTACAATGCTGGAAGTCCCTCGTTCTCTTAAAGTGCGGATGGCGTCCACGATCCTGCTTCCCAGACTGTCCTTATCCGATGTGTCCACATATTCGTTCTGGCTTTCCAAAAATTTACCGGCTGCCAGTTCTATATTGCTGATGTTGGTATCCGACCTGCTTTTTGCCCCCTGCAAACCGCTTCCAAGCGTTACAATTCCAACCGGAGCCACATCTCCTTCCAGAAGTGCATTGGTTGCCTGAGTCGTACCGTGAGCGATAAAAACAACGTCATCTGGATTAATATGACAATCCTCCATAATGCGCTGCAGCGCCTGAACAATTCCTTCTGCCACCCCCTGCCTGGAATTGTGGGTAGTAGGAGTTTTCACCACTCCTATTAATTCAAAAGTTTCATTATCAATGGCAGCGGCATCCGTAAAGGTACCGCCCACATCAATCCCAATGCGTACTTTCATAAAATAAATTCTCCTGTCGATTACTTAAAAGTATATGAATGCCGAGATGATTACACCGATCACGGAAATCGTCCAAAGATAGGGCAATAGTTTTTTAGTAATAGTATTAACGTCGACCTCGGCGAAATTAGCCGTCCAGACGTTTTGTGTATTGGTAGGATCCCCACAGCCCTGAATCCTTTCAGCGGAAAGAAATGCCCCCATAACAGCCTGCGGATTCAGTGTGCCAAGTCCGATCACCAGGGCTGCAATTCCGGAACCCAGTCCAAACAGATTCATAGGACCTCTGTATAGGGATAATGGTGCCAGGATGGAAAAAAAGATTATGTATCCGACTTTAGAAGTTGGGATTACGGCAAGTAAAAACGGGTTCAGCACTTCCTTTACCATGGCGTGAGTCACTGCTAGATACAAGATTCCAATGCCCACCATTAAGATGATTGCAGGCGCTGCATCAGTAATTCCGTCATAACAGGTTTTTACAAGCAGATTCATGGCTTTGGAAAAGCTTTTGGAGGTAAACAGCAGAATCCAGAAGATACCTGCCAAAAAGGAAGGAACAACGGGTATCTTTAAAAACGCTACCAGAATGATGGGAACAAGTGGAGTGATCATGGCAAGCCCACCGGCTGTTCCTCTTAACTGCTTTGTCTGGATCTGATCTGAAACAGGTGCGGAAAAAGCAAACTTTACTCCATTCTTTTTGAATTCCACAAATATCAGGATTATGGTTGCAATCAGTGTCACAGCCAGCATATAGATTTCAAACCCTTTTATTTTATCAATTTCCAATCCGAAAATGCTGGAAAATGATGTCCAGTTTGCAATATTAAAACTCAGTCCCACTGCAAATGCCATTAAAAAGATACTGGCAGCGCTGACGGCCGGAACACCCACAGAAATCAATATGGGCAAAACAATGGTTCCCACCATAATAACAGAACCCAATCCGTTTAAAGTAGTAAACAAGAGTGCAACTGCCGTTACCATGATCAGGGTAACAATTAACGGCCTGTCGCCGCCCAGCTCTGCACTTTTTTTGATGATATTTTCGGTCACTCCAGTCTTATTCATCAGCTGTCCTAACCAGGCACCGAAGATAACTGCCATAATAGCAGATCCCATTCTGACAGTACCGGCTTCTAAAACAGTAGAAAGCCAGCCAATCTGAGCCCCTTCTCCATTCACTCCCACTGCCGGAACTCCTGCAATCACGCAGATGACAACCGCCAAAAAGGGAAGAGCAAGCAAAGTAGGCAGTTTTTTTGCCATCATAAAAGCTGCAATAACTAGAAAAGCAATGATGATACATGTTCCCTGTAACATACGAAATCCTCCATTTTTCAAATATATGGTGTTTATAATTTATCTACCGCATTCCGGAACTGTCCGGTTACTTTTTTTACCTGTTCTGCAGACGGTTCCTTTCCCATGACTATGGCTCCGATCATGACGGCTTTGCAGCCGGCTTCATAAAGATGCTTTACTTCCTCCGGGTAAATCTTCTTCTGGGTAGGAATCAAAGTCGGCTTCCCTGCCTTAGCTGATATATGGGAATATCGTAAAATATCTGCATAATTAAGCGGAGTCCCGTAGCGTGCTCCCGGCTGAATGCTGCATTCCAGGATATCAATGCCGGACTGCCGGACTGCTTCCAGCGTATTCTGATCATACGTATCATCAATAGCAGCCATTTTTGTCAACACCCGGCTCTCCATCATATGACACGGCAGATGATGAATGTAGGAGGAAAAGAACCGAAGCCCCATTTGTTCCACTTCCAGCCTTTCTTCCCTTGTAATAAATGCATCTTCTCCTCCGGGTACAAGCCCAACCGGCACATCCTTGCATAGTGCAATCAATTCTTTCAGGAACTGCCTGTTCTCTTCATAAGTTCCGAATGTATGGCCGCTTGCACGGTGCCATACATTTGCATGAACTTTAATTGCCTGGGCACCTCCTTCCAATGCGGCCCTGGCCAGTTCCAGATTGTTTTCCGGCAGGCTGACCACCAGCGTAAATCTGTTTTCATTTACCACTTCTTTAAAATCCATTAACATCTCCTCTCTGAAATGCAGTCATCCGGCGGCCGTCCGGATGGCTACATTTCACAAATTACTTTTTTCAGTACTCTCTTACCTAAATCTGTTTCCATATGGTTAATCACAGGCTTTATTGCCTTGACTTCAACAGCGTGTTTTAATAAATGGCTTTTCTTTAACTGTCCGCTTACGCATTCTGCCAGACGGTCTCCCTCGTCCAGCCTGCCTGACAGATATACGTTTTCGATGGGAAACATCATGCAGATCATCTGCAATATATTTACAATTCCTTCAGAAAGTTTGTCTGCGGTCATTTTTTTACCTGTATTTTCAACGAAGGGGGTCATATCCGCTTTCTTACCCTCCGTCATATCAAGAAACGTCCCATTGGAGGTTATGGAAACAAAGATTTTTTTTCCAATCTCAATGTGTGCACTGTTCGTACTCTCTTCTTTTTTCATGATTTGCCGGAAGGAATAAACCTGAGAATATTCTTCCATGACGGGTACTTTAAACTGGGTTTTCACCGCTTCGCAAAATGATATGCTGGCAGAAGACAAAGAGGTGGAATACATGACATTAAAATCGCTGGGACTCATATCCTCCTGGAACAAAAGCCCGATTCCGGACAATTTCCCATTGCAAAAATTCTCCGCATCCTCCTTTATGCAATGGGCGACCTTTTCAAGCAGTTCATTGCCGGTAATGTAATAATCAGATATCAGAACGCTATGCTTTTTTTCAAGTGCCAGATCTAAAAAATGTAAAACGGCTCTTCTCCAGCCAATTTCCAATATTGCGATATATCCTTTGCTGTTATTAACCGATAATTCGATCCTTTTTCTGCCGCCAGTAGATGTGGTCACACCATTTTCCACGATCCAGCCTTTTTCTATTAATTCCGATGTCAGTGATGAAACCGTACTCGGTGAAAGCCCTATGATCTCGGATAATTCTATACGGGAAACCGTTTCCTTTTCTAAAATTACATTCATGATCAATCGCAAATTTTCCCTTTTCATGTCCTGTAAACCGCTTTTTTTCATATTTGTACAACGCCTTCCTTCTTTTTTCGGTCTCCGAAATAAGTTCTGTTTTAAAAATATATCAATTGTAACAAATTGTCAATCGAATCTTATCTATCTCTTTCATTTTAAGCAATGTGCACGAATTTATTTTTCGTTTTTGTCAAAATCCTCCAATATTTTGTGACCATAAACCGTAATTCATCTATTTAAAAATATTTTCTATATTTATATCTTTTTGTGCATTTTTTGACAACATGCATCATATATTCTATATAAGGCCAATTTCTATTTTCATAGCACTTATGGGAGAAAGTGAAAATGAACGGAGAAACTTTTTTAGACCGCATTCCTTGCGGCATACTGAAGCTTAAAACTGATGATGATCTTACCATTCTTTACTCCAATCAGGCGATTAAAGCACTATTTCAAACGCCTGCTTCACTTCAGGACATGGTATGTGAATCAGAATATCCGGAGCTGCTTGCGGAAATACGCAGCCACCTGACGGGCGAAGCAGCCAGTTTTGAATTAGAATTCAAAGCAAAAATACAAAAAAGCTGCATCTGGTGTTCCTTACAATTGAATTACATCCCTGAGGAGGAACTTATGTACTGTGCTATCTCCGATATCACATGTATGAAAAAATTCCAGGAACACTTACGGATCCGTGAAGAACAATACCGGCTGGCAAGCCGGCATTCGGGCTGCCTTGTAAGCATCTATGACATCCCTTCCAGAACCCTATCTCCATCGCCTGAATTTTCCAGAACTTTCCCCTTTCCCTACACCCAGCCGCTCTCCCCCGAATTCCTTATTGAAAACGGCATTGTGCATAAGGAAAGCGTCACCGATTTTCTGGAATTTTATGATGACATGGAAAAGGGGATACCCGAGGGAAAGTGCATCACACGCCTGAAAATATGTTCCGGAGATTATCATTGGTTTTCCTCACAATATTCCCTGGTGTGCACTGAGGAGCAAAAACCTCTCAGGGGAATCATATCCTACCAGGATATTACGGATCAATATGAAAAAGAACTGGCTTATCAAAAGTGGATGGAATACATGCGTGAACAGAAAAAGGACTGTATCGGCTATTACGAATATAATTTAAAATTCGACTTATTTGAAGAAATCATTGGAGAAATGACTCAGACCATGCCGGAATATGTCTCCAATTCATTTTCCAGCATTATGACCTACATAGCAGAGAATCATATTTTTGAAGAAGACCGGGAGATGTTTCTAAAATTCTTCAATAAAAACCAATTGCTCTACCACTACTATCGGGGGAACCGGTCTTTACGGCTGGAACACCGGCGTATACGCCCTGATTCCACCGTCTACTGGGGACTTGGCATGGTGCAGATTGTTTCCGATCCTTATACTGATACGATTAAGGCATTTATTCTCATTAAGGATATTGATGCTTCCAAACGAGAGGCCCTGAATCTTCAGGAGCTTTCCAAACAGGATTCCCTTACCGGGCTGCTTAACAGAGCAACTGCCATACATGCAATCCGCAATACATTAAAAAACAGCCAGGGACATCACATCCTAATTATGCTGGATATTGACCGTTTCAAGCAACTGAATGATAATTACGGCCATCAGTTTGGGGATAAGGCCCTCCACCGCGCCGCTTCAAGACTTAAATCCGCTTTAAGGCGCGATGACATCTTCGGACGGCTGGGAGGCGATGAGTTCATCATATTATTGAAAGATGTGGCATACAGCATGGATTTGTACGCTCGTCTGGAAAATTTATGCAGTCTCATAGGCAGTGCTCTGGAACCGGAAGCACATATTTCCGGCAGTCTGGGAACAGCCGCCTATCCGGAAGACGGTACTGTATTTGAGGAATTATATGAAAAGGCTGACATTGCTCTTTATCACGCGAAGAAACACGGCCGCAGCCAGTATGCGGTTTATGAACCTGGTATGAGTATGGCAAAATTATAAAAGTTCAGGGTGCTGCAGATCAATCATTGATTTAACAGCACCCTTTTTTAATAAGCAGCCAAGCGGATTATGAAGATCCGGTTGATTTGAACTGTACCGCAACTTACTAAATCAATTGCGGTCCAAACAGTGTACCCGAATATCTCCACACCGTCTTTTACCGCTTCTTTCATCGCAGCAACATGCTCACGCAGAAACTCAATGCGATAGGTATCATGCACATATCCGGACTCTTCTAATTTATCATTTGCACCAAGTCCATTTTCCGCTACAAAAAGCGGTACTTGATATTTATCATACAATCGATTCAGTGTAATTCGAAATCCAAGGGGATCGATGGGCCAGTTCCACTCTGTTGTCTTTAAATATGGATTGGGCTCGCTATCAACCAGGTTTCCGGATACACGGGTTCCTGTATCATCGTACTTAGCAACATAAGTATTATAAAAGCTAAAAGAAATAAAATCTGATGTATTTGATGCCAGTAATTAAAATTATTGTCAACCCAAAATTAATAATTAATCACAGGATCGTACAAAAAATGTCCTGTGGTGTTCTCCACAGGACATTAAGTATAGCCATGCAGAAGAAGGGACTTGAACCCTCAAGGTATTGCTACCACACGGACCTGAACCGTGCGCGTCTGCCAATTCCGCCACTTCTGCCTTTTAATTGTTCGAATTGGTAATTCAATTCGTACAATTATAATACTATACTTTTAGCAAATAATCAAGTACTTTTTTATTTTCTTTTCGGCAAAGAATATTCCAGTGAAAATGGCAATCCTTAATATTCTCTGGTTTTGATAACGGCCTCCGCATCCGACTGATCGTACACCTTTTCTTCTGTTATAATCCGAAGAGGCATTTCCTTTCCTGCAATCATATCCCGGATCGCCTTCATAAGCGGAGGACCTAAAAGCGGACTGCATTCCACGGCACAGTTCAGCTTGCCGTCTATCATTGCCTGAAACGCTTCTTTCGTCGCATCCACGGAAACAATTGTTATATCCTTCCCCGGCTTCAATCCATGTGCCTCCAATGCTTTAATCGCTCCAAGGGCCATATCGTCGTTGTGGGAATAGATAATATCCACATCCCAGGTGTGACTGTTTATGTATTCCTCGACAACCTGTTTTCCTCCTTCGAACGTAAAATCACCATAATCCGTATATATAATCTGGTACTGGGGATTCTCCTTTAATATTTCGAAGAAACCTTTTTTTCTCTCTTCCGTGGGTGTCGCGCCTTCGCTTCCCTGAAGCTCTAAAATATGAACAATTCCATGCTCCGGTTTTACATGTTCCTTTAGCCAGCGCATGGCTCTTCGCCCTTCCTCTAAAAAATCAGCGCCAATATACGTGGTTGTTAAATCATCTCCCGCCTCGATTCTGCGGTCGGACATTACTACAGGAATATTGGCTTCCTTTGCCTCTTTCAGTACCTCATCCCAGCCTGTCTCGATCACCGGAGAAACTACGATTACATCTACCTTCTCCTTAATGAACCTTCGGATCGCTTCAATCTGCTTTTTTTGAGACTGGTCTGCGCTGTCAAAAAGAAGTTCCATATGAAACTCCCTGGCTGCTTCCTGGATCGAGCGGGTGTTGGCAAGCCTCCACTGGCTCTCCTGCCCCACCTGGGAATATCCTACGGTAATTCTCCTGCCATCGTCGATACTTTCTCTGTCAAGAGCTGCCAGATACTCACCGGCATTCTGAGGATAGATCGTATGACTTCTTAAAATGACCTGCTTGGGAACACCGCTTTCCTTCCGAAGAATATTAATGGCATATTGCACTGCCTCTTTCCCACCTGTAGGGCAGGAAATCGTTGCCGCAAGCTTTCCTTTTCTCACCAGGTCTACTCCTTCGTTTTCTCCTGTAAAGCCGTCGCATCCGATGACTTTTATCGTCTCAGCAAGATTCCTGTCTTTTAGTGCCTGGTATGCTCCAAAGGCTACCGAATCATTGTTGGCAAATATCAGGGAAACACCTTTTAGTTCCTCCTGCATGGCAAAAACCGCATCATAGGCAGGATCCTTCATATCATTTTTTAGATCACAGACGGTCTTTTCTATATCAGGATAGTCCCTGATCACAGAATCAAACCCATCGCTTCGCTCCTCGCTCTGAAGGGAACCAGCCGTTGCACGAAGCTCGAGGATCTTTCCCTTCCCGTTTTCAAGAAGCCGGGCCGCACATTCTCCGCCCTGCTTCCCGATCAGATTATTATCCGGACCGATAAACAGGTTATAATCAAAGCCTTCCACGCTTCGGTCCATAACAATTACAGGAACTCCCTCCTGATATACATCTCTGACTTTCTTTGTGAGACGGCTGGAATCGCAGGGAGAGATGATCAAAAGGTCTATGCCAAAATCCAGAAGCCTGTCAACATCCTTTTCCTGCTTTTCTACGCTGGAGGTGGCGTCTGCAGTTACGATCCTGATATTGGGATACTTTCCCGCCTCCTCCTGGATCTCATTAATCAGAGCAACCCGCCATGCTTCCCGCATGTTTGCCTGAGAAACTCCGATCACATATTCCACATCACTTTTATAAACCGTCTGTGTAATTGCCCCGTTATATATTCGGTATCCCAAAAAGATGAATACCGATACCAGTAATACCATTAGTAATTTCGTTCTTTTTTCCATTTTATCCTTTTTCAAGATCATTCTGAACTTCTTTCGGAATTCGTATAACAATACGCGTCCCCTGCCCCTCTTTGCTTTCCACCAATACCTGGAACTGATCTCCGTACCGGATGCGAAGCCGCTCCTTAATATAAAACAAACCAAAGCTTCTGTTTTTGCCGGCTTCTCCCGGTTCATTTAATAATCTGGATAATTCCCAAACCTTTTCTTCTTCCATACCCCTTCCGTCATCCCATACCTCCAGGCTCACCCAATCATCTTCCACCCGTCCAGTGATCTTTAGATGCCCGTCTCCATTCTTCATCTTAACCCCATGGTAAATGGAGTTTTCCACCAACGGCTGAAGGATCATTTTGGGAAGAACCACCTTCATACAGTCTTCCTCCGCCTGAATTTCATACTGAACCTTAGGCCCGTAACGGATTTTCTGTATGTAGAGATAATTGGAAATATATCGGATTTCTTCTTCAATGGTAATATAGTCTTTGCCCTTGCTTAAGCTGATACGAAAAACATTGGTAAGAGCATCCACAAGATGAACAATGTCATAAGCGGAATGCTCTCTGGCCATCCAGCCTATGGTGTCCAAAGTATTGTATAAGAAATGCGGCTTAAACTGTTCCTGAACTGCCTTAAGCTGTGCTTTCCGTTTATTTTCCTGTTCTTTATAAACCTCTTCCATCAATTCTTGTATTCGCTCAAGCATCTGATTGAACCGGCGGCCAAGCTCACTGACCTCATCCAGATAATCACCTTCAAACCGAACGGATAAGTTGCCTTTTTCCGTCTCCTTCATCAGGTTGCGGAGCCTGACTATGGGTTTTGTGACCGTCTCTGAAATTTTTACCGCCACAATAAATACCGTGAGAATTGTTAAAACCAAAACCCAGCCAAACATGATCAGCATGGTATTGATTCCGCCCATGATTTCACGGTAAGATGAGACGCTGACAGTCTTCCAGCCCGTATAGGCGGATTTCTGATAACTGATCTGATACTTTTCCCCATTGGTAACCGCAGTTACAGGTTCTTCTTCATTCCAAAGCCATTCCGGGCGGATGCGGTAGACGATTTTATTGGTTGGTGCATATACTAAATGATTCTGTTCATCCAGGACGAATACAAATCCATTTTCACCGATGTTGGCATCCTGAATGGCAGATGAAATAATTTCATGCTTTACATCAAACAGCAGTACGCCTACTCTCTCCCCTGTCTCCGGGTCAATAACAGCTTTCATAACTGAAAATACATCATCAATGCTGTAGGCGGCCTCCGTAACAATATTCCTTCCGGTAACATTGCTGATGATCTGCATTTCACCTGGAGATGCCGCTGCTTTTTCATACCAGACTTCTTTGACAAACGGGTCCCGGGAGATTCTGGACATCCCGGTTCCCACATACATATCATGCTCCGTGGCAAAAAAGATGCCCGCAATTTCATCATGTGTTTCCGCCACTGTCTCAAAGCTGTTTTTCAGGGCTGTTTCGTACGCTTCCCAGCGGCTGTCCTCAGCAGATGGGATCTTATTAAGATGCATTGGCTCAATAATCCTGATCAGCATATTTGCAGTCTTTTCAATACTGCTTATGTAGATATCCGTTGTATGCTGCACCTGCCCTACCAGCAAAGATGTATGCTGGGTCACATTGCGCTCCGCCTCTCTGGTCGAGCTGATAATCCCCAATAATCCAACAAAGCAAAAAGGAATGAGCGCAATAAAAATATGAGAATTGATCATTTTATCACGAATTTTCATATCCATGAATCTTTTCGTCCAATATTTCATTGCTCTCACTCCTATTTTCATTTCATATCCCCTGCTTCATCAGTATACCGAAGTTAACAGACTCTTACAACTGCTTTATGCTTTAATATTCGTTCTTCCCCTTTGATTTTTCTGCGCGGATCGCGATGATTCTCTGTATTACGATAAAGAAACACAGAAGCGCCGCAATGGTAACTTTCGTCCACCAGGTATTTAAATTCTGATAGGTAACGATCGTCTGGATAATTCCCTCTATCATGACTCCGACTGCCGTACCCGCCACAGTACCTACGCCTCCGGTCAGCAGGGTGCCGCCGATCACAGCGGAAGAAAGTGCATCCAGTTCCAGACCCAGATTTTGGAGCCCGAATCCAGCCAGAGTGTAAAAACTGAACACGATTCCTCCGAGAGCGGCACAAAAGCTGCTGATTCCATATGCCGCAATTTTCGTTCTTGCAACATTTAATCCCATGAGGCTAGCAGACGTTTCTCCTCCTCCCAGTGCATATAAACACCTGCCAAACTTTGTATATCTCAGGGTATAGACCGCAGCCGCAAACACAATCAAAAGAATAAATACATAGTAATAAATTTTCCCGTTCCACGCTTTCGCTTCTCCCAGATGAACTGCCACCTTCCCAAGTGCCATGGTCTTAAAAAACGGATCACTGATGGGAATGGAGCGTTCACTGATTACAACGCAAAGTCCCCGCATTAAAAACTGGCCTGCCAAAGTCACAATGAACGGCTGAAGCTTAAAATAATGAATCAGGGCCCCTTGGGTACAGCCTACGATGATTCCTGCAAGAAGCATCAGTAGGATTACCAGAAATGCCGGGACTCCCCGCTCCAGCAGGTAAGCAGATCCTACGCCGGTAAATGCTATGGTAGAGGCGATGGAGATATCGATTCCTCCGCTTATCAGCACAAAGGTAGCTCCGATTGCCGCAATCATTAAGTATGCGTTGTCATTAAAAAGATTTAAAAAGGTTGATAAAGATAAAAAGTTATTATACTTTACTGAACCAAACAGAAACATCAGGACAAACAGCACAACGGTGATAACCAGCGAAATATTATTGATCTGAACTCTTTTTCTTTTTCCCGCCTGCTCCATCAGTTACCAACCACCTTTCTGTTTATCATTTTGCGCTTGATGACCAGATCCTTAAACTGTTTTGACTGGGACAGACAGATGATTATAATCAACAATGCCTTTAACACACGGATATAAGCCGCCGGAACTCCCAGGGCCAGTACTGTTGTTGTGATGCTCTGCACGATCAATGCTCCTATGACGCTGGCTGGAATGGAAAAACGCCCGCCCATTAAGTTGGTTCCTCCAATTGCTACGGCAAGAATGGCATCCATTTCAATCCCCAGTCCTGCATTATTGCAGTCCGCACCCTTAATCCCGGCACTTTCAATCAAACCTGCCACCGCAGCAAAGGCTCCGGAAAGTGTATAGATTGCCAGCAGCATCCGGTCAACCTTAATGCCCACATACTTTGAGGCAGTCGGATTGCAGCCTACGGATTCTAAAAACAGGCCAAATGCCGTTCTTCCTGTAAACAGAACCAAAAAACCCACTAGAAAAACGACAATAAACAAGGGGAAGGGAATACCGAGAATATAACCTCCGTTGATAAAATAATAGGCTTCCGAAGTAATCGTAACGATCTTTCCCCTGGTAATCAGCTGTGCGATACCCCTGCCCGCCACCATTAAAATCATGGTGGCTACAATTGGCTGGATCTTTATTTTAGCCACTAAAAATCCATTCCAGATGCCGCTGACCGTTCCTGCAAGGATCGCGAATATAATCGCCGCGGCAACATTCCCATGGAATGACGGAAAAATATTCCCGTTTACAATGCTGCAGGCAATGGCTCCGCTGATTGCCATGATAGAACCTACAGAAATATCAGTTCCGCCCGTTGCCAGTATCATAGTCATGCCGCCAGCCAGTATCATAAGCTTGCTTCCATTTCTTACAATGTCAATTATACGTCCGTATAAGTGCCCATCCACGATGGATAGTGTGAAAAATCCCCCCTTGCTTACAATACCGTTAAAGAGCAGAATTATCATAAAAATGATGAGGGGGCGGAAATACTGTTTTCCTGACAAACGATTCCAGATTTCTCTCATGACGCTTCACCTCCAGCCATAATATGCATAATTGCTTCTTCCGATATTTCTTTTCCGTTTAGCTCTCCTACCTGCTTCATATCCCGGAGCACGATCATCCTGGTGCAGCAGCGGAGCATCTCATCAATCTCCGATGATATGAAGAGTACCGCCATCCCTCTTCCTGCAAGATCCATGACAATTTTCTGTATTTCCGCCTTTGTTCCGATATCAATTCCCCTGGTTGGTTCATCAAGCATCAGAAACTCCGGATCCGTAGCAAGCCATCTGGCAAGAATTACTTTTTGCTGGTTTCCTCCGCTCAGATTCTTAATTAATTGCTCAGTGCCCGGTGTTTTGATCTGAAGTTTTTCAATATACTCCTTCGAAAGCTCTTCCGCTTCTTTCCTTGAAATCTTATGGAAGATCCCCCGTTTCACCTGAAGGGCAAGTATGATATTTTCCCAGATGGAAAGCTCTCCGATGATTCCCTCTGTCTTCCGGTTTTCCGGGCAAAAAGCGATTCCGTTCCGGATTGCGTCTAAGGGAGAATGGAGGTGAGCCGTCTCATGTTTCACCTTTACTTCTCCTTCGCTGATGGGGTCTATTCCAAATAAAATCTTGGCTGTCTCCGAACGCCCGGAACCTAAGAGCCCGGAAAAGCCCAGAACTTCTCCCATTTTCACTTTAAGCTCAAACCCCTTAACCGTTCCGGCACTGCTGACATTGGCCAGCTCTATAAAAGTCTCCTTTTCCCGTCCCTCTGCTTCCTCCGGCCGTTTAGCATTCATGTCCTTAAGCCCTGCATAATCCTTGCCTATCATTTTACCCACCAACTCTACTCTTGGCAGCTCTTTCGTCAGATAGGTTCCCACATATTTTCCGTTTCGAAGTACGGTGATTCTGTCAGTGACTTCATAAACCTGATCCAGAAAATGTGTGACAAAGACAATCCCCATTCCCTCTTTACGAAGCTTTCTCATAATTTGAAACAGCTTATCTACCTCAGCAGAGGAAAGGCTGCTGGTGGGTTCATCCAAAATCAGAACCCTGGCATCAATATCGCTGGCCCTTGCAATGGCCACCATCTGCTGGATCGCTACAGAATAATGATCCAGATTTTTTGTAACATTTATATGTAAATCAAATTTATCCAGCAGTTCACTGGCGTCGGCATTGATTTTTTTCCAATTAATGGTTCCAAACCGGTTTCTCGGTTCCCGCCCAATATAAATATTTTCCGCCACGGAAAGATTGGGACAAAGATTAACTTCCTGGTATACCGTTGAAATTCCTTCGTTTTGCGCTTCCTGTGTGGATCTCGGATTGATCTGTCTTCCGTCTAACTCAATGACTCCCCGGTCCTTGGTTTCCACTCCGGTCAGCACTTTAATGAGCGTAGATTTTCCCGCACCGTTTTCCCCTAACAAGGCATGTATTTCCCCCCGATTCAAATCAAACTGCACATCAGCCAAAGCAATAACCGCTTTCCCAAATGCCTTGGATATATTTCTCGCTGTCAAAAGCTGATTCCCAGCACTCATGGTGTTTCCTCCTCGCTTTTCAATTAAGAAGCATCTCCTCTGATATGAAAAGGGTTGCTGCAAAAATAATGATATACTTTTGCAACAACCCCGCGGTTTAATATTTGCGGTCCGGAAGTACCTTAGCTGCCATATCAGCAGTAAATACGCCGTCTACCGATTTCACCCATTTATCAACAGACTGGCCTGCCTTCAGCTTTGCTGCTGTTTCAAATAAAAGCGGCCCAAGCAGTGGATTACATTCTACGGTACAATTTGCCTCTCCGGCTGCCATTGCTTCAAAGATTCCGCGGACACCGTCAATGGAAACGATCTTAATGTCTTCACCCGGTTTTAATCCTGCCTCTTTGATTGCCTCGATTGCTCCAAGGGCCATATCGTCGTTGTGCGCATAAACACCCTTGATATCCTTATTAGATTTAAGGAAAGACTCCATAACTTCTTTTCCCTGGGCTCTGGTAAAATCACCGGTCTGGGAAGCCACGATCTCAATACCTGGATAGCTTGCTTTGATCTCATCATCAAACCCGGTTTTGCGGTCCGTTGCTGCGGAAGCACCTACCGTTCCTTCCAGCTCAACAATTTTACCATTTTCTCCGAGCAGCTTTGCCATTTCCTTTGCAGCCATCTTGCCTTCTTCAATGAAATCAGAGCCGATAAAGGTTGCATATAAGTCTTCGCTGACATCCGCTCTGCGGTCCAGAAGGATAATCGGAATCCCTGCTTCTTTTGCCTCAGCAAATACCTGATCCCATCCGGTTTCAACGACCGGTGCAAGGCCAATAACATCTACGCCCTGTTCGATGAAGTTCTTGATCGCTTTAATTTGATTTTCCTGCTTCTGCTGCGCATCTGCAAAAAGAAGCTCTACCTTATCCCCATTCTCAGACGCGTATGTCTGAATGGAAAGGGTTTCTGCGTCACGCCATCCGGACTCCTGACCGATCTGGGCAAAGCCGACTACCAGCTTTTCTCCTGAAGCCTCGGTAGTTTTAGCCGTGGTCTCTTCTGCTTTTGCTGTGGTCTCAGCCTGTGCCGATGTAGTCTGGGGAGCGGCTGTGGTTGCGGTCGAACTGCTGGCTCCGCTGCTGCATGCGGCTAAGGAAACCGCTGCCATGGATGCGCACAGCAACACGCTTAAAAATCTTTTTTTCATTTTGATGATCCTCCTTTTTGGTTTTAACGATACGTTTATTATGCCGGAAGGAGGAGAGAAAGTCTTTGCAATAATTTGAGTAAAAGGTATAAAATCATTGCATGGATGAGGTTTGATTATCATTTTTAATCAATCTTCGGTATTCAGCAGGGCTGACCCCCAGATTCTTTTTAAATACATTACTGAAATAATGCTGGTTTGCGTATCCGGTCAGTTCCGCGATTTCATAAATCTTTAATTCACCGCTATGTAAAAGCTCGATTGCCTTACGGATCCTGACGCTGGTTAAGTAATCGATAAAGGTTACTCCCATCTCTCTGCGGAACATCCTGCTTAAATGGGGAACAGACAGATTTACATGGCCTGCCGCATCCTGAAAGGAAAAGTCTTCCCGCGAATAGTTATCCTCAATATAAAGCTTCACATCCTTAATCACAGAGGAACCGGTTTCCAGCTCCTTTAACCGGCTGACAGCCGTTTCATAGGTTTCAGCCAGAGCTCCATAATCATCTCCGGTCACCTGCATGACTATACAGCGCACCGGTAATTGCGACTCCAGCATATGGCAATAGGTCTCCGTCTGCTCCTCTGCAGCTTCCGGTGCCACAGTTTTTGAGATCACCACCAGATTACCGTGCCTGTCCTGGCAGCTGTTTGGGTTCACTAGCCCATGAAACATTTCATTTGCAATATTTTCAGCAACAAAAAACAGAAGATCTTCATTCCAGGTGCTTTTTACATCTTCCATTTTATGATATTCCAGGGAAACCACCGTAATTGCAAATGGTTCTGGAAGCAAAAGATTTAAGTACTGGGAGCGTTCCCTGATTTCTTCCTTTGTGTAATGCCCTTCCAGTGCTCTCTGCCAAAAGTTAGAGGCTAGGTAGGTACGATTTTGTGCAAGCATACTCTTCGCCCAGATTAGATACTTATCTTCACTTTCCTCTCTCTGCAGTCTTTCCCGCACCCGCTGCATCATCTCATCAAATGGACCTTCCATCAGAGGCTTCAGCAGGTATTCAAAGACCCCCAGCTTCAGAGCTTCTCTGGCATATTCAAACCTGTCATATCCAGTTATGATCACCACCACTGCCCTGGGGTTTATTTCCCTTAAGCTTTTAATGAATTGAAGACCATTTAGAAATGGCATATTAATATCAACAAAATAAACATCCGGTGAAATGTCTTTTGCCAGTTCAAGTGCCATTTCTCCATCCTCCGCTTCTGCTGCCAGTTCGAAATCACTGTATTGTCTTAAAAAACTGATAATCCCCCGGCGAATGATATACTCATCATCCGCTACCAGTACTTTATACCCCATAAATACTCCTCCTGAATTTTATTTGAATCCTATTATAGCACATTTTATCTTTTGTAACTGCGTTTCTGTATGTAAGGAGTGTTAAGGGGTTCATATATCCTTCTTTTAGTTTTTAACACCAAAAACCGGGGTCTTAATTCCAGTACCCCGGCTCGAATTAAATAATATGATCCAATGGTCTCCTACAAAGCCTCTTACATAGACAAAGGGATGAATGGAAAAGGCGATAAGGAATATCTTTTTTTAACCATTCCCTTACCGCCTTTCCATTTTATTTTATTTTATTTTTTTACTGCCTAAATGGCATAAAACAAACGCGGAGAATGATGCAAAGGATAACAATAAATAAACGTTCCAGGTTACACTGGTGTCGCCTGTTTTCGGTAAACCGTCTATTTTACCTATTTCGTCTACTTCGTTTATTTCACTGATTCCTTTCGGTATATCCTGGTCATCTACAACAATATCCTCGATGATCTCATCGTTGACACTGTTTCCAGATATAACACCAGGTCCACCGGTATTGTTACTGCTTCCTCCAGGTCCACGGGAACTGCTGCTTCCACTCCCGCTACTACTTCCTCCGTTACTTCCACCAGTTCCGCTGGAATTGCCACCGCTTCCACTTCCGTTTTCGCTTCCGCCTCCAGTTTCGCTTCCTCCGCCAGTTTCGCTTCCATCTCCGGTTTCGTTTCCTCCTCCGGATTCACTTCCGCCGCCAGTTTCGTTTCCTCCGCCGGTTTCACTTCCTCCACCAGTTTCGTTTCCTCCGCCGGTTTCGCTTCCGCCTCCGGTTTCGCTTCCGCCTCCGGTTTCGTTTCCGCCTCCGGTTTCACTTCCGCCCCCAGTTTCGTTTCCTCCGCCGGTTTCGCTTCCGCCTCCAGTTTCGTTTTCTCCACCGGTTTCACTTCCTCCACCAGTTTCGTTTCCTCCGCCGGTTTCGCTTCCGCCTCCAGTTTCGTTTTCTCCACCGGTTTCACTTCCTCCACCAGTTTCGTTTCCTCCGCCGGTTTCGCTTCCTCCACCGGTTTCACTTCCTCCACCAGTTTCGTTTCCTCCACCGGTTTCGCTTCCTCCACTAGTTTCGTTTCCTCCGCCGGTTTCGCTTCCTCCGCCAGTTTCATTTCCTCCACCAGTTTCGCTTCCGCCTCCGTTTTCGCTTCCTCCGCCGGTTTCACTTCCGCCCCCAGTTTCGTTTTCTCCGCCGGTTTCGCTTCCGCCTCCAGTTTCGTTTCCTCCGCCGGTTTCGCTTCCGCCTCCAGTTTCGTTTTCTCCACCGGTTTCACTTCCTCCACCGGTTTCGTTTCCTCCACCAGTTTCGTTTCCTCCGCCGGTTTCGCTTCCTCCGCCGGTTTCGCTTCCTCCACCAGTTTCGTTTCCTCCGCCGGTTTCGCTTCCTCCACCAGTTTCGCCTCCGCCTCCGGTTTCACTTCCTCCACCAGTTTCATTTCCTCCACCAGTTTCGCTACCGCCTCCGGTTTCACTTCCTCCACCAGTTTCGTTTCCTCCACCAGTTTCGCTACCGCCTCCGGTTTCACTTCCTCCACCAGTTTCGTTTTCCCCACCGGTTTCGTTTCCTCCACCAGTTTCACTTCCTCCACCGGTTTCGTTTCCTCCGCCGGTTTCGTTTCCTCCGCCGTTCTCAATTCCTCCACCGTTCTCAATTCCTCCACCGGTTTCGTTGCCTTCTTCGGTTTCAGTTTCCTGCCAATCGGGAATACCATTCGGCTCATCTTCATTGCCATTGCTGTTAATATCGTTTATATCTTTTATATCCAGCGAATAAACAAGTACTAATTTCCCATCTGGTATGGGATCTTCCTCTATGTCCTCAGGATAGGTAAAGGAAATATTCCTGCCATCCAACTGATAGGACGAAAGGCCGCCTTTATTCTCCCATTCGTCATTGGTCAAAATATCGTCAAACACGTAGTTTTCTGCATTATACGTCTGATTTTTTGGTGCAGTATAAATGCCTGCCGAACCGACTTTTTCATATAAAGTAGCTATTTCCATATCCTCTCGATCACCGACAAGCTGAGGATCCCCAACGGTGCCGTCATAAAGACTATAGAACACTTTTACCGTTGAATAAGGCTGCTGATAGTCTGGGATCCCATCTGGATCAGTTCCCGGAATCGCCCCTCGGTTATCAACCGCATAATAGAGCGTATGTATTCCCAAACCATTATCAGTATCGCTCATTGTCAGTGCCCAATCGGAAATTGCTGCGTTAACCTGTAACTGATTCAGTGTATATTCCATGTCAAAGATATAATGATCTTCTCCACTTCCTAATTGTATTTCTTTTGCAATTGAATAGTTGTAATCATTGTCCTTCGGACCTGAAACAGGGAATGGTCCCCCAATTCCGGCTGGAAAGCTGCTGACAGATGTACCATCCCAGATTTCGTATAAAACGCTGCCACTTGTCAAAGCAGCTTTTGCCCGTAGTTCCAATACATTGATGTTTTTTAACGCATTAGTACCTGACAGATTGAAAACATCACCATGACCCGAAGAATCGTTTATAATTTCAGCATTTGCACCAGATTTTAGAGTTGCTGAGTATTGTGCTCCATCTAACACCCACTGATAAGGGGCATCCGGGGAGGTTACGTAGTTGTTTTCAAGGGCCACCTGATTTCCTGGATTGATATTCCCTGTTATAGACACATTGTTTTCAGGTAAAGACACCCAAGAACGAATCCCATTTGTTTTTATGTTCAAACTTGCATTGCTGGAGCTCTTGATTACATAAGAGTTTGTGTCGCTCTTGCTATTGAACAATACAACATTTTGAGGATTTGTAAATGAAATGCTGGGGCTGCTGTCCCGCAAGGTAATCAGGGATTCTGCTTGCGAATTATTCTTGGCAATAAGGTTTACCTCGGCACTATCTGCAATGCTGATCGTGTTTGCACTGACCATCGAGTTGTTAGCATTGGCAGCTGAACCAGCATAATCCACAACATATGTCCACTTTGCCCCTTCACCGACGCGAATTGAGTCCGCCGTAAAATAGGCAGGAAGATTGCTTACATCATTTGTATTAAACTTTTTATCAGCTTTGATATCGAAGACTACACTTGCCTGATCCCCAATTATAAGGCTGCCAAGCTTGTAATAATCGGTAATAAATCCATTTCCGCTGCCTACATGGTGATATTCAAAAACAGCATTTTCTCCAACGATAAACGGAGTGGAATAGGCGGATGTATAGGTACCAATTAAACCGGTTGTATAGGTAGATTGCTTTGTTTTTCCCGCCTCATCCTTAATGATCAGAGAAGCGCCGTCTGCCACCTTCACGTAGCTGTCCCCGTACCAGTAAATATAGAAGATCGGATCAATATCACCGAGAACACCCCCGCCGTCTGCCGGAGAGTCCTGTTTGGTAATGGTATTATTTCCTTCAAATGTAATAAAATTTGCAGCAATGGTTTCAGAAGCGTGGGTATCCTGCCACAAAGCTCCATAAGGTGCAGAGCCAGATGACGGCAAACTTCCTCCATATCCATCCGAATCAACTCCGCTTCCTCCTGATCCATTGCGGTAACTCATTGTAATGTCACAATCTCTAAATAATACCTGCGGTTTATAAACCGAATATATTGCAATATCACCCATACCCGGTCCTTTGTATGTAACATGATCAAAGGTAATCTGTACGTCATTCACGACATTACCGGCAGGAAAATAACAGCCAACCTCACTACTTCCGTACCATGTGATATCTTTCATTGTGAATGACTTTACCTTACTTGCGTTAGGAAAATAAAAATTACCATTCTCGACAATCGTATGGGGCCACTTAAATATAATCTTATATTGATTCTGGCCATCGATTACGAAGCTGCCGTCACCACCGGCATTTGCTTTATTTCCAACCAAAATCCCTTGCGGCTGTCCAGATAAACCAGGCTGAGCCGCACTTTGATAATTACTGTTCCAATTGCCCTGCGCATTTGTCATACCATACTCTATAACAACATCCGCGGCAAGCGTAATTTTCCAGGTATTATTACTATTAACTGCCTGAATAAAGTCTTTGGCAGTGCTTACCGTAACCTCCCCAGTCTCCTCTGCAAATATCCTTATCGGGAACATCGCACAGAGCAAAACCATCACCAAGAGCATGCTGATTATTTTGCTGCTTTTACGGTGTTTCATTGTTTGCATATGTTTTCCTCCTATTTTTTGATCCCCCTTTATTACTGAATTTAAAGGGCCTCCAGTTCTTATTAGTACCAGCTGCTTTTCCTGCGTACGGTTAAGGTCCTACTCTTTTCATAATTGTTAAACTTTGAAGCTTTTTATTTAGGAACAACATCCCTACCGTAAAATTTATCTTTAAAGTTGTAACAGGTACATATAACGCCCCCATAACATCAGTAATATTACAAAATATAATAGGCGCGCTTTTTATCAAAATGTATTCACTCCCGGACCCTCGCGCAGCCTTTAAGGTCTCTGCCTTTTTTGGCTGCATCATCTTTATTAAAGAAGCCAAAAGCCATGCTTAATTGCATTGCTTCTTCAAGCTGCTGTACAAGCGCTCCGTTAAGCTACATAAATAATAATATGAATTGCTTAATTTATTGTTATAAAAAATTCTACCGAAGCCCCCTTTCCCAATAGTAATAATTGAATTTAAACTTTACTTTGGAAGTATAGTATAAAAAACTATATTTATTAAACCCACGTAGTGAATTAGGGTTTTGGTGTATTAAATTTCCCACTAATGGAAGAAAGTACAAGTACTATTCCCTCTTTACAGGCAAAAAAAGTCATCCGATATAAATAATCTAAAATTCCCATTGACTCTTACATTGTGGTATACTCTATACTGTAGTTGAGCTCAAAAAACACATATATGTGAGGAAATAAAAATGCTGAAAATAGGTGATTTTTCAAAATTATCAAGGATTAGTATACGAATGCTTCGGCATTACGATGAGATCGGCCTGTTAGTGCCTAAAACCACGGATAGTTTTACCGGCTACCGTTACTATGGGGAGGATCAACTGCCGATTGCAGGCAGAATCATAGCTCTCAAGGATATGGGGTTTGGCCTTATTCCAATTGGGGAAATCCTGAAGAACTACGATAATCCCCAGGCATTAGCTGACTTTCTGGCAGTGAAGCAGGCTGAGGTTCAGACGGAAGCCGAAGAAACAGGCCGCCGTTTACTGCTCCTTGACACAGCCATCAAACGGCTGAGAAAGGATGAAACCGCTATGAATTACAATGTTATATTAAAGAACCTACCGGAGCGCTATGTTGCCAGTGTACGAAAGGTGATTCCCGCCTACGAACAGGAAGGCATCCTGTGGAACCTTATGATGACAGAAACAGCTCCATTGCAGCTTCAGCAAGCTGACAATTGCTGCAGCCTTGCAATCTTTCATGACGAGGGATATAAGGATCGCGACGTGGATGTAGAAATTCAAATCACGATAAAAGGGTGCTATCAAGATACTGAACACGTTGTGTTTAAAACCATGCCTGCGCTGGAGATTGCTTCAGCAACCTACAAGGGCAGCTACGAGCAGCTCACCGCTGTAAACCATGCGGTGGCAAATTGGGTAAATGACAATGGTTATGAATTTAACGGAGCTATGTTCTGCATCTATCATGTCAGCCCTGCTCAAACCCAGAACCCTGATGAGTTAGTAACCGAGGTTTGCTATCCTGTTAAAAAGAGATAATGATTACAGCAGCAAAAAACCGTTTGCGATTTGCATACGGTTTTTTGCTGCGTAAACACGAAGGTTTACATTTTCATCTTTTTCTACGCTCTGGGCCTAATTCCAGACTTAGCTCTTACCAGAGAAAAACGGCAAGTCACTTTTTCATACTTTAGGCAATACTGATGAGTGTCCTTCTCAATGTTATGTTTCGTTCGCATTTTCATATATAAGATCGCAAATTCGAGTCCCACTTAGCATTTCAATCGTTTTAGACTGGATAGATTCAAAAATTCGGTGCACCAGACATGATGGGGTAGCATTTCTGCTGCAGTATCCATCCTCTTCCAAACATCGATTGATGCAGATACTTCCCTCCATCGCCTCAACAATATCGTATAATGTTATATCTGCAGCATCTTTTGCTAAACGGTATCCACCCTTTGGGCCTTGTACAGACTCTATGAACCCTAACCGCTTGATTTTTGCGGCAATTTTATTGAAATAGTTATAGGTCATACCTAATTGTGCTGCTACCTCTTTCGCTGTTGTCACTTGATCACCCTGCTGAGCCATATAAAGGATGATCCGAATTGCATAGTCCGTTGTAATCTGAAATTTCACCGTATTTTCTCCAAAAACGAAATTTTGTAATATTAATACTTTACTTTGTGAGTATAATTTGAAACTTGATTTTTCTGGAAATATATGTACTCAATTTTAGTTTTTATGTATTGAATTTAGCCGTTATAAAATAAAAACCTTTCATATGCCCTTCCACTATCGATCGGTAATTGAGAACAACAAATAATGAATTAAGAGCATAATAAATGCTAATTATGGATAAAAATGCTATTTTAAATTTATTCTTTTCTCCATCTATATTCCTATATATAACTTGGAGTAAATGCTACTTGTTGGTCTGATTTTTTCACCGAACAGAGGTTTTTCTTACGAAAGGAGGTAACCGATGTCTCTTTTATTACGGTTTGTCACAGAATGCCTTTTTACCGTGTACAGTGTATCTTTTCTTCTTTATCATAGAAGGAATTTTTTGTTGAAACGAAATCACTTGATATTCTTCCTGGTTTCTGCAGTCATCAATTGGAGTTTCAGTGCTACCTGGGGATTGGCTATATCCTCACATTATGGAGTTCTGGCTCTCTTATTGATCGTTCTGCTGGAATTAAAAGGATTGTATCAAATGAATTCGATGCAGCTACTTTTTGAGAGCGGCTATTTTGTCGCAGTTTTATACTGGGGACGAGGAATCGTATTGCCGGTTTTTGCTCTGATTCTGAACCATAGCGTACAGTGGGTAAGGCAAGACAAGTTTTACTCCCCCATTGCATGGATTCTTTCCTTATGCGTGATTCTCGTTTACAATATGCTTTTTCGCCATTTCATCGCTCCAAAAGCGAAGGTTGAAACGTTCTACCGCAGTAATGAACAGATCCGGTTTGTAGCTATTTTTCAAGTTTGCCTTCTGGGATATCTGCTGTTTATCAACCTGGGGCGGTATTATATGGCCGATTTGACCTGGTATAACATGGCCTGCATCATCTCCTGTATCATCTGCTTTGCAGCACAGGGATTGCTCGTCAGCTGGGGAATCAGAACCAGTTTCCTTTTAAAATATGAATTACATACGGAATTGCAGCAACAGCAGCTCGAGAGACAATTGCGGCATTATAAAGCGTATCAGAAATATATCGAGAGCTTTCGGGCTCTCAAACAGGATTACAATTATATGATAACCTCTGTAAAATCTCTGTTGTCCATCGGTGAATATCAGAAAGCTATAAGCTTACTCGATACCATACTCGATAAAAGTCAAAAGCAAGTTCCGGTACAACACTCTTATTCAAATAATATCCTGCTTGATGCTCTCCTGCAGGATACCGCAGATCGATGTAAGGAGCAATCCACCCAATTTTCAGCTAATGTCTATCTTCCCATCGGTCATAATATATCTGAAACCGATATTGTCCGTATGTTTACAAACCTATTCAATAATGCAGCAGAGGCTTGTGCAAAAGTCACTTCTGATTCTGAAAGATTTATTTCCATCAGAAGCAGATTTGTTTCCCACAATGGCTGGCTGAAAATCGAAACAGAAAACTCATTTCATGGTAAAGTACTCATTCGTAATGGAATTCCTGAATCAACAAAGCCTAATCGGGATTTTCATGGCCTTGGTTTATCAATCATTAATGAAACGGCAACAAAATTAGGTGGTATAATGGTTATAGATGTAGATCAGAAGAAAATGATATTTAGGACAACACTTTTACTGCCTGTTAACATACAACGATGGAATAATAAGGAAACCAAAATCTGCCCGTCCTAACCTGCGTAAAGCATGATTGCCAGAAATTGTGCCCGGACCATTATCTTAAATGCTGTCACAAAAAAGGCCGGCGGCCTATGAGGGGCGGCCGGCTTCCAACTCTTTTATATGTCTCGCCACCGAAAGAATGTCTCCACATTTTTCTATTTGTACATAAAAAAGAGCTCATTCAGAAAGCCAAATTTAAGGCAGTTGAACAAGCTCAATTGGGGAAAACGATGGAATGGTGATAGGAATTCAGACAAGCCATTTATCCGTTTATCAACCGGACAAATTACCGTAATTAATATCTAACAATTGTATTAATTATTATACCCCCAATATAATCCCTATTATTTCCAAACTCCCTAATTGCGATTTATATGTATCGAATTTTGTGTTTTACTGTAAAATAGGCTTCTTTTTAATAGAACCTTAACGTAAAAGAGCCGGGGATTATCATTAAATCCTCGACTCTAAATTGGCATTGTTTATTTATTAATGGCGCTGCCTTTGAACATAAAACCCAAAAAAATTTAATGTCCTGTGGTCATCTCCACAGGACATTCTAATCCGGTTTAAATTATAATGCGGGAGATGGGACTTGAACCCACACGAGCATACACCCACAAGATCCTTAGTCTTGCCTGTCTGCCAATTCCAGCACTCCCGCATGTCATATAAATATTGAAAACCACACAGCTATGACGATCTGCATAGTTTCATGCAGAAGAAGGGACTTGAACCCTCAAGGTATTGCTACCACACGGACCTGAACCGTGCGCGTCTGCCAATTCCGCCACTTCTGCATTTCGTTGTTATCTGTCGTAACAACAATAGTTATTATAGTATACAAGCTCTTATATGTCAACAACATTTCTCCAAATTTTTCAAATATTTTTTTTGTATATATTTTTCAAAAAATATTGACAATTTTACTTTTAAGTGCTAAGATAATGTTCGTTGTGCGGGAGTGCTGGAATTGGCAGACAGGCAAGACTAAGGATCTTGTGGGTGTATGCTCGTGTGGGTTCAAGTCCCATCTCCCGCACTTTTTAATATTTATATTTTCCCTATTGACATATTTCACTTTTCGGGTATAATAAGTCATGTATTCCTCGATAGCTCAGTCGGTAGAGCAAACGGCTGTTAACCGTTGGGTCGTAGGTTCAAGTCCTACTCGGGGAGTTTTTTATTGCCTGGAAATAAAAGGCACATGTGATTATAATACGAAAAAGCGCAGGCATCTTTGTCTGCGCTTTTTCCTTTCCAAGTATAGCAGAAAGTATGTATCCCGATGTGCCTGGATATCTGTACTTAACACCGACCGAACTTAGGATCGAAACAATTTCCCAACACAATAGCCCCGAGGCCAAAATCCCGGGGCTAATATAGCGTATAATTTTATATTATTTTCTTACCTGTAGGCAACCAAATTACTAAGTGTACATAACCGTCCTAAAAGATGGCATACAAACGCCTGTTGCGGCGCCACATTCCAAATCAGAAACCCTCAGCCTCCTGGAGCATTTCTCCTACTCTACATTTATTTCATCAGCAGTCATCATCACCGCGCCAGCGGGAAGCGCTGTTACAGCCATCCCGAAAACCTGCGCAGTAAGCTTCTCTTCTTTCCTTTTCGCATTCATCTCTCTCTGTTTCGCAACAAGATCTATTTTCACATCCGCAGTTATTGTTGCAACTACGCCTGCAGTTATTATTACAGCCGCCCCAAAAACAGCCCATATTTGCACCTCTTTTATTATTTTTATATTTTATTATATGGGCCCATAAGAAAAGATGTGAATGCCGCAAAAGATGGCTTTGACACCGGTATTCACTCAATTAAGCTATTTATATGTATTTATTTTAACCCTTATTATAATAGGAATGAATTGATAAATTAATCTTTTTACTGTATTACATTATATTATATGGACCATCTAGACAAGGTGTGTTAGCAATGAATTTGTGTATAACCATAGGTCTCAGTCCTGTTATAATTTGCATAATTTTGTCGTATTTTCAGACATTAACACACAATCCACAATTGTTTCCACATTATTGTGGATAAGTGTCGTTTTGAGTGTCAAAAAAAGCCCCTGGAAACACATGGTTTCCGTATTACCCTTTCACCGCTTGCATTTGATATAGTAAGCGTATGTTCATGCAATAAAAGCCATTAAATAGTGCATATATAAATTACATTCGTTGTAATTTAACGTCTATACTATCGCAAAATATGGAAATACATGATATACTTTTTTATAGAAACATAATCATAAACAGGAAGATAGAAAGGACCTGATAGAATGGACTTAATGGAAGCAATCTGTACAAGAAAAAGTTATCGCAAAACATTCAAACCGAATTATATCCCTGATGCCGATTTAAAAGAAATCTTGAAAGCTGGTGCAGCAGCCCCTTCAGGCTGCAATCAGCAGACAACTTGTTTTATCGCAGTAAATAATCAGGAGATGGTACACAATCTGGCAACTATATATGGTGCATCATGGGCGCTGACTGCGCCAGCAGCAATCCTTCTGTTAACAAAAGAAACGATTTCCTATAAAGGTAATTCCTACCACATACACGATTACTCCGCCGCAGCTGAGAATATTCTCTTGGCAATAAATGCAAAGGGATATTCTACT
This sequence comes from [Clostridium] celerecrescens 18A, assembly GCF_002797975.1. NCBI lineage: Bacteria > Bacillati > Bacillota > Clostridia > Lachnospirales > Lachnospiraceae > Lacrimispora > Lacrimispora celerecrescens. The sequence goes on along the minus strand of NZ_PGET01000001.1, from coordinate 1,270,811 downwards.
ACCTGGATTGAGGGACAGATCGAAGGAGAAAAGGCCAAAAAAATGGGAGAGATTCTTGGAGTTCCAGAAGATTTAACAGTAGTTATCTATATGCCCTTGGGAATTCCAGATAAAGAAAATCCTGGTGTGACAAAAAAACCTTTTGAAGATAGAGCTTGGTTAAATGGTTATCGAAAAGAATTTTAATAGCAGAGAGTATAAAACAACTAGAGAAAAAATATTTACAGCCTTGGATAAGAGGAGCATGCTTACAGGCATTTTTTGCATGATTAGATATGTCTGCTTCTCTTCTCCCATATAAAAAGCAAGCCATATACTATTTTTATTTAACGCATTGGCTCTCTCAATTATCCGTTCATTCCGCTATAAATTACAACTGTTTCTTTAAAGTATATAGTCTGATATTATCGGGAAAACCGTTGACTTCTCCACAAATAACATATCCTTGCTTTTGATAAAAAAGAGGAGCTTGAAAAGAATATGTAGTCAGATGAACAATCTGGCACCCAGCGTCTTTTGCCTGATGTTCAATTACTTCCAATAAACGCGATGCTATTTTTTGTCCCCTATAAGCTTCCTGTACCCAAAGAACCTCTATTTCTAAGGATGAGAGATAAGTAGATCCTGATACACCTCCTACAATAACTCCCTTTTCATTGCGTGCTATATTCGTAAATTCCATATTTGGTACTTTTAATTTACCGTTTGTTTTTTTCATATTGTGCTCAAGCAACCCATTTATACGAACTGAATTTATAAACTCTTGCTCACCACAATCATTATAAATAGTTATATACATTTTCTCACCTCCATAAAACCAATATAAATAATTCTTAAAGATAGAATATCATCAAGCTTGCCAAATATCAATATTAAGTTCTCAATGTACTCTAATGCGTTAATTTCATTTAAATTTTTAATCTAAAAAATCTATATCTATTTGATTATAAATCCGAATATTCTTCGATGTGACCTCATAAACTATAATAAATACACATGGAGTGCATTATATGAAACCTATAAACAAAAGTGCTCTAGTAATTTCAATTCTTATACCTTTGGCTGTTGGTTCTTTATCAGCTCTTATAAGTGGTAACATGTCAACATATTCCTTATTAAATAAACCCTCCCTTAGCCCTCCATCCTATATTTTTCCCATTGTTTGGACATTACTTTATATCCTCATGGGAATATCTTCATACATAATTTATGTGTCAGGTAATGATAATTCAACTAAAGCTCTAAAAATCTATGCACTTCAACTTTTCTTTAACTTTTTTTGGAGCATTATTTTCTTTGGATTTTCTCAATATTTACTTGCATTTTTATGGCTAATATTGTTAATCATTCTAATAATTATAATGATCCAACAGTTTTATAAAATAAATTCTGTTGCAGCATACTTACAGATCCCATATCTTTTATGGTGCATATTTGCAGCTTATTTGAATTATACAATTTTGTTGATGAATTAAATTCCAAAGATTGTATTGTGTACCTCAGGGGTGATAATCATAGGTTTTCACCCCTAAGGTGAATATCAGTTTACCTGATTTATAGCAATAAAATATCTCAGCTTAATACTGATAGTTATTGGTTATTGGTTATCATTATTTAATTGGAATTTAGTCAATGCTGATCCAAAATCTTTGTTCTACTATGCCATCCATTAAAATTTCATTTTCCAGGACGCCACCATTATTCTCTATACTTTTCGCGGAGCCTATGTTCTTCTTATCACATACCATTAAAGCTTTATCTAATCCAATCTTTTTGCACTCTTCAAGGGCAAGACCAATCATTTTGGTCGCAACTCCTTTCCTTCTTTCTGAAGGCCGTACTCCATCTCCGATATGTCCACCATTTAACAGCAAAGATTCATTTAAATAATGCCTGATATTAACGGCTCCAACGAATATATCTCTTTCTTCATCTAAGCAAAAAAAAGTAGAATATGGTACAAATCCTTCATTTTCGACGTTATTATCTAAACAATTAATGTAATTATCAAAATCACGATAATCAAGTCTTCCAATTGCATTAGGAACGATTTTTTCACCCGATGCATACCATTCTTCCATCATATCATTTAGATGCATTTTATATTTTTTATCTAATTTTACTAAACGAAGTCTCAATTTACCACTCCTCCACAAATTAAATTTTTATATAATAATATAACAAACTCTTCTAACTATCAATATTGAATCACCAATGTTTAATAATCCGTTACATTCTAATTCCTGATTAATCGGCTCACCTCCCAGATTATATTTATCATTTACAATAATTATGATATACTTATGATGTATAAGGAGGTGAAGACTATGGATACCAATTTAATATTTGATGGATTTATAACTTTTATCAATCTTTTACTTTTAATTGTCGGCCCAATATTGTTCTTTCTAATTTTGTATTTTGTTATAAAAAAAGCAGTGAAGAATGCAATCCGTGAATCAAGGGACTCTAAATAGAGTTCCTTTTCCTCTTCTGTGCTTCGACTGTTCCTTGTATAGTGTCTCCCAGCATAATCTAAGCCTTTTTAATATAATCCAGGTACTGTTTTGAAATCATCCTCCCGGAAATCATAATTTTTCATAATATATTCCTTCCTGCTCCATTGAGCTAAAACCTAAATTTTGAATATAATTTTTTGTTCTGCAGACACTACTAAAAAACGAAAGGAGCATCCATCTTGAATAGCAAAGATAAATCTACCAACAACCAGGGTAATACTACCGACAATAATGTCAGTAATAAAAATGTTACCCATACAGAACATCGATCGAAAGCCGTTCCAAATAGCGATTATATTGATCCATTTTATACTCCTCCAGGTGAAGGCCCTAAACCTAGAATTACATCCAATTAGGCATCATCCAGTGAAGCAAGGGAGGTTTAAATCTCCCTTGTTATTCTTTGCATCATCTTTCCAGCACCTGTTATGCATTCCTGGTAGATCTTACAGTGGGATCATTTGGCCTTTTCAATCAGCTTCTTGCCTTGTACCAGTAAGGTTACTTTCTTCTGTAAAACTAATTTCATTGATATCCAGATACTTCCTGTATTATTATTTTCCGTTCCACACACCATATTTTTGAGGTGATATGATGAAAAACAATTTATCAAAATTACTTTTTAAAAGTACCAGCACCAGACGTTACTTTATAACACTCCCAGTATGGCTACAGATAATACTGCACGAAAATCATTCATACATTGATACCGCCGCGCAATTGCACCATGTTGCCGGGATATTATTACAGCAGAAAAACTTGGCTTAACCTTCCTATTATTCAGTTAAATATAGGTTTAATCAAACAAATTCATCTATATCGCCGGGAGAATCAAAATTTACTCGTTTTCAGGCGCATGACATCAAAAAACCGTAAACACGAGGTTTCTGAGGTTCGTATCAATTTAAAGATCATCCCACTGGAGCACTTCTATTTAGGGGGCTGAGAGTTTGTCTCTCCAAATAGATTCTTTTTTATTCTGTTCTATTTTTGTTTTCTTTCACATAATTTCACCCACAAAAAAGCGCCCAGCCGAAGCCAAGCGCACGTTGATATACTTTTAACTATGGGAATGTTAAAGCACATATTGTGATTTTTTTATTTATATCCAAGCCACAGTATACCAAAACATATACTTAATCTTTGATTTATAGGGGATGCTTGTGACCACAAAATTCAGGGTTTTACAACTAAATTTTAGAAACGGTCTCGGTCGAACAATTGTCTTAAAAACAAAAGTCTGATAATATCTCTTAAATTAAAATCATGAAAGCGACGGCGGCGGCGGTCTCTGTCTCTGTCCCTATCTCTGTCCCTATCTCTGCCATCCCTACCTCCGAAACCATCAAAAGGTATCTGCTGAGATAAACTTTCTCCCATCTCCTGTCCATAATAATCCTCGTAATCGAAATTACTAACATAATTATCAATCATATTGTCCCAATCCCTGAGAGACTCGTCTCCGGTCATATTGTTCGCTGCAATAGTGGATCTAACAGTTTCATTTAACATTGCATATAATTCCGGAAATTCAGAGGCGAATGCATATAATTCCATATAATAATTACTCCTTATTATTTTTTAGCTATATTACTTTTAATATATAATATTGAGTAAATCAATAATAGTTCACGTATTTTATTAAATTATTTATCACATAGGGGGCAGCAAGAAACGAACCTCAAACAGATAGCGGGGTTTATAATTATGATATTGTCAGAATTGTCGATCAGAAATTTAAGACAGAACATATTTTAAACAGTTTAAAAAAGAATCTCTGATGATACTTATTAAAATCCATTACTACTTATTGAAATCTGTAAACGGTTGTCAAACGTAGTCATTCACAACACAAGGCGGGTACGCAACACCGGATGCCCCCTTTAAAAATCAGCAATCACGTTTAGGTCTGGAATCATTAGGAAAAAAGGACATATTATAAGTACCGACGGAATAAGGAAATAAATGGGCCGGTCAGACAGTTGTGACATACTGTCTGACCAGTTTTCCTTTATAGATATTCATTCAATCGTCCTGGATAAAACAGCATCAACTAGCTTCTCAAATATAGTTATTTATGATAATATTCGACTTGGTGTATATATATTAACTACAGTTACTCCAGTATTAATAAATTGTGGACCTGTATCAAATCCCCTTAATGCAGCAACTGCCTCAGCCATACCCAAATAGCCCATTGTAAATGGATTTTGTACCAATATAGCTTTTAAAGTATTATCTCTTATCATTTCCTGAATTACCTCTGTGATATCAAATCCAATACCGATAATATTTATATCATTTTCTCTCAAAGCATATCCCAGCCCTAATGTAGTTCCTTCATTCGTTGAAAAAACACCAACTAGATTGGGATTGTCTCTTATATATTTTTCCGTTGCTTGTTTTGCTAACTCTGGGTCACCATTCGTGTATATTGTTTCTAATATTTGATATCTGACAAACGATTTAAAATAATCACGAAATCCCAATTCCCGATTTACAGTCGTTCTGTTTTCAGGAGTTATCCCAATGATTCCTATTGAACCATATGTGACACCAATCTCCTCTAATTCGTAAAACATATTTTCTCCAGCTATCTTACCAGCTGTATAATTATCTGTAGCTAAGGTTATGACTGCTTCTTCAAACGCTGGTGCATCAACATAAATGATTTTTACACCCTTTGCTTTCGCTTCTTCAACTGCTCTTGAAATCTTTAAAGGATCACTCGCCGCTAACATTATTGCATCTGCTCCCGCTACTACGGCATTATTAAATATTTCAATTTGTTTATTTACATCTCTCGTTAAGGGGGCGTCCCATTCATATGTAACACCTAACATAGAAGCCATTTCTCTAGCACCATTATCCATAACCTTCCAAAATTGATCACTTTTATCCATGGTTATTAAATAAATTCTATAATTCTCATTTACTATATGGTTCATTTCTACAACATCTCCTATATTAATAATCAATTTTAATGTTGGTCCAATTACATTCACACCTAGTGCTGAAATTCAGGCTTTACAACGAGTGTTCTGATAAATTAATTTGGAACACTTCTAATTCTTGATATAAATCGAATCTATAGCAGAAGGCGCTTTAATACTCATATAACCGGCATAACTTATAGATTTGGAAGAATATACGGATATACAATTATATGTGAGGGGGGGGCGTAATATTACTTCGTTAAATTGATATTTAAGAATAACTATCGCTCATTGCAGGCCATTCTGTTACTTAACCAAAGGGTCGTACACCCATAAAACGACGGAAGTACTACTTGCAGATATTAATAAAATTCCTGAAAAGTTCTAAAAGCGCTTGTACATTACGCGTATATTACGAATCAAAATTTACTCATTTTTAGACGCTCGCGGCATCAAAAAAAACCCCGTAAACACGAGGTTTCCGAGGTTTGTATATGCGATTAAGCCACTTTGGACTTAGCCAGTTCTGCTAATTTTGCGAAGCCTTCTGCATCATTCACTGCCATGTCAGCCAGAACTTTTCTGTTTAAATCAACTCCAGCTAACTTTAAGCCGTGCATAAATACGCTGTAAGATACACCGTTAATACGTGCTGCAGCATTGATACGGGCAATCCATAACTGTCTGAACTGTCTCTTTCTCTCTTTTCTGCCTGCATAGGAGCTTGTTAATGCTCTCATGACTGACTGCTTTGCTACTCTATACTGTTTGGAACGAGCGCCTCTGTAGCCTTTAGCCATCTTTAACACTCTGTTATGTTTTTTCTTAGCGTTCATACCGCCTTTAATTCTTGCCATCGGTTTTTCCTCCTTCTTAACTTAAGATCCTATAAATATGGTAAAATCTTCTTCATTACTTTTGCGTTTGTTGCATCAGTAACGATATCTTTTCTAAGATTTCTTTTTCTCTTAGTTGATTTCTTAGTTAAGATGTGAGATTTGTAAGCTTTATTTCTTACAAGCTTTCCCGTTCCTGTAACTTTAAAGCGTTTAGCAGCTGATTTACTGGTTTTTAATTTAGGCATTGTATTTTCCTCCTTGATAAGTTCTACTGGCGTTTTGCATTCAAAAATATAACCATGCTTCTTCCTTCTACCTTAGGTGGCTTGTCAATAACAGCGATATCTGCTAGCTTCTCAGCGAAGTCATCCAGAATATACCTTGACTTTGACATATGCGCCATCTCACGACCTCTGAAACGTAAGGTTACCTTAACTTTATCTCCCTTTTCGAGGAACTTCCTTGCGGCGCTCATCTTCGTGTTTAAATCGTTGGTGTCAATGTTAGGAGATAAACGAACTTCCTTTACTTCGATTACCTTCTGTTTCTTTTTAGCTTCTTTTTCTTTCCTTGCCAGTTCATAACGATATTTACCATAATCGATAATCTTACAAACCGGTGGTTTTGCAGTCGGAGCAATCTTAACCAAATCCAGTTCTGATTCCTTTGCCATCTGCAAAGCATCCCTGGTAGACATGATTCCCAATTTTTCTCCGTTTTCACCAATCAACAGAACTTCCTTATCTCTGATCTGTTCATTAATCATTAAATCGCTAATTGTCGTGCACCTCCATTATATAGTGTGTGTTGGCTGGAATCCACATTGCTTGCCCATAGGCATAAAAAAAAGTAGATAGACAAATGCTATCCACCACCAAAGTCTCTACACAGTAAACCTATGTACAAAAGGCTATGAACCAGGGACACTTACTCGTGCCGTGGTGAGGCGGATACCTACTTTCCTGTTTGCTGTTTTCACAACTCACATAATAATACTATATATTTATCTTTCTGTCAACATATTTTTAAAACATTGTCCTTTTTTTCCTTTTAAGGTTTATCTTGCAACTTTCTATCGGGAGAGCTACAATAGTAGTATGTAATAAAATAAACGAATCAGGAGGCGCTTTTTATGTGGTTTGCTTTCGCTCTTCTTTCCTCCGTTTTTGCCGCATTCACCTCTATTTTGGCTAAAATGGGAATCGAAGGAGTCAATTCCAATCTGGCTACGGCCATACGGACAATTGTTGTGGTGCTCATGGCCTGGTTGATCGTTTTTCTCACAGGAGCCCAGACCGGTCTGCCTGAAATCAGCAGAAAAAGCTGGATCTTTCTCATCCTGTCCGGCATTGCTACCGGCCTCTCCTGGATTTGCTATTACAAGGCCCTTCAAATTGGTGAAGCTTCCAAGGTAGTTCCCGTAGATAAGCTAAGCATAGTTCTCACTGTGATCCTGGCTTTTCTTATCCTCCATGAACAATTTACTTTGAAAAAACTCATAGGCATCCTTATGATTACGGCAGGAACCTTTGTTATGATCTTATGATCCGATCAACGATTTAAATAAGATGCGTCAGGAATTTCCTCCCAGCGCATCTTATTTTTTAATGATTATCTGGTTTTAAAGGTGGAGCATTCGGTATGCTCTGCTGCGTTCGCACCGTCCCCTGCGATTCCAATATGCTCTGCAGAACAGTGGCGTCCTTCATTATAAACACAGTTAACAGCTTCGCAGTCCACTTCCAGTCGGCTTTCCGGAGTCTTGAATAAGTTATGGAAAGAACCGTCCTTATTCTCATCAAAGCTTCCACAGCAGGTATCATAGCTGTCCTTTGCCTGGGATCCTTCCACGATAATGGCGGACTTACAGCAATAATTATCTGAATTATGAAGACAGCTTGTTACATTACAATCTAATTTTGTCATGGCCTATTTCCTCCTGGCATTCTTACCTAAGATAATGTTTCAGGATTATTATGCACGCAGCGGAAGGAAAATATTCTCACGAATATTTCCCTTCTTTTCCTTAAGCCATGATAGATCTTATTTCGCTTCTTCAGTTATAGTTACCTTTTTGATTTCCTTTGTCCGGATCTCGCGGCAGATATCATCAATGAAATCGGAAAGCGGACGCTGTCCCTCATCGCCGTTAAAGCGGCTGCGGACAGATACGACACCATCTTCTTCCTCTTTCTGACCTACCACCAGCATATATGGAAGCTTTGACAAACGCGCCTCACGGATCTTGTAACCGATCTTTTCCGCACGCTCGTCAACCGTTGCCAGAACGCCGTTATCCTTTAACTGAGCCGCAACTTTTTCTGCGTAGTCATGGTATTTTTCAGAAATCGGAAGTACGCGAACCTGCTCTGGACATAACCATGTCGGGAATGCTCCCTCGTATTTTTCAATCAGCCAGGCCAGTGTTCTTTCATAGCATCCCATGGAAGTTCTATGGATGATATAAGGACGTTTCTTTGTTCCATCCTTATCCACGAAGCTCATATCAAAGCGGTCTGCTAAGAACATATCTAACTGAATGGTAATCATGGTATCTTCCTTACCATATACATTCTTTGCCTGAATATCCAGCTTAGGCCCATAGAACGCCGCTTCTCCTGCAGCTTCCGTATATTCGATTCCGATGTGGTCAAGAATCTTGCGCATCATGCCTTCCACTTCATCCCACATCTCTGGTGTGCCCAGATAATGATCCGCTTTATTTGGATCCCATTTGGACATTTGATAAGTCACGTCGCCTTCCAGGCCAAGTGTTGTGAGACAGTATTTTGCCAGATCCACGCACCCCTTAAATTCCTCTTCAATCTGATCAGGACGCACGATTAAGTGACCTTCGGAAATAGTAAACTGGCGTACACGAGTTAATCCGTGCATCTCGCCGGAATCCTCGTTGCGGAACAGGGTAGAGGTTTCGCCGTATCTGCAAGGCAGATCACGGTAGGATTTCTGGCTCTGTTTGTAAACATAGTACTGGAATGGGCAGGTCATTGGACGGAGAGCAAATACCTCATCATCTGTTTCCTCATTTCCCAGTACAAACATTCCTTCCTTATAGTGATCCCAGTGGTCGGAAATGATATATAAATCCTTCTTTGCCATGAGAGGGGTTTTTGTTCTCATATAGCCCCGCTTCTCTTCCTCATCCTCGATCCATCTCTGTAACGTCTGGACAATCTTTGCACCCTTGGGCATTAATAGAGGAAGTCCCTGGCCGATTACATCAACCGTTGCGAAAATCTCCATGTCACGGCCCAGCTTGTTATGATCCCGGTTCTTAATGTTTGCCAGATATTCCAGGTATTCATTTAATTCTTCCTTCTTAGCAAAAGCAGTGCCGTATACACGAGTCAGCATAGCGTTTTTCTCGCTGCCTCTCCAATAAGCACCAGAGGAAGAAGTGAGCTTATATGCCTTGATGGATTTGGTGCTCATAAGGTGGGGGCCTGCGCAAAGGTCCGTAAACTCTCCCTGACGGTAGAAGGAAATTTCCGAATCCTCAGGAAGATCCTGAATCAGTTCTACTTTATAAGGTTCGCCCTTTTCCTCCATAAATTTAACTGCTTCTTCTCTCGGAAGGGTAAAGCGCTCGATCTTTGCACCTTCCTTTATGATCTTCTTCATCTCACCTTCGATTTTGTCAAGATCTTCTCTTGAAAAAGAAGGGATATCAAAATCATAATAAAATCCATTTTCAATGGACGGTCCGATTGCAAGCTTTGCCTGGGGATACAGCCTTTTCACAGCCTGTGCCAGGATATGGCTTGCTGTATGACGATATGCAGAAAGACCTGCCGGATCGCTGACCGTAAGAATGCTTAAACTGCAGTCCCCATCAACCTCGGTCCTCAAATCCACAACCTTTCCATCCACCTCGCCCGCGCAGGCATTTCTAGCCAGGCCTTCGCTTATATCGGAAGCGATGTCAATCACTGACATTGCATGTTCATATTCCTTGACTGAGCCGTCTTTTAACGTAATCTTCATTTGCCATCAATCTCCTTTACATATTATTGTTACATGTTTTGTTTATCGAAAGTGGATTGGCGAGTAAGCATATCCGTTCTGTGAATCGCTTATGAAAATAAAAAAAGCCCCTTTCTGTATGCTTCCATACAGAAAGGGACGATTCTATTCAAAGAAATCGCGGTTCCACCCTTGCTTGAGTGAACAAATTAAACGTTCAAACCACTTCATATGATGATAACGGAATCACCGTTCCCCATTACGGGACGCTCCAAGCTGGTCTTCTCATATCATTCCCGTAAGACGCTTTCACCAAACGCGCCTCTCTCTGGCCTTTCCTGATATGGTACTGGTCTTGTCAATGCTTTTTCTATATTGCTTTATAGCTTTAGATTATAACACGGTTGTGCCGTTTGTCAAGCGTCATAAAAAATTTTCTTACAAAAGAATGATCAGAGCTGCTGTAATTGCAGCTATACTGATGACAATTGACAGGGAATTGATTGCACTCGCTGTCTCGATATCTCCGTTTAAAGCACCGGTAAATGCAGGCGCCACTGACGATACTGGGCCAAGAGACACGATCACCAGTGCCCGGCGAACATCGAGCCCAAAGGGTGCCAGAAAATAAAATCCAACTGCCATAAAAACTGCAAGAATATACCGTACCACTAATATCCTTAGAATGTGACTCATCTTTTCCTTTTCCATTCGGATCTCAAAACCAATGCCAAGCATTAAAAGGGCGAGAAACGCATTGGCTCCCCCTGATGTATCCGCGATGGTGACCAAAACAGAAGGCAGCTTTATATTAAGTATGCTTAAAACTGTCATTATGACATAGGCATCAAAAGGAGCCGAGGAAAATAGATTAAGCACAGCCTTTTTTATGGAAGGCTTTTCCTCCTCTCCTATCACCATGCCGGCCAGGGTAAAAGTCATTCCGGTACACATAACAGCATTCCCGGCATCAAACAAGCTTGTGGCGGCAAATCCGACAGGGCTTAAAAAGCTCTGCACAAAAGGCATTGTAAAATTTCCCACATTATAACCAGACATGTTGATCATTGCAAAAGCCCTTAAAGCCTTTGTTCTTCGGGCATACATCACATACCCTGCGGCAACCGTCACACAATTGCACAAAAATCCAATTGCACATACAAAAAGAATGGAGTAATCCATGGTGATCCTACTGAAATTGGATACAATGGCTGCAGGAAGGGTAATCCTGATCACGATCCTGGAGATCAGGTAAAAATCCTTTGCCTGAAAAAAACCTGCCCGTTTGAGCAGGTATCCCATAATAATAATTGATACAAATGCAACTGCCTTTATCAGTACCGCTGTCATATCCGGCTCCCTTTTTCTTTCTGTATTCCTCAAAATTTCCGGCGGCGCTATAGGATCAGCTCCGCCGGATAAATTCTGTAAGATTTATTTTACTTCCACGGACCAGCCATCTGGTCCTTCAATCATGCCCAGCTGGATGCCGGTAATGGAATCATAAAGTTTCTGGGTCAATTCTCCGATCCTGCCACCTCCCACAGACATTCTCTCTTCTTCAAACCGAAGTTCACCAACCGGGGATATGACAGCAGCTGTTCCTGTACCAAAGCATTCTTCCATTGCTCCGGATCTTGCCGCCTCGACCACCTCATCAACCGAAACCTTCCGTTCTTCAACAGCCACTCCCCATTTTTTACACAGGGCAATGACGGAATCCCTGGTAACGCCCGGGAGGATGCTTCCGTTTAGCTCCGGTGTGATGACTACGCCGTTGATCTTAAAGAAGATGTTCATGGCACCAACTTCTTCGATGTATTTCCGGTGGACACCGTCAAGCCATAGCACCTGGGAATAGCCCTCGTCATGAGCCTTTACCTGGGAAGCCAGGGAAGCAACATAATTCCCCCCTGTCTTAGCTTCACCGATGCCGCCCTTTACTGCTCTTACATATTCATCCTCGATCCATATCTTGACCGGATCAAGTCCGCTGGCATAATAAGCTCCAACAGGCGATAAGATAATCATGAACTTATAGGTGTTGGAGGGCCTGACCCCTAAGAAGGGGTCGGTAGCAATTACAAAAGGCCTGATATAAAGGGAGGTTCCCGGTTTTGTAGGGATCCAGTCCTGATCTACGTTTACAACTGTTTTTAAGCCTTCTAAAAACAGATCTTCCGGAATATCCGGGATGCAAAGCCTTCGGTTGCTTCTGTTGGCACGCTCGATATTCTTATCAGGACGGAACAGCAAGACCCTGCCATCTTTTGTCTTGTATGCCTTTAAGCCCTCGAACATCTCCTGTCCGTAATGGAATACCATGGAAGAAGGGTCCAGCTCCAGCTTATGATAAGGCACGATCCTGGGATCATACCAGCCTCTTCCATCTTCATAGTCTACCTCAAACATGTGATCCGTAAATATGGTTCCAAATGTCAACGGGTTATCATTGCCTGGTTTTTCTTTCGGGCAAGTTGTTTTTTCGATTCTGATTGTCTGCATTGATACTCTTCCTTTCCCTTACCGGCATATCTGTCAGTTATTGTAATTTATCTATCATTATCTTCCAAAAAGGGTTGGCTGTCAAGAATCTTAAGCCTTATTTACTCTACCGAAATGGAATCAAAACCATAACTTTGGGTTATATGGCGGGGAAGTTCCATTCTTACCGTTTTCATAGGATTTACTGTCTGGCAGATAACAAGGTCTCCGGTCATGGTAAGCAGCATGCCGGCCTCTTCATAATCCATACCCATCTTTTCCTTCATGAATTCATACATCTGTCTGGTCGCCGCCCGCCAGGCTTCCTCCACCTGTTCCCTGGATGCAAGGGTAATAAGCTTATCCTCTGTTTCTATCATTGGATAGGAAACACAGTTTTTATTTCTCACAACGCTCACCCGGACAGTAGCCCGCCCTTCTATTTCCAGACCGCAGTCCTCCACTTCGCCGTCTCCCATGACAGCATGAAAATCCCCCATAGACAAAAGCGCCCCTTCCACAAATACAGGCAGATATAAAGATGCTCCTTTTTTGATCTGAGTACAATCCATATTTCCGCCATGATCCATAGGGGTGATGGTGGATACTCCCTCTCCTGCCGGAGCCACCCCGATGACGCCGATCATGGGTTTTACCGGGATTTTGACCCGTTCATTGAAATAGGCGTATCCTCCCTTTACAAGCACCCGTCTTAATATCTTCCGGGGAAATTCCTCCTTTTCGCTTCCGCTGCCAGGCCCTAACATGACAATTCCCACAGGACCCATCTCAATATCCAGAATATCGATCTTAAGCATATCTCCCGGCATCGCTCCCTCAATGCAGAGAGGCCCTGTAGCCGGATTTCCTGGTTTTCTTATTACAGTTTCAAAGGTCGCCTCTTCCGGAAGAAACTGGTTTGTAAAGCAGTCATAGGTCTCAAAGGCCACGATCTCTCCTGCCCTGATCCTAGCACAGGGCGGATTCTCTTTTGCAAGAACATTTGTAATATAATCCCTGGTTATAGTTTTCATACGTTTCTCCTTTTACTGTTTTCTTTTTTCACTAAGCTCCGGCCATATAGTCGCCAGCATGGTTATAAAGCAGGCTCCGCCTCCCAAGAGATTGGAAACCGGCTCCGCCATAAAGACTCCCGCCGCCCCGTTACCAAGCAGACCCGGAAGGATGAGGATCAGAGGAATCACGATCACCACCTTGCGGAAAATGGAAAAAAATACTGCTTTTTTTGCTTTTCCCAGGGCCACAAACACAGACTGGCCGGCGAACTGCAGGGACATAAAAAAGAAGCCGAAATAATAGATCCGCATCGCCGGGACACCTGCCTTTAACAGTGCTTCTTCCTGATTAAAAATCCGGATGAAAAACTCTGTGAAACCATGGACCAGTCCCCACATGACTGTGGTATATGCGATGGAAACTACTGATGTAAAAATAATTGCCCGTTTTACCCGGTCATATTTTTGTGCCCCGTAATTAAAGCCCATGACCGGCTGCGCACCATTGGTAATTCCGCTTACAGGCATAGATATTACCTCCCGGACCGAATTGATGACGGTCATTACTCCCACATACAAATCGCCGCCATAGCGCTGCAAGGAAGCATTATACATGATCTGCACCAGACTGTTGGTAATGGACATGGTAAAGCCTGACATTCCAAGGGCAATGATATCTTTTACCCTGTGTTTTCTCAAACGAAAGCAGGAGGTCCTAAGCTTTAAAATAGCCTTCTTTCCTGTCAGGAATTTAACAATCCAGAGAGCAGAAAGTAACTGAGACAATATGGTCGCAAGGGCCGCACCTCTTACCCCCATATCCAGAACAAAAATAAATATGGGGTCTAAAATAATATTGGCAACCGCTCCTAAAAGAACCGTTACCATCCCCATTGTTCCAAATCCCTGAGAGTTGATAAAGCTGTTCATCCCAAGGCCGATCATAACGAAAACATTGCCAAGCAGGTAAATGCTGATGTATTGATCCGCAAAAGGATATGTAAGATCGCTGGCGCCAAACAAATAAAGCATGGGCTTTTTTAAAATCAGACCCAAAACGGTAAGCCCCAGGCCAAAAAACACCAGGAGGATAAATGAATTACCCATGATCTTTTCCGCTTCCTTATCATTCCCCCGCCCCCTCTCAATGGAGCACAAAGGCGCACCGCCCATTCCGAATAAATTGGCAAAGGCTATGACTATGGAAATGATGGGCAGGCACAGGCCAAGTCCTGTTAATGCCATGGTCGCATTTTCCGGAAGCCTTCCTATATAAATTCTGTCAACGATGTTGTAAAGCACATTAATCAGCTGAGCCAATGTCATGGGGACGGCCAGCTTTAATATGTTTTCCACCACGTTTCCTTTTGAAAAATCATTCTTTGTATCTGTCATTTCAGAATTATCTCCTTACCTGTTTTATCATAACATCATCTTTCTGATTTTGCATCCAGTTTTTCCCCATAAAATCCTGTATCGGCGATAAAATCTATATTAACAGGGTTCCTATGCCTCAATAAGGCTTATCTTCCATAACAATTCTGTCAAGATCCTTGTTACAAGAACTTGCCCGGCTCCCTACCTCATGCTATGATTGAAACAGATATTTATTTAAGGAGGATGACCCAATATGAAAATCAGCCGGATTGGCGGGGTGATTGCAGCCGCCAGCAAAAAAGATGCGGAACCATTGCTGCAGATCGGGACAATCCCCATAATAAAACGTATAGTTATATCCTTTCAACAGGCTGGTATTTTTCCCATTGTAGTCGTAACCGGAGCAGAGGAGGATGAAGTAAAATACCAGTTATCCAGCTATGGAGTGATCTTTATCCGCAATGAGAACTGCGAGCAGCCAGAGCTTATTGACTCCGTAAAAATAGGCCTGAAATATTTACTGGGAAAATGTGACCGGATGGTCTTTACACCGGTAAATGTTCCCATGTTCACTCCGGCCACTCTAAATAGCCTGCTGGCCACTAACGGAGATATTATAACACCTTCCTGTATGGGCAAAGGCGGCCATCCCATTATTCTTTCAGAAACTGTTGTTCCGGAAATCATTGCCTACTCTGGAATCGGAGGCTTAAAGGCGGCCATCTCTTCTATACCCGACCGCCGCATCTTTCTACCTGTGGATGACCCCGGAATCTTTATCAGTGTACGGGACTGCCGCCAATTGGAGGACTATCTGGCAGAGCATAACCGGGCACTTCTCCATCCTACCGTTCAGTTAAACCTCCAAAAGGAATCTGTTTTCTTTAATACAAGAATCAAACTTCTTCTGTACCTGATCCTCGACACCCATTCCGTCCGCAGTGCCTGTGACCGCATGGCCTTGTCCTACGGGAAAGCATGGGATATGTTAAATAAGCTGGAAGAAGAAACGGGATATCCCATTACAGAGCGGAAACATGGTGGCAAACGTGGCGGAAACACCACCCTGACTCCCCAGGGCCTCCAGTTCTTAAGGACATGGCAGAAACTGGAGGATAATATATTTCAGTTTACACAAAAAGAATTTTCCTCTCTGTTTCGTGACAGTGGATTATTCCGGTAAAGCGAGTGCTTCCCAGGAAGAATTTGAAACATACATAACCCCCTTTTATAATGGCATTATAATCATAGTGTTATTATAAAAGGGGGGATTTTTTATGCTTGGAGCCAGTTCTGCCTGCGGCCTTATACTGGCCGCAGGATTATCCAGCCGCATGGGGGATTTTAAGCCGCTGATGCCGTTTCGGGGAAAAACACTGATTGAAAGCACCATCGACAGCATGCTGGCAGCAGGAGTGAAACAGATCGTAATTGTTCTGGGTTACCGGGGAGATGAGATTGAGTCGGTTCTTCGCCTTCATTATGGGAAAGAAATCATTTATGCCAGCAATCCTCACTATGAAACTACCGATATGCTGACTTCCATAAAATATGGACTTCGCTCCATGCCCCAATGCAGATCATTTTTCCTGCTTCCAGGTGACATGCCGGTTGTTAAAAAAAACACATTCCATAAACTTTTAAAAGCCCGGCCAGACAACCGGCCTACTGTCCTCTTTCCCACTTTGGGAGGATACAGAAAGCACCCACCCCTGATTGATTACAGATTCCGTGACATCATACTGCAATTTGAAGGAGAAGGCGGTCTGCGCCAGCTTTGGAAGCAGCAGGAGGATTCCATCATCCACGTCCCGGTGGATGATGACGGCGTATGGACGGATCTGGATACCATGGAAGATTATGAAGTATGCATCAGCCGGTTTTGTCCGGCCAAAATTTAAAAGGAGGTAATGAAACAATGGAAAACATCAGTCAGCCAGTAGTTAAAAAAGACCATGAGGCAAAGATGGCGGGCCGCTCTGTTTATGTAGGCGATTATGAAAATGATGGGGTTCTGGTAGGTAAAATCCTTCGTTCCAGGCTGGCCCGTGCAAGACTAACCGCCGTTAACATCCCGCCCCTTCCCAACGGCTATTTTTACGTTGATAAATCTGATGTTCCCGGTGATAATCATGTAAACATCGTCATGGACGATACGCCTGTTTATGCCCGGGAAACGGTAGAATACATCGGCGAGCCCATTGGTATGGTAGTGGGGCCGGAAGAAGCGGTGGTTGACCGCATTCTGGCCGAGATCCAGGTTTCCTATGAAGAACTGGAACCTGTCCTGGACCTTGGCAATGCGGATACCGTATTCTTTGACTATGAATATGGCAAAGGGAATATGGAGAAGGCCTTTGCTGAAGCCGACAAGATCTATGAAGAAGAATTCACCACCGGATATCAGGACCAGACCTATCTGGAAACCCAGGGAATGATGGCGGAACCTGAGGAAAACGGAAGAATGTTTATCCACGGGTCCCTCCAATGCGCCTATTACGTACACGGAGCCGTTATGAGGGCCCTTGGCTGCGGACCGGATCAGGTACATATCAAACAGGATGTGACCGGAGGAGGCTTCGGCGGAAAAGAGGCATTTCCGTCAATCCTGGGCTGTCAGGTAGCTGTTGCTGCCAAAAAGGCCGGTGCTCCCGTCCGCTGCATCTTTGACCGCCGGGAAGATCTAGAGTTTACCTCCAAACGCCACCCTTCTCTCTGCAGATATAAAGTAGCCGTCAGGAACGGCAAAGTGACCGCCATGGACATAGATGTAAAATTCAACAGCGGCGCTTACACCACCCTGTCTGCCGTGGTTCTTCAACGGGGGATTATCTGCTCAAACGGAATTTATGACATTGAAAATCTCCACGTAAGAGGTAGGGCCTTAAAAACCAACACCACTCCCACAGGAGCTTACCGTGGCTTCGGCGCCCCTCAGACATTTTTTGCAGTTGAAATGATGATGGACCATATTGCAATGGATCTGGGAATCGACAGTCTGGAATTTAAGGAAAAACACATTGTAAAGCAGGGGGATTCCACTTCCACTTCCGGAAAATACCATTTTCCTGTCCCCATTCCTTCCATGATCGATGAAATTGACCAGGCATGTGATTACCGCAGAAAGCGCCGGGAATATGCAAAGCCTCAGACCGGACGGTACCGCAGAGGAATCGGAATTTCCATGCATTTTCACGGAGCTGGGTTTACCGGTTCCGGTGAACGGGACATTATCAAAGCCGTATGCAGGCTTCACAAATATCCCGACGGCACGGTAGAGATCCTGGCATCCAACGGAGAAATCGGCCAGGGGCTGCGTACCACGTTTCCTAAAATCGTTGCCAGGGAATTAAATCTTCCTCTTGATAGGGTTTATTACGATCATCCGGATACGGCCCGGGTTCCGGACTCCGGCCCCACTGTTGCCTCCCGTTCCCTCATGGTAGTAGGAGAACTCCTCCGCCGCTGTGCCATTAAGCTGCGCTCCCAATGGAAGGACGGGGAGGATCAGATGGTGGAAGAACGGTTTAAAGAACCTGACTTTGTCATTCCCTTCTACCTGGATAAATTCCAGGGAGATGCTTATCCCACCTATGCCTGGGGGGTCAACGCCGCAGAAGTAGAGGTGGATACCTATACAGGGCTGACGAAGATTCTTGGGGCTTACGGCAATTTTGACGTTGGCACGCCCATTGACTACAACATTGTTATGGGGCAGATGGAAGGCGGATTCCTTCAGGGGATCGGCTACTCTTCCACCGAATATATGGATTACGACCAGAAAGGAAGAATCCGAAACAATTCATTCTCTGATTATTTAATACCCACTTCCGCCGATGTGACGAACCTAACTTGTATGCTGCATGTGGAAGAATATCCAGACGGACCCTATGGGGCCAAAGGAGCCGGAGAACTGCCTCTGGTAGGGGTTCCTGCCGCTTATGTGGAAGCTGTGGAACAGGCCCTGGGGCATGGAGTCAAGCTGAATCACGCCCCATTTACAGCAGAGGATACCATGAAAGTGATTATGAAGGAGGGGTTATAATGGAAGCTATCAATTTTCTGTTAAACGGAGAGGAAACTGCTTATGACGGCAGCGCAGCAGACCGTCTTCTGGATGTTTTAAGAGATTCCTTCCGTATGACCAGTGTCAAATGCGGATGCAAGGAAGGAGAATGCGGCGCCTGTTCCGTCCTGATGAACGGAATTCTGGTAAACACCTGCTGTGTTGCTATGGGTGCTGTTGAGGGCGCCAGCATTGTCACTCTGGAAGGTTTTCGGGAGACGGAGCGCTTTGCCGTATTAAATAAAGCCTTCGCTGCCACTTCGGCGGTGCAGTGCGGTTTTTGTATTCCAGGAATGGTAATGGCTGCTGAAGCCCTTTTGAGCAGGATTCCTAATCCCACAGACAGCCAGATAAGGGAAGGACTATCCGGAAATCTGTGCCGCTGTACCGGGTATAACGCCATTGTAAATGCAATTCATATTGCCGCAAAGGAGGGAAATGGATTATGGTAAATGGATACAGACCAGCTTCCTTACAGGAAGCATTGGAAATAAAGAAAACTACCGATGCCGTTCCTTATGCAGGCGGCACTGATCTTATGGTGGAAAACAGAAAAGGGGTCTCCTATCTTTTCTTAAACGGGTTGGATGAATTAAGGAATATCCGGGAGGAAGGGGATTATATTTCCATCGGTTCCTGCGTTACCTTTACAGAGGCGCTGGAATCCGACCTGATTCACCCGCTTATGAAAGAGGCTGTTGCACAAATTGCGGCCCCTGCAATCCGGAATATGGGAACCTTTGGAGGCAATATCGGAAACGGGTCTGCCAAAGCTGATTCCGTGCTGATCCTTTTTGTCTGCGGCGCAAAAATACGTCTTGCCTCCGTCCACGGTCAGCGGACCGTAAACATTGAAGATTTTTATTTAGGAAGAAAAAAACTGGATTTAAAGCCAGAGGAGCTGATTGTAGAGATACTTCTCCCTAAACGGGGCCTGGATCAATATTATTATAAGAAAGTCGGCGGGCGAAACGCTCTTGCCATTTCCCGTGTTTCATTTGCAGGTCTTCTGACTGTAGAAAATGGAAGGATCCAACAGATGGCCGCCGCATTTGGCGCCGTGTCCGATACAGTTCTCCGCTTTCAGGATTTAGAAGCCGGACTGTCTGATAAAACCCTCGATGAAGCAAGCGCTTCCAAAGAAGAGCTGCTTTCTGCTTACGGGGAGCGCCTTGTATTGACCAGAGGCCGCGTATCAGCAGAATACCGAAAGGCAGTCTGTATGAACCTGCTTAAGGATTTCTTAGAAGAAAAAGGCATTTAGCCGGAAGGAGTTTACACATGTACATATTGCACATCAATGGTCAGGACTACGAAACGCCCCACGACAAAAAGCTGCTGCGTTTCTTACGGGATGATCTTCATCTGACAGCTACAAAGGATGGCTGCAGTGAAGGCGCCTGCGGAACCTGTACAGTTCTTATTGACGGGAAAAAAGTAAAGGCCTGTGTTCCCAAAATCAGCACGCTGGAGGGAAAAAACATTCTTACTGTAGAAGGAATTGACCCGGAAGAAATGAAGGTTTATGAACACTGCTTTGCAGAGGCCGGCGCTGTTCAATGCGGCTTCTGTATTCCTGGCATGGTCATTTCCGCCAAAAGTCTTCTGGATACAAATCTCACCCCTACAAGAGCGGAAGTTAAAAAGGCAATCAAGGGCAATTTATGCCGCTGTACCGGCTATAAAAAGATTGAAGATGCCATTCTTCTGGCGGCTGACTTTTTCAGAGAGAAGCTGGAGATCCCACAATCTCCTACTGCCCTGCATATGAATGAACACTTTAAGCGCATAGACGCTGCAGAGAAAGTAAACGGAACCGGAATCTTTGCCGATGATATGTATCTGCCTGGCATGCTGTACGCCAAGTGCCTGTATTCCAAGTATCCAAGAGCCTTGATCAACCGGATCGACGTATCAAAAGCACTGGAGCACCCGGACTGCGTGGAAATCCTGACAAAAAAGGATGTGCCATGCAATAAGATCGGCCACATCAAGCAGGACTGGGATGTTCTCATGGGCGAAGGAGATATCACCCGTTACGTTGGAAATGCTCTGGCAGTCATTGCAGCGACCCGTGCAGAAGCCCTGGAAGAAATCCTGGCACTCATTGACGTTGATTATACGGAGCTTCCTGCCATCACAAGCCCCTATGAGGCTTTAAAGGGCGATGCTCCCCTTATTCATGAAGACGGCAACATCATGAGCCGTGCCAACCTGGTGCGGGGAAATGCAGATGAAGCCATTAAAAATTCAAAATATGTAGTAACAAGAAAATACAAAACCTCCTGGCAGGAGCATGGCTTCATGGAACCGGAGTGCTGCGTGGCACTTCCTGAAGGGGATGACGGCCTGCTGATTTACACCACCAGCCAGTCCATATATGACGTTCAGAGAGAATGTGCTCAGATGCTTAACCTTCCCAAGGAAAAGGTCCATTGCCATGCACCTTTAGTAGGCGGCGGTTTCGGGGGCAAGGAGGATATGTCTGTGCAGCAGTATGCTGCCTTAATGGCCTGGTATACCAGGAAACCTATTAAGGTCAAATACAGCCGCCAGGAATCCTTAAATTACCATGTAAAACGCCATCCCATGGAAATGGAATTCACCACAGCCTGTGATGAAAACGGCCGCCTGACTGCTATGAAGGGAGTCATCATTGCCGATACGGGAGCTTATGCTTCTCTGGGAGGCCCAGTGCTCCACCGCGCCTGCACCCACGCAGCCGGCCCTTATAACTATCAGAACATTGATATTTTTGGTATGTCCGTTTACACCAACAATGTGGTTTCCGGCGCCTTCCGGGGATTTGGCGTAACCCAGAGCTGCTTTGCAACGGAAATGAATATCAACCTGCTTGCAGAAATGGCTGGTCTTGATCCCTGGGAAATCCGCCGGCGGAATGCTATCAAGCCAGGCGATATCCTTCCAAACGGGCAGACCGCAGACCCAAATACCAATATGGAAGCCTGCCTTGACGCTGTAAAGGATATTTATTATTCCAATCCATACGCAGGAATTGCCTGCGGCTTTAAAAACGCAGGAACCGGAATGGGTAAAATGGATGTAGGCCGTGTTCTTCTTTCCGTTGAGAAGGGAAATGTTCACATCCGCACCTCCGCCTCGTGTATGGGCCAGGGAATCGGTCAAATGGCTTTAACCGAAATCTGTCATGCATCAGGACTTGATCCTGCCCTTTTTATCTATGAAGCGGCAGATACCATAAGGACTCCTAACTCCGGAACCTCCACTGCTTCCCGCCAGACGGTTGTTACAGGGGAAGCAGCCCGCAGAGCCGGTGAAAAGCTAAAATGTGCCTTAGACAGCGGAAACAGCCTGGCAGACTTAGAAGGACACGAATTCTTCGGGGAATATTCTGCTCAGACAGATCCACTTGGAGCCATCAAGGATAATCCTGTAAGCCACGTATCTTATTCCTATGGAACTCAGGTAATTATTTTAAATGAAGAGGGAAAAATCACCAAGGCAGTATCTGCGTTTGACGTGGGAACTCCAGTAAACATTGGGTCCGTGGAAGGTCAGATTGAAGGCGGTATGATCATGGGAATCGGTTACGGTGTCACTGAAGAGTTTAAATGTGAAAACGGATATCCTGCCAGCAAATTCGGTACCATAGGATTTATGAGAGCAGACGAGGCACCTGAACTGGAAGTCATTCTCTGCCAGCCAAAGGAAGAGGATAAACTGCCTTACTCCTTTGGTGCCAAGGGATGCGGGGAATTGTGCATGATCCCCACCTCTCCCGCCTGTGCTCATGCTTACTACAGGCTGGATGGAGTATTCAGACAAAGCCTGCCGTTAAAGAACACGTATTATAGAAAGAAATAATGGGACTTAAATCACCCCGCTGCCAGAAACAGATACAGTTTCCAGCAGCGGGGTGATTTTTCTTTATTGCAGCAGCAATTTCGCATAAAAAGCGGTCTGATTCTGGTTGACCATGATCTTTGCTGCAGTTTGCAGCGTTTCCTGAGCTTCCCGGCCTGATTTCATGGTTTGAACAGCAGGTTCCATGGAATTGCCGATGTTTATATAAGACATGCCACAGGGAATGGTCGTGGTAACCAGTTTGGCTGTTTCATAACAGTCTCTCAAATATCTTCCAAGCTTTTCTCCTGACAGGCCTTTCGAATTGCCCTGGATAAAACAGCCGCGTATGGATATGAAACGCAATTTTCTGGCTTCCGCCGCTAATTGGGATAATTCTTCCACACGGAAGCCAGGCATTTCTCCATTGTCATAAGCTTCTGCAATCACGGCAATTCCTATCACTTCCAGATGACCCGGAGCCAGATATCCGGCTGCTGCTTCATTGATAAGTTCTATCTCTTTTAAACTGGAGGCAACGAACCTGCATGTCCCAATGACTGCCTTTATGGCTGCCGGCTCTTTATAAAGAGCCGGGAAATAAATGTCGTTCCTGTCCATTCCTGCCAAAGAGGCCAGTTGAACAGATCCGCAGTCTTCTGCCTCCAATGCCCAGCCCTTTTTTATCAGATAATCCACAGTTTCTGTATTCACTTCCCCCTTATAGAGATATTGAAAACCGGGAAGCAGCTCTAAGACTGATTCAGCCTTTTCCATTCGATCGTTCATATAGTTTCTCCTTATCCATTTATATTACTTTCAGAATAACCGATTTGGATCTTATTTCAAGTTCTTTTCCCATGGATATCGGATATTGGAAAACCTCCTGACCGAGGGCCAGGAGGTTTCTTTTGCTTACATAAGTGATTTATAAAGTTTGATGATATCTTCCAGACTGGCTTCCCTGGGGTTTCCTGGAGCGCATGCATCTGCCGCTGCGGATTCTGCCAGGAACTGCACATCCTCTTCTTTTGCTATCTGTGTTAAATCTGCCGGTATCCCTACATCTGCTGACAGTTTTTTGACCGAATCAACCGCTGCCTTGCGGTATTCTTCTTCCGTCATGCTCTCAGTTCCTTCCACACCCATTGCCCTTGCGATATCACGGTACTTCTCACCGGTTGTATCGGCGTTATACTCCATGATGGTAGGAAGCAGAATGGCGTTTGCCACCCCATGAGGTGTGTCATAAACAGCGCCAAGTGCATGTGCCATGGAATGTACGATACCAAGGCCGCAGTTTGAAAATCCCATTCCTGTAATGTACTGGCCCAATGCCATGCCTTCCCGGCCTTCGACGGTATTTTCCACGGCCCCTCTTAAGCTTTTTCCTATTAACTCAACTGCCTTTAAATTGAACATATCTGTGATGGGATTGGCACCCTTTGTAATATAACCTTCGATTGCATGGGTCAAAGCGTCCATGCCTGTAGCGGCAGTCAGGCCCTTTGGCATACTGGCCATCATGTCCGGATCAACGATGGCAACAATGGGAATATCATGAGGATCCACGCAGACAAATTTGCGTTTCTTTTCCACATCAGTGATTACATAGTTGATGGTAACTTCCGCTGCCGTACCTGCTGTGGTGGGAACGGCGATGATCGGTACGCTTGGTTTTTTAGTGGGAGCCACTCCTTCTAAGCTTCTTACATCTTCATATTCCGGATTTGCAATGATGATGCCGATGGCTTTAGCCGTATCCATGGAAGAGCCGCCGCCGACCGCTATGATATAATCCGCTCCTGACGTTTTAAATGCCTCTACCCCTGTCTGGACATTTTCTATGGTCGGGTTTGGCTTAATATCTGAATAGATCTCATAATCCATTTCGTTTTCTTCCAGGATCTTTGTAATCTTCGTGGTTACGTTAAATTTAATTAAGTCGGGATCCGATGCAATAAAAGCTTTCTGAAATCCTCTTCTTTTTACCTCGCCTGGAATCTCCAAAATTGCACCGGAGCCGTGATATGATGTTTCGTTTAATACAATCCTGTTTGCCATGATAACCTCTCCTTCTCCTTATATGACATGTTTATTATGTTATAATTTTAACAACATACAGGCAAAAAATAAAGTTACAATCGGTATCTTTTGTAACAAATCTTACAAAAAACACAAATTGTAACTTTTATTATATAGCAATCATACCTAAATCAGGCCCGCTTCCGAAAATACCGTTTCCAGCTTGGGCGGCATAGCTTCTGTCAGACTTGCAGCCATCTCACCCGGACTCTGCTTCATACCCGAAAGGACCCATTTCACCGTCATATATACGGAACCTCTGCAATACATCTCAAGAAAAAACTCGATTTCCTCAGAAAGCATTTCCTGTCTCTTCCGGGTAATGAGTTCCGTATAAAATCCCATGATCAGTTCAAAGTCATGTTCTTTCAAAGAATTATAATCGTCGGAACGGAACGCCTCCGTAAAGAATACCTTTTCCTTTTTGATAAATTCGAATTTTTCCTTCAGACTCTGACGAACGGTTTTATCCACTCCGATCTGAGCAAAGGATTCCAGAACCAGCTTGTCAAAATACCAGTTGATCAAATCGTATTTATCCTTAAAATTCCGGTAAAAGGTTTGTCTGGTCATTCCACACCCATCCACAATGTTCTGCACTGTAATCTTATCCACAGGCTTGGTTTTCATGCAATCCTTTATGGAATCAGCCAGACGGTATTTTGTTTTTTCGCTTTTGTTTGGATTGTCAATCATGTTCCGCTCCTGTCCTGTTCATTTTACTTCATCTATTTTACCATAGGTTCCCAGGTTTGTGAACACTCTCATACTCAGATAGCTCCTGACTTGCCAATTAAAGCTTTGTAATGTCCATGGTATACACAGGTCCTCCATACGTATAGTAACTCCTTAAATCCACCTCATGAAGGACCCCGTCAAGCTTAACCACAGCCGGAATATCCCGTTCTATATATTCCAGGCTCAAGCGGTTTTTGATGCAGTAATTTTCCAGAAAAGAGAAAAATTCTTCCTTAGTGCCTGGCTTTTCATTCAAATCAATGACAAGGGTCCGTCCTCCCTTTGCTTTATTCAGTTCATTGGCAGTACGCTTAGCATAAAGGTAATTTAACGCCCATCTCCCGACAAGCACCACAGCATCGGATAAGATCATGTATCTTAAATAATCCGGAAGAAATGCAGCAAGAAACAATAAGAGAACTAATAAAATATCAAACCAGTACATAAAAGCCATTCCCCGCAGCCAGCTTAGATCCATTTCAGGCAGCCGTTTAAAGAATTGAAGCAGGCAGCCTGAAGCAAGATAAATGAGAAAAAACAAGCCCAGGCGGTCCATGACGATCTCTAGCCCCTGTCTGCCAGAGAAAAGCCAAAGTCCCATTAAAGCACCTACAAATAAAATCATCCCCAGATCGGCTCCGGCAAACAGAATTTCCCAAAAAACCTCTCTTTTTCCCTCGTTCCTATTCATAACGCCTCACCTCCAAAATCCTGTCCTTTACCTCTTTTAAATATTTCCTGGAAATATAAGTTTCCTGGGAATTTAACATGGAAACCTTCATAAGCCCATTGAGCATGGGGGTATAGGTCCTTACCTTATCTATATTCATGATCACAGATTTGGATATACGGATAAAATTAGACGGAAGAAGCCGCTCCAGTTCGTAAAGTCTCCTATTTGTCTCATAGGTTTCCTCTTTCGTATGGACCACCTGTTTTTCCATCACCGTTTCAATCAAATAAATCTCAGGGCTCGGAACCCGGCAGATTTTCTCTTCCCTCTGGCACAAGAGCGTTACCGACCGGAACAAATCCTGTTCCAGATATTCTGCAAGACGGTCCACCGCCTCATCCCGCTCATGGATGTACAGCTCCGCAGATTCTTCCGCATCATGGCTGACTGTTCTAAAATTGACCTTCATACTTCTTCCTCCTGACTGCCAATTCATCATATCATAATCGAACCGGTTTTTACAGGGATTATGGGTAAGTGGCCGGTTTTAAACGGTAAGAAGCTAAAACAGGGTATTTTGCCCCCGCCGATACGGCGGACTGCAAAATACCCTGTTCTTTATTCCCACAATACAATCGTTCCCATATCAAGGGATTCCTGCACTTTAATGATCCTTTGATTGGATGACCCTTTAAACCGCAGTTTTAAATCCTTTTTTTCCACTTCAAACTTTCCGTCTACCAGGACATCCAGACAGTTTAATATACGCCTTGTCTCAGGAAGCTTTCCTGCCATGTCTCCCAGAATATCCTTTTCAAAATCATAACCGGTGTAGCACCAGATCGTCTTTTCCGGAAAACGCTCCTTTACTTTCTCTATCAAAGAAAGAATGCCCTTCTGATTTTTGGGATCCATGGGCTCACCCCCCAGCAGGCTTAAGCCTGCAATATAGGGATGGTCTAAATATTCCAGTATCTTTGATCCGGTTTCCGGACCATATTCCTGGCCGTAATGAAAATCCCAGGCTTCAGAATTAAAACACTCCTTGCAGCGATGATTGCAACCGCTGACAAACAAAGATACCCTGACCCCCGGGCCGTTCGCTACATCCGTAGGCTTTATGGTTGCATAATTCATGGCACACCTCCTATAGATGAAGAACCCTGGATTTGATCTCCTTTGTCTTTCCGGTGTTCCAGAAATTCTCTCCCAGATAACCGCAGGTTCTTCTGGTCACATTCATCCGCTTCTTATCCTTATTATGGCACTGAGGGCATTCCCAATCCATATCTTCATTGATGATGATCTCACCATCAAAGCCGCATTCCTGACAATAATCTGATTTGGTGTTAAACTCTGCGTACTGGATGTTATCGTAAATGAATTTCACCACTTCTTCCATTGCTTCCAGATTGTTCTGCATATTAGGAACCTCCACATAGGAAATGGCCCCGCCGGAGGAAATATTCTGAAACTGGCTTTCAAAGGTGAATTTGCTGAACGCATCTATATTTTCCCGCACATCAACGTGATAGGAGTTGGTGTAATAGCCTTTGTCCGTCACATCAGGTATGTTTCCGAACCGCTCCCGGTCAATTTTGGCAAAACGGTAGCAGAGAGATTCCGCCGGTGTCCCATATAAGCCAAAGCCAAGGCCTGTCTGTTTTTTCCACTGGTCTACAACCTTCCGCATATAATTCATGACACGAAGGGCAAACTCTTCTCCTACCGGATCTGTCTGACTGACTCCCTTCATAAGCTTTGTCGTCTCATAAAGGCCGATGTATCCCAAAGATATGGTTGAATAGCCATTATGAAGGAGCGGGTCGATCTTTTCACCTTTTTTAAGCCTTGCGATGGCACCGTACTGCCAGTGGATCGGGCTTACATCGGAAAGGGTGCCTTCCAGTGACTTATGTCTGCACATCAGAGCCTCATAGCATAGATCCAGACGTTCATCCAAAATCTTCCAGAATGTATCTTCGTCTCCCTTTGCCTGAATACCGATCTGCGGCAGATTAAGACTTACCACTCCCTGATTAAATCTTCCCTCAAACTTGTAATTTCCATTCTCATCCTTCCAAGTAGACAGGAAGCTCCGGCAGCCCATGCAGCTGAATACGTTCCCTTCATAATTTTCCCTCATTTTCTTAGCAGAAATATAATCCGGGTACATGCGTTTAGAAGAGCATTTCACCGCCAGCTTCGTTATGTAATCATATCTTCCGCCCTTTAAGCAGTTATTCTCATCTAAAACATAGATCAGTTTAGGAAATGCAGGAGTGACATATACGCCTGCTTCGTTCTTAATCCCTTCCAATCTCTGACGGAGGACCTCCTCCACGATCATGGCATTTTCCTTGAGGTATTCGTCGTTATCATCAAGGCATAGGAACAGGGTCACAAAGGGGGCCTGCCCGTTGGTTGTCATTAAGGTGTTGATCTGGTACTGAATGGTCTGGACACCGGATTTTAATTCATCTCTCAGGCGGATGGCGGCCATCTTTTCCACCATCTCAGGAGAAACCGTATCCCCGAATTCCACACAGATCTGCTTATGGAATTTATCATTGCTTTTTCTTAAATATTTTCCCAAATGCCGGATATCTACGGACTGGCCGCCGTACTGGTTGCTGGCAACAGCCGCTATGATCTGGGTCATGACCGTACAGGCCACCTGAAAGCTCTTAGGGCTTTCGATCATTTTTTCATTCATTACGGTGCCGTTATCCAGCATATCACCGATGTTGATCAGACAGCAATTAAAAATCGGCTGTACGAAATAATCCGCATCGTGGAAGTGAATGGAGCCCTGGTCATGGGCAAGAGAAATCCTCTCCGGAAGCAGCATTCTTCTGGTTAAGTCTCTGGACACCTCTCCTGCGATGTAATCTCTCTGAGTCGATGCCAGAATGGTATTCTTGTTGGAATTTTCCTCTGCAAGTTCCTTGTTCTCATTTTTAATCAGTTTTAAGATAGACTCATCGGTTGTGTTTGCCTTCCGAAGCAGAGCCCTCTGGTAACGGTAAATGATGTATTTTTTGGAGAGCGTATATTTGTTCTTATTTACCAGACTGCTCTCGATCATGTCCTGAATTGCTTCCACACTGATCACGCCGTCGTTATCTCTCTCCACATGATCCAGTATTGTATCAATCATTTCCTCTCCAGCCCGCTCAGAAGCTTCCACCTCTGCATTGGCTTTCCGAATGGCTGTAATGATTTTATCCCTGTCATATTCCACAATTCTGCCGTCACGTTTTTGAACTTTAATCATCCCTGTCACCTTAACCTCTTCTATATTTTGTATCTATAAGTTTTGAATCACTACATATAGTGCCTTTCTCATTATACACCACAACCAGAAAAAGTAAAGGGAATTTTTTCTTGTTTATCGTATGAAATTTGTCCTTGGGATTTCTTCCCAGGCGGGAAGGCTGATTCCTGCGGCTTTTCCCACCTCAAGACATTTTAAAAGCCATGCCATATTTTTTCCGAGAGCTCTCATGGTGTGAAGCCCTTCCAAATCCTGTTCCACCTCCTGAGGCGTAAATCCGTGAACCATGTTCCAGTAAGTGGAGGAAACCACCGGCATCTGGGCAATGGTGAAATATTTGTTTAACACATCAAGAGAAGCTGTAGTTCCTGCCCTCCGGGCGGACACAACTGCTGCTCCAGGTTTAAAGGCAAAATCCCTTCCCGCATAAAACAAACGGTCCAGGAAGGAAAGCACGGTGCCGTTAGGAGAAGCATAATGAACAGGGGAACCTACGATCAGTCCTTCCGCTGTTTCCATTTTATCAAGTACCTGATTAACCAAATCATAATTAAATACGCATCTTCCTGTTTCTGAACATTTCTGACAGGCAATGCATCCATGGACAGACTGGCTCCCTACGTGTAGGATTTCTGTCTCAATGCCTTCTTCATTCAAGGCCCATTCCACCTCAAGGAGGGCTCGATTGGTACAGCCTCTCTCATGAGGGCTCCCGTTTAACATTAGTACTTTCATCACTTATCCATCCTTTCATTCAATTAACTATATATCCAAAAGCCCCAACAAATCCTCTTTGGTCAGATTGCTTAAGGATACGGTTCCCTCTGTTATAATCTGTTCCGCCAAATCTTTTTTGGATTCCTGAAGCTTTAAAATATTTTCCTCAATCGTCCCCTTAGTGATCAGTTTGAATACGCTCACCTGCTTCTCCTGACCGATCCTGTGGGCACGGTCCGTGGCCTGGTTCTGAGCAGCCACATTCCACCATGGATCAAAGTGTATGACCACATCCGCCGCAGTCAGGTTAAGTCCTGTACCGCCTGCCTTTAAGGAAATCAGGAATAAGGGGATCTCATCATCTTTAAAGGAATTAACCATATGGAGCCTATCTTCTTTCGGAGTTGCTCCTGTCAGCATATAGAATGGTACCGCCTCTTTTTTCAGCCTTTGTCCGATCACCTCAAGCATAGAGGTAAACTGGGAAAAGAGCAGGATCTTGTGCCCGCCTTCTACCCCATTCCGAACCAGGTCAATGCAGGTTTCCAGTTTTGCAGATCCGCCTTTGTAATTCTCATAGCATAAATGAGGGTCACAGCAGATCTGACGGAGTCTGGTAAGCGCCGAAAGGATCTGGATGTTATCCCTTCCCGAACTGCCATCTAAACTTTCAAGCTCCTGCTTTAAGCGGAACGCATTTGCCGCATACAGCTCTTTTTGCTCTTTGTCAAAAGCCGAATAAACAATGGTCTCCAGCTTGTCCGGCAATTCTTTCAGCACATCTTTCTTAAGCCGTCTTAATAGGAAGGGGCCGATCAGGCGGTGAAGGCTCTCCAGGGCTGGCCTTTCCTGATCCCTGACAATGGGAAGCTCATATTCTTTTTTAAATTTCCGATAGGAGAAAAGAAATCCCGGCATCAGAAAATCAAAAATGCTCCATAACTCAGATAAACGGTTTTCAATGGGAGTACCGGTTAAAGCAAACCGGTTTCCTGCATCAATGCTTTTTACCGCTCTTGCACTCTGGGTGGATGCATTTTTGATATACTGGGCCTCATCAATGACCTGAAACCGGAAGAACTTATCCTTATAAAGAGCAATATCCCGTTTTAATAAATCATAGGACGTGATCAGCACATCTTGCTCATCCGTATTCATTAACAGCTCTTCCCGCTCCCCTGCCTGTCCGGTGATTGTCGCAACTTTAAGAGATGGAGCAAAAATGTGAAACTCATTCTCCCAGTTGTACACTAAGGAGGCAGGACAGACGATAAGGGAAGTTGTATGTTCCTTTTTATCCGCTTCATCAAGGAGCAGGGTTATGATTTGAATGGTCTTTCCAAGTCCCATATCATCGGCAAGGATTCCGCCAAAGCCATAGCTGTCCAATGTCTTAAGCCAGCGGTATCCCGTCTTTTGATACCCTCTCAGCACATGACGCAGGGGCTTGGGGACCTCAAAATCACTGTCCTCCACAGACTTCATTCCCCGGACCACCGCCTTATAGAGCTGGTCCCGGTAAAGGGTAATGCCATTTCCTTCTTTTAAAATGCTGTCCAGATAAAGCGCTCTGTATTTTGGAAGGCGGAACGACTTGCCCAGCTTATCAGGGTCAGCAGATAAGCCCTCAATCAGCCTTGCAACCGTCATAAGCCCGTTGTCGTCAAGACTTATAAATTCCCCGCTTTTTAAGCGGTAATACTTCTTTTTCTGGCTGTATACTTCCAAAAGCCTGCTTAAGTCCTCTCCCGACAGCCCGGCCGTATCCACGTCCAATTCCAGCCAATTCCCTACACTCCGAACTCCAATGGATACTTTGGGAGGAGGAAGAACTTTTAACTTTTTAAAGGATTCGGAAAAATAGACTTCTCCCAACGCCATGAACTCGCTCATTCCTGAGGTAAGTAACCGGTATACCGCTTCCTCATCATCCCGAATGGCCGGATATTCCGATTCATATTCTTTGTATTTAAAGTAGCGGGTTATCAGGCGGCTGATGCGGAACTCTCCGGGCACATCCCGGCACACGGTACGGGGAAGGCGCTCATCTTCTACCGGCTGGAACGAATAGTCCCCATAGGAAAGGGTCGGTTTTAAAATCAGTCCGCCCTGCCCATCAGAATCAAAGTCAAATCTAGCCTTTAACTCCTCCGGTTTATAAGCTTCCAGATCCAGTTCTTTGGAATCAATGGTGCAGTAAGCAGCGATCCTTTTTAAAACCCGTTCATAAAAAAGAGGCATATCCTTGTCATTGATCTCTGTTTCATAAGAAGGTTTAAACCCTTCCATCATCTGCCCCAGAAACACGGAAAGGGCCTCGCTGCAGGGCTGGTCACAACAGTATAAGTATTTCATATCTGCAAGATATAAGCGGTGTTCCCCCTCAAAGGTCAGAAGCTCCCGGTCAACGGACACCAAAACCCCATCCCGTCCCTGGCGCTTTACCGTAACCTTTAAGTTGGGATTGCGGTCAACGATCATCAGCTGCCGCTTCTGCCCCTTGTAATCTTCAAATTCCAGGGTCTCTCCCATCATGATTCCAAAGAAACGGTCCCGGTTTGCGCGGCTCAAATTTAAAAAACGCAGGACAGGTTTTGTGGAAAAGGAACTTTTCTGAAACTGTTCATAATGCTCACAATATGCATTTACAATCTCCAGTACAAATTCCAGGAGGGGGCGGCTCTCCTTTGCGAAGGCGGAAGGACTGTGATGGAACGCCAAATTTTTGCCGTATTCCACATAGGTGCCGTTTTCTACCGCATTTGCAAATGCAGCCAGATCCTTTACCATGTAAAGCCGGTCCTTTCCAAGCTTAAACTCCAGCTTCACATCTCTACGGCTGATGAGGAGGGATAGGGAAAGTTTCACCTGTTCCTCTTCTCCCTCGCTCATGATCCGGGACACCTCCCGGTTGGTATATTCCCGAATCATGGCTCTTGCTTGCTGGGAAGTGAGTACAGGCCTTCCAGGGTTTGACTCCTGCTCTTTATACACCTCAAACAGAGCTTTGCAGTGAGGACACATCCCCCGGTAAGAATTTCCCTGGGCACAAGAACAAGAGTAGTCAAAAACCTGACTACCCTTGATATGCAAATTTGCCTTATATTCCTTTCCCTGATCCTCCACCAGGGCACTGACGCCTGATTCGCCCTTCCAGAAGGTATTTGTCGTCAAGTGTGATACTCTCATAGTTCCTCACATCCGTTCACCATTACATTCGTTCCGGCGCCTCGATTCCCAGTACGCCAATACATGCATTTAATACATCCTTGGTAAGCCTGATTAAACGGATCCAGGATGCCTGCCGTTTTTTATCCTCTTCGGATATGATCTTGGTATCATGGTAAAAGCGATTAAATGCATTGGCGAGTTCATAAATGTACTGGCATATTTTATGGGGCGCAAGCTCCGTAAAGCCTGTTTCCATGATTTCGTTATATCTGGAAAGTTGGAGCATTAGATCTTTTTCCGCCTCCGATGCAGCTGCAAGAATCTGCTCCTCACCCTGGTATTTATCTTCAAGGCCCTGGTATTTTGCCAGAATGGATTTAATTCTTACAATCGTATAAAGGATGTAAGGGCCAGTATTTCCCTCAAAGGATACGAAACGGTCCATGTCAAACACATAGTCCTTGGATGCCTGATTAGACAGGTCCCCATACTTTAAGGCTGCCAATCCCACGATCTTTGATGTTTCCTCCGCTTCTTTCTCAGAAACGGTACGGTTCTCCATGATTTTTTCGTAAGCCGCCTGGCTGATGTCAGATATCAGTGTTTCCAGACGCATAACTCCGCCGTCCCTTGTCTTAAAGGGCTTGCCGTCTTTTCCGTTCATGGTTCCAAAGCAAAGATGTGACATCTTCTTATCCTGTGATACAAAGCCGGCCTTTTTCGCCACACGGAACACCTGGACAAAATGCAGCTCCTGACGTTTATCCGTAATATAGATGTACCAGTCTGGCTTTATATCTTTCTCCCGTTCAATAATGGTTCCAAGATCAGAAGTGGAATAAAGGGCTGCACCGTCCGACTTTCTTACAATACAGGGAGGAAGTTCTTTGGTATCTCCCTCTTCTCCAATATCCACAACAAGGGCTCCCTGGCTTTCATAGGCAAGACCCTTATTTTCCAGTTCCTTGATCAAACCGGCAATATAGGGTTCTGCATCGCTTTCCCCTTTCCATAAATCAAAGGAAACATTGAGATTTCCGTAATTTTTCTTTAAATCAGAAACAGATACTTCTATAATATGACGCCAGATGGCACGATAAGGTCTGAAACCGTTTTGCAGCTTCAAAGTGGCGTCATGAGCTCTGGTACTGAATTCTTCATCAGATTTGGCTTTTGAACTGGCCGCAGGGTATATCTCTTCCAGCTCACTGATGGTAAAAGGTGCTTCCTCTGGATACTCCCCTTCATAGGAATCGTCAAAATAAGGCAGCTCCGGTTTTCTGTCCTTAAGCTCCTCAATGATCAGTCCCATCTGAAGGCCCCAGTCTCCCAGGTGAACATCTCCGATGACATGATGTCCAAGAAAACGGCCCATTCTCTTAATACTCTCCCCGATAATTGCGGAACGGAGATGGCCTACATGCAGAGGCTTTGCGACATTGGCTCCGCCGTAATCCACCACAATTGTCATGGGGATTTTTGTTCTTTCACAGCCGCACTGTTCTTCGTCAGCCATGCCATTCATATAGTCTGCCAGATAATCTGAATTGAGCTTTAAATTGATAAATCCCGGCATCACTGCATCCACCGCAGCAAATACATGACTTGCGGCAAGCTTTTCCACCACTTCCGAAGCTATATCAAACGGTTTCTTTTTATAAGCCTTGGCTGCTGCCATGGCTCCGTTACACTGGTATTCGCAAAGGTCCGGACGATTAGATAAGGTTACCTTTGCATAAGCCTCATCATATCCGCAGTTCGCAAATGCTGCCTTCATCTCTGCTGTAATCAAATCAAGAATCTTCTTCATCAGTTCCTGGTCTCCTTTTTCTATTCCAGATATTTCTACGCTAAATATTAATTATATTACAAGTGACCTTAAAAATCAAATTCTTTTCCCTTTTCTTTTCCAAAACTGTACTGCTCCATGATCTTCAGTCACATGGACAGGAATAGGTGATCCAGTAATAAAATAAGCGCCTTTTTAAGTTATGAGGATCGCTCAATCCTTATCTTTTCCCAAAAAGGTGCTTTCTTTTATTATTTTATCATATTTACTTTCTATGCTTGCAATATTCTCTTATTGCATTTCCCCGTATTTAAATATTTTCCCGTATGATTCTGCACGGATTGCCATATGCAATCTGATGATCAGGTATATCTCTTGTTACAATGCTCCCCGCACCAATCACAACGTTATTGCCAATGGTTACACCGGGCATAATAATCACACCGCCTCCAATCCAAACATTGTTACCAATAATAACAGGCGCTGTTTGTGTTTTACAAAAAGAAAAAGAACCATCTTCTTTTATCTTCCCGAAACGCTCTATGGCATTTGTAGGGTGGAATGCAGTATATATTTGTACGTTAGGTGCAATAAGGGCATTATCCCCGATAACGATTCTATTGTCATCTAAAAAAGTGCAGTTCATATTAACCTCGCAGTTATTACCAAAGTAAATATTATTCCCGTAATCAACAAAAAACGGTGCGGTAATCCATAAGTTAGACCCTCGCCCACCTAATAATTCTGTTAAAATACGGTCTTTTTCCGCAGCATCTTCAGAATTCGTCTGGTTATAATTCCTTATAAGATTCTTTGCTTTATGCCATTGGGTTAATAATTCCTTATCCCCGCAATCATAAAGTTCTCCTGCTAACATTTTCTCTCTTTCAGTCATGTTATGCCCCCGCTCAACTTCCTTTTTAACAAACTATACCATAAATGAACACAGAAATATAGCGGTTTTAAAAAGAGCTGTCCTGCAAATCCCTTTAAAGCATAAAAACAACGCAGGAATATTAGAACGAACCTTTCTACGTTGTTTTCTCAATATCTTACATAATTAATAAAAGGACCTTGCAGATCGCCCGGTCCTTTTCCTTTTATACTCTGGACAGGTATTCACCTGTACGTGTATCAATCTTAATCTTGTCACCCTGATCTACAAATAAGGGAACATATACTACTGCACCGGTCTCAACCGTAGCTGGCTTAGTAGCTCCCTGAGCGGTATCACCCTTGAATCCCGGCTCTGTATCTGTAATAACCAACTCCACGAATAACGGAGGCTCTACGGAGTATACCTTACCATTATAAGAACATACCTTAACCGTTTCATTCTCTTTTACAAACTTTAACGCATCACCGATTACATCTGGAGATAACGCCATCTGCTCATAGGTATTCGTATCCATAAAGTTATGAAGATCTCCATCAGCATACAGATACTGCATGTCAAAGCGATCGATTCTTGCCTGTGGGAACTTCTCTGATGGGCGGAATGTGCGCTCGTTAATACCGCCGTTTAACACATCTTTAATCTTAGTTCTTACGAATGCAGCACCCTTTCCAGGTTTTACATGCTGGAACTCCATAATCTGATAAACAGTACCCTCGATCTCTAATGTGATACCGTTTCTAAAATCACCCGCTGATATCATAAATGATATTCCTCCTTGAATTTCTCTTCTTAACCTTTTATATTCTATACTATAACAAATACATTTTCAACAGTTTTTTACAAATATCTCCCTTTTCTTGAATCAGAGCAATTATTTACCTGTTAAATAATCCATTGCAAGAGCATATCCCTTAAGCCCCAGACCTACGACTTGTCCGGTACAAACAGGCGCCGTCACTGATGTATGGCGGAACTCCTCCCGCTTATGGACATTGGATATATGGACTTCAATCTTAGGAATCTCTACGGAACCCAGGGCATCTCTGACGGCATAGCTGTAATGGGTAAACGCTCCGGGATTAATGATGATCCCTTCTGTTCCATTGTGATATGCCTCCTGAATTTTATCTATGATTCCGCCTTCATAATTGCTCTGAAAGACTTCCAGCTCATGACCTTCTCTCTGCGCCTTTTCTTCCAGCATGGATACCAGCGCATCATAATCCTCTGTTCCGTATATTCCCTTTTCTCGGATTCCTAAAAAGTTTAGATTCGGCCCGTTTAATACAAGAATTTTCATATCCTTTTTACCACCTTTTCTCCCATGCTTTCCGGGCAAAGCATCTCCTGTATCTCCCGGATCAGCCGGCTTGTCCGGACCGTCTCATCCGTATTATAACCTGTCAGGCTGTCTTTTACCCTTCATAAATGTTCTTTCACCTGACACTGTTCGCTTTTTTTCTTTTCTTATCTCTGTGATAAAAATACAGCACTACTGCTTCTAAATACCTCTTTAAAACAATTTGGATTTCTTCTTTGGGATGAATCGGCATGACCAGAATGCTGTAGATTCCGGCTCTTTTGGCTCCATAAACATCGGTAAATAGCTGATCCCCCACAAAAACCGTATGTTTCGCATCCGTTTTCATGAATTCCATCGCTCTTTGATAGCCCTTTCTCCAGGGCTTGTTTCCTTTATATATATAATGAGGGCTGCCCGCAGCCCTGGCAAAGGAAGCCACTCTCGGCTCTTTGTTATTGGAAAGGAGGCAGGATTCCATCCCAAGTTCACGCAGATGTAAAAATAATTTCTTAGCTCTATCATCTGCGGGCGCACCATGAGGCACCAGAGTATTATCAATATCAAAAATCACGCCTCTGATCCCATTTTTATATAATTTTTCAAAGGATATATCGTATGCTGATGCCGCATCTTTATCCGGATAAAATACTTTAAACATATATCTCCTACTTTTTCAACAGTTTTCCTATTTCTTCCATAAACGTACTCACGTCTTTAAATTCCCTGTATACGGAAGCAAAGCGCACATAAGCAACCTCATCCACTTCCTGCAGTTTTTTCATGACAAGCTCTCCGATCACCGTACTTTCCACTTCTTTTTCTTCACGGTTGAAAACCTGGGTCTCTATCTCGTCTACCATGGAATCAATCTGCTGGGATGATACCGGCCGCTTATGGCAGGAATGAAGAATTCCTGATTCTATTTTTGAACGGTCATAAACTTCTCTGGAATTATCCTTCTTAATAACCATAAGGGGCATGGTCTCAAGCTTTTCATAGGTGGTAAATCTCTTTCCGCATTTCTCGCATTGTCTGCGGCGTCTGATTGAACTGTTGTCGTCTGCCGGTCTGGAATCAATGACCTTGGTGTCTGCTTCATTGCAAAATGGACATTTCACGTTTCTGGTCCTCCTGTCTACGGACTGTAATTTTAGTGTCACGAATCGAACTTCGTTTTATATATCATATCTTACAATCCAAAGATCCGCAAGCCCATCCTCCTTATATCCCGCATCTTTCCGTTGCTTTTTCCAAATCCACATTTACAAGGATGATGTCCGGGCCCACCTGCCTTATGTCACAGAATGGAATGATAAACTCCTTTTCCCTGACTAAAAAGCCGCAAAAGCATCCTGGTCCTGGTACGATAATAGCCAAAAGGCATCCTGTTTCCATGTCAAAATCTACATCACCAACATAACCGAGGCGTCTGCAGTCACAAATATTGATTACCTCTTTTTGTTTTAGTTCACAAATTCGCATAGAATACACCTCCTTAGTATATTCTATGCGCATACCTTATGCATGACACGGCTCTACCACTGATTTTCCTGGCTCCACATGGATTCAAAAGAAACTTCCTCACCTCTTCCATGGCTGTTCCGGGAAAGCCGTTCCTTAAGATCCAGATAATATTCTGTCATAGTAGCTTGAATATAAGGGACGATCCAGAGCAAACCAATTCCCATGGAGCAGTATCCCAAGACTACCATGCCAATAAAGCTTATGAAAAGGTAAAAATAGCCGCCCTTATTGCCCTTCATCATGGCTGCACTTTCCTTAAGGCTCCCAAATACCCTCTGATCCGGGGACTCGATGAGTAGGAACATAGACTGGGATAAATACAGCATAGTTATGATATTTCCAATAAGCAGAAGCAGGTACGTAAGTACCAGCAGTACTACCATGACAGGTATAAAATCAGTGATGACTGCTACAATGAGTACTACAAAGTACGGTATCCCCCAGGCAAACCCAATGAAAAGATTTATAAAATAAAGTCCTAAAAACCTATGGGGCTTGTTCTGAAAAGCAAAGAGAAGGTCAGACAGTTTGGCTGCATTGCCATTGCATATATCCATATAAATCTTAAGGACTCCCGGTTTTAAAAGACCGTATACAGAGAGAATGATCAGGAACGATATATAAACACCTGCCTTCAGGATCACATTTCCTGTTGTTACGCTGCCGCCATTAATAAAAGGATCCCTTACCAGTCCCATAGAAAAGGACGTTAAAATATACACCAAAGTTATAGCCAGAAGAATGGCACCTTCTATAAACTGGATGCCGATACACAAGCCGTATCTGCCTTTCAAGGACCGCTTTGCACGACTTTTAAGTTCTGATGATGAAGTCTTCATGAAAACACACCTCCCAGCCCCAGGCCACTCATCGCCGCAGTCCCCACAAATACGATTATAACCAATACAACAAGCACAATGGCAATGGTTGAAGTAATAAGGCCTGCCTTTGCATAGCCTTCAAACCTATCTTCTGTCCTGGAAAGCAGGGCAAACAAAATTCCAAGGCTTCCGAAAATCATTCCTCCATAACAGCAGCAGGAGGTTATAATTCCTAGAATCCCCATGACCAGAGAGGCCAGGGCCATGTTGCTCTGTACCGGACTCTCCGGCTGTTTATATACGGCTTCGCGATCCCAATCCTGGTTTACCTGCCAGGATCCATCTTGATTATCCTGATCCATTTCTATCATCTCCCTTTCTGTCATAATATATAACTTATTCGAACTTGTTTAGCAATTGATGATAAGAGAGCTGAGCAAGCAAGAATAAAAGGCGCATGCTTTTTGCGCCGTCCATCCGATGATCGAAAGGACTTTTACTTTCGATCATATGGCAATTATACATTATTTTCCATATTCTGTAAAATTAATATTTGTTTGGCGAAAAACGTCTAACGATATTTTGCAAGAACAGCTGATAATAAGGAAGTTTTATCATTCAATAAAAAGAACATTCTTCAGCGGATACCCGTTAAAGAATGTTCTTTTACCTGCTTTAAAAAATCTCTATCCCTCTGCATTCACGGAAGCAATCCCTCTTCCTTAAGAATCTGCTCAAGCCGCCTGGTCTCTCCCTCCGTAGCCTCCTGCATGGGCCGGGCGCAAACAGACTTCATGGGAACCCTGCAAAGCACCATGGCTTTTTTTATAATAGGTATAAACTGCTCTCCCACATCGTATACCGCCATAAGCCGGTCGATCCTCATCTGGTATTCCCGCAGCAGCCCGAAATCCTCCTTCCTGGCCGCCTCAGCAAGAGCAGAGGCGGTCTCCGGTGCAAAATTTGATAACCCGGCGATACAGCCGTCTCCTCCGCTTATCACATTATGGGAGAAGAATTCATCAAATCCTGAATAAATCAGAAAATCAGGAAATTCTTTTTTCACTGTCTGAATCAGAGCTCTGGTATGCCCCATGACATCCACTGTGTCCTTGATCCCTACAATATTCTTCCTTCTGCGGGCCAGTTCAAGAACTACCTGGGGCTTTAGGTCATACCCGGTTCTGGCAGGGAAATTATACAGCAGCAGCGGGCCTTCTATCCTTCCGGCCAGAGAATCATAAAAGTCCAGAACAGCGCTGTCCGGCAGATTAAAGTAATAGGGAGGGATGACCATAACTCCGTCTGCGCCCTGCTCCAGAGCATAGCGGGACAGCTCTGCACATTCCTCAAAAACCGTTCCGCCGGTGCCTACATAAACCGTTACCCGATGATCCACGTAAGCAAGGGCTTCACGGATCATCCGTTTCTTCTCTTCCTGCGGAATGGCAAAAAATTCTCCGATACTTCCAAGAATCAGGATTCCATCCATTCCTCCTGCTATGAGATGGTCATATATCTGCCTATTGGCCTCCATATCTACATGAAAGTCACTTGTAAATGCCGTTACTGCCGGTGTTATATATTTTACATTCATCTAAACTGTCATCCTTCCTCTCTCCTTGAACACGATATGCGCCAGACGGGCCCGGCTGTCTCTTTCCGACTTCCTTCGTCCCCTATGATTCATATCCTGCTCCTTCCATAGCGGAAAGGGCATCCCTGGTGTATCTTGCCAATATCCCTTTCCGCTTCGGTCTGGGAATGATCCCCTCTCTTTTCCTTTCTTCAAGCACCTTCTCAATCTCCTTAAGCGTCCGTTCCTCCCCCTGGATTCCTGTAAGGTTCAGGGTCCTGTCCTTCACACTGTAGGAAATGATATCGCCGTCTCTCACAAAGGCAAGAGGCCCTCCTGCTGCTGCCTCCGGAGACACATGGCCGATAGCAGGTCCTCTGGTGGCTCCTGAAAATCTGCCGTCCGTAACCAGGGCCACGCTTCCATTGAGATCATGATCACAGACAATTGCTTCTGTGGTCATGAGCATCTCCGGCATGCCGCTGCCCCTTGGACCCTCATAGCGGATCACAATGATATCACCTCTGCGGATCTCCTTTTTCACCACAGACTGGTAAGCATCCTCCTCACAGTCAAATACTCGTGCTCTTCCATTATGCTCCCACATCTCTCTGACACATGCGGCATATTTAATGACAGCTCCCTCCGGAGCCAGATTGCCCCGCATAACAGCGATGGAGCCCTTTTCACCGGCTTCACTGACCGGAAAGATAACCTGTTCCCGCTTCAGTCCGTAATTGCTCAGATAACCTTCATAACGCTCGTAAAAGCCGTCCTTTTCCAAATCTTCCAGATTTTCTCCCAGAGTCCTGCCTGTGACTGTCATTACATCAAGATGCAGCATATCCCTTAGTTCCCGTTCCACCATGGGAATTCCGCCTGCAAACCAGAATGCCTCTGTCAGATGCTGCCCGCTGGGGGTGATATTTCCGATGTGGGGAATCCGGTGATTGATTTCGTCAAATGTTTCCGGTGCAACCAAGAGCCCAAGCTCCTTTGCCAGGGAAGTGAGATGAATGACTCCATTGGTGGACCCACCGATTGCACTATGGATCATGATGGCATTCTCAAAAGCTTCCTTCGTCATGATCTGGCTGGGACGAATATCCTTCTCCGCCAGCTTCATTATGGTTTGGCCTGCCCTGCGCGCCCACGCCAGGATATCCCGCATGGTGGCCGGAATCAGCGCAGAGCCGGGCAGGGCCATGCCCAGGGCTTCCGCCATGCATTGCATGGTACTGGCCGTTCCAAGAAACGTACATGCACCGGCTGAGGGGCATCCCGTCAGCTTGTAATCCCTTATTTCCTGCGGAGTGATAGCCCCTTCCCGTTTCTGGCGCAGGGATATGTCTCCTGCCACCAGAGAAGTCGTCATCCCTGGCCCGTTCCTCATGCTTCCGCCAGGTATAAATATAGAAGGAATGTCAAGCCGGGCCGCTGCCTTTAATTGGGCAGGTATGGATTTGTCACAGGATGACGCCAGTACCATTCCATCCCATGGGTACACGGAACCGTGGAGTTCTATCATATCGC
The DNA here is from genome assembly GCF_002797975.1 of [Clostridium] celerecrescens 18A. Lineage (NCBI taxonomy): Bacteria > Bacillati > Bacillota > Clostridia > Lachnospirales > Lachnospiraceae > Lacrimispora > Lacrimispora celerecrescens. The sequence goes on along the minus strand of NZ_PGET01000001.1, from coordinate 1,227,660 downwards.
AGATGGCCTCTCTGGAGGCCAGTATGTAATTCATTCCGTTATGTCCCTGGGCACAGCCATCGCAGATATCCGTAGTATGATACCCTGCTGGATACCCGCCTTTTTCAAACACGCCGTATTTTACCTGTTCCATGAGTCCCGAAAGATGTACGCTGCCCGGATGGCTGTCCCCATAGGCATCCTCAAGCAAAATCTGAGGCTTCTTTATATCTTCCTCATCCCAGCCGCTTCCCATCTGGAGGGCGTCAAACTGAGCCCACAGCTCCCGCTGGGGCGCGCTTTTCTGCTTTATATTCATTTATATTACCTCTCCGATTTCTCTCCATACGCTTTTATATTCTTAGCTTCTACCCATGTCACATCAATTAAATATTCCTTCTCAATCTCTCTCCCTTCTACTGCGTCTGCAAGTTTGTCCACCAGTGTCCTGCCTATCACCTGGCAGTTCTGGTCCACAATGCCTGTAATCAGGCCCTCATCCACACCGGCTGCCAGAGTAGGAGAATAATCGAATCCATAGTGGTACAGAGTTCCCTGCAGGTTCTGGAATTTGATAGCTTCCATGGTCCCGGTAATGACAGACTCTGTTCCCAGAGTGAACACTGCCTTTAGGTCAGGATATGATATGATCTGTGTCTCCAATTGCTCTTTTGCCCTGGATACGCTTAGGTCATTTATAATCCAGGTACACCAGGTAAACTGGGCGGCATCCTGATCCATCGCCTGGTTAAAACCATCCTTCAGTCCTTTGTAACGCTCAGTCATGTTCTGCGCGGAACCACTGTAGGTAACGGCTGTCAGCCTCCCCCCGGTAATTCCCCGGGCTTTTAAGTCTTCGGCTCCCCGCCTCCCCAGTTCCATTCCGGCTTCATAATTATTCGTTCCGATATATGCCAGCCGGTTGTTTAAAGTCCTGATGTCCGTATCATAGGTGACTACTTTGATTCCGGCGGCCATTGCCTCCGCCGCTTTTATATCAAACATCTCCGGTTCTAAGGCTGCCATAGCAATGCCGTCTGCTTTCTGATCGATCGCCTCCTGGACCATCTCAATCAGCTTCTGGGGCCGTGAGGAATCCCCAGGCAGCCCGGCTTTTACGATCAGAGTACACCCCCGCTCTCTGGCCTGATCCTGCGCACTTTGAATCAACGGCTTCCAATAAGGTCCTTTTTCATTCAATGCAATCAGATACAAAGTCTTCCCTTCCTGCCGTTCAAATGCGGATGCGGGCTGGCTCCCGCATCCGGACATAAAAAGGCACAACGCCATTCCGATTATCCCAATTTTAAACATACTCATGCTGTTTCTTCCCTCTTCTTCCGAAAATAGTCCATCACGATCGCCGCCAGAATCATAAGTCCTGTAACCGCCTGCTGCCCGTAAGTATTTAATCCGGCCGCATTCATACCATTTTTAAACACTTCTATAATAAGCAGTCCCAGTACCGCACGAACAATGCCTCCTGCCCCTCCTTCAAACCGGATCCCGCCGATAATCACAGCAGCGATGGCATATGCTTCCAGCCCCATAGCCTCACTGGATGCTCCCACGTTCAAGTAGGACATAAGGATGATTCCCGCAATCCCTGCAAAGGCCCCTTCAATAAAATAAACCTTGAGAAGATGCCGTTTTACCTGGATGCCGGCCAGACTGCTGGCTTTCTTACTGGAGCCTACGGCATAGCAGTATCGGCCAAAAATCGTACATTTCATGACAAGGACAACTGCCACAGCCAGGATCAGGAAGATAAGAAAGTTGGAATAGAGGATATTGCCCAGCAGATGGGTGTTGGAAATGTGGTAGAACCAGCCTGGCAGGCCGCTGATCAGAATTCCCCCTGTGAACATCTGGGTCAGCCCCCGGATCATATAATTGCTTCCTACGGTCACTATAAACGGCTTAAGCTCAAACCGTGTGATCAGAAACCCGTTGAGAAGTCCGCATGCGCCGCCGCAGAGGATTCCAAGAGCCAGGCATGCCGCCGGATGCATTCCCCGTACTGCCAGATACGCAGCCGCCGTCCCTGCACATGCCATGATGGCCCCGCAGGATAAGTCAATTCCGCCGGAGATCATGAGCATTGCAACTCCCAGCGTAGCAATTCCCAAAATAGGCATAGAACGCAGGAAGCTGGCTAGGTTCCCTCTGGTAGCAAATACCGGTAACATATAAGAGAATACAGCCACCAGGAAAAGTAAAAGCCCAATCATCCAGTATTCTGCCATTTTTTCTTTCCAGACTGTCTTTTTCCTCATCCCAAGTTCTCTCCTCTTTCCGTTATTCCTGGCTGCTCATTTACATATTTCCACATCCAATTTTAACAGAACAATGGATATTTATCAATGCAGCATATGTTTCAGAAGATTCAGATAAGGCTGGTTCTTTACGCAGTTTTCCAGCTTGAAGCCCCCGGCGATGCGCTCTAAGTCATCCTCACTGTATCCGGCAAAACGCCTGGCGTAAGCCGGCTGCAGCATAGCGCCCGCATAGCCGTTAAGCACCCCGTAATTCATCACAAAGGCATTGGACGCTTTGTCAATCCTGGTTTCTCCCATCACATCCAGGATATAATCGGCAAGCGCGCGGGATTTCTTTCTGCCTTCCGCCACCCCTGCATAATCTGCGACAAAATTCTCAGCTCCCAGGATGCGTTTTTGTTCCTGGACCGGCTGGATAATCTTCATATATTCGCTCTCCGGATCTAAGAATACCCACCCCATGATCCCCGGGTCCTTATAGGTCCAGGTGGTCCAGTGGACTCCAAAGGTGTTGTAAATATCCAGCTGATCCTCCATAGATGCCAGGCGGTATGGAAGCTCTTCCGGAAAACCATGATACTGGGAACCGAACTCCCCTACCCACAGAGGTACATGGTGCTTTAAGGCAAACTGCGTCCCCTGGTGGTTAAGGAACTCTGCCCTCTGCCTATTCTTATCCCAGTACACCCCGCCATAATATCCCGGGTACGTCCCCGGCCCATATCCCGGCGGTATATAGTTGTGGCTGCTGTATGCCAGATTATCCTCAAAAGGCTTCTCAAGCCCTTCAAAATTCCTGGAATAATTATCCCCCTCCAGAAACAGGATGTGCTTTTTATCAATTTTTCGAACCGCATCTGCTATCTCCCGGTACAGTTTGTTGATTGCCTTCCAGTCCGACTGGTAGAACTCGTAAAAGTCATAGGCATGTTCGCCGGTAGGTGTTCCTGTGGACGGCTCATTCATCAGGTCGTAGCCTGCCACTGCATTTCTGTCCTTATACCTTTGTGCAATCGCCTCCCAAAGCGCAATGATCCGTTCCTGGAAATGGCGGAAGCTCCAGAGAAGAGCCGCGCCCCGCTCATTATCACTGTGCCAGTGGCAGTTCTGCCAGCCAGACAAGGCATGCATATCCAGGATCACGTAGACCCCCTGGCGTTCACAGGCATCCAGTACGGCATCCAGCCGTTTAAATCCCTCTTCCTTATATATAAAGGGATTTTGGTCATCCTCAAAATGCCGGTAACTCAAAGGAATGCGGATGCAGTTGGCCCCGGTTTCCCGGATCAGCCGGATATCCTCCTCAGCCAGGAAATTGTCAAGGATAGTCTCAAAAAACAATTCTGCCTTGCCTGCACCAAGGGCCTTGGTCATCTCTCTCTTCATCCCGCTCTCAGTACCCGGATATCCGTTGATAAAATCCTCCATGTTCATAAAGCCGCCCACGCAGGTTCCGCGAAGGTACACAGGATTTCCCGATTCATCCACGATTTTACCATTTCTTACCTGTAATAAGTCCATTTTATCTCTCCTTCTTCAGCTTTCTTTCAAACAGTCCCTCCTATAGCTGCACCCGGACTTTTAAGGGTTCAGTGCCTGTAAGCAGACAGCTCCTACTGTCAGGCTGGCTGCCGCCCGCATAAATATCGTACCGATGCCCATCCAAGCGGCGATCCCCGTCATGGTCCACCACACAGAACGCCAGACCCGTAAGACAGAAGCTTACCTCCCTCTCCTGTCCCTTTGCAAGACTCACCCTGGCAAATGCACACAGGGAATGATTCCTCACTGCAAGAGAAGAATCCAGGTTCTTCACATACACCTGAACCACTTCCTCACCATCTGCCGGTCCTTCGTTCCTGACCTTCACAGTTACGTACATGCTGCCGTCACCTGCAGGGACGCACTCCAAATCCCTGTACCGGAAGCTGGTATAGGAAAGGCCGAATCCAAAGGGATAAAGAGCTTCTTCTTTCATATACCGGTAGGTCCGGTTTTTCATGCTGTAGTCCTCATAGGCAGGAAGCTCCTTCTCAGACCGATAGAAGGTGACTGGCAGCCTGCCTGATGGGCTGGTCTCCCCAAAGAGGACCCTGGCTACGGCCGTTCCGCCCTCAGCACCGGGATACCAGGCCTGCAGGATTGCTTTTACACTTTCCGCCTGATCCAGCCACGCCAGGTCCATGGCGCTTCCAGACATATTTATCACCACCAGCGGTACGCCAGTCTCTATAAGTGCGGTCAGCATGCGGCACTGGGATTCAGGAAGGGCCAGAGTGGGCTTATCCGCCATACTGACCGCCTCATCAAAACGGTTACCCAGATCCTGCTGTTCCCCCTCATACCGCTCATCCAGTCCCACGCATACAATGGCCAGCCCTGCCTTAAGTGCTGCAGTCACTGCCTCGCTTATGCGGTCTCCCGGCAGTGCCAGCCGTTCCACACGGTCCTTCATGGTATGGCAGCCTTCCGAGTAAAAGATTCTTGTATTCTCATTAAGAAGATTCTCTATTCCGTCCAGTACTGTCACATACCGGGGTGCTGTGCCGTGGTAATTGGCGATGAGCGGCCAGCGGCTGTCCGCATTTGGCCCTATGACAGCCACCCTCTTAAGCTTCTTATCAAGTGGAAGAATCCCGTCATTCTTCAAGAGAACCATGGATTTTTCCGCTGCGCAGATGGCCAGTTTCCTATGCTTTTTGCATCCCACCGTCTCATAAGGAATCTGGTTGTAGGGGCAGTCCTCATCAAGCAGCCCCAGACGCATCCTGGTGCGCATTGCATGCACCGCAGCCTCTGTAATCTCCTCCTCTGTCACCAGGCCCTGTTCATAGGAACTTAAAATATGCAGGTAAGTGTTTCCGCAGTTGATGTCGCAGCCATTTTTCAGGGCCATGGCTGCGGACTGGGCGGCAGTATCCGTTATCTGATGGTTTTCATGGAAATCCTTGATGGCCCAGCAATCCGACACAAAATACCCGTCAAACTTCCACTTCTCTTTCAGAATATCCTGTATCAGAGTTTTGCTGCCACAGCATGGCTCTCCGTTGGTCCGGTTATACGCTCCCATGACCCCTTCCACCTTACCCTCGGTGACACAGGCTTCAAATGCAGGCAGATAGGTCTCCCACAGATCCTTTTTGCTGACTCTGGCATCAAAGGTATGGCGCTGTTCCTCCGGTCCGCTGTGTACCGCAAAGTGCTTGGCACAGGCTGCTGCCAGTAAGTATTCGCCCTCTCCCTGGATTCCCTGTATGAATCCCACGCCCAGTCTGCCGGAAAGGTATGGATCTTCTCCATACGTCTCATGGCCTCTTCCCCATCTGGGATCCCGGAAGATATTCACATTGGGAGACCAAAGGGTCAGTCCTTTATAGATATCCCGATCCTCCAGGGCCGAACAGGCATTGTACTTTGCTCTTGCTTCCATGCCCGCCGCAGTGCCGATCTCCTTCATCATCTCCTCATCAAACATGGCCGCCATACCGATGGCCTGGGGAAACATGGTTGCTGTCCCCGCCCTTGCCACACCGTGAAGTGATTCATTCCACCAGTGGTATCTGGGGATCGCCAGCCTTTTGACTGCCGGGGCATCAAATCTTAGCTGCGAGGCCTTCTCTTCCAGGGTCATCTGACCGACTAACTCCCTGGCCCTCTCTTCAAAATCCATATCAAATCCTCTCCTCTCTTACGATCTATTTCATTCGATCTGTCCATATATATATCCCTTCCGGGCTCACTCAGCCTTTAACCGCTCCCTGGGTCAATCCGTTAACTACCTTTTCCTGTGCAAAGAAGTACAAAAGGATGACCGGAAGCGATCCGATCAGGATAGCGGTAAGCACTGCCGGTATATTTACAGACTGCATGCCGTAGAATTCACGGATCCCTAAAGGCAGGGTTTTCTTTCCCGTGCTGTTGATCAGTACATTGGCATTAATGAATTCATTCCAGATATTCAAAAATGTATATACCACGATTGTGGAGATAGCCGGACCAGACAGCGGAAGTATGATATTCTTAAAGGTTCCAACAATGCTGCAGCCGTCTATGATGGCCGCTTCCTCCAGCTCCTTGGGTATCTCCCGGAAGAACTGGGTCAGTATGAATACGGCAATGGGAATGTTATAACTGACATAAGGACCCACAAGGCCGGTTAAAGTATCCGTCAGGCCAATGCTACTTAAAAGCGTGAATGTGGGGATCAGAGTCGTATGTACCGGGATCATCATTCCCGCGATAATGGCAAAGTAAAGCAGATTCCTCCCTCTGTATTTTAACCTTGCAAAGGTAAAGGAGATCATGGATGATACGACCACAATGATGAAAACACTGACTCCCGACACCACAACGCTGTTTAAGAAATACCGGAGAAAATCAGGTTTTAAGACCAACTGATAATTTCCGAAAAACGGTTCTTTTGGCAGTCTCCAGATATTGGTTAAGTATTCCCCCATGCCCTTAAAACTGTTGATGACCAGAAACACAAAGGGAAATCCTGTAATCAGTGCAATAACGATGCTGATTGCGTAGAGAACGGTATTCTTTATTTTTCTTTTTAACAATACGCCCATATTATGCCGCCTCCTTATCTCTCGTAATATAAAGGAACATGCATGCTATGGCAAAACACAGAATGAACATGCTGGCAGCAATGGCGCTGGCATATCCCATGCGGAATTCCGTAAACCCTTTCTTGTACATGTAGGTGGCCATCAGCTCTGTCGCCCTGTTGGGCGCGCCGCCCATCATGACATAGAATAAGTCAAAGTATTTTAAAGATCCCACCAGCTGCAGGACCGCCGCCGAGCGAAGGGTCGGAACAAGCAGTGGAAGGGTGATTTTCCAGAAACACTGCTTACCATTTGCCCCGTCGATCCTGGCCGCCTCATAAATGTCCGTCGGTATATTGGTCAGTCCCGCCTTTAATATAATCATATAGAAGGGAATGAACTGCCAGCATATGACGAACAGAATGGAGGGCATGGATGATCTCCCTTCCAGAAAAGCAATGCATTTTAACCCAAGCTTCTGCATGAGACTGGCTATCAGGCCAAAATAGGGATCATAAAACAGAATCCACATGATACCGGTAGCAACCGTGGACAGCAGCATCGGCATAAAAAATACCGTACGGAAAAACCTTGTTCCCTTAAGCTCCTGGTTGATCAGCAGGGCTAAGAGCAAGGCTCCGGGGAGCTGGACAGCTACGGAGACAATGACCAGGATTACGTTATTCAACATAGCATTCCAGAACAAAGAATCTCCGAACAGCTCGATGTAATTCCCAAATCCTGCAAAAGTCCTGTTGGCGCTGATTCCCTTCCAGTCCATAAAGCTGTAGATGAATGTCCTGACGATTCCCACTACATTAAATGTACCATAAAACAGCAGGGCCGGAAGCACGAACAGCGTTATGATTCCAATATGTTTATTTTGTTTGCTCATATAATCACTCCTTTTCACAGAGGACGATCCGGAATGAGGGCGTTGCAACATGCATTCTGCCATGCAACACCCTCTCCATCCATGTCATGTATTATTTCTTAACCAGATCCTTCTGTGCCAGTGCTTCCATGTCAGCGGCCGCCTGCTCTGGCGTAGTGGTGAGTCCGAACAGGTCGTAGGTGGTCTGCTTATGTAAGTTTCCAAGCTCTGTTGGCAGGAACTGATCGTAGAAGTTCTGCATATAGGAGGCATGAACCAGAAGCTCCTCCATCTGCTGCAGCTTGCTGTCCTTGATTTCCACACCCTTTATTCCGGTAAGAATGCCTGCGGTATCTGACATATCCTGGGCATACTCCTGATCTGTCAGGACTTTTACCAGTTCCATCGCTTCTTTGGGATTCTTACAGGAAGCAGAGATGGAATACCCGTTGCCGCCTCCTAAGATCTCGTCTGCCTTTCCTTTGCCGCCTTCTATTACAGGGTAGTTGAACAACCCCAGATTATTCTCGTAGAAATCCGGTTTTTCTGACTTACAGTTGGATACGAAACTATTGGTCTGAACAATGTGAGCTGCCTGACCGCTGTAAAACAGCATTCTGGATCCTCCGGTATCATAGTTGATACCATTGAGGCCTTCGGGGTAATATCCTTTTTTCACCCAATCCTGAATCCTCTGTCCGGCTTTAATAAAGCTCTCGTCCTCAAATGTAGCATTACCGGTGCGGTTATAGGCGTCAAGGAACGTCTGGGAGCCTCCCTCTCTAAGAGACAGCCATATAAAGGTAAGCGCACCCGGCCACTGGCTGGAATTACCCTCGGCAAAGGGGATGATGCCATGTTCCTTAATAACTTCGCAATTGGCCTCAAGCTCTTCCACCGTCTCCGGTACCTTAAGTCCCAGTTCCTTATAAATCTCGGTATTATAGTACACAGGAGCCGCGCCTGCCCGGAAGGGCACTGCCCAGTATTTCCCCTCAAGCTCGAAAAGAGACAGGGCCGACTCGTGGTAGATGTCAGAGATTTTTCTCACGTCCTCATCAATATCAAGCACCTTTCCCTCTTCTACAAAGGACTGGAGCCATCCGCCGCCCCAGGAAATGAATATATCCGGCTCCTGTCCGGCTGCCATGGCGGTGGTAAGCTTGGTCTTATAAGGGTCGTTCTCCATGGGCACCTGTTCCACTTTCACATTGGGATGACTGGCCTCAAATCTCTCAATACAGCGTTTCACTACCTCCTGCCGTTTGGCATCATTTTCAATATGCCACAGCGTAAGGGTGATATTCTCCCCGGTCTTTGCCTCACCTCCCTGGCTCTCCGCTCCCCCATCGGATACCTTTGAAGCCGTCGTTCCCCCCGCTGCTGCGCCACTTTGGGAAGTTCCGCTGCATCCTGCAAGGGCTCCTGCTGCCATAGCCGCTGCCAATACACATGCAAGAATCTGTTTATTCATACTCCTTCTCCTTTCTCGATCAACCTGTTCACAGGTGTTTGATGGAACTTATCATAAGATTGTTTGGGGCTTTTTTCAATGCACCGTTTTTTAGAATATGTGTAATATTTCTATTTTTGTATATTTACAGTATAATTTTTATGCATTTTTACTAATTCCTCCATTTACACTACCATTTTGGTATGCTATATTAAGAGAACAAAAATCATGTTCTCTTAATCAGATTTACGGCGGTAAAGCACCCGCCTTTTAGCAGAAGAAAGTGCAACTTCTGCTAAGCAATATTAATGACAAATTAATAAGAGAAAGAAGGGGTCCTGTGATAAGTGAAAGAATGAAGGTGCTCATAGCCGACGATGAATTCCTGATCTGCGAGCTGATTAAAAAGATGATCCTATGGGATGAGCTGCAGTTGGAATTTGCTGGCTGCGCCCACAACGGGCAGGAGCTGTTTGGGCAGATTCAGGAAATACGCCCTGCCATCGTGATTACGGACATCAGCATGCCTGTTATGGACGGCATTGAGCTGATCCGTCAGACACGATATTTAAATATTCCCTGCCGTTTCATCATCGTAAGCGGCTATAAACAGTTTGAATACGCCCACAACGCCTTGAAATATTCGGTTGATGACTATATTCTGAAACCCATCAATGAAAACGAACTGAACCAGGCCCTTAAGAAAATCCTGGAAGAATTGAATAGACATCAGTCCCAGGCTGCAGGTGAGGCTATGCCTGCCATCCACACAGAACATCCCGGCAGATCCTTTTTCTTAAAACGTATTATATGGGAAATCCAGGACCCTGCAGTCCCGCTGGAGCAGGTCATCGGTGAATATGGCATAGACTTTAAACCCGGACTGTTCTGTATCCTCTGCCTCAAGCTGGACTTCGTCAACCAGAGTGCGGATAATCTGGACAATATCGGCTCCTTGAACAAAAAGCTGATCTCCATGTTCCATGAGGAATTTGAAGACTTCTGCTTCCAGGTTCTTTCCTGCATGGAGGGCAGCGCTATCTATCTCGGCATCAATTATCCCCGGCAGGCGGCAGGATCTTTTTTTAATCATCTCCAGGAGTTTTACCAGAAGGCCTGTAATCTTCTGGACCTGTTTGCCGGACTTAAGATTACCGTGGGTGTTGGCGATTCCTATGATAAGATCTCTTCCTTCGGACAGTCCAATAAGGACGCCATGGATGCTGCCTATTACCGCATATTGTCGGGCTGCGGCCAGATCCTGTACCGGAAGAAGCTGCCTCCGGTCCCATATCTCACAGAGGTGGAAAAAAGCTTGTATTTACAGCAGTTCAAAAAGGCTATTGAATCCGTAAACATCACGGATTTCATGGCTACATTAAATCAGCTGTTTTTCAGACCAAAGAATCTTTTCCCACTGTTTGACATCATAGAAATGCTGGGGGAGATATGCCGGATGCTTGTACGCATGGACTTATCTTTGGACCAGGAGGAGCTGCCAATCGACTACTTATCCGGCCAGATTCACTACGCCATAGAAAACGCATTGTCTTTAGATGCCTTAAAAGCTGCCGTATCGGAACCTGTATCCTACATATTTGAAAATATCCACAAGGCCGTCCAGGCTCAGAACACCCGCCCCATCCGCATGGTCCTCAAATACATTGAGGAACATTACACGGATCCAATCCGGCTGGAGGATGCAGCGCTTTTAGTAACCTTAAATCCGGCCTACCTTTCCAATATCTTTAAAAAGGAGACCGGTGAGAATTTCATTGACTATTTAAATTCATACCGGATCGGTCAGGCAAGGGAGCTCTTAAAGGACTCTAATCTGTCCATCAATGAGATTGCATATTCCACAGGCTTTCAGGATGCCCGTTATTTCAGTAAGCTTTTTAAAAAATACGTAGGCATTACGCCGAAAGATTACCGAAAAATATACAGTTGACATGCAAAGGGAAAGAATGACTATGAAGCTCTTAACAGAAAAGAAATTACAAAAGCTTTTAGAGGAACACAGCCTGAAGGCCGTCCGGGATAATGCGCGTTACTATGAAAATGAAATCTTAAAGAAGCAGACCGAACTTCTTACCCTGCAAAATCAAATAAACCCGCATTTTCTGTATAATGCGCTGGAATGCATCCGCGCCCAGGCCGTAATAAGCGACATGCAGGAGATAGCGGATATCACCTACGCCCTATCTAACTTCTTCCGTTACAGCATCAGCACGAAAAGCGACTTTGCCACTTTGAACGATGAAGTAAATGTAATCAACAATTATATGAAGATCCAGCAATACCGCTTCCGTGACAGGTTCTGTCTGAATGTGGATCTGCCGGATACCTGGAGCAGCATCATGGATGCGGTAATTCCCAAGCTCACCTTGCAACCCATAGTGGAAAACAGCATCGTACATGCCTTTACAGAATCCGCAGACAACGGAGTTATCAACATCGAAATTATCCCTGCCAAAAAGCATATTAACATCCGCATATCTGATAATGGAAAAGGGATCGATTCCGATACCCTTAAGATGCTGAACCATTCCCTGAAGCAGGAATACTATGTCTCACCCAATCACGGCAAAAGGAGCACCGGCATTGCCCTGTGGAACGTAAACAGGCGGCTGAAGCTGGTCTTCGGAGACAGATACGGGCTCCATGTATCCAGCACACCTGCCCTGGGAACCGATGTGGAGATTCACATCCCTTATATCTCCGTGAAATCTGATGACTTTTCCCAAACCGGAGGAAATACCTATGCCTGATGAACTGTACCGGATACAGGACCTATGTTTGCGCAAGGACAATACCATGCTCATAGACCATCTGACTATGTATCAATATAAAGGTGAAATTATTGGACTCATGGGGCTTCATGACTCCGGAAAGACTCTGCTTTCCCTTATCCTGTCCGGACAGGAGATTCCGGACAGCGGCAGATTCTACTACGAAGAGTCTCCTGTTACCTGTCAGGCTCTGGCCTCCCACGTTACCCTGGTGCAAAGGCACAGCTCCCTGATCCCCTCTCTCTCAGTGGCGGAAAATGTGTTCATCATCCGGCGCCATAAGCGGAGAGCCTTTCTCATGCATAGAAAGCTTATCCTCCATGAGGCGCAGAATTACATGAGGGAAATGAAGCTTACGATCCCTCCCCATGTGCAGGTAAATCATCTTACAAGGTCAGAGCAATGTCTGGTGGAAATACTAAAGGCATATATCCTGGGAGCCAGGCTGATCATCCTGGATGACATTCCTCTGACCTTCTTTCAGGACCCGCAGTTCTCCAGAATGTATCAGTATCTGAAAGAAAAAAAGGTATCATTCCTTATAACATCCTGTGATATATACCAGCTTCAGCTCTTTTCAGACCGCATTTACTTTATGGACGACCATCGAATGGTAAAATGGATATACAATGAAAAAAGAAATGCCATTGATATCTCCAGACTGTACAACCGACCACTGGCTTACACGGAGTCTTCTACCCACGAATCCCCGGTGGTGGCGATAAAAGCGGACGGACTCTGTTACGGTTCCTTAAAGCACATTTCCTTTGAACTTCATGAAGGCGGGATCGTTGCGATCTTTGACTTATTCCGCAACGCCTCAACCCAACTGCTGGCTCTCCTCTCTCATCCCCGGGATCTGGCCTCCGGCTCCATCAGTGTCTATGAACGGCCCGTCAAGGCAGAGAGCTGCGCCTCCTTTGTATTTGCCGGATTTGATCTGGAGGACTGTATCTTCGAAACACTGTCCTCCAGAGATAATATATGCATCGGCAGCTACAGGAAGCTGGCCGGGCCCCTGGGCATCCTAAAACGGGCCAGAATGCAGTATGTGGAACAGACTTTCCTAAAAGAATATGAGGAAGAAGGATTTATCCCCCGTTCCTCCTGCCGGAACCTCCCCAAGAAGGAAAAACTAGCCATATACTTATACCGGCTAGAGCTTCTGCGAAAGAAAATCATCTTCTGCATCTATCCGGAAAAATATATTGATTATGACACCCTGCATATGCTGAAGAAATCCCTGCAGCGCATTGCCAGAAGAGGAAATACTGTTTGCATCATTACATGTGACTTTGAAAAGATATATCCTCTGGCGGAGCGTCATCTGATCCTTTCGCTGGATTCCATACAGGAGTATGCCGGAAGAGACAATGAGTAAGCTGGCGGCATTTTGTTAAACTAGCATTTCAAACAAAAAAGACCGATATGGAAGCTGCTTTATGCAATCTCCATAACGGCCTTTTATTTATTTTATAAAGAAGTCCCTGTTTAGAAAGAAGGAACTACCGCACCTTCGTAAGTGTCTTCGATAAACTTTTTAACAGTATCGCTTGTTAAAGCCTCAACAAGAGCTTTGGTCTTCTCGCTGCTTTCCTCGCCTGCACGAACTGCAATAATATTACTGTAAAGGGTTGCTGCCACAGAATTTGCATCCTCCACAGCCAGTGCATCGGATACCTTTAAGCCTGCCTCAATGGCGTAGTTTCCATTGATAACAGCCACATCTACATCGCCTAAGGAACGGGGAAGCTGAGCAGCTTCTACTTCAACGATCTTAAAATTCTTATCGTTCTTTACAATATCATTCTTGGTTGCATCCAGTTCAACGCCTTCCTTTAATCCGATCAGCCCCTGGTCTGCCAGTAAAAGAAGAGCTCTTGCTTCGTTGGAAACATCATTAGGAACTGCGATCTGAGCTCCGTCGGGAAGCTTATCAATAGCATCTGTCTTTCCTGCGTAGATGCCGAAGGGCTCATAGTGAATGGCTGCCGCACTTACAAGGTCGGTTCCTTTCTGCTCATTGAACTGATCCAGATATGGCTTGTGCTGGAAATAGTTGGCATCTAAGTCTCCGGATTCAAGAGCCATGTTTGGCTGCACATAATCCGTATATTCCTTGACTACCAGCTCATAGCCTTTTTCTTTTAAAATATCCTTTGCAGCATTTAAAATCTCTGCATGAGGTGCCGGAGTTGCTCCGACAATGATCTTCTCCAGCTGGCCGGTCGTTTCAGCTGCCGTTGTTTCTTCTGCTTTTGTTTCCTCTGAGGATGCAGCCTGGGTTGCTGTAGGTGTTGCGGGTGCTTCCTTACTTCCTGCGCATGCTGTCAGCGCTGCTGCTGCAACCAGTGCAGCTGAAAATACATAAAGTGACTTTTTCATAATTTTTCCTCCTTGAATTTTTTTATGGTAACGCCTGAGGCTGTTACTATTTAACCCGTTTGTCGCTCTTTCTGGATAACTTCATTCCGGTTTCCTGAATGATCTGGACGATGATCACAAGGATCGCGACAGTTACAAACATCATCTGTGTCTGATAACGGTAATATCCATATCGAATTGCAATATCACCAAGACCGCCGCCGCCTACAAATCCGGCCATAGCGGAATAGGACAATATGGTTGTTACGGAAAGTGCTGCTCCTACCAGAAGGGAAGGCTTTGCCTCCGGAAGGAGAACCTTACATATTATTTGAAACGTAGAGGCACCCATGGATTTCGCCGCTTCTACCACACCGCTGTCCACTTCCTTAAACGAAGACTCCACCACTCTGGCAACATACGGGGCTGCTGCTATTACTAAAGGCGGAATCACGGCCTTTGGTCCAAGAAGCGTTCCTACAATCATTTTTGTAACGGGTATTACCATAATTAGTAAAATAATAAAGGGTATGGAGCGGAACAGATTGATAACAAGTCCCAATACCTGCTGGAGCCAGGGGATCGGATGGATTCCATCCTTATCTGTAACAATTAGTATAATTCCCAGAGGGATACCGATTAGATAAGAAAAAACGGAAGATGTCAGCGTCATAAACAAAGACTCTCCTATACCTGTAATAAGCATTTGTATCGTAGTCGCATCAAAGGTCATGTTTCTTCACCTCCTCATGTGTTATCCCTGCTGTTTTTAAATAACTAAGCACCCGGTTCTGGTCCACCTCATTATCTGGAAGCTGGATGACCATCTGTCCCATAGCAGTTCCGTTAATATCTCTGGTCTCGGCATGCATAATATTCACCGGCACCTTACAGGCTAATATCATATTGGCAAGGACAGGCTCAAAGGAAGACCGTCCGTCAAAGGAAATCCGGACTCTTCTGGAGCCGCCAAAACGGCTGACTTGTTCCGCCGCTTCTCCTAATATGAGCTGTCTGCCGATCTTTGACTTTGGCTCAGAGAATATTTCCTTTACGCTTCCCACTTCAGCAATATGGCTCTGGTCAATAATCGCCACCCGGTCACAGATGGCTTCTATAACCGACATCTCATGGGTAATAACAACCACGGTGACGCCCATGGACTTGTTAATATTTTTTAAAAGTCCAAGTATGGACTTTGTGGTATTTGGATCCAACGCACTAGTGGCCTCATCGCAAAGGAGAACCTTCGGATTGGTTGCCAGGGCTCTTGCTATGGCTACCCTTTGCTTCTGCCCACCTGACAGCTGGGCCGGATAAGCCTTGGCCCGGTCCTTAAGGCCCACGATTTCCAAAAGCTCCATGGCTCTTTTTAACCCTTCCTTTTTGGGCGCCTTGGCGATTTCTAACGGAAAGCACACATTCTGAAGAACGTTTCTTTGAGCCAGCAGGTTGAACTGCTGAAAAATCATGCCCATGGACTGTCTGGCCAGTCTCTGCTCCTGTGGCCGCATGGACGCCAGACTCTTGTTTTCAAAAAGTACATCTCCTGATGTCGGTATTTCTAAATAGTTGATACAGCGGACCAAAGTACTTTTTCCGGCTCCGCTTAAACCGATAATTCCAAATATCTCTCCCTGTTCTATGGACAGGTTGATATCGTCCAGGGCCTTAATTGGGCCGCCTGTGGTACGAAACTCTTTTCCTAGTCCCACCAGCTGAATAATAGGTTCTGCTGACTGCATTTGTCTGTTTCCTTTCATTATTATTGCCCATATTTCTGGGCATAATGGAATTCCCGTAGGGTGTTTCTTTAATGTACAAAAAGGCCGCAAGCCCTGCACAGACTTGCGACCTAAAATTTTCCGCGTATTGCTGCTCTCAGCGAATTCCAATCACAATCCATACAAATGAAACGATTATCGTATTTTTATGCACTCTGATACACGACACATCATCATACACATGCCGTTCATCTTGTTCATATTCATCTGCATGGCTCTCCACTGGTTCATGGCAGCTACTCCTCCCACTGATTCCTATAGGCAAACTAGGAATTACTTTATGAGGCGTATTTTACGCTCTCTTCCTGTTTTTGTCAATACTTATTTTATATTTTGAAACAAAAACGTAAATTTTATGAACATAAGTCTACAATCACCTGAGCGAATATCTTTGCGCTTACAATCAGTTCGTCAATGACTGCATACTCATCAGCTCCATGCATACGGTTATCTGTCCCCGGCATGGAAGCGCCGAAGGCAACGCCGTTCTTTAATTCATGGACATAGGTACCGCCGCCCATGGATACGCACTCTCCCTTGCGGCCTGTATAGCTTTCATAAACATCCAGCAGGGTCTTTACAAATTCCGAATTTCCATCCACATGATGAGGGGGCTTCATGGAATCATTGTGAAGGGTAAAGCCCTTTTCCGCCATGGTTCTTCTTACTACTTTAAGGACATTTTCTTCAGTCGCACAAACCGGACACCGGCTGTCAAAGGTCCCCTCCAGACCGGTTTCTGTCACGTTTAAGAGACTGAATGCCAGAGTCAGGCTGCCGGAGAGCTCATCTTCCATTGCAATTCCCAAAGCTTCTCCTGAAGTATCCCCATGAGGGATCAGTTCCAGAAGGCGGCGGATCATGATCATCTGTTCGCTTTCCGCCAGAGGAAGCTCTGTTAAGAATAAAAGAAGTCCGGTCAGGGCGTTATTCCCCTCCTCAGGAAGAGAGGCATGTGCGCTTTCACCGATTGCAGTTATGTTGGCCGTATCTTCATCCAATTTCAGTTCAAAGCGGATTCCCGTCCTTTTTTCACACTCTGCCGCTGCATGTTCAAGGACTTTTGCATCAAGGCCGGTGACAACTGCATTGGCCTTTCCGGGAACCACGTTTACTTTGGTTCCTGCCTCCAGGCTCACCAGCTTGGGAAGCTGGTCAGAAGCAGCCCATTCTGCGGTGAAATGGCCGTTTAAGCCACCCTTTTCCGTATTCACAACCGGAAAAGAGCCGTCAGGAGAAAAGGTCATAGGTGCTTCCTTTTCAATGGCATAATAATGAGCGATATCTGAGCTTCCGCACTCTTCGTCCGTTCCAAGGATCAGCCGCACATTTTTATTTAGAGGAATATTCAGCTCTTTCACCGCTCTCATGGCATAAAGTGCAGCAACCGCCGGGCCTTTATCATCTGCAGTTCCCCTGCCAAATAGTTTATCTCCCTTTACTACCGGCTCAAAAGGCTCTGTCTCCTTCCAGCCTTCTCCTGCCGGCACCACATCAAGATGGGCCAGAATATCAAGCTGTCTTTCCTTATCGTTTAGATCTGCCGTTCCAACATAATTATCATAATTGGTAATGGAAAAACCATAGGATTCCGCAATATCCAGCGCTTCATTCAAGGCTTCAAACGCTCCCGGTCCGTAAGGCATCCCTTCCCTGTATGGCATCTTTTCACTGTTAATGCGGCACAGTGTACAGATGTCTTCTATCATTTCCTGCTTATGTGACTCTATATATTCTTCTATTTCTTTCCTATACATGATCCGCACCCCTTTTTTTCTTATTTCATTATAGATGCAAGTACTTCATTTACTGCCTTGCCATCCGCTTTTCCCTTTACTTTGGGCATCAGGGTTTTCATGATCCTTCCTTTGTCTGCCCCAGTAGGAGCTTCAATTCCAAGTTCCTCAAGAACTGACTGGATGATCTCTCTGATCTGCTCCTCTCCCATATCCTCCGGAGCAAATTCCTTATAAACGATAATACGAAACGCAGCTTCTTCCCTGATATCCGTCCTGTCTTCAGGCGCAAGATCATGAGTTTCCTGAGTCTGTTTGATTTCCTTCTTTACTACTGTATTGGCTTCATCTTCCGTAATAGGGGTATGGTCCTTCTTATCGATTTCAAAATTCTTAAGAGCAGAAAGAAGCATGGATAAGGCATCTTTCCGCTGTTTATCCTTTGCCTTCATTGCCTCTACCATGGCTGCCCTTACTTCATCAATCTTACTCATTGTCTGCTGCCTCCTTATATTTTATAATTACTAAACCGTTACCAGTTTTCCGGCATCTGATTTGTGCGAGCAACCCGCAAAGCGGGTTTTTCTTAGTTGTGTCCGAATTCAGAAAGCTTTAGTCCCGGATTACGCTCCAATACCATACCAACGCTCCAGCTGTTGACAAATAAAAGAAGAGGATTGTCCTTTAAATCCTTGATCCGCTTCATATCAGACGTACCCTGAATCTTGGCTACATCAATTTCTTCTTTGTTTACGATCCAGCGGATATATTCGTATGGAAGCTTCTCAAGTCTTACTTCTACATTGTACTCATTTTCCAGACGGTAGGTCAAAACCTCAAACTGCAGTTCTCCTACGACTCCCACGATGATCTCTTCCATTCCGGTATTAAACTCCTGGAAAATCTGAATGGCGCCTTCCTGTGCAATCTGGTTTACGCCTTTGATGAACTGCTTTCTTTTCATGGTATCCATCTGCCGCACTCTTGCAAAATGCTCTGGTGCAAAGGTAGGAATACCCTCATATTCAAATTTTTCATTGGATTTGCAAAGGGTATCTCCGATGGAAAAAATGCCCGGATCAAAGACTCCGATAATATCACCTGCATAGGCCTCTTCCACGATCTTCCTGTCCTGGGCCATGATCTGCTGCGGCTGGGACAACCGCATTTTTTTGCTGCCCTGCACATGGTTTACTTCCATGCCTGCGTCAAACTTGCCGGAGACGATCCGCATGAATGCGACACGGTCTCTGTGAGCCTTATTCATGTTGGCCTGGATCTTGAATACAAAAGCGGAAAAATCCTCTTCAAATGGGTCCACAACTCCTGTTGTCGTCAATCTTGGCAGCGGGGAAGTTGTCATCTGAAGAAAGTGCTGCAGGAATGTCTCTACCCCGAAGTTTGTGAGTGCAGAGCCGAAAAATACAGGAGATAAGTCTCCCCTGCCGACCCGGTCCATATCCAGTTCATCACTGGCGCCGTCAAGCAGCTCAATATCCTCCATAAGCTGCTGGTGATAACTTTCTCCGATCATTGCATCCACCTGGGAATCCCCCAGCTGGACTTCTGTAGCCTCCACTTCCTTCTGGCCGTTCGTAGTCGCCCGGAATGTGGTTATGGTTTCTTTAAAGCGGTCATAAACCCCTTTAAATTCTCTTCCGCAGCCTATGGGCCAGTTGACAGGACAGGTCCGTATTCCAAGCACTTCCTCGATCTCATCCATCAGTTCAAATGGATCTCTTGCTTCCCGGTCCATCTTATTCACAAATGTAAAAATGGGGATATGGCGCATAACGCAGACTTTAAACAGCTTGATGGTCTGAGCCTCCACACCTTTGGAACCATCAATGACCATGACAGCGGAATCGGCCGCCATAAGGGTACGGTAGGTATCCTCAGAGAAATCCTGGTGGCCTGGTGTGTCCAGAATGTTGATGCAGAATCCGTCGTAATTAAATTGTAACACAGAGGAGGTGACGGAAATACCTCTCTCTTTTTCAATCTCCATCCAGTCGGAAACGGCATGCTTGGCGCCTTTTCTTCCTTTTACGGTACCGGCCAGATTAATAGCTCCTCCGTAAAGCAGAAATTTCTCCGTCAAGGTCGTCTTTCCCGCATCCGGATGGGAAATAATAGCAAATGTTCTTCTCTTTTTAATTTCTTCCGCTATATTCACAAAAATAGTTCCTCCAAAATTTACGTCTAGATCTCGTCTATTGTAGTATGATTCTAACCATAAGTCAAGATTCTATCTTCCATAGTTAAGCGGATATTTGCAATCCGCGCCCCTGCATACTCACAGTGTGCCCCGCTCTACCGGGTATAACCGAACAGCAGCTATTGCTGCTTGATTCGGTTAAAAATTAGAAAGCCAGGTTTTCGCAAGAGAAATCCAGCTCTGGCAGGAAGGTTCTAAGAGGGACTCATTGGAGCCTGCGGTTTCTTCGCTGGCCAGAGACAGACCGTGGCATCCCGCAGGATATACATGAAGTTCAAAATTCACGCCATGCCTTCTCATGGCCGAAGCCAGGAGCAGGCTGTTTTCAAGGGGCACAGCGGCATCGGTATACGTATGCCACAGGAAAGCTTTTGGTGTCTTTTCCGTAACAAAGTTCTCTAGGGATACCGCTTCCTTTTCTTCCTTTGTCGCATTCTCGCCCAAAAGACTTAAGATAGAACCGGCATGCTTAAATTCCCCGCTTGTGATCACAGGGTAATTTAAAATCAGCCCGTCCGGACGGATCTCCTCCGGAGTCCGATCTATGGCTTCCCACACAAAATCTCTGTCCCAGAAAACCCCAAGACTGCAGGCCAAATGCCCGGCGGCAGAAAAACCGCATGGAATGATTTTATTCGTGTCAACCTTCCACTCTGCTGCGTGCTGCCGGATGACGGCCACCGCTTCAGCAAGTTCTCTTAGGGAAGTAGGGAAACGATTGGGGTCAACGCTGTAATTCAAAACAAATGCATGACAGCCCATGGACATAAACTGCAAGGCTATGGGCTCACTCTCCCGATCTGACCGCCGGCTGTATCCGCCTCCTGGAAGCACAATAATTGCAGGGCGAAGCATATCCGGGTTAACGCTTATGCTGTCCAGTAAATAACCAGTCAAACACACCGGGCCGGTCAACTGTCCTGGTACAACGATTTGTCTTTTCTCAATTCTCATAATGCCTGCTCCTTCTTTCCTCCATTCTGGCGGGTAAATATCTCATCTAGAATGTGATGCGCTACTTCATCTTTTGTCATGGTCTTAAGCGGAAGCTCTTTTTCCCTGGTTATGATGGTAACTACGTTGGTATCTGTTCCAAAGCCGGCTCCTTCCACTTTTAAGTTGTTGGCAACAATCATGTCTATCTTTTTTTTATCAAGCTTTACTCTTGAATTTTCTAACATATTCTGGGTCTCCATGGAAAAGCCGCAAAGAAACTGTCCCTTTCTACGGTGCTCTCCCAACCATTTAAGGATATCGTCCGTCCGTTCCAGTTCTATAACCATTTCTCCCTCTTTTTTCTTTGTCTTTTCCGTTCCCACATGCTTTGGACGGTAATCCGCTACAGCGGCGGCCTTAATGATGGCATCCTGAGATTCTGCTTCTGCTGTAACTGCATCAAACATTTCTTTTGCGCTGCCAACCTCTATGAGGTGCACAAACCTGGGCTTTGGCGTATCCGTTATCCCGCTCACAAGTGTCACATCCGCCCCTCTTAAGGAGGCTGCCTTTGCCACTGCATAGCCCATTTTCCCTGTGGAATGGTTTGTGATGAACCGGACCGGATCAATGGATTCCCTGGTAGGGCCGGCCGTAACCAGAATCTTCTTTCCTGCCAGGTCTTTTTCAAAGCAGACCTCTTTTTCAATGAAATCAAAAAGCACCTCAGGATCCGGCATCTTTCCTGCCCCAATATCTCCGCAGGCCAGGTACCCGAAATCAGGTTTGATTACTTCCATGTCATAGGACTCACAAATCCTTATATTATCCTGAACAATTGGATTTTCGTACATATTGGTATTCATGGCAGGAGAAATGATCTTCTTGCATCTGCATGCCAGGATGGTGGTTGTCAGCATGTCATCCGCGATCCCATGAGCCAGCTTTGCGATCACATTGGCACTGGCCGGGGCGATCATTACAACGTCAGCAAGCTTGGCAATGGATACATGCTCTACGTTGAACTGAAAATTGCGGTCAAAGGTATCAACCAGGCATTTATTGCCTGTCAATGTTTCAAACGTAATGGGATTAATAAAATTGGTGGCATTTTGGGACATTAAGACATGTACCTTGCAGCCCTTTTTTACCAGCATACTGGCAAGTCCGGCTATCTTATAGGCCGCAATGCTTCCTGTTACACCCAAAATGATATTTTTTCCTTTCAGCATAAGTGCCTCCCGTTGTTTTTCGTCTTAAAATATGATACTCTACAGTATAGCACAAGAAAAAAAAGTTGGAAAGGAGTTCCCTTTATGATTTTGGCCATTGATATGGGAAACAGCAATATTGTCATAGGCGGCATCGACAATACCGGCATCTACTTTGTAGAGCGAGTCACCACCAACCACGGAAAAACAGAGCTGGAATATGCAGTTAATATAAAAGATATTATGGAAATTCACAACATGCCCCTCTCAGCCATAGAAGGGGCAATCCTGTCTTCGGTTGTTCCTCCTCTTACGGATGTGGTCGTGTGTGCTGTTAAAAAAATAACAGGTAAGACACCCATGGTGGTCGGCTCCGGAATGAAGACCGGACTCAACATCAAGATGGACAACCCTAAGACCGTTGGCAGCGATTTAATCGTAAATGCGGTAGCTGCTTTAAAGGAGTATCAGGCTCCCATCATCATTGTTGACATGGGAACTGCCACTACCATGTCCGTCATTGACCGGAATGGGAACTACTCCGGCGGCATTATATTCCCCGGCCTTAGAGTCTCCCTGGATTCCTTAAGCAGCCGGGCTGCCCAGCTCCCTTATATCGGTTTAAACAAACCGACTAGGGTGATCGGCAAAAATACCATTGACTGCATGAAAAACGGAATCCTTTACGGCAATGCCGCCATGATCGACGGTGTCATTGACCGTATGGAGGAAGAACTTGGGACTTTGGCAAGCCTTGTGGCGACCGGAGGCCTGGCTTCCTCTGTCGTCCCGCTTTGTTATCATAAAATTCATTATGACGAGGCTCTGCTATTAAAGGGATTGCTGGTTCTATATGAAAAAAATAAGCTGGATTAATAATGCCCTAAAAACTGGAAAATAATTTTGATCCGGCTATCGTATAAAAGCCCTCGATTGAGTACATCATTTCTGTATGAGAATAATGAATGATGCGGAGGGAAAGATATGTCTGGATACAAAGTAGAGATTTGTGGTGTCAATACTTCCAAACTTCCTCTTCTTAATAACGAAGAGAAGGAAGTTCTGTTCAAACGGATTCTTGATGGAGATAAAAAGGCCAGAGAAGATTACATCAAGGGAAACTTAAGACTGGTTCTCAGTGTCATACAACGTTTTTCCGGGAGCAATGAAAACGTTGACGACTTATTTCAGATCGGATGCATCGGTTTAATCAAAGCCATTGATAATTTCGATATTACGCAGAACGTCCGGTTCTCCACCTATGCGGTACCCATGATTTTGGGCGAAGTACGGCGTTATCTTCGGGATAATAATTCTATCCGCGTCAGCCGGTCCCTGCGTGATACCGCTTATAAGGCAATCTATGCCAAAGAAAATTTAATGAAGAAAAACTTAAAAGAACCTACCCTGATGGAAATCGCCGATGAAATCGGAGTCAGCAAAGAAGACATCACCTATGCTCTTGATGCCATTCAAAGCCCGGTCAGTCTTTATGAACCGGTCTATTCTGACGGCGGTGATCCTCTTTTTGTCATGGACCAGATCAGTGACAAAAAAAACTTAGAGGAAAACTGGGTAGAGGACATCTCCTTAAACGAGGCCATGAGACGTCTTCCAGAAAGGGAGCGCCATATCATTGACATGCGCTTTTTTGAAGGAAAGACGCAGACCGAGGTAGCAGAAGAAATCCATATCAGTCAGGCGCAAGTAAGCCGCCTGGAAAAAAACGCATTAAAAACCATGAAGAATTACCTTTCTTAGGTAACGGCTTCCTTATTAATACAAGCCCACCTTTCCGTTTAGGAAGGCAGGCTTTTACATATACCGGAGAGATTTCTCCCTCCCTTATGACAGCTTATCAAAAAAGCTCTCTGATATCCCCTCATTTACTTTGTCTAAAAAAATCTATCTTTCATTCTCCCCATTCTTTTGACCATAATATGCATTGGCCCCATGCTTTCTTAAATAATGCTTATCCTGCAGCTCCTGTGGTGCAGGGATGACATCCGGATTGATCTGCTCACACCGATAAGCCATTTTGGCTACCTCTTCCAATACCACTGCGTTATGCACAGCCTCTTTGGGATCCTTCCCCCAGGTAAAAGGTCCGTGGTTTTTACAGAGACAGGCCGGTACTGCCAGATACTCTTTGTCCTTAAAATAGTCTGCAATCAGAAGCCCCGTGTGTTTCTCATACCCTTCCTCAATCTCTTCCTTTGTCAGGCAGCGAAGGCAGGGAACCTCTCCGTATATATAATCCGCATGGGTAGTGCCATAGCAGGGGATTCCCCGCCCGGACTGGGCCCAGCTGGTCGCCCAGGAAGAATGGGTGTGCACGATCCCGCCGATCTTTGGGAATGCCCTATAAAGTTCCAGATGGGTGGCAGTATCAGAAGAAGGGTGATATCTTCCTTCCACCTTTCTGCCCTCTAAATCCATAACCACCATATCTTCCGGCTTAAGCTTGTTATAATCTACACCGCTGGGCTTAATAACAAACATACCACTTTCACGGTCTATAGCGCTCACATTGCCCCAGGTAAAGGTGACAAGACCGTACTTGGGCAGTTCCATATTAGTTTCATAAACAAGCCGCTTTAAGTCTTCTAACATGTTTCTCCTCCTATGGGGTAAATGTATACATGGCAATTTCATCGATTCCATGATTGGTGGATATGATGATCTCTTTTCCATTATTTGTATACTTGTATACGTTAGCAGGACCGCAATTTCGGTCTAAGATCTGTGCTTCATAGGATTTCTGCACCGGATTATAGGTAAATACCAAAAGATTTCGTTCTCCCTGCCGATGTCCTATGACCAGGGCCGGTCTGCCGCACAGCGTCCCTCCGAAAATAGCATGGTTGAATTCAGCCGGCTGATCATAAACATAGACCTCCCTGTATTCCCCGTCTGTTTTTTTCCAAATGCTGATTTTATCCCCGTGAAATGGGGAAATAGTGGCTAATTCTTTCTCTCCGTCTTCATCAAAATCCAACAGCACCGCATCACTTGCCGCTTCTTTTATCAACTGGCGGATCCCCCATTCCCCAGAAGGCTGCTCCGGTGGAATGAACTGGTATACGCCGCTGTCAGAGGATATAATACTGGTCTGAAGACCACCATCTTCCACCTTATAGTAACCATGATTTTTCAGCATCCCAGCTTTAATCACCTTCAGCGGAAGCTGATGCTTATCGTTGAATCCGCTTAAATCTTCAGGCAGGACCGCTCCGTATACCTTTCCCGGTGAGGACCAGTCATCCTTAAATTCATGGCCTGACTTTAAGGTACAAGCAATCAAATAGTTGATGCCGTTCCGTTCCACAATATGAAACCGGTGTACAAAGGGTAAATCCACTAAAGTCTTTACCTCCCAGCCATTTTGTTCATCAGGGGTCACTATGACAATTTTTGCTTCTTTGGAATCATTGGGAGAATAGAATTTTTGAGTTGCCAGAAACTGTCCGTCCGTACCAGGAACTTGAACCATGGTCATTACACCGCCAGGTTCTGTCCAAATGGTATCTTCTATATTGCCTTCCGAATCAAATAGCAGGCAGCGGTCGATTTTTTCCGCCGCAACAAGGATGTGATCGGTTCCTTTGTAGCGAAGCGGGGCTATGGAATAGCATTTCGTTAAATTTCCCATCACCTTTTTTTCAATCTTCATTTATTTACTCCCTTTCATTCCTGTTCCCTTAATATCCCGGTCATTTTAAGATTTGCCGCAACCAGGTCTTCCTTCCAGGAGGGATTTCCCGTATACCAGAATTCCGCCACATAGATCCTGACTCCAAGCTTCCATGCGGTCTCAATGGCCTTTTTAAAGTCCACATGGCCCTCGCCGTAAGGAACCTCACGGAATATGCCTGGTTTTGTCTCTTTCAAATGCATGGCGGCAAGCCGCCCGCTTCCAAGCTTTAAGTCCTCCAATACGTCCGTTCCATTGATGAACGCAGCATTTGTTATATTCCCTATATCAGGATAAACATTTAAGTAGACAGAGGAAACCTGCTTCACATATTTCATGGCTTTTTCCACTGTATTCATGAATCCGGTCTCCATGGTCTCAAATGCAAGTACCACACCGGCGGACGCGGCCATTTCGGCAGCCTTTTTTAGGTTGTCAGTAAAATACCGCCTTGTTTCTTCATCAGATTCTTCATAGTACACATCGTATCCGGCCAGTTGGATAATCCTGATTCCCAGATCCGATGCAAGTTCTATGGCTTTGCTCATGATTTCCATGCTTTTTTTCTTAACTTCCGGGTCATGGCTTCCCAGGGGATACTTCCGGTGTCCGCTTAAACACATGGTACCGATGGGAATGCCTGCATCCTTTGTCAGTTTTATCAGTTCCAGACGTTCCTTTTCCGTCATTTCCAGACGTTCCAGTTTCTCCTCAGTTTCGTCTATACTCATTTCCAGGAAATCAAAACCGGCGCTCTTTGCAGCTTCCAGCTTTTCTTTCCAGCTTAATTCAGCCGGCATTGACTTTTCATACAACCCAAGCGTATAGGTTTTCATTAAAAACCTCCTTTTTTCACCTGGTGGATCTGCACTCCAGCCTCCTTAAATTCCTTTAATATTTCTTCAGGCGCCTTTTCATCCGTAATCAAATGCTGAACTTTGCCTATGCTGCAGCTTGAAAAGCTGCTGTTCTTTCCTATCTTTGTATGATCGGCCAGGATATACAGCTCGCTTCTTGTGTGTTCGATCATTAATTCGTTCAGACATACCTCATTCATGATCTCGGTCGTCATTCCTGACATAACGGAAATACCGGAACAACCCATAAATGCCTTTTTTGCATAGATGTTCTGAAGATTCCTGACCGCAAGATCTCCTACCATGGCTTCTTTCGGGTAGCGAAGTTCGCCGCCGGTGAGAATGATATTTACCCCGGTTCCATGTTCACTGTTAATCGCTTTTCCATTATTGGTTATGACCGTCACATTCCTGCTCTTGATATATTCCAGTATCTGCAGGGCAGTGCTGCTGGTGTTAATAAACAGCGTATCATTATCATCTACCAACGTTGCAGCATAGCTGGCAATCAGCCGTCTGTATCGTAATATTTCATTTGCCTGCGCAGGGCCCTTTTCAATGGGAATGGCGCCGCCATGACAGCGTTTTAAAAGCTTCCTGTCTTCCAGATACTGCAGATCTCTTCGAACTGTTATCACAGAAATCCCGCATTGCTCTGCCAAGCTGTTCACGGATACCTTGGGACTGTTTCTTACGATATCCAATATATGCTCTCTTCTCTCCTCCACAAGGGCGTATTCTCTTTTCATAGGCTCACCTGCACTTTTATCAATATTTGATTACTGTTACGATCCACCGTTTATTGGATACCGTCTGCCAGGTTGAAACACAGGCAGACGAAATTTATAATCATTAACCTTCCTGAATGATTCCCTGCTCTTTTAATTTGGTTTCAATCTCCGGAGCAGACATCACATTTTTAAGTCCAAC